>CAYVXY010000011.1:173063-315690 GCA_964454965.1 uncultured Polyangiaceae bacterium | reverse complement strand
GAGGTCGAGCCGCCGGTGGATGCTTTGCCGCCGGTGGCGGAGGTCGAGCCGCCGGTGGATGCTTTGCCGCCGGTGGCGGAGGTCGAGCCGCCGGAAGCAATTGGCCCGGCGCCGCCAGTTGCGGAGGCAGAGCCGCCGGTGGCGGAGGTCGAGCCGCCGGAAGCAATTGGCCCGGCGCCGCCAGTTGCGGAGGCAGAGCCGGCGGAAGCAGTGGGCCCGGCGCCGCCAGTTGCCGTAGTGCCGCCCAACATGCCCGTTGTTGTGCCCATGCCACCGGTTGCGCTCGAACTGCTGCTGCCGCTACTGACTCCGAAGGTGCCAGCCGAGGCGCACGCTTGGCCACAGACAGGCGTGGCGTCACCGTTGCCCAGACTTGGCGAGCATCCGAAAGCCAGAAGCGAGCCAATGCTCAAGAGCCAAACGGTGGAATGCGTCGATGGTGAAGTATTCATGTATGCCGGTGGGACCGGAAGTATCGCTCAGGTTGTCCCAAAGGCAAATCGTTGGCGAGGATCTGCGAGATCCTCGCCAACGCCCGCGTGAAGCTAGGGCAGCGTTGCTGTGATTTCACCCGGGGTACAGCCAAACACCACTTGCAGGGTTGAATCTCCAGCGAGGAACCTGCGGCAGGCATCCTTGTTGATCTCCATCGTCGTCGGACCGACGAAGCGCCAGCCGCTGCTGCAGACAGCGGCGGCATTCGTGTTGTTGTTCAGCAGCTGGATTGTGCCGTCATTGAGGTGAATCAGCGGGGACATCCGATTGGGATCGAGGGGACGCGTTCCGTCGGTTAAGACTTGGGGGATCCCGAATTGACAGTTTCCCGAGGGGAATAACATGTCCTTGAGCGCAGCCCGCAGCGCTAGGTCGAAATCGACGGCCAGGGTCAAGTCGCTGTGGCAGTAAGGGCCGGTGGAGTCTTCTGGGGCGCAGTCTGAAGCAGCCGTGCCGCCGAGGTAGGCCGCTTTAGAGAGCCAAGCCTTCGCGTCGTCACTGCCGGGAATGCCGATGACAAATGTCTTGATTCCGGTGCTGTAGGCATACTGAATGGAAGCAAGAACGGGGTCGCCCGCCAGAGCCTGCAGCTCTCCAGAGGGGTTGTAGCAGCCCTTGTAGTAGCTGGGGTGCCCGTCGGTGATGAGCAGAAGGTAGCGTTCTTCGAGGGCGTCCGCCGATTGCGGCGTAAGCATCATGTTGTAAAGTGCGTAGTCGTACGCATCGTGGGTGGGTGTGCCGCGCCCGAGGATGGCTTCCGAGAGGCGCTGACGCAAGAGACTGCGCTGACTGCTTGCGTCGTTGTTGCCGAGGACCACCGCGGGGGTCATCGCGGAGACGTTGAGGCAGGTAGTCACATCAGTGGGGCTGGTCGCGACCGAAGTGTCATTGAGCTGATTCGGATAGAGTAGCAGGCCAACGGAAGCGCTCGGCGGGAGACCAGCTTGGTCGGTTGTACCTAGAAGAATTTCGCTCAAGGCACTTCGCGTTACGTCCCACCGGTTCGAGGTCTCGCCTGTCAAGGGTTCGGCCATAGAACTGCTGACATCGACGACCAATCCGAGCTTGGTTGGTACGAGTTCGAATTCGATCGACCATGCATTGCAGGCGGCAGACATGATGCCTTCTGCCTGTTGTGGTGTCAGTTGTGGGTCAGCGCGGCAGGTAGCGGCAGTACTGGTCGCTCCGCCTGGGGTTGCCGTCATGGCAGCTACGCCAGAAGTTCCCCCTTCAGACAAACCTGTCGTCGCGCTCTTGCCGCCCGTTCCCGAGGCTTGCGCAGGCTCATTGCCAACGTGAAGCGCCTCTGTGCAAGCGAGGAGCATTGTCGCTGAAAGCCAAGCGATTCCTCTCGATCTAGCGTAGTCCATTGCAGCCTCCGAATGACTAAAGCTTTCGCCCCTCACTTTGGATCAGCAGAAATCAACTGGCCCAAGACCTGAGCTTGCGGGCAATGGGGCTGCCGCGCAATGAATTCATTGGCGACCCCAGCAGCCTCGGCTGCCCGATGCTGTGCCAATAGCGCGCGTACACGCAACACCGTGGCTTCCGGTTCGAGCAGCCGACGACCGAGTGCAGCATGCCGATCGAGCTGCTCGATGGCATGACCGGGATCCCCTGCTTGTAGGGCGCGCCGAGCCGCGTCGATGAGTTCGACTTCTCGTGAGAGCTCGGGGTGATCGCTCGTCAAGGATGCGAAAGCAGGGCGAACCGAGGCGCGCGCTTTTGCTGTTGCCACCGCGGGCGGCTCGTTGGGCGGGGCAGCTTCCTCATCTGCGGTGACAATGGGGAGCTGTGCCGAACTTGGGACCGAGGTCGTGTCTTGTGTTGAAGCGCGAGAATGTTGGCCCGAACTGGACTCCGCTATCGCCGTTGTCACAGCCGGCGCGTGATGTGGCGGATCGGTGGCTTTTATCGCCGTTGCCACCACGGCGCCGCCCAGTACCAACCCAATTCCGATGGACTTGACGAGGATGGGGAGGGTGCCTAGGGCTGCCGCAGACAACGGCGCGGCAGCCGTCGTCGATGCGGCTGCCGTCGTGATGGTCGCAGTGGCCGCCGCAGCGGTTTTAACGGACTGCGTGGCAATCAATGCCGCAATTGCGGCTGGCGCTGCCAGAACGTTCTTCTGGCTGGGGCCTTCGTGTCGCACCGATTGGAGCAGTCTTCTGACGACTGGGTCGGCATTGTCGTCGAGCAGTAGCCGCGTTGGTTCAAGAGGATGATTCATCCGAACCCTCCCTTTTTCAGCCGATGAGCGGCTGCAGTGAATAGTTCGCGTGCGCGACGGATCCGCGAAGCCACCGTGCCCCTAGGCAGCTCGAGGACTTCGGCAATCTCCGTGAAGGATAGACCCTCGAGTTCGAACAACGTAAATGCGGCTCGAAGCTCGTCGGGCAGTTGATCGAGCGCCGCATCGAGCAGCGCGCGTTCTCGGCGCAGCGTAAGCACCTCGTCCGGGGCTGGAGCGCACCCGCTCATGGAATCGACTTCGATCTCGGAGGAGCGACTCGACGCGCGTTGGCTCGCTCGGCGATGCTCGTACGCGAAGTGCAGCGCGGCCTTCATGAGGTAGGCGCGCTCGACGCCGGCACGAACCACTGCGTGCCGAGCGAGTACCCGCGCAATCACGGTCTGCGTCGCGTCATCCACCTGGCCTTCGGCCACGCCCAAGTGCCGAAGAAAGCGCCAGACAATCGCATAATCCTCTGCCACGACGGCGCGGATCGGCGACGCCTCCGGCGGCGCCGGTGCCGAGGAGCATTCGACGCCGTGAGCGAGCCTTGCCGTGGACGCGGGCATCCGACCCTATAAAAGCCACGACCCAAGGCTTTGGATCACGGAAAAGTGGGGGTCAGCTGAAGGGCGACACCAAGTTCGGCCCGCCATTCGAAGCGACGTGTCTTGGAAATGAGGTTGTCGGTGTCCTGATACTTGAGCTGGTACTGAGTCGGCGCGAACAGTATGCCCGTGCCGAGCTGCGCAAAGAGGACGCGCCCATAGAGGGGCAGATCGAGCTCTGGCATGAGCAGGAGCGCATACCAGGTCGCGTGGTCATCGCGCGCGTCAGCGAGTCCGGGTGCCGATACCAACAAACGGCCTAGTTCGGCACCAAGCACCATGTGCAGCAAGGGTATCGGCGTGTCGAGCTTGGCGGATAGCCCGCCACACTGGCGCCTGAGAACGATTTCCGTGTTGGCTCGTCGCAGATCCAGCGTGGTCAGATACGAAAGGGACGCGCGTAGGGCCACGGCTGCGCCTGCAGTCGGTCGCCATTCGAGATGCATGGTGGGCCCCACCGAGGCGACACCGACCCAGCCGTAGCCACCGACCAATGCCGTGCCCAGCAATAGTTCGCCGCCTTTCCAGCTGGATGAGGGAGCAGCGTTGGTGCTTGAACTCGGTGGTGACAGAGGATCGGTCGAGGAAGGCTTGGGAGCCAATTCGACTGCACGAATCGGCTCGGCTGGCTTTGCTTCTTCAAGCGTCGTCGGTGGCGACGGCGAGGTCGAGTCGCTGCTTGCGATCGCCGGCGTGGTCGATTGAGCCTGTTGAGCGAATACGGCCAAAATGACTGCAACAGCGCTCTGCAGCCCGTCGCAGCCGGGCGCCTCGACAACGCGCCGTTCCCGTCCACCCGCGGCCCCTTCGAGATCTAGTGTGGCCACGACGTCGCGTTTGCCCGCTTCACCGCTCCCCTCGACGGACACGAATAGCTTGAGGCGCTCTCCGCTTCTGGACGGGCCAGAGACATGGACGAGCTGCACTCCGCGTTCCAACAGCTCCGCCTCAAGTTGGCCACGATTCTCACAGAGCCCATGCCAGCCGAGCTCCGCGCGCACGACGGGACTTGAGTGCGCCGGGCGCGTCGCGCAGAGCAATGTCAGAGCAAGGACTGAACAACGGGGGCAAGACATCGCAGGGAATTGGGTGCAGCTGGAGAGTAACACCCCGGGGGGGGCCGGGGTGACCCAGAATTCGCCGACGATTTTCCTCGTTCTGCACCTTGGTCCTCCGTCACCCCGCCGCACCAACAAAAAAACTCTGGCGACGTACCCCGCCACGGCCATTGCCGCAGCGTTGTCGTCGCCAGTTCTTGGCAGTCGCGAGAACTGCCTACTTCTTGCCCTTCGAACGCCTCAGCAGCCAGCAGAGTGCTGCGCCCTTGGCCGGTGGCAGCCAGAGCTCACGGTCGCGGTAAAGGATGAGCACCAGGATGACGATGAAACCGCCACAGAGCAGGACCGAAGCCTCTTCGAAATGCAGCTCGAGGTCACTGGTCAGGGTGGTCCAGTATTGGGCGACACAGACGAGCAACAACGTTCCCCAAAGCCAGCCGTCGTAGGCCGACAGAGCTGGCTTGCCAGAGGCCTTGTCCGAGCGGGCCGATTCGAGGGCGATGAGCGGCAAAATGAAGATGAAGTGGGCGTAGTAGTTCGCTGGGTTAAACACGATCGGGATCATGATCGTGCTGATCGCCGCTGCTTGATCGAGAGGCTTATTGCGCACGGCTGCGAGAACACCGAGCGCGTACAAGACGATCAGGCCAAAGTGCAACGGTGCGCGGTGACCGAGCGAAACCAACTGCAGGTGATTGACCCCCGCAACCACGGCGCGCAGGCTCACGTCGTTGACGTGTGGATCATGGTCGAGGATGGTGATCTTTCTGATGCATTCCGGCCACGAAGAGAAGTCGAGCACCAGCGAGGAGAATAGGAAGGCTGCGACGGCACAAACTGCGGCTCCGGCGATGGTTTTAACTTGCGGCTGATAGTCTTCGAGCAGCTGGGGCCAAGTCGGGAGCTTGCCATTTTCTCGATAGTGGTCGTATAGCTGCCAGCCGAAGGCGAGACCAACACCAACCATGGCGAAGGCGGGAAATACCCGAATCGCAGCTGACAAAGTCAGCAACACCCCACCCAAGGTCCAGCGTTTGGTTTTCAGCGCACAGAGGCCAAGGGCTAGGTACACCATCCAGTCATGGCGCAGTGTCGCGCCAGCCCAGTTGGAGCCAAACATGTAGAAGTCGTTCGCGCCGAAGATGACGACCGCCATCAATGAGGTGCGCACCCCGAAGGTTCGCCAGATCGCGACGAACGCCAGAATGAGCATGATCGGATCGAGCATGGCCCCCAGCGTCAAGGTCGAATTGCTTGCGACCGTCCCCGCGAAGATGATGTGGGCGATGGCAAGCCACAGCGGGGTGGCATTGCCACCATGGTCCTTCATGCTGCCGAGGTAGTCGCCAACTCCCATGGTTTGGCGGAAGTAGCGCATGTCTGTCTTGAAGGCCTCCCAGCGTTCCGGCGAGAAACGCTTGGGGATTTCCATGATCTCTGACTTTACCTGCTCGACGCGGGTAATGCGGTGATTTCTGAGATCCCGGAGCTCCACTTTGTTCAACGAATCGATCGAAACGTTCGGATCGTCGTAGACGTAAGCCGCAACACTGGCCTGGTATAGGCCATTGTAGCGCAGCTCCTTGAAGTATTTGGCCACCGGGTAGTAGACCCGCATATCGAAGTTGTGGACGAACAGCGGCTGGTTGGCCTTGTGGTCACGGAATTGCGGGGCACCCAAGTTGAAGAAGCTGAGGAAACTGAGCGCCGCAGCAATGGCCAAGGTCGAGGTGACGGTCCAGCGAATGGTCGGGTAGGCCTTCTTGAACAGGAGTTCGCGTAGGATGGCCATCCCCGCCAAGGCGGCAGCGATGGCGCGCATCAGTGCGACCTCGCGCATTTGAACGGGCCAGATATCGGAGGCCTCTTGGTAAAGCGTATAGGCGATCCACGCCGGTAGCAGCGCGGTGACCAATGTCCAACTAAGCGGTGAGTAGCGCCAGTTGAGGAATAGCCACACCGCAAACGCAAACACGAGCAAAATGGCTTTGCCGCGGATGGATTCTGGCGTCGGTAGTCCTTGAGTCTCGGCAAGGAGCGAGCTCGATCCGAGACCGTTCGGATCCGAGAAGAGCTGAACCTCACCGATCGAGTAGAAACGGTCGCCGCCGCGCGCCGTAATGCGGATGTACTGGGCGGACGTATCCAAGGAACTGGTCGAGCGCCCCTGCATGCCTGGCGAATTGTCCGGGGGGGCAATCCAAATTTCTTTGTACTCTTTGCCATCGGCTGAGGCCGAGAAGATGTACTCGTCGTTGTTGTCGCCCTGGACGTAGATGGCGCGGATTGGTTTGAGGCCGCCGAGATTGAACTCGATGACACCATTCGGATCGCCGAAGGTACTGGTTAGCCCGGTGTCCCAGGTGTCGCCAGATGTGGCACGCACGCCATCGGCGAGGCGCTCGGGATGGTTGATCCCCTCGGTGCGACTCGGCGTCAGGCCGGTGAGAAGATTGGGAACTGGGGTGCGCTTGCAGGCGGTGAGGGCCAGCATCGCCATCGCGAGTATGGCTAACGCACGCCATACGCGATTGCCAAACCATCTAGGGATCCGAGATGGGTTGGCAGATTGCAGATTGGTACCGGTATTTGCTCGCATCATGAGGTCTGCCCTTCCAGAGGCTCGGCGCCTAGATACCACGGTCCCCCGCCATCGGGCGACGCTTGTCGCAGGCCGCGGCAGATTCGCTGTCGAATTGGCGAAATCCCGTGAAATATGCCCCAACGAGCGCTGGCCAGGGTCAGGGCCTGCCGCAGCACTGGCCCTCGGCCATGACCCAGACTAGGGTGGCGCAACCGATGTCATTAGGTCTGCTGCGCAGCTCTTGGAGCCGAACTCCGACCCAACTATCGCGACTGGACCGGTGGCTCAGGTTCGCCTCGATCCTCGTGATACTTGGCTGTGCCCTGCTCGTGACGACGTTTTCTTTTGGTCGGGACCAGGGGATTTACGCGACGGTAGGGTCAGGGATCCTTTCGGGCAAAGTCCCTTACCGGGACCTCTGGGACTTCAAGACGCCGGGAATATTCTTCGTATTCGCGACGGCCGAGGCGCTGTTCGGGCACACGATGGCGGCCCCGAGGATCCTTGAGGCGCTCGGCCTACTCGGGATGGCCCTGGCGATGGTCCAGCTCTCCGAACGTTGGTACGGCTCTTCGATCCCCGGTTGGCTCGGGGCTGCCATAGCTGCCATCGTCCACGTCGAGCTGGATTTCTGGCACACTGGGCAACCCGAGAGCTTTGGCGGGATCCTCACTGTACTGGCGTTGTGGCTAGCAACAGGCAAATCAGGCGCGCGGGTGCGGCTCCTCGAGTGGGGAACTGCGGGCGTCCTGCTCGGTTTCTGTTCCCTGTTGAAACCGCCCCTCGGCGGGGTTGCCGTTGTCCTGTTTGCCTACCTCATCCGTCAACAGCGCGACCTGGGGCATAAGCAGCTGGCGCTGGGTCTCGGCTCAATGGTGGCGGGTGCCGTCTTGCCGTTTTTAGCTTGTTTCGCCTGGTTCTGGGCACGGGGCGGGTGGGCCGCGATGGTTTGGACACTGCGGGACTTCGTGCCCGGATACACGGCGCTTGGTTGGCACGGTGACCATCGCGCGCTCGAGATGTTCTACTTTGCTGTCGTCGAGGCCTTGACGCGGTTTTCTGCGCTCATTGCCGTTGGGGTCATTGCGGCATTGATGCTGCCATCGATGACGCAGCATGAACAGTCCGGCAGTTTCCTGCTGCTCGGTTGTGCCATCGTTCAAGTGACAGGCATTGCCTTGCAGGCAAAGTTCTTTCAGTACCACTACGGGGCAACGACGCCGCTACTGGCATTCTTGGCGGGCCTTGGCTGGTACAAGCTTTGGACGCGAGCCAGGCTTTGGCATCCATCTGGCGTATGGGTGGTGGCGATGGCCGCGATGGCTGCGATGCTGATGCGCAAACCAGTCAAGGACGTGCCCGGGACGGTTCCAGAACGCGCGCTGGCTCGCCTACGCTTCCTGCTGCATCGGCCGGACTGGGACACTCGTGGAAAACTGGACGCCGCATTGCATCGCGCCGCCGACTACGATCTGGCTGCCGACCGGTTGGTGTCCGATTGGATCCTCGGCAATACCGCGGCGCACGACTCCATCCTTGTGTGGGGATTCGAGCCCGCCGTGTATTGGCTCACCGGACGTCGGCCCGCTACTCGCTTCATCTACGACGTTCCGCAACGTAGTCAGTGGCAAACCGAGAGCTCGCAGCGGATGTTCATGGATGAAGTCACGCGCAATCAGCCTGTGGTCATTGTCGTGCAGCACAACGACGTATTCCCGGGTGTGACGGGCTTCATGACGGATTCTGCGGCGGACCTCTCTCGATTCGCGGAGCTCGAGCGCTACTTGGACGAGCAGTACAAGTTCGTCATCGCGATTGAAGACTTTGACCTCTATCGGCGTCAACCGTTGAACTAAGAGCCAAGTTGACTGAGCTCTCGGACGATGGCTGCGACGGCGAGCGGAACTGCCGCTTCGACCATCGGACTTAGCTGCATCGGAGTGTCGAGAGTCGCGGGTTCGATGGCGTAGAGGACGAGCCGCTTGGGCAAGAGCGAAAGTGCCCGAGCGAGTTCGAGCGCCGCTCCCAAGCCATGAGCATGACCTGCTCCCCAATGGGTGCGACCCGTTTCGGTGGCGAGCAGATCGAAACGCTTGAGCTCACCGGGGCTGCCATCGAAACGAGCCGCGTCGACCACGATGACCGTAGCTCGCCCCTGGAACTCTAGCGTGATTTCGAGCCCGCCAGTGCCACTGTCTACGAGGACCACGTCTTTGGGCAAGGGGCACTGCTTAAGCCGGTCGAGCACCACAAGACCCACGCCGTCGTCCCCACACAGACAGTTGCCGAGGCCGACGATCGCCGTTGGGTAGCGTTCCATGAGCTTCGGTGGACTAATCGAGGATGCGCAAGTCCAGGAGATGGGTCGAGCACGAGATGCAGGGATCGTAGGCGCGGACTAGCATCTCCAACTGTAGGCGAACCTCGGCTTGCGGTCGAGACATGAGCAGCGGAACCAAAGCCCGCATATCTGCCTCGATATTTGCTAGGTTCTGTCCGGTGGGGATGACGCAATCTGCTCGCACGATGTTGCCGTCGACGATCTCGTAGCAGTGGAAGAGTACGCCGCGTGGCACTTCGCAGGCGCCAACGCCCGTACCGCTCAGTCGCTGTGGGGGCACGGGCGGTTCGGCAACGACGCCCTTCTTGAGCAACTGCTCGATGAGGCAGATCGACTCTTCTACCGCATGGGCGATCTCCACGACCTGGGCGACGGTATTCATATAGGGATTCGTGCAGCTTGGCCTGAGCCCGAGGGCATCTGCGGCCTGACCGGCGATGGGATGCAGCAGGGCATGGCTTACCTTGAAGCGCGCCAACGCCCCAACCATGTAGCTCTCCCGGTCATGCTTCGCGTGTTTGGCACTCGAATGCGTCACGACGTGCTCATTGGTGATCTCTCGGTAACGATCGACGGGAATGCTGTTGCCGAGCGAGCTACGGATCTGCCCGTCGATGAAGCAGTATTCGTCGGGCGAATGCAGCGCAATGTACTCGGTGTCGCGGTCGAAACTGGGCAGGCTCAACTTACTGAAGAGCTCGACCGTGGCTTCGACGTCAGCCCGCGCCGCAATCAGTCGAGTGTGTAAGTCCTCCAGTTCAGAGGGTTGTGGAAACATGCGAAATCCGCCCACGGTCATGCCGAGCGGGTGAGTGTGGCGTCCGCAGATGACCCTGCAGATATCGCTTGCCAACTTCTTCATGCGTAGCGCGCGGTGAACGACGTCGGGCGCGCTCTTGGCGAGGGGAATGACACTCGTGAGGCCCAGCAGGTCAGGCGCCACCAACATGTACGCATGTAGGACATGGCTATCCAAAATCTCGCCAAAGAAGTTTACCTTGCGCAAGAGCCGTGTCTGCTCGGTCGGGACGATACCGAGGGCTCGCTCCGTGGCCCTGAGTGAGGTTGTTGCGTGGCCAACGGCGCAGATGCCACAGATGCGCGAGGTGACGTGCGACGCGTCCTCGTACGGACGTCCTCGCAGCATGGCTTCGAAAAAGCGCGGGGTTTCGACCACGTCAAAACGACAAGTCTGAAGCTCGCCTCCACGAACCTCGACCACGATATTCCCGTGACCTTCGACGCGCGTGACGTGATGAACGTCAACCGTTAGGTCAGGCATGGTGCTGCTCCTCTCGCGGAAGCTGGTCAAGCTGCCAGGTCAAGAACATACTGAGGGCATTCTCGATCTCGGATTGTGACAAGCCATGCTCCGCTAGCACTTGACATAGCGAAGCGATATTGCCGTTCGATGTTAGGCCGCGGCAGCCAACACAGCGGTAACCCTTCGTCGGGCAGATAGCTCCGCACCCAGCGCGCGTGATGGGGCCAAGACAAGTGCGTCCGAGCGTGTAGACGCAAGCCGTCTCCGCGAGTTTGCACTCGATACAGACTGGGTAGTCAATCATGTCGGGGATGCGCCCCTGCAGCAGAAACGTCACGATGCGCAGGAATTCCTCGGTATCGATCGGACAGCCCGGGATGGTGCAGTCGATGGGGATGACGGCGGATATCGGGCGCGTGGCGTAGGTGTCGAAGCGCCCAGCCTGGTCGCCGTACACAGCTAGGCGTACCCCATCGAGCGGCATGCGATTCTTGATCGCGTTGATGCCGCCAAGATGAGCGCAAGCGCCGAGCGCAACCACGTAAGTCGATTGCTGACGGATCTTGCACAACCGCTCCTCGTCGGAGGATCTGGTGCAGGAGCCTTCAACGAAGGCGACGTCATAGCTATCAGCCTGGGCCGTCAGCGCCTCGCGGAACTCAACGATCTCGATGGCATCGAGCAGTTCGGGGTTAGTCTGCAGGGAGTCGAGCACCGTCAATTGGCAACCCTCGCAGCTGGTGAAGTCGAAGAATGCCACTCGCGGTTTCTTAGATCGGGATTCGGTCATGCGAATGCCTCCTCGAGTCCCTGAATTTCGGTGTACATGAAGGCGGGGCCGCGTTGACAGGTATAGATGTGGTTCATCTGGCAATGACCACATTTCCCAACTCCGCAGCGCATGCGGCGCTCGAAGCTAACCCAAATATTGCCATTGGCGAGGCCCTTGGTTTTGCATTGCCCGATGACACTTTTGTACATGACCGGCGGACCAATGATTGCTGCAACCGAGTTTCTCGGGTCGACCTTCACCTCGGGGAACAGATTGGCCACAATTCCGACGCAGGCTTTCCATCCCAAATCCGGAGAATCCACGGTCAGGTGCAATTCGACGTCGCTGCGATGTTCCCACTCGAGCAGCTCGCGCTTAAACATGAGATCGGCCGGCGACTTTGCCCCGTAAAGGATTTGAACCTTACCGTAATTGCCTCGCTCATCCAGCACCTGGTTGATGAGGGAACGCAAGGGGGCCATGCCACAGCCGCCAGCGACGAGCAGAAGGTCCTTGCCGCGGAAGCGCTCGAGGGGAAATCCTCGGCCAAATGGCCCCCGAACACCGACGATCGCCCCCGGGCGAAGGTCATGGATGACCCGAGTCAGATCGCCGACTCGTCGGATCGCCAACTCGAACGTGCTCTGGCTTCGACTCGGCGATGAGGTGATGCTGATAGGTGCTTCACCGACGCCGAACACCGTCAATTGTACGAATTGCCCCGGCTGATGTCGGAGCAACAGGTTGTTCGGTAGTGCCACCTGAAATAGTTTCTCCAGGGGTGAGATCTGCTCGACCGCAACGATACGTGCCGGTACGGGTACGTAAATTGAATCTGCGTTCTGGACCTCTTCGAGCAACGTCTTCATGGCAGAGCCTCCGCGGAAGCTTCCTGCTCGCCCTTGCGGCGCCAGAGTTCGTTGAAGGTTGAAATGGGCGTGATGTGGACCAAGCAAGCCGTAGCGCAGCGACCACAACCAACGCAGCCTACCATGTCGTTGGCGTCATACTGGTACTTGCCCTTGCGCATGAATCGATGTCGTTGGCGTGCCGCGCGCTTCTCTCGGAAGTTGTGGCCTCCCGCGACCATCGCGAACTCGTTGACTTGGCAGGAGTCCCAGTGCCGAAAACGCTGTCCCTCGGTGAGAGAAAGATTCACCTGGTCTTCGATATTGAAGCAGTAGCACGTTGGGCAGACCTGAGTGCACATGCCGCAGGCTAGGCATTGGTCGCCCAGCTCTTGCCAGTAGGGACTTTCGTGAGCATCGCCAAGCAGCGGCGGCAAATCGGTGACATCACAATCGAGCCGGTAAGGGAAGCGCTCCCACTTCTGTTGCAGAACCTGATTGCGCCGCTCGAGGTCGGCGTTGCTTGCGGCAAAGAAACCGGGAAACAGGGTCAGTTTGGCGCCGTCCGCTGTGCCGACCTCGATACAGTAGTCGTCACCCAAATCGACCAGGTGCAGATCGAACACATCGGTTGCTGGGCTCGTTGTGCCCATGCTGCGACAAAAAGACTGATCGGTACAGGGGGAAAGGCACTCGAGCCCGATGACGAGGGTTGCCTCGCGCTGCAGACGGTAGTGCTGATCGGTGAAACCGTGGGAGAAGATCCGATCGAATAGTCGTATTGCGTGCTGATCGCAGCTATGCACCCCAAAGACGACCGTTGGCGTAGCTTGAACATTCGCCTTCAGGCGCATGCCCCCCAGATCGTAGCTGTAGAGGAGCTCGCGTTGGGGAATGATACATTTCTTTGGTGGCAGCAGGGTTTGGGCGTAGCTGAGATCCACCTCGCCCGCTTTTTGGATCGGGGCGAATATGTGCCCGTTTTGATGCTGGCGCGGGGCAAAGACGCGGTATCCTCCGATGAGCCATTCGATCCATTCCGCGAGCTTGGCCTTTGGCAGAATGCTGAACCTGGACATTTGAGCTCCACGTTACGCCAGAACTGACCCCAACCCGACCTGCGGGAGGCCGTGCTCTGACCTAATTGATCAGCGATATCTAGACGGTAGATTGTTGCAGCCGTCAACCACGAGTTGAGTACAAAACCGCAGTCACGGGTGCGGCGCAGGACCTGCGCGTCACGCAGCCTTTGCATCGCCTTGCGCGGTACCGTGCGTAGAGGACCGAATTGACCTGTTAGCGTTGTAGTCGCAGCTGGCTCTGCAAGATCCCTGCTGACCGACGGTGAACGCGAAGGACCGCGGCAGTCAATTCTGCACGACAGAGGCACTACGTCGATGGGTCAATGCGATGTAGGCGGTGAACAGTCGAAACCGGACGAGCCGCGCGAGGAGTAAGAGCCACAAGAGCAGTGCTAAGTTCGCGACACGCTCTATTCCGGGTAGGATCCGCAGCGAAGGGCCATGCAGGAAGGCCGTCCAGGCGTAAAGCGCCATGGCCACGACGACCGAGACCAGAAGGCCCAGCGACACCGCGCGAAGCAGCCGCGACGTTACCGGTTCAACCAGGATCGCCCCAACGAACACCGCGAGGGAAATTAGTGCAGGTAGGCCACCCATGACGACGGAAACGGAGTGCAGGAGCGGATAATTGTCACTTGGAAACAGTGGGCTACAAACTAGGCATAACGAACTGAAGGCGCCCAACCGGGCCACGAGCTGACCGAGACTTCGACGCGACGGGATGACCTCAGGTGCCAGTGAGAAGGCAACGACCAGCCCCACGATCAATACGAGCATGCCGCTGAGCGAGAGGCGCGACCCCACCACATTGGGTTCCCCGCCTAGAGTCTGATGATGCAAGAGATCGCAGAGAAAGTTTTCCCAGAAGCTGTGGCCGCGGCGTTGGGGCTCCCACCAGGTGCCGCCGCGGTACATCAGCATTGCTACGCCAACCAGGCCAATGAACATGCCGACGGTCGTGTCGATGAGCTTGGTGCGAAAGAGCACCGACCGGATGAGTAAGGTGACGTTGACGGCAGGCCGTTTTTGGGGAATCACCCGAGGGGCTTAGCTACAGAAGCCTTAGCGGCCAAGTCCTCACAGCGAGGGCGTTAGATCGGTATCCGTAAGACACTGAAATTGAATAACTTTTTGGTTGGGCCAATCGGCCAGACTAACTGCCTGTTGTCAGCGGTGAACTTCGCAGGTTATGCACGAAATCATCATGAACGTCGCGCAAGGTTCGACCAGGCTCACTATCGTTGCCCTTCTGTTGGTGGTTGGTTGCCAGAACAAGGACGCCACCAAATGCAGTGAGGCGCAACAAACTGCGCGGCAGGCCCTGACCGTGAAGGACGTCGAGCTGGCGGTGAAGTGGCGTGAGTTCGCGTACAAGCAGTGCGAGGACACAGCTCAGCTTGCTCAGCTAGACAAGGAGATTGTCGACAAGCGCAGTGCCATCGAAACGGCGGCACGCGAGCAGGCGCAGAAGAAGGGACAACAGCAGCAACTGTTGTCGCTATTCAAGACCTGGGTTGGTCAGAGTCGTGCAAACCCGGAACGCAGTGTCGTAAACGTTGCCTGTGAAGGGGAAGGCGACGCCAAGCTCAAGGCATCGAAGGAGCGCTTCTGCAGCGGGGCCCGAGCGGTCACCGGAATCGATGGGTCGTCACTGCAAGCGCGGTTCTGGGAGAAGACCCCCACTGAGGCGGTCCTCTTCTCCGTGCGACTGCCCCTGCCTGCGACCTGTGCCGATCTCGGTGGTCATACGGTGCTCAAGGCGACGGACATCGCAGCGACACAAGGCCGCACCGTCAAGCGCTACCATTGTGAGTTGACCGAAGGCGCGCTGGCGGGGCTTCAGGCCCTGGTGACCGAGGCCAACAGTGCCGATCTTCGCGTGTTTACCGTGAAGTACCCCGACCAGGATCCGGCGCTTCGGTTTCAATTGAAGTGAGGCGATGTAGTTCTACGCCCAGCTCTGTTCCTTCACCTCGAGGAAGGTTAGATCGGGGTAGTCCTTTTTCGTTGTATCGAGGTGCCAGGAGTTGCGCGCCAAGAATACGATATCGCCCGCGTGGTCGTCGGCGACGCTTGATTCGTTTACCTGGGCGAAATCGCGTAGCAACTTCTGATCCTTCGCGGTGACCCAACGCGCGGTATAGAGCTGCGTCGACTCGAAGGCGACAGGGATGTTATATTCGGTGCGGATTCGATCGGCGAGCACGTCGAACTGCAGCGAGCCGACGACGCCAACGATCGGACTGCCGCCCCAGCGCGGCTTGAACACGCGGGCGACTCCTTCCTCAGCGAGTTGCTCGAGGGCGCGCCCGAGGTGTTTGGAGCGCAAAGGATCCGTTGCGCGAACGCGCTGGAGCAGCTCGGGGGCGAAGCTCGGGATCCCGGTGAACGTCAAAGTCTCGCCTTCTGTCAGCGTGTCGCCGATGCGCAGCTTGCCGTGGTTGGGCAGGCCGAGGATGTCGCCAGCGACGGCTTCCTCCGCGATCTCGCGATCCTGCGCCAGAAAGGACATTGGGGCATTGATGACGAGCGAGTTGCCCGAATGCACGTGTAGCAGTTTCATGCCGCGGCGAAAATGCCCGGAGCAGATTCGAACGAAGGCGACGCGATCGCGGTGCTTGGGATCCATGTTGGCTTGGATCTTGAAGACGAAGGCGGTGACCTGCTCTTCGTCTGGCATCACCGTGCGCTCCTTCGTGGGCAGTGGTCGTGGTGAGGGCGCAAATTCGGCAATCGAACGAATGAGCTCGCCAACGCCGAAGTTATTCAGTGCACTGCCGAAGAACACAGGCGTAAGGTGTCCCTCCAAGTAGGCTTGACGATTGAAGGGTTTGCAGAGGGCGCGCGCCATGGCCACTTCTTCGCGCAGCAAGCGTACTGCGTTTTCTGGCAAAAGCGCGTCGAGTTTCGGATCGTCCAGGCCGCTACAGAGTTCGCCCTCGGCATCCGTCTCCTTGCGAGCGAATAGCAAGAGGCGATCGCGCAAGAGGTCGTAGCAGCCGAGGAAGTCTCGACCCATTCCAATGGGCCAACTCGCCGGGGTCACATCCAAAGCCAGCGTCTGTTCGATCTCGTCGAGCAAGGCAAAAGGCTCACGGCCTTCGCGATCGAGCTTGTTGACGAAGGTCAGGATCGGCATGTCACGCAGCCGACAGACCTCGAACAGTTTGCGGGTTTGCGCTTCGATGCCCTTGGCGGCGTCGAGCACCATGACCGCGGAGTCGACTGCCGTCAGGACCCGGTAGGTATCTTCACTGAAATCCTGATGGCCCGGAGTGTCCAGCAGATTGAAGGTTACGCCAGCGTACTCGAACATCATGGCGGAGGCTGTGACGGAGATCCCGCGCTCGCGTTCGACCTTCATCCAGTCTGAGCGGGCGCGCCGTTGGTCGCCTCGGGCCTTGACCGCGCCAGCAAGCTGAATGGCACCGCCAAACAGCAAGAGCTTCTCAGTCAGCGTTGTCTTGCCCGCATCGGGGTGGGAGATGATGGCGAACGTTCGTCGGCGTTCGACGAGCTCGGTAAGCTGGCTCATACGCGCGCGAAATGTGGTCGATCGCTTGCGACCACGCCAACCATTTAGTCAGGCAGTCAGCCAGCCAGGACGGACAGGCTCGGGCGTTTTCCATCTTGGCTGGTAACGACGAGCAGGAAGCCGCCCAAATGCTCCAGCTCGAGCGTTGCCAGCAGGCCAAGTGTCCTGCTGGCGAGGGGTTCGGACTCACCGTCGTCAGCGACTTCGAGCGGTTTGACCCCCCAAGTCAAGCAGCCGAGGCTGCGCGCGCGCCGTTGGGCAGCCACGGCCATCACCATTGCCGCCGGGCGCTGAGCGCAGAGGATGGCGAGCAGGCGCGCAGCGGCTGCGTCAGCGACAATGGCCGACGTGCGCAGCTCGCGACTCATTTTGGCAGCAGCGACCGCGATGGCTGCGTCAGCGTCACGGGTTGGCTCGACAGCACTTGGTGCGCCCATGGATTGGGTCGGTGTGTACGCGTCGATGCTGGCGAAAGCCCCGTGCGCGTACATGTAGTCTTCGGTACGTCGGATAATCAAATCCATGGTGCGGACCGCGGCGATAGGATTGGTCCCCGCCGCAGTTTCTGCCGAAAGCATCACGGCGTCTGCCCCGCTACGTACTGCATTGGCGACGTCAGTGACCTCGGCTCGAGTGGGGCGCGAATGAGTAATCATCGACTCGAGCATCTGCGTTGCAACGATAACGGGCTTGTGCCAGGCGCGGGCCGCATCCACGAGTTCCTCTTGCACGTTCGGCACGCGCGCCGGGTCGAGCTCGACGCCGAGATCGCCCCGTGCCACCATGATGGCGTCGGAGGCATCGAGGATCGCCTCGATGCAATCGAGCGCCTCAGGTTTTTCGATCTTGGCAACGATGTACGGTGGTGTGGCGGACCTTTCAATCAGGTGACGCAGCGCCACCACGTCGGCGGCGCTGCGCACGAACGAGAGCGCCAGGAAGTCGACGCCGAGCTCACAGGCAAAGAGCGCATCCGCACGGTCCTTGTCGGTCAAGGCGGGGGCGGATACCTGTACGCCGGGCAGATTCATGCCCTTCTTGTCCTTGAGGAGCCCGCCGTGGACAACGACGCACTCGAGTTCCGGTCCCGTGATGCGTTGGACCATGAGTTCGATATTTCCATCGTCAAGCAGTAATCGATCTCCAGTCACAGCGTCTTTGGCTAGGGCCGCGTATTGCGACACGATGAGTCCAGCGTGGCCCATGGTCTGGTGTGTCGTCACCGTGACGGTCGAGCCATCAACGAGCGTGATGCTGCCGCCCTCGAATAGCCCAACGCGGATCTTTGGTCCGCAGAGGTCGGCCAGCACCGCCACTTCTTGCCCGGCGCGTGTGGCGGCCGCGCGAATTCGCTCGTAGCGTATGCGGTGCTCCTCTTGCGTGCCGTGCGACATGTTGAGCCGGAACACATTGACGCCGGCCGATACCAGCTGGGCGATGGTTGCCTCGTCGCTGGAGGTGGGACCAATCGTCGCAACGATCTTCGTTCGGCGATAGCGCAACGGACTGTCGGCTCCAAGACTCATGGTGCTCATCTTTCTGTCAGGGGTTCGGCGCAAGGACCAACTGATCGACCAGTACGACCCAATCGGCGAGTTGCTTGCGCTGGGGTCCGAGATCTTCGGTGGCGACGAGGTGAAAAGTCTCGAGTGTTTTCGCCAGCTCGGCCAAGCGTGGCTCGGCATGGGCGGCCACGAGCCAATGCGAGGCCTTCTGGACCTGCTTCTCTGCGATGCCGAAATTGCGGGCATCGAGCGCGACAACGGCCTGGTCGAGGCTGCGTCGAGCCTCGAGCGCCAAGCAATGCCGTTTCTCGCTCTCGAGTTGCTTGGATAGCTGCATCTGACTCGATTGCGCTACTTTCTGCACTTCACCGAGTTGTGCCCGAAGCTCGTTCATCCCTGACCTACCATGGAGGAAGCCAACCAAGTAGCAAGCGCCGCACACTGCGACGACGCTAATGGCAGCGCCAAGCAGTTTCTTGCTGCGCGACGGTAGGGGCGTCGGTGGCCGGGGGTTCTGCGGTACCTCCTTTTGGTCCATGCACTATCGATATCGGAGTCGCCACGGATAGCAAGCCGCAGGCGCAATCCGATCGCATCGAGCAGGGGTGTCTGGTTTGACCTTGGGTGTCAGTGGGTTGGCCCTGAGGCCTAACCAGCCTTTCTGGGCTTGGACCAAACGCAAATTCGCTTCATCAATTGCTAGTGCCTCGATTTATGCAAGATGCCCTAGTACGTTGGGTTCCTCGACTTCGCCGTGCAACGACCAACCATCTGTCTAAATCTGATCGTAAAAAACGAGACGGGCGTGCTTGCTCGTTGCTTTGATTCGATCGTTCCGTTCGTCGACACCTGGCTCGTCGTCGATACCGGATCGACCGATGGCACGCAACGGTACGTGCAAGAGTACTTCGAGTCGCGGGGGATCCCGGGGCAACTGGTCGAACGTCCCTGGCAGGACTTTGCGCATAATCGAACCGAGGCGTTCAGGCTGGCGGCCCCGCGAGCGGATTACGTGTGGATTATCGACGCCGACGAGCAGCTGCAGTATCCCAAAGGCTTTCAGCTTCCGCCGCTCGAGGCCGACGCCTACCAGTTGTTGCATCGCGGTCACCAATCGACCACCGAGTTCTTCCGAACTCAGTTGGTGCGCAGTCGGCTCCCATTTCGCTATCAAGGGATCCTGCACGAAGTCATCTTGTGTGACGAACCTCACTCGATAGCTCGTATCGCCTCGAACCTTGTCTCGGTCGGGTATTTCGATGGGGCACGCAACGTCGATCCGATAGCAAAGTATCGGGCGGATGCCGTTGTATTGTCAAAGGCGCTTGAGACCGATCCGGACAACGCGAGATACGTGTTCTACTTAGCGCAGAGTTACCGTGACTCGAATCAGTGTGAACTCGCCATTGCGAATTACGAGCGCCGTGTCACGATGG
This sequence comes from uncultured Polyangiaceae bacterium, assembly GCA_964454965.1. Taxonomy (GTDB): domain Bacteria; phylum Myxococcota_A; class Polyangia; order Polyangiales; family Polyangiaceae; genus FEN-1139. The sequence continues at coordinate 295,929 of CAYVXY010000011.1, read as the reverse complement.
GTGGTTGGGCCGAAGAACAATGGTACGCGGCCCTGCAAGTGGGCGTCCTTTACGAGCGTTTGGGGCAACAGACGCAAACCATCGATGCCTACCTGAATGCGTTTGCACTACGCCCAACAAGGGCGGAGCCGCTTTGCGAGCTGGCTCGCTACTATCGCGAAAGGGCTCTCTACCCGCTCGGACATCTCTTCGCCAGCCGCGCGATGGAAATCGCCAAGCCAGACGACATCCTGTTCATTGATGAGTCGGTGTACTCCTGGCGCGTCCTCGACGAGTTCTCAATCTGCGCCTACTATGTTGGCGACCGCGAAGCGGGGCTTCGCGCGGCGGAACGGTTACTCGCGGAAGGGAACGTACCGCAGGAGCATCGGGCGCGTGTCGAGAAGAATCGCGAGTTCTTTCTCGCGATTCCCTCGACGAAGTAACGACTGTCTCGTTTGTATGTCGTTCAGTTCAAGGCGCTCAACTGCAATTGCGTAGCATCGAAGGGGCTGGTCGCGCGAAATCGGGCCAAGAATTCTTCATTGTCTTCAATCGATTCGTCGTACTCGCGGACGTTGCCTTTGGGGGTGCTGTATTCCAGGTAGAGATTGTCGTCCGTTGAAATGAGCTGCCGAACGGTTTGACCCGTTTCGTTGCGGTAGTCAGCAATTAGACGATCGAGGCCGTCTGGGGTTAGCATTCGACCCCGCAGAACCCCGTTGAGTCCATCGTTGAAGAGCGCAAGTGTCGCTTGCAGCCGCGCGGCCCCATGGAGTTGCTGTACGGCTTCGGTGTGGGGTAAGCAATCGGACTTGCAGGCGACCAGCACGCCTTGCTTGCCCAAGAAATACAGCCAGACGCGAGGGAATCGCTGCCGCAGGGTGACGAGGATCGACATGATGTCGCGGTGACTCAAGCGGTGAAGCTGGACCCATTGCTGCAGTACGCCACCATCTGTCAGCCTTGGTTCGATCAGGGCGTAGAATTCGTCGTTGTAGAGATTGGCTGCGCCAGCGAACCAAATGCTCGAGAGCTCGATACTGATGAGGTCGTAGCGGTGGCGGTCCAGCAGCAGGAAGTTTCGGCCATCGGTGATGTGAACACGCACGTTGGGTCGGTGGATCACGCCGTGATTGATCGTGGAGAAGTGGCGGTCGGCCAGAGCGACGATGTCGCCACTCAGTTCGGCAACGGCAACGTGTCGGAACCCAGCCTCGTCCAGCACTCGCGTTGTCGTGCCCGTCCCGAAGCCGATCACGAGGGCACTGTCTCGCTGCGCGGTGTGCAACAGGGGGGCAATGGCGAATGACGACTGCGCCACCATCTCTCCGGAATTGTCGCGGCGGTCGTTGCCCTGGAACTTGCCGTTCGTGAGTAGCGTTTTTACGGGTGTTTTCGCGGTTGCGTGGCTCAATGCCACTGCCGTCAAACCGCCATCCAGGCTTTCGGCGTGGTCAACGATGCGACCGTAGTATTGGGGCTTGAAGTAGACATTGCCGCCCGAGGAAAGGCGAGTGAGATCGAACTCGGGCGGCTGAATGAACAGCATGGCGGTGGCGGTCACGATCATGGTAGTCCATTGGCGGCGGCGCCTTCGCTCGATCACTCGCAACGCGAGAGCCGATAGCACTAGGCACATGAGCGTTAGCATTCCCAGCGTGCGATGGGACCCGAGGCGCGGTAGGGCCAAGAAGCCAACCACCAGCGCGCCGACGATGTTTCCGACGGTGTTCAACGCGGAGGCGCGACCGAGGGCTTGAATGCGCGCGTGCGGCCAGCCGATACCAACGGCCTCCATGGCAATGGGGAATTGCGCGCCAATGCAGATGGCAGGTGGAAGCATGACGACGAGGCAAACCACGAAACGAACGAACTCACGCGCAGCGAAGGTTAGCGCGTAGGGCCAACGACCGAAGGCTGCGAAGTAGGCAGGCAGATAGTCCCAGAACCGGCAGGCCAACAGCAGGGTGACGGCCAGTGCCAACTGACACAAGAGGAGTGCTTGGGGCAAATTTGCCCTTTGGGGTAGCCATTTGCGGCCAAGGCTCGAGCCAAAGCTCAGTCCGATCAAGAAAGCAAATAGCATCAAGCTGAAGGCATAGGCACTCGTTCCCGCAACCGTAGCGAGGAGGTGGACGAACGTCGTTTCAAGGCCGAAGGTTACGAACCCGCCAATGGTCAGCTGGATGGTTGCGATCCACGCAAGCTGTCGAGTGCTCGAGTCAGCGCAGGCTTGATCCATCTCGGCAGGCTCCACGGCATTGCGTGGCGCGATCACAGCGACTTCGGCCAGCGTTTGAGCGGAGCTTGGAGAGCGTCTGGCTGATTCTGAGTGATCAGTCGCTGCGAGGGCGTCGCTGCGCCCAATCTTCGCGGCCAAAAGAGCGACACATGTGACCACCACGTTCGTCGCGACGGCCAGGAGCAGAGATTTGCCGATCCCCAAGCTCGGCAGGACGAAGTACCCGGTGACGCTGGCGCCTACTGCTGCACCCAGCGTGTTGGCCGTATACAGCAGGCCGGCGGAGCCTCCCAAACCAGTCTTGTCGTCAAGAAACTGGCGAGTTAGAAGCGGTAGCGTAAGGCCCATGAGCCATGTTGGCGGAACGAGTACCACCGCACCCAGCGCGAGCTGCAAGGCCACGAGCCACGGCTCTGAGGGATCGGTGCCTTCGGCGAGCGTGACGTAGGCCCAGCGTGCGGCCTTCAGGGTGAAGGGCGCTAGCGCGCAGATCGCCGCGATGCCGAGCTCTGCGAGGGCATAACCCACAACAGGTTGACGCAAACGGGCGCCCCAGCGTCCACCCATCCAAGAACCTAGCGCGAGCCCACCCATGTAGGTGGCAAGCACGATGGTGCTTGCATGGGAAGTGCTGCCGAAGGTAAGTGCTAGGCCTTTGGCAAATACGACTTGATACACGAGCGCCGCCATCCCCGAGAAGAAGAAGACGACGGTCAAGAGTGCGCGTGCACGCGCTTCGCCGCTCGCGTGGTGGTTTCCGGCGCGTCGAATTTCGGACTCCCCCAGGGAATTGGCCGCGACAGTGTGTTGCTGTTCCGTAGCAGCAGTCAGTCGAACCAACGCCAGTACGCCGGACACGACCACGGCAGCCATGCCGATCCCCAAGAGTGAATAGCGACCAGTCAACAGCTCGATGAGGACTGCCACACAAGCCAATCCGAGCGAGCAGTAGAGCGTGACATGACGCGGCTGGCAGCTGCGGAGTTTAGGGATTTGCAGCCAGATCAGCGCAAGAGATACGAGGGCAGGTAGGCTCACGAAGCCGGTTCGGGGCACAGCTGCTGCATTGGCTGCTGTGGCGTCTGCGGCCGAGGCTGGTAGTGGTAGGCTGCCGAGGGCCGGGCCAGTCATTGGGATCAGCAGCAATAGGCTTGCTCCAACCATGACGGCTACGGCGATAGTGCGCATCCCGCGACGGCGATGGAACTTGCTCGGCTCGGATGCCATGGCCAATAGAAACGACAGCGCGATTGCCCAAGACACGCAGATGGTCAAAATCTCGGTCGCCGCGAGGCCTGTCACTGCGTCGACAAGTGATCCTTGGCGCGCGAGTGGCGAGAGTGTACCCGTGAATTCCAGGGTATCAGGGCATAGAACCAGGGTGATTGCTTCCCAGGCCACGAATGCCGTCGCTGACAGGACCGGTAGCAGCAGCGCGCCAATGGGTAAGTGCGGCATGTTCGTGCGGCGGCCGGCAGCGGCCAACGCAAGATATGTCGCCATGGCCAGAGCGGCTCCACATAGTTCCGATCTCGGTGTCGCATCCACTAGGAATGTGGTCCAGCTGAAGACCTGGATGGACGTGAGCATCAGAGCTACCAGTACGAAACCAGTCAACGCCCAGAGCGCAGACCGATACTCCGTCGGGTGAATCTTCTCGTGAGCAGTCGCAGGGGGTGTCTCGGGCAAGGCCATCGCGCGCGACTATGCCACTACCTGGGACTCGCGTGTGGTGGTGGCTGGATGCACCGCCGCCCAACGGGCGCCGCGCTGAGGTATTAGGCGGTCGTCCGTACAGGGTGACCCGCCAGTGGACCTAGCCTAGAACAAGGTAGTCTCCGCATTCTTTACCTCGGGATCCCTCGCCTGGGCAGACGGATCCGTTGCCAAATGGGGGGTACTGCTCGAATACTCCTTTCGATGTCATCCACTGGGTTTGCCGAGGCGTTCTCTGACGCGATCACGATCGAGGGGTTGGAAGTCGAATGTATCATTGGCTGGTATGAGCACGAGCGTGAGCGTCCGCAGCGGCTCGTGGTCGGGGTAACCATGGCCGTGGACACCGAGCAGGCGGCAATGCAGGACCTGTTGAGTGGCACAGTCGACTACGAGTGGGTGTCGACGCAGATTGCCTTCGTCCTCAAGCTTGGTCGATTTCGACTGCTCGAGACGGCCGCGCTAACCATCTGTCGCGCCCTGCTTCTGGCTCCAGTGGATGGTGAATCGAGGGGGCAGATCGAGGCCGTCGACCTGTCATTGCGCAAACCGAGCGCTTTGGGTGGGCGTGGCGTACCCTTGCTGCGGATGAAGCGCCTCGCGAGCGCGATGGAACTTCGGCAAGAGACGAAGCCCTTTGGAGCGGTGGACATCATTCACGAGAACGGAGACGTAGGCTTCTACCGTCTCAAGATTCATCCCGGTCGCAGGATTGGCCTACACGAGCATCGACAGATGGATGAGGCGGAACTCGTGCTCTCGACCGGACTACACTGCCAGGGAAGTCCAGCGGCTGCGGGTTCCATTCGGCAATGGCCACATGGGTTTTCCCACCACTACGACAATCCAACCGATCGCACGCAGTCATTGCTTTGCATTGACCGGCCCGCATTCGTCGAAACGGACGAGATCCCTTGCAATAGTCATGCAGGCACCATCCTGGCGCGACAAGTCTGGGAACTCTAGAGATCTACCTGGAGTGGTGAGACGTCGCTCTCTGCCGCCGCGCTAGACTCCGGTTCTGCGGCAGCACTGGGGCTTGCCGAGTTGCGTTGTGGTGCGGGCTCAGCGAGTCGTTTCGACGGTGCGACCGTGGTCGCAGTAGAAGCGTCCGATCTCGATTCCCGAAGCTCTTCCTGGCGCGATTGTGCGTCCTCGTCTGCTTCTGGATCGGCTGTGGCTGTATCCGCGCCCTTCATGCCGGCAACGGCACGCGCTGCGGTCGGCGGTGACTCGTCGGAGGTGCGAGCCACCCGATTGCGGGTAGAACGTGGTGGTTCCCCCGGACCGGCATAGTCTATCCAGTAGGCATCGTGGTCTCGTGAGTCGAGATGGACGAAGGTCGAATTCGGGTAGTACCCGACGCCAACGTTGTCGAACGTTCGTATGAAGTCGCGAAGTGCCGAATTGGGCACTCCGAGAACGTGGAAGTCGCATGCCCGCCCGAGTGGGTGCTTCGACTCAGAGGCATAGGAGGTTGTTCGATAACCGCTGACGACACGAAGCGTGCGCCCGCCAAAGGCATCGCTGATTTGTGTAAGTAGCGTGAGCAGGCGCCGATCCATGGAGAAATCGGTGCGTGGCCAGGCCAGCAGACGAGACAAGGCGGTCACTGCCTTGGGCTGCAATTTGCCATTTTTCCCCACGAGCTGCCCCTGCCAGTCCCCGTGATGTCCCATGATATGCACCCAGCCGCGCTTCGTCGGTCTTGCCAAGTACTGGGCGTAGGTCGTCATCGGAACGCCGGCACGTCGGGTAAGCTCGGGTTTTCTAGCAGCGTCGAAACGAAGGTCATGATTCGTCGCGACGTTAGTCTTCGGCGGAGCAGCCTCATTGCGCTCGTCATCCGACGGAAGCGTTAGGCGCAGCCCAGGCTGCAGCTTCGCGGATTTCTTCAGGTCGTTTGCAGCGCACAGACTGTCCAGGTCGAGATGATAGCGCTTGGCGATCTTTGCGAGAGTCTGACCTGATTGAACCACGTGTTCGTGCGGCACTGTGGGTGCCGCCAGAGCGACGCTACTTGAGGCGAGCCAAAGGAGCACGATTCGGTTGGCGAGACCCATGGGTGGCGCAAAACATGCCGCGTCTGGCGCTTCGGGCCAAGCATTCCGTGGTAGGCCATCTGGCCGCAAAGCTCACCAACACGATGCTATTCGGCCATTTCGTGTGGAATTCAGCCAGCAATCCCTTCGTTGTCGGTCCCCTGGAATCGGGGATGCGATGGTTAGCCTGGCTCCGGCTCGCCGGAGAGTTCTCGTTCGAGCTCGGCAATCTCGCTCTCCAGAAGCTCCCACGCCTGGATTGCCCCGTCGAGGTTCTGCCGTGTGCGAAGCTGCTCTGCCTGAACCTCGGCAACTGTCGCTGCATTGCCGTGGTCGAAGAACCCCGGTTCGGCATAGCGGGCTTCGAACGCGGCGAGTTGACGCTCCAGTTGGTCCACCGCGAGCAACGCGGCATCGCGGCGCTGTGGCAGCGCCTTGAGTCGATTGCGCTTGCGCCTCAAATCGTCGCGCTGTCGATTCTGGTCGCTCAGCGCAGGGGCATTCTCTGTTGATGCCCGCTCCTTTGCCTTGGCGAGTACGGCGTCGGCATCGAGGTGATCATCGCCACATTGACCCAAGTACTCGTCGAATGTGCCAGGGAAGTCGCGGTACCCTTGGGGCAATAGCTCGATGATGCGTGTGGCGACTTGCGACACGAACCAGCGGTCATGTGACACGAGTATCACCGTACCATCGAACCGGCTCAGTGCCTGCACGAGCATTTCGATGGCTTCAAAATCGAGATGGTTCGTCGGCTCGTCCAGGACCAGTACGTTGGGTTGTTCAAGGGCGATTCGAGCGAAGATGAGCCGCGCTGCTTCGCCGCCGGACAACGCGCCAATGGTCTTTTTTGCATCGTCGCCCGAGAATAGCGCGTGACCAAGTTGTCCGCGCACCCAGGATTCGGGCTGATCGGCGCAGTATTGCCAGAGCCAATTGAGCAGTGTCAGGTTTGAATTGCCCAGCGCTTCGGCGTGGTCTTGCGCGAAGTAGCCAACCTTGGTCTCATGGCCCCAGGCAATGGTTCCTCCGTCGACGCGCAAGAGACCAGTCGCACTCTTTAGCAGTGTTGACTTGCCAATGCCGTTCGGGCCGATGATGGCGATTCGCTCGTTGCGTCGGACGAGGAACGACACCTGGTTCAATACTTGGTGTTCGCCGTAGGCCTTGGAGAGCCGTTCGATCGTAAGCACGTCCTTGCCGCTTGGACGAATTGGCGCGAAGGTGAAATGCGGATAGCGACGAGAGCTGCGCGGCAATTCGCGGATCTCGAGGCGTTCGATTTGCTTGACGCGGCTTTGGGCCTGACGCGCCTTGGTGGCTTTGTAGCGGAAACGTTCGATGAATGCGAGCTTGTCGGCGCGAAGCTTCTCTTGCTTCGCTATCGATGCTTCCTGCTGCTCACGAAAGGCAAGTTTGAGGCGAACGTGATCAGAGTAGTTTCCGACGTACTCCGTGATGGTTTCATAGTCGACGTCCAAGACTCGGCTGACAACATGATCGAGAAAACGCCGATCGTGGGAGATTATCACCGCGCAGCCCCGGTAGTCCGCCAAGAATTTCTCGAGCCAGCGAATCGAGAGGATATCGAGGTGGTTGGTCGGTTCGTCCAGCAGCAGGATGTCCGGACGCGACAGCAAGACCTGTGCCAGCAGCACTCTGAGTTTGAACCCTCCCGACAGCGTTCCAAGCGCTCGTTCTTGGACATCAGTAGCAATTCCGAGGCCAGCAAGGACCTGACCCGCCTTGGAGCGTAGCGCGTAACCCTCGTGAGCACGAACGAACTCATCCAGGGTGGCAATTCTCGTCGGATCCGGGTGCATGTCAGCCTCGAGCAAGCGGATTTCTTCAAGTGCCTTCCAGACGGGCTCGTCGCCCATCATCGCGACGTCGATGATCCCTCTCGAATCATCCAGAAATCGATCTTGCCGCAGCACACCAAAGCGAGCGTCCTTGGGCGCCATGATGGTGCCATCGCTCGGCGTTTCGTCGCCAGCCAAGATTCGCAAAAGTGTAGTCTTTCCGCTTCCATTCGCGCCTACGAGCCCATAGCGAAACCCAGACTTGAGTTCGAGCGACGTGCTGGCGAAAAGCGTTCGGGGACCGTAGGACTTGGCGAGCTGACTCAGTGTGAGCATGGCGGTGGCATCTCAATGCGCCTTACTGTCGGGGTGGCGCATGGCGCGGAGTTTGCCGTAAAACCGTTCTGTTTCAACCTGGCTGCGGCGCAGTCTTCCTGTCGCATGGACAAATGCCTGATTTGTTGCAGGTCGCGTTGTCTACCGCGGGTGCCCCGCGTCGAGCGGGCCGTTGGGTGCGCCATTTGCTTCTCCGATCCTCTAAGAGGCGTCACCATTTTTCCGCTGCGTCAAAGCGAATATCACTTGACGATCGCGACAAAGAAATCATACCTTCTAGTAAAGGTTGCCACTCGTAAATCCTACAGCGACCGAACGCCGACGGCGATAGGCCGTAATGCCTCTGGCAATAAAAGTGCGGTGACTGCTGTGGATGGAAGAGAGCAACCCGATCACACAACAAAGGAGGTAGTTCTGCAGACTGAAGTGACCCATGGCGCCCCGGGCATCATCAGTTGCAGTCCTTCCCGTGTGTATTAATCGGAACGTCAGCAGACAACCCCAATACGCATAAGCACGGTAACGCCGTGAACTAGCCCACTGACTATTGTCAATAGGGCAGCATCAGCCTGGCGGGATTCGATGGTCACCTCGAGGAACCATCGCATTTCCCGCCAGGACTCTTTTGTGGTCCACCGTGCTCTACTGCTAGAGTACTAGTTGCAGCGATGTCGGTTCTGACCCGCTGGTTGCTCTCAACAACGGTGAATCATCAATGGATTTGAAGCTCCTGCAGGCGTTGGGCACTGCACTATTTATTGGGGCGTTGGTGGGGACGGAACGGACGAAGCATCAGAAGAACGAAGGGTTCGCTGGCCTTCGCACCTTCATTCTATTTGCGGAGTTGGGGGCGGTGCTCGGATGGCTGTCGGTCACGCTCCGGTCCCAGGCCCTGTTCGCGACTGGTCTGGTGTGCGTTACCCTCGTCGTTGCCGTAGCGTACATCGTCCAAAAACGCACCCCTGAGGATTCGTCAGGAACGACGACGGAGATCTCCGCCATCGTCGTCTACGTGCTTGGAGGACTCTCCATGACCGGCTATGCGACCTTGGCGGTGGCACTGGGAATCACCACCGCAGCGCTCTTGGCCACCAAGGAGACTCTGCATCAAGGGGTGAAACGCATCAATCAAGTGGAGCTGCTGGCGACGCTACGGCTACTTTTCGCGTCGTTCATAGTCCTGCCGCTACTACCCGCGCGCCCCATCGATCCTTGGGGCGCCATCAATCTGCACAAGCTCTGGCTCCTGGTGATTCTGATCTCCGCGTTGTCAATGGTGGGTTACATTGCCGTTCGTGCGCTTGGGGCGGCGCGAGGAGTCCTGGTGACCGGATTCTTCGGGGGTATTGTCTCTTCTACCGCGGCAACGCTAACGTTCGCGCGCCAGAGCCGAGAGACGCCCAATTCCGGGTATGCGCTTGTGGCGGGCACGTTGATCTCTTGGACGGTAATGTTCCTGCGCGTCATCGTGTTGGTGGCAGTGCTGCGCTGGTCGTTGCTTAGAATGGTTATCGTCCCCCTCGTGCTGCTCAGCCTGATCGGCGGCGGGTTGTGCTTTCTGGCACTACGACGGGCTCACAGCGAATTCGGGACCACGGCGCTTCTGCCTCGTGAGGCGAGCTTTCAAAATCCATTCAAGCTGATGTCTGCCGTCAAATTCGCCCTGGTCTTTGCCACCATACTCTTGGCTTCTAAGCTAGTGATGCGGTATGCGCCAGGGGGCGGGCTGTATTGGCTCTCGGCGATCGCGGGCTCGACCGACGTCGATGCGCTTGTTCTTAGTATAGCCGAGCTCGGTCACAACGATCTGAGCATGAACGTCGTTTTGGTGCGCTCGATCCTGATCGCGTCTATTGCCAACACCATCTTCAAGTTTGGCCTTGCAGCGTTTCTTGGGGCAAAGCCCTTGATGCGGATGCTCTTGCCTGCGACTGCCGTTATCGCGTGCGTGGGCCTGATTCTGGTGGCATTCGTCGGGTAGTCATCGTGAATCTCATTCTAGTCGATCGCAAAGAAATCGGACTTGCGGGGCGTGTCGTGCTGACCGATCGCAGAGCGGAGCATTTGATCCGGGTGCTCGGCGTGCGTGTCGGGCAGCGGATTCGGGCAGGTATCGTGCGCGGGCCGTTCGCGTGCGCAACGATTGTTGCCGTGGACGGTGGCGTTGAGCTGGAATTGGACGTCGGTAGGGATCCTGCCGTACCGCAGACGGAAATCGTGCTTGCCTTGCCGCGGCCCAAGGCTCTGCCTCGCATCGTTCAGGCAGCGGCCTCATTCGGGGTACGACGCATCGACATCATCAATGCTTGGCGAGTCGATCCCAGCTACTTCTCGAGTCATAAGCTCTCGTCAGAGTCGCTTGAGCTCGACGTGCGGTTGGGGTGCGAGCAGGGCAGGCAAACCTACGTGCCTGACATCGAGGTGCATCGGTTGTTCGTTCCGTACCTCGAAGAGGTACTTCGACCGAGGCTTGCTGCGGAGAGCTCTCGGCAATTGCTCGTTGCGCATCCCGAGTCAACGCTTCAGGTCGAGCAGGTCGTGGTACGAGGGACGCTGCCAGCGGTCGTGCTGGCAATTGGCCCCGACGGCGGCTTCCTCGAGCGTGAGATTGCCAGTCTGGTGAGAGTTGGCGGCACGGCCGTAAATTTTGGGCAGGCGGTACTGCGCTCCGAGACCGCTGTCGTCGCGATCCTTTCCCAAATGGAGTTGCTTCGACGCTTGAGTTTTTGGCCACTTCAGCCCGGGTGACTCGAGAACGTTGCTTTCCCGGACGGGGCGGCCGAACTGCCGTGACTGGGGTCTATCGGGGTAGGCCTTGCACGAAAGCCCGCGGGACCGTAGCCTCGGCGGCCTGTCCGTTCCCCTCCGGGAACTGTCTGTGCTTGTCCCCAGTTGGAGACTCAACATGAGCAGAGTACTCATCGTCGGAGCCGGTGGCGTTGGAAGTGTCGTTGTTCACAAATGTGCCCAGGTGCCTGAAGTCTTCAGTGACATCATGCTCGCCAGTCGGACGATCGCACGGTGCAACAAGATTGCCGCCGACGTTGCCGAGCTGCAGAAGAGAACTATCCAGACTGCGCAGGTGGATGCTGACGACGTAGACAAGATGCGAGCGCTGATTCGGAGCTACCGGCCCGATCTGGTCTTGAACGTCGCATTGCCCTACCAGGATTTGCCGATCATGGATGCATGCCTGGCTGAAAAGGTCGACTACCTGGATACGGCCAACTACGAACCCCGCGACGTGGCCAAGTTCGAGTACAAGTGGCAATGGGCGTATGAGGACCGCTACCGCGACAGCGGCGTAATGGCACTGCTCGGGTCGGGCTTCGATCCTGGCGTCACCAATGTCTTTTGTGCGTACGCGCAGAAGCATCTGTTTGACGAGATCGAGACCGTCGACATTCTCGATTGCAACGGTGGCAGCCATGGGCACGCGTTTGCCACGAACTTCAATCCCGAGATCAACATCCGCGAGATCACCCAGCGCGGGCGGTATTGGGAGGGGGGAAAGTGGTGTGAAACCGAGCCGCTCTCCGTCAAGATGGAGTACGATTTCCCAGGCGTCGGTGTGCGCAACGCCTATCTCCTCTACCACGAGGAGTTGGAAAGCCTGGTACAGAACATCAAGGGTCTGCGCCGCATTCGTTTCTGGATGACCTTCGGTGAGGAGTATCTCACCCATCTGCGCGTGCTACAGAACGTAGGGATGACGCGGATCGATCCCGTGGACTATAAGGGGATGAAGGTCATTCCGATCGAGTTTCTCAAGGCGCTCCTGCCAGATCCGTCGACACTCGGGGCGGGCTACACCGGCAAGACGAGCATTGGTTGCGAGATCGTGGGCAAGAAGGATGGCAAGGCGCGCAAGGTCTTCATCTACAACATCTGCGACCATGCCGAATGCTGGAAAGAGGTGCGCGCCCAGGCAGTCAGCTACACCACGGGTGTTCCAGCGATGATTGGCGCCAAGATGTTGCTGACTGGTCAGTGGCGTGGAAAGGGCGTGTTCAATATGGAGCAGCTCGATCCAGATCCGTTCATGCAGGCTCTCAACCAGCATGGTTTGCCATGGGAGATCCGTGAGGGCTGAGCCCTGACGTCACTGCCAAATGATCCTACCTTTTGATCTGAATCGGGTCGAATCGCCAGCATACGTGATCGATCTCGGGCTTCTGCGCCGAAATCTCGGTCTTTTGTCGCGCGTACAGGCGGAGGCGGGCTGCAAGGTTCTGCTCGCGCTAAAGGGCTTTGCAGCTTTCTGCACCTTCCCAATCGTGCGTGCGGCACTTTCTGGCGCTGCCGCCAGTTCGGTCGCGGAGGCTCGGCTCGCTCGCGAGCAGATCGACAAGGAAGTGCACGCCTACGCGCCCGCCTATTCCGAGATGGATATTGCTGAGCTGCTGACCTTGGCGGACCACATCGTCTTCAACTCGGTTTCGCAGTTCGAGCGGTTCGCTCCCCGTGTCAAGGCGAGCCCACGTTCCATCGAAGTGGGGATGAGAATCAACCCCGAGCATCGAGAAACTTCGATTGCACTTTACGACCCTTGCGCGGAGGGGTCGCGGCTCGGAGTGCCGCGTCGCGCGATGCCAGACGGGCTCACTGGACTCGATGGTCTGCACTTTCACAACTTGTGCGAGAAGAACAGCGACGCCCTTGAGCGGACCCTCGCACATGTCGAGGCCCAGTTTGCTCCGTTCATCGAACGCGTGCGGTGGGTCAACTTCGGCGGCGGACACCTCATTTCGCGCGCGGACTACGACATCGAGCATCTCGTTCGAGTTATCTCGGGTTTTCGCGCGCGCTGGGGGAAACAGGTCTATCTCGAGCCAGGCGAGGCCATCGGTTGGGAAACGGGTTGGCTCGTTGCGACGGTGCTCGATATCGTTGACTACGGGACCAAAATTGCCATTTTGGATATCTCCGCCACGGCGCATATGCCCGACGTGCTCGAAATGCCCTACCGTCCCAAGATCGACGGCGCCGGAATGCCCGGAGAGAAGCCGCACACCTATCGCTTGGGAGGCCTCACCTGTTTAGCTGGCGATGTCGTTGGCGAATACTCGTTCGAGCGTCCCCTCGAGGTTGGTTCGATGCTCGCGTTCTGCGACATGGCGCACTACACGATCGTGAAGAACACGACCTTCAACGGCGTGCGCCTGCCGAGCATCGTGACCTACGAGCCAGACACCGACGAGCTCAAGCTGGTGCGGCGGTTCGACTACGAGGACTATCGCAATCGGCAATCGTGAGCGCAGCCACGGGAGTTCTGGCTCAACAGACCCATAGGTCTCCCCGTCAGCGGGTTCAACCAGGTCTTGAGCGCAACGATGCCTTCCTTCATCGGGCGGCGTGACTTGCCAAACGGAACCTGAACCACGGCAACGAATTGGCCATTGAGGAGACGCCTTTCGTTGCTTCAGTCAGGTTGATGCTGGTATTGCCAGCGAAAGGTGTGGGACACCCTACTTGTCTCCGGCGGCGCGCAGTCGTCGCAGCTGCAACTTCTCCGCTGCGGGTGGCCTGATTGCTACAAGACGCCTAACTGTAACCAGTCCGGTACTGCAGGCGCTCAGGCGTGGCCAGGGCAACGCACTGCCGAGCCAGGATTGGCGCTTCGACTTCAGGCGCGCTCAGGTATGGCATTTTGCGCATCGGCCTTCTCACACTGCCAAGTTGTTGCCGTACTTTGCGCCGACAATTCTCGTGTGGCGAGGAAAGTCACCGGCTAGGGGGCGCTGTACGACGAACCGCGATGTCGTGTCATCTCCCTCCCTTTGCCACGCGCTAGCGAGCGCATTCCCTCAGGTCGGCCTAACGGAAGTGGTGGCTGGCCAGGTTATTGCAACGCGTCGTGTTGCTCTAGCAAAGAAAGGCCCCAAAGGCCATTTGCGCTCACAGCACTGCATCGCCCAACACTCACTTCTGGAGGCATCTCAACTTGAAAACCCCACGCCAATCCTTGCCCGCCGCCGTCCTGATCACGACTGTTCTGTGCACCTGGGAAACTGCATACGCCCAAAGTGCCACGGAGCACACTCCCGTCTTCGGACCGGCCGAGTCCTTCGGAGCCAAACGGCAAGTAGCGATCTCAAGTGACGCAGCTCTCAGTATACAACGCGCGAGTACGAGCGGCATATCCGGTGGAACCACCACGTTGCAGATCGCTCCAGCCATCGATTATTTCGTCCTCAACAACTTCTCAATTGGCGGCTTTGTGGCGGTCAACTACGTAACGAGCGGAGACAACGACTCCACTCGGTTTTCCATTGGGCCACGCGTGGGCTACAATTTTGCGCTATCTGACCTGGTTTCCATCTGGCCAAAAGTGGGTTTCTCGTATGCCTCAACCAGCGGCACAGTGGGACGAGCCGTGGGCGACACCATCATGTCGACTTCGTTCAGTAACAGCAACCTCGCTCTCAATGTCTTCGTGCCGATCATGTTCCACCCCGTGAAGCACTTCTTCGTTGGGTTTGGTCCCTTTCTCGATACGGACTTGAGTGGGGATGCGCGTACCACGGTTTGGGGCGGAAAACTGACGCTAGGTGGTTGGATTTAGTGCTCTTGCGAATCGGAGTCTGTTGAACAGCGGTAACTGTGCAGCCGAGTTTGTTCGTTCGATTGCGCGAATAAGTCGCAGGATCCTTCGGTTGCGACTATCGACAAGTAGCCTGCGTTGCGCTGAAACGCACGATTGTTTCGAGGAACTGGGGCGCCGCTGCCGATTCGCGTGTGACAAATTTGCGATTGGCGAAAGTGCATCAATGCGATCGGCTCTTCAATGGGAGCCTTTGTCCTCAGTGCACTCGCGCCAGGACTTCGGTGCAATTTGCCTGGCGAGGAAAGCGTCGATGTGACTGTGCGACGAAAGCGAACTCCAATGCAGTTACCGAGACACACGCATGCACTTCCAAAACAAATCTATCGCTAGCTATGCGCCTACGTTGGCGCTACGCTTTCATCATCACCTTCGCCGATGTGCGAAGGCTTTATA
This sequence comes from uncultured Polyangiaceae bacterium, assembly GCA_964454965.1. Taxonomy (GTDB): domain Bacteria; phylum Myxococcota_A; class Polyangia; order Polyangiales; family Polyangiaceae; genus FEN-1139. Next base: position 280,809 of record CAYVXY010000011.1, on the reverse strand, counting down.
AACAATCAGAGGAGGAGCCTCATCATGACGATGACTACACGTAGTCTATTGCTCGGAAGTATATTTCTTTGCGGGATCGGTTTCACGGCTTGTTCGGATGATTCCACAGACGACACCAGTGCCGGCGGCACCGGCGCCGCCGGCACTGGCTCCGGCGGCAAAGCAACTGGCACTGGTGGCGCTGCAAGAGGCGGCTCAGCAGGTGTCGGTGGAGTCGCAAACGGCGGGACCAATACTGGCGGTGTCGGAATGGTCGCCACTGCTGGCGCTGCCGGAGCAGTTGTACTTGGAACTGGTGGCGCGGCAGCGGGTGCACCTGGAACGGGCGGCGTGGCGGGTACTCCCGTAGCGACTGGTGGCGCAGCGACGGGTGGTAAGGCAACTGGCGGTGCGCCCATGGCAGGTTCGGCGGGTACTCCCGCTGCAACCGGTGGCGCGGCGGGTACTCCCGCAGCAGCCGGCGGCGCAGCGGCAGGTTCGGCGGGTACTCCCGTAGCAAGCGGTGGCGCAGCGGCAGGCGCGGCGGGCGCGCTCGGAGCCGGTGGCGCAGCGGCAGGTTCGGCGGGCACAGCTGGTGCAGCTGGTGCAGCTGGTGCGGCGTTCACCAAGATCTGGTCGTTCGAAGCGGTCGACGGCTGGGGCATCAAGGCTTCCACTGGTGAAGTGACTCGCATTGACGCCAGCGCTGGGACTACTCTTGTGACTGGACTAACATCCGGAATTGCCACGTGGACAGTGCCGTTTGTAGCAGCCGCAAACACAGCGATCACCCAAACTGGTCTTGAAAACAACTTCACGGCTGTGGACATGACGGGCAAGACCGTCACCTTGAACATACGTTGGGTCTCAGGTGGCATCGGAGTTGCTGCTGCTGCGACAGGTGGATTTGACGTCTATATCGCCGCAAACGACGCCGATCTGACCGAAGGGGCAAGTAGCTACGTGGGGGCGCTCGCTTTGGCCGATCGCGGAGCTGCCGCGTTTAAATCGTTCACCTACACCGTGCCGATGGCGGCCGCGCCTTGGGAGCCAACCGCTATTCGGCAGCTCAATATACGCCTTGACAGTAGGTACTGGACGGCAGATCCCCAGCCCGTATTCGACTACACAACCGCAGTCTTTGAAATCGACTCGGTCACCTACTAGGTTTCGGGCGACAATTGCGCAGTCGTTCGCCTTGGGTGCTGTGTAATGGAAATTGCTGTGGGTTGGAGCGTCCGTTGATGGGGCGTTCCAACCCAGAGGCCGGAAACATCTCCGCGTACTTAGGCATCGCTGCGGTCAATGTCCAGCTTCGTCACTTGGCGTAGGCATCGAGCATTGAGCTTTCTTTCAAGGCATTGCGTCGAGGTGGGCACTGCTTTCGGCGCGACGCGTACCCGCGCGTTGAATGCTTCTGCTTTCCCAACCTTCCATGCATTGCGCAAATCTTGGTCTTAAGCACAGTCCTTTGCTCGATGATTCCTCGATCAATTCATGACGGTATTGCGTCTGGTACTCGATTGGAGTTGGCGCGGCACCGATCGCGCAAGGGTACGGGTGCAGTTGAACTGTCGATACCGCTGCTCCTTGATTGCGTGGACGGACTTCCAATACGTCGGCCCTAGTGCCTGCGTTCGTACTCTTCTGCACCTCAAACGATCAACCATTGAAAGTCGCTATGAAGAAGATATTGATTCCTGCTGTTACGGCCCTACTGGCTGCTACTCTCGTTTCGAATGCTGCTAGTGCTATGGGTCACTTCGATTGGAAGGAGCAAGGCAAGTCAGATGCGGCGGAACAGAACACTGCTCCGACCGGAAGGAGCAACAGCGTGCACTCAGTGCCTGAACTCTCGGCTAATGGGCTTGGGAGCGTGTTCGTGATCATGGCCGGAGCAGCGCTCATCGCAATGGGACGCCGTCCTACAAAGAAGACTGAACCGCAAGGCGTCGATCGGTAGAGAGAATCTGCGGCTGCGTTTGGCAGCATCATGCAAAATCATTCACCGCTAGACGGTGTTGACGAAGAGCAATCCGTCGCGACGCTCTCCAGTGGGTAGTGTTCTACTGTCCGGTTGGCGCTTCACTTTGGCCAAGCTACTTCTTGGCCTTGCGGGAGAAGCTGCCGGTTTCAGTCGCGGCGTCGCAGCGGGACTTCAGTAGCGGTTTCGTCTCGAGCTCTTCGGGTTTCTGACCTGTGGCCTTGGCGCGCGGTCGCCATTCACCTCGAGCCGAGACCGCTTGGGAGGCACGAATTGCGCGGGCAAGCTCACGAGGCGCGGGGTGCTATGAGCTTGCCCAATTCGTTCGTGCCTTGGGCAATGCGCGTTGTCGACGTTGGAGTTACAGACTATCCCCAAAATCGGCGCGGAATTTTGCGACCAGTCTCTCGGGCCAATCCCCGATGGCATCGAGTCGCCCCATGAAGAAGCGCAAGACCGCAGGTTCGTCCACGAACTTGAGTCCGCCGACCAAGTCACGATTCTGGTAGAGCCAGGTGACGCGATCGAGCACGTATTCGGTTTGCGACAACGTGAAGACACGCCGCGGAAACGCCAGGCGCAGGAGTTCGACGTCGGCCAGCACGTCGTTGCCTTGTTCGTCGCGCACGCTCGAGATAGTTCCGCGTTCCATGCCACGGGCACCCGAGACGATAAAGAGCGCTGCGGCAAGTGCGCCTGCCGGATATTGGGATTGTGGAACATGCGGTAGAAATCCCATGCAATCGAGGTGACAGCCCAATGCACCCGGCGGGAGGACTACGGGAACGCCGCGTTCATCGAGCTTGTTTGCCAAGTGGGCGATGAAGGACGGTGATTGACTGATGACGGTCTCGTCGGTCGTTTCCAGCAGACCGACAGCCATGGCTTCGATCTCACGGACCGAGATGCCGCCGTAGGTAACGAACCCTTCGTATAGCACGACAAGGTCTCGCAGTTTGAGGTAGAGGTCATGCCGATTGGTGCAGATCCCGCCTCCGCGGGTGGAGCTGACCTTGCGACTGGAGAAATAGATGAGATCTGCCAGGTTGCACAGGGTCAGCAAGATGTCTTTGATCTCAGTGTTTGCGAATTCCGGCTCGCGCTGCTTGACGAAGTAGGCGTTTTCCCCAATCAAACTTGCGTCGAGGACGACCATAATGCCATGTTCATCGGCGATTCTTCGCACCTCGCGCATATTGGCGATCGAGAACGGCTGGCCACCGATCAGATTGGTCGAGGCCTCGAGTCGAATGAACGGAATCTTGGCTGGCGTGTACTCGGCGATCAGCTCGCGGAGCTTCTGAGTATCGATGTTGCCCTTGAACGGACAGCTGCTCTTGATCTTCAAAGCCTCATCAGTGTAGATCTCGAACAGGCGACCACCGTTTAGCTCCATATGAGCCTTGGTCGTCGTGAAGTGGTAGTTCATCGGGATGGCATCGCCCTTCCTGATGAAGGCTTGCGAGATGACGTTTTCGGCGGCCCGTCCCTGATGCACAGGGAGCACGTACTTGGTGCCAAACACTTCCTCGACGGCTGCCTGCATCCGAACGAAGCTCTGCGAGCCAGCATAGGCGTCATCGGCTCGCAACATCGAAGCAATCTGATTGTCGCTCATGGCGTTCGTGCCAGAGTCGGTGAGCATGTCGAGGAAGACGTCGGTTGTGCTCAACTGAAACGTATTGAAACCAGCCGCGCGCATGGCAGCCAGACGCTCCTCTATTGGGCGCAAGAACAATTTCTGGACCACTCGCACCTTGTGCAATTCGAGCGGAATGTCCTGGCCGTTCGAAAACCGTACCTTACTTGATGGTGTCTGCTGACTCATGAATGCGGTACCTCGCGGTTGATGCTGCGGAGGAGGCGATCTTGCCTGCGCCGAAGGGTGCAGGGCGAAGCCTGCAACGCCTTGTGGCCGCTTGCAATGCGTCGAAGCGGTCGGGGTATCTCCACGGGTATTCATCCGCATACGCCGCCGAAGTTGCGAGTTTCGCTCTGACGCCGCTGTCACAACTTTCTACTGGTACGGCCGCGGTGCGGACGGTCTGCATGTCAGCCTGGCGGATCGGACAATGCGTGAAACTGCCAGCCAGGATGGTGTATGACTGGGGTCATGTCGCCGTCGGATTCATGCAACTTTCGGCGCGCCACCAATGCGGATGGCGTTTCGATTTGGCAATTGATCTCTACCGCCTTGGCCGAGTATGGCATCGTGGCTTGCGGCGCCACGACTGATCGAGATCTCTTGGATATCGAGGGCAGCTACTGGAACGCGGGCGGAGTCTTCTACGTTCTGTTGGATGACACGACTGTCGTTGGCACGGTTGCGCTGCATCGTGATTCTGACGCGGTCTGCGAGCTCTGCCGCATGTATCTGGCGGTCAACTATCGTGGACGAGGGCTCGGTCGGCTACTGTTCGACAAGGTGCTTGCCGAGGCCAAGCAACGTGGTTTCCTGGAGATCCGGCTTGAGACCGCAGCCGTCTTGACCGAGGCGATCGCGTTGTACAGGTCGGCTGGGTTTGCGCCAATCGAGGGAAAGCCCACAGGGAAGAACTGCAATCTCGTCATGAGCAAGCGGATCGCATAGTTCGGGGCGAGCTGCGCAGTGCACCGAACGAAGGCGTTGTCACGCCGCGCTAGACAAAACCGAAACGAGTCCAATCGATGAAGGAGTGGACCCGTTCGCAATCAAGGCAGACAGCTTGGTCAGTCGAGCTCAGTAGACCTCGATCTCAGCAAAGTGCAGGAAACTCGAACCGAGGTGGCGCAGTCGGACGTATCGGCCCTTGGCGTCGAGGCCTTTGGCGGTCCAGACATCGAACTCCTCAGTGCGGTCGACCACCTTCCGGAAGTTGACGTTGTCGTCGCTCACCTCGAGGCGTAGCGGAATGGCGCGCTCCTGACAGCACTCGACGCGGTTGTACACGACCACCTTGGAAATGCTCTTGGGGGAACCGAGATCGATGGTGACCCATTGGTTGGGGCCAGTGTCAGTGTGGAAACCGAGATTGGTTCTATCGCCATCGACAAGCAGCGTGTGATCGAGAGCCACGTCACCGAACTGACTGCTGATGGTGACAGGACGGCCAAGCGCGATGTTCGGTTTGGCAAACCTCTTTTCGACGACACCCGAGATGGACCACGCGATGGACAAGAGCACCAGCGCGGCTGCACCGATCCTAGCCCAACGCATGAACAGCACGCGCCCGACTAGGCTGGCTTCGCGCTCAAGCGGCTCCGCCAATGCTGTGGCGAGCTTGCGTAGAGCCGATGCCAGATACCGCCGCTGCTTGATGTCCACGTTGACCAACGCCAATTCTGCTTGAGCACCGAGACCTGCCTGCAGGGCAGTCTGCTGTGCCCCCGAGAGCTCCGCCCACGCCTCAGCAACGGCAGGGACCTTCCTTGCGTTGGCCCAGTCATCCTCACTGAGCGACATGCCCACGGGAGCAACATTTTGCTTGGCAAGATGGCTGCGCACGAGGAAAAGGACTTCGGCGCGTTCCAGCAACAGGACTGCCCCATTGCCTTCACCCGTCTCGCCGATCTGAACGATTCCGGCACGCGCCTGGCGGGCCAGATCGAACTCGCCCCATCCGGCGCTGGTCTTGGAGAAGCCCTTGGCGGCGGCTTCAGCAACGCGGTCGTCAAGCCAGAAGAACTTGCGCAACCAGCCATGTCCTTTGGGTGGGCTGATTACGGACTTGCCGGGTGTGGCGTCTGCATTGGTTGGGGCACCAACGTGTGACGCAGGGGCAGCGGAGGTTGTCTCCGGGGCTTGCTGCTTGGAGCCTTCCTGGAGTTCAACCGAATCGTTCGACTGCTCAGCGTTTCCGTCGTTCATAGCGTACCCGTTTCTTGCCGTGCTTTGGCCTGATGCCGTCTAAGCCAACTAAACCGAGTGCAAGGCACTGCAGTAAGTGACAACCCATTTTTCGAACGAAGCGTCTGCAGCAGACCAGCCCACTGCCAGCACGCGACAACCCAGTTCGGATTGCCGCCGGTAAGCTAGCCAACGATCCGAAGGCATTCAAGGAGATAGCTGCCGCCGCCGCCAACTTTTGGCGTACCGTCGGCCAAACTGGCTATTCGCGGCGCGATGGCGCTGTCGCGTGAGCCATGACCTGGGCGCCGATGGGCAACCAGCCCAGGTGCGGCTCGAGCCCTCTCAGACCGGATAGGGCCCGGGGAAAGAAGACGATGAACTTTCTGCGTGCTTCAACGAGGCCGGACTGCGAGAGCAACCGAGTCAACTCGACCGGCCCAAGAAGAATGGCGTCATCGTCGAATTCGCAGGTGGCCACTGCCCGCCTGGTGAGGGGATTGTAAGGATTATGCTCGAATACGACGAGCCGACCCTTTTCCGGTTGCAGGCACTGGGCGAGACTCGAGACCAACGCAAGGCGCTCCCTTGGTGGTACATGGTGGAGCACGTTGGCCAACACGATGACACCAAAATGATCCCTAGGGATGGCTTCGCGATCAGCAAAAAATGTCGCTGTTGTGGCCCGCTCGCGAGCCTCGGCAACACTTGTGGCCGACGGATCGAAACCACTAACCCTCGAAAACCGCCTGATCAGCCGCTCGGTAAGGGAGCCCACGCCGCAGCCATAGTCCAGAATGGGTTCGTCGTAGCCAGCCCCGACGAGGCGTTTGATGCATTCGACCTTATAATCCGCGAAATAGGCCGGTTGCTCGCCCGATGCTGTGATGCTATTGCCGTGCAACCGTTCGTAATCCTTCGCGTATGCGTCGAATTTGGCTTCCTTTGCGCTAAACGGCGTTTGATTCTCCTCCATCATTTTCGGATCAGAGCCTAGCACGATATGAATTCAACGAGTTTGGAGTTCTAGAGCATGTGTGTCCGATCCGATAGTCTTGTCGAAGAATCGATCGAGCAATCGCCATCGACGCGTGTCGATGCTCGTTCCAGTTTCTGGTCTACCTCTCTGCTTGTCACGCTTGAGATCATTTCGCTCGGGCTCTGCGTTTGGCAGCTGCGTTCGACGGAGGCGATATCTTCCCTAGTTCGGAGCAACGAGCTCGGCCCCGGTCCCGTACGTTGGGGCGGCCCAGATAATGTTGCCACGGTTGCCGCTGTGCTCGGTATTGCCCTCTCCGTGTCGGTGTTCACGTGGGGTCGAAAATACGCGTGCCTCCTGCAGGCTGTGGCGACCCGCGCCGCGCCGCTGCTGCTCGCGGCATTTCTGCCGCCTCTGTTTCAGTGGCGGGCGTGGGTCGATCGTGAACTGATCCACGTTCTGTACGTTCTCGCCGTGATCCTCGCGACCAAAAAGCTAATATTCGTTGCACTGTCGGCGCCGCGTATCGACACGAATCACTGTCCAGATTGCACGAGAATTGTCCAATGCGTGGGCTGTCTGAAAAGGGACGCAAGGGCCATCGCCAGCGCCCTGCCGCGGCACTTAGCGTTTTGGGTGGTGGTCGCCGGGGCCGTTGGGTACGCCAGTTTCTTTTCGTACCATACCATCGTCCATCACCGCAACGTGCTGTCGGCCAGTCTCGATATGGGACTCGAGGACAACCTCGTGTGGAACGTGCTGCATCGCGGGCCATTATTCAAGTCCTCGCCGTTGGGAGGACCGACCGCGTCCCATCTTGGGTTTCACGCGACGTGGTTTGCCTTCGTGCTGGCTCCGCTCTACGCCATTCGACAGAATGCCGAGACGCTGCTGATGATCCAGGCCATGTTGCTTGGGGGCGCAGCCATTCCCCTATACCTGCTCGGGCGTCGTTACACCGGACCGTGGCAATCGGCGTTGGTAGCCGTCTGCTATCTGCTCTATCCGGGTCTGCACGGCTCGAACCTCTACGACTTCCATTACCTACCACTGGGTCCATTTTTCATGTGGTTCGTCGTGTACTTCATCGAGTCGCGACGATGGGTATGGGCAACCATATTCATCGTCCTGACCTTGAGCGTGCGCGAAGACGTTGCTGTTAGCATGGGGTTCCTTGGTGGTATGCTGCTGTTGGCGGGCCGCCGCCCGAAAGATGGACTCTTTCTACTGTTGGTTGGTGCGGGCTACTTCCTCGCCATGAAGGGCGTGGTGATGCACAAGGCCATGGGTGGTAGCGACGCCTTCGTGCATCAGTATCGCCTGCTGATTCCAGATGGTGATGGTGGGTTCAGTGGCGTCGTCAAGACGATTCTGAGCAATCCGCTCTATACGTTGTCGACGTTGATGGAGCGCCAGAAGCTGATCTACTTCCTGCAGATTGCCCTGCCGCTAGCATTCCTGCCATTTCGGCGACCGATTGGGCTTTGGGCTGCGTTGCCTGGGTTTCTGTTTACGCTGCTGTCGACGGAGTATCCGCCACTGTTGATGATTTCATTCCAGTACACGGCGTACTGGAGTGCGCAGCTCTTCCCGGTAAGCTTGCTCAATTTGCGTTGGATGGATCAGCGAGTACGGGACGGGTCGCGGACGACGGCGTGGAGGGCATCCTGGATCGGTGCGTTGATTTTAGCGACGCTCACTACGAGCTATCAATATGGCGCCCTTTTTCAGCACGAGATCACGATGGGCGGGTTTGGTAGGTACCACTTCGGCTCCGACGCGTCCGACTACAAGCGCCGAGCAGACTTGGCCGTCCTGGTACGAAAGGTGCCCCCGATGGCAAAGGTGGTAGCGAGCGAGAACATCGTGCCTCAGTTGTCGAATCGACCGGACGCATACACGTTGCGGATCGCCGTCTTCGACGCTGACTACATCCTATTCCGAATGCCTGCACCGCCGTACGAACGCGAGCACGTACTGGAGGTGCTCCAGAAGGATACCTTTGGCATTGTCGCCGAGAGTGGGGAATTCGTGCTGGCAAAACGTGGCCACTCCATCGACAAGAACGCGCAATTCATCTCTCGTATGGGCGGGTACCGACATGGCCGACAGTAGCCTCGACACCAACGTGTCTGCGTTGACCCGGCTGGTTCGAGCCGGGGCGTTGCTCGCCGCGCAAGGTGCGTCGGTCGGATTCGCGGCCAACACGCTTCGCCACTGGAATCGGCTTCCCGATTTCGTCGCTACCAACAAGATGTCGACGGCTGATCGTGGGAACGTATTGAGTTGGCTGGTCCTGCCTGCGCTGGTCTGGGTAGCGTTGGTATTGGTTGGGGCTGCGCTACGTCCGCGCATCGGGCATCGACTCTCGGCCCTCGAGTGTCTGGCTCGGCGCGGCTGTTGGACTATTGCGCTGGGTCTGCTTCCCGTGCTGCTGCACCCCACACTCTGGCGGACACGCACGCTCATGTTTCTATTGGCGACCGGATTCATTTCGCTGGTCGCTTGGTGGTCAATCCGTCTCACCCAAAAATCGGCGCATCACAGGCGAGATCCGTCGGTGCCGTCCGACTTCGCGCGTATTGCCTACTATGTGGAGATGGCCACGCCAGCGAAACTCAAAGTAGTGCTCCCACTGCTGCTGATTGGCGTCGGCGTATTTTACGTGGTTCTTCGGGGCGTGTGGCTGGATCCAACGGCCGTTCCCAGATTCTACGGTGACCCACCGCTGAGCGTACATTCATTGCGCCAAGGGTTTTTCATACTGGGCCACGGCGGTTGGCTAGCAATCCCGGTGGCAGCGCTGACGTTTCTGCGTCCACCGGGACATGCGCATATCTTCTTCTGGGTGTCGTGCGTCGCGAGCGCGGCTTTCCCGTTGTACGCCTGGACCAAGAGTCACTTGGGGGGCAAAGTAGCTCTCGTTGTAGCATTTTGCTACTTGTCCATGCCGGCATTGCGGACCATCGGACGGGCGGAAGTCGTCCCTCTGGGCATCGCGGCGGGGTTATTCTTCTTTTCGATTCTTCTGTGGGAGCGACGCAAATTCGAATCGGCTCTGGTTATGACCCTACTGACTGTGGGAGTTCATGAGCAGGCGGCATTGTGGTTCTGTTGTTTCGGCATCTACTCTACGGGCTTTGCGGCAACTAGGACTCTAGGCCGTTGGATGACGATCGGAGCGAGCGTCTACTTTTTGCTCATGGCGGGCCTCTTTTTACCTCACCTGGACCTCGACCCCTATCACGATACATTCAGGGGACTCTGGGGTTCGCATGCCGTCGGCCTGGTCGAAACGTTGCGGGTTGCGCTGACCAATCCAGGGTACGTCCTAGCGCGCTGGCTCGATCTGCAGGGCCTCTTGTTCTGGCTGGTGATGTTCGTTCCGTTCGCTTTTCTCCCTATCGTCGGGCGAAACTGGCTGCTCTGGGTCATGCCAGGTGTCGTATTTGCCATCGTTTCCGCCGGTCGCGCGCCTGGATTGCCCGTGACGGCGGGTGGGATCGCACATTTCATCGTTTTGGGCTTTGCGGCCAGCGTCACGACTTTGGCGCGCCTGCGCGCGCAGACATCGACTAGACACCATGCGAACGCGGCCGTGGTTGCGTGGATTTTCGCACTGATTCCTTGTGTCTACCAGCTTGGGGCGCTTTGGCGCCCAGCCCTGTAGCCGAAGCCAACTCCGGGCGGCGCGCGTCGCGTCACGTTGTATATACGTGAGCGCGATGACTCGTCCCAAGCTGTCCCTGGTCATACCGGTCTACAACGAACAGGACACGCTGCCCGAGCTCGATCGCCGCCTGCGTGAATTCTTGGCGGCTTTGCCCAGCATCGGCGAGATGTGGGAGGTCGTGTTCGTTGAGGACGGCTCGAAAGACAACTCGCGCGCGATGATGATCGAGATGGCCGCACGCGAACCACGCTATCGCGTCATTGCCTTCTCGCGAAACTTCGGCCACCAACTTGCCATCACGGCGGGAGTGGATCGAGCGGAGGGCGAAGCTGTCGTCGTCATGGACGCAGATCTCCAAGATCCCCCTGAGCTCGTTGCCGAGATGCTTGAGCGATATCGAGCTGGTTTTGATGTCGTGTATGCAGTCCGGAACAAGCGCAAAGGCGAGACTTGGTTCAAGTTGGCGACCGCCGCGCTGTTCTACCGCATATTGCGTGCAGTGACCGGGGTGCAGATCCCGCTCGACGCAGGAGATTTTCGCTTGATGAGTCGCTCCGTGGTCTTGACGCTACGGGCCCTGCGGGAGCGGCATCGCTTCGTGCGAGGCATGGTGGCGTGGGTTGGTTTTCGGCAGACCGCCGTGTACTACGAGCGCGAAGCGCGATTTGCTGGCGAGACGAAGTATCCGATCCGCAAGATGCTGCAGTTTGCCATTGACGGGATCACCTCGTTTTCGATCTTGCCGCTGCGGGCTGCAACGTGGCTTGGCGTATTGGCTGGTGTGGCCGCGGTTGGCATTGGAATCTGGGCGGTGGTTGCTAAGCTTTTCGGTACGGGAACGGTACCGGGCTGGACCACCATCATGTTTGCCGTCGCGCTCGGCTCTTCGGCTCAGCTTCTGATGACGGGGGTGCTTGGCGAATACGTTGGGCGGATCTACGAAGAGATCAAACGTCGACCGCTATATATTGTCGAACGCGAGATCAACTTCGAGTCCCCAGCCAATGGCTCTGTTGTCGCTGGGGAACGAAACGCCGGTCGCGCTTCTGAATTGCCGCCCGTCTGAGCGAGCCGGATCGGCAATGCGTGTTGACGCAACAAGGTTCACGCAGTGTGGCGCTGGTGGAGCGGCGTTCTTCCCTTGGCGCACTTGGAGTGACAGTCGTCTGTGTGGTGCGTTGCAACCGCCGCTCTAGGCCCAGTTACGGTGACGTAGCCCAGAGGTGGTAGAGGATATGCTCCGCGGTTTCCGCGACGATTTCGACCGATACCGTTGCACGCAAGCGCTTTGGATTAAGGTTCAGACTAGCTTCCTGCCAGCCGCTACCACCCTCAAATTCGATGCGCCCGGCGTCGCGCCCGTCGATCGAGACGTGAAAAGCCATTCGATAGTTTGGCGCAGCTCGGAATACAAGGCGGGCTGGCTGGCCCGGACGAAAGCCGCGCAAGAAGAAGCGAGCCTTGGCATCGGCGAAGACCAGGCGACCAGCATCGAACAGATCTCGATTGGGCTCCACTGGATGTGGAAGGATCTTCATCACGACATACCCGGAATGCTTCGACGTGATTTCGTAGCCGTGTTCGCTTTCGCTCACCACGTCGGCGAAATCGATAACATCCAGAATTTGCGCGTTCTTGTCAATCGACCAAGGACGAGGATTGTTGTCCAGTGCGTGCCAGTCGGCTTCGTACACGACCTTGTTTGCCGCCCCACAGATGACATTGCCCTTGATGCGGACTTCTTCCAAGGGTCGACCAAACCAGACAGGCAGAAGGTCCCACCAAGACGGATAGAGCGCAAATCGATCGGGGCGCTCATCGGGTGGCATTCTCTCGATAAGCTCAACAGTGGCTCCCACGCCAAGATTCACCGCCTTGGCGAACGGTAACCCGTGCGTGCCGCCGAGCCCGATGGCATCGACACCCGCCAGTTTTGAGAAGTAGGGAATGGCGCCAGCGTCGCCCACGAGGACACGTCGTGCCGGTCCGAATTGCCCTGCCTGGAGCAGTTGACCCACGCGCACCTGCTGTTCCGCAATGTTTCGACTGGCTCGCCCGAACAGCCAGCGCTGCTGATTGAGCCTCGGGAATTGATGTGCCACAAAGGACACGGAGACAAGCGTCGCGAGCACCGCTTGGGCGACGTGAATGCCCCAACGAGTGCGCCCGATAACCTGTCCCGTTCGGGCAAGCGCGCCACCCAGGCCCAACGCCACGGCCACGAGCAGCCACAGGACGGCTGGCATCGTATACCGATCGTTTTGATAGCGAACGTACTCATTTTGCGCCACGAGCAAGATCCAGCACAAAGCCTGCAGTACGAGGAGAGTGACATGGCTGCGCGTTCGCTTTGGCAGCAGAGCGAGGACAACGAGCAGCCACAACTGCCAGCCCCAGAGGGCATCGTCCGTCGTGTGATAGGTGGTAATGCGACCGAATTGGAAACCAATGTTGTCGAGCCACTTCAGCGCCATCTCTCGTGGTTCGAGAAAGGGCCGCAGAGTATGTAGCTTTACGATGGCACCCGCATCGGCGTAGCTGCCAGTGAGCACGAGGTTGATGAGGGCTCGGACGACCGTGAACGCGACAGCGGGTGCCAAGATTTGGCCAAACCTGCGCAGATGGTTGTCAGCAGAACGTAGAGCGGTGAACAGCGCGACGAATCCGATGCAAAGCAGTGCTTCGGGGCGCGTCATGACGAGAAACAACCCAGAATAGGCCATGCCTCTGCGCGTGTGAGTCAATTCCGTGGCATTCTTCGCGCTCCCGTACTCGACATAGAAGTAGGTGAGCGCTGACCACACGCCAAAGAACAACGCAAGCTCCATGCCGCTCCAGAGCGACCAACCGAGGACTCCACTCGTAAGAATGAATGGGGGCAAAAGATAGGCTGCCCATCGGGGTAGCTCCCTGAACAGGCTGCGCGCGCCCCAGAAGAAGGCAAAAATGGACACACAAGCCAGTACGTCAGCAACAATGCCGAGCCGTTGGCCGTCGCAACCCAACGCCACGCCGCTGGCGAGCAACATCGGATACAGCCAACTCGTAGCGCCACTCGAGTAGCCGCCGCCTTGGGTCCATTCGAATGGGTGCAGCCGAGCAAAGGAACGCGCGAAGTCGAAGTGGATGAAGGTGTCATCGAGCGGTGCTGACCACCACACCGAGGCTAGACGACGCGCTGGTGCGGACGCATCGAGCGCGGTTCTCGCGGCCTCGGACCATTGAAGGTGAAGTTCCCTAGCTAAGAAGAAACTCTTGGCCGAAATCAGCGTGCAGACAGCGACGTAGAGCAAATAGATTGCAGGCTCGAGCGTGCGCATCGACACAGTGCGACGCCCTGCGGAAACAACGTTGGTTTGCTCTTCTTGCCCGTTCGTGGCCATAACGCGACGCAGGACAGCGGTGAGGGAGCGAGCCCTTACCGGTGAATCGCGACAAGGCTGAACGGATCTTGGCGAGGAGTCGAGGTGGAACTCTTGGCCGGCCCGGCAATCCGCAGGGAAATCTGCAGGCAGTTAGATGGAGCTGATTGCCGCCGTTTCGACAGCTCGATTCGAGCTCGAAGGTTTCCCGGCGAATGTGGTACGACGCGACGCTCAAGGGAGCCTATTCCCAGTCGATTCGCGGAGACAATCATGGGGATCTGGTCCAAGAAAAGCCTTCAGTCGCTCACCGAGGAGGCGAGTGCCGAGGGACACGGAACGTTGAAGCGCGTCCTCTCTGCCACCAATCTGACGATGCTGGGGATTGGGGGAATCATCGGGGCAGGAATCTTTGTCCTCACCGGTACTGCCGCGGCCAAGTACGCCGGGCCGTCAATTGTCTTGAGCTTTGTTCTCGCGGGGTTAGGTTGCCTGTTTGCTGGGCTTTGCTATGCGGAACTCGCTGCGATGATTCCGGTGGCCGGCAGTGCGTATACCTACGCGTACGCTACCCTTGGGGAGTTTGTCGCTTGGATCATCGGCTGGGATCTGATCCTGGAGTATCTGTTTGGGGCGGCAACCGTAGCTGTCGGCTGGTCTGGGTATCTCGTGGCGTTTCTCGACGAGCTCGGGCTCCATTTGCCGGCCTCCTTGACCCAAGCCCCGCTCTCCGTAGAGGGGACGCACACCTTGGTCGTGAACCCGGGGGGGATTCTCAATGTCCCCGCCGTGCTCATCGTCGCACTCATGTCGGTGCTATTGGTTATTGGGATCCACGAGTCAGCCAAGTTCAACAATTGGATAGTCGTCCTCAAAGTAGCGATTGTCTGCCTGGTGATCGGCTTCGGCTTTGCTTTTGTAAAGCCCGAAAACTGGCATCCCTTCGTCCCGCCGCAGGCTGGTGAAGTGGGGCAATTTGGCTGGTTAGGGGTCGTGCGTGGGGCAGGTGTCGTCTTCTTTGCCTACATCGGGTTCGACGCGGTCTCGACGGCGGCACAAGAAGCGAAGAATCCACAGCGCGACATGCCGATCGGCATTCTCGCGAGCTTGGCTGTCTGCACTGTGCTCTACGTCCTGATGGCACTCGTGATGACTGGGATGGCGCACTACAGCGAGCTGAACGTGCCGCATCCGGTCTTCGTCGCGATATCGAAGGCCGGGCCGGCACTTGCTTGGTTGGGCTACCTCGTCAACATTGCGGCCATTGCGGGGTTGGCTTCCGTGGTGCTCGTGCTGTTGATGGGGCAACCAAGGATCTTCTTCTCGATGGCTCGAGATGGCTTGTTGCCTCCGGTATTCGGCAAAGTACACTCGCGATTCCGTACCCCCTACGTCACCACGATCCTGACGGGGATCCTCTGCTCGGTTCTGGCAGGTCTATTTCCGATAGCGCTGCTTGGCGAGCTAGTGAGCATTGGGACCCTGTTTGCCTTCGTAATCGTCTGTGGCGGGGTGTGGATGCTTCGGATCAAGTCACCCAACATCTTACGCCCCTTTCGCGCTCCGTTCGTCCCCGTCGTTCCCATTCTTGGCATGCTTACTTGTATGGGCATGATGGCCATGTTGCCGTCGGATACCTGGATCCGACTCTTGGTCTGGCTGTGCATCGGTCTCGTTGTCTATTTTGCGTACGGGCGCAGTCGATCAGTGTTGTCATCGATCCGCCCCCCGCCGCGCTAGTACCCCAATCGATACAAGTCATGTCCCGACGACGCCCATTTCCGTCTTTGGTCATATCCCGTGAAAGCCTTGAAGCCCGAGGTGCCTTTGCGCAGGCCCAGGTCGCGTTTCTCGAGCCCGACCCTTCTAGTGTCGCACTACTGCGCGAGGTGGCCGAACGGCAAGAAGCGGGGATCGTTGCCCATTTCTACATGGATCCCGAACTTCAGGGAGTGCTGGCAGCGAGCGGGTACAAGCATGTCCATATCTCGGATTCACTCGTCATGGCCGACCGTGCTGTCGACATGGTGAAAGCTGGCGCCAAGCGGATTGTCGTGCTGGGCGTGGACTTCATGGCCGAAAATGTCCGCGCGGTGCTCGATGGCGCAGGTTTCGGTCACATTCCGGTGTATCGCGTCTCGAAGGAGCCCATTGGATGCTCGCTCGCCGAAGCAGCGGAAGCGGCCGAGTATCTCCAGTGGCTTAGACAAGCGACCAGGCAGAAGCACGGCCTGCACGTGATCTACATCAATACCAGCCTCTACACGAAGGCGCATGCGCACTCCATCCTTCCAACGCTGACCTGTACTTCATCGAACGTCGTTGCCACGGTGCTGGCCGCGTTCGCGCAGGTGCCTGAAGTCCGGCTCTGGTTCGGACCAGATACCTACATGGGACAGAACTTGCGCGTGTTGTTCCAATCGATGGGTGAGCTCGACGATGCTGCTATCCGGCGCCTTCATTCGCAGCACGACCGAGCAACGATTGCCCGAGTGTTGTCCGGCTTCGAGCATTTTCCGCGCGGCAACTGCATCGTGCATCACCTATTCGGCGATGAAGTAGCTCGGCGTGTGGCAGCCGACTACGCAGAGGCGCTTCTCGCGGCCCACCTAGAAGTGCCGGGGGCCATGTTTCGTCTTGGACTTGACGCTCAACGAAAGGGGCGCGGTGTCGTTGGCTCGACGTCGGATATCCTCGGATTTGTCGGGCGAGCCGTTGAAGCTGCGACGGAGCGGGAAGGGAATGCTCGACTGCAGGTGGTGCTCGGGACGGAGGTGGGGATGGTCACTTCACTCGTGCGCAAGGTGCAGACGATTCTTCGCGCGAGCAGCCGCCCGGCGGTGGAGGTTGAAATTGTGTTCCCGGTGGCTGACGAGGCGATTGCCACGACAGGTGAAAGCGCAATGCCAATTGTACCTGGAGCCGCAGGGGGCGAGGGTTGTTCCGTTGAGGGCGGGTGCGCGACTTGTCCGTACATGAAGATGAACAGCCTCGACGCATTGATGGCGCTATTGCAGCGTATTGATAGTGAAACAGCAGCACTTGCCGCCTACGCACCACGGATACGGCAGGGTACCATCGGTGGGCGTCCGCTCATCGATTGGGCAACCGAACCTATCGCGCACATGCGAGCTTTCTCCCGCGATGGCCGGCTTCCAGAGGCGCTGGTTCGGGACATTCGCGAGCGACAGGCCTAGCGCCGCAAAGGGGGGCCCGCGTTCGGCGGGGTACGCGAGTATTCGAACGGGCAAGTAGCACGAGGAGCGGGCGCCGAACTACCGGTGCCCGAGACGGTCCAATGTGAGCTGCCGGCGCATGTGGGTGCCTGTCGCCGGACCGCCCAGGTTGGCTCAGTGGACTGCACCGACAGGCACGGACGAAATCGCGATGGCCGCCCGCTGTAGTTGTCCGTCCGACGTTCTGGTTGGTTCGTCGCCGTCACGACAGCGACGCGGTACGACACTACGCTGCGACGAAATTGAGCGCTGATCGAGCCAGTTTCAGCTTGTCTCATGTTCACAAGCTGGCGCGCGAACGTCAACGCTCCGCTCGAGTTTGCGCTATCGCACACCGCACACATGCGGCGTCTCGTCGCGGACGTCCGCGCATGATTCTGTATGCTGTGTGTCGCGTTCTGCGAAGCGTGGATAGTGCAATTAGAGTGTTCGGTAGCGTTCGGCGTTGAATCCTGCGTGAAAATGCCTTACGTTTATCTTTGGTTCGTTCGCACCGATCGTCAGCCGTCCACTCGTCGAGACCCAAGATACCGATCAAGTTTGAAAGGTCGAATGCCATGAAGCAGTCCAATCATTCACCGGGGGCGAAGTGGTGCGGGGGAATTGCCCTGTTGCTGCTTGGCTTGCCCGTTGGCTGCGCGGGCGCCGAGGATGGCCACCCAACGACCTATCAGTTCGAGGCGACGCCGACAGAGACAGCGGCGCCCGTAGACCGTTGCTCCGTGCCCAACGAGGGTTGCAAATGCTCGACCTTGGGGGAGGTCATCGACTGCGGCAAGGTTAAGGTGAAGGTGGACAACTACGAAACCTGCTACGAGGGAAGTAGGCTTTGTGGGAAAGATGCCACGTGGGGGCCGTGCCTCGCCGACCAGGCCATTGCGCAATTGATGCAGTAGAGTCCGGGGCAGCCAGCGAAATGGGTGCATCGGGGCGCAACTTCACATATCTTCACAGTTCCCGGCGTCCAAGCTTAACACGAGCGTTCTAAGTTCCTGGTGAGTCGCGCAGCAATTGCCAGAGTGGCAAGCCGTCGCAACTCGAAGGAGAAACGAGATGTTTGCAATAGTGCTGGGCGCAGGCCTGGTCATTTTGGGTACGGTCGCTGCCGTGCGTCATCACCGCTATGGAGGCCGATCGCTGATGCTCGCTTGTGCGTTCAGGCGCCTCAGAGCGACTGACGAGCAGAAGCAGCGATTGACGGCGCTCTTTGACGATACGTGGGTTCGGCTGTCGAACGTGAGGCAACGCGCGGGCACGCTACACAGCGAACTTGCCGATGTCGTGGCCGCACCAGAAGTCGACGGCCAGCGGTTGGAGGCACTTGAAGCACGATTGTTCGAGGTAATGGGCGAGGGCACGCAGGCGCTCAGGGACGTCGTTTCGCGGATTCATGAGACACTCGAGCCGTGGCAGCGCAAGCAGCTGGCAGATTGGCTTCGTCGAGCTGGTCAACACCACCATTGCCACGCGGCTTCATGTCATTGCTAGCTGAGGGAGGAATTCAGTCATGTGTTGCTATCATCGACATTGTGGATTAGGTCTCATCGTTCTTGGTCTGATTATCGGCATCGGCGGCGTGCATCACCATTTCTACGGGGGCTGCCATCGAGCAGACTTCGAGCGTCACGTCGCCGAAGTTTGCGTCAAGGCGGCCGGACAAGTGCAAAAGTGACGGCGTTGCGCTAGATTGCCCGGCACTCATGGCTCATCGGGTCCTCATCGTTGACGACGATCATCGCCTATTCGAGCTGTTGCGCGACTATTTGGGGGCACACAGCGTTGTTGCGCTTCATGCCCCCGATGGTGCGGCGGCGCTGCGGCACCTAGGCTCCGAGCTGTTCGACGCGGTGTTGCTGGACGTCATGATGCCGGGCATGGACGGGCTTGAGACCTTGCGCCGGATCCGTCAAACGAGTCGGATCCCAGTTCTAATGCTGACCGCGCGCGGCGACGAGACGGATCGTGTGGTCGGGCTCGAACTCGGCGCGGACGATTACCTGCCAAAGCCTTTCGGTCCGCGTGAGCTCTTGGCTCGGCTTCGGGCCGTATTGCGTCGGAGCTCGCCGCAGCCCGAGGGTGAGAAGTTACGGATCGGAAGGATTCAGGTCGACGTCGAGGCCCGCTCCGTCCACGTGAACGACAACCCGGTCGAAGTGACCGCCCTAGAATTCGACTTACTCGTCGTGTTGATGCGACGAGCTGGACGTGTGGTGCCGCGCGGCAGACTGTTCGAATTGGCTGGGCGTGGGGATACCAGCGTTGGAGAGCGCACCGTAGACGTTCATGTGTCGCGACTTCGCAAAAAGTTAGAGGACGATCCGCCGCGTTTGATCCGCACCATACGCGGCGTTGGCTACTTGCTGTCGAAGGAGGAAGGATGAAGGCGGGGAAATGTGGCCTCCGGACAGGCCAGCACAGCGGGCGTCACCTTCGGCATGGCATCTTCTTCGCAATGGGTGCCACCATGGTTCTGGCAGTCGTAGTTGCTGGATTGGTTGTTCACTCGGCCACTGGTTCCGCCACGCAGCTGCCTGTGTTCGAGGCATTTGCCAATGACCGATTTCGGGTCGTGTGGGACGAGCCACTGCGTCGGGAGGATCTAGCCCGTTCCATCGAGGCATACTTCAACGTGCGACTGACGTTGCGCGACGGTACGGGTAGCGTCCTCTATGGCGCGAACGGCAGCTGTGAGCGCGCTGTCCATCGGCTTGACGTGCGAGATGGGAGTCACGTGCTCGGACGTGTGGAAGCCTGCGTCATGCCGCATGGATGGCCGAGGAGCTTGGTGCTTGGGCTGGGCAGCCTCGTGTTGGCGCTCTGGGCGATGTCGGGCCTAATTGCTCGGCGCCTCGTGCGTCCGCTTGATGATCTAGTGAAGGTCGTTCGAGATATCGGTGAAGGTCACTTGGATGCGAGAATTCAACTTTGTCGGCACGACCACCGCGGTGAACTCGGTACCGTAGCACAGGCCGTCAATTCGATGGCGGAGAAGATCGAGCGGCAAATCGCCGGGCAGCGCGAGCTGTTGGCGACAGTATCACACGAGATCCGTTCGCCTTTGGCGCGTCTGCGGATGCTAGTGGAACTGGAAAGAGAAGGTCAGGGTGATTCGTCGCGGCTCGATTCGATGGATCTCGAACTAAAGGAAATGGATTCCCTGGTGGGGCAGCTGCTCGCCCAATCGCGGCTCGAATTTCAGAATTTGGAGCGGCGCTCACTCTTGGCGATCGAAGTCGCCAAGATGGCCCTCGAACGTGCGTCGGGTTCTCGGGACGTGCTGATTGACGAAGCGCAGGGCGCCAGGGTCAACGTTGACGTTAGCTTGCTCAGTCGCGCATTGCTCAATTTGCTCGACAACGCGCAACGGCACGGTAGGGGCCTCGCGGCGTTCGTCGTGCGGCTCGATGCCAACAGGGTCAAGTTCGAGATTCGGGACAACGGTCCTGGGTTTGATGCTGCGCTTCTGCCGCGAGCTCTTGAGCCCTTTGTCGGTGGGGCCAAAGACGGTGGTCTCGGACTTGGGCTTTCCCTAGTTGACCGCATCGTGCGAGCGCATGGGGGGCGGGTAATGCTCGCGAACGCCGAGCACGGGGGGGCCATGGTGACGTTGGAATTGCCGCGAGCGGCCGAGCCATTGTCGTCAAGTTAGCTCAAGCTTGGCGTGGGAAACAACGGCCGCAAGTTGGGCGGCTTTCGGCCTCGGTGGGCGGGAGGATTTCGATTGCCGCAAAAGTTTGCTGGCGAGCGTCTGGTACCGTTTGCACGCCGCATAGAGCAAACCAGGCCTGGCCGTTGGAGCGCGAGATGGCGCCGCATGTTTCGCGCCTTTGAGTATTGGGTGCAGCAGCTCGCCAGGTCCACTGATACGGAGTTGTCCCGCTTGCGGCTCAGCGCGTTCGGTGCGCTGCTCGGGGAGCAGTGGTTTTAGCCACCGACGAACTTTCTAGGCGACGGTTGATGGTGACGTCGCCTGGGCAAGGCGCAAATGCTACCCCTAGAAAACCTATCGGAGCGCGTTCTCGAGGATCTCTATGCAAAGACTGTCGTTCGGTGTCTGCTGGTATGTTTTGGGTATCGCGTCAACGGTGGGGGGATGCAACAGCCATAATTCGGCAGGGGAGGCTCCGCCCATCGCGGTTGGAGGTACAACGACCGCGAATACGACTCCGACTGGCACGAATGTCGGCGGCAGCGGCGTGCAGAATTTGGGCGGCAGTAGCAGCGGCGGCGATGCGACCGTGACGACCTCCATTGGTGGTAAAGGTGGCGCTGTCGCTGCAGGTGGAGCAACAAATAGTGGCGGCTCGACGTCAATTAGCAGCGGCTCGACGTCAACTAGCACGGGAGGAAATACGACGCGCGGTGGTGCCGGCGGTGCTGGTGGTAGCGTTGCAGTCGGTGGCAGCGTTGCAGTCGGTGGCAGCGTTGCAGTCGGTGGCAGCGTTGCAGTCGGTGGGTTGGGCGGCACAGCCACCGGCGGTACCGTTGCTACGGGTGGCACCTGGCGCGGACCGATGGCAGCAACCGCGACGGCGAAATTCCCATTCCCGCAGAATCGCTTCAGTGCCAACTGTACCTATCCGACTGACTTCAAGAACGAAGACGTGCAGTCGGTCTACGCAAAGTGGAAGGCCGATCTCGTCGTCTCGGACAATGCCGGCGCTCTACGTGTCAAGCGGCCCGCGGAACCCGGGCTCGACCCTGATTCTACGGTTTCCGAGGGGATTGCCTACGGCATGATGATCTCGGTGTACATGAACGACCAGACCACGTTTGACGGTCTTTGGAAGTATGCCCTGAAGTATCCAACGAAGGCGCTCGTCGGGCTCAGTGAAGTGCAGACGATGCTCATGAACTGGTATGTTCTAAGTAGCGGTTCGCTCAAGGAGGGCAACGACTTCTACGGTGCCGCCACAGACGCCGACGAGGATATGGCTTGGGCGCTTATCATGGCGGACAAACAATGGGGCGGACAGGGGACCTTGTCGAAGACCTACCTGCAAACCGCCAAGGATCTTCTGAGCGACATTTGGAACTACGAAATCCTCGACGGCAAGCTGCCGAAAAACGGCAACCGCTGGGGGGATTGGAACAACCTCAATATCTCGTATTTTGCCCCGGCCTATTACCGTGTGTTTGCGCAAGTCAGCGGCAATGCAGCTTGGACAAGTGGTGTGGTCAAGTGCGTCTACGACACGATCAGTACGAATCTGACGTCGGCGTACGGCAATCTGAACAATGGTCTCGTTCGCGCGTTCTCGACCACGACCGGTGGCGTAGCGGAGAGCCAGAAGGATTGGTATAACTACGACTCCTGCCGCACCCCGTTTCGGATTGGCATGGATGCCTGCCTGTTCAATGACGGTTTGGCCAAGAGCTACGTGGGCAAGACGAGCCAGTTCTTTGCTGGGCTCGGCGCTGCCAATATCGTTGACGGTTACCAGCTAAACGGCACCGCGAAGCCCGAGTTTGGATCCACGCGCGGCTACCAGGGGCGTTCCGCGGCGTTCATCGGCCCAGCCGGCGTCGGCGCGATGCATAGCAGCAGTTATCAAACCTTCATCAATGACGTTTGGGGGCTCTTGCGGCAGAACAATATGTGGGCCGGCGGCCAGTACTACGATGAGTCATGGACGATGCTGAGCATGCTGATGATGAGCGGTAATTTCCTGAACTACACGGCGGAAACACCGAAATAGAGCGCCGCAGTCCTCAGATCCCCCATTGGGGATCGATGCTCGTGCCGACCAGCGATCCTTCTTGGTTGGGCTGCGCAGCTCGACCGGCTCTTTGACGTCGTTGAACGGAAGGGCGCTTGGTGGCATTCTTGCGCTTCGTCGCTGTGGCGGGGACCAAGGCGTCCGAGTCACTCGTATCGGCGGGACCCGCCGATGGCGGCGGCGCTGAAGCACTCGGTGGGGGGGCTTCCAGGGGTGCTTGTTCCAGGGGCGGTGTCCCCGTTGCAGGCTTCTGGTCAGGCGAGAAAGCGGTTCTGGGGACCGTTGGGAGCGCCAGGGCGGGTCCGGGTGCTACGCGAGCAGCTGGCGCCGGTGCCAACGTCGAAGCCTGTCGTGGTTGGGGTGAGTAGCCACGGAACGTGAGCACGAAGGCTCCTACTGCAAGCATCGTCAGACTCATGGACAAGAAGCCAATGCGCCGTCTACGTGGCGCACGGGTCGAAACGAGCGATGGGGGTGCCGACGATGGCGGGGATTGCGTTGTAGTGAAGGGAGTCACGCTGCAGTCGAAGGGCGGCCGACTGACGAGACTGCTCTGCGCGAAGGTGGGGCGATCCCAATCGTGACTTGAGATACTTGAAGGTGCGATGGATGGCTGAGAGGAGCGAACCTCGGCGAAGGTTCCGCTCAGCGCCCGCTCCGATTCGTCGCCCCTGGATTCCTTGAGCAGCGCGGCTGCGCGCTGGTGCAACACCTCGGACACTTGTTGTTCGGTGGCAACGAAGTGAGCGGGGAGTTGCTCCAATGCCAGTACCAGGTCGTTGACTGAGGAGAAACGCTGTGTCGGAGCGCGCTCGGTTGCTTTTCGTATCAGGCTGACGATGGCATCGGGGACGGGCATACCGAACCGTTCGATCTGGTCGAGGCTCGGGATCTGCGCGAGGAGCAACTCCTGGTGCGTTTGACTATCGCTATCACGACTGAAGAGCCAGCGATTTGCCAACAACTCCCAGAGAACGACGCCGAGAGAGAACACCTCGGGAGAGCCCGCCTGCGCGTTTCGAGCGCCCAGCTCCTCTGGGGAGAGTTGGCCCAGGACCTCTGGCACGGTGCGCGGAATGACGCACTTCGCCAACGCGGATAGCACGCCCACTTCGGTGAGCAGGGCGGCACCGTAGCTCGTGATATGCACACCTTCGGGCATGAAGAGGCGTTCGGAGGGGAAGAGCCCAACGTCGGCAGCGAGGCGATGTGCCTTCCAGGTGGCTCGCGCCGCATCCAATACCAATCGCACCGCAACGGTAGCGGGGATAGGTACACCGTCGTCGAACACCGTGCGCTGTAGATCGACCAGCCTTACGCCTTCGAGGTGTTCGCTGATGGTGATCAAATCGTCGTCTTGATCAAGTACACCGAGCAGCTTCACCAATGACGGGTGGCGCACCTTGGCATACGCGTCCGCGCCGTACAGGACCCACTCAGCATCCTTGCTCGATAGCCACTGCTTGGAAATGCGACGCAACACGACGACGCGTCCCGCGTCGCTTCCATTGAGCAGTCTGCCTAGCCAGATGCTTCCAATGCTGGCTACGGACAGATGCTTCTCGTAACGAACGAGAGCCTGTGCCGGTGGGGTCGACAGGTTCGCTTGGTTGGGCACCGTATTACTCAGGTGCCAGAGAACGTCCCGATTTGCTAGGATTTAAGCCCGAGCGACCAGAGTCCTACCTTGTGGTAAAGCCTCGCCTCGCTTCCACTTTTACTGTTTGAGCTGCGCAGTTGTCCAGTCAATACGGAGGCGCACCTCGCACCTTGTCTGATGCCACGAGCAAAACGCAGCAATCAACCGAGGCGTTCCCGAGCCGTATTCCAAGCGAGCCGTCAGTTGGTGCATGTGGCAAACCAACTGCTCAGTGTGCCGTCCACTTAGCTGGACGCAGGTGTGGCCACCATGTCGGCTAGTGGAGCTCGTCGATTGAGGAAGCCGATAAATACTCGATCATTTTTCGGCGCGTTCGGCGAGATCGGGCGGCACCGGGAAGTAGGAGAGCTTCTGGCCAAGGGCATGCCCGGCGGGTATTGGAACCCCCAGTTCGTCGAGGTTGAATACCTCGGGCGGTAAACGCAGCGACTCACGCAGTCGATCCATCGTGTCTGGCACGAAGGGATAAAGCATGATCATTAGGTTCTTCAGCACGTAGAATGAGGAGAAGAGCGCGTTTCTGCGACTCTCTTCCGGGTGCCGATCGTCATGCGGCTTGTACTGGGTAAATAGGCTATTGATGCTGCGCGCGTAGTTTTCGATGTCAAAAAGCAGGCTCGGGAAATCCGCACGCTCCATGGCTTTGATGTAGCGCTGCACGATGCGGATGGTGTCCGGTACGACCTGGCCAATCAATTCGCCATTCGGGACCACACCCTCGAACTTGGAATGGGCCGCAGATATGGGGCGTTCGAAGGCCGCATTCATCGGACCCGCGAGGAATCGGTTGCGCTCGTCCAACTTGACGAAATCGAAATCCGAAGGTTTTTCGGAAAGGCCAAGCAACGCGAGGTAGTACCGGATTTGATCGGCCGAGTATCCCTTCTCGTCGAGCAGTTGATCGCCAGTGAAGAAGTTGCCCCGACTCTTGCTCATCTTCTCACCGCTGACCATCAGATGGCAGGAGCCCACGATGTCTGTCAGCTGCAGTTCTCCGCTGATGGGCAGCCGCGTGGTGTCCGCTTGGGCTCCGATCCACATGGCCCCCTGCATCAGGACGTAGAAAAAGACGTTGTCCTGGCCGAGAAACTGCACAATCCGTGCCTCGGGGTCACACCAGTAGTCCTTGTAGCTCTCGGGATTCTGACCTTTTCTTACCAGGGCCAATTGGGTGAACGAGATCGGGGCGATTAGCGAATCTGGCCAGACGTAGAGCGTCTTGCCGCGCAGCTCAGGATCGAGATCGGGTAGTGGGATCCCCCAGGCGATATCGCGAGTGATCGAACGATGCGCCCATTCATCGGCCAACACCGACGTGATCCCCCGTTGCTCCAATAGGAGTTTGCCCTGCTCGAGTTCGAGCTTGCTGCCGAATTGCAGCACGAGCTGCTTGCCCGGGGCGTACTTGAACTTGTGCTTCGGGAGTTCGGCCTTGTGCTCCTTGTAGGCATTTTCTTGTTCGTTCGAGAAACGCAACGATGGCAAGACCTTCTCCAGCGTGTCGGCCAAGACTGATTGGCGCCAAGACTTCTGCTTGCCTTGGATCCAAATGCGCAGAGATTCCGAGACCGACCACATGTCGAGCCACCAATGGGAGGTGTCTCGCATCTCAGGCGTGGCATCACTGATGGCGCTACGGGGTGCAATCAGCTCGGTGGGCTCATGTTGATGGCCGCATTGGTCACATTCGTCGCTGTAGGCGTTTTCGTAGCCACACTTGGGGTTCGGACAGCGTCCCCGGACGAAGCGATCGGGCAAGAACCGCTGCATCTTCGGATCGAACCATTGGCGGCTGCTGCGCTTGGTCAGAAGTCCATTTTCGTGCAGCTTCGTCAAGAAAGTTTGGGCAACCTGGCAATGCAACGGGAAGCATTCGGGGCGTGACGTACCGGAATACACATCGAGGCCAATCGAGAAGCGATCGAGCGTGACCTGCTGCTTGTCATGGATCTCGTCGACGAATTGGCGCGTGGGTACCGCTGCAGCCAGTGCTGCCACCTCGCTTGTCGAGCCATGTTCGTCCGTACCGCAGACGAACAGCACGTTCTGTCGACCAATAGCCATGCCGAGGAAGCGCGAATAGATGTCGGCGGGCAGATGTGCGCCGGCAAGATGCCCAAGATGCAACGGACCATTGGCGTAGGGCATGCCGGCAGTCACGACGGCGCGTTTCGGTCGAGCGACGCGCGTTAGCACCGATGCAACATCCGTAGGTGGGCCTTTGGGGGTGGTCATGGTTGCGCGGACTGTAGCGAGTTGGCTTCAATCCAACAAGCGAGCGGCCGTCGGGCCGTGCTTGCGGGACGTTTCCAAGGTTTCCGAGGGAACCAGCCTTGTGGCGGAGCTTTTGACCCAGGTTCGTCTGGACTTGCGGCTCTGCCAAACTCCAGGCAGCCTTCGCGGCCGAGGGTGTCACTTGTTTGGATCCGTCGTTTTGGAAGTCGTTCTCGGCCTGGTTTTCATCTATGCCTGGTTTAGCCTTGCCTGCTCGGCCACAGTCGAGTTTTTGGAATCCTTTCGCGCGCAACGCGGGAAGCTGATGGCGCTCGCGATCGAGCGGATGCTCGGTACGGAGCTCAAGCTGCAGTTTTACCAACATGGGCTGATCCAGTCGCTGTTCAAGGCCAAGCGACTCCCTTCGTACCTGCCTTCTAGCAGTTTTGCGACGGTGACTCTCGATCTGTTGGGGGTAAGTTCGGGGCAATTTCGTCAGCAGCTCGACGCTCTGCCCGGCGAAATCGGCAACACGCTGCGCGCATTGGCAAAGGATTCGACCAGCTACGAACAGCTCGTCGCCCAAGTCGAACATTGGTTCGACGGTTCGATGGACCGCTGCTCGGGCTGGTTTCGTCGGCGCGCCAGGCTGGCGGCCTTCACGACAGGGCTCGTTCTAGCGTCGCTGTTGAACGTCGATTCGCTCGAGATCGCTTCGGCCCTCTACTCCGACACCCATCTGCGCCTTTCCGTCATGGGCCAGGCAGAGGCGGACGGTCAGGTTCCGATCGGTCGGCGCGCAGCCGACAAGGGGCCGAGCGTGATGAGTATCCCGGTCGAGACGGGGACATTGCCGCTCGGTTGGGAGAATTCTCGATTTGCCACGCGGGCGCAATGGGCCGATGGCACCTGGAGTCAGCCAGCCTTCTGGCTTGGGCCCGTGTTGATGAAGGCGCTCGGTTTGCTCGTGACTGCGCTCGCGGGGTCGCTTGGTGCTGCGTTTTGGTTCGATGCGCTAAGGCGTGTGATCTCGATTCGAACGGGCCTCGGTTCCAGGGGCAGTGTCGCTGCCTCCAGCGCGCAGAGTCTGCCGCATCGCGTCGGAGCGCTGGCTGCAGGGAGTTTACCGAGTTACGCCGTGGTACCTGTAGGACCTGCTCTGCCCAGCGCTCTTGTTGCCGATGAGAAGCCAAACACGCTGATTGGCGTGGTTGGAGCGGCGGAGGGAGTCGAGGTGGATCCGATCGTCGATGTTGGGGACGACAAGCGGCGGTAGCCTGATTGGTGGCTTGACGAGCACGCGCAACCACCGGGGGCCAGTGGGCCCGTTGGGACTTGCTTCAAGCGTCTGTGCATTGATTTCACGCTGCCGCGCTGCGAAGACTGTTCGTGTAACCGCTGGGTCACAGGTTGTCCCTGCCAACCCGGGCAAGATACGTCTTTCTGGGCGGGAATTTGTCGCAGCGGCGTGACGTAGCGGCTTGGCACGCCGGCTGCTGTAGGGGGTGGCGTGATGCGACACCTCCCGAAATGCCACCCCGGACGCCTGCTAGTCATCGCGTTGCTCGGCACTACCCAGTTGGCCTACGCCGGCAAATTGGATCGCGCTGGAAGTACCGCGCGTGGAAGTTCCTCCAGCTCCAATTCGTCGAGTTCGTCGAGTTCGTCGAGTTCGTCGAGTTCGTCCGGCTCAAGTGTTTCGTGGGGCGGTTCCAGCGGTGATGGTGGTGATCCGGTTGGGGCGGCAATTCTTCTAGGATATGGCCTCTACTACACGGTTTTGGGGGTGACAGCACCTTGGTGGGGGCCACATCAAGTGCTCGAAGCAGATCAGCCGATTGGAACCGCTCAGGCGATTCGATTCGCCGACTATCCTTATGCCGAAGGCGCCAAGGGATTCATCCTGCGCCCACCCACTCTGGTCTACGGCTGGGACGGCACTGTGCGGAGTGAGAGTGGTGATCAGGTGACGCCGCGGCTGGCACAGCATTGGTCAGGGCAGCTTGGCGCAGAGACAGGGCTTGGTGTCAACGACGGAATGATGCGTTTCGGGCTGCGGGCTCGGGTGCAGTTGCCCATGCGGATTCAGTTCGACAGCGACTGGTCGTTGTTTCGCGAACACGACCGAGAAGGGGTCGACATCGCCCTGATGGGACGCGAGCACCTGTCCGTGCGCTTTGCGGAATCGAGCGCGATCCAGTTCTATTCAGGGGTTGGCCCGCAGCATTTCTGTGACTCCCGTGGGTGCCTGCACGGCGTCGATGTTACCTGGGGATTCGAAGCATTCCCGGGCCGGCCCTTTCTCTTCGCGCTCGAAGGGGCCATCGGTAATCTCGAACAGGCATTCGCGCCCGGCATTCGCACCAGGTTGGGCTACTTCTTTGGTCCGGTTGAGGCCAGTGTTGGATGGCATCAACGTTGGGTTGGCGGGGTCCCGCTCGGTGGTCCATTCGTGGGACTAGCAGGTTGGTTCTAGAGTGAGCATCTGTTGTCGACTGTCCGACATGAGCGGACAGTTGTTCGTGGCCAACCTGTCCGCGTGATTGGGGAAGAAGTCCGTCAAATGCGTCGATTTTACGTCATAGGAGCGTCCGAAAACGGTTGGCACGAGGCTCGCAGAGGGCGGACTCGGCTCGTATCCCAATCTCAACTCGGACAAGCTCTATATGCGTGCATTAACCGTTGGATGCATAGTGGCATTGGTTTCCTCCACTGCTCCACGCAGGGTCGTTGCGCAAGCGGCTATCACAGAAAACACGACCAGTACCGCAGCACCAACGCTCGCGACCATCCCACCCGAAGTGTTGGAGAAGGTCGACCCAGTCTACCCAGAATTGGCGCTTGCCGAAAAGCGAGCGGGCGATGTAGTGCTGCAGCTGGATATCGACGAATCCGGTAGAGTGACAGCTGCGAATGTAGCAAAGGGCGTAGGTTTCGGCATGGATGAGGCTGCGCAACAGGCAGCGCTGAAGCTCATCTTCACGCCAGCGATGCGCGGAGAGAAGTCGGTGCGTTCACGGATCCACTACAAGATGAGTTTCACTCTGCGTCCCGCGGAGCCCACTGAAGAACGTCCTGTTGAACCAGCCGCACCCGACACGGCGCGCTTGCG
Organism: uncultured Polyangiaceae bacterium; assembly: GCA_964454965.1. Lineage (GTDB taxonomy): Bacteria > Myxococcota_A > Polyangia > Polyangiales > Polyangiaceae > FEN-1139. The sequence goes on along the minus strand of CAYVXY010000011.1, from coordinate 251,064 downwards.
TGGATTGGTTCGACTCGACGAGTCCGAGGTGCCCTGTGCTGGGGCGGAAGTCGAGGTGCGCCTAGCCGACGGTCACCGCATCCGCACCACGACGGACGCTGCCGGTGCGTGGGAAGTCAGTGGTATCCCTGCTGGAGCGGCGATGATTCAGATCACGAGCCCCGGGTACGGCCCGCTGCATAGTGAGGAGAACCTTCTTGCCGGAGAGCAGCTAGAACTAAAATTCAGGGTGCGCCCCACTGGCGGTGCACTCGAAGTCGTGGTTCGCGGTGAACGCGCTGACCGCGAAGTTACGCGTCGAACCATCGAACGACAAGAACTGGCGGTGGTACCTGGCACCAGCGGTGACGCACTCAAGGTGATTGAATCGATGCCTGGTGTTGGCCGAACGCCAGCATTTAGTGGCATGATTGTGGTTCGCGGTTCGTCTCCCTACGGGACCAATACTTTCGTCGACGGCACCTATGTACCGATGATCTACCACTTTGGTGGCCTGTCTAGCATCGTCCCGACGGAGATGATTGAAGCGATTGACTTCTACCCCGGCAACTTCAGCGCCAAGTACGGTCGGGTGACTGGCGGCATCATCGACGTAAAGACGCGCGAGTTGGACCACGACGGGAAATATCACGGTCTCGTGCAGATCGACCTGATTGACGCACGCCTCATGCTGCGCGGTCCGGTTCCTCTGGCCAAGGGCTGGTCATTCGTCATGGGTGCTCGGCGCAGCCATATCGACGCTTGGATTGGTGCGGTGATGAGCGATAGTGCGGGTTTCCGCACTGCGCCCGTGTACTACGACTGGCAGGCATTTGCGGAAACCAAGCCGACGTCGCGGTCGGTCTTCCGCATTGGCATGTTTGGTGCCGATGACCGGCTCGAAATGGTTTTGAAGAATGCGATCGGCAGCGAACCAGGTATTGGCAATAGCCTCAAGGGCGAACTGCGTACGGCACGACTACAGGCCACGTACCGCAATCAGCTCTCGAATGCCCTTAGCGTCAACGTAACGGCGTCGGTAGGGCTCGATCGAGAGATGTCGCAGTTTGGCGCGGTGTCATCGGTGAAGATGGACTATGTACCGATGATCCTCCGAGGGGATCTCAGCTACCGAATCAACGACAACTTCCTCGTGCGCGTGGGCCCCGACGTAGTGGTGTACCGCTATGCGGCGGACGTGCTTTCGGTCAGCCCGCCAGAGCCAGGGGAGATGGAAGGGAGTCATTCCGATCGCCCCATGCTCAGGTATAACGGTTCAGGCTACTTTTCGGCACCAGCAGCTTTTGCCGAGGCGGAATGGACGCCCAACAAGCGTGTCAAGGTGCTGCTGGGGGGGCGCATGGACTACTTCAGCATTACCGAGCATTGGGACCTCAGTCCTCGACTCAACGCGAGGTACGACTTGCACGGCGGTCCGCAGCGAACGACCATAAAGGGTGGCGTGGGCCTGTTCTTCGAACCACCGCAGATCACGCAGGTCATCGTGCCCTTCGGTACCGCAAGCATCAAATCGAACCGTTCCGTGCATAGTTCGGTTGGCATCGAGCAGGTGCTGACGGAACAGGTCGAGGTTTCGGTCGAAGCTTTTCACAAGTACCTGGACAACCTCGTTGTATCGGCAAATTTCGCTGACGGTAGTAGGGGCTTCTCCAATGTGGGCGAAGGCTACGTATACGGCACCGAAACGATGGTGCGCTGGAAACCAGGTGGTAGGTTCTTCGGCTGGCTCGCCTACACGCTATCTCGATCGGTGCGCCAACCCGATCCTGACCAGCCCGCGCGCGTCTTCGAATTTGACCAGACCCACAATCTCACGCTACTTGGCAGCTACAGTCTCGGGCGTGGCTGGCGGGCTGGCGGGAAATTCCGCATCGTCAGTGGCAACCCCTACACCCCCTGCGGCGGCGGCGTGCTCAATGCCGGCTCTGGCAGCTATGAATGTATCCAAGGCGAGGCAAACAGCCGCCGGATCCCGGCGTTTCATCAACTCGATCTGCGCGTAGACAAGACCTGGACCTTTCAAGATTTCAAAGTCTCGGCCTATCTCGACGTTCAGAATGTTTACAACCGCGCCAACGCCGAAGGCGTTCGGTACAACTACCGCTACACCACGCCTGAATGGCAGACCGGGCTTCCGATCATTCCGAGCCTCGGGCTGCGAGGAGAATTCTAATGAACGAGTCTACCAAAGCCATTCTTGGCCCAGTTGCGTTGCTGGCGGCGTGGCTTACGTTGCCTGGTTGTGGCGAGGAAGCCGACCGCCCATCGGACGTGCATACGTTGCGGGTGCTCGCGGTGCGCTCGGAGACCCCCTTTGGCAAACCCGGCGTTGCGGCAGAACTCACGATGCTTGCGCATGACGGCTCGCCGCGGGCCAAGCGCGCCGATGGGAGCAAGCGGACGACTTCAACGCTTTGGATCGGCGGCTGCAGCAATCCGCCCGGAGACAGTTACGCGGCTTGCATGCCGTACCTGGCAGAGGTTGTCTCTCGCCTTTCCGACGAGAACCTCGCGAGCGGCAGCGTACCCCCGGATGCACCTGCCGGGTTCGTTGGTTGGGGGGAGCGCTTCACCGCCCAAATCCCCGAAGACATCATTACGTCGCGTAAGGTAGCGGCCGGGGTCGCCTATCCCTACGGTGTCCAGATCGTGTTCTTTGCTCATTGTGGCGGCGTGCTGCGCCGTACCAAGAACGGCGCGACGGGCTTCCCTCTCGGCTGCTTTGACGCAGAAACTGCGAAAGAACTCGGTCGGGACGACTTCGAGTATGGGTTCTACCCGTTATTCGTGTACGACTCGCTGGAGAACCAGAACCCGGAGATCAGTTCTGTCCAGCTTGCCGGTAACGAAATCGGGCCGATCTGCACGGATAGTGAGCCTTGTCTTGACGGGTTCCACTGCGGCTCGGCGGGGTTCTGTATCCCGGTTGTGGCGCGTTGTAAGGCCACGGATAAGGACGACTGTGACAGTCACCTGTTGTCAGTCGATGTGCCGCGCAACTCAGTCGAGCGCGCTGCCGTTGCCCACGTGACCGAAGCCGACGCGAAGAGCGAGATTCTATGGGTCTCCTACTACGCTAATGCCGGTTCGTTCGTCCACGACGCCAGGATCATCAACGATCCGAACTCGGGTTGGAGCGACGATACTTCCGGCAAGTGGCGCGCAAACGTCTCCTCGAGTCGTGAGGTCAGACTCTGGGCGGTCGTGCGAGACAATCGCAACGGAGTGACCTGGGTCGAGCGCGACGTGTGGGTGGAGTAGGGCATTGAAACAGCCTCAGACTGATAGCTGGGGAATGCTAGTGCTTTTCCAACCATCCAAACGCGCCACAGGCAGTCAACACCAACGTTGCACCTAGCCCGTATCTCAACGTCAAGGGCTCGTTCAGCAGTGCCCACCCGCTCAGTGTAGCGAGCGTTGGCACCAACAGGCTCAAGAGACTTCCGAGGGCGACGCTGGTTTCCCGATAACCGTGAGTGAAGAGCAACTGTCCGCCAAACGAGAGAGTGGCGATGCCAACAAGCATCGCCCAAGCCGCGCTGTCACCAACCTGTGGGGGGCCAAATCCTTCAAGCGGCAGCAGCAGTAGGGCAAAGCAAAGGCCAACACCGGAGAAGCTCGCCATGATAGTGAGCGCGCTATCCGATTGGCGTAGTCTCTTGACGCAGAGGATCGCTGCACCACCCAGAATGCCCGAGAGCAAGCCATAGAGTTTGCCCACCTCGAGATGCGAGAATGAGGGATCGATGACGAGCCAAAGCCCTGCCATGGCTAACGCCAGCATGGGCCAGAAGCGACGATCCGGATGCTGCCGAAACAGCATCAGCCCGAGCAGGTTCGCCCAAATGGAATGGGTGTAGTTGAGCAGGGTACCCATTCCTGCGCCCGTGCGCTGGACTGCGAAGAAGTAGGTGAGGACCGAGAGCCCTCCAAACGCACCGCGCAGTAGCAGCACGAGTGGGCGCGTGGTGTGAAGTCGCTGCCTAGCAAAAAGCACGAGCAGCAGGACAGCGAGCGTGCCGAGTCCAAATCGCACCGCCGTCGTAGACGCGGCTTTCCAGCCATGCTCGCCAACCAGGCGTACCAGAACAGGTATCGCAGAGAGCAGTAAGTAGCCTGCTAACATCGACCAGGGGCCAGGACGGATCCTCATTGCCGCAATGTCTCCGGGGAAGACTCGGGACGGCCTGGTTGGATGGAAAGCGGGTGGTGACTGAGCAACTTGATGCCAAGATAGCGCGAGGCAGAGAGGCAGCCAGGATTTGTGCCACAGAGTCGCCGCGATACTGGACTGCAGGAACCGAATCTTGCGCTGATGCGCCAGGTAGCGCGTTGACAGATCGCCGCAGCGTCCCTTGGCTGCTACAACTCCCGACCATGACGAATCCCGGCGGTGCTGGACCAACGGACGACGAGATGGCGAACGTGGACGAATTGGACAAAGACGCGCAGATGCCCGAGAAGTCAACCGTCAACCCAGTGACCGCCGAGGGCGTATCAACGGTTGCGAGCGCGGCGGTCGCTCGTAGCGAGGTCGTGGCGCAACAGGAGCATCGCGCGCCTATTGCAACGTTCGCGCTCCTCGCGCTGCTGACGGTTGTCTTCGGTGTCGAGCATTGGGTCAAGCTAGGTGGCCAGTCGAGCGGACTTCTGGGGGTCGACATCCCTACGCTGATAGTAATCGGCGGCATGCACCGCGCATTGGTGCTGGAGCAAGGCGAGTGGTATCGGCTGCTCACCGCTGCGTTGCTGCACCTAGACCTGCTGCATTTGCTCTTCAATGCTCTAGCGTTGGCACTTGCGGGGGTTCTTCTGGAATCCCTGCTCGGTCGTGCCTGGCTTCTTCTACTCTACTTCGTTGGCGCTTTGGGTGGATCCTTGATGGGGCTTGCCATCAATCCCGTCGGAGTCGTCTCGGTGGGCGCCTCTGGGGCGATCATGGGGGTATTGGCGGCAGTATTCATCGTGGCCATGCGCTTCCCCGCGGGTCCCGAACGTAGTGCAATCCAAGGGCAGTCGTTGCGTTTTCTCCTCCCGTCGCTCATCCCAATGGCAACGCAGCGTTCCGGCAGCCACACCGACTATGCCGCTCACTTTGGCGGAGCTTTGGCTGGGCTGGCTGCCGGCTGGGTTGCTCTTCGCCTCTGGCCGAAGGATCAACGCCAGCTGCGTTGCGGTGGCACGATCACTCTCCTGGCGGGTGCTGGTGCCGCAGCGTTCTTGGTTGGTGGCTCCGTGGTAGCGGCGAACTTTCGGTCACAATCGGAGGTGCAACGTATTTTGGCTGCGGATCTCCTCGTGAAGGACGAGGCCATTCCGAAGAATACTGCCGCTGCCAAAGCCGAGGTCGAAAAATGGGGCATGGGGCACCCGCGTGATCCACGCGTGCATCTTTTTCGCGCGTTGAAGCTCCTGGACGAAGAGAACTTCGCAGCGGCAGAGATTGAACTGCGCGCTGCGCTCGTCGAACGGACCGTCCTCGCGCGAATGTTTCCCAACGGATTGCTCGACACGAGCCTGCGCACCCTGCTCGCGCAGGTTCTCGTGCATGAGGGGCGCCAAGAAGAGGCGAAGCAAGTCGCTCTACCACGTTGCAAATCTGCAGATGGCTCAATTCCGGAACTCTTGCGCGACCTTCATGTTTGCGAATAGCACCTCGATTGGGTGGAATCGAGGCGCTACGGCGAACAGCGAACTTAGGTTTGGGCGGAACCGTCGAGGAGCTGGCTAGTGACGTGCGTCCGGCGGCTGCGCCGCAGACCGAGCAGCGCCAGTGCGAATAGACCCAAGCCCGCGGCGTGGAAGTTTTTGCTATGTGCAACACGGCAAGCGCAGCCGCTTTCATCGCCGACGGGGAACGCTCCGCTGGTTGCAGTGGCACCGCCGGCCGACACGTCGCTGGCGCCTCCGACGCCTGGATCGGTGGATGGTGGCGCTGTGCCTGTCGAACCGCCGCTCGTCACCTGAACCGTGTCGTTGGCGCCGCCCGTGGACGATGCGATCGTGCTGCCACCAGAAGTGTTCTGCGCACCGCCAACGGTCAGTGCCGTGGAATTTCCGCCATTGCCTTGCGCAGTACCTCCGGTCGTGGTCGACGAAAGCCCGCCGCTGGTTGACGTTGCAGTGCCGCCAGCGGTGGTAGTCGAGGCCTTTCCACCAGTCGCGGCGGCAGCGCCGCCAGAAGTCGCTGAAGCCTTTCCAGCGGTTGCTGTGGAAGCTCCACCGGTTACCGTGGCAGTGCCGCCAAAGCCTTGTGTTCCACCAGCGGTCGTCGAGGTGGTGGCCCCATATTCGAATGCACCAATATCGGTGGCCCCATTGGGCACTGCGCGATTGAGGTAGTCGAGCGACATGCCTGAAACCGCGCTGCCTTTGTCGATCGCCGCACTCCCTTCAACGAGGTCGAAGTCCGCCGCCGCGGTCCCCTTGATGTTCTTGACGCCAGGATTGGTGGTGGCAACGAGGTTGGTCGTCTGTGCAATGTTCGCGTCGATGGTGCTTCCGAAGGCAGTAATGCCGTCGAGGATAATTAGGTTATTGGTCATCGAAACCTGCCCTGCGGGCAGAGTGACCCCACTCGTCGTTCCCCCACTGGTCCCGCTACCACCGTAGATGGTGGTGACCATGCCCGCGTTCGATGAACCCTTGTGGTGTACAACCGTGTTGTTTTCCCATCGGATGTTCGACATCGTGGTTTCGTTGACCTGCAACAACATCAACCAACCACTGTCAATCGCAACGTTGTAGTAGAACTCCGAGTCCGCAAAAGTCCCCTTGCCCGAAACTTCGAAGAATCCGCAGGTATTCAAGGCGAAGTTATGGTGGATCTTCACGCCGCTAACCGTGCCGCCCGAGGAGATCGATACTTCGGTGGCGCCGCCGTCGCAGCCTCCACCCGTCCATTGAGCGACGCCCGAGCAGTTGACGAAAGTATTGTAGGCGACCTCGTTGTTCGACCCGTTGATGAATATGGCTTCAGCCCCACCGATCGAGTTGATGTAGGTTCCTGAGTCCTGAGCCGCGTCAACGATCATCGTCGTTAGGTCGTGGACGTAGTTGTTGAGAAATTTGCTACCGGTGCCGGAAAGCATGACGCCGATGTCACAACTCGTGATCTCGTTGTTCTGGAAAACGCTGTTACTTCCCAATGTCACGCAGACGCCCGTGCTGAAACTGGCAGAGCTGCCGTCGCCATGGGAGTTGGCCAAGTAGAGGCCGTCAACGGTGACACCACCCTGATAACTTGATACGACCGCTCCGGTATTCGTGGTCCCGGGCATGATGAACTTCGGTAGGGGATCGCTCGCAGTACCGTAGTTGGTGAAGGTCTTGGCGCTCCCGCTGATGGCAACCTTTTCGTTGAACAAGCTGCCTCGCTTATATTTGACAACCGTGCAGGCCTTTGGGATTTTGGCCTGGGTCTTGACGGCATTCGCTTCCGATGAACCGTCCTTGCCGTCGTCGCCCGCAACGCTATCGACGAAGCAGTCTGCCGCGAGCGCCACAGCGCTTTGCCCTAGAACCACCAACATCGCCGTGCCGCAAAGCGTGAACCTTGACCGTGTCATGAGCTACCTCCATCAAGTTTTATCAAGTCCAGGGTCCTTCATAAGCAAGGGGTCGTCAAGGTGCGCAAGCGCGTTGTGCCGTAGGCATCAGAAATGGCGCGTCATTCGATATTTCCACCACCGCTCTGTGTGGATCAGTCTGTCGCGCTCCGCTGAATAGATTCAGTGAAGGTATTGCAGCTGAATGCTTGTGCCATCTGGCACAGAGCGACTGTGGTGGTGACGTGAGGTCGAGTCAGGCATCAGCAGATGTGCGACCGCGATGGCTGCGCAGCACGATCGACTTGGATGATCCGAAATGCCACGAGAATTCGCGAACCGAGCGTTGAGTTGCGGCCACGAAGGTTTGACCAGGCAGCGGATATGAGATTCGGCGAAGCGAAAGAAGGGGGTATTCCTGAAAAATTGCAGGATATCTGCGGTGTGTGCGGCGTGCGCTCTCTTTCGCCAGGCTCGCGCAGGCTTATCTCCCCTGGGCTCGAACCGTAGCCTTGGGATTCCGAGGCGCCGCTCAACACTTCGCGTTACGAGACCCATGACCTGGCGGCGATTGAAATCGCTCAGCGTTTCAGTATCCACAACGAACACGGCCACGTTCTTGCCGCTCAGATAGTCCAGCCACCTTCACTCGATCTGATTCCCAATCTTGGGCGCGCGGGTGAAAGGCGTCGGTCTACCGTTGCTGACCGGTAGCGAATCCATGTTCCGGAGTGCCTGATTCCGTTGGGCGAGGGAGCAACGGCGGTCGCGACACGGGATTTCACAGCGTCAGTCGAAATCATCCAAGTGCGAGGGCCCCAACTCGCGGCGCAGAGCAGCGGTCCTTACACAGTCGGAAGGTCGGACGTGTCGTCGAGATTCGAAGGGTGGGCACAGGCTCGAAGTTCAGCCGCTTCGTGCAGCCAGTTGGGCTTGTCTCTCTAGATGAGCGGCCTTCTGACGGACTTCGTCCGCTGGAACGACCTTGATGAAGGTCAAGCAGGCTTGGTCTGAGTGAAGGCGATGGTAGACTGTGACCTCACTCGATACCGCCTTCTGCAGAATCTCGTTGCCGGCCTCGATGGCTGCCGCGGCGCTATCAAAGGGCGACGGGCGTTCATTCGGTTTGCCGTCTTGTGCTGTCTTGACGAGCCAGTCGAGCATGGTGGGACCAGATCACCACTGGACCCTTGGATAGTCAATGGTTACTGGAGGTTGATGCGGTATGGAGTGTCATCGGCTGACGACTCGACCCTCCGTAAGCTGGGTCCATGCAGCACTTCGAGGCATGTTCCGGGTTTTCGGCGTATTTTCGGGAGTTAACGGCGTACGGTGACTTGCTCGTGGTCTTCGAGTAGCCGGAATAGGCCCAGTGCGTTAGGGTCGGCCGACACCTCGTATTCGTCCAGGTCCAAGGTGGGCGCCAAAAACGAGGCGTTGCGGCGGGCTATCACGCTCCCCATTCCCCGTCAATACGCCGTGTTTCATTGGTGCGCATTGGCCATTTCTGCGTTGCCAATTGCCAAGCTTTGCTGAAAGACTTGGCCCATGCGTATCGCCCTGTTGACCTGGGAATCACTGCACTCCATCGCGATCGGCGGCGTCGCCGTCCATGTCACGGAACTCGCGGCAGCGCTTGAGCGCAAAGGGCATGAAGTGCACGTCTTCACCCGCCTGCGCCATCCGGGTGATTGGCACTATCATAGGATTGACGGGGTGCATTATCATCGTGTGCCCTATGCCGGTGCGGCCGATATCGTTGACGATATCAACCAGATGTGCCGGGGATTCGTCACAGCAGTTTTTGAGACGGAGGACTACATGGGTGCGTCCTTCGACATCGTTCACGCCCACGACTGGATGGCCTCGAATGCCATGGTCTGGATCAAGCAGGGCAGGGGTCGAAAGGGAATTCTGACCATTCATTCCACGGAATATGGTCGTTGCGGAAACAACTTCTACGGCGGCCGGTCGCAGCGGATCATGGATCACGAACGTCACGGGACGTACTGTGCGGATCGTGTCATCGCCGTATCTTGGGCACTCAAGAACGAGGTAATGCGGATCTACAATGTTCCGGATTGGAAATCCTGTATGGTCTACAACGGGATTTCGTATCGGGCGTTCGATGGCTGGCTCGATCCCGCAGCTGTGAAAGCCGCATACCACATCGGCCCCGTTGACCCGACCATCCTGTTCGTGGGACGCATCACGGCGCAGAAGGCGCCGGACGTGATGATTGATGCGCTGCCATACGTGCTCAATTGCCACCCGAACGCAAAGCTTATCATGACGGGAGACGGTGACATGCGCGAAAGCGTGGAACGTCAGGCGCGCCAACGAGGAGTAGCGCACGCGTGCCGGTTCTACGGGGTGCTGCCACGACAACAGCTGATCGATTTGTACAAGGCAGTTGACTGCGTCTGTGTCCCGAGTCGCAACGAGCCGTTCGGCCTCGTAGTCCTAGAAGCATGGGCGGCAGGCAAACCAGTCGTCGCTACCCATCATGGCGGCCCTTCCGAATTCGTGTGGCACGACGTGAACGGCTTCAAGATTTGGCCCAACGCCGAGTCCGTCGCGTGGGGGGTCGGCACGCTCTTTGCCAATTTCGACCACGCTCGTTGGATGGGAAGCAACGGACGTGTCGCTGCGGAATCTGCCTTTTCTTGGGATACGATCGCCGAGCAAACTCTGGGCGTCTACCAAAGCTGACGGCTGACCTGCTCAGCGACAGACCCGGGTTATGCGCACGAAGGCGTGCGCAACGGGCCACCGGGTCGCCCTTCTTGGATGCTCGTGGTAGCAGTGAAACGAGGACATACGATGCTCAGCTGCCCCAAATGTGCCAAATCGATGGAACCTGTGACTTTCGAGGGGACGACCGTTGATCGTTGCACGGGTTGCTACGGAATCTGGTTCAACGCCTTGGAGCTCGACGCAATCGTCAAGCATCGAGGCGCGCGCAAGCTCGATATCGGAAGCGCGGAAGTCGGCAAAGAGATGGATGCGACGAATCGCATCGACTGCCCCGATTGCCGTGGTCCCATGCTTCGATTGGTCAATAGTCGTCATCCTGACGTCAGGTACGAGCAATGCTCGGTGTGTGGCGGCTCCTTTCTGGACGCCGGCGAGCTCCGGACCCTCGAGGAACGCACGCTGGGCGAGTTGTTGGATGACCTATTGCCGTGGTAGGCAAGTGAGTCGGGCTAGCTCCGCTTGCCAGTCACTCCAACCTTCGGCTGTACTTTCGGCGAGCGGCATTAGCTCGGCAAAGCTTCACGCAAAATCGTCGCGAGCGTTTGTGCTGCGGCTTCAATAATGGGCGTTAGTGGCTCGTCAAAGCCCATCTCCTGCGGCTGAACGCCGAGCAAGAGTACATCGAGCTTGGGATTCGAAGCGGCGATGAAATCCACGATGATGTTCAGCGGTAGCGCATGGGTGCAGAAGCTGAACCCCGCGATGTCTTCGCGTTCGAGCAGCGCGATCGCCCCGGGTTCGGCTCCGAGATGGGCCGCGTCGATGAGAACGAGATGACTGGGCGCTTGAGCTCGGATTGGCCCTGTGCAGTTCTCTGGGGCACTCGAACCGAAATGCACGCCGAGCCGTGGGTGTCCGGCACCGGGCTCCTCGAGGATATGTCCCACGCGCATGCCGACGCCGTCGTCGCCGCGCAGTTCGGCGCCGACGCAGAGCAGCGCGACGCTACTGGCTGTCTGCAGGCGCTGCGTCAGGAGCTGCTGGAGCTGGTGCGGGGGCAGCGGGCTTGGCTTCTGGCCCATAGATGACTTTCAGTTGCTCACGATCGATAACGGCCAGTTCGAACTCTTGAGTCGGTTCGATGCCGTCCTTGCGGCAGGTATCGGCGCATTGCCCGCAGTAGATACAGCGGGCCATGTCGACTTGCGCTTGGTACGTCTTGTCTGCAATCTTTACGATGACGATGGCGTGCGATGGGCAATCGCGTTCGCAGAGCTTGCAACCGACGCATTTCTCGGCGGTAAAGGCGATGCGCCCGCGGAATTTGTCAGGCAGTGATGTTTTAACGAAGGGGTACTGATTCGTCGCCGGCTTGATGAACAAAGCCTTCAACACGTCGAGTGCCATGGCACCAGGGAACTTCATTGCACGATCCCCTTCAGGAACAAGTTGACGACGAGCTGCAGCAAGGCAAGCGGTGCCATGTACTTCCAGCAGAAGTCAATCATCTGGTCGATTCTGACGCGTGCCATGACCGTACGCATCAGCGAGATGAGCAGGATGAGAGCTTCTACCTTGATTAGATAGACAGCGAAACCGAGGACCGGATGCAGTCCGAGACCAAACGGTAGGTAAACCGCAGCGATCAGCGAAGCGCCGACAATCATCTCGATGTCGATACACAGGCGGAAAAGACCGAGCAGTCGCCCACTGTATTCGGTGAAACTCCCTCCGACGATTTCCGTTTCGGCCTCGGGAATGTCGAATGGGACTCGCTCGAGTTTGCCGAGCAGGGCGACCATCGCGATGCCAAAACCCAGAATATTGATCGGGGTAAGGTAGGGACGCTGGGCATAGAAGGCGGTAATCTCAGCGAGCGACCAACTCCCCGCCAGCATTGCCGGGGCGAGAATCGCAAGCAAGAGCGGGATCTCGTAGGCAAATAGCTGGGTAATGGCGCGTGCCGCACCAATCATCGAGTAGAGCGAACGCGAGAACCAGCCGCCGAGGAAGAACGTGAGCGTGGGGATCGTGAGCAAGTACAGCACGACCACGAGATCACCCGAGAACGAAAAGAGCGCGTGGGTGTTCCAGAGCGGGATGTAGAAGCTGGAGACCACCGTCGTTGTCAGCGCGATGACCGGCATCAACTTGAAGATGGTGCGGTCGGCTCCTTCCGGGATTGTGTCTTCCTTGGCGGCCAACTTGATGATGTCAGCCAATGGCTGGAACCAGGGGGGGCCAACGCGATTCTGCATGCGTGCGTACAGCACCCGATCCACCCACTCGCCGGCGAGTGAGAATCCGATCAGGAACAAGAATCCCGGAAAGACCAAAATATTGAGGAGTGCAGTGGCCACTAGGTTCGTTCCATCTGGCTAGCGAAGCGACGGCTAAGATCGCTCAGATCGATGCCGCGCTCCTGGTAGTAGCGAATTCCATGCGCTCGGATGTCGCCCCAGGTGCGCATGCCGGTTGGCTTGCCCGCTTCGTCGCACAGCTCGATCGAGCGATCGGTGCAGGAGAAGCATGGGTCGATGGCGGCGAGCGTGATCGGCATATCCGCTAGATAGCCGCCCTTCATCATCAGCGAGACTGCCTGAATGTTGACGAGCGTCGGGGCACGAACCTTCACGCGCTCGGGCTTGTCGGTGCCGTTGCCGCGCACGAAATGGATGTCTTCGCCGCGGGGTGCTTCATAGCGGCTGAGGGCCTGGCCCTTTGGGATCTTGCGTGGCGCCTTCGCTGCAATCGGTCCATCGGGCAAGTCTTTCAGGATCTGCCGGATCATCTTGTAAGTTTGCAGCAGCTCGCCAACGCGCACGACCGTGCGTCCGAACACGTCACAGCTATCCGCTGTGACCACGTCGAAATCGAGTTCTGCGTAGATGCCGTAGGGGTCGTCCTTACGCACATCGCGAGCTATCCCCGAGGCACGTGCCGTGGGGCCCGTGATGCCAAGGCGTAGCGCGTCCGCTTTCGACACGTAGCCAACGTTCTGCAGACGCTTGGCCAAAGTCAGTTCTGTGGTGGCAACGCCGACGTAGTACTTAGTACGTTCCTCGAGCGTATCGGTCGCCTTCAACAGGGCTTCTATCTGCTCTTCGGTGATGTCGCGGCGCACGCCGCCGATCGTGTTGTAGCCGTAGTTGACGCGGTTACCTGTGAGGTTGGCTAACACGTCCATCACGATCTCGCGATCGCGCCAGCTGTACATTAGCAAGGTGTCGAAGCCGATCTCGTGACCGGCGACGCCCAACCACAAGAGGTGACTGTGGACGCGTTCGAGTTCGCCGACCAAGGTTCGCAGGTAGAGGCCTCGCCGCGGAACTTCGACGCCAGCGATCTCCTCGACCGCTTGAATGAACGCTGTTGAATGCGAGTGCGAGCAAATCCCGCAAATGCGTTCGAGCAGGTACATATCGTTCAGGTAGGCGCGCTCTTCGCAGGCCTTTTCCATCCCGCGGTGGTTGTAGCCGAGGCGGATCCCCATGTCCGTTACCTGCTCGCCGCGCAGGCTCAGAATGAAGTTACCAGGCTCTTTTAACGCTGGGTGTTGGGGGCCAAGCGGAACCCTTACGACATCCCTGTCAATTGTAGTTTCTGCCATTGACTACTTCTCCTTGCCCGCCGGATCCGGGGAGTTAGCCGTAGCACCTTGGGGCTTCCAATCCTTGCGCAGAGGGTATTGCCCTTCGGGCCACCCATCGGGCAAGGGATACCTCGGTCCTTCCGGCATGTTTTGGATCCTAGCACCGAGCAGATCGATGACTTCGCGTTCCGAGAGTTCTGCCAACGGAAAATATGGCGTTACCGTTGAGGGCCCGGGCCCGTCCTTGGGGGCTGTCGTCACCAACGTGAGCACGATGCCGTTGTCGTGGGCGAGGTGGTAGAGTAGGCCGAGCGTCTCGCCCTCGTCCGTGCCGGTGATCGTGCAAAGCATGCCGAATCCGAGCTGTTCCTTTGCATGCACCAGGACGGGATGCAGCTGATCCATGGGGACGGTTGCCCACATTCTTCGGACGCGCTGGATCGAGATCTTATCAGCCAGGAAAGGGAATTGCCCGACCAGCTTCTCCTCGATCTCGTTTTCTCGTTCGAGATTGGGGGCTGGTACCTTCTCTCCGGGCTTCGCTCCGGATTTCTCGTCGGGGGTTACTGGATCAGCCATTCGATTCGGTCTCCAGCTGGTGATCTGCTTCTTGTTGGTCCGGCGTGCGCACGAGGCGCTCGGTCGGGATGATGCCAGCGAGGTGGTTGTAATGCGTCGGATCGAACTCACGAGGACGCTCGACAGGACCAGCCTGACCGCCCTCGAGTGCTCCGAGAAGCTTTACCACACCGTCGATGATCGCCTCGGGACTCGCCGGACAACCGGGAATGTAGGCATGCACCGGAATTGCTGAATCGATGCCGCCCATGATGTTGTAGAGGCCGTCGAATACGCCGCCAGAGCAGGCGCAAGTGCCGACAGCCACGACGAACTTGGGTTGTGGCATCTGCTCGTAGATGCGCACCAAACGGTCACGGATCTGACGGGTTACTGGGCCTGAGCAGACCAGCACATCAGCATGCCGTGGCGTACCCTTGAGGGCGATGCCGAAACGCTCGACGTCGTAGCGCGGAGTTATCGCGGCGACGATCTCGATGTCGCAGGCGTTGCACGCGCCGGAATTGAAATGAATGATCCAAGGGGACTTTAGTCGTGCCCAGGTTACGATTTTATCGACGACACCCATGGGTCACCTCCGGTACAAGACGAACAATCCAACGACCGCACCAATCACGTAGACAAGGGCCATGGTCAGCGTTCCGGTGCTGGCGTTGGGAACCGTCGTTGCCACCAGGGCAACGACGTGAAGTATGGTGAAGTAGAACGCGAAGGGGAACACCTGCGCGTAGTCGGGCCGCACGACGGGTTGACCGTCTTCACCACAGGCATAAGGCTTGGGATTGGCTTCGTTGCCCGGTGCCGGCTTGTACGAGAGCTTGCCCATGAGGCCCAGCAACCCCAGGCTAACGAGCAAGATGATGACGAAAGCAAGCGGCGGAGCCAATAGGCTTGGGATGGTCATGCTCATTACCCCTTGATGTTCCTGAGGTCTCGCACATCCACCTGACCGGTATGGCGATGTCCGGCGAGGATGAGGCCCACAGCCACCACCATGATGACCACCTCGACCACGATGAGGGTGATGACGAGCGACTGCGCGATCCCCACCTTACCCGTGAGGCGACCGGCGAGTATCAGGCCAAGTGTCACCGACTTGGTTACGAGTTCGAGGCCAATGACGGCGCGGATGAGGCTCGTCGTGACCAAGAGGTAGTATAGGCCCGCGAGCGCCACGAGGACTATGGCGGTAACGTAAAGACTTAGGAGCTCAGCGTTCATTTTTCGTCGACTCCTGCTTCTGGGTCCCCTTGAAGAGAACGACTACACCGAAGGCTCCAGCGAGCAGCACCGTGATCTGTCCCAAAAGGTCCAGGTGGCGCTGAGTCCAGAGAACCTCGCGGACACCGTCACCGGTTACCTGCACTTCGGGCATGGTCGGCAGTACGATTTGCGTCACGGCGACGCCAACAAGCAGGAGCAGTGGCGGCAAGAACCAGTAGCGGCGGATCCGCTCCTTGCTCGATTGTGCGATGCTTGCGTCGGTCTCCAGCGCCGACAGACTGATGGTGCTGATGAAGACCGCCGAGATGAGCCCCGAGCAGACACTGAGTTCGAAGACGCCGGCCAGCGGCGAGTCGAGCCGGAACAGTGCGAGGGTCACACAGATGCTGGCGACGGCAAGGGCGATGACCGCGCGCAACAGGCGCGGCGAAAGCACCGCCCATACTGCCGAGAGCACGAGGCAGGCTAAAATGACGATATCGATAATTTGGTCGTCCATCGGATCACCAGGGCAGGGTCTTGCTAAGCAGCAGGAACGACAGGGAGGAATCGAGCAGGAAGGGGAAGAGGACCCCAGCTAGCACCGTGATCGCAGCCAGTAAGATCGCGGGGATCAGGTAACCAGTATCGGCTTCAGTGAGCGCCGCCACTTCGGCCGAAGCCCTGCCGAACAAGGCTTTTTGTTGCATGATGAGGAAGTATCCAAGCGTCAACAAGCTGGCGAGCACGGCGACGACGGCGAATCCCTGATGTGCCGACTGCCAAAGGGCCACGATGATGAGCAACTTGCTCCAGAACCCTGCGAACGGCGGGATCCCAGCGGCCGATAGCATCGCGATGCTCGTGGTCGTTCCTGTGATCGGCATCTTTCCACCAATGCCGCCCATGCGATTCATGTCGGTCGTGCCGAGCCGTGATTCGATGGCCGCGGAGTCGACGAAAAGTAGAGACTTGAAGATGGAGTGATTGAACAGATGGAAGGTTGCTGCGACGACGCCGAGCTCGGTACTTGCCCCGAGGGCCAACACGATGTAGCCGACCTGGCTAATGCTCGAGTAGGCGTACATGCGCTTGAGGTCGCTCTGTCCCATTGCGGCCACTGCACCGACAACGATCGAGACCGTACCGGCAACGAGCAAGATCATCGAGATCTGCTCGTCTGGCACGTACACGCTCCACGCGATGCGGATGAGTGCGTAGATCCCACTCGCCTTGGTGACAATGCCTGAAAGCAGCACTGAGACTGCAGGCGGCGCCGCGGAGTACGCGCCGGGGAGCCAACCGTGGAAGGGTACCGTGCCGCCCTTGATGAAGAGGCCCAGCATGAAGACGCCAAGGCTGAGGCGAACCAAGGTCGAACCGCCGGCGAGCCCGCTGCGAACCGCTTCGAAGCTCGTGTCGCCTGCGGACAGCAGCATCAGCCCCGCCGCGCCCAACATCAGAGCCGTGGCAACGGCCGAAAGCACGAGGTAGCGGAAGGCGCCCTCCACGGCGAGCATGCCGCGATCCATCGCAATGAGGATGAATGAGGCAACGGCCGTCACTTCGATGAACATGTAGAGCGAGAAGAAATCGCTCAACAAGACCGTCGCGTTCATGCCCGTCAAACTGACGATAAGCAGGCTCGCGAAGTGGCGTTGTTGGCGATCGTCTTTGACTGACTCTTGGCCGACCAGCATCGCTGCACCGACGACGATACCGATCGACGCGAGGAGCACTCGAGTCAGGTCATCGGCAACGAGGCCAAAACGCAATTCGGAGAGGAACGGAATCTCTCCGACCTCGACGAGGGTAGGTAGCGTAATGGCTGCGAAGAGCTCGGCGAAGGCGAGAGCAAGCACGCTCATCGCATGGGCCGAGCGCATCGAGCCGCGCCAGGGGAGGTTTAAGAGCAGTAGGACTGCGAGGGGTACGAGGACTAATAGCGCGAGCACCGTCCGACTCCGTGGTTATTGACCGAGGTAGAGAATGACGAGCGTCGCTGCTGCGAGCGACCAGAGGATGTATGAAGAAGTATTGCCCGTGTGAGCGGCACGAACGCCCCTCGATGCGACTAGGGTGATGCGACCACTCATGGCGAACAACCAGTCATTGGCGCGATCCACCTTGAAGGCGACCCGGCTGTAGCTATTGACGCCCTTCATGAACAGCACGTACGGATCGAACCAGCGGCGTTCGGCCCGGTCGTAGAGCCACTCGAGGCCAGGACTATGGTGGATGTGATCGGCGGCATGCAGCCCGCTTCCACTAAGGCGCGTGCCAAACCAGTGGTTGACCACAGCGCCAATGATGACCGCGACCGTCATGCCGACGAGCATGGGATTCTCCGGCCAGCCCGAGAAGTGATGGCCACTGGCATGGGCGAGCAGGTCGTGCGGGAGCATCGGCACGATGTAGTTGTCGATCGGAAGCTGGTTCCAGAGGCCAAACAACACGCAGAGCAGCGCGATGGTGACCATCGGGACGAGCATGAAACCGCTCGGATCCTTGGCTTTGGCCAGCGTGTCTGGGCGGCGCCCGAAGAAGGCGGCATGTCCGAGCTTCAAGAACGACGCGGCAGTGAAGAAAGAGCCCGCGACGGCGATCAAGTAGAAGGCCGTGCCGCGTTCGAGGGCGCCGTCGTACACGAGCTCTTTGGAGAAGAACCCGTTGAAGGGCGGCACGCCCGAGATGCTGGCGGCAGCGATGAGGAAGCAGGTCATGGTGACAGGCATGGCGCGCCCGAGGCCGCCCAAAGACTTCAAGTCCGTCGTGCCCGTCTGATGTTCAACCGCGCCGCCGGTGAGGAAGAGGCAGCTCTTGTACATGGCATGGTTGATCATGTGGAACAGGCCTCCGACGATCCCAACCGGGACGGCCGTGCCAATCCCGAGGATCATGTAGCCGACCTGGCTAATTGCATGGAAGCTAAGGAGGCGCTTATAGTCCTTCTGGATGAGCGCCATCATCACGGCGAAGATGAGGGTGATCGAGCCTACTACCATCATCATGGTGCTGACCCAGGACTCTGGGGTCAGGACGAATAGGTCGAGCGAGATCCGCGACAAGAAGTAGATCCCAAGGAGCTTCTCGATGCTGGCTGGCAAAAAGGCCATGAACGGCGCGGGTGCATCCACGGCCGCGTCGGGAATCCAGCTGTGGAAGGGCATCGAGCCGCCCTTCGAGATGGCGCCGATCATCAAGAGCACGAAGGCGACCGACGAGGCGCCTTCGAGTGGCAGCCTGAGCGAGGTCATCGTCATGGTTTTGGCCTGCATCCAGACCAAAGCCACGCCCATCATCATGCAGAGGTCGGTGATGCCGGAGATGACGAAAGCCTTGGTTGCTGTCTTGTAGGCGTCGGGATGGCCGATGGCGATCATGCCGTACGTCGTACCGAGGAGGCCTTCCCAGAAGAACAACAGCATGAGCAGACTGTTGGCAAAGACCGCCCCGTTAACCAGACCGAGCGACAGCATCATGTACAGGTAGTGCTGACCGTGCCCATTCCTCTCGCGCATGAAGGGGATTGAGAAGAGGGTGACTAGCAAGCCGAACCCAGCAGCGGCCGTCGTGACGAAACTGGCCGTGTGATACACGCGCAGCGAGATATCGAATCCCGTTCCCAGCCAGGGAAGTTCGACGAGCGAGTCGTGCCCGAACGTCATGGCAACGAGAGCGAGGTTCGCGATAGCAGCTGCAACGGCAAGTCCTTCGCGGACTTGACGTGAAATGCCCGGGACCGCCCAGAGCAGCAGTCCCGCGACGGGCGCGACCAAGATGGCGAGCAGGAGGTGAATTTCAGGAGTCACTTGACCATCCCCAGCATTTGATCGACTGCGGCCTCGGCAAACATGCCAGGCCAGTGAATGGCGATGCCGCCCACGATGGAAAGAAGCGCGAGCGCCGCGACGCTATAGACCATGGTACGCGAACCCTCCTGCTTCGAGTCCGTCCCGACCTTGCCGAGGAAGACGAGGTTGTAGAGCCGGAACAGGTAGATGATGGTGAGGAAGGCGCCCAGGATGAAGACGGCCGTGATCCAGGGGTAGCCAGCCTCCGCCGCACCAGCGATGACCATGGTCTTGCTGAAGAACCCGCCAAAGGGCGGCACACCCATCACCGACAATGCGCAGAGTAGGAAGGACACGGCGGTGATCGGCATCTGCTTGATCAAGCCACCGAGCTTGGTGATGTCCTTGGTATGGGTTCCGTGCTCGATGATGCCGGCGCAAAGGAAGAGGCCTCCCTTGGCTAACCCATGCATCAGGATGTAGAGCAGCGCGCCAGTCACGGCCATGTGGCTTCCAGCTGCCAATCCGAGGAAGATGAAGGCGATCTGGCTTACCGTACTGTAGGCGATGATACGCTTCATGTCGGTGTCGATGAGCGCTGCACCCGCAGAAACCAACGCGCTCGTTGCCGCAATCACCAGCACCAATTCATGTCCGAAGGGGCTGTAGGTGAAGGTCGAAACGAAGAGGCGCGCGAACACGTAGACCCCGATCTTGACCAGCACTGCGGCGTGAAGGAGCGAGGTGACCGGCGAAGGCGCGACACCGGCGTCGGGCAACCACGTGTGGAAGGGCAGCGTGGCCGACTTCGACAGAATGCCGGCCATGATGAGGACCAGGGCAAGATCGCTGATCGGGTTACCACCGAGCTTCTCCTTGATCTGCATCAAGTCGAAGGAGCCCGCTTCCTTCCACAGCATGATGAAGCCGAGTAGCATCAGAAGGGCACCGAACACCGTCACGAGAAATGCCTTGTTGGCGCGCGCTATGTCATCGGGTTTCCTGAAGAAGCCGATCAATCGCCAGCTGGCGAGGGCCGTCAACTCCCAGAACAGGAACAAGAGGATGAGGTTGCCCGAATAGACGAGACCCATCATCGAGCCGAGGAACAACACCACCATGAGGTAGTACTCGTTCGAATGGTCGATCAAGGTTTCAGTCGAACCGCTCTGCGCCAGCTCATGGACATCGTGCGCGTAGTGGCCAGCAATGTAGTCGAACGAGTAGACGACGATGATGAAACTGATGAGTGACGACGCTGCGGCAACGAACACGGCCAAGCCATCGGCCGCGATGCGCATGCCCAACAGCGAAGCTGTCACGATTCTCCCTTCACCCAACACAGCCGGGAAGAGAGCGGCGTTGGCGAGAAACGCTGTCAAGACGAACAGCGCGGCCAACATATTTCGTGCCCGGGGGCTCTTCTGCCCAATGAAGGGTAGAAGCAATGCACCAAGGGCCGGCACCAGAATGGCAGCTAAAACGAGTGAGGAATCGGTCATCGGGACACCGTGAGCGGCTCCACCCGGTGGCTCGCGCGGATAGCGTTGCGCGATTCGCCGGTAAATGAAGGGTTCGGCCAAGGCAATGACCGGGGACCCGTTCTTGGGGTGGCGAACCTTACTGGTCCTACCTCATTCTGTAAAGGTCAGATCCTGGACGATGTCGCGCATTTTTCGGGGCGCAAAGCCAGTTACGCAGCGGAAACGCGATCGAAATGCGCAGCACAAACGGCGCATCAAGTTTTGTTTCGGCGCCAAGTCCACCGATTCGAGAGCATTGGCCTCAGGTCTGTCACATCAAACAACGCTCAAATTCGTCGGTTGATGGCGCAACCATTGCGCAGTCGAATTGCGCGCGGCTGACCGATTTGCCGCATTTGATGAACTCGTGATCCTGGGCGGCCTTCTGTTTCGCCAATTCCAGCATATGCGTGCGCTCTGCAGATGACGTTTCAGGTCGGTCGGACGCGGCCAGTAGGGTCACGTAGCGCATCAACAAGGATTCACATTCATTGCCGGACAGTGGTTTTGCGCAACCAGCAGCCAGAAAGGCAGCCAAGAACAACTGGGTAGCACGAAGACAAATGTTTGTGCTACTGGAATGCTTGGCGCCGCTCAATCGAAGCATTGCTCTTGGATTTCTTTGGAGCTCTTCGCTTGGCGTATGCACTGCAAGGCCTTGCTCGTTATGCGCTTGCCGACGCAGTTCTTCATCATTGATTCCTTGACGCGCGCGCGGATGGTTTCGATCTGCGCGGGCTCGACAGGCCCCTGCGTTTTCGCAGCAGCCTGATACTCGAGTGTGGCCGTGCGGGTGACTATCTCGTTGCATTCGTCTTCGGTGGCGGGTTTGCCACAACCGAGAATCAACAACGTGACCGCGCTCCAAAGCTTCGAAGAATGGCGCATATGCATGCCGAACATGCCGCGTTGCCCCCGCCCAGTAAAGCATCACGCGGCGTGAAATGCGCTCCATCGGACCGGAGTCCGTCGGATTCTGGACGGCCGTACGATGGCTGCCCTACCATATACGGCGATGTCGAGGTCTCGTGCTGAGCAACAAGAGCTCCTGGTGCCGGAGATGCTCCTGCACAAAGCCAGCATCGCAAAGACAGCCGGCCTCAGGGCCAAGTATGCGCGACGCGGCCTCGATCAGTCGGGTCCGATTGATCCGACGACTCGAGCGATGCTGCTGCGTCAGTTGTATCTGGCGGCGATGGAGCGTCGTCGCTTCTCTGAGGCTCGCGAGTTGTCGCATGAGATGCTTGCTCTCGGCGTCATCACCGATGCGGCTCATCAAGATGCTGCGCGCGCTTGCCTCGGGCAGAAGGACGTTGACGGCGCGATTCGGCACTTGCGACTTGCGGCGCGATTCGGCCCGCCCTCGCGGCGAGCCTTTCATCTCTCGATGCTCGGTGCACTGCTTCACCTCAACGGTCGTGCCACCTTAGCGCTCGGCGCGCTGCGGCTGGCTGCGCGTTGGAGCACGACTGACAAGGCGATCTGCCGCGCCCAGCTGTTGCTTGCCGAGATCGAGGCCGACGCCTGCTCGGTCAGTCCCGAGCAGCTGCGGCAGGAGTTGAGCGAGTCGCGTGAAGCGCTCGAGACTTCGAACCACCGCCGCGGCTATGGTGAATACCTCCTAGGTGAGCTCTGCCTTTTGCTAAAGGACTACGCTTGCGCCAAAGACTACCTCGAAGCGTTCGTGACTCGCACCACCTCCGGGCGGGTAGCCATGCAGGTCGCCCTGCAGTCGGAGATCCGGCGTGCGAAGCTGCATCTCGTCGCGCTGAAACGCAAGCAAATGGGCGAATAGTCTCACCGACCATCGTGGCTCGGTCGCTCGGGTTGCGGTCCGTTTTTGGGTTGTTGCAGTGTGGCTTCGTCGGCAAGCCGTGCCGCTGCGTCCGCCCGGGGATTCCAGGCCAAATGCGTGCAATCTGGCCGTCCCAGAGCGGTCAGTGCTAAACAGCCAGCGACCATGCATCGTCGCACCCTGTTGACCCTGGCCCTCATTCTATGTTCGCTTCTGCTCGCGTCCTCGGCGTTGGGTTCTCAGAGTGACGATGCCTTCACGCGCGCCCTTTCACACGGACCGTTGGCTGCGGCGTTGGCGGCGTTCATCGGTGGGTTGCTCGTGAGCCTGACACCGTGTGTCTATCCCATGGTGGCGGTTACGGTCAGCGTATTCGGGGCAAAGAAGGCGGCCAGTCGCTGGCAGGGGCTGCTGCTGTCTTCGGCCTTCGTGTTCGGTATCATGGTCATGTTCGTTGCGTTGGGCTTGCTCGCGGCGGCGACCGGCAACGTTTTCGGGTCTGCGCTGCAAAACACCTGGGTCGTTCTCGGGATCAGCCTACTGTTCGTCGTGATGGCGGTTTCTATGTTTGGCGCCTTCGAACTCGCCCTGCCGTCAGGATTGCTCAATCGTTTGGCGACCGTAGGCGGCATGGGGCTCCGCGGTGCATTTCTATTGGGGCTGGTCAGCGGGATTGTGGCGTCTCCTTGCACTGGGCCAGTGCTGACCGGGATCCTCGCGTGGATTGCGACCACGCGCGATTTTCTTCTCGGCACGCTATTGATGAGTGCCTTTGCCTTGGGCCTCGGAGTTCCGTTCTTCGTTGTGGGTGCGTTTGCCGTTCAACTGCCGAAGAGTGGGCGTTGGATGATGACCGTCAAATACGTGTTGGGCGTCGTCCTTCTGATCGTGGCTCTTTACTTTGCGGGTTCCAAGATTGCGCTCTTGCCGCGTCTCGTTCCCTACGGCGCGGTAGGCTGGTGGATGGCGAGCGGGGCGATGGTACTCGGCGTTGTCTTGTCGTTCGTCCAGCGACGGGTGACTTCAGAACGCATCAAGCCCATGCTGCTGGTTTTGTCCGTTGTGGCTTCGACTCTGTGCGGCTACGGCATCGTCACCAAACTAACTCGCGCCGAAGGGACACTGACCTGGGAACATCAGAACTTCGCTTTGCACAAGCAACGTGCAGTGCGCGAGCAGTTGCCAATGCTCGTCGATTTCACCGCCAACTGGTGCACGGCCTGCAAGGAACTCGATCGGGAGACCTTCGCGCAAGTTGACGTGCGCGCCGAGGCGGGCCGGTTCCTCGCGGTCAAAGTCGACGCATCGGTGGACGACGATCCCGAAGTTTTGGCCACGATGAAGACATTGTCCGTCAAAGGCCTGCCTACGGTGATTCTCTTTGACAGCCAGGGTCGCGAGCTGCGTCGATTTACGGATTTTGTGAGGGCAGACGTCATGCTGGCAGCGCTACGTGACGTAAAGTAAGCGCGATGCTATCGCCGCCAATGCAACGCTAGACGTTGAACCAATCGGCGTCGGAAGCGCGAACTCGAGTGGACTTATGGCTCGAAGTCCGCTCCCCCGCCGTCTAGCGGCTTGGGGGCAGCGGCGGGTTTCTTCGCCGCTGTGCCCGGGGCAGCGGTGGGTCGCGCTTTTCTTGGCGGCGCGGGCGGTTCAACGGGTGCGATGAGCGGGGGCTCTTTGTTGCTGCCGATGCTGGCATCGTTGGTCAGAGCCATGGAAAGTTTCTGCACGGTACGCCGGGCCTCGTCGGCAATTTCTGCGGCGCGTACCGTGAGCAGCGGAAACTGACGGCGAGCATCTTCGAGGTTTTGGCGCACCTCCGCGGCCTTGGCGGCGCCCTGGCCAGAGAAGGTTGAATCTACCCAAGGGTCGAGCGCAGCGGCATGATGGGCGAGGTGTTCGAGGCGTTTTTGGGCGCGGCGCAGCCTCGCGGCAAGCCTGAGCTCTTGGCGTGCGGCAAGCGCCGTCGATTCGATGAATTGTCGCGAGCTGTCGTCGAGTGCTCCGACTAGCTTGGCTTGGGCCATGGTGTCGCTGTCGTCGTCAGCTTCGAGACCCTCGACATCGAGCTTGATGCGGATCTTCTTCGCGCTAAGGTCAGCGGCTTTGGCGGTGACCTTGTCGGCTAGCAGTTGCCGGGTGGCGCCTTCTTCGACGGAAATGGCTGAGGCGAAGGTCTTACGGATCTGCCGCTCCTCTTCGGGAGCGCTCGCGAGCAGCACCTGAAGACCATGTAGCTCACGAAACAGACCGTCGAATTCGCTCTGACCTGACTGGTATAGCTGCCCATTTTGCACCTGGCTCGGAACGACTGGCGGCAGCGGTTTCGGGGCACAACCGAAGACCGCAACACAGAGCCATGCCAGGCAGAGCCAGCGTACGCATTTAGATGACGGAGGATGTTTCATTATGGGCAGTGGATGGGCGTGGCCCAAAGCTCGGCACTTCGACCGACGCTGACCACGAAGAGCGATACGGCGCGTTGCCCCGAAGACCAAAGCAGCCCCTGGCCCGAATTGCTCCCAACTGGCGACACCGTGTGCGAAAGACCTATAGGATGGCCTGCGCGGTCCAGCGTCTGGATCCGGACTTGCCGCTGGCCTTGAGGGCCCTCGGACCATTGAAGCAACCATCGGTGATTGGGTAGGGCCGCGACGGCAGGCGCGATCGAATCGCCCCCCTTGCCACCCGAGGGCTGGTTGAAGAGCGTGGCGGGTTGCGGTGGTTGTCCCACCTCGGCATGGCTCAGGTAGATGGCCCAAGGGTCCGTTTCGCTCGCGCGCCCAGCGTAAACGACGAGAGCCTGCTCGGGTTCGGCGGCCACCGTCGGGGTACCGAGGAATCCAACCGAAGACTTGACCTGGAACGGGCCGGACATGTTTCCTCCCGTCTCCGTCAACCACCCCAACTGGATCGAACCGGATTGTCCTGCTTGCCGGAACGTAACCGCGTGAGCCAAACCAGGAACGCTAGCTAGGCGGGGATCGGTGACGCTGGCCTTCGCGTCGACGGCCCATACGGTTTCGAGTGCGCCGCCGAGGGGTTGTCGGGCGAACCCAGACTCTGAGAGGCCGAATAGGAAATCCTGGGAGGCATCGACGGCGCGTGCCTGTTTGATAGTCTGGTTCTCGCGCAGTACGAAAAAGCTCGGCTGCCCGTCGGTCAGTAGCGGCGTAACGCTTAGGATTCGGGATTCCTTGGCTTCGCGGAACGGGAAGCTGACGTCGAGATCGCCGGGATCGACGGTGAGCCCTGCGGCTATCGTCGGGCCTTCGGCAAAGCCCAGCACCAGGCGACCCGCGGATGGGACTTCGGCGGCGATGGGTGCGACCGACATCATGACCGAGGGCGAAATCCGCTGAGCTGGGCGTAGCACGGTGCAGGCCGAGGGAGGCGCTGCAGTTGCCAGTGGCTTCGTCGATGTTCCGTCGATTGCGGCGTGTAGCGGTGGCGGTCGGCGACGCAGGGTCAACCAGAAGCCGAGAGTGAGCGAGGTTGCAGCAAGGGCAAAGACGGCAAATTGGATCCATCGGGTGCGCGGGGCAAGCTGCACCCGCGACCACACCTTGACGTGTAGATTCGGAGTCGAAGAGCGCGTTTCGAGGCTGTCGGGATCGTAGGGGATGGATGGCAGTTCAGCGGTTGGTTGCCGAGGAGCGGAGAGTTCCTCCGGAGGTACGTCGAGATCTCTATCGTCGTTCGAGTCATCCTTGGGGGGCGTCGGCGAACGTTCGCGGTATAAAAGACTCCCGCCTGCTGGGGCGCGGCGCAGGGACGCCATGCTCTGGCGCCGCGATTGACCAGATTGACTGGCCGCTGGAGCGAAGCCTCCCACCGGTTCATCGCCGGTCGAGGGATCTTCCATCAGCGCATGCGGCGTTCCTCGGGGCGGAGGTGGAACGGCTCCTGGGGGGCGCAGGGTGTCGCCGCCGACGGACATACTCCCATCGGCGATGGTGGGGACTGGTGGCCGCCGAATGAGTGGCTTCTGACGGTGGGCGGGGGGTACTGGCGTGCTAAACCGTGCCGGTGGTCCGTTTCCGGCTTCCGCAAGGGGAAGCGGTGGCGGTTCCTGCTGTTTCAGATCGACCATGGGGTCTTGCGCGTCGCGCGCCCGCTGCCCCAAGGCTTTCGAGAATTGCCGAACACGATCGGCCGGCATCCACTGCTTCCAGCCGGATCGCCAGACCAAAGTGTTCGGTCCGAGTTTGCCGGAAGTCAGCGCCGCGCGCAGGTCAGCTTCCCCGATGGGGCTAGGCTCACCCTTTTCATTCGCGAAGCACCAGCGATCCAGCTCCACTTTGGAAATTATGCTCCTCCCGGCGGTCGGGTTTCGGTACGAGCGGGACTAGAGGACCTATCTCACCATGTTTGGCAGAGCCGGGCGGGGAAAATCCGGACTCGAAACACCTTGGCGCCGATGGGAGATAAAGTCGTACGGCGTTCAGGCTCGCCGGTTAGAGTGGCTAGATCCTAGCGCCGGCTCCGATTTCTTGGGGCAGAATCCCGTTCAGTGGTGTCCTAGCGTTCGACGACCCACGTCGAGCTGACACTCCGCGGTCGCGCACGTACGCGCTGCCAGTGCCAGGGTGGCCCGAGAGCAACCGAATGCAGCCGAAGCTCGTCAGTTCGATGAGACTCGAGAACGGTCGCGTAGTCGAGCTGCGTCGTTGGATCCTTGGCGGTGGCTGCCACCTCGACGAGCGGCAAGAGCGCAAAGGCCCGGTCGAGAAGCCTTGGATGGGGCAACTGGAGCCCGGGCTGATTGATGACTAGGTCCGGGATCCAGAGCAAGTCCAGGTCCAGTGTTCGCGGTCCCCAATGCACATCGCGTTCACGCCCGGCCAGACGCTCGATTCGCTGAACCGCCTCAAGAACACCGAACGCCGAAAGGGCACTTCGGAGCCTTATCGCAGCATTGAGGTAGTCTGGCTGTGGTGGTCCACCGACAGCGGGGTTCTCATAGACATTGGAGATGGCCACGACTTGGCCGAGTTTGACCAATTGTTCGAGCGCCCACGCAATAGTACGCTCTCGCTCACCGAGATTGGCTCCGATGCCAAGAACGCAGTCCGTAGTGGCCAACACGAGTCAGAGCCTTACCCCATGCCGCTTCCGAAGCAACCAGTGCCCGTTTGGACATGCGTGCTAGAAGCTCAATCCTGTGTTGTCAGCAATCGGGCTAACGGCCGGCGAGGCCTTCGTTGTGGTGTTTCTTGGGGGATTCATCATCACCGCGCACTATTGGCCCAAAGTCGGGGCTTGGCTGTCCGTCACTCTTTTCACTTGGGTCGAGCAGCGTCGTCATGACAGTCGTGAGAAGTAGCAGGCAGGGGGTCGGGTCTAGTACTCTCGGAGGCTGCCGTGGTGTCGCCCCTGCCTGAACACTCTCCGAACGACGAGGCCGCTGAGTGCTTGGTGCTCGTGAGCGATACCTCGACTGAGGCGGAGCGGCTCATCGCGTCGCTGCGAGTTCGCGGCTTCAAGGTTAGAGACGTGCCCTTGATGTTGCTGCCCGGACGGGTTGAGGCGCAGCGACCGCGCCTCGTTATTTGCGATGGTCAGGTGGCACGCGTTGCCGAATCCGTGACGAAGATGAGGCAGGGGGAATGGGGCGCCACGGTCGAACTCTTGTTGCTCGGTCTCGATGCGCGCGTAAAGGTGACGCTCCTACCGATCCTCGCTGACATCGAAGAGCGAACTTTTGCGCGCCCCATCGACGTGTATAGTGTCCTGCAGCGCGTCGAGGAGATCATCGGTCAGGGCAACATCGCATCACGTCCTGGCGCTCGTTCTATGGCAGCATTGCCCCGCGTTGGCACACCGTCGGCGTGCGCGGCGGGCCGTGTTCCGACTCCGGCACCGCGTCGTGGTCGTTCGAGCGTTCCGCAAGTGCCTTCGCGTCTAGATGGCCTGGCGTCTGCGGCACGTGGCGAGCAGCCCGAGCCTTCGTCGCCGAAGGCCGCGAGTATCGCTCCGCCGTCAGAGTCCAGTGGTCCGGATTCCGCCATGCATGGCGTTTCCGTGGCACGCATGAGCGAAGAATTGGAGCGGCTGTTGAGTGACGCCGACCATCGGCTAGCGGCGGGTCCCATGTCGTTGCAACCGGTGTCCATGCAAGGTGCGCGGTTGTCGCCCGAACAAGAGCTAGATGCCATTTTGCCGCCGGATGTCTTGGCGGCGCTCGATGAGCCGGTCGATCTCGACGACGAAGACGAAACCAGCCATCCTGCAGCGCGCCACCATCGGGATCGCGCCTCCTCGATCGCTCCGCGTGGAACCCCGGTGTCGGTCCTTGATCAGTCGTTCCTGTCGCGGGACGATGCGAGTGATCATGCCACTTCTGGCACCTCACCGACGCAAGACGATACTCCTGTCGGACGTCCCGCGGGACGTGGGCGTTTCCAGACCGCGTCCGGCGGTAGCGAACCTCCAGGTGGAAGTTCGTTTCATGGGTCGGTGCTGACGCCCGTTCCCGCGTCGGTCAAGACCCACCATACCCATCATACGCAGGCGAATTCGTCACCGCAGGCATCGACCGGCGAGATCATCGAGCGTGCGCCAGAGCGCGATGGAATGCTACGCGATTTCGGGTCGGCGACCCATCGTGATGCCGAGCGGCGGCGCCGCATCGAGAGTGATAGCGTCGCTCCGGGAACGAATCCGGAGATTGATGGCGCTGTTGCGCGATTAGGGGCCATGGGCGATATGCTGGGCGACCGAGAAGCATCCTCGACTTCTCCGCCGCATCCAATTCGACAGGGCGGGGCGCACCCAGGGCAGCCGTGGGAGTCACTCGACGATTCCTCCATGTCACTGCGCCGAGAGTTCAACGTTAGCGACGAGCCTCCACCCACTGTGGCAAATCGCGGTTTGGAGAGCCAGGCTTCGTCGACGAGTCCCCCCGCCAAGGCTCGCCATCGGCCGAAGCCCAGCCCGCAGTCATTCGGACAACCAGAGGCAGTCAGACGCGTGGATCCCGGCCGTGACGCGGGGCCGAATCGCATCGAGGGCGATGTTTCAGCAGACGCTAGAGCCAATGTCGAGGTCCCTTCCGCACTCGGGCCAGGGGACGTCGTACGGGCATTGTCACGTTGTGTTCGCTCAAGATACTCCGGCGCACTGGCGATCGAGGATGAGGCTGGGATCCGACGTGTGGTGATGCGCGAAGGGGACTTCGTGATGGTGGCTTCCGGCGTCGATGGAGAATCGCTGGTTGCGTTTCTTATTCAGCGTGGTGATCTCGACCCCGACGCAGTACGCCTAGCGCGCAAGTTGCCCCAGTTTGGGCGGCATGCCGGCGCAGCTCTTATCGCTCACGGACACCTGCGACAAGACGAACTATGGCCGGTGCTTCGTGCGCATGCCGAGTGGGTTCTGGGACGGACCTTGTGCATCGGTCAGGGCTCGGCGGGGCTGGAAGTCGATCTACCTGCACGTCTTTCCGCTGAACCGGCCGTGTTCGGCGGCGCAACGGGTGCTGAGATCTTGGTCGAGGTGGTTAGACGCATCGTGTCACCCGAGCTGGCCATCGAAACGCTGGGTGGGCCCCGTGTCAAGTTGGCGCGCGGTACGATGTTTCGGCTCTTGAGCGAATGCGCCTTGTCGTCGGTCGAAGCCCAATTGGTCGAGCGCGCCGCGGGTCTGACGCTTGAGGACCTTCTGGCACAGGCCCAAAGTGCAGATTTTTCAGCAGCCCTCTACGCCTTGTTCGAGCTCGGAGTTCTATCGACCATGGCTCCCAGCCCGGAATCCGCACGCGATCCGCGGCAAGCGCCCGCGCGAGACGGTCTCGATGACACGGCGGTGCGCAATCGCGTGGGAATGCGTCGCAGTCTGGTCGATGAGGGCGACTACTTCGCCTTGCTCGGCATCGCGCGTGACGCAACCGGGTACGAGGTGCGTCACGCCTACGTAGAGCTGCGCCGCGAGTTCGAACCCAGCCGACTGCTCACCGCGTCTACCGCCGATTTGCGTGAAGACCTGGATCTGGTGCTTGAGGTGCTCGATGAGGCGTACGAGATCTTGCGCGATGCGGCCCGGCGCGAGCGCTACCGGCGGGCGCTCGAATCACCACCTTTGGCGTAGCAGTTAGTGGCTAGTGCTGCTCTCCACTCGGAGAGTTAGCGTGCCGTCTTCGACGTCGATGACTATGGTGGTGTTGCGTTTCACATCGCCGGTCAGAAGGCGTTCCGCCAGTGGTGCTTCGATGAGGCGCGCAATCGTGCGCTTCATCGGCCGCGCGCCGAGGCAGAGGTCGAACCCGCCCTGATCCATTAGGTATTCGAGACTCGATTCGGATACCCGCATCGCAATGCCGCGTTGCTCGAGGGAGTTCTTGAGTCGCCCGAGCAGCAGCTGGGCAATTTGTTTGACTTCGGGCCGAGAAAGTGCGGCGAAGACCAAACATTCGTCGATGCGATTGTATAGTTCTGGGCTCAGACGCGCACGGGCCGAAGCAATGACGGCCGCCTGGTAGTCAAACGATTCGACTTGGGTCTCACCCGCGAAGCCAACTCGCCGCTTCGGCTTTGCCTGGCTGTGTTCCGCTCCAAGGTTCGAGGTCATGAGAATGATCGTATTGCGAAAGTCGACAGTACGACCCCTGCTATCGGTGAGTCGGCCCTCGTCGAATACGGCCAAGAAGGCCTGGAGCACGTCGTTGTGGGCCTTTTCGATCTCGTCCAACAGCAACACTTGATAGGGGCGCTTGCGTACGGCTTCGGTGAGTTGCCCTCCGGCATCGTGCCCGACATAGCCCGGAGGAGCTCCGATCAACTTCGCCACCGCGTGCGACTCGGAGTACTCGGCCATGTCTAGGCGGGTCATCGCCGTTTCGGAATGGAACAAGGCAAGGGCGAGCGCCTTGGCCGTTTCGGTTTTACCAACACCCGTCGGTCCGAGCAGCAAGAACGTTCCGATCGGTCGATCGGAACCGAGGCCCGCCGCGTTGCGCCGCAGAACATTGCAGATGCGTCGGACTTCGGGTGCGTGGCCCACCACACGTTCGCCGACCAATCGCTCAAGCGAAAGCATACGTTCGGCGTCAGTCTCGAGCAAGCGCTCCACCGGCAGATTGGCCATCTTGGCGACAATCTCCGCGATGTGTTCGGCGGTCACATGCGTTTGGCCGCGTCGGCGTGCCCGTGCACCCGCAAGATCCGCGATCGATATCGCTTTTTCAGGAAGGGTTCGTCCCGGCAGGTAACGCACACTCCAGCCGATTCCAAGCGCCAGTGCCTCTTCGCTGTATTGTACGCCATGGTGCAGCGCGAGCTTGTCGGCGGTGGACTCGAGGACCAAAAAAGCGTCTTCTGGTGTTGGCTCCTCGACGTCGATTGCAGCAAAGCGACGTGCCAGCGCAGGATCAGCTTCGATGCTGCGTCGATAGTCCTCGGCTGTCGTGGCGCCGATACAAGGAAACTCGCCGCGAGAGAGGGCAAGCTTCAGTTCTCCAGCGCTTTCGTCTGCGGCGTCGCCGACGAAGAGCAGATGGATTTCGTCGAAGAACACCACGACCTTGCCCGCGGCTTGCTTGACTTCTTGACGCAGAGCCGAAATGCGCTGTGCTAGCGCTCCACGAACCCCAGTTCCTGCCAGTAGCTCGCTTACCGGGATTTCTACGACGATGCGATCGTCGAGCGAAGCGCTGGACTCGTGTCTTGCAATTCGTTGCGCCAGGCCCCGTACGATGCTGGTCTTTCCGACTCCCGAGGGGCCTACCAAGCATGGACTGTTACCCTGGCGTTTGGCGAGCACATCGAGCGTCTGGTCGATTTCGTGGTCTCGCCCCAAGACTTCATCGACGCGGTTCTGCGCGGCCTCGAGCGTGAGATTCGTGCCAACTTGCGTCAAGATGGCAAAGCGCTTGGGATCGAGTTCGAACCGTTCGAGGGAGCGACGCGGGCGCTTCGTGGAAGTCCGTCCCACGGCAGCCAGATCGGTTGGGCCCTTACCGGTCTCAGTCGAGTTGAGCGGTGAAGGTAGCGGGTCCTGTTTGCCAGAGTCCGCCTGAATCGTCTCCAGCGGATTGGCGTTGTCACCGAAGCGACGCACTGGGAGCCGTTCCTGTGTCTTGAGCGGGCGTGCCGTCGGTCGCTCGGGCATGATGGGAAGGCTTTGCGCCTTGCTCGGGGGGCGTTTCTTGCCGGCGGCAGCCGCATTGCCGCTGGGTGGAAACAGTGGAATAGTTACGCCTGCTGGACCCTTGCGACGCTCGGGCGTTTGCCGCAAATTGGTAGCATTCGCCAACCCTTCACTGGGTGCCGTTCGCGCTGCACGAGCGATGTTCGATTTTCGACTCGGCCACCCAATGCCGATGTTCCACGCCTGACTGCGCAGTCGAGCCACGTCGACATCCAGGCGTTCGATGCTTCGTCGTCCTTGGGTAGTCGCGTCCGACAGGATTGCCATCAATAGGTGAGCGGCGTTCGGCTCTGCGACACCCATGCGTCGGGCAAGTTCGGCCGCCTTGTTGAAGGCGCGCTCGACGCTGCTGGATTTCGTTTCAGTAGAACGTATAGCGGCGTCAAAAATCCGGTCGGCTGTGAGCTTGCGTTCTTGCAGCAACTCACGGATCGGACCCGTGTGCTGCGCGAGGCTCGCCAGCAGGTGGCACGTAGTCGTCGACTCGTTGCGTTGTCGCGCCAGTTCTTCGGCGTGACGTCGCAGCTGGGAGAGTTCGGGTCCTACACGGTCGGTTATTGCAGGTTGAGCCATCGTGTCCGCACTCGCTGGCGGCATACTTGCATCAGTCCCCCTGCTTTTGGCCATTTACGCGTCGAGCAGGACACAAACTTGGCCCTGTCCTCGGCAATATGGGAGCCTAATGCGCGGTGCGGTCGATGCGCTCGAGAATTCGGCCATTTCGTGCGTCGAATAGATCGATCCGGTCGCAGTTGCTGACGGCGATGATGGGGCGCGTCGGGTGCGAAGCCAGGTTGCGGCATTCGAAGTACTCGCGCAGCCGTTGTTGTTCGGTCAGGTTGGCGAGCACACGGTCGAAAGACAGCGACCAGCGCAGTGTGCCACTGGGTTCCAACACGACCAGTCGAACGTCGGTCGCGCCAGCCGCGGCTGACTCGAGCTGCAGAATCGCCAGGTAGCCGTTTCCGCTCGAAACGTCGAATGCGACTTGGGGCAGTGCGAAACCGAGCGTTTTTGGCAATCCGGGGGTGAGCCAATACTCCTCGAGGTACGAATCGCTGCGCAGGACGCGTACGTGGTCGACGCGGGCCGCGGGTAACAAACGCACTACGGAAGCACCGTGAGCGATGTTTCCGAGCGGGTGGGTCGGATGCCCCGGCCAACCGACGAATAGATGCTTGCCGTTGACGCAAGCGAGAGCTCCGTCACGCATTAGGGCGCAGACGCCGTTTTTGATGTTGGGGTCATCAATGGTCAGCATCGGCAACAGAAATCCGCTGTCGGTTTTGTGCTCCTGTCCCCAACGAAAGCGTGAGAAACTGCCACTCGATGAGTCAAACAGCGCGAACGAACGCGGCCACCGCGGTTCCTGAAATAGGCGGTTTCCTGGGATGTAGCTCACCTTTGGAAGTTTCAGTGTCGTTTGGCAATTCGAGTCGACCATCAGAGTCGTCTTCGCGCCGAGGACGAGCAGCGTCTGATCCGCTAGGGTGGTGAGCTCACGCGGCGCTTCGATGGACAGGCGATTGGCCTGGCATGGGTTCTTGACCTGATCGATTCGGATGGGCAGAGCCCACACCGCGTCACCCACCAGTGCCGCCAGGTTGCGGGCAAAGAAAGCGAGCCGTTGCGGCGGCAACGGCTGCGGCCCATGGCGCCACGCGATGCTATGGGCCTTAGCGATCTCTTCCTGTGTTTCGGGATTGGGTGACCAACGTGGATGCTCGTCGGCGGGTGTTTCGCTGTTGGATGCCGCATCGATCGGAGCAAGAGGTCGCTCCGGTTTCGCAAGGGCAGGTAGGCTCGTTGGTGGTTTTGGTGCGTCGTCGCACGCTCCAAGCAGCAGACATAGAGCGACGAACTTCAACAGCATTGGGGCAACACCCTGCCGCCCAATCGAGTGAGCCGTAGGCACGGGGTCTGGAGCTCGAGTCAACATGGCTATCGAGCCCTAGTGCGCCGACCGTCTCTTCGATTTGGGGGCTGGCACGCGGCGCTCCTTGGACCCAACCAGGACTAGCCCTGCCTGGTAGCGTACCAGACGCTTGAATCGACCTTGGGCATCAAGGCCAAGTAGCCAGAGATTCTCGGCGTGTTCGTCCATGTGCAGCGAGGACGGCACGTATCCAGAAGCGGCCCACCCGAGGGCAGTTGGTTGCCCTGGGGGATCCCTACCAACGAGCAGCCCGCAACGGTGAGGCAGCGGCCCATCGGTACAAGCAGTGAAGGCGAGTAGCTGTTCGTTGCTGATCGGGCGCCAAATGAAGGCTCGGTGCACCACGAGCTTCTGGTCTTTGAGATCCGGGGCTTCATCGCTGTGCAGTTGACCGAGGAGGCGTCGGAACTGGGCTTCGTCGATTCGATCGACGCGTTCGATGGCGTCGCCGCGTCCGCCTGCAATCACGACTTCCGCAGTGTTCTCGGGTCCGAAGCAACAGCGGAAGCCAATTTCGTGCGAGCGTGCGCTGGCATCCGATGATTCGGCGTTGGCACAGCGACCGACCAATTCCCCTGCGATCCCATTGCCTCCGCGCAACGTCACTCTGCCTTCAGCAGCACCACGTCGAAACGCACTTGAGGTCCATTCGAGCACGCCGCCATGCAGGTCGTAAACACCGAAATCGCTGTGGCAACCAACCTTCATGCCAGAAGGTCGCGGCAAGATAGTGGCTCCAAGCTGACACATGTCCGCCCGATACTTATCTCCCCACGCATAGACATAGTTGGATGGTCCCTTGCACGCTCGTTCCCATTCGAGTTCGGAACACAGCCGCTTGCCCGCTTTCTCGCACAGTGCTTGGGCTTCGGATTGGGACACGTTGGTCAGCGGGATTGCGCCGTCTTCGTTTGGATACGCAAATTTGTCGATGTAGAATCCCTTGAGCATCACCTGTTCACCGGGCAATTCACGGTCGGGGCGGCGTGGGAGGCTATTGGGCGGACTCCCTGCGACGAGCGCTCCGGGGCCGATGTAGGCCATTCCTCGACGCGGTTCAGGCTGCGGTGTCGACCACGGTGGCGCCATGCTGGTTGATGGCGCCACCAAAGCACTAGCTACGGCTCGCTTGTCAGGCGTCGGCGAAGTCGAACAAGCGACCAACGCGCCGAGCATTGCCCATGCCAGCAACGGCTGGGATGCTCGCCCGCAGACAATCACAGATCTGCGCGCTCCTCGCGTTCCCGGAGTCCGAGTTCCTTCATCTTGAGTTGCAGGCCCTTGCGCGAAATCTTTAGCAGCCTTGCCGCATGGGTCACGTTGCCGGAAGTTTGGTCCAACGCTCGCTGGATGAGTTCTCGCTCGAGTCGCGTCATGGCGGCCTTGACGCGTTCCTTGAGACCCTCGGAGGTGAGTTGTTGGCCGTCAGCGCTGGTGGTCGGTGGCGTCGAAGCGCGCGGCCGTGGCGCAGCGAGTTGCTCGCGGACTTCATCCGGAAGATCTGCCTCTTCGATCCGCGTGCCATCGGCAAATAGGACCGCTCGCTCGATGACATTTTCGAGCTCGCGGATATTGCCGTGCCACGGGTAATTCATCAGAAGTGCTTCGGCATCCTCGGAGATCCCCTGCAGCGACTTGCTTAGTCGCGCGTTGAACTTTTGCAGAAAATGCGCCGCCAAAAGTGGGATGTCTTCGACACGCTCGCGAAGCGGTGGCAACCGGATTGGTATGACATTCAAGCGGTAGTAGAGGTCGTCGCGAAACGTCCCCAGTTCGATCTCTTTACGTAAGTCGCTGTTGGTTGCTGCCACCAACCGTACATCCACTCGAATGGTCTTGATCCCTCCGACCCGTTCGAATTCGCTCTCTTGCAGTGCGCGCAGCAGTTTTACCTGCATCTCGATCGGGATGCTCCCGATTTCGTCCAGGAACAGTGACCCGCCGTTGGCTAGCTCGAAACGCCCCGGTTTGGAGCCGACGGCACCGGTGAAAGCCCCGCGCTCGTAGCCAAAGAGTTCACTTTCCATCAAGTCGCGCGGAATGGCCGCGCAATTTACCTTGATGAAGGGCTTATCCCGGCGACTCGAGTTCTCGTGCAGGGCTCGGGCGACGAGCTCCTTACCGGTGCCGCTCTCGCCAGTGATAAGGACCGTGGTGGGCGTGTCGGACACGCGCTCAAGGACGGCATACAAATCCTTAATGCCGTTGCTTCGACCGATGATTCCGTACCGGGTTTCGTCTGTGCCATCCTGCTCGGCACGCGTCGCCTCGGTGGCGGCAAGGTCACGTGTGCGCAGCGCCTTCTTGACGATCGTGCGAACTTCGGTTTGGTCGAATGGCTTGGTGATGTAATCGAAGGCACCGGTCTTCAGGGCTTCGACGGCATTATCGACTGTGCCGTGGGCGGTAATGATGACGACGGGCATCTCGGGGTCCATCGCCAGAGCACGCCGCAACAATTCCATGCCGTCGACCTTCGGCATACGCAGATCCGTGAGGACCATGTCGATGTGATGCTCTTTGAGGATCTCGAGCGCTTGAGCCCCATCCTCTGCAGTTTCGACATCGTAGTCGTCACGCACCAAAAGCGCGGCAAGAACACGACGCAAGTTGGGTTCGTCGTCGACGACCAAGATCTGTTTCTTTTCTGGCAACATCGATTCATCCTCAATCGCAGCGAGCTCCGCCCTTGCCTGCAGGGAGTAGGCTCGTACAGAAGAACGCGGCTAGCTTGTTCCCGCCTGGGGCCCCTGCCAAGACAACCTCGGGGCGAGACAAGGGAACTCCGGTGATCGAGGTTCCCAGCCGGTCGCCCGATTCCGCGGATGAGGGCGAAAGTTCCTGGGTGAGGTTCGGTTTGTTCGTGCCGAAGGAGGCAACCAGAACCTTCCCGGCGGCGTCGTTGCCACGGGAACTGGCGCTCGGGGTCCCGATGAGTAGCTCGTCTCGGCCGTCTCCGTTCAAGTCCGAAGCGGCGAGAGCGACTTGTGCCAATAGGCCTGCGCAGGCATTTCCACCATTGAGCGTTTTGCAATTCATCGTTCGTACCGACTCGACCACGGCAAGGTCGATGCAGGGCGCTGCCGGATCTGCGGAGTAGGGCAGTGCGTCGAGTGCTGAAAGGACGACGACTTCGCTGTCGCTGGCGATGGCGAGATCCTCGCTCTCGGCGGACGTGAAATGCCCCGCGGCGACGGCCACGGCGAAGTTGGCGGATGTTGAAGTGATGCACAGGGACGCATTCGGGGCCGCTGTTCCGTCCGTTGGCAGGATGTAGAGGTTTCCCGCTTCTGGTTCACCAACTATGATGTATCGCGTGGTCGCCTCGCCAGCCACGGCGAGGGAGGCTCCGAACGACGTGCCGGCACTGGCGGGATTCGGGATGGCAATCGGTGTGCTCGACCCGGGTGGAACGAACCACACTGCTCCGCTGGTTGGTACGGCTGCCACGAGTAGATCGGGGGCGAGTCGTGGCCCTGAGGCAAACTGGATGCTCGGTGCTTTCGAAGCGGGTTGCAGTGCGGAAAGCTCCGTCGGAACAGGAGCGGGCAGTGCAATCCCTCGTACTACGCCACCTTCACATGCAAGTAGCAAACGGACAGCCTCGCCCATCTGGTTTTCAATGCCGAAGGCGAAGCACGCGGCTGCTATGGAATCGATGACTTGGCCGATGGCCGCGACGGCGGTGCTCGACCAACAGCCGTTCGCAGGGCTGCACGAGCCTTGGGTGAGGGCGTCGTTGGACGTAAGGTCGCGTTCGTTGAACTCGTAGATGGCGTAGCCATCGGCTGCTGACGAAAACGCGTATGTCGAGGATTCGCCGCGCATGGCGGCGACGCTCAGGCCGAGCGCATTCGTGTCCGAAGGGGGCTCTAGGATCTGGACCGGACTGATTGACAAGATGTCGTCGAATCGTGTCCAGGTACAGCCGATGGTGACAAGTATGAGCGCGCACGACAGTCGGTTCACGTGACGTCGGGTGGGCACGCCGTTGGTTGTTGGCATGTCTGCCTGGCATGAACAGACGCGACGTGGATGGCTGCTGATCTTCAGCAAACTCATGGCTGCACCCGCTGGGTTTCTTCGCGCGCCACCAGGTCAGGTGAAACACTTTTTTGGAAGGCCGGCTGTGACGGCAGCTGCAGCAACCCAACCGTTTCCTTGGCCGCTGTCGCTGGGGTTCGGTTGGGGGTGTCGAATTCGACCGGCTTATACGTTACGAGACGTGACGGCGGCAGCGGATCGTGCAGGAAGTTGTAAACGGACAGGCCGCCGAGTGCGGCGGCGCCGAGGAATGCAATGTCTGCACCAATCGAATAGATCTTGCCTCGCAGTTCTCTCGAGTCGTCACTGGCCAAAGATCCATGGGAGTGATCCGTCTTGAGTTCGTCGTACAGGCGGTTCGATTCGAGTCCGAAGTAGATCCCGCCTCCAAGCAGCACGCCACCGATGATCGCTTGGGTGTACGCAGCGCCCCGTGGCGGCACTACGACGAGCCGCGCATGGACGGGAAGCAGCTGCCCCGGTGGTACCTCGACCTCGGCCTCGAGGGGCTTCCTGCCGTCGGCAGTGACGCGCAGACGGTGCTTGCCCGAGTTCACCTTCTGTACCTCAAGCGGGAGACTGGGCTTGTCGCAACTGCCAACGGGCAGCCCGTCGAGGACGACCGAAGCGCCGGCGACGTTACTCGACACGCGCAGTCCGCCGACACTGAGACGCTGCATCGTGATATGGATTTCTTGCTGCTGTCCACGATCGACTGCGATGGTTCTCGTTATAGGTTCGTAGCCCGTCGCAGTGACGAGCATCGAGTGCTCGCCAATGGTTAGGAAATCGCCGTATGGGATCCTGCCCCAGGGTTGCCCCTTCTGCGTTGGGTCGTCGATGAATATGCGGGCATTGGCCACGTTGCTCGTCAAGCGCAGGTGCCCCATGAACTGTCCTTGCGAGAGGCTGACTTTGACCTGAAGCACGTGGCCCGACAGGACTTCGAATGAGGTGTCGCCGCGGTTGTAGTCCTGATATTTTTCGACCTGCACGTGATACTGACCGACATCGAGTGATGCGTTTGCCGGAGACTCGGTGGCGAACACCTCATCCCAGTCAGGGTTCTCGCCCGCGATGTCGAAAGTCGAAGCCCCGCGGATGCGACGCAAGATCCGCAATGGCACGCCCGGGGGTTCGGTTTCGACGATGACCAGAGACTTCGTTGACACGTCGACGTCGCCTGGCGCAGCACTCGATGGGCTGCTCTGCGACTTTGCAGCACCTGAGTGAGCTTGATCTTTCAGTGCCTGCTCCACCTTGGCAATGCGTTTCGTGACTTCGGGCGAATCCGGTGCCTTGGGATCGACCTCGAGGTATTTCTTGAAGTGGTCGATGGCTTCGGTCAGTCTTCCCGATTTTTCGAGCGCGACGCCCGCGTTGAACAAGAACGCCGAGTAGGGATGTAACTCGTAGCCGGTTTCGAAGACCTCTGCGGCGCGTTGGTACTGACCTGCAACGAAAAGCGATTGCCCTTTCTCCATGAAGCGGCGGATGGAATCGACGTTGGTTACCGTTCGTTTGGAGCTGTCGGTGGGAGCGGCAACGGCGGTGCCCAAGCCGACTGATGCCACCAGCAACCACAGCCCAAACAGAATTGGCGACCGTTGCATGCGGCGCCAAAGATGCCCCGCTACGGGGTGCGGACACAAGCGCCAGCTTCGCATCCAGCTTTGAGTGAGGCTGGGTGGTCGGCCGTTCGAGTGGTGGCCACGAGGTTCCCGCTGGAGCGCAACCTGGTCAAGCGCACGCGCCCCCACCTTTCGGTACCTGCTCTGGAAAACTGGACAATGGCCGACTCGGGGTTTGTGATAGCTGCCAGATCCGGCATATCCTTTTCCGCGACTAGAGTCTCTCCGAGGTGTGGGTCATGCGACGCTTCCTGATTCCTTCGATAATTGCGAGTAGTTGTTTGCTCGTGCCAGGCAACTTGCTCGCGGGCGAAGTCCATCAGTATCCCGAGTGCCATAAGCAACCGTCCGAGACGGACATTCAAGGTGCGAAGGGCGCATTTCAGGCTGGCAGTGTCTCGTTCAACGAGGCGGACTACGAGCGGGCCATTCTTTATTGGGAAGATGCACTTCGCAGGGACTGTACAGCAACGTTGCTGTTGCATCATCTTGCTCGCGCCTACGAAGGTCAGGGGAATCTTCAGCAGGCAGTCGTGGCCCTGAAGGCCTATCTGGAGCGAACCCCGGATGTGGCGGAACGGCCGCAGATTCAACGGCGCATTGAGGTGTTCGAGCAGAAGATTCACGACGAAGAGCAGCGCACGGCACACCCAACGCCACCGCAGACCGCCAAGGACGTATCGTCCACGACTGCGGTCGGGGCCGCGGGTAGCAACACAAACTCGAGCGCATTGGACCTGCATTTGCGCGTCAACCCCATCATCCCCATCGCCGTCGGGGGGGTCGGGGTGGCGGCGACGATTGTGGGCGCCATCATCTACTTCCCCGCGCGCAGCGACCTGAAGGACTATAAGGCGCGCTGCTTTGGGGGGGATAGTTGCCCCTCCGACAGCATTACGAGCGAGGCGAAGTCTGCCGAATCGAGGCGCAACTGGGGTGCCGCAGTTGGCATCACCGGCCTCGTCTTGGCTGCGGGTGGGGTGGGGTGGTATTTCTTCAACGAACAGCAGAGCCCGAAGGAATCGAAGGTTCCGGTGGCGCCAGCGTTCCAGCCCTGGGTTGGTCCGCAAGTGGCTGGCTTAAGCTACAGCGGGTCCTTCTAGTTCTTCGGTTTCTTCTGGGGATTCTTGGTATTGCCTGCTGAAGCGCTCGCCGAGCTTTTTGTCGTAGCCGGTGCTTTGGCTGCGGGGGTTGCTACCGGTGCGACCGCTGGTGTCGCCGCATTGGGGAGGACCGATGGCTCGTCCGTGGCAGGCAAGGGCTCGGGCAGGACGAGCGTCGTTGACGGTTTGATGCTTGACCGAGGTTTCTTACCCGCGGCTCCCCACGTGCTGCGCGTCGGAGCCGCGTCGTCGAAGGTCTCACGTCGGTTGAGCTCTCGATTGGCCTCTTCCTCTTTGGAGAGAGAGAGCTGCCTTTGGTGGCGCAGTTTGAGTTGCCACGATTCGGGTTGGGCCGGTTCGGGGGTTTCGCTCGAGGAGCCACCGCAACCAACGACGAGCGTAGCTCCAACGGCGACGAACCAGACCAACCAGCTTCGCTGCGTCCAAAGTGTCATGGGACCCCCGGGCTAGCATGCTAGGGTCAGCGCGCCATGATTGGCCGTCTTAGAGGTATCGTCTCTGCCGAGTCGCCCGACGGCGAGGTGCTTCTCGACGTGCGGGGCGTCGGCTACGAACTGCGGATGCCGCTCGGCTCACTCGGTCGAGTGGCGGTCGAACCCGATGGAATACGCACGATCCACGTCCATACGGCGTACAAGCAAGACGGAGTCGACCTCTACGGGTTCGCGAATCTTGCCGAGCGGGGGATCTTTCGCGCCCTCATTAGCGTCCCGAATGTCGGTCCGAAGACGGCGATTGGGATCCTCGGTGCGGTCCCCATGCAGGAGTTGGCGTCAGCCGTTGAGGCCGGGGACATCGGTCGGCTGTCCAAAGTTCCGGGCATTGGAAAGAAGACCGCGGAGCGAATGATTGTGGAGCTCAAGGGCAAGCTCACATCTGCGGCCAAGGAGCCTGAGTCACCGGGCTCCCGTTCAGCTCCCAAGGGCGCCAAGACGGAGCGCCTCATCGCCGCTCTCACCAATATGGGGTACCGCGCCGCGGAAGCGGCACGGGCCGTGGAGGCTGTGGGTGACGAAATCGAGTCTGCTAGCCTTGCGGAATGCCTCCGTGATGCGTTGGCCCACCTGGCCCGAAGGTAGAGGATTGCTCCAACCAGCCCGTGGGGCGGTTCGGGGTGGAGGAACTTGCTGCACATGGAACCAGCACCATTGCTTGACCCAGCGTTACGTCCGTGGATAATCGCGGACTTGTCGAGGCGAGTCGGAATAGAGTGTCTAGTACTAGCCCCGATCCGAGGAGGCGCAGCGTGATCACCTGTCGCAAGTGTGGGAAGGAAAATCAGGACCACTATAAGTTCTGCCTCGGATGCGGTGCCGAGCTTCCACGTGAGACTTCCCCCAAACCGTTTACGCCGAATACACCTCCACAGGGCGTGGCTGCTGCGGGGCGCTCGTCGCCACCTGCAGCACCACTGCCGCATATCGGCTCGTCGCCACCGGTAGCAGTGATGCCGGCACCGGTGCCAACGAATGCGCCTGGTCCGCGTCTAGCATCCACTACTTCCGCCGCTACTGCGGTGCCAGTTCCGCCCAAAGGTGTCGGAGCTGTTGCGAATGGGAATGCGGCGGGTGGGGCTGGCGGAATTGAAGGTGTCGTCTGTCCGCAATGTCAGCACGCGAACCCACGCGCGAATCGCTTCTGTGCGGGGTGCGGCTACAATCTTGGTGCGCTGCAGCAAATGGCTCAGCCCGCGGCACCAGCCGCAGCTGCTCCGACACCACCGACGGGAGCGTCGGCAGTGCGTCCGATGGTTCTCGTTGCACTGCGCGCCGACGGCAGCGAGGCCGGTCGTTTCTCGATGCCGGATGTCGCTATCGTGACAGTGGGTCGCGATACCGGTTCGATCTTTGCTGGCGACAGCTATCTGTCGCCGCGTCATGCCGTCATCACGCGGCGAGGCAACGACGTATTGGTCAAGGATGCAGGATCACTCAACGGCGTCTATATGAAGCTGCGGCCGCAAGAGCCGTGGCCGCTCGAGTTCGGCGACGTTTTTCGCATTGGGCAGGAAATCATTCGTTTCGAGGAGCTCGTGCAGCAACCACTTTCGGCCGATGGTGTGCGGCGGTTCGGCAGTCCCGCGAAGGGGTACGTTGGACGTCTGGCCCTCGTCATTGGCCGAGACACGACCGGCAACGCATTCCCGATCCCCGAGCGTGGGATTCATTGCGGGCGTGAGCGTGGCGACATCCTCTTCTCTGAGGATGGCTACGTCTCGGGTCTGCATTGTCGAGTGGCCAAGGGCACTGATGGCAGAATCGCGCTGACCGATGTGGGCAGTTCCAACGGCACCTTCATCCGCCTGAAGGGCGAGCATGCCATGCATTCAGGTTCGGTCCTTCTGATGGGCCAGCAGCTCTTCCGCGTCGACTACTAAGATTCGACGTCTGATGAAATCCGCACTTCCCACGATTCGCGTTGTCGCGGCCGTTGTTGAGCGCGACGGCTTGTACCTGATCACGCAGCGGCGGCCCACGGCCGTATTGCCGTTGCTTTGGGAGTTTCCCGGTGGCAAGGTCGAAGCGGATCTGGGCGAAACCGATGCAGCGGCGTTACGTCGCGAGGTGCGTTATCGCCTCGGTGTCGACGTCGAGCCCGGCGCCCTCATCAGTTTCGTCAGCCACCCCTATGAACGCTATATCGTCGATCTGCACTTGTACGAGTGTCGCCTGACCAGCGGCGAACCGGCGGCCAAAAATGTCCACGATTTCC
This sequence comes from uncultured Polyangiaceae bacterium, assembly GCA_964454965.1. Classification (GTDB taxonomy): domain Bacteria; phylum Myxococcota_A; class Polyangia; order Polyangiales; family Polyangiaceae; genus FEN-1139. Next base: position 206,735 of record CAYVXY010000011.1, on the reverse strand, counting down.
GGTGGGTCTCGAGCGCTGGGTTCGAAAGCTATGCGTTTACTCCGGCAGATGAAGCCTCGATGAGCAAATTGCTGGGCATCGAAGGGTAGCGGATTTGGGGCCGGAGTCCTCAATCCAAGACAATCGACGCAGCTCTTAGCAACTGCCGGTGATGCTGACCGATGAGGCAGCATGAACACAGTACTCGCTCATGCACTCGCCGCCATTCTCGATTGGTTCGCGCCCAGAGCCTGTCTGGGTTGTGGAAGTGAACTCGATGGAGATGGCGAATGGTGTCGCAGCTGTGTCGAGTTGCTCGAATCGAACCCTGTCCGTGGTCTCGGTGAACTAGCGCTCCTCGCGCCCTTCCGGCACACGGGACCGATTCGCGATGCTGTCCATCGCCTCAAGTATGCAGGCCGCTCTGACCTAGCCCCTCGCTTGGTTGCGGCGGGATTCGCCGCGCGCCCCGACATGGTTGGCAGCGACGCGATTCTAGTTCCAGTGCCGCTGCATCCATGTCGGCTCGTCGAGCGCGGCTACAATCAGTCGGCGCTGCTGGCGCGAGCTCTCGCTTGTAGATGGCGCCTGCCTTGCGCATTGCACCTTCTGCGGCGCCAAATCGCCACCGTGCCACAAGTGGGGCAGAGTCGTGAGCAGCGCGCGAGCAACATGCGCGGGGCGTTCGAGGCTCGTTCGTCTGCGTGTGCCAGTAAGTTGTGGCTTGTCGATGACGTGGTGACAACGGGGGCAACCACGTTCAGCTGTCGTGAGGCGCTCGAGGACGTAGGGGTTCGCGTCGAGGGGGTCATTGCGTTGGCGCACGCGACTTCCGGCGGTGCCGACGTAGGCTCGTAGGCCACGTCGGCACAATTCCTGCGGTGATTGTCGAGCGAGACTTGACTCGGTAGGGCAGAACTCTCAGCCTTCTCGCGCCCGTATGACCGATCCTCTAAGTGTTCTCATTCCCCTCTTGCGCGCTGCTGCCGTCGAAGCGTTTGGACTCGAACAATCGTCGATCGATCCGATGCTGCGTCCTTCGAAGCACGCCGACTACCAGGCAAATCTCGCGATGGGTCTTGCTAAGTCTCTCGGGCGACCGCCCCGCGAGGTGGCTGGCGCGATTCTGCAGCGACTTCCGACAGGCGGCTGGATCGAGCGGGCTGAGATCGCGGGTCCTGGTTTTATCAACCTGTGGGTGTCGAAGTCCGAGCTCAGTCAGGCGCTCGAAGCGGTTTTGGCCGGGGAGCTGGGACTACGGTCAATCAAGACGGAACGCGTCGTCATCGACTACTCGTCGCCGAACGTCGCCAAAGAGATGCACGTCGGGCATCTGCGTTCCACGATCATCGGCGATGCACTAGCGCGGGTCTTCGAGGCCCTCGGCCACGTTGTCATTCGTCAGAACCACATTGGCGATTGGGGCACGCCCTTTGGCATGCTGATTGAGCACTTGCTCGACGGGGGAGCAGACAACGCTGACCATTCGGTGAGCGACTTGGGCGCCTTCTACCAGGCGGCCCGGAAGAAGTTCGACGCTGAACCAGAGTTCGCCGAGCGGGCGCGCCAACGCGTCGTCATGCTTCAAGCTGGCGATGCAACCACGCTTGAACTATGGACGAAGCTGGTAGCCGTATCCAAGCGCTATTTCGGCACCATCTATCAGCTCCTCGGCGTCACGCTTACGGACGACGACATTGCTGGCGAAAGCCTATACAACCCCTGGCTTGCTGAGGTCGTCGAATCGCTGCAGCAGCAGGCGCTCGCTGTCGAGAGCGACGGTGCTATCTGTGTCTTTCCGCCAGGCTTCACCGGGCGCGACGAGCAGCCGATGCCGCTCATCATTCGCAAGCAGGATGGCGGCTACGGCTACGCCACGACCGACTTGGCTGCCATCCGCTACCGCTGTCAAACCCTTGGGGCAACGCGGATCCTATACGTCGTGGGGGCGCCGCAGTCGCAGCATCTAGCGATGGTGTTTGCTGCGGCGCGTCTCGCTGGGTGGCTTCCCGAAGACGTGGTTGCGGCCCACGTGCCCTTTGGTTCCGTGCTGGGCTCGGACAAGAAGATCTTCCGTACTCGTGCGGGTGAAACGATCCGTCTGGTGGATCTACTCAACGAGGCCGTGTCGCGCGCGCAGGCCGTCGTGCAGGAGAAAAACGCAGCACTCGAACCCGAGTTGCAGCAACGGATTGCGCGTATGGTGGGAATTGGCGCGGTAAAATACGCCGATCTGTCGAGCGATCGAGTCAAAGACTACGTCTTCGATTGGGACCGGATGCTGGCGTTCGATGGCAACACTGCGCCTTATCTGCAATACGCTTTGGCACGCATCCGATCCATCTTCCGTCGCGGCGAGGGGGCGTCTGCGGCGGGTTCCATCAGCGTGGCCACTGCCGAAGAGAAGAACCTCGCGATGGCACTCTTAGCATTCCCCACCGTGGTTCGCGACGTGGCCGACAGCCTTTCGCCCCACAAGCTTTGTGTCTACCTATTCGAGATCGCCACGCTCTTTAGCAATTTCTACGAGCATTGCCCGGTGCTGAAGGCGGACAACGACGTCGAACGTATTTCACGGTTGCGCCTGTGCGAAGTGACAGCACGGGTACTCGAGCAGGGTCTCCATCTGCTTGGGATCGAAGCACCGGATCGCATGTAGCAGCGCGGCTCACGCCAAGAACTTGCGGCGCGCGGGTTGCCGATTCAGTGTCATCAGAATCACGATAAGCTACCAAAACTCCGCAAATAGAGAGCTGTGTGAGTGGTCGGATGTCCGGTTTTGGACGAATTGGAGCTCGAGGAAGCAATTCGTGACGGATTTGGGTCGCTTCGGACATTCATCAGTGGGTGCCAAAAGGGCGCGGGCCCGGGCCTTACTTACCCACCACAAGGCTATGTCACGACCTCAATCCATGGCTGCTGCGGCGGCCGCCGCAGCAGTACAGGCCGACAAACGGGCGAACGATCTTCTCCCACCAGCGCTTAAGGGCATTGCGCTCGGTTTTTTGGGGGGTGTCATCGCCATCGTCGCGCTGATGATGCTGGCACCGAACGCCACGCAGTTCGACGAGATGAGTGGGTCCGGACAACACTCGACGTCGGGCAAGGTGACCGCAAGCCCAGTTGGGGTCAGGCGGTAGGGCGACCGTCTCGCTACATGCAGCCCAATTCTTGGCGGTCCTTCTTTGCGGCGGAGCCAATCTCGGAGTCTTTCCCCAGCGTCGCTGCGAGAGCTAGCTCCTTGCAGGCTAGGAGCTTGTCTTTGGTCTTGAGTAGAAGGCCAAGGTAGTGGTGAGCAGGTGCGAAACTCCCGTCCAAGGCGACCGCTTGCTTCAAATCCGCGATGGCACCGGGCAAATCTTGGGCCTTTTCGCGGCACATGCCGCGCCTGGCGAACAGATCCGGATGTTTCAGCGCTTTTAGTCCAAGATCCATCAATGACACACAAACGGTAGGGGCGTCGCATTCCACGGCAACCGTGGCGCCCATGCTCAAGAGTTGTGGATCGGCACATTCCCTGATCGCGGCGAGTTGGATCAATGCTTCCGGCTTCTTCGCGGCTAGGCTCAGCAGCTGCGCGCTGCGGACTCTGAGCTTGCAATTCTCGGGACGCAGTTGGACGGCCTCGCCGAACGCGGCGAGCGCTTCGTCACGCCTTCCAAGAGCATCCAACGTCCATGCCCTGACTTCCGTCAGATCCGGATGCTGCTTGGCGACTTCGAGGCCTCGTTCTGCCGTGGCAAGCGCGCCCTTCGCATCCTGGGATTGCAGCTGCCACGCCGACAGATTGACGTAGGCATCGACGAGTTTTGGATCCAAGGCAAGCGCCCTCTCCCAATTGGCCACAATAGCATTGGACTTGTTGCCCTGCATGACGAGCGCGAGCCCCAGTCGGAAGTGGGCCTCGGCGTGTTTCGGGTTCTTCTGGATTGCTTGTTCGAGCAAGGCTTGTGCCTCATGGTAGCGTTTGCCATCGATGGCCACGACGGCATCGGCTACGAGATTGTCGATGTTGGGAAGGGCAACATCGGCATTGCTCACCGTAGACTTGTTGCAGCTCGCACCGAGCCAAGGCAGGCCAAGGGAAAGCAGTGAGATGAGCGCCCATCGGGATAGAATCATCGGATCACTTCCCACCCTTCTGCTTGAGGTCTTCCGTCAGGAGCCGTGGACGTGCGCCGTCGGGAGCAGGTTCCTCGGGTTGCGTTTCTGTGGCTGCGGACGCCGACTCTGGTAGGGCTGACGGCGATCCTTGCAGCAATGCCGCCGGAACTGCCGCCACTGATCCCGAGGGAACCGGTGCCGGTTCTGGCGTTGCCACTGCCGTTGCTGCGACAGCCCTCGTGCCGCTGGCGTGGGCCAACATGGCGTTTGCCGTAGGTGCCGGCACAACGGTGCTGGCTAACGGCAAAGCAACGGATGTCGATGATTGCGGGCTTGATGGCGTTGCCACTACAACGGAGTTCTGGGCGGCACTCAAAGTTGCTTGAGGAGCTGCGTTATTGCGTGGTCCCAACCATAACGCCAAAAAACCGATGACCACGCCCAATCCGAGCGCAGCGGCGACGAAAGCGAAGGAGAGCGGCCTGTTGGCAGAGCTCAGCGATTTTGTCGGTTCGAAAGGGACGGGTCGAAGCCTTGGACTTGCAGTCGCGGCATGACTCAGCAGCCGTGGCACCGGATGAAACGAGGCCATCCTCTCCGGTTCGATGTGCGAAACCGCTGGATTGGTCGGAGCTGCACTCATTGCCCGCGTGGAATCGACGCGGCGTGGCAAGGGGAGCGCTTTGTCGGCACGGACATCCCAGGCGAAGGAGTTTTCTCGTGAAGCAAGCTCCTTCGCTGCCTGAATGAGCGCGGCATCGACGTAGCGCAGGCGATGGACCTCTTCGGGATGGGTCGCGACGTGGATGCGCATCGTCGCATCCAGCGTGTCTATGAACTCCGCCACAGACGCAAAGCGCGCGTCAGCGTTCTTCGCTGTTGCCTTCTGGATGAGCCGATCGAGATCGTTCGGCGCATCCGGGAGGACTCGTGCCAACGCCGGAGTTGGGCGCGTGATTTGCACGAAGGCAACTTGCTCGAACCCGGGGTTGTCCAGATCGATCAAATTGGGATTGATGCCAGCGACCAGTTCGAATAAGACCGTGCCGAGCTGGTAGACGTCTGAACGCACGGTCACACCCGCACCCTTCAGATGCTCGGGACTCATGTAGAGCGGAGTCCCTTGAAAACGGTACTTGTTGCTGGTCTGGAGCCCGTGGCCAAGGAATTTGGCGATCCCAAAGTCGAGAACTTTGACGTGGTTGTTGGGCGGTAAGACGAATACGTTGTCGGGCTTGATGTCGCGATGCACGACGTTGAGCTCGTGTGCCGCAGCGACGCCAACTGCGATCTGGCGCACGATGGTTGCAGCTTCTACGACGCTCAGACGACCGAGGAGAGAAAGCAGGTGACGTGCGCTGATTCCATCCAGCTTCTCCATCACTAGGCAAACCATGTCTTCGCCGAGTGCCGCCGCGGTGTGCATGCGGACGACGTTTGGGTGGCTTAAACGGCGTAGCAGTTGGGCTTCGGCTCTGGCCCGATTGAGCAGATCACGACCGCGATTGGGAGGATTGGGAATGACCTTGATGGCGAGATGTTCGTCGAGGAAAAGGTCGCGACATTCGTAGACGTAGGCGTGGCCACCCGTGCCCAACAATTGCACTACTTCGTACTGTTCGAGCAGTCGAGTTCCAGCAAGGAATGGCCCGTTGCGTCCGTATTCGGTCATCGCCTGATTCCGAGCAGGTAGGATATGCCGAGGACGAGCATTGCTGCCAACGCCACCAAGCCGAAGAACAGGAACGTACGCGACAGGATGCTCGGGCCAGTGTCGGGTGGCGCGAGCGGCAAGGTTTCCTGGTTTCGGGGCAGTGCGTTATTGCGGGGCAAAGCCTGACTCTGCCCGGGGCGTTCGCGACCAGGGAGCATCGAGACTTTTAGCTCGCACAGTTTATCTTGCAGCGCAGCGGCAGTTTGAAACCGATCCTCGGCTCGAAAGGCAAGGGCAGTCAGGACGAGACTATCCAACTCCTTTGGTAGACCTGCTGCAACATGGCGCGACGGCGGTTCTGGCGGCGATGGTGCCTGGGCAGGATCGAGCCGCGGATCGTTGTCCCAGTCGTCGAAGGGACCTCTCCCTGTCAACATGAGGTAGAGAATTAGCCCGAATTGGTAGATGTCCGTGCGGGCGTCTGTGGGCCGGCCTTGTGCGTTTTCCGGGCTGCGGAACTGCTGCGCACCCACGAAGGAACCGGTTTGGGTGGGGACGGCGAGGGGAGGCGGGGAGCTTTCGGAAAAGCCAACCTGTACTTGGGCGGCACCGAAATCGAGCAGCTTGGGGACAAGTGCGCCGGTCGGGGCCTGGTGCAAAAAGACGTTACTAGGACAGAGATCTCGGTGCACGATCCCGATGGCATGCGCGGCTTCGAGAGCCGACAAGATTTGACTGGCCCAATCCAAGGCCTCAAGTAGTGGCAAGTGGCGGCGTGCCGCCAATTCATCGGCCAAAGTTCGCCCCTTGAGCAACTCCATCACGATGAAGGGTAACCCAGCCGGGGTCCGTTCGAAGCCCGTGATCCCCACGACGTTTGGATGACGCAATCTGCCGAGAGACTGTGCTTCGAGGCGTAAACGATCGACCACCCTCGCGTCCCGCAACTGACCGGCGTGCAGGAGTTTTGCTGCGAAGCGCTTACCTAGCTCGATGTGCTCGACGACGTAGAGAGTACCTGTCTCACCCGAGGTCAGCAGTTGGATGGCTTGGTATCGACTCCCAGCGAAGGGATCCGCCGCGGTCTCGCGTTGCAGGTGGGTACTGAATGCGGAATGGGTCATCGTGTTGCACAGGTGGTCCAGCCGCCAACAGTCGGCCATCGTGTGGTGCTCCTCCTCCAATCGACGTCGGCCATGGTCCGGGAGTGCAGGATCAGACCGTTTACCCCCAATGACTACCCTCGAGCGTCCCACGAGACCAAATGTCAGGAGCAGTTCATCTGCGCATCGGCTAGCGAGCCGAGAATTGCGCAACCGGGCCAGGCGTCGAGGGATGATTTTTTTATGCCTTCGAGGAGGATTCTTGGCAACGCTGGGGCCTGGGTGACCGATGAATTCGTAGTGGAAGTCGAATGACGAGTGAACGTCCAGCCTCCAGAGCCGACATCGTGTCCCTACTCGACGGCACAGCCTACAGCCCGATTTCGCTTCTGGGTCGTGGAGGCATGGGGGAAGTCTGGGCCGTTCGCCATGATTTCCTCGGACGGGATTTTGCATTGAAGGTTCTACATCGGCGTCACCTGAACAACAGTCAGCTCATCGAGCGTTTGAGACTCGAGGGGAGGGCCATGGCTGCTCTGGATCATCCGAATATCGTCGAAGTGACTGATTTCTGGATTGCAGGCGATGGGCGTCCCTGTCTCGTCATGGAACTGCTGCGTGGTCAGCGGCTCGATCGTGTTCTGTTGCAGCGCCAACGGCTGCCCGGTTCCGAGGTGGTCGAACTTGGTCGGCAAGCACTGTTGGCTTTGGTCGCCGCTCACTCGATAGGCCTAGTGCATCGCGACATCAAGCCCGAGAATCTGTTCTTGCAGCAGGAAGAGAACCAACCTTGGAGACTGAAACTCCTCGACTTCGGGTTGGCGCGAGTCCTTTCTGGATTCGCAAGCGGTGGGTCGATAAGCCCGCTCGATCTGACTCGTACCGGCACCATATTGGGTTCGCCACGATTCATGTCTCCGGAAGCCCTACGCGGGGAGCGAGTGGAGCAGGATGGTGATATCTACTCGCTGGGGGTGGTCATGTATCTGTGCCTCGTCGGCATGCACAGTCACTTCGACATAGCCACTTCGCCGGTGTTTCATCCGCCATCGCATTGTGGAGCCGTCGACTGCTCGGCGACGCTCGATGCAATCGTTTTGCGCGCGGTTGAGGCGGACCGAAGTCGCCGTACCTCGACGGCCAGAGCATTTCTTGCGGAACTTAACGCGATTATCCCATCGTGCTTGACTCCTGCTATGACCAAAGGACGTGCTTTATGAACCAACTAGCCAGTGCTCCGGGGTCAGACCAGTCCCTGGAACTAGACATCTTCTGCTCTCCCGTAGGCGAAGCCTGGCGGCTCTACGTTTGCCCCACCTGGTTGCCCAGTTATCTAGCGCGCTGTTTCGACCGCCACGGGGAAGCGTACCCGGTGTATCTCGACCTCGAGGATCTCGAGTACCAGATGTCTTCGAGCGGCGTAGTCTACGAGAAGTTCCCCAGCGCGTCGGGTGGCGTTCAGCTGTTGGCAAAGGGGCATGCGGCGGCCGTGCTCGCTGTGTGGCTCTCCCAATGCTTTGCGAGTGACCAGCGCGTGATCGGTGAAACCTCGTCTGAGTCATCCGGAATGGTTGGGTAGTGGCGCGACGACAAGGCACAGTAGTGACGCTTCGAGCCAAACTGTTCGCGATGCATCGCTCAGCATTTTGGGGGGACGGAGCAAGAGCTCTCCGGGCGAACATGAACTTGCCTGGCTGCGTCGAACTCGCGTCGGACGCGACGGGGCATGGGCCGGTTTGGAAATTGTGATGACATAAACGTCGACGGATGTTGCCGTGTTGGGAGTATTGCTAGCGCCGAGGCTCGAAAGGAGGCACGATCCGTACCCCGCGAATAATGTCGCGCGTGGCGGCATCGCCGTGATTGTCGTCTGTTGCGCGTTCAGACGGGGTTGAGGAGGTTGTCATCAATTCCATTACGAACCGCAAGGTCGCGTTGCTCGGTAGCCATTTGCCCCGGCAATGCGGAATCGCAACTTTTACCAGTGATTTGACTGACGCGTTGCAGGCCGAAGTCGAAGAGCTCGACTGCTTTGTCGTCGCCATGAACGACGTTGGCAAACGATATTCGTATCGCGAACGCGTGCGATTCGAGGTCTCCGAGGGGGAAATTGCCTCGTACCGAAGAGCCGCGGATTTCCTGAACGTCAATGCGATCGACGTTGTCAGTTTGCAGCACGAGTACGGCATCTTTGGTGGAAAATCCGGGAGTCATGTGCTCGCCTGGTTGCGCGAGTTGCGCATGCCAGTCGTCACGACGCTGCATACCATTCTTGCGGAGCCAAACGCGTCTCAACGCGCTGTCATGGACGAAGTGGTCCAGCTATCCGAGCGCATCGTGGTGATGAGTCGGACTGGCGCTGAATTGCTCCAGAAGGTACATCGTGTGCCTGACGGAAAGATCGAGCTTATTCCGCACGGGATCGATGGCATCCCCTTCGATGGCGGCAAAAAGGATCTGTTCGGTGTCGAAGGTCAGTCCGTGATTCTCACCTTCGGGCTACTCTCGCCAGACAAGGGGATCGAGTACGTCATTGATGCGCTACCTTCGATCCTCGCCAAATTTCCCAAGACCGTCTACATCGTCCTGGGTGCCACTCACCCGCACGTCAAGGAACGGCACGGTGAAACCTATCGACTCATGTTGGAGAACCGGGCTATGCGCCTGGGGGTTGCGCCGCACGTGTTGTTTCACAATCGATTCGTGAGTCGCCCTGAGCTGCGGGAGTTTTTGTCAGTCGCTGACATCTACGTCACGCCGTATCTCAAACCGGAGCAAATCACGTCGGGCACCTTGGCCTACGCGTTGGGGTCCGGTAAGGCGGTCATCTCGACTCCCTATTGGTACGCTGAGGAGTTGCTTGCCGAGGGGCGAGGGATCCTCGTGCCTTGGCGCGACCCGAAGTCGATCGCCAAGGGGGTCATTGACTTGCTTTCCGACGACGATGCCCGCCTCAGTCTGCGCAAACGCGCGGCGGCATATGGCCGTGAGATGGCTTGGCCACGCGTCGCGCAGAAGTATGCTGCGTGTTTCGAAAGCGCCATACACGATTATGGGTTGCGGCGAGCCAGTGCGCCTCAGTCGCGCGCGTTGGCCGGACGAACCGTGGAACTGCCAGAGCTGAAGTTGAATCACCTGCGGGCGATGAGTGATTCCACCGGCCTGATTCAACACGCCGACTATAATGTTCCCTGTTACAACGAAGGCTACTGTCTGGACGACAATGCTCGGGCGTTGCTGCTAACGGCTCTACTTGAAGACTCCGGCGTCGAGGAAGCCGTCGAGGTCCGAGCGCTGGCAGCGCGGTATCTGGCCTTCGTTAGCCACGCCTTCAACCCAGCGACAGGGCGTTTCCGCAACAAGATGTCTTACGCGCGCACCTGGCTCGAGGATTGTGGCTCGGAAGACAGTCACGCGCGTGCATTATGGGCCCTTGGTACCGTAGTGGGGCGCTCGGTCGATCCGGGGCGTCAGAGTCTGGGCGGACATCTCTTTCACGTTGCGCTACCCGTTGCCGTAGAATTCACGAGCCCTCGGGCTTGGGCGTTTACACTTCTTGGAATCGTCGAGTATCTTCGCGCGTTTCAGGGCGACAGTCTGGTGCAATCGATGCAGCTGACGCTCGCCGAGCGCCTGCTTGTCGCCTACCGCGGCGTGAGTGTGCCAGGTTGGAATTGGTTCGAGACGAGCGTCACCTATTCGAACGCCCGATTGCCACAGGCGCTCATTGCTGTCGGTCACTACGTCAATAACTCAGAAATGTTAGCAGCAGGTCTCGAGTCGCTGGCGTGGCTGGTTCGCGAACAAACCTCGTCTGCTGGCTATTTCACACCCTTTGGTTCGAACGGGTTCTGGCCAAAGGGTCAAGCAAAGGCCCTATTCGATCAGCAGCCGGTGGAGGCATCTGGCATCGTGTCCGCGTGTCTGGAAGCTTCACGAACTACGGGCGACGTGGCCTGGCTACGTGAGGCAAGGCGAGCGTTCTATTGGTTTCTTGGCGACAACCACCTGCAAGCAGCGCTCTACGACGATGCAACCGGTGGCTGCAGAGATGGACTGCATCAAGAGCGCATCAACGAGAACCAGGGCGCAGAATCGACATTGGCGTTCCTACTGTCACTGCATGAGTTGCGCACGGCCGATCGCTCGGTGTTGGATCTGCCAGAAAACGAGATCGAATGACTGCTCATTCAAGCTACCCAGTATTGATTCATCGCCATCTGAACAATCCGATTCTGACTGCTCAGGACTGGCCCTATCCCGTCCATTCGGTATTCAATCCCGGTGCCACTCGCTTGCCGGACGGTACGACCCTGTTGCTCTGCCGGGTGGAAGACCGTCGGGGCTTGTCCCACCTCTGTGCCGCCCGCTCTGCGAACGGCATCAATGGTTGGGTGATAGATACGGAGCCAACGTTCCAGGGCGACTCTGAGGAGGCAATCTGGGGGATTGAGGATCCGCGCATCACGTTCGTGCCCGAATTGGACAAGTATGCTGTTGCCTATACGGCGTTCACCAAGGGCGGCCCCGGTGTTGCGCTTGCACTCACCAAGGACTTTCGAACGTTTGAACGTTGCGGTTTGGTGATGCAGCCGGACGACAAAGACGCAGCTCTGTTGCCTCGACGCATTAATGGTGAGTTCGCGCTGATCCATCGTCCCGTGAGCGATACGGGCGCCCATATCTGGATCTCGTTCTCGCCCGATCTGCGCAATTGGGGCAGCCATAAGCTCATCCTCCAAGCACGCAAAGGCGGTTGGTGGGACGCGAACAAGGTCGGACTCTCGCCACCACTGATCGAGACCCCCGCAGGGTGGTTGATGCTCTATCATGGGGTCCGGCAGACGGCGAGCGGTGCTATTTACCGCCTCGGCGCGGCGTTATTTGCCATCGACGAACCGGATCGTTGTCTGGCTCGAGGGCAGTCCTGGATCTTTGGTCCCGAAGAGCCGTACGAGATTTCGGGCGACGTGGGCCATGTGGCGTTTCCTTGTGGGTACACGGTTGGTGCCGACGGCGATAGCCTGTCGCTCTACTATGGCGGCGCCGACACCTGTATTGCGTTGGCAACAGCCAGTATTCGAGAACTCCTGCAATGGCTCTCCGAACAAGGGGAAACGACCCCTTCCATTGTGCCACCCCGAGGCTGAAGAGACGATTGGATTGGCATCTCTACAGATTGACCAGACGCATTGGGTGTTGGTTCCTGCCGCCACGACGAACGGCAGCTGCAGCCGCCGTGGCGCAAAGCAATTCTATGGGGACGTAGTGTCCCGTCAGCGCGCTGCTCTGCGCTGCATGTTGGGTGAGCTACGATGCTTCACCCAACAGTTGGGTGCGACCGCCAGCGTGACGGGACGTATCAAGAGCTTTGCCTCGACTTGGCACAAGATGAAGCGACGACGGATGTCGTATCTCGACATCTTTGACGCGATAGGCGCGCGAGTGGTCGTCGAAGATATTGACGAATGCTATCGGTTGCTTGAGCGTGTACACGGTAGGTACGCGCAAATACGCGGACAGCAGCGTGACTACATCGTTCGCCCTAAAGACAACGGGTACCAGTCGTTGCATACGACGGTGCGCAACGACGAAGGTATGCCGATCGAAATTCAGCTACGGACGAACAGCATGCATGACCGCTCCGAAGCTGGCGCAGCGGCGCACTGGCTATACAAGAAGTCACTGAACGCGACTCGGGGAATTCAGCACGGCTGACAAAGCACGCCACCCATGTCGCTGCACCATGCGCCTATTCGCTGGGTTGGTCAAGGACGTAGGCCACGAATGTGCCGCAGCTCGGCTGCGCAAACGTGCTATTGTGTAGCGACGTGCCGAGTGAAGGAACAAGCACCCATATGAGGGCTCAGCAGGAGCGGGGCGCAATTTTAGGTGAGCAACCCGAATTGCTTGGCGAAACCTGGGCAAGGGGCTGGTTTCAAACCTTGTTGACCGAGGGGAGACCAGTGACTGGCGGTTGGCCGGGTACGATGCAGGAAGCGCGGTTTCGCGCCAAGACCCATTGTGACCGTGAGTTGAGTCGGCGCGGGCTGCCGCCCCTCAGTCAAGACGAATTGCTGATGGTGACAGCTGCGACCTATGACCGTGCTAAACGCGATTGGTTGCGAGTGGTCCGTGAAGGCAAGGCTCCGTCGTCGAGCAGACCATAGCTAGGGATTTGCTGGAATGCGAATGCTCGGGGCTTGGAGCACTAGCGTCGCTTATCGACGGGATCGGCAATCTCCAGGGCGTCGAGGATCGACTTGGCGTCCTTGAGTTGCTGGAGTGCCTCACCGACAGCGAGGTTGATCGTCATCTTGTCCGCGCGCGTCCCGCCTTCGGAGGTCGCTATCGCCGCTTCGAGGGCGTGTTCGGCATCTTCGATGCGCGACTTGGCCGCGGATATCTCGGTCGAAATCTTCTTGTTCATCGTGCCCGGCTCCCGTCTGCGCGATGCTCGGGACTGGTGGATTCGAGGCGCCTCAATGGGAAATGACCGTATCTGCAGGGTTACCGAGACGTCAATAGCATTCGCCGAGGCCTGAATTGGCCTTTGTTGCGTCGAGCCAGACGGGTCATTTGTAGCGAACTTCGGGCTTTAGGCCGGCTCGGCGTGGTTCAGGTTCACGTCGGACGTTCGCGCGAGGGAGCGTCTCCACGCTGGTCGATCATGTTTCAGTGCAGGATCCGGTTTTGGCTTGGGCGGCGCGGTGACGGATCGGTGACGCGTCGGCAGGGTTGAATGGCACCCAGCGCAGTTCGATCGTAACTTTACGCCGACTGGACACGCCATGCGACCGAGCGAAGGCACGGTCGGTGACCCGTCACAGGGCCCGATCGGCACTGAGGCCAAGTGGTGAACCCTCATGAACCGCTTGCCACTGCGTCGAGCCCTTTCGGAAAGCATCAGGATGGAACAGCAATGGACTGAACGCACTTGCCACGATTGGATAAGATTCGGTCTCTTGACGCTGAGCCTGGTCGCTGGTTGCAGTAGCAAAGACGAGAATGTCGTTGGTGGCAATACGAAAGGGGGCAACTCGGCGACGGGAGGATTTACCACGACGATAGCTGGTGGCAGCACCCAGAGCGCTGGCGGCACAGTGGCAAGCGTCGGTGGTACGACGTCGAGCATGGGCGGCACGCGCTCGATTGGCGGAGCCGGAACTGCCTTGGGCGGCAACGGTGCCGGTGGTAACGCCACCTTTGGCGTGTCGTCACTTAGCGGCGGCAGCAGCAGTGGTGGCAACGGCTCGGGCGGAGTGGCGACGGGCGGTAGCGCCCAAGGCGGCGCCGCTTTCGGAGGTGCCCTCAATGCAGGCGGAGCAGGTGGGAAGGCGACTGGTGGCGTGACCACGGGGGGCGTTTCAGCGGGCGGTGCAAGCGTAGGCGGCACTGCTTCCGGCGGCAGCTCTGCGGGCAGAACCAGCGCGGGCGGCTTGGCCAGCGGAGGCGCAGCTCCAACCGTAGTTCCGGGAGTCACGAAGGACGCCGAAGGGGAGATGGCATTGTCGGGCCTGACGGTAGTGTCCTACGGCGGTTTCCTCAATGGTGAATCCTTCCAGCAAGAAGGCATCATCAGTTACAACGGCTACCAGTACACCGCGTTTTGGAATACCAACCGCCACGTGGTCATGGCGCGCAGGGCGCTACCGAGTGGTACCTGGGCGAAGTTCGAATTTGCGGATTATACCCTCGCCGCTGACGACGCACACAACACGATATCCCTGGGGATCGCCCCTGGAGATGGCACGCTGCATCTCGCCTTCGACCACCACTCCAACAACCTACATTATCGCAAGTCGACGGGTGACATTCTGACCAACCCAGCGAGCGCCACTTGGGACGCTGCCAGTTTCTCTGCCATGACCAGTGCACTCGTTGGCACAACGACGGTTACGCTCGTCACTTATCCCAGATTCGTCATTGAACCGGGCGGAAAGAAGATGCTGTTTAGCGCCCGCATCGGCGAAAGTGGCAGCGGCGACGAGTATCTGTGGGAGTACGACACGAGTTCGCATGCCTGGATCTCGATCGGCAAATACCTCGATGGCACGTCAAATGCTAATGCCACCGTCAATGCCTACCTGCATGGTCTCGCTTACACCCGCGGCGGCAGTCGATTGCACGCCGCCTGGTGTTGGCGGGAAACCCCCGACGCCACGACGAATCACGATCTGTTCTACGTCTACAGCGACGATCATGGTCGCACCTGGAAGGACAACTCTGGCGCTACGGTGGCCACCAGCGGCATGACTTTCGTCAAAACGGGCTCAACCAGTGCCAAGGTCTGGAGCATCAACCAGAATCGCGGGCTCATCAATCAGGAGCACATGGCCGTGGACACTACTGGCCGAGTCCATGTGTTGCTAGGCCACATGCCTGACGCGCAACCAGACGATTCGAGTTTCACGAGCGCGAGGACAAAGAGCCAGTACTTCCACTATTGGAGGAACCCTACCAACGGCACTTGGACCCGAACCTCGATCGCGAGCTTGCCAGTGGTCCTGAATTTCAGGGGCAAGCTGGCCATCGCGTCGAGTAACAACGTCTACGCGATTCTGCCCGATCTGCGCATCGCAGCCGCAGCGGTGTCCAACAATTTTGCCACCTGGACGTTGCTCAATTCAACGGATTCGGGGAGATTTTTCTCGGATCCGCTGATCGACAGCGTGCGCCTCGAAACCGAAGACAAGCTTACGGTTTACTACCCGCAGAAGTCGTCGGTGAACATCTGGGCGTTGGACTATACGGTGAAGTAGGGGAACGCGGTGCCCGGTCCGCTCGGCAAGCTGCCGATGCTTTCTTTTGTCTTGGCCAGCGCGAGCACGGGTCGGCGTGACGCCAAGGATTGCGTTGGCTTGGCAAGTCCTCGATGGCTCAACGTAGAGCACCGCGACGCCTCGACCGTCCGAATTGGGCTGCCTCAAGGCCCATTGTCGGCTAAGCACGCGATCCTGGAGTCTGCGACAACGTCGTAGTTGCGCCGCCGAGTGGTTCTGCCTCCCGCAGCAAGACCCGCGTTCAGCCATCGAGTCGCTGCGGCTCCGCCCTCGACATACAATGGCGGCGCAGTCAGATATGACAAGCTTGTAAGCATGCATACAAGCTTTTTGTGTGCCAACACCCCTCCCGTCCGCTCGAGCCCGCGCTGACGAGCATCTACCGCAACGTCAGCGACCGTCGTGCGCGCGGCGTCGCCAAGCGAACCCGCGCCAAGCGACCCGTCGTGCCGCCGACCAACGGTCGCCGAGTTCGCGATTACCCCTTCCAGTCATACACTCGAATCCAGTCGATCTCCGCGCTCGTCGGTGCGGAACTCGACGTCAGTGCGCCGGCCCAATCGGCGGAGTTCGAGGCCCAGATGGTAAATAGGATGTTCTGCGGCAGCGTCATGCGCGAAATATCCTTGTTCCAGGTGCGCATGAGTCTGCCGTCCATGTAGAATTTGACGTCGGCGGTCGTCCATTCGATGTCGTACTGATGAAATGCCGCCTCTGCGTCGAACCCAGGGGAAACAATCAGCGGGTCTTGCGTTGGCGTGACCGAGGTCGTTACGGGTCGCGTGGTTGGGGCACCCGTGTAGACCATGCAATTCAACTGCGTTGAGGTTGGCGTCTTGCCGATGTGCTCGATATCGATCTCGTTCCAGTTATCCGCAGGCCAAGGGGTATAAATGGTGACGAGTCCCGAAATGACACCCGCGCCCTTGGCGAAGCGGATGCGCGCGGAGATCTTGCCATAGGTCAGCGTGTTCGTTGAGCGCATCTCGATGCCGCGGTAGGGCTTGGCGGTATCGTTCGGTTCCGGCGTCAGGTTGATGGATAGGATCCCCGAGGCTACCGAGGTGTTGGAGGTCGAGAACTGGGCGAGGTTGCCGTCCCAGCTGTGGGTCATCAGCTGCCACAGCGAGGAATTGAAGCTGTCGAAATTGTCCTCCCACGCGAGGACAAATGAGCCCGTTCCACCAGTTGCTGTCGTTGCTGCGCCGCCCGTTGTCGTGCCACCGGCAGCCTTGCCTCCTGTCGTGCTACCAGAGGTTGCCATGCCGTCCGTGGACGTCCCACCGGCAGCCTTCCCGCCCGTCGTCGTGCCACCTGTAGACGAGCCTCCAATGGCGACGCCGCCATGGCCGATGTTGCCGCCCGTCTCTGTACCGCCGGTGGGCGCGCCTCCATTGAGAGCTCCGCCCGTGGCTTTGTCGCCTGACGCGGCGCCGCCATGGCCGTTGATGCCGCCCGCCGCGGCGCCGCCAGTCACTTGTCCACCGATAGAGTTCGAGGTGCCGCCGCTCATCGACATCGCGCCACCTTGTCCAGTATTGGTAGCGCTGGTCATGCTGCCCGTCGCAGCGCCGCTGGATGCCGTTGCACCTCCCGACGATGCACTGGTCAGAACTGGGTTGCCATTGCTGGAACAACCCGAGACAACGGCTGCTACCGCGCCGCAACAAACCAAAACGAAAACGGGTCTAGATGTCATCCCGATCCTCCCGAAGCCCGACGCACGAGCGCAAAAGGCACGTCACTTGTATTCGTATACTTTGATCCAATCCAACTGCGCGCTACTCGGTACGGTGGTGGCATCGACGGCGCCTGCCCAGCTCGCGGAATTCGAGGCCCAGATGGTCAGAAGGACGTTCATCGGACGCTTCAGCAGTGAGATGTTCGACGTCCAAGTTCGCAACAGGACGCCATCGGCGAAGTACTTGACTTCGGTCGGTGTCCACTCGATATCGTAGACGTGAAAGTCCGCTTCGGCGTCGAAGCCGAGGTTGGCGATGAGCGGCTCTTGGATGGGGGAGACCGACATCGTGCAGCTTGGGTTGTATACGCCGGTATAGACCATGGCATTGAGCTGCGAGCTTACGGGCGACTTGCCGAGATGCTCGATATCGATCTCGTTCCAATCGCAGTTTGGCCACGGCGTGTAAAAGAGTACGAGCCCCGAGATCACGCCCGAGCCCGACGCAAATCGCATTCGGGCCGAGACCTTGCCGTAGGTGATCGTCTTGGTCGAGCGTACTTCGGCACCGAGATAGGGCTTGGTCGAGCCATTGGCGGCGCTCGTGAGCGACATCGTGAGCATGCCGTCGGCGACACTGGCGTTGGTAGTCGAAAACTGCGCTAGGTTGCCGTCCCAGGTGAAGGTTTGCAGCGCCCAGAGCGACGGGTTGAACGTGTCGAAGTCGTCGTCCCACGCGAGCACGAAGCTTCCGTTCGCGGCAGGCGCCCCCGCGCTTGTACTGGTACCAGTGCCCCCAGCGGCGGTCGTTCCGACAGAGCCGCCATTCCCCGCAGCGCCGCCCAGCATTGCGGCCATTCCGCCCACAGCGACGGGCTCCGTGGAGCCGGTGTCACAGGCGCTGCTCAGGCCAACGAGTAGGGACGCCGCCAAGTAGCGAGCGAATCGCGCATCTTTCCCAGACTTCATGCCTCCAGCCTGGCTCTTCGGGAGGAGACATGCTTCGCGTTTTGTGGGGAGATGGTGTGGGCCAAATTGGTACCAACTCAGCGCAGTCGCACCGTTACTGGCTTGGTTTGGGATCGCGATGTACGCTCCCTACGTGGGGATCAAGCCCGAAAAAGCGTTCTATCAAGGCTTCCCTATGCTTGGGCGTGCCCAGGCGCAGGTTTGGTCCTACGCGCCGCAGTATCGCAGGCCGCGGCATTTTCACGCCGAGCCTGAACTCAATTTCGTCGTTGCTGGCTCCGCGGTCTTCGGCGTTGGCGAAAACATCATCGAGGTCAAGGCAGGGGAGCTGCTCGGATTTCCACCCGGGCAAGATCACGTGATGCTCCACGGTGCTGGGGATCTGGTCTTGTTTGCTATCGGGATGCAGGATTGGCTATCGTCCGACGTGCTCGGTCAACGCTGTCGCGTGCCTGGGCCGCTGCATCTGCGGCCGGCAGCAGATGAGTTCCGCAAACTAGTTGACTGCGTTTCGGCCGTTGCCGAATGCGACCGCGCCGAACAGCACATCGCTGAGTTCTGGGAACGAGCCCACCACACCCGGACGATGAATGCCCGCGTGGCCGACTGTGGTGTGCACGTTCTCACGCGGCGCACGCTCGAGGCTGTCGCAGGAGATCCAGAGCTGGGGCGTGCGGCATTGGCGCGTGTAGCGCGCGCCAACCCGAGCGAAATCAGCCGCTACTTCCACCGTGACTTCGGCATGACGCTGGTAAAGTACCGCACTCGGCTGCGACTGCTTCGGTTCATTCAACAGGTTGACAGACGCGCTGGGGATTTGACCGCCGCGGCCATCGAGGCTGGGTTCGGCTCGTACTCGCAATGCCACCGATCGTTCCAAGCCGAGTTCGAATGTGCCCCGAGCCAGTTCTTCTTTTCGGGGCGACGTGACCGCATGGAACAGGCGTTCGAACCTCTGAGCGAGTAGCCATGCGCTGCAGAATGCTAACGTTAGCGCTGGGGTTGACGGTCTTGACCGAGGGCAGCGTTGCGCACGCGGAGGAAGGTGCCAGTTCGAGCGCGAAACTCAACGCGGCCTTGCTTTGGGGAGCGCTGCAGCTCGTGCCAAGTCCGTTGCTCGTGGCGGGCGATCAGGGCGCATCGGGCGGCGTCCGTTGGCAGCTCACGCCGTTGCTTTACTCCTTTGGCATCGCAGAGCGACCGTGGCGCACCTTCTACGTTAGCCCCGTGGCTCGGCATGTGGGTGCCTTCGAGCTCTACCTTTCGCCCGAATGGGCTTGCTGCTCAACGGCCAGAGAATCCAGCTGGTTGGGGCGCCTCGGGGCTCGCGTGTATGTGCCGGCCATCGGCCGCGGTGAGTCACTCGCCGTGTCGGTTGGAGGGTCGTACTACTACGAGAATCATCGGCACGCTGGTGCAGGAGAACTAGGGATCTACACGCTGTCGAGCCTGTTTGGCCTCAGCGTTACATTTGCTCCACGCTTGACACATCGCGAGGTCATCTTCGCACTGACTTGGCACCTCTTCTGATGACCCCTCGATCCATCACTGCAACCACCCTGGGCCTGATCCTGTTGTCGGGATGCATGGCGTCGCGCGTGCTGGGCCGCACCCTGGCAGCGTGGCATGAACCAAGGCGAGTCGAGCACCAAGTAACCGAACCCGTTCGTCCCGATGCTCGTTTGGCGGTCCTGTGGGTTGGCCACTCTACAGTGCTCGTCCAGATGGACGACAGGTTCATTCTCACTGATCCCGTATTCACTCCAACCGTCGGAGGTGTTTCTCCGCGATTGGTCGAACCTGGTATCGATCCGGTGAAGCTGCCACAGAAGATGGTCGTCGCCGTCTCGCACCTGCATTTCGATCACCTTTCCTACGATTCGCTGGACATGCTGCGGCATCAGATCGACGTGCTGCTGGTCCCGCCCGGTGCTCGCGAGAACCTTCCGGACTACCCGTTCGAGATGAACGAGCTCGCGTCGTGGCAGACCCACGAGCGCGGTGGGTTGCGCGTGACCGCCGTGCCGGTTCGGCACAGCGGCGGTCGGTTCCGTATCGACAACGCCTGGAACCCACGAGCGTTCACGGGGTACGTGTTCGAGTACCATGGCCTCTCGGTCTATTTCGGCGGCGACACGGTATTCGACGCGGGCGCGTTTCGAGCGACCGAGCGACGCTTCCCTTTGCTTGAGTTGGCGCTCTTGCCCATCTGCCCGATGCAACCACGCAGTTTTATGCAACGAGCCCATATGGATCCAGCACGGGCTCTCGATGCCTTCGCCGTGTTGGGCGCCAAACGTATGGTGCCGATCCATTTCGACACCTTCATCAACAGCGAGGATCGTCCCGGGGACTGCTCGCGCGAGTTGCTCGGTGAAATGGCGAATCGCGGGCTTGGGTTGGATCGGGTTGCCCTCTTGGCGATCGGGGAGCAGCGGGTGCTGCTGGTAAAGTAGCGACGCGTAGCCGGTTCCAGGTCCCCTCGTGGAGGAAGGAAATGCGCCTGTTGGGGCGGCCGTCCGAATGTATGTCTCGGGAGGGTGCGATCGTCCTACATCGTACCGAACCCCTCCGGACTTCGACTGCGGAGCGCCAATCCGTTTGCGCGGCGGACCGACAAAAACAAAACTCGACGGATTTGCAGACGCCGACCCGCGGTCTCGTGTAGAAACTCGACCGATGGAGTGATGGCGCCGCTTGACCCAACCAGTAAGGCACAGCTACTTTAGTATCTGCGTCCTGTCCGCAGGTTGTGGTCAGGCAAGAGTGAGCGCCCGTCCGCGGACATGCCCGAGGGAACCAAACCGCAACTAATTCGCCAGGCAACCGGTTCACGCCGGCTGGGCCTATCCTTACGCTTCATCTCCGGCAAGTACGAAGGGGGTGAGTTCCCGCTCGAGGATGGTAAGGACATCGTCGTCGGTCGATCGAGCGAACTCGACATGGTGCTCGTCGAAGAGATGGTGTCGCGCAAGCATGCGAAGATCACCGTGCGTCGCGTCAAGATCTCCATCGAGGATCTCGGTTCGACCAACGGCACCTTCGTCAATGGCGAGCGGATCCAGAACGCCGAGCTGCACGAGGGAGATCGGATCCTGATCGGGACCAGCATCCTCAAGGTGGTGGCCGACTCACCCGCGGGTGCGGACTCGCATTCGAACGTCAAGCCGATGGCTGGTCGTCGCGGGACGCGGCACCGCACGAATTCCTCGCCCGGCAATGACGAGCCCCCGCGCATGACGGGACATCTCGACGAGATTCCGCTGCCGGATCTGCTTCAGCTGTTTTCGACGAGTCGAAAGAGTGGCGTGCTCGTCTTGCACAACGAGGGGCGCATCGGTCGGATCATGCTGGACGAGGGGCGCATCCACTTCGCCCTGATTGAGGACCAGCCCGAGCTGCTGGCGCTTAAGTGCATCTATCGCATGATGGATTGGAACTCGGGGCTGTTCGAACTCGAGCCGCACGATACGACCCGCTATAAGGGGGCGCTAGACGCGGCGGTTCCAGAGGTCTTGATGGAGGTATTGCGGCAGCAAGACGAGATGACGACGGTCAAGGATAAGATCCCACCGCTCGATGCCTCGTTGCAACTGAAGACGCCCATGGCCGCCCCGCTCAATGAGCTTGAGCCGCGCCAACTCGACGTCCTGCAGATGGCACTGAATTGTCCCAACGTCTTGACCCTGTTCGAGCGCAGCAAATATTCCGATCTCGACACGGCCCGCATCCTGGCCGAGCTACTGCAGCGCGGTTACCTCCAGGCTTCCAAGAAGTAGCCCTGGTGCGAGTCGGGCCTGGGGAGTGAGCCACGCGCCCTGGGTCATGGCCATTGGACATCAGCTGTCAGCATTTCGGAATCCATGCTGATGGCTGATAACGGATGCCCAATCGCTGATAGCCCGTTTGGCTGTTAGGTCCAATGCCCCGCTTTAACCGCGGCGGGATCATGCTGCCGGATCTTGGGGCCGAGCGATTCGCGGAACACCGACTCGTCGTCGATATCGATGTCGTCCTCTGCGAATCCTTCGGCGACCTCCATACCAAGCGCCAATATCCGAACGAACAGGGCGAAGCTCGAGGCACAGAGTCGCGGCTTCCACTGCTCGGTCCCACTCATGGCGGTAAAGACAGGGCAGTCTCCCTCGGCGTCGGGCAAGGCTGTGTCCAAGAAGTAGGGATCCCCGAGCAGCGTGCTGTGGGCGATGATCACCCAGCTCGGGCGCCAACCCGCAGCGCTCGGACGGTCAAACGTTTCGCCTTCCTTCGAAAGGGCGAACCCCAATTGCTCTTCCAGCAGTCGCGATGCTGGCAGGAGCCGGACGCTCTCGCTCGGGGTCCGAGTCTCGACGTCGAGAGGTTCAGTCTCAAGGAGAAACTCACGATAGCGTCTGGGGAGTTTCAGTTTGGCCCGCAGGGCCTGGACCTGCTCGGGATCAGCACGACCAAAGGTCGCTCGAATCCCTCGGCTCTGAAAACTTTGCTTCAACGCACTTACGGCTTCGCTCAGATCGCTGTCCACAGTGGCGACCCCATCAATGCCAAACGAGGCTGATTGAACCGGCGATCGGTGAGACCCAAACAAGCGTTGCCTGGTCTCGGCCTTGCTACGTGCCGGTTGGCGCAAAGTAGCGGAAGTGTGGCCATTCTGCCAGGGTGACTATGCCGTCTGCGGGGTGTTCAGCGCGGATTTGTTGGAGGAGGCCTAATGGAACGACTGGCCAGCCACGATTCTCTGGTGCTACCCAGGATGGCGACGAGCTCCGTCGCCCCTGTCTGACGGGCCGCTTCGATGGCGAGCTCGAGGTGCTGCATCGCCTCGCTCGAGCGCCCCCGCTCCCGAGCAACGTGTCCGAGCGCCGCCAGCAGTTGGGCGCGTTCAGGACCGCTGGGAGGTGCGTAGTCCAAGGCTTCACGCAGAATCCCTTCGGCGTCAGTGAGGTTGCCGGCTCGCGTGAGCGCTCCGCCGAGCTTGCGACTGAAAATGACGACGGCGCGCATCGGGTCATCTAACTCGCCTCGCGAAATCTCCAGGCGACCGAGTTCGAGGCCGCGTCGCAAGGCAAGCACTTCGGTGTCGGTGTCGCCACGCTGAGCGGCATTTTCAGCGACGCGCTCCAGGAGCAACAAGGCTTGAAACGTGTTCTCAGCGTAGAAGGAGAGCTGCGCGCGAGCTTCGAGTGGATATCCCTGTCGGTTGGCGATTGCCAGGGCTCTGCCATGTAGTTCACGGCGCACTGCCGCAGGGATCGCCGCGAGTACGACTTCACGCAACAAGGGGTGATCGATGCTCAACTGTTGAGTCGACGACCAGATCATTCCCCGTTGTTCCAAATGCTGCAGAGCATCGTCCACGTCGTCTGACTTGGGAACAAGCTCGGTCACCAGCGAGGCATCTACCCGGTCGCCAAGAATGGCTATGGCCTGTAATGCGCGTCGTGGCTCCGGTGGCAATACGTCGAGACGTTGGGCAATCAAATCGACGAGTCGGGGCGACGGATCGCTGCCGCCCTCTTGGCCAAAGCGCAGCAGTTGATCCAGCATCAGTGCCGGAACGGCGGGGCTGTTGAGCAGGCCCGGGGGGATTTCCGCGCGGGCAGACCGCAGCAGACGACCGGCGGTCTCGGGCTGCAGTCCGCGCAATTGGCGTACGGGATGGCGAGCCGACCATTGGGGCTCGAAGTTTGGGGTATGCGCTGCGATGACGAAGAGGGGCAGATTACTCGTCCCGTCCACCAGATCGGCGAAGGCGTGGCGACTTGCAGCATCCAGACGCTGAAGGTCGTCAATGGCCAGAATGATGGCGGGGGGCGAAAAATCACGTTGCGCCTTTTCGAGGGCCCATTGCAGCGCTGCTAATCGGGCGTGGCGCCTCGACTCTTGCGAGGCAGAGAGCGCTATTGGGGCCTCCTGTCCAAGGATTTCACGCAACCCAAGGCGGACAATCTCGTCGACTTCTTGGTCGCTGCCATCGAGTACGGCATCCTCAACGACGACGAGCTGCTCGATAGCATCGCGAATGGCATGACAGGGCACTTCCGCCCAATACGGGTCGGGGCCAGTGATGACTACGAGTGCCCCGTTGCCTTCCTCGTGGCGGAGGAAATCATGCAACAGGCGCGATTTGCCCACTCCAAGTTCGCCGACCAGCCTCGCTGCCTGAGGGCCCTGCTCGACGCGTGATGCATGGATCCCCAACCACTCCCATTCGTCGTCGCGTTCAAGCAGAACCAACGGAAGCTTGACCTGGCTGGCGCGGATGGGCGGGTTCGTATTCGTCGGCAGACGACCGCCACAATCGAGGCAGAATCGCCCAGCTGGGACCACAAGCCCGCAGGCTGGGCAGGCGATGGTCGTAGCAGGTCGGGTCGAGGAAAGCGGAAGCATCGAACGCCGACTAGGCGGCTCGCTCGCATCATTCTTGGCGATGGCGTCGCGAAGCGCGTCGGCGAATTCGAGGGCATCTTGGTAACGGCGGGACGCTCGCTTTTCGAGCGATCTGGCCACGACTGCGGCCATGGCATCGGAGATCTCCCGATGCGGAGCCACCTCCCGCGGATCGGGCGGGGGCACCGTTAGATGCATCATGACGATTTGTGTCGGACTCTCCGCGTCGAAGGGCAAC
This sequence comes from uncultured Polyangiaceae bacterium, assembly GCA_964454965.1. Classification (GTDB taxonomy): domain Bacteria; phylum Myxococcota_A; class Polyangia; order Polyangiales; family Polyangiaceae; genus FEN-1139. The sequence goes on along the minus strand of CAYVXY010000011.1, from coordinate 181,837 downwards.
CGCCCCGTAAGGAGCTGAAACAGCATGACGCCGACCGCGTAGAGGTCGCTGCGCCCGTCAATCGGGTCACCTTGGCCCTGTTCGGGGGCCATGTAGTCAGGTGTGCCGCACACGATCCCGGGACTGGTAACGTTGCGAGGGGCGCGAGTGTCGGCCTTCAACTTGGCAAGTCCGAAATCGAGCACCTTGACCAAGTCTCCGCCACGCCGTAGCGGCTCGAGCACGACGTTTTCGGGCTTGAGATCGCGATGCACGATGCCAAGTTCATGCGCCTCGGATAGCGCCGACAGAACCTGGATCAGGACGTTGACGATGCGCGGGATGGCTAGCAAACCCTCTTCGGCAATGACGCGAGCGAGATCTCGGCCGCGCAAGAACTCCATCACCAAGTAGGGCTGGCCCTGGGCTGTCCGTCCGAACTCGTAGACAGCGATGGAGTTCGGGTGGTTCAACTGGCTCGAGGCTCTGGCCTCCGTCAAGAAGCGCAATGCGGCGTTTTCGTCGGCGAGCAGGTGCGGGTGGATGATCTTGACCGCAACCGTACGACCGAGGACGCTCTGCTCGGCTCGGTACACCCGACCCATTCCGCCGACGCTGATGAGGTCGAGGATGTGGTACCCGCCAGGAAGCGTTTGACCTATAAATGGGTCATCGCGCTGCCCAGAGAGGTTTGCGATCGGAAAACCGCAAGATGGGCAGTATTGGTGTTCGTTCGGACTGACCGTGCCGCATTGAGGGCAAGCTCGGGCCTCGGTCTGCGTGGACATCGGGGAAGCCTTGGACTCGGACGGGTGGGTCATGAAGGCGGCTCGGGATCAGCCGGGGTGGCCCCACCAGCTTCGGGGTGAAGTATGCTTCAATTCTTTCGTTTGCGGAAAGGGCGAAAGAAGGACTTCGGTCGCCGAGGCTCTCGGTGTAGGCTTGTTTCCGATGCAAAACACTCGGGTTCGTCTTGGAGAGCTACTCATCGAGGCCCAAATCATAACGCGGGAGCAGTTGGATTCCGTGCTTGAGCTGCAGAAGAGTGATCCTCGGCGCCTGGGAACGCTTCTCGTGGAGTCCGGCCTTGTGACCGAGACTCAAGTCACCCAGATTTTGAGTCAGCAGTTGAGCGTGCCCTGGGTGTCGCTATACCACATCGACTTCTCACGTCCGTTGCTCGATCTGGTGCCAGAGGAGCTGGCGGATCAGCACTGTCTCGTTCCGATCTTCGTGCGGCGCGTGCGAGGTCAGGGCAATACCTTGTATATCGCGATGGATGATCCGAGTGACGATCGCGCGCTGCAAGCAGTTCAACAATACTCGGGGATCCCGGTGCGAGCGATGATTGCGCCGCCATCGGACATCCGTGCAGCGATTGGCGCCTACTACGGTGCAGGGGTAGGCCTTACTCCCTCGATGGCCCCTGCCAATAAACGTGCTGCAGCGGCGCAAGCCTCCGCAGCGAGTGCGGAGGCCAGTAACGATTCTGCGCAACAGGTGAATGTGGTTGCGAATCGCGATTCCGCCCGCCCAGCGCGCTCCCTCGGCGCTTCGATGCGTCCCTTACCGAGCATCCACCCGCCCGATGCCCCGGCGGTGCTTGAGCCCATTCCCGATAGCAGCCCACAGGTAGATGTGAGACAGCTCAGTATGCCAAAACCCAAGAAGGGTTCGGCACGTCGGATGATCACGATGACCCTGCTCGATGGGTCGCAGGTCACCCTGCCTGCGCGGCGGCCGCGTCTGCGCGCTCCCACCGATCCGCCGCAATCCGATGCCGACCACCTTACTGCGCACGATATCCTTCAGGCGCTGCGAGCGAAACTTCACGGTCAGGACGCCAGTGAGGTGCTAGGTGACCATGGACGATGGGAAGCCTTGGTGTCCGCGATCATCTCGGTGTTGCTCAAGAAGCATCTCGTAGCGGATTGGGAGCTCACCGACGAATTGAAGCGCCTGTAGGCGGCGCGGCAAGATGTTCTCAGATCCGCTTGACGCCAAAGACGCCCCGATTATCTCCGTGGCCGAGTTCGATCGGCGGTTGCGTCGCGCGGTCGAATCCACGACGGGCAATGAATGGGTGATGGGTGAGGTCGCTTCGGTGAAGTGTGCATCGAGCGGGCATCTCTACTTCACTTTGAAGGACGAGCGGGAAGACGCTCTCATCGAATGCGTGATGTATCGCGGGCAGAGCCTGCGGTATCGCGGCCTGCTGCTGGACGGCGCACGCGTGCAGATCGCTGGCAAAGCGACGCTCTGGGCTCCTCGCGGGCGGTTGCAGTTCGTCGCCGAACGAGCGCGACCTGAGGGACGGGGCGCCTTGCTCGAAGCGCTCGAACGCTTGAAGAAGAAACTGGCAGACGAGGGGCTCTTTGCCCTTGAACGCAAACGGCCTTTGCCGAGTGAACCTCGGATCATCGGGGTCGTGACGAGCGCGACCGGGGCTGCATTCTGGGATGTCGTTGCCGTGGCAAATCGTCGCGGGCGCGCTCACTTGCTGTTATCACCAGCGCAGGTGCAGGGAGAGGGAGCTGTCGAACGTTTGGTGTCCGCACTCGACCTGATCGAACGACATCCATTGGTTGATGTGATTATCGTTGGGCGTGGTGGCGGTGCTACCGAGGACCTTGCTGCTTTCAACGACGAACGCCTGGTTAGGCGGCTGGCTCGGATGCGGATTCCGACCGTGAGCGCTGTCGGACACGACGTCGACTCGACTCTGGCAGACATGGTTGCAGATCACCGAGCGGCGACCCCCTCACAGGCTGCTGAGCTCGTTGTCGGGGACCATGCTACAAGGTGCGCAGCTCTGGTTCGGTTGGGAAATGAGCTCGCGCGTACGATGCGCAACCGCGTCGAGGAGGATCGCTCCATTTGTGAAACGCTACGCATCAAACTCAAGGATCCTCGATTCCTCGTCCTTGTTAGACAGCAGCAATTGGACGAGTATCGAGCGGATTTGCAGCGCACTATGCTGCATCGTCTGCGTAACCAACGTCCACAGCTCGATCGGCTTCTCCGCCGGGTTGCCTTGCGCGATCCGCGTTTTGTATTCGGGCAGTCCCGAATGCGCGTCAGCGCTCATGAACGCGTTCTTGCAGAACGAGTTCGGTCGAAGTTGCACGGGGATCGTGCGAACTTGCTAGAACTCAACGCTCGGCTCGAGGGGCTTTCTCCTTTGGCGGTGCTTGGCAGAGGTTACGCCATCGCCACCCGGCTCGATGGTCGCGTGATTCGGGGGCCGGCCGAGGTTGCCAATGGCGAGTTGTTTCGGCTGCGACTCGGACAGGGGGAATTGCTGGCCGTTTCGCAGGAAAAAGACGTCGATGCGAGGAAGGCTGTTGACGTCGACGCTCGGGGAATCGACCATGAGGATGTGTGAGTGAGGATCCCGATGATTGGATCCGTGTAGGAGCTGATGTGCCCAAAGTGGGGCTCGATGAGAAAAAGAACGCATTGAATCTCCAGCTAGCCGATCCGTGGCCAGTCGTGGAGACGTATGGCGAACTCAATGCGACCGAGTGGATACACACCAATGGTGCGGGCGCGTATGCCATGAGCACCGTGCCGATGATGCACACGCGACGCTATCACGGCATGCTCGTAGCCCCGCTCGTGCCGCCGTTGGGGCGCTACGTGATGCTGAGCCACGTCGAGCTCACGCTGCACGCGAATGGGAAACAGCATCGTCTCTCGACCCATCAGTTCCCGGGGTTGGCTCCCACGCCAGGCTATAGGTTGTTGCGTCGCTTCGCTCTCGATCCGATCCCGCATTGGTCCTATCGCATTGGCGATCAGGCGTTCGAACGAGATCTGTGTCTGGCTCGCCGACGGAACATTTGCATCATGCGGTTCACCTGGCACGGGGAAGAGCCGGCCACGTTGTACCTTCGGCCCCTCATCCCCTTGCGCAGTATTCATGAACTCATGCACGAGCATGGCGCCATGGTGCAGCGGGTGGCTCTCCGTCAGCGGGAAGTCGAAATCCAACCCAATGTCGATTTGCCACCGCTCTGTTTTCGACACAGCGGCGTATTCGTAGGCTCACCGGATTGGTGGCGTCGATTCGAGTACCTTGAGGACCGCACCCGTTCGGCTGAATTTCAGGAGGACATGTGGACTCCCGGGACCTTCGAATTGGTCTTGTTGCCGGGCCGGCCACAGTTCTTGGTAACCGCCGTTGGTGCGTTGCCGGAGGAGTCGGCGAAAGACATCGTGGATGAGACCTGCGCAGAGCTTCGACAACTCGACATTGGTGCGAGTCGCCCCGACAGCGTGCGACACCTGACGATTGCCGCAGAAGCATTTCGTGTCGAGTCGCCGCGTCTAGCTGGAATCATCGCGGGCTACCCCTGGTATGGCGTTCATTTCGTTCCGGCGCTGGCGTCGATTGCTGGACTTTGCCTGGTGCCAAAGCACATTGATTTTGCCAAGCGGGCGCTAGGTGGCATGATACGGCTGCAACATGTGGGGTTGTTGCCGGAGCTCGTCACCGAGGTCGCGCATGCACGCGGTCCTTGCTCGCCTACGGCAACGCTCTTTCTGTTCGATGCCGTATCTGCCCTGGTCGACAAGGTTTCCGAGGCGGACGACTTCGTTAGGAATGCAGCCTACCCCGCGTTGGTTCGCGCCTTCGTGAGGCTCCGTTCCAAACGTTTGAGACGCCTCGTCTGGATCACCAATGAAGGGCTACTGGCCAACGGCACCGACGATCGACCATTGACCTGGATGAACGGCCAGGTTGGCAATTGGGTCGTCACTCCGCGACGCGGGGTGGCCGTCGAGCTTCAAGCGTTCTGGACGCGAGGCTGCGAGACGCTAGAGCGGCTCGCGGTGGCCTACGGGGATGCACATTTGGCAGAACAGGCGCACCTTACCTGTCAGGTGGCGCGTTCGGCATTTCGCAAGCGATTCTGGTGCGCTGACAGCGACTACCCATTCGATTGCGTCAGCGAAGAGCGTGACATTGATGGGGCTTGGGCGGATGCTACTATCCGGCCGAATGCCTTGATCGCATTGGCCATCGATCCGAAGCTCTTTGACTCTTGGCAGGCCGAGGCGATCCTCGCAAAGGTCCAGCATGACCTCTTGACTCCGCGCGGCATTCGGACGCTGGCCGCTCAAGACGGGATGTATCAGGGCTATCACGAGGGGGGGCTCGAGGAGCGGGAGGGGTCGGCGCACCAGGGCACGGCCTGGCCCCATCTCTTGGGGTACTACGTGCGGGCCCACGTTCATCAGGCGCCAGACGATGAGGAGTTGCGGCGAGAGCTCCGCGATCTCCTCGAGGGGGTCTTGGCGGATCCGTTGGCGCTGCTGCAGGTCCCGGAGATGGCGGACGGGGATCCTCCGAACCAATTTCGGGCTTGTCCGGCGAGCGCCTGGGCGGTTGCCGAGCTGCTGCGCGCCACGGTTGAGGACCTCGAGTACTGAACCGTGGACCGAGGAGGGTTGACCGCGCACCCGAACCCGCTAGCCTCGGTGCCGTGGATCAGAACCTACTGCGGTCGTACTTTTCGACGGTGTACGAGTTGCCGACCGATGCGGGGGTCCTTCGGGCCTCTCTTGACGGCGAAATCGTTACGGACACTTCACAGCTCCCGGACTTGCTAAAAGGCAGGTTCGCGGTTCTTACTGCCTACAACCCGCGTTCGATGATGTTGCCGCGCAAGGTCAACGACCAGCGCCAGCAAGTCATGCGTGACCTACTGATTCTCGGCTGTTACCGCGTCGAGGCCTGCGTGGGCTACGAAGATGAGACGGATGGAACGTGGCGAGAGCCGTCCTGGCTGGTTCACGGCATCGATCGCGACGAAGCCATTCACTTCGGACGCACCTTTCGCCAGAATTCCATAGTCTACTCGCGGGATTGTCGGCCCGAATTGGTCGTGACCGATCCCACTTTCGATGATATCGGCCGAAGTTTCGTTGGCAACTGGCGAGTGCGGCAGTAGATAGTCGATGATGTTCGAGGAGCAGCGATATGCGTAGCAAGTTCGATGATCGTGAGCCACCTGACGTCGGTGACGTCGTGGCGCGGGTTGGCAGCATCGTCGGGAAGGCACTCGGACGGTTTGGGTCGGGTGCCGTCATCTTGTTGGTGCTTGTGGCCGGGATCGGCGGTGTCTACAAGGTCGGCCCCGGCGAACAGGGGATCGTGCGCACTCTCGGCAAGGTGCGTGCTTCCGGGCGAACGGGCCCGGGGCTGCACTTTCGGATCCCTTTGATTCAGCGCGTCGATGTCGTCAACATCGAACAGATCCGACGCATGGAAGTTGGCTTCCAAGGGACCCAGAAGGTGGCGGGCGAAGCGTTGATGATCACCGGTGATGCCAACATCGTCGAAGTGCAACTGATCGTTCAATATCGCATCGTCGATTCGACCAAATACTTGTTCGAACTCAAGGATCCCGACGACGCGCTGCACGCTACGGCCGAAGTGGCCATGCGTAGCGTCGTTGGTCGCACCAATATCGATGAAGTGCTTACGACGGAGCGCGAAAAGGTGCAAGACGAGGCCCGAGCGTTTCTCCAGGAGCGCATGGACGCCTATCAGAGCGGCATTAGCATCACCGAGCTTCGATTGCAGGCCGTTGACGCTCCCGACGAGGTCAAGGATGCCTTCCACGATGTGGTGCGTGCCAGGGAAGAGAAGGAGAAGCTGGTCAACCAGGCAATGGGCTATGAAGCGGACCTCATTCCTCGCGCGCGTGGCGAAAGTGAGAAGATGAGGCGTGACGCCGAGGGCTACAAGGAGCGGCGTGTGCTCGAGGCCAAGGGCGACGCTGCCAGATTCGACAACGTGTACATGGCCTACAAGCAAGCACCCAAAGTCACCAAGGAACGTCTTTACTTGGAGAGCCTCGAACGCATCATTGCGCGGTCACCACACAAGGTTATCGTTGACGAGCAGGTGGCAAAGAACGCCGTCCCGGTATTGCCGCTGGGGCTCAATGCCGTTCCTGCCAGTCCCGAAGGAGGGAAGAAGTGATGTCCGGCGTGGGTCGTTGGCTATTGGCTCTGTTGCTGGTCTTGGGCGTCGCTTGGGACTCATTCTTTATCGTCGACGAGACCGAAGTGGCCATCGTGACGCAGTTTGGTGCTCCCAGGCGTACCATTACGACGCCCGGACCGTCGTTCAAACTGCCGGTTCTGCAGCAGGTCGACAAGATGGACAGCCGCATTCTCGGCAGCGACGCGCCGCAGGCTGAATACCTTACGCTCGATAAGAAGCGGCTCGTGGCGGACCCCGTCACCCGATGGCGGATCGTCGACCCCTTGCGATTCTACATGACATTGCGCGACGAAACTGGCGCTAAGGCTAGGATCGACGACATCGTAAACAGCGAATTGCGGCGTGAGCTGGCTAGTCACGACTTCGGCAACATCATCGGCAACGCCAGGGAGCCCATGATGGCGCGCGTGACCGAGAACTCTCGCGAGCAGACGAAACCATTCGGCATTGAAGTGCTGGATATTCGTATCAAGCGTGCGGATTTGCCGCGCGAGGTTCAAGAGAGCGTGTTTCAGCGCATGCGAGCCGAACGCGACCGAGTCGCCAAGCAGTACCGTTCCGAGGGCGAAGAGAAGTCCGCGATGATTCGGGCAGAAACCGATAAGCAGAAGACGATTATTTTGGCCAAGGCCTACGAGGAAGCCCAGAAGGCTCGCGGTGAAGGCGAGGCGGAAGGAACGCGCGTCTACGCCGGTGCGTATGGGAAGGACGCGGAGTTTTACGCCTTCATTCGTAGGCTCGAGGCCTACGAGAAGTCCATCGACGCTGATACGACATTGGTGTTTTCCACTGGCAATGGCATGTTCCGCCAATTCGCGGAGCCGCCGAAGTAGTGAGCGCGTCGGCCCAATTCGGCTAACCTTGGACCGTGAGGCTGAGTTTCGGCACAGGTATTATCTTCGTCCCGTTCGCACTCGTGATTTCAACCGAGTACGTGCTGGCGGCAAGCTATGCGACGCAGCTGTCCGAGATCGTGGCGGCGGTCGTAGTGCCGTTCGGGTTCGTTCCGCAAGTGGGGGGGGCGACTGTCGACGCCGACGAGATCCCGACCCCAGCCATACTCGTCCCCGAAGAGGCAGCCATCGATGCCATTTCGGAGCCAGGCAAGGCGAAGGGAAAGCAGCGAAATTCTGCCAAATCCAGACCCGTCACGGCGCGCGAGCTACCCTCGATCCTCGTGCGCGCCGAGACGGTGCTCCGGATCGCTAATAGCGGTCGACGCCCCACGGGCAAATCTGTCACAGCAGAAGGCCATCGACCCGCAGGTATTCAGATTTTTGGGGCTTCGAGTCTTGGTGTAGGGGTGCGTGATGGCGACGTCATCACTCGTGTATCAGGTGTGCCAGTCACGTCGCCGAATCAGGTCATTGGTCTGGTGATCGCCGCGCGTGGGGCTCATCAGTCCGCCATCTCGGCCCAGATCTACCGGGGGCAACGTAGCTATACCCTGACTGTAGAGCAACCCTACTTATCTGGGGCCGAGCCCCCAGCGAAATCCGAGCCCGCCGAAGACGCTGGGTCTCGGGCGCGATAGTTGATCCCGAAAGGCGAAATCCTACGGTCCCAACGCTTGACGAAGCCTCGGGCTGTCCGAGATAGCTCAGCATGGCTACCTACTCTCGTGCAGCATTGGTTGGTTTCTGCGTCGCAGTGACGGCTTCCGCATGGGCCACTGCCGCACCTCGCTCGGCGAGCGAGGCATTTCGGCAGCAAAGCGTCGAATGCGACGGGGACGGCAAGAAGAAGAGCTCGGTCGAGCCGCAGTGCGACGGGGACG
>CAYVXY010000011.1:36839-172963 GCA_964454965.1 uncultured Polyangiaceae bacterium | reverse complement strand
CAAGAAGAAGAGCTCGGTCGAGCCGCAGTGCGACGGGGACGGCAAGAAGAAGAGCTCGGTCGAGCCGCAGTGCGACGGGGACGGCAAGAAGAAGAGCCGGGCCTAGGGATGCGCGTCCCGGTTCCCGGGGCAATGGCCAGTCACGTAGCGCGGGTCTCCCGCCTTATACCAACTAACTTCGGCAATTGCGCGGTTGGAGTTGACGACGGGGCCAAGAGCGCAATCATAGCCATTCCAATGCCTACGACAGTTCATTGTATCAAGCTCGGCTGCGACGCTGAAGGTTTGGAGAAACCACCCTTCAAGGGACCACTGGGCGAGAAGCTTTTCGCTCATGTTTCGGCAAAGGCTTGGCGAACCTGGTTGGACCACTCCAAAATGCTGATCAACGAGTTCCGACTCGACCTGACGAGCGAGACGGGGCAGCGCATTTGGATGACCGAGTGCGAGAAGTACTTCTTTGGCGACGGCTCGGAACTTCCTCCGGACTTCGTACCCGAACGACGCTAGATGACATTCTGGCGTCGTCTGCTTGCCGGCAGTGATTGGTCACACCTGCTGAGTGTGTTGTCACCGTCGTTCTTCGACGTCATGTCGGCTCGTGACTTGTCTGTGCGCGCGGCCGAACTTGCTCGCAATTGGTTCGATCGGAACGGATATCTCGAAAACGTATCGCGCCTTGGCGCTAACCTCGTCGAGTGCGATATTGGGGTCGACGTCGTTTCGTCGAAACCGTTACGCTCGGTCGTTCCGTTTCGAGGCGAGCCGCTGTCTCAGCGTGAATGCACGATGGCGGCGGAAGGTGACGAGCTGTTGCGGCTCTTCTTTCTGCAGATAGCGACGTCGGATACGGTCTTCTTGGACCTCCGTGCCCCGCGGTTTTGCGGACGGCCAGGTTCGCCGCGGGTTACTTTTCATCCGCTGCCGCTTTGGGCCCACTGGCAGCCGGACTTCGTTGCAGGGATCCGTCAGCTCTATCGAGGCTTCTACCTTGGTCAGCCAGAGCTCTTCGAGCAGGCCACCCGATCGCTCGGCGTGACAGCAGCTAACGATGTCTTCGAGCATGCTTTCGGTGGTGAACGAAAACGGGCCAGCCGTTACTTGTTGTCCGAGTTCCGTGAAACATTTCACGAGGTATTTATCCGATGTCGGGATGCGAAGGCCGCATTACACCCCGACTTCGTCACGCTTGGGATCATGCTGGCGACAATCTACGACCACCTCGAATCCTTGGGGGGGACCTACGACGTACAAGCGGCTTACCTAGCGGTCGATGGGCTATGCGCCGTCCGGCGCCCAGACCAAAGCCCTGGCTAGGACTCCGAGGCAGCGAATAGCGGCCGCCAACAGCGGACTTGCCATGCGGAAACGCATCGGCATTGCCCTTCCTCGGCCGAACGACTAACTAGGTAGGGCCATGGCATCACGCCGCAGACAGCGCTCGACACCGGTTGCAAAGGCTGAGCGACGGCAGCAAATTCTTCATGCTGCGCGCGAAGTGTTCGCCAAACGCGGCTACCATCAAGCCACCATCGACGACATCGTGGCTCAGGCAGGATTGGCCAGGGGAACGTTCTATCTCTACTTCGAGGACAAGCGGTCGGTCTTCTCCGATCTGATCGACCGATTCAGCGCAAAGTTGACGATGGCCATCGTCAGTATCGTCACCGAGGATCCAGCGCGTCCCGTTGCGGCTCAGATCCACGCTAACGTAAGAGCCATCATTGCCACTTGCTTGGCCGATCGCACGCTTACGCGCATCTTATTCACGGATGCCGTCGGGATCGACTCAGACTTCGATCGCAAGCTCGGCACCTTCTACGACACCTTGGTCCAGCTGCTGACAGAGAGTCTCAAGGAAGGCCAGCGGCTCGGCATCGTGGGTGACGGTGAGCCTCGCGTCCTAGCCTACCTGAGCATTGGCGCGCTCAAGGAACTCCTCTACCAGGCCGTAACTCTTGGACTTGCCGAAGAAAGTGCTGAGGTCTTGACGTCGCACATCTGCTCGTTCATCAGCCACGGGTACCTGCGTGCGCCGCCGGCGCGAACTGCACCAGGACGAGTGGCTCGCTCGCGCAGCTCACGCGGCCCTGGCAAGAATCCCTAACAGGGGCGGTTTTGATTGCCATCCGTGGCTTTTAGAGCTCACCCTCTGGGGGTTGAATCCCTCGGTCATCGTCGATGGGAGTCTTCATCGAATTCGTCGATACGGATACGAAACGTCATATGTCAAGTTAGGTGAGACCGAGGCGGACGCGCCAGGCCTCAGACGCTACGATGGCAACTATGCAGCACGCGAGGTCGGCCCTAGGTGTTGACGATGGCCGCGAGCCCACAAGGGACCTAGGCTTGGCGATCCGCTCGAACGAGCCGAGCACCTAGAGGGGTCAATCTGAATCTTACGTGACGATCGAGCGGGAACCAGACCATGCAGGAAGGACCATTCTCATTTCTCAACATGAACCTCGAGTTCGTCGAACCGATGTACGCGGACTTCTTGACGGACCCAAACTTGGTACCCGCGGACTTTCGCCGTTGGTTCGAGACCTTGGGTCAAGGGGATTCGCGCGCGCGCCGACCGCGACCTGGTGACTCGCTGCACGCGGAACCTACGTCGGCCAATGGGGTCGACTCGTCCGGCGGAGTTTCGGAGGAAGCCGTACAGCAAGAGCGGTTGGCTCAGCTCGTGCGTGCCTACCGGGAACGTGGTCACCTGGTTGCACGGGTCGACCCACTCGGCCTCGGGCGTCGTCCCGTTGCGGAGTTGGAGCCGGCGTTTCACGGACTTATGCCAGCAGATCTCGAACGCCGGTTTTCGGCGCGCACGATGGGTGGCCCCGATGTGCTTACCCTGCGTGAGATTGTCGAACGGCTGCACAATACCTACTGCCGTTCGATTGGTGTGCAATTCATGCACATCGCCGACCGTGATGTCCGAAGTTGGTTGACTGAGCGCATGGAGCAGACGGAGAACCGCATTCAGCTCAGTCGCGAAGGACAACTACGAATCCTAACGAAATTGACTGACGCCGTTGTCTTCGAAGAGTTTCTGCAGACGAAGTACCTCGGCGCCAAGGTCTTCTCGCTCGAAGGTTCAGAGAGTCTGGTGCCGCTACTCACGTTTGCGATCGATCGCGCGGGCGAGTGTGGCGTTGAAGAAGTGGTGTTGGCAATGGCGCACCGCGGGCGACTGAATGTGCTTGCGAACATCATGGGCAAGAGTCCGCGTGACATCTTTCGCGAATTCGAGGATAGGGATCCGGAACTGTTTCTCGGTAGTGGAGACGTCAAGTACCATCTGGGCCACCAATCGACCCATTTCACTCCAAGCGGTCGCAGGGTTCAGCTGTCGTTGTGCTTCAACCCGAGCCATCTCGAATTCGTCAATCCGGTGGCATTGGGGAGGACTCGTGCGCTGCAGGATCGCTCACCTTCGAGCCCACGCTCGAAGAAGTTGGCTCTGTTGGTGCATGGGGATGCCGCGCTGGCCGGCGAGGGGATCGTACAAGAGACGCTCAATCTTGCCGGGCTCGATGCCTACACGACCGGGGGCACGATCCACGTCGTTGTCAACAATCAGATCGGCTTTACGACGCCGCCGAACCAGGCGCGTTCGACGACCTACGCCACTGACGTGGCACGGATGCTGGATATCCCAGTATTCCATGTCAATGGGGAGGACCCAGAGGCCGTCGCGCAGGTCGTGCAATTGGCCGTCGACTTTCGCGAGAAGTTTGGTCGAGACGTATTCATTGACATGTACGGCTACCGCCGCCACGGTCACAACGAAGGAGACGAACCGGCGTTTACGCAGCCGCTGCTCTACGCCGCGATCAGTCGCCGCAAGAGCGTACGTGACGGGTACCTAGAGCATCTGCTCAAACTTTCGGGGATCACCCAAGCCGAGGCGGACGAGATTGCCGCCGAGCGGCGCAATACGCTTGAATTCGAGCTCTCAAAGGCGCGCAGTCAGGACTACGTGCGTGTACAAAATGGCGTGCCTGCAAGCTGGATGGGTTTCCTCGGCGGCCCCGAGTCGACCGTCAGTGAAGTCCCGACCGCCGTCGAGCGTGAGCGTCTGGCGTCGACACTCACACAATTGACTCAACTGCCGTCGGGGTTTCGGCCGCATCGCAAGATCGAGCGCTTGCTCGAGCTCAGACTGGAGATGGCACGCGGAGAACGACGCCTCGACTGGGGCGCGGCAGAAGCGCTAGCTTTGGCCACGGTCGTCGCCGGTGGAGTCTCGGTGCGCATGACCGGGCAGGATTGCGAACGGGGGACTTTCAGTCATCGCCATGCTGTATTGCACGATGTCGAGACCGGAGAGAGCTGCTTTGCGCTCGGCGGCCTCGCCGCAAGAAACACCCGCATCGAGCTGCACAATAGTCCGCTGTCGGAGGCGGGCGTGCTTGGCTTCGAGTATGGATTCAGCCTTGAATGCCCGGAATGGTTGGTGATTTGGGAGGCGCAGTTCGGTGATTTCTTCAACGCCGCACAGGTCATCATCGACCAGTTCATCGTGAGCGCTGAAGACAAATGGAAACAGCTCAGCGGGTTGACTCTGCTCTTGCCCCACGGATTCGAAGGTATGGGTCCCGAGCATTCGAGTGCGCGCATCGAGCGCTGGCTGCTGCTGGCCGCGGAAGAGAACATCCAGATCTGCCAACCGACGACCCCGGCACAGCTCTTCCATCTGCTGCGACGCCAAGCGTTGCGGCCGTGGCGCAAACCGTTGGTCGTCTTTACCCCGAAGAGCCTATTGCGGCATCCAAGAGCGACGAGCACGCTCGACGAGCTAGCCAGTGGGTCATTCGAGCGCATTCTAGGCGATCCGCTGTTCGAGCATGGGGCGACTGAGCATGTTAGGCGAGTCCTGCTCTGCAGTGGCAAGGCCTACTTTTCACTCGAGCAGCGGCGTGATGAGCTTTCGATCCAAGACGTTGCAATCCTTCGGGTCGAACAGTTCTACCCATTGCCGGAAGAAACACTACGTTCAGCGCTAGAACGATACCCGCACGCAGTACAGGTGGTATGGGTTCAAGAGGAGCCGGAGAACATGGGAGGCTGGCGTCACCTGCGCGCCAGGTTCGGTACGCACCTTCTCTCTTGTCACCCGTTCGAATGCGTCGCTCGTGCGGAATCAGCGAGCCCGGCGACTGGCTCGGCGAGTAGCCATCGTATGGAGCAGGAGGAGCTGCTTGTGCGTGCATTTGCGCCTTCGAGCGTGCCAGTCGGTTCCATCGCAAGTGAGCGGGCGCGCGAGCCGTCGGGCATTCCATCGAAGAACGCGCCCGAAGCGTCCATGGAACGATGAGAATGAAGCATCTAGTTGTAACTGTAATAGCCAAAATTTCAGATAAGCTGGAGACTGATCGTGATGTCGATTGAACTGAAAGTGCCTGAAGTCGGAGAGTCCGTCAGTGAGGTGCAGATTGGCGATTGGTCGTGTCAGTCGGGGGACTTGGTCGAGCGTGACCAAACCATCGTTGCCATCGATACCGACAAGGTTACGCTCGAGATTACGGCACCGACTCGCGGTCGCTTGGTTCGGATCATCCTGGAAAAGGGTGCTTCGGCGCGCGTTGGAGACGTCGTTGGATTGTTTGAAAGCGAGCAGGCTCCGCGCGTCGAGTCGCTGCCTCTGGCCGAGAGCCAGCTAGATGGTGAAACGCTCGGAACCGCTCCGCAGACGGAACGGCAGGCGGTGACATCGGTTGGGCGGGTGCAGTCCGCCGACTCAAGCGAATTGCACGTCGAGTCGAGCGCTGCGACGCCTTGGGCGAGTCCATCGGCACGGCGTGCCTTGGCGGAGAAAGGACTTTCGGGCGGCGGACCGCTATTGAAGCAAGACGTGGCTCGGCACCTCGAAGAGTCTTTGTCGACTAAGGGTTCCGAGACCGTTGCAACTGGTCCAGAACCGGCAGAGAAGGTCGTCAAGATGAGTCCGCTACGCCAACGCGTTGCAGCACGCCTGCTCGAAGCGCAGCAAACGATGGCGCTTTTGACGACCTTCAACGAGATTGACATGCATGCCGTGCAGCAGTTGCGGCAAGAGGTCAAAGAAGAGTTCTTCTCGAAGTATGGGGTCAAGCTCGGATTGATGTCGTTCTTCGTGCGAGCTGGTGTGGAGGCGCTTAAGGCGTATCCAGTCGTCAACGCAGAAGTGCGCGGTTCTGACCTCGTTTACAAGCACCACTATGACATTGGTATTGCCATCGGTGGTGGGCGAGGGCTGGTCGTTCCCGTGTTGCGCAATGTGGAACGGCTAGGCTTTGCGGCCATCGAACGTGCGATCGCTGAATTTGCAGCACGAGCCAAAGACAACAAACTCGAGTTGCGGGAGCTCAGCGGTGGCACCTTTACCATCACCAACGGTGGGGTGTACGGTTCGATGTTGTCTACGCCGATCGTGAACCCGCCTCAGAGTGCCATCCTGGGCCTGCACGCGATCACTGACCGACCGGTTGCGCTGAATGGGGCTGTGGTGATTCGTCCGATGATGTACGTGGCCTTGACCTACGATCACCGCGTCATCGATGGGCGCGAGGCCGTCGGTTTCCTGCGAACGGTCAAGGGCCTCGTCGAGAACCCGATTCGGATGCTGCTAGAAATCTAGTATCGACGTCGATCTGTGGATAACCGAACCAGGGTGGCGGAGGGCGGCCTCGGCAATTGGGCACGGGCCGGGTGTTGGGCCTGGTCAAGCTGAGTTACGCGTGCACTGCAAAACCCATTTGTAAGTCCGCCGCCATCTGCCTAGGATGCGAGGCCGATGTCCTTGCAAATGGTCAGTTCTCGCGCCCGCCCGAAATACCGACGGGTTGTGTTGCGGGGAGCTGCATCGCCTTCGAAAGCGTTGGCGCACGAGGTATCGATCGAGTCGCTCGAGGTAGTCGCATCTTGCTCACTTTGGGAGGAATCGTCGTGACAGCAGTGGAAAACGTCAGAAGCTTCACCTTGCTCGGAGCGCCCAGTTGCGGAAAGACCGCCATAGCCGAGGCGTTGCTATATCGAGCGCGCGTCATTCCTCAGCCCGAGGGCGGCAAATTCCTCGATACCGATCCAGAGGAGATCAAACGACGCACCACGCTCGCTTCGAAGATCCAGACCATCACTTGGGAGGGAGCAGAGGTCACCTTTGCTGATACGCCCGGCTCATCGGACTTCATCGGCGGGGCGGTGGCCCCACTTCAGGCATTGGACACAGCGGTTATCGTTGTCGACGCCACCACGGGCGTCGATGTGGCAACGCGGCAGCTATACGACCTTGCCGTGCGCTATGGCCGCCCCGTCATCTTGTTCGTGAACAAGCTCGACCGAGAAAACACCGACTTTCAGAAGGTGGTGGCGAGTATTCGCTCGAACCTGACGAAGAAGGCCCACCCGTTCGTCCTGCCGATCGGAGTGGGCTCGAGCTTCGACGGTGTGATCAATTTGGTCGAAGGCAAGGCGTACACCTTTGGCGACAAGGTAAAGGAAATCCCAATCCCCGCCGATCTGCAGGACGATGCAAAGGCGGCACAAGCGCAGCTGATTGAAGAGGTTGCGGGAACTGACGAGGCACTGTTCGAGAAACTAGCGTCTGGCGAAGAGCTGACGAGCGATGACATCTTGCCCCGACTCGCAATCGACGTCGACGAAGGGGAGATCGTCCCCATCATTGCGGGCTGTGCAACCCCACCCAAGGGGATTACGGTGCTTCTGGACGTCATTCGAAACTACGTGAAGCCGGCAGTGCAGCGGCGACCGCCGACGGTCACCCAGCAAAATGGCCAGCCCGTGACGCTGACACTGGGGCCAAATGAGCCCGCCTTGGCTCAAATCTTCAAGGTAACGAGCGATCCTGGAGTAGGTGAACTCTTCTTCATGCGCATCCTCAACGGCACTATGCGTGCGGGGGACGATCTGGTAAACGCGCGCACCCAGGATCGCGAGCGCGTCGGACACATGATTCGATTCCAGGGCAAAGACAAGAAGGAGACGGACGAGGCCTCCATTGGTGCCGTGGTTGCCGTGGCCAAGCTGAAGCACAGTCAAGTGGGCGATACCCTGGCGACTCCCGGCAAGGTCGTTGAGCTTGCTCCCATCCAGTTCCCGAATCCGGTCCATTCGATCACGATGCTGCCGCAGACACGCAAGGATCAGGACAAACTGGGTGTTGCCTTGGGCAAGATCACCCAGACTGATCCGACGATTCACACCCACATGGATGCCGAGTTCAACGAGATTGTCCTCGCGGGTATGGGTGAGGTGCATCTCGACGTAGTAGCGGCACGCTTGCGCGACAAATTTGGCGTAAATATTACGCTCGGTCAGCCGCACGTGGCCTACCGTGAGACCTTGGCCAAGAAGGTCAAGGCGCAGGGGCGGCACAAGAAGCAGACGGGTGGGCACGGCCAGTTTGGCGATTGCTGGATCTCGGCAGAGCCGTTGCCGATTGGCTCGGGTTTCGAATTCGCCGACGAGATCAAGGGCGGCGTCGTCCCGAACAAGTTCATCCCTTCGGTGGAGACCGGTGTGCTCGATTGCATGAAGCGCGGTGGGCTCGTAGGTTTCCCCGTCGTGGATATTCGCGTGGCGCTCTTCGATGGGAGCTACCACTCCGTCGATTCGTCGGATGTTGCCTTCCAGATGGCGGGTGCCATTGCCTTCAAGAAGTGTCTGGAGATGGCCGGCACCGTCGTTCTCGAGCCGATCATGAAGATTCAAGTGACGGTCATGGCAGAGCATGTCGGCGCGATCACCAGCGACATGAACTCGCGCCGTGGTCGGATCCTCGGGATGGATGTAGTGGGCGACCTGCAGGTCATCAACGCCGAGGTGGCCCAGAGCGAGATCTTCCGTTACTCGACCGATCTTCGCAGCATGACGCAGGGCGCGGGCACCTATACGATGGAATTCGCGCGCTACGAACCAATGCCGGCGCAGCTTGCGACTGTGCTCAAAGAGAAAGTAGAAGCCAAGCGCAAAGAGGCTCAGGCCGCGGGGTAGGTGTTCCGTCTGCAGCAACAACGCAAAAGGGCCGCTCAGAAGCGGCCCTTTTGCGTTGTTGCACGGAACCACAATTTCAGTTGGTCCCGAGCACGCCGTCGATGCAATCGGCAACCTGCGTGCAGGCTCCGGCTAGGCAGGTGTCGAGGGGGGCCTGCACTGCATCGGTCAATATCAACCGCTCGGAGCAGATATCGTCACTGAAGCTCCCGGGGTCGCTCGCTGCACAGCTCTCGTAGCGAGCAAGGCATGATTGATACTTGGGATTTGCTTCGGGATCCGCTGCGATGGCGAGGATTGCCTGGCCGTAACACTTGTCATCGCTGCTAGTGCAGGTAAGGGAGGCAAAGCAGCTCTTTAGGATCGCGACGGAGTCGTTGCGGAAAACCTCGGGCTTGGTCGTATCGCTTTCGCAGTCGGTCTGGCAAGTGGCAGACACCGGATTGCTCGCTGAAGCACAGCGTTGATCCCACCCGCAGCGTGAGACGCACATACTTGACCAATCTGCGGCTGTTGCGGGAGTACCATCTCCCCCCGAAGCAGCATTGGGATTGCCGTTCTCCGCGCCGTCACAAGCAAAAACACAGAAAGTGCCAAGCAGCTGCAGGTGAATCAACCATCTCATTTGAAAAGCTCCGATGGGACTAGGCTACTTCGGTTCTGCGTGAGTTCCCTCCAAAACGCCAACGAGGAGACATCGGCCACCGCGTCGAGTTGCTCGAGAAGTGACGGCTCCCACTCCGAATTGCGTCGAGGACTCCGCCATGCCCTGTGTCGGCCGAGGACCCCATCCGGGTTTGGCCCACCGCGACGGACCGACCGCTATAGGGTTTCGACGCCGCAGTGGACTCCGCTGACAGTTGAAATTCTTCAATTATTACAACTGGTTACCCGTCAGCTGGGACTTTGCCTCGGGCAACCCTTGACGGACACGCATGCCGACTTACCTTGCGCCTCGCATTCGCTCGCAGACGGTCGCCTAGCGGCCAGTGCGAGTGATTTCAATTCTCGTCCCTGGAGGCAAGAGCGTCATGAGGATCCGACCCCTATACGACCGACTGGTGGTCAAGCGAATCGCCGAAGAAACCACGACCAAAGGTGGAATCATCATTCCCGACACTGCGAAAGAGAAGCCAATCTCAGGTGAAGTGTTGGCGGTTGGCAGCGGCAAGATTCAAGAAAACGGCGCCGTTCGTCCCATGGACGTGAAGGCCGGCGACAAGATTCTATTCGGGAAATACACCGGTACTGAGGTCAAAATCGATGGTGAGGACCATCTTATTTTGCGTGAAGACGACGTTCTCGCCGTGATTGAGGGCTGAGTCAGCGTCCAGGACCCATTAACTTTAGATTCAGAAGGAGCGAAGGAAATGTCAGCAAAGGTCATCATCTACGATGCGGCGGCTCAGGCCAAAATCCTGAAGGGCGTCGATGCACTCGCAGATGCCGTCAAAGTCACTCTCGGCCCCAAGGGGCGGAATGTCGTCATCGAGAAGTCTTGGGGCGCGCCCAAGATCACCAAGGATGGCGTTACCGTAGCCAAGGAAATCGAGCTGTCGGACAAGTTCGAGAACATGGGCGCACAAATGGTGCGCGAGGTGGCTTCAAAGACCTCCGATACGGCTGGCGACGGCACCACGACGGCGACCGTCCTGGCTCAAGCGATCTGTCGCGAGGGCATGAAGTTGGTTGCTGCTGGGCATAGCCCCATGGAACTCAAGCGTGGCATCGACGCTGGCGTCGAGGCAGTAGTTGCTGCGCTGAAGAAACTCAGCAAGCCCATCGATGGTTCGAAGGAAATCAGCCAAGTAGGCACGATCAGCGCGAACGGCGACGAGACTATCGGTCAGATGCTTGCCGACGCCATGCAGAAGGTCGGCAAGGAAGGTGTCATCACCGTTGAAGAAGCCAAGGGGCTCGATACGCAGCTCGATGTTGTCGAAGGCATGCAGTTTGATCGCGGCTTCGTCTCGCCATACTTCGTGACGGACGCCGAGAACATGAAGTGCGTCCTCGACGATCCGTACGTTCTGATCTCCGAGAAGAAGATCAGCATCATGCGCGATCTGGTGCCGGTGCTCGAGGCGGTGGCGCGTGAGCAGAAGCCGATCCTCATCATTGCCGAGGACATTGACGGCGAGGCCTTGGCTGCTCTTGTGGTCAACAAGCTACGCGGGACGCTTAAGTGTGCCGCAGTCAAAGCCCCTGGGTTTGGCGACCGCCGCAAGGAAATGTTGAAGGACATTTCCATCTTGATCGGTGGACAGGTCATCAGTGACGATCTGGGGATCAAGCTGGAATCCGTGACAGTCAAGGATCTGGGCCGCTGCAAGCGTGTCGAGATCGACAAGGACAACACCACCCTGATTGATGGTGCTGGTTCGAAGGACGAGATCAAGGGCCGCTGTGACCTGATCCGTCGCCAGATGCAGGATACCAAGAGTGACTACGACCGCGAGAAGATGCAGGAGCGCCTTGCCAAGTTGGCAGGCGGTGTTGCAGTGATCAAGGTTGGCGCTCCGAGCGAAGTCGAGATGAAGGAACGCAAGGATCGCGTCGAAGACGCGATGTATGCGACACGCGCGGCTTCGGAAGAGGGGATTGTCCCAGGCGGAGGAGTCGCATTGCTACGCGCTCAGTCTGCGCTCGATGCTCTCAAGCTGTCGGAGGAGCAGACGGCGGGTCTTCGCCTGTTGCGTCGTGCTCTCGAGGAACCGCTGCGCATGATCGCATCGAACGCCGGCAAGGATGGTTCGGTTGTCTTGCAGAAGGTGCGCGAACAGTCGGGCGCTTTCGGTTACGACGCGGCCAAGGACGAGTTTGGCGATTTGGTCAAGATTGGCGTCATCGACCCAACCAAGGTCGTTCGCGCCGCGCTCGAGAATGCAGCCAGTGTTGCTGGTCTGTTGCTCACGACCCAAGCAATGATCGCTGAGAGGCCCAAGCCGGCTCCCTCGGCTGCTGCCGGTGGCGGTGGCGGTATGGGTGGAATGGGCGGCATGGGTGGAATGGGCGGCATGGGTGGAATGGGCGGCATGGGCGGCATGGACGACATGGATTTCTAGGTCGTTCGCAGCCTGCGCCGCATCGCGGCCAGGTAACAGACGGGAGGCTCGGTGTTCACGCACCGGGCCTCTTCGGCATTTGTAGGTTCGATGTCAGCGCGGGAACAAGCGGACGGTCATCGCCTTCCCGCGTAACCCTGACGCAGCCAATTCCCACGCCCAGTTGGCCACAAGAGGCAGTTGTTCGATGCTCCAGGCAAGTCCCAAATCTGAACTCCACCTTGACCTGCCCCCAAGGAATCCTTGAGCGAGATGACGAGTTCCGGCTGTCCGTCCCCATCGAGATCGGCGATAGACGGGGCCGCCATCGAGCCTCGACCGAACAATTCAACGCGATGTAACAAGTTGCCTCCCGCGTCGAGCACGACGAGGAATGCTGGGGTGTCCGGTTTGCGTGGGGCTCCTGAACTGAAAGTCGTAAATACAACCTCAGGAGCACCGTCGCCATTCAGATCGACGATCAGGGCCTCGCTGGCGCCCACATACGGGTCCGTTTGGCCAAAACCAAAGGTCCAGAGTGATTCGCCATTGGACTTGTAAGCGTGAAGCAATCCGTCGTAGGCGGGCACTAGGATCTCGAGTCCTTTGTTGCCATCCAGGTTACCCACGGATGGAGCGGGATAGGTCGGAACGATATTGTCGCCAATTTCCCCGTAGACAAGTGGCGGACCGCCATCTTTCGGCGTCTCCCAACCCGTGGGACGTGTCATGTCCGGGTTGAGGACCCAAGTGCTTACTCCTCGATTGTCGGTCGATGTGCTGTGTTCGTGATCGCCGATCACGACGAGCTCCGAATCGCCATCGTCGTCGATATCTGCAATGACGGGAGGTGAATAGGTGAACTCCGAGCGATCACCTGTTCCCCAGCCTTGTTTTGCCAATGCCAAGTCGTGGTAGGCCTCCACGCCCGTCACCCAGCTATCGGCAAAGCCTTCTGCGGCGAAGAAGTTCGAGCCGTCACCATGAAATATCCCGAAACCAATGGCATCGTAGGTTGAAACGATATCCATGATGCCGTCCCCATCCAAGTCGCCGGCACCGATATTCTGATTGAAACCGCCGTAGTCGATGCAGTCCCCTTGGGGTGCGGTGCAATCGCCAACCTGTGGGAAACCCTGCGCGGTGCTGCCGTCGAGTTCGAAGACGTTCGTTGCGGGCCCTTCCGCTTGCTTGTTGATCAGGATCTCCTGTTGGCCATCCCCGTCGACATCGGCAACGGCGATACTTCGCACCTCGTTATTCCCAAACTTTTGTGGCCAGCCGGATCTCAACTCACCGCGATGATCGTATACAGCCACGTTGTTGCCCGCGCCGTCAGGAGCAGCACTGACGGCGATTTCGACGTGACCGTCACCGTCGAAGTCGCCAGCTGCTGCGGAAGGCCACATGCGGACCTCTCCGTGCTCTGGTGTACTGGACGCGCCCCTGGGAAACGCCGTTTGAAAGAGGAGGCTACCATCCCCCTGATAGACATAGAGCACGGAATGACGTGGGGCGATTATGTCTAGTCGCCCGTCACCGTTGACGTCCACTAGCCCTGGGGAAGCAAGCCAATTCTCGTCCCAACTGCCAGCAAGGGTTTTGCGCAGTGCCGGCGCCTGAACCGCGATGCCGCTTGCCGAAGCTGCGGCATCGCACGATGCCGGCGGCGGTAGAATCGGGGTTCCCTTCGCCGGTTCATTTCGGCCTGGGCTGGTTGGCTTCGCCACCGAATCGCTACACCCCCACAGGCAGACATTGCACGCCAGGGCGATCGCTAAGGGGAACGTTTTTCGCTGCATAGCAGAAGCATTGCAAAGGGCAGTCAGAATATCCACAGACTCCCGCATTCAGATCCGTACCAGTCACACGACTCAGCGTGGCCTTGCCACGGGGACGGCCGGGGTGCACCTACACCATCGCCTGTCGTCGCATGCGTCGCCCAATACTATCAATGCCACGCCGCGACGACAATTCCATCAGGGATTACCTGCGTCGTGCCGTTCAGCGAACAAGGACCGCTGCGTATTGCGGTGCGTAATCAGTTGGCGCACTAATGATAATTTCGGAGAACTACCATTGAAGACTCACCTCGACTTTGCCGCCCCAATCGTTTGGCTCGTTCTCGGTCTCATTGGTTCTAGCGCCGCTTGCAGCGCGGATTCGAGCCCGACGGATGGAAAGGTGGGAGCTTCAGTGAAGTCTACCTCCGGCGGCCGCTCCTCCAGTTCGGCAGTCGGTGGTGAATCGTCGGGCGAGGGCGGTCAACAAGTCGGACTCGGTGGGGCTGCGCCGGGCCACGGCGGTGAGCAAGTGGGACAAGGTGGCATTGCTTTGGGCCTCGCTGGTGCGGCCGTTGGTGTCGCTGGAAGCACCGTGGCAGCGGGCGGTGTTGCCGGCGCGTCAGGCAGCACTGAAGAGGGCGGTGTTGCCGGCGTCGCAGGCAACCTGGCGACACCGGGCGGCGTTGCCGCTGCAGCAGGCAAAACGATCGCAGCCGGCGGAGTTGCCGGTGTGGCCGGCGCGGCAGGTAGCAATGTCGCCGCGGCTGGTGCGTTGCCGATCATCGTGGGGGTACCAACGGCGACCGTCACGTTGACGCCTGACACGACGTATCAAACCCTGGAAGGATTTGGTGCCGCCATAGCGTGGTACCAAGTCGCGTTGACGACACACAAGAAAAGTGCGGAGATCTACCAGACTATCTTTGGAGACTTGGGCCTCGATGTGCTTCGACTGCGCAATACCTTCGGGCGTTCTGAATTTGCCAATGCCGCTAAGGACAAGGCAATTCTCGATGCCGCCACCGCCTCGCTAGGGCGTCGCCCCAAAGTACTGATGACATCCTGGTCGCCACCAGCTGCCCTTAAGGCAAACAACGTCGAGAAGTGCTCCGGCGAGCTCACCTGTACCTTGAAAAAGACTGGCAATGTCTACCCCTATGCCGAATTTGCCACCTATTGGTACGATGCCATTGCCGCATACAGAAGTCTCGGAATCTCGCCGGACTGGGTGAGCATACAAAACGAAACTGACTACATCCCCAACGGTTGGGAGGGATGCAAGTTCACGCCGAGTGAGACGGCAAGTTTCCCGGGCTACGCCGAAGCACTTGTGGCGGTAAGTACAAAATTCAGCACGCTTTCCGATGCGCCTAAGTTGATCGGCCCCGAGACTTTGGGGATCCATTGGAACAAGATGCAGGCCTACATGCCTGCTCTGAACAAGAGTCTGCTTTGGGCTGCGGCTCATCACTTGTATGAGCGCGGAAGCGATGCCATCTGGGACTGGCGCAATCCTGGTCCGGATAGTTTCTTGACAGTGATGAAGGCCGTCAAGGCGACCGTTGGCGAGCTGCCAATACTCCAAACTGAGTTCCAGACGGACGAAGACAACAACATCGACGGCGGTTTCGAGACGGCATGGCTCATTCACAACTCGCTTGCCGAGGAGGGCGTATCGGGTTGGCTATACTGGGACCTCGTTTGGGGCGCCAAACGTGGCATGGTGTCACTGCCTGACACCACCAACTACTCGATTCGCGACCAATACTATTCGATGCGCCACTACTCGCTATACACCGATCCGGGGTACATCCGTGTCGGTGCGGCATCCAGTCTGGGAAACATTCGCGTCACAGCGTTCCGTTCTCCCGATCAGAAGCGCGTCACGTTAGTCCTTCTCAACGTTGGAACCAGCGAAGAGCAAGTGGGGTTTGCACTAGGCGGCTATGTCGCCAGAACCTCGGAGGTGTATCGAACGGTCTATGTTCCGGGTAGTTCTGTCCGCTGGGCAGCGCAACCCGCCATTGACAGCGGTGGGCTATTGATCTTGCCGAGTCGATCGGTTGCAACCGTGGTTCTCAATGGCTAGAGCGCTAATCAATGGCGTTTTGCGCCATTGATTGGCTTTACCAACGCGCTACGGTACTCTCGGACTGCTTGGGCAAGGCCTGGGATCGTGGTAAACACTCTCGAGATGCCATACATTATCTGCGCTGGAATCGGCTCGGAGTCGTGAATCTCAAGGGCGCAGTGACTTCAGGATGTCGAGCCATCCAACCATTGCCAGTGTACCAGGGGACATCTTTGTCACCCCCTGGTCGTCTTGGTAATCTGCTAAAGTTGCGCCTTCGCGCAGCGCCAGGACGGCGGAATGACCATTGACTTACTAATTCAAGCGATCGTTCGGCAAACCACCATTCTGATCGCACAGCTTGCCACGTCACGTGGGGTCCGTGCTCCTTTGGCGCAGGTGGCAAACCAGGTATTCTTGGAGCTTGTGGGCGAGCTGGAGCGTCAGCGCGTGAGTCGCAAGGTGAGTGCCGACATGTTCGGCCTTGGTCTTCGCACTTACCGACGCAAGATCCAGCGGCTGAGCGAAGGCGCGACGGATCGGGGTCGTTCCCTTTGGGAAGCTGTGCTCGAGTTCGTACGGATCCACCAGCAGGTGACCCGAGTCGAAATCCTGAAGCGGTTCTCCTGCGATGACGAAACGCAAGTAAAGGCCGTGGTACATGACCTGTGTGAGACTCAACTCGTCGTCGCTACCGGCAGTGGACCGAATGCCACCTATCGAATTGCGTCCGACGACGAGTTGGGTGGACCGCTGAAGGGGCGGGATTCGGACGGGCTGGGTGAGCTTCTGATCGCGATCATTTACCGCGAGGGGACACTTTCGCTGGAGGAGATCGCGGAGCGGGTCAAACTGGGACCGGAGAAACTTGAAACATTGTTGGTCCGACTACAAGAGGAAGGTCGCGTCGAGCGCATCGTGCGCGATGGCACCGCCCTGTATCGGGCCACGCGACTCGTGATCCCTCTCGGCGCGACGGCGGGCTGGGAAGCCGCAGTGTTTGATCACTACAAGGCGATGGTGACCACCATTATCTGTCGGCTACGCGACCAAACAGTCATTCCGAAGCTCTCCGACAAAATCGGAGGGAGCACCTATACACTGGAACTTTGGCCTGGACACCCGATGACAGATGAAGTTCACGGGACTTTGGAACGATTTCGCGTCGAAATGAGCGAGTTGCGCCAGCGAGCGGCTAAGCTCAGCCAAGAGCACGGCGTCCCCGAAGCTCACACCCGAGTGGTGATCTATTTGGGGCAGTGCTTGATCAATGAAGGCAGCGACGACGATGACGAGCCAACCGATCATGCAGAGTAGGAGGCCTATAGCTCAGCGCCTAGTTCATACCTTCTTTGCCTTGCTGCTAGCGATCGGTTGTCGCGAAACTCGACCCGAAACGACTGAGGGTGAGACGCACTTCCTTCGAGCATGTGATGCTCAATCTGCCACCTGCAGTTCCGGGTTGACGTGTGCGTGTGGTGTATGCACCCTCTCGTGCACAGGTACGGCGGACTGCCGCGGAGCTTCAACGTCTGCAACTTGCGTTTCAATCAGCGAGCACTCGGTGGCCGCTGATTGTGCAGAACCCGCTGTATCGTCATTCTGCGATCAGCGCTGCGCCACCGACGAAGATTGCCACGTACTATCTGGCGCGCATTACTGCGTCAATGGTTACTGCAGAATGCAATCCGGGGCTGCCTACGAAGGTACTGGTGGAGCTGGTGGAGTTGGTGGGGGTACCGGCGCCAATACGTCTGTTGCAGGTGCCGGCAACGGGACTTGTCCAGACAGCAATGTTGCAGGCAACGAAGTCCTGATCCTCGGTGATATGTTCATTGCGCAGGATCACCAGCTCACGGCGTACCTTGAGCAAATGGCACGGCAGGCGGGGACGCTGCAGAGCGGCGAGCGTTTTCGAGACTACTCGTCGTTGCTCGACAATGCTCTCGCGCTGGTAGACACGGGCATTGCCAACCAGTATGCGAAAGGCCAAGCCGAAGGTACCTCAAAGGTCGTCATCCTATGCGGTGGCGGCGCCGACGTTCTGGGTGGAACCTGCGCCAACCCACCAGACGCAAACTGCCAAAGTCTCGTCGATGCGGCCGCTGCAGCAGACCAACTGTTGGTTCAAATGGCCAGCGACGGGATAGAGAACGTCGTCTGGTTCATGTATCCCGATCCAACGGATGCCACATTGCGCGCCAAGATGGACCTACTAAGACCAAAACTGCAGACTGTCTGCGAAAACAGTCCTGCGCATTGCCGCTGGGTAGATCTTCGCCCAACCTTCATTGGGCTCTACGCGGAATACATCCGGGCCGATGGCATGACACCTACCGCTGCCGGCGCCCAAGCGAGTGCTGCTGCGATCTGGGAGGCGATGCAGCAGAACTGCGTCGCCCAGTAAGACTAGGCAACTGGCCAAGGGCTGCTCGTCGCCCTTTCGTCGCGCGGACGCTGTCCAGTTGCTTCGAATGCGAAATCCGCTCGAAGAACGGGCAGATTGAGTCTTTTTAGAACTGCTTGAAGAAGGTTGCTATGGCAGAAGGTGCGAAGCTGGGAGTCGCATGATCTCCAGCCCACTCGCACCAAACCACTGGATAGCCGCTGGTACATCCCTGGTATTCCACGCAGGGGCTTGGATCGACGGGCTTGGTCTGGGTCCCGCAATTGTTCTGCTTGAGGATCTTATCGCGAGCCTGTTGGCCCTGCGAGAGCGAAACCACCGAATCACTCGTTCCGTGGGCGCCCCACATCGCCACCGGCTTGCCGCTGAGTTTGCATCCGCTGACGGTTGCCCCTGCCATGGGTGCGATCGCCCGGAATACGCTTCCGAGTTCGCACCCGATGGCGTAGGACATCATGCCGCCGTAGCTGAAACCGACCGAGAAGACGCGCGCACTGTCCACGCAGTAGTCGGTTTGCGCCGCCTTGAGCATGTCCAACGTGAATTGGATGTCTTCGCCGTCCGTGTTGGCCCAACCGGTCGCATCGGCGTTGAGGAATTGTTCAAATTTCTTTAGCCCTTGCGGCGTGATGTAGATGGCGTCGGGCATACCCGACGAAATCTTGTACATGGTCAGTGCCATCTCGGCCGTCCCTGTCAGGGGATGGTACTGAAAGACCACGGGGTATGGCTTCGACGCATCGTAGTTTGCCGGCAGTTGCAGGTAGTACGTGCGGTCCTTGTTGTTGACTTTGATGCTGCACGTCGTTCCGGACTTGGCGCAGGGCGAAGTAGCCTTTCCAGCGCCGCAACCTGGCGAGGTGCTGGAGCCGGCCGCGCTCGTCGTGGTTGACCCACCGATACTCGCGCCACCCGTCGCAGTCCCGCCGCTGTTCGAGCCAGCTGCAGCTTTGCCGCCGCTCCCAACATTGGCTCCGCCAACGCCTGCGCCGCCCGCGGCCTTGCCACCGGCAGCGGTTGCGCCCCCCTTGCTTGAGTTGCCGCCACTTGGCGCGCCACCGAAATTCGCCGTGCCACCCGTGGATGGTTCGGTCTTGATAGTCGTACCACCGACGCTCGTACCACCCTGCAGTGAGCCACCGTTGCCGCTCACTGTGCCGCCCGTGCCCGTCATTGCGCTTGCTCCACCAGCGCTCGAGGTAGCATTGCTGCCGCCAGCGGGTGTAGTGCCGCTGGAGCTGGAAGCCTGAGAGCCACCTGCGCCCGAGCTCGTCGCCGTGGCTCCGCCGACCGTGGGTGCGGTCGTCGAATTGATCGTGCCGCCTGAGCCTACAGTCGTTGCTGCCGGTGTCTCGCTTGAACAGCCCAATGCCGCGATGCAGACGCCAAGTACCACCGCCGAACCGGTGACTCCACGGTCGATTCTTTGACTTTGCCGGGGCATCAGCTTGGTAGAAAGATTGCGCATGTTCATGGTCGCAGTTACCTTCGTGGTGATCTGGTACGGGTGCGGCTTTTCGGACGCGACTTCTTGAGCGGAGTGAGTTGCTATGAGTGGAGCCCAGTCGACGGTCTTCGCAAGACGCAGGTTGCACGGATTGTCGCGCATTGAATCTGCTTCGGCTGTCCGTCTGTCTGCCAAAGGCTATCATCGCCCACCATCGACGAAGAGGGACAAAACTGTCCCCCCAACCTTGCGTAGACGTGCCAGCAGATGTGCGACGCGATAGGCACACATCAATGCGGATCAGCCAGGCTCAATGTCGAGATGCCACGTGAGTTAGCGAGTTCTCGGCAGAATCGCCAGCGCTATCGCGCGCGGTCACGACTTGCGTCGCAGCAATAGCGTTGGACTATTCGAACGACGTTGGAACTCCAAGGTGAGGACGGAAGAGTCATATGCGCCGCTGCGCCGCTCGAACTCTCGCTCCAGATCCTGCCGAAACAACGGCGCGTTGTCGATGGGGCGCACTTCGAGGAAGCACATCTCTCATTTGTGAACCTCTTCCAACCCAAGTAGACCCAATGTGCCGCGTCCGAATCGTGCAGGAATGGATACCTAGCGGCATCGAAGGATTAACCATCGGGGCGCAGGGCCGTCACTACCGGAGAATAGACGTCATCTGCAGCCATCGGCTCCATCGAGGTTGCGTCGCGCGGTGGCCAAGGAGAAGCCATGAGACATGCAGTAAGCATCGCAATCGTCCTCGCTACGGTGGCCGGCAATTTTGGTTGCGATTCAGGTAGCAACGCCAGCGTCAAGAGTGAGGGGACCAGTCAGTCCGGCAACAACTCTGGTGGTGCCGAATCCATCGGTGGCAAGAACTCATCGGGTGGTAGCGGTGGGACCGCTGGGGCCAGCGCGACTGGTAGTGATAGAATCTCGGCAGAAGTCACGGTAAGCGGGGCGACGCCCTTGCCCGTCAGTGCGACTTTCTTCGGTCAGAACTATTGGAGTTGGGTGCCGGATTGGGGCGATCCTGTTGCGGGGGTAGAGGCTCAAGTTGCAGAAGTCGGGATCCGGATCTTGCGGGCCGGCGGCTCCAACAACGATAAACAAGCGCCAGCCCCGTTTTCGTTGGCAGAAGTCGATCAATTCGTTGCCTTCGCCAACGCCATTGGTGCGGCCCCTTTGCTCCAGGTGCCGATCCTGAAGAATCTCTCGGGTACTGCAGCTACTGCTCAGGATGCCGCCGATTTCGTTGCTTACGTCAACCAGACGCAGGGCTACGCTGTGCCATACTTCTCTATCGGAAACGAACCGGATCTCTACACCGAGCAGGGCTTTTTTGATTCGACCTACAACGCTACCGCCTATTGCACGACATTCAAGGCCTTTGCTTCAGCCATGAAGGCGGTGGATCCCACGATCAAGATCCTGGGTCCCGAGCTCTCGTGGAAATACCAGAGCGGCTCCAACGACTGGCTGACGCCGTTTCTGAAGGAATGTGGCGATGCGGTGGACATCGTTGCCGTGCATCGATACCCCATCGATCCTGCAGCTTGCAGTGAATCTGCAGCGTATGGCGACGCAACGCGGTTCCGAGATGCAATCAGCCACGTGCGCGAGCTGATGGCCGCCACGGGACAGTCCGCCAAACCATTGGCTTTTACCGAAGCCAATATCACCTGGGATGGTTCGCCCGAAAAAAGCATCCTGCCGGCCTCACCAGGAACATTTCCCGCGGGGCTATGGGTCGCCGATGCCATCGGGACCGCTCTCGAATCGAGCCTACATAGTCTGAGTTTCTGGAGCCTCAGTGAGGGTTGGACGCTCGGGTTTTTCTCGGGCACGACGCCACGGCCGGCGCTTCACGTATTGAAGCTCTTCTCGACCAAGTTCGGTACCGAGGTGCTCAAGGTGACTGGTTCGCCGGCAGGGAGCTCAATCTATGCGGGGCGTGACGCCTCGGTCGGAAAGACGACGCTATTCGTCGTGAACAAGAGCAAGAATGCCTTGGAATTGAGCGTCAGACTCAATGCGCTGCCGCGTAGCGAGGTCCCGAAGTTTGATGTAGCGCCGCTCTCTCTGTCGGTTGTCGAACTGCTTGACGACGGAACGGTGCCGGCCGTGACGGAGTATCGAAGCGACATGACGGCACCAAGCCCGAGTCCCCGTCCATAGATTGTCCTCGGCCGCTTGCGGAAATCGTCGGTTCAGGCAGCAGAACAAGGCGTCCGACGATCGAAGCTTCTGGCAAAAATCTGGTGCATCCCTGCGCTCCGCCGCGATTAGTGTGCCGCTTGCGGCACATTGATCTTGCCGAGTTCAGTCGTGCTAAGCTTGCGGTTCCGCAGTCGACGCAGCAGCGATACCGAGGTAGCCCCGTATGCTCCACCCATGTTCCGGCTTGCTCATTGGTTTGGTTCTCGTGGTCATGGCATGTTCGTCCAGAGATTCGGCGGCGCCCTCCAATGCCACAAGTTCGGGGGGAAGTAGTTGGGCGGCGACTGGGGCCACCGACTCTGGATCAGGCGGTATGGCTACCGCGAGCAGGGGCGGAGCAAGTGCGAGCGTCGGCGGCGCGGTTGCGACCGAGGGGGGCACATCGGTGTGGGCGGGAGGCGGCTTGGTGAACAGTGGCGGCGCATCGAGAGGGGGCTCGTCATCGACGGTCGTTGGAGGCGCAACGACCGGGGGCACAACAGCAACGGCAGGAGGGGCATTGGTGACGACTGGGGGCACAACAGTAACGGCAGGAGGCACATTGGTGACGACCGGGGGCGCGGCGAGCGGGGGCGCGGCGACGACGCCCGCGGGTGCCACAGCGTCGAGTAGCGCGGGCTCGGCGGGTGCCAGCACGCCGGCGGGTTCCGCTGCATTCCCATTTCCGCAGAACGTCAAGAGTCAGTACTGCGTCTATCCAACCAACTACGACACCGACCGCGCCAGAGCAGCGTACAAGGCTTGGTATGATGCCACCATTACGGCCGATGGCGCTGGTGGATTTCTGCGCGTCAAAAAGCCGGATTCAGGCAGTGTGATTGGGTCAACCGTCTCCGAAGGCATCGGCTACGGCATGATCCTCGCCGTGTACATGAATGACCAGAACCTGCTCGACAATCTATGGAAGTACGAGCAGAGCCACCGCAATGCCAATGGGCTGATGGACTGGGAAATCGGTCCTGACAATCAGCTCACCTCGGGTGGCAAGGGTGCAGCCACTGACGGCGACGAAGACATGGCTTGGGCGCTCATCATGGCGGATCGCCAATGGGGAGGGAAGGGAATACTCGACGATACCTACCTCAATCATGCAAGGTTGCTGATCGAGCTAATATGGAAGTTCGAGGTCGACACGGGGAGAAACTACCTTCTTAGACCCGGCGATCAATGGGGCAACGTCGACATCACGAACATCTCCTATTTTGCACCGGCGTATTTTCGGGTTTTCGGTCAAGTTACGGGCAAAAAGGATGATTGGAACAAGGTCATTGCCGGCAACTACGACGCGCTAGAACGCAGCCTGAACGCTACCAATGGCAACCAAGACAACGGCCTGGTTCCAGCTTGGTCGGACTCTACGGGCAAGACTGTGGTGGCTTTCTCGGGGGCACCGACCCATTTCCAGAATGACTCGACTCGCACGCCATTCCGAGTCGCTCAGGACTACTGCTACTTCGGTGAACCACGGGCGAAGGCCTATCTGGCTAAGATCAGCACCTTCTATCTCGGGGTGGGGGTGTCGAACATCGTCGATGGCTACAATCTCGATGGCACTCCGCGTCCCGAGAAAGCGGTCAATGGCGCCCAAGCTGCATCCTTTGTCGGCCCCGCTGGCGTTGGGGCGATGAGTGACGCGAAATACCAGAGCTTAGTGAACCAGGCTTACACGGCCGTGGCCACACTGAACCTTACCGCCGGCACGATCTACTACCAGAAGTCTTGGGCAGCACTCTCGCTGCTGATGCTGACCGGAAATTTGGTTGACCTCACGCAGTTGCAGCAGTAGCGAGTGCCTTGCCAGGGGCGGCACTTGATCCCCCTGTTAAGCTCGGTGTGGCCCGATGCAGCAGGACGCCGCTCACATTGTCGTGCGAAAACTGAGTCCGAGCGGCGCGTGACCCGCAGCGCCAATGGCGTTGGTTGGCCCCGAAGTGCCTACTCGCTCGAACGAGGTATTGCCCCAATAGATCATGCCAATCCCGAGTCCCGTGACCCCGGTCGAGATCAGCGTGAGTGGGAGTGCCTGAAACGCCATCTTGTCGTCACTAATGGCCAGGAAGGTTCCACCCAAGATGACCCCGACGATGCCGAATGCCGTGAGCCAAATCCCACCGACCGAGAGCGCAGCAGAGCCAGGAGCCACACGCAACTTCGCGGGACCGCCTCGCAGGTCGAACTTGTTTGTTGCACCAGTCGCACCGTTTCCGTAGACCATGAGCTCGTACAGACCAGGCTTTATCTCGAAGCTGCAGGGTGTCATACAGATGTCTTTCCAGGATGCGCCCGCCACCGTGACGGTGCCACCTGCACCATAGCCAGTTGCCATCATGCGGTTGGTGACTTGTGCGACCGTAACCGACCTTCCGATTGATTCGACGGTCACGTTGGCTTTGCCGCCATCGTTTTCGCTTTTGACCACAGGTCCGTCTTCTGCGGCACAGAGCGTTCCTGCTCCCAGGATGCTCGCGGCGTGGATAGCGAACGTGACCCATTGCAGCCTTCGTTTCATACCGGAAAGCCTACACGCGACGGAATCGACTAGTCAACGAATCCTTCGAAGTCCGCTAGTGGTAAAGGAAAGGCTGCTGCTTTGCGCTCTGTCGTAGTGGGATGGGGTCGACTCTTCTCCAGCCCACAGCGCTAGATGGCGGGCTCGAGCGTCGCTGTGCTGGCAGGCCACCAAATCGCGTTTGACGACAAGTGAAGCTTCGTGTGTTCTGACAATTGTGACAGACCTCGTAGCGCCGCCGAACATCGATGAAAGCATGTGGCCAGTCATTGTTGTCACGTTACCAAGTCAACCACTGAGCGATCTCGAACTTGGCAGATTCTTGGATCGGCTCAGCCGATATTGCACACGTAGCCAACCGTACGTTCTGATCGTGGATGTGAGGTTGGCGCCACCCCTCGCACCAGCGCAGCGGCGGATTGTGGCGGAACGACTGGATCAAATTACCGAGAAGCACCCGAACGTTATGTGTGGAATCGCCGTTGTTCTCAGCAAGACAGTCCAGCTGGGAATTCTCAAGGTCTTGTCTTGGTTGATGAGAATGCCGTATCCGATGGAACCGTTTTCCACGGTCGAGGCTGCACTTGCCTGGGCAGGGCGCCTCGTGCTGCAGCACTCAAAGATTTCCACTCGTCCGTCGCCGATGCAATCGGCAAC
This sequence comes from uncultured Polyangiaceae bacterium, assembly GCA_964454965.1. Lineage (GTDB taxonomy): Bacteria > Myxococcota_A > Polyangia > Polyangiales > Polyangiaceae > FEN-1139. The sequence goes on along the minus strand of CAYVXY010000011.1, from coordinate 147,830 downwards.
CCGACGATCTTGAAACGGCAGTAGCTGGCTGTCGATCCGTCGCGAGGATGAGCGATTGGTCAGTGGGCTAAGGCAGTTCGATGGTCTTGACTTGACCTGTCCTTCTCGGGCATCGCCACTCTCTGTTGCGGAGCTTGTGCCATTGAAGAAGTGCTAGAGCAACGCATCGCTCTGCACGGCTTCATTGGTTGGGCCGGCGCGCGTCTACGCAGTTCGCCGGCCTTCTACGTTGAGTCGGGATGTTATGCTGAGCGACTCGTTCGCAAGGTACGACGCGAACGCCTCAGCAACAGGGCGCCTAGCGCCATCAACCCGACAGCTGCTGCGCCACGTGCGGGGCGTCCGGCAAGTTCGCAGCTGCATCCACCTGGGTCGGCGCCCACGAGAGCAGCCTGCGGGGTGCCGGCTGTCGGAACCGGCGAGCTTTGCCCTTGACTCCCGCCTTGACCAACGACCGTGCCGGCGCCGCCTGAAGACGATACTTCAGGCTGCCCACCGCTCGATACCGCCGCAGTTCCCCCGCTAGCAATTTGTCCGCCTTGGGCTGTCGTGGTCGAGGTTGCACCACCGCGAGCACTCGCACCGCCTGCACTCGGCTGGAACTCGAATGCCCCGAGATCGAAGGAAGCACCCGCGGGGCGAGGCCGATCCAGGTAGTCCGACGCGATCTCGGTGATGTTCGTGCCCTTGTCGATGACTCCCGTTGCCGTCGCCTTCAAATCGTAGGCGGCGGGATCTGTCGTGCTATTGATATCGACGAATCCGGGATCCGCGGTAACGACGATATCACCGGTTACTTGGATGTTCTTGACGAACTGATCGGAGCTGGTCGTAGTCGCACTGTGAGGCGAATACGGCTTCACCTTCGGATCGAAGTACCAGAGGTTGTTCTTCCAGAAGATGTCTCCGGGGCTGATCTCGCCGCCTCCAGTTGCGCCTGACGAAGTATCGTTGAATGCGATCACCTGAATCGCCGAGCTTCCAAAGTCGTTCATGTCGATGCTCGTGCCGGCGGCGTCCGTGACCGTCGGTCGATTGTGATGAATAATCGTATTGTTCGCCCAAACGACGTTCGTCAGTCGCGTATTGTTGATCTGGAGCAGCGAGATCCAACCGCTATCGACCATGACGTTGTCGTGGAAGATCGAATTGGTGAACTTGCCCTTCACGTAGGTCGCCGAGCTCTGCTGAAACATGCTGGCTACCTCGAAAAATCCGCAGCTGTTGTAGGAGAAGTTGTGGTGGATGCGCACATCCGTAACCTCACCGGCCGCACCATTTTTGCCGTTTGGAACGCTGACTTCGGTCGCGCCACCGTCGCAGCGGACCCCGCCACCGTTGGTGTTGGTGACCCACTGAGCTGCGGTCGAGCAATTGACGAAGCGGTTGTAGGCCACCTCAACATGCGAGCTGTTGACGAAGATGCCTTCAGCACCCCCGACGGCATTGGGGTCGACTCCAGGCGGAGCATCCACACTGATCGACAAGTCATGGACGTAGTTACGGAGAACCTGAATGTTCTCCGCAGAAGTCATGATGCCGATGTCACATAGCGTGATCTCGCTATTCAGGAGCTTGCTGTTGGCACCCAATAGCCGTACGCAAATCCCATCGCCAAGTTGGGACATGTCGCTGCCACTCTTGGAACCGGACAAGTAGAGGCCGTCAATGGTAATTGCCCCAATGGGTTCGACCATGGCACCGCTGCCATCGACGTGATCCTTGATAAACTTGGGCAACGGCTGGCCTGCGTCACCGTAATTGGTCAGAGTCGTTACCGAAGTCGTGTAGCCGCTCATCGACGGGATCCCGAGGTTCTTGACCCCCTTATCTACCTTGAATTCGCTGCCGCGCTTGAACTTGATGACGGTACAAGACGTGGGGAGTTTTGCGATACTCTTGACAGCTGTGGCTTCGCTCGAAGCATTGTTCGAGTCGTTACCGCCGACGCTATCTACGAAACAGTCAGCGGCGAACGCCACTGCGCTCTGCGCCAGAATGGCAATTGTTGCTGCGCCTGAAGCTAGACGAATTGAGCGTGCCATGAAACATCTCCTCGGAACACTCGATGCTCTGCTTGTCCACCGCTAGTCCCGGTTCATGAAATCGCAGGGTTCTAGCAGAGATCGTCCCACGAATAGTCCCTTGCGACCAACATCGAGTGACGCAGGAGGTCAACATTGTTGAGCGAATCTGCGGAATTTTGAGCCAAACAGGTGAGGCTTTTCACACCCGCAATTGCTGGCGACCCGTCCGAATCGAACGCTTCAGGTAGCTGTGACCTGAGCATGGCGTGAGCACTTATGTGCGTCAACAAGCCACTTAGTGGTCACGTTACTTCAATGCGCTCGGTGTATGATTTGCCTCGGCACCATTGACGAGTCTGCGTATCGAGCGCGCAGCTGGGTACGTGCCCGCCCTCACCTGCGCGAACTTGTAGGCTGGAGGCGTCGCCTGGCCGAGTCCGCTCGAGTTTGCTTCGTAGATGCATGCCCAGCAAGCAAGCGCTCCGTTGGACTGCTCAATGTGCGCTGGCCACGCCCTCTTCGATTTGATGCACTGGAGCGTTCTTGGCAAAGCGCGTAAACGCGAAGATGTAGCAGTAGCAGAGCAACGGAACGATGAATGCCAAGGCCCGTGCGCTCTCGGGATTCATCTGGGAAAACTTGTCAACCGCCGCACCGTACACTACCGAAACAAACCCACCTCCGCAGATGGCCATGCACATCAATCCCGACGTTGCCGAGGCCGGCGCGCTCGAACGTTCGAGAGTTACAGTGAAGATGGTGGGGAACATGATCGAGTTGAATAGACCGATCAGCAGTGCCGCGCAGCCGGGAATGAAACCCATGGTGATTGGCGCAACGTAACCGCCTGGGAAGGTAAACGTGCCACCCAGGGGTAGGGGCTCGAGGCTCTTGGTTGCAATGACGAACGCACAAAGCAGTGCGGCACAGACGGCAACCAACGTGAGCATCGTGGTTGCCTTGAAACGGCGCAGCAACGCGGAACCGCCAAAGCGGCCAAACATTGCAAATAGCATGAAGATTGGGCTGATGTAGCCCGCTGTTTGTGAGGGAATATTGAAGATGTGCTTCTGCTCCAGGAAGAACAGCATGCCTGAAATGACGCACACCTCAGCACCGACATAGAGGAAGATCGCCAATGCGCCCAAGGCTCCCCATTTTGACGACAACGCTGAGAATGGTGAAGCAGTATGTGGAACTAGTTTTGGTGAATGCTCAGCGAGAGTCTTCCGCAGTAGAAATACCACCACCGAGAAGATGGCCACCGCGACGGCAAGTTCCAGATAGACGCCAGTAACGAATGACAGACTTGCCTCCTTCAATTCATCGGTGATGACGACGCCATGCTTGAAGAGATCGCCTTGGAGCAGGAAACGGGCGCCAAACATGCCCCCAAGGTATGCGCCCATTGAATTGAACCCCTGCGAGAAGTTCAGGCGGAATGCGGAATGCCTAGGATCCCCCATGGATGCGATCAAAGGATTCGCGGCCACTTGCAGCAAAGTAATACCCGACGCGGCCACGAATAGGCCTAGCAATACAGTGAAGTACATGTGCGAGAAGGCCGTCGCCCACGCGATGAGACAGCCCAACACAACCCCCGCCAAGCCGAGCACAATTGAACTCGCATATCCTTTGCGCGCGAGGTAAGCGCCAGCGGGAATCGACATGGCACCATAGCCAATGAAGAATGCCAATTGCGTGACTTGGGCTTCGAAGTCCGACAAGGTGTAAATCAACTTCATTGATTTCACCAAGGGATCAATCAGGTTGGTAACAAATGCCCAAATGAAGAAGAGGGAAGTGATACAAATGGTTGCCAGGAGCAGTCCGCTGCCACCTCTTCGAGCGTGCGAATCATCGATCATAGGGTCCGCCATAGCGGCTGCAACCTACGCGATTGTCGCCCCAATGTATATCGTTGACTTGACTTTGACTGTACGACTCGCCAACACAGGGGAGCCGGCGGTGCCCAAACGACGCGAAGTATCAGGATATCTCCCGAAGGTAGCTGCCTTACCTCAGATTTTCGCCTCGATAAAGGTTTCCGCATTTCGGCAGAGACAGAGCACCCACAGCCCGAATGACTTGCCGAGCACAGCGACGATGCGTCGCTGTGTTTGCACCAGTCAGCATGGGCGACAGGCTCGACGTCTTTCACCTGGACGTTGTGAAGTGTTCAATACGACCGTTGACACGGTTTGACCGTTCGGATTTGACGCAGCCAGCGCAATCACAGCGAGCAGGTACTTCGCACGCGACTCGGCAAATCGGGTCTTGTCAGCCAGCGCTTCGCGCCTAGATGACCTTCAGGGGACCTGGCTTGCCGCATTCCCCACGAACGGGATATGGCGCTCGAGACCCTAGCAGCGGCCACCGGACGCTCACGGCGCAGACCGTCAGTGGGGCCAATCCGCAATCCCTGGACGCTTCACGCGACTCCGCCAGTTGGCCTGGGGAATTCCCGACCGAGGTCGTTTCGGTAGGTCGTGCGGGGACCCAATGCAGGGACCTGAAGCGGGGACCTAGCGCGGGGACTAGTTGGGCAGGCTCTTGCTCGTTCATGGACAGGACCGCGGCCCGCCCCGGGGGAACGCCCCAATTCCAACCGACACCAATGACTCCAACGGGGCGTCCACCGATCTTGGTCGGCACGTGACCTGAACACGCGCGAAATTGCTAAAATTGTCATTTTTTGATGGATGGAGGTACGGTTTTGCGGGAATTGAATCGGAACATGCGTCCTCAACGGTTCTCGGGTCTCAGTTCAACCCCCTTTGCTCCTGCGTTCGCGATCGCCTTGGGGCTATTGGCTTGTGGTGAATCATCGAACAACGCGTTGCCGTCTGCGGCGGGCAGTTCGACAAGCGGCTCGAACAAGGGCGGCAGCACCAACACGTCTGCAACAGGCTCGAACCACGGTGGCACCACCAACACGCCTACAGGCATAGGTGGCTTGGCGGCCATTCAAGGAGGCAATGCCAATGGTGGCTCGACCATTGGTGCGGGTGGCAGTAGCGGAGGCACTTCTAGCGAAGGCTTCGGTGGTGCTACGAGTTCCGGCGGTTTCAAAGCCGTAGGCGGTTCGGTAACTGCGGGTGGTTCCAAAACGACAGGCGGCTCGGGAACAGCGGGTGGTTCGGTGGCGGCGGGTGGCTCTACGAGTTCAGGTGGTACCAAAGCTACGGGTGGCTCTGGAACGGCCGGTGGCTCCAAAGCTATCGGCGGTTCGCTAGCTGTGGGAGGCGATGCCTCCGGCGGCGCGGGAACCGGTGGTACAGCAAATGGCGGCGCAGCCGCCGGCGGGGTGCCCGGCAACACCTCACTCGAAAATGAGAGCGCGGATTGTGAAGTTGCTGCCCTGCCGGCTGGAAGCGCTCTCACCGCCAAGAGCACCAAACTGCCCGACCCCTTCACAAAGATTGACGGAAAGCGCATCTCCACCAAAGCAGAATGGCACTGCCGAAGGCAGGAGATCCGTAAGCAGGCCGAGGCATATATTTACGGTGAAAAGCCTACGCCTGAAGTGGTGAGCGGCACTGTCACCAAAACCAAGATCTCCGTCCATGTGGAGGCCTTGGGCAAGAAGATCGACTTCAGCGCGACCATCGTGCTGCCCTCCACGGGGCAGGGACCCTTTCCTGCCATCATCAATGTTGGCACACAGGGTGGCTTCGGCGGCCTGACGCTGGGGGAAAGCCGCATTTTGGGTCTAGGTGTTGCGGTCATCTACTACAACAACGCTGAACTTGGCCTCGAGGGTACGGCCGAGCAATCCCGAGGTAAGCCTAACACAGGGAAGTTCTACGACATTTACGGCGGCAATCATTCCGCAGGTCTCTTGATGGCCTGGGCCTGGGGCGCCAGCCGCATGCTTGACGTCTTGCAGAAGTCGGGAGGTGACATCATCGATGCGGGAAGGCTTGGTGTTACGGGATGCTCACGCAACGGCAAAGGGGCATTTGCCGTCGGTGTTCTTGATGACCGAATCGCTTTGACCATTCCTCAGGAAACAAGCACAGCTGGTGTTCCAGCCTACCGCATCGCCGATGTGTTGGGTAAGGAACGGACGGACCATAACTACAACGGGCTCAATTGGCTCAGTAACAATTTCGAGCCATTCGTCTTCAAGAACAATGTCTCGAATGCCGTCAAACTCCCGATTGATACCCACGCCCTGGTCGGCTTGATTGCGCCGCGCGGCCTGCTTGTGCTCGAGAACCCGCATCAAGCTCAAATGGGCGCGCCAGCGGGCCATACCGCTACGGTCGCTGGTGCGGAAATCTACAAGGCGTTGGGCGTTGCGAAGAATGTCAGCTACCACTCGAGTGTGGCCGACACTGCCCATTGCTCCTACAAGAACGAATACACTGAGATCCTCACGCAGAGTATTGCTGCATTCTTGAAACACGAGGGCGAAGCACCAGGGAAGATCATCGTCGGCGCCGGTGGGTCCCTCACCATGTCGGATTGGAAAGACTGGACAGCGCCGACCCTGCAGTGATGGCGTACGACGCTGATTGAGCAGCCCTGGTACTCTCGCGATCCAGTGAATCCGGAAATGTCCACATGTCGACGTTACTTCGACAATTTTCAGCTCACTGGACAATTGGACCCCCCGACGAACTTTCGTCCTCGCCGCCACCTACCCGTCAAAGGATCGTGCGGGCTTCCGCGCTATTTGGATGACCTAGGCCCGACTTCGAACCATGATGCGCGGGCGCCGAAGGTCCCCAACTGTTGCGTCTCGGCTAAAATAGCTTGTAATGCCGGGGAGCCAGGCCAAAAGGAGATTTTAACATGATATTCAGATCCCTTGGCAATCGAACCTTGACGACCGTGCTGTCCGCTACTTTTGTCTGTACGGCGTGTCTCTACGCATGCAGTAGCGACGACGACAGCTCTGACACTGGTGCGCAAGGAGGCGTTGCCGGCCACACTGCGACGGGCGGGGCGAGCACTTCAATTGGTGGCAAGGGTGGTACTACTGCCACGACTGGCGGCTCGGTTGCTACGACGGGCGGAGCAGTTGCCGCTGCAGGCGCAACGACTACCCCGGGAGGCGCCACTGCCACTGGTGGCAGCACAGCGCAAGCAGGTGCCGGCGGCGGTAAGGCTGGCGTCGGTGGCGCGGTCGCTGGCAGCGCTGGTCGTGGACAAGGCGGCGCGGTCGCTGGCAGCGCTGGTCGTGGACAAGGCGGCGCGGTCGCTGGCAGCGCTGGTCGTGGACAAGGTGGCGCGGTCGCTGGCAATGCTGGTCGAGCCGCCACAGGTGGTACCGTCGCCAACGCCGGCACTGCTGGAGCATCTACGACAATCCCCAATTGTTCAAATAATCCTGACGATGGCGACGCGTGCAACAATCGCGCCGTCGGATACGAGTGTCGAACAACTGGTGGCAATCCTGCCAATCGTGAAATTTGCACTTGCACGGAGCAGTTGCCCACGGGTGCTGCGGGCGGCGCAAACCTCGTCAAGCGCTGGGATTGCGTTCCAGTCAATTCTGGCACCGCGGGTGCTGCAGGTGCCGCAGGAAGCGGCTAACCACGCGCTCAATTAGGACCAGCGCGTGACCAACGGCTTACGCGCCGGTCCAATTGCTGAGCACCATGAAATGGCGTGCTCCGTACCCGGGGCGCGCCGTTCTGTCTGGTGGTTCCACTCTCTGTCCTTGCAGCGCTCGAGACCTCCATTGCTGGTCCGATGATGGACTCCTAGCGGTACAACGTGCTGTTGCCTAGACGTACTATCGTTCTGGCGTAGTTTCGCGCTGCAGACAGAAAGCCAAAGCCCAATCGCGGACGATTGGGCCAGGATTGTCCAAATAAGCCAAAGCCCAATCGCGGACGATTGGGCCAGGATTGTCCAAATAAGCCAAAGCCCAATCGCGGACGATTGGGCCAGGATTGTCCAAATAAGCAAAATCCCGGTCGCAACCGACCGGGATTTTGCCGACAGGGGAGAAAACCTATCGCAAACTACTTCATGATGTGGACGAGCAGATCCACGATCTTGTTCGAGTAGCCCCACTCGTTGTCGTACCAGGACACGACCTTGACGAAGTTCGGGCTAAGTTGGATGCCAGCCTTGGCGTCGAAGATCGAGGTGCGGGGATCGGTGAGGAAGTCGGTGGAGACGACCTCGTCCTCGGTGTAGCCGAGGATCCCTTTGAGCTCGTTCTCGGAAGCGGACTTCATGGCCGCCTTAATCTCGTCATACGTGCAGGCCTTCTCGAGCCGGCAGGTGAGATCGACGACCGAGACGTTCGGCGTCGGGACGCGGAACGCCATGCCGGTGAGCTTGCCCTTGAGCGAAGGGATAACCACGCCCACGGCCTTGGCAGCACCCGTCGATGACGGAATGATGTTCTGGCCAGCGCCACGACCACCGCGCCAATCCTTGGCAGAGGGGCCGTCGACTGTCTTCTGGGTCGCCGTCATGGCATGGACGGTCGTCATCAGGCCTTCGAGAAGACCGAACTTGTCATTCAGGACCTTCGCGACGGGCGCGAGGCAGTTCGTGGTGCAGGACGCGTTCGAGACGATGTCCTGACCGGCGTAGGTCTTGTGATTGACGCCCATGACGAACATGGGGGTTGCGTCCTTGGACGGAGCCGACAGAACGACCTTCTTTGCGCCAGCCTTGATGTGCAGGCGAGCCTTGTCGTCGCTGAGGAAGAGCCCAGTCGACTCGATGACGGCTTCGGCGCCAACTTCGTCCCACTTGAGGTTCGATGGATCCTTTTCGGCCGTGACGCGAATGGCCTTGCCATTGACGACGAGCTTGCCGTCTTTGACTTCGACCGTGCCGTTGAAGCGGCCGTGGCACGAGTCGTACTTCAGCATGTACGCCATGTAGTCGACGTCGATGAGGTCGTTGATTCCAACAACTTCCACATCGCTACGGCTCACTGCCACGCGGAATGCAAGCCGACCAATACGCCCGAACCCGTTGATTCCAATCTTGATAGCCATGAAGCGTTCCTCTCTCGGAAGGGATAGTCGCGGTGTGCGCCCGCGCTGGGCCCGGTCCCGAGTGCTTCGTCCACGGTTCTGGTCGATATGCCAGGTTGCTGGGCGAATGCGTTTCCGGGAGTCCCGCGCCTAAATAGACGGCCTTGCCAGCCCGCGCAAGGGATAGGAAGGCGCCAGGAACGAATCGGTCCCAAGAATGGAATAGTTGTATTATTTCAATATGTTGTGCTCATGATGGGTGCGAAAATATTGCACCCCGAAGAGGCTTTCGCGCAAGGTCGGGAGCGAGGGAGTTCCGAACGTTGCCATGGGGCAGCAGTGGTCCGCAGGCTCGCCGTACTCTTGTTGTCTGCGCGGCGTGAGGACGACATCGCCGAACAGCTGCGTCGAGGAACACCCGTTTGCCACCTGGGAACAATCAGCGGTTCCGTCGCCTGGACGACCGAGGGCGGTAGGCCCCTCAGGATAGCGGGCCAGCAGCGAGCGACAGCGTAGGGAAAGGGTGGAGGGTGAAACGCGCCACGCGTGAGCCGCTCCGGCGTCTCACGGGACGACCCATTGTCCCAAACGGATCCAGTGGAAGTATCTCGCGGCACGTTCACCTAGGACGTCTTGACTGTGTGATTGCCAACGCATTCTGCATGGTTGAATGAGCACGAAAAATCGCGCAAAGATGCATGATCTCGCGACCACTCGCTCTTCGTCATACGTCCAATTCTCGATGCTGATTCAGTAGAAGTCCTACGTTGTGACCTATGTCCGTGTCTGCTAGATTCGATCGCATGTGGCGGCATATTGTTGCGCTTTCGGTTTGGACGATGGCCTCTGGTTGCGGTGGCGAACTCGTGGAGGATCCAGCGGGTGGTGGTGGTGGCCAGGGGGGGCAGGGGGCGACTGGGGCCGGCGCGAGTCCGGCGTCCAACGGCGGTTCGGCGGCCAGTGGTACTGGCAAGACGAGGCTCGGCACCTGTGTCTCCGGCAGTCCCAGGGCCAAGGCGAGCAGCTGCCCATGGTTTGCAAGCGAGACGTGCTATCCAACCAAGGACGCCGCCTGCAACTGCATCTGCCCCCTGAACGTGGCTGAAGTGTATTGCATGAGTGACTTCCCGGCGACGGGGATTCCGACCGAGGTCTACTGCTACTAGTCTCGACCGCCGAAAAATCGCGGACTAGGCCCGACTCGGACAGGGCAAGAAGTTTCCTCCCAGCCGGGGAACGGTGATAATCGCTTGCAGATTGCTGAAACCACGCTTCACGTTGCTGCTTTTTGCTCCCTGGCTGGGGGCATGCCAATCCTCCGAGCCCCTGGATCTTGCGCTTTCGCGCCCTCGAGGGGTGGCGCACGAACTCAAGGTTGGGCAGCGCATGCCAGATTCGGCCGAGAATGAAGTGGTCGGCGCCTCGCAGGTAAGGCTGACGCGGGGCGACTTGCGTTGGCAACGCCTAGCCCCCTGCCAAGCGCCTCACGTCTTGTTCAAGAATGAAGAACGCACCGGGGCGGATCGAGTCATGACGCAACGCTTGTGCGAGCTTCTTTCGCGTCTCGAGTCCTCTGTCGAGAAGGAATGGCCCGGGCTCGTGCTGCGGATCACCGAAGCCTGGGATGAAAATGGCGAGCACGGCCGCGGCAGCTTGCACTACGAGGGTCGCGCGGCAGACATTACGACATCGGATTCCGAGCCCAACCGGCTTGGTCGCTTGGCCCGCCTCGCTGTGGATGTTGGACTGGACTGGGTCTATTTCGAGAACCGCAGCCACGTGCACGTCTCGGTGCGACGCTAGTCGAGAAGCGCGTGCCAGAGCTCGTCGTAGCTTGTCGTTCGTTTGAATTGCGGGAACTCTGCTGCGACGTTGTCGGGGCAGCGGAACAGTACCCCGCGGTCAGCCGCCGAAAGCATCGTTGTGTCGTTGTAGCTATCTCCAGCGGCATGGATGACGTATCCGAGCTCGCGGAAGTGCTGTACAGCCTTTCGCTTGCTATCCGCAAGGCGCAGCTTGTAGTCAACGACGTGATCTGCAGCATCGACGACCAACTCATGGCAGAAAATCGTCGGGTAACCGAGCTGCTTCATCAGTGGCCGAGCGAACTGCAGGAACGTGTCGCTCAGAATGACGACTTGCTCGCGGTCGCGCAGCGCATCGAGAAACTCGTGTGCGCCATCGAGCGGTCGCAATGTGGCGATTACGTCCTGGATCGATTTTAGCGTGAGCCCATGCTCGGCCAGAATGGCCAAACGCCCGCGCATCAATTTATCGTAGTCCGGTTCGTCGCGCGTCGTGCGCCGGAGCTCCGGGATTCGGGTGGCCTCAGCGAACGCAATCCAAACTTCGGGAACCAGGACACCTTCGAGATCGAGACAGATGATGCGGGGCAAGGGTGCTACCTCCGGTGGCTAGAAGCCGGCAACCCTTGCCACGAGGAATCGATGGCGTCTAGCCCCAATCGCGAGCAGGCTCATTTGAAGCCATTGAGGTGCACGACGTACCACTCGCCACGCCAAGAGATCATCGAAGTTATCTCGAACGCCCGTTCCGTGCCGCTCGCGTCAGCAATTTTAAGCCGGCTGCGCAACAGGCGAAAATAGCCGAGCTGATTGCCTTCGGTGCCGGGCTTCATCCATCGAGGGGCAAGCGTAGAAGGAGACATCCCGAGCAGTTTGGAATCGGCCGGATTTTTCCCGAGTTGCCGGTGGTACTCATGGATGTTCTTTGCGAAGGCGGCTAGGAGGCGGAACTTGTGGTCCCGCGCGGGCTGGCTGATTGCTTTGACCTGCTCATAGGCAACGAGCGGGAAGAAAGCTGGAGTTGCGAGTTGGGGCTCGTCCTTGACGATGGCTTCGTAGAGTAGCTCTACCCTGCGCTTGAAAGACGGCGAATCGAAAGATGGTTGCTCCTCGGTCTGGGGCAGCGGTTTGCCTGACTCGTCGCGAAGGACTGGCAATGGTCCACTCTTGAGCGGCGGCGCGTTGGCGGCAGGTGTCGGACTCGCCGCTGCGTTGGCGCCATTGGCTCCTCCAACGGTTTGAGCGGTTGGTGCGGCAGTGGTCGAGGCATCTGCTGAAAATTCTTCCACCGTTGGTGGCGCGTCAGTTGTGCTAGGTTTGGCACCTGCGTACGATGGCGGATCAGCAGACTTCTGTTGCCCATGGCTGCAGGCCAGCAAAGCGAAAGAAAGCAACAGATTGGGGAGGATGGGGGGGGCCACGGCGGGACCATAGAAGCGCTGTCATTGGCGGTAAAGGTCAGATCGAAACCTGCTGCGCGAGAGCGCCCGAGCGCCCGACATCCAGACACAATGTCGGCTGTGGGCAAAATCAGCATTCGTGCCAACTCGAAGACTGCAATTCCTGCAAAACCCCCACCAAGAGCGGTACGGCCGGAGTGTCGGTCGACTGCGATCAGGTTGTTTTGTGGAAGAAATCGCCCTAGACCACTTAGCGATCGCGATTGCGGCTCGTACAATTCTAGCCACAGGTTGGGTCTTCTCACTTGGACCCAGCGTAGAGGGAGGAACATGAAGCTGGCAGTCATGCAGCTGCTGCTCGCGAGGTGCGCCGTCGCTGCGGGGGTCGTTCTGACCGCGGCGTACGCGGTAGCTTCGTTCGTGAGTGGCTTTTCGCCGCGGATCGGCGATGGCCGATGGGGAACAGTTGCTTTCGTGACACTGCTCCTCGTAGGGCTCGCCCTCTGCCGTGCCCTCGGAGCGATACGACGGCTCAAGCTACAATGCAGTGAATTGCAGCACTCACTCGGTTCCGCCAACACGACGATCGAGCAACGCGTGGCCGAGCGCACCCGAGTCCTAACGCGGGCGAATGAACGCCTAGTCGAAGAGGTGAAAGAGCTGCGTACGACCGAGTCGCGACTGCGCTGCGCGCAGATCACGCTCGAAGAAACGACGCAGAAATATGCGCGGCTATCGCAGATTGACCCACTGACTGACTTGGCCAATCGCCGCAAGTTCGACGAGTTTCTCGAGCTGGAGTGGCGTCGTGGGGTCAGAAACAAGATGCCGCTCGCGCTGGTGCTCGTGGACGTTGACTATTTTAAGCTATTCAACGATACCTACGGACACGGGGCAGGGGACGACTGCTTGCGGGAAATTGCCGAGGTGATCGCCTCGGCGGCGCGCAGACCCGGGGACTTGGCTGCTCGCCTCGGCGGCGAGGAATTCACGGTATTGCTCTGCGACACCGGTACGGAAGGCGCCTTAGCGGTAGCTAGCCAGATCCAGTCGGCGATCGAGCAACTGGCAATCGCGCACGAAACGACGAGGGTATCCAACGCGGACATCATGAGTGTCAGCATTGGTGTTGTCAGTATGATGCCCGCACCCATGATTGGGCCCAGCGTGCTTTTGTACCGAGCCGATGAAGCCCTATACGCGGCCAAGCAAGACGGTCGCAACTGTACCCGTTCCTACGACGACTGCGCTGGCGACCGCAGAAGCTCATCAACCATGCGTACCGCCCCCAGTCTTCGAGTTCATGAGTCGTTTGGGCGGAACAACCGCTAGAGCGATTCTTACGGCAATGCAATGCGCAGGCCATGTTCGATGAACGTCGTTCCATCGATTATCGCTGCGGTGGTCGGTTGAGGCTCGAATCAGCCGCGCCGTCCCGCGTACGATGCTATGGTCAGCGCCCTTTAGCCATGGATATCGAGTGTCTGTACGAAGACGACGAACTGTTCGTGCTCAACAAGCCTTCGGGTCTCCTAGTACACCGTGGATGGGCCAGAGCAGAAGAGGTACTGGTCGACTTTGCCCGCTGTCGGACCGAGCAAGGCGCTGCTCACCCCATCCAAAGGTTGGATCGCGGTGCCAGCGGTCCGGTGCTGTTTGCCAAGAGTTCGAAACTAGCCCAAGTCGTGTCTGAATGGGCCCAGGCCGGACACTGCCGGAAGGACTACCTCGCTGTCGTCCGCGGAGAGATCGACGAGCGGCTCGACATCGATTATCCGATCAGTCGCCGAGAGGACGGTCCACGCGTCGAGGCCCGGACCTTGGTTTGGCGCATTGCTATTGCCAACACCGAGCCTCGGCACGTATCCCTGCTATCCGCGACACCGCTGACGGGACGCTTGCACCAGATTCGACGCCACCTGAAGCACGTGAACTATCCCTTGATTGGCGACGCACGCTACGGTCGCGGCGATTTGAACCGATCGTTCCGCGAGCGCTATGGGCTAGAGCGCATGGCGCTCCACGCCTATCGCTGGTCCGTTCAACGGCCGGGCGCGGCGAACGCCATTGGTGGCTTGGTCCCACTCCCCGATGATCTCCAGGAGCCACTGCGCGCAATGGGTTTCCTCCTGGGCGAGGACCACTTGCCCCTCGGGCTCCCCCCGGCAGAGGGGTTAACGCCCAACGCTGACGTTGTCGTCTAGGTGACGACGCCGAGACACGGGGGCACCGCGTCGAGCGCGGCTATTTTGCTTGGGGGCGCGACGTTCCCGAGTAGTCCCAGTAACCTTCGGGGACCTCTTTGGGACGCGGCTGATTCAAAAACGCTTGCACTGGTGGACGCTGCCATTCACGTTCCGCATAGCTCCGAATTCGGTTCGGCAATGTGTGGCCGTTGAGCAGCAAGCGATGCAGCATGAAGGACAGCTCGCTGTCGATGATGGTCCATGCTCCGAACAAGGATCCGGCATCCGCTGGGATTAGGGATTCTGCCACGCGTAGCAGCTTGCCTGTGTCCCGTTCAGCGGCAGGACTGAGCGCCGCCAAATCGAAGCGATAGAACATCGTTACGGTCGAGCGCTCTTCGCGCAACGCCCCGAGATCGGACCGCAACCAGGCCATCAGTTGTCGAGCACGAGCGCGGTCCTGCAAGGACTCGGGCAACAGTCGCGCGTTTGCCGGTGGGGGGAAGCGCTCCTCGAGGTATTCCGCGATCGCACTCGATTCCGAGAGCGCGAAGCCCTCGTGCTCGAGGCAGGGCACCCGCGCCGTGAGCGACAGACTGCCATAGCCCTTGGTCAGGTGGTGCCCTTGGAACAAGGCGACGCTTACCACGTCGAACGCGACCTGCTTCTCTTTCAACGCAACGAAGCTGGAAAAGACGTATGGACTGATCCAAAGGGTTTCGGCGTGTAGGCGGCAACTGGTTGACACAGGCGAACTCTAGATCGATAGGGCGCCTTATGCCAGAATCGGCAGTGGGCCGAAGCGATGGTGTGCCCCCCCCAGCGCGGCTATTCCTTGCGTGCGTAGAAGTAGACCTTGGGGTGACGCCCCTCGCTGACGCTGTAGTAGCCCTTGCCATCGGGCGCGAAGGCAATCGATTCGCCTTGCGCTTCCTTTTCTAGCGGGACCTGACAAGGCGGATGTGAGAACGCAGCGTCGACGGTTTCGCCCTGCTGGCGCTGCCACAGGTAAGCGCGTTCATAGGTGCGCAAGAGAATCATCGAGCCGTCAGCCGAGATGTCACCCGAAGTCACGAGCGTGCCCGAGGTGCTCCCTAAACCACTAATCGCTGTGAGCGTAGAGACCTCCTCGAGAGTGGCTGTCCTTTTCGCGTCGAGGGGCGCCTTACTGCGATAGACGACCGGGGCACCGTGACGTGGTTTCGTCACGAGGTAGACATCCCCCGTGCGTGGATCGACCATCAAGGACTCACAATCGCGCGATTTTTGGTCGGGGAAGACGAAATTGAAGCGTTTGAATCGCTCGAGCTTGCGCTTTTTGGGCTTCTGCTCAAGCGTCACGTCAGGCTCCTCGATGCGATAGACCGTGACCTGTTGGCGGACCTTGTTGTTTGCGCCAATGTCACCGATATAGAGGTAGCGCGTGCCAGCGACTGGACCCGGGCCAATCGCCATGTCCTCCCAGTCCTCCAGCTCGGCACCCTCGATGTGATAAGTGCCGAGATCTCGTCCATCTTTGGCAAACGCGAAGATTCTTGCCTTGCCGCCCGAATCGTTGTGTGACCAAAAAACGCCGGGGTTCTTTGCGCTTGCCGCGATGTCGGAGGCCTCCTCCAGATCCTCGTTGTCGACCTGGAACTGCTTTTTGCCATCATGGAATTTGGGGCACTCAAGCGGTTCAGACTTGGGCGTCGAGTCTCCAGCTGCCGCAGCGGACGCTGCAGAAGACTTTTGGGCTGTACGCGATTCAGCGGGCTCTGGCGAGCGACCTCGGCATGCACAAGGCGATGTCAGCAAGAATGAGAAGATGACGAGCGCCCAATTGCCTGTGTTGCGGTGGCCAGAATGCATTCGGTTTCAGCCTAGCTGAGAATCGCTAACTGGCGACGAGTAGATGAAGTGTAGGCCACCTGGTCAGTTTCTCGAGCCGAACAGGGTGGTTCTTCGTGCGAAATTTTCCCTAAGTCGCCTGCAACTTGAGACCTGTCAAAGCGCGCCGCTCGTGCTGTTTTAGCGCCACGAGATCCAATTCACACGCTCGCTCGTCGGTTTCACAGGCGACGAAAGCGACCGTGATGCAGCTTTCGCGGAATTCACGCTCGAACAAGAATCGAGCCCGGGGGACATGGAAGTCAGAGGTAACCACCAAGAGTCCGGTTCCCGAGTGAGCCAGAACGATGGGCTTTGACAACGACGCATCCTCGATAGTGTTGCGGCTCAGCGCGTCTGGCAAGTACCTGGATGGCTCCACACCGAGCCCCGTCAAGGTGCGCCTCAGGTATTCTGCATGTGGCAATGGCGCAGTGTTGAAATGCTCACCAAAACCGCCAGTGAGCAACAGCTTGGCAGCTGGATTGGCCCCGGCGAGCAGTGCTGCCAGGTGGCAGCGTTCGCGCGCCACGCTGTACAGGCGCCCTTGAGGATCGTTGGGAGAACCGAGAACGACGATGACTAGGGATGGCATGGCTAGGGACAAGCTAGAGAGCGAGCAAGGCCACCTTAGTCCGACTTCGGGTATTCCACAGCGCCCTTTGCTGGCCTGGCGTGCTGAAGCGGTGAAATTGGCGAGCGAAAAAAGCCGATCGACTGCCAATCGAGCGGCTTTCCGAAGTAGCCCAATCTAGGCGCGCTAGGGCGCCTTTGCACAAGCAACCGACGAGAGCCCGGGGTTCGAATTGGCCTCGGACTCGTAGATGCAGCACACCGAACTGCCTTTGGTGACGACCCACGCCGTCAGTGGACTACCAGAGCTGCCACGGGTACCTGTATCGAACGAACTGAACGTGGCAGGGCCGCCAGCGCATTGCGCTAGGTTCCAGCCGCCAGCGGTGCAGACTTCGGACTTGAGCGACCAATTCGGCCCGGCGAGCTCGATCGGGATATCCATTTCCAAGACGCCCAGGTGGGCGACTTCGGGGATCGCGCAATCTGCCATTGCCTTGGCGGCTGTTGTCATGGGCGCACACATTGCAGGCAACACACCACCGGGAGCAGCATACGTGCGCGTTACGCAGCACACCCGATCGCCCTCGGTTATCACGTTGACCGAGACCGGAAGGGCGGTACCAAGGGTACTGCCGGGCTGCGTCTGATCCGTCTCGGCGCTAGTTACCACTACTTCGCGGCCCGCGCAGGGAGTCAGATCCCAACCCCCAGCGACGCAGTTGTCCAACAGCGCCTGCCACTTTGCACGCGGTTCTGCGAGCAGCAGGTCAAGAGGGAGGATGTCGGCCTGGGTCGTCGGCGTCGAGATTATCTCGATGCCACAGCTACTCAGCGTTGCCGCGAACAACGGGTGTATCGACGAATCTCCGGACGCACCAGCGGTATTGGCCCCGCCGGTCGAAGTAGTACCGCCAGTCGCGGGCGAACTGCTTCCCCCTGACGCAGGCGTTACATTGGTTCGCCCGCCGACCCCGCTCGCTTCTTTGCCAATGGTGCCCTCATCGAGGCAGGCGTTGAGGACAAGAGATAGACTGACCAAGGTGAAGATTCTAAGTTGCATTTGCTGCCTCCACTCACTTCATCTCCGGGTCAGCGCGAATTGATCACTAGCCAAATAGTCGAATGAAGAATCGAAGCCGTAGCTCAATTCCGACGGGTGGCACCTGGAAGAACACTGCCGGAGTGCCACTGCTCGTCTGAAGGTTGAACTGAGGACGTATCAGGCCGATTGGCATGCTGGCCCCGAGTGCCCAACCTCCCCACGCCGAATTCTGTCGCAGTTCGAGTGCAGGACCAGCACCGAGCCAGGTAGCATTGCGTTGGTCCGGCACGGCAATGCGCCCTCCGCGCAGCCCCTCGGCGTGTAGGAGACCAGTGGACAATATTGCCAGAGCGTCCAGCGTGAATGCGTCGACCATGCGAGTGCTAAAACCAAGCTCCACCGCTGCGCCCAGGTAGTTCAGTCTGGCTTCGGTGCCATTGCCGTCACTGCGTCGCGTCGTTGGGCCCCACGATACTGCCAGTGTTGCTACCGCACCCGCGCGCGAACGAAACGTCACGTGCGCTCCCGCGCGCAGCATGCCCCACCGCGGGGCGAGCAGGCTGGTCCAGTCTCCTTGTACCCCTGCGTCCAGTTGCCCAAGAGATGTGGATGGTCCTTTCGCTTGGGGATCGGGCGACGCGGTCACAGCCGTGTTGGGTCGCGCAGGTGCGGCGGGGCGGGGTAGAGGAGCAGGCGGGGGGCTAGGCGCTTCGGGTGGCGGCGATGCGGTGGGCTGTGTGGTTTCGGTATGGGCAAGGGCACTTTCCAGATGCGCGGCCGCGACGCTTGAAGTCTCGGTCCGCGCTGCAGGGCTCTGGGCCGTGAGCGGACCACTCTGCGCGCCCGGATCTACGGTGAGTGCCATGATCACCGCCAGCGCGGAGACGACTTCGACGCAGGTGTCGCCATCGATCGAACGCACCGAGCCCTTGCCGCTGGGCAATCGCGCGCTGAGGGAGCCGAGGACCGAGCGCTGCGCTCGCTGGGCGATCCTTACGTCGAATCGAAACGTGCCCAAGGTTTCGACCAGTTCGGCCAAGGTTGTTCGCGCCTGGACTTGGCCGACGAGATCTGCCTTCGAGGGACAGCCCACGGGTGCTTCGAATCCGAGGGAGAATGTTTCAGCGCAGACGTGCGACGTGCAGACCAGAACGCTCGAAGCTGCGAGAGAACGAAAAAAAGAGACACGGCGCATGGAGCTGCCCGTATAGTCCAGAACGATAGCGCGTGCATGCGTCGACTGCTGCTAGCGCGGCTCAGACAAGGTACTGTTGGGGTAGTTGAGTCGGAATCGCTCCAGGGCTTGCGCCGCCTCGGCATGACGCCCCAATCGGGTGAGCACTTGGGCTCGAAGAAAGCTCGATTCCTCGCCCAGCCGCGGCGCGGGGAATTGTCGACCATGCTGCTCGAGCAAGCTGAGGGCGCGCTCGCCTTGCCCCTGCGCGAGCGCCCGACGGACGTCATCAATGAGCCCAACCTCGGCACCCAAGGAATTCGGTGCTGCAGAGGGTGAGGGCTCACGCTCCGAGCGGTTGAGGCGTTCACTGCCAATGGCTCTGGGAACCAACACATTGGCCCGTACGTCCGAAGCTACGGGTTCGGCTGCAGGTGCGTCATCGGCTCTAACTGGCGCAGGCGTGAGCGCGACTACTGCAGCAGGGCGCGTCGCGACTTGCCCCTGCTGTGCGTGCTGCGCCTGCGTCGAGGAGGCATTGCCGTGCCACGAGCGAGTCACCTGCGCTGCCCCCAACACCGAGGCCCCGACCACGACACCGACAGCAATACCCTGGAGCGCCATACCACCGAGAGTGGAGCCAATCGCGAACTTCGCCGTCGCGGCGGTTGCCAACTTGGCGCTGCCCAAGGTGGCTGTCACGAAGCCAAGACTGGCCAGCGTTTTCTGATATGCCGAAGCGGGCGGTTGCATGGTACGACCAACCCTCAAGAGTTGAGCCTCGATACTGCGCGGCTCTTCGTCGATCAGTCGCCGTGGGGTCATGGTGCCCTCCTAGACGTTTGGGACAACCCGAGCTCTGCGATGGAGTTGCGAAAATGTTCACGTGCCAGACGCAATCGAGAGGCCACGGTTCCCTGGGGGACTTCCAGGGTTTCGCTGATTTCCCGAAGACCCACTTCCTCGATTTCGAATAGCACGAACACTTCCCGAAGCTTCTCTGGCATAGTGGCCAATACTTGCAGCAAGAGCTGCTCGGCTTGGACTCGTTGCAGTTGGAACTCTGGATTCGGATCGGCGGCTGCTCGCTGACTGACGGGAGGAGCATCGTCGTCCTCGCGCCTGCGCCGGTGGGTGCGACGCCATCGCGCTGCTATGCGCACGGCCGTGGCGGACAAGAACGCCCGTTCGCTGCCCAGCTTGACGTCAGAAAGCCGCCGACTAAGAGTTAGGAACACCTGCTGCGTCGCGTCGTCCGTGTCACTTGCAGGGACGCCCAATTGCCGCAGCAACCGATAGACATGGGGTAGATACTGGCGTACCAGCGCGTCAAGCTGTCGCGGATCCTTCTCGCCTTTTACCCCACGAGGCAAAGAACGCTGGCCCATGCCAGTTATGTCAGTCGCAGCTTGCACATTTGCGTCCATCTCCGGCAAAGTTGATTTTGATCAGCGGGGTAGCGAAGATTCGTACCTGGCGCCATGAACCAGCGACCAACCAGCCTCGGTCCGCCGTCCGTACGCGTCGCTTGCGGCTGCAGCTACGGATGAGATGCTGCGCTGAGGGAGCGCCTCGTCGTAGAGGCCAGCTCACGCACTGCTTCTGGATCCCCACAGCGCCGGGTGCTTGCTTGGTATGCGGAAGAGGGGCAGTCGGCGCGTGGCCTAGGGGCCAGCACCCGATCAGTCCCCAAAAATCGTGCGTGTCACGTCGATTTTGGGCAACTGTAACCGCGAGTGACCGATTAGGTAATATCCCACTGCACGGCTGAATGGTAAGAGTCGCGTGCGATAGGGACTAGTCCATGAGCCGATTTCGGAAAGTTACCAATTTCATGTGCTTTTTTGTGGTCTTCCTCGGCGCGGCCACGGCATTCGCTCAGGACGCACCGATCTCGGACAAGGCCAAACAGCATTTTGCGGCAGGTGGCTTGAAGGGTTGCGCAACTGTGTGAGCTTCCGCTACTGCGAGCCATTGCGCTATTGAAGCTTATTGCCCGCGACGGCGTCTTCGTCGTGTGGTTGAGGAGTTGGCCACGGAGCTCCAGCCCCAGCAATACGTTCCGCCGCCCTTGACGAGCGCGCTGGTGTGCTGTTCGCCAGCGGCAACATCCAACAACGCTGATGACGCTTCTAATGAATGCTGGGACACTTCTGTCCAGTTCGGTGTTCACCGCGAACTGATGCGTAGTACTGCGACTACTTGGCAGTTGGACAAGAAAAAGCGGAGAACCCGCCCGATCCGCTAGGATCGCGCGGGTTCTTTCATGTCCGCTTTCTTGTCGCTCGGCACTCAGTAGAACGCCATACCCAGCAACCACACGTCAACCTGGTTGTTGGCCGAATCAAAGCCGATTCCAACCTGACGTACCGTTGCCAAGTTCAGCGCAATGGCGCTTGAATACGTGCAGGTCCCTACAAACTGCGAAGTTGCGCCAACGAAGGGCACCTGAACGGTTGAGTTCGTCGCGTTGGCTGCAATCGTTGTTTTGGCAGTCAGCGTGACAATTGTGTAGGGTGCAGTTGTGCCGGTTTGATCAATCACGTACAGCAGCACATCAACTGGAGCGCCGAGGTTGTTGGTTACGGTTACCGACATCCCGCTGCTGGCAGATGCGTTGACCCCGGCGTTCTGGCACGAGCCGGGGGCGGTGAATGGCGAGCCCGTGAAGAAATCACCATCCACCGGAGTCGTAGTGATGCCGGAACCGACATTGTAGATCCGTGCAGAGCCGGGCGTCGAATTGACATGATAGTTGCCAATCGTGCCGGTCATGTTTGGGATCGCTGCCAGCGACGCCGGTGGTGTGCAGAACCCATTGGCAGGTGGTGTCGAATCCGTCGCACAAGCTGGCCCGCTTCCCGCCGTTCCCGCCCCCGCGTTCCCCGCCGTCCCAGTATTCGTCTTCCCTGCCGTACCCGCGTTCGCGGTTCCGCCACTGCTCGTAGAGCCAGCCACACTTGTCTTTCCCGCCGTGCTCGTCGAGCCCGCCGTGCCTAACTTGCCAGCGTTACCCGCTGTTGCTACGCCACCAGTACTCGTCGAGCCCGCGGTTGCCCCGTCGCCCGCGTTACCCGCCGTTGCTGCACCCGCGGTTCCCCCGTTGCCCGCGTTCCCCGCCGTTGCAGCGCCACCTGTTGCCGCCTTGCCGCCGGTAGCCGCACCGCCATTGGCAGCGCCGCCCGTTGCAGCCTTGCCGCCAACGGCAATTGCGCCGCCCGTTGCAGCCTTGCCGCCAACGGCAGCTGCGCCGCCATTGCCTGTTGTGCCGCCGTAGCCCGTTCCGCCTCCGCGATTCATGTACGTGTTGCCGCCTGAGCCGACATAGCCGCCTTCGCCATCACTGGTTGAATCATCCGTCGAACAAGCGGACGCGAGGAGCAGCCCGAGCGAAGTGAGTGAGATTGCGCTGATTGATAGAGTGAATCGCTTCATGACAGGGTCTCCCTGGGGGGGTTAGCCGACACAGTCGGCGCATCATATAGGTGCCCGTGAACACCGCAGAAGGCAAAACAACCCTTGGGAGCGCGCCGTCCTACAAAACGCTACTGGAAATGGAACTCTTAACACAATTGCGCTGGATTTATCGCTGCTGGTGAAATCTGTCGCGGACGTTGAATGATGCAGTCACTGCGCGCCACTCGCAACGGATCCTTCACTAAACAACGCACCGAACCGTCACCACGTCGCACCGACCAAGACATTCCCGAAGCAACTCAGGCGGAGTGGAGACGGTCAGAAAGCAAATGGTCGAACGTTCAAACCCGTTCGACCACGACTTGCGCCATGACGCAGGTGACCGGCGGCTGTGGTTCATTGCTCTGAGCGATGGAATTCAAGGCGGCCTCGAGCTGTTCGAGCGCAGCGAGGCCGTGGGCCTCAAGCATGTGGGGATCGTGCTTCCAGGTGGCGATGTTCATCGCGTGAAGTTCGGCCATTCTGTTCGCGGACAAGGTGATTGGTGTCTGCAGTGCGGTGACACGACAACCTGCCAATGAGCTGGCAATGGCAGCTAGCCGTAGCCCAATGTAGAGCTCCTGCCCATGATGCGCCTGCATCTCGCCAACCATGCAATAGTACTGTTTCAAGGTTGGGATGGTCGATGCCAAGTCGCTGGTTTCTTCCAGCAACAGGCGCCCACCTGGGCGTAGATGCTCGGCGCAGGCATTCATGACCGTTTCGGGCGCATGCAAGTGGGTCAAAAGGAACCGGCTGTAGATCGCGTCGAGTTCGCGATCTGGGTACGGCGGGGCCATGACGTCGACTTCACGAAATGCGAGCGTCGGGTGTCGTGACTTGGCTAGCTGAATGTATTTGGTCGAGCGCTCGTAGCCAATGACGCTGTGCGCTCTCGAGAGCTCACTCAACAGCTTGGTAGTCAGGCCCAGGCCGCTGCCGAGATCGACGGCGCGTTCGACGACTGGGGGCAAGGCTTCACGCATGAACGCAGCGGAACTCACCGCGTAGGTCGCCGCGAGGCGCTCGAGGCGCGCCGCGGCCAGATCGTTGTCGCCAAAGCTATAATGGGATGTGGATGCTTGATTCATGGGGTATTTGTAGGCTCCCACTGGCCGCCAACGCCTGGAAACGAGAGCGACCTGTGGGTCGCCTCTCCTTATCTTCTTTCGAAGTGCCAGATGCTGCCTAGGCGCCCACGATGCAACTAAAGCCACGCCACCAACCATGGTGGGCGAAGTGGCGAGACATTGCGAGGCACGAAGACATAGCTCGGCCCTTTTAGCATTGAGGTAGGGCCGGGGCAAGGGGCGTAGGGGCCTGCTATTTCATCCCTTCAGCAAATGATGAGGTAGTTCGCGCTCGTGGACGAACCATGGTCGAAGCGCACACTGAAGTTGCCCTTCAAGGATACGTTCGGGTAGCCGACATCGACAAACTCGAAGCTACCGATGAACGAGTACTGCGGGGGATCGGTCAACGGCAGAAGCGGCGCCATGACGGCATCGACATACCCGACGAAGGAGCGCTGCACCGAGTCTGGTCCGATGAGCGTCGCGGTTGCCCTCATTTGCCAATCGATGGTGATGGTGAGACAATCCGGCGCGTTGGTGTCGCAGGTGAAGACGTAATACGTCTCGCTGCCGCAGAAATATTGCGCGTCGGCGCGCGTGGGGAGCGCGGGCGAATAGGTGTACGAGGCGCCCAATGTTGAGCTTCCTGGACGGTCGGTGACGGTGAAGGAAACCCCAGTGAGGTCTACCAGCGAAGTCTGTGGCGCGTCCTGCGTGATAATCATGCTCACTGGCGCGCTAGTGTTTCCGCCTATCGTTGGAAGAGCTATTCCTGTTGCCCCTGCTCCTCCTTCGGGTGAACCCATTGCAATGCTACCACCAGAACCCGGCAAGCTCGCTGTCCCGCCTTTGGTCGACGCCGTGGCAGCGCCGCCAACGCCGGGATTCGTGTCGCCAACACATGCGGTACCGTCACAAATTGGCTCCGCAGGCTCGATGGCTCCACCGCATCCCGTATTGAGCATAGTGAAGACCAGGGCGATCAGGGGCAATGCTTGAGGCAAAGAACTCGTTCGACCGCGGCTAGGGTTCGGGCTTGGGTTGATGTGATGCATGGGTATACCGATTGGATTGGGGCTCGCCGGCGGGCTACGGCAAGAGGTAAGTTTTGGGCCAAACTCGAAAGAATGGCTGAAGTAAAGGTCCGTATCGAAGCATAGTGAAGAAAGCACTCCGGTGCTTCCTGGAATTTTCTCCTATTCCCGCAAACCGTCCATTCCGTCACGGAAATTTCACCCTGCCTGACCAGGGCGAACCACCGCCGTGGCCGCGCGACACAGGCAATAGATCTCAAGCTAGGAGCCATGCATGAACCGACATCGCCTTACCCCGTTGGTCTTGGTCGCCGCGGCGACGACCCTGTCCTGTTCCGGCAGTGATGATGTCAGCGGCTCGCTCGGTGCCGGTGGGGGATCGGCGGCATCGGTCAATGCTGGAGGCGCGACGAGCGGAGGCGCGTCGAGCGGAGGCGCAGCAATCGGTGGGAACCCTTCGACCACGGTCGGTGGGGCAGGTACCGGTGGTAACCCCACGAGCGGCGGAGCCACATCGGCCAGTGGTGGCAGTCAGAGTGGGGGCGCGTCCTTGGGGGGAAGTCAGTCGGGTGGAGCCAACTCGGGCGGCAGAGCGACTGGTGGCGCCACGAATGTCGGCGGCAGTCAGTCGGGTGGAGCCAACTCGGGCGGCAGAGCGACTGGTGGCGCCACGAATGTCGGCGGCAGTCAGTTGGGTGGGGCCAGCACCGGCGGCAGTGCAACGGGAGGTGTCACCACCGGCGGCCAAAACACCAATGTTGGTGGTACTGCCAGTGGCGGCAAAGCCACTGGTGGAGCGAGCACTGGCGGCAAGGCAACGGGCGGAGCTGCAACGGGTGGCAGCTCGGCTGGCGGAGCTTCTACCTGCCCTGAAGGCAACACGAATCTCTGTGGCATGGTGGTTGCGCACAATGCGGCACGAGCAGCGGTGAATCCTGCTCCGGCAACGCCCCTACCCACCATGACCTGGGATGCGAGCGTGGCCGCCGCGGCTCAATCCTGGGCCGACCAATGCAACTTCTCGCACTATACCGCAAACACCTACGGTCAGAACATCTACGCCAGTGCCGGCGGTGGCTATCCCTCGGCACAATCGGTCGTAGATAGTTGGGTCTCTGAGAAGAAAGACTACAACTACGCTGCCAACACCTGCAGTGGCACCTGCGGGCACTACACTCAGGTGGTGTGGCGCAATTCGATCAACTTAGGCTGCGGCATCAAGTATTGTACGACAAACTCGCCCTTCTCTGGATTTGCCAACTGGTACATCGTGGTCTGCAACTACCTACCGCCTGGCAATTACAACAACCAAAAGCCATACTAGGGATACTGTCGTCGGCGCCGGATTGCCCCAGCGCCGACCTTTGGCTAATGTTTTTGGTTGGTGCTTCGCGGCTACGGCAACTACCCGTTGGTCGCGTCGCCTTCGACCGTCGGGATCTCCGTGGGTGCGGTGACGTCACTGTTCGGATCACTGTCATCCGTCATCGACGCGCTTGGATCGGCTGGGGGTAGCTCGGCCGTCTGCAGCAACGCGGGGCAAGCGCTGGCGTCGCCAGTCGTCGCGGTGACGCTGCAGGTTTCACCACCGAGTCCGTCGATTGGACAGCTGCGCACGAGCCGATAGCCGCTTTGCAGTCCCTTGTTCCAGCATTGACTGATCACGAGCGCCGTGCCCGTCGGAACGTCACCTTGCAGGACGATCAGATCGCTGCGTCCGCCGACTCCACGCTGGTGGCGCACTCGAGCCAACACCAATTCCTCGGCGGCCGTGGCCGTTCCCTCGACGTTGCCACGGTAGGCCATGCGCACCCGATTGAATCCATCTTTGAGATGAACCGCGCGCAGGATCGCGTCAACGCCTGGGCGAACCTTAGGAGCCCAAGTGAAATCACGCACCGCGTAGCCGACCGAGGTGCCAAGTTCACCATGGCGAAACCCGGCGAGGAGCTGCCCTTCGGCAATGACGGTTGGATCGACCGCCTTGAGCGCGTCGAGATCGAAGCCCATGACGCCGGCTCCGCGCCGTGCTTGTGCTCCAACGGTGATCTCGCCGGCAGCGACGCGACTAAACGTTTCACCTGAATCCGCAATTCGTGCATCGAGTCGCCAGCCCCAACGATGGCCTATCGCATGGCGCAAGAAGAAACGGTACTCAGTGGTTCCGCGCGTCACGGGGCCCCACATCCGAAGCGCACCAACTTGGTACGTCGGCTCGGTGTTGCGCACCAGCGCCGCAACATGTCCAAGAAATTCGCGGATAGATTGATTGAGCTCCTTGACCGCACCGCGCAGCTGACCGAGATCCGTGGCATCCGTCGTATCGGGTACCACAGACTGGTCGAGTTCGTCCGCAGCGAGGCTGGCCGCGTCGATGGCGTCGCCATCGGTGGCCGTTCCCTCGCTCGCGGCATTGCCCGTCAATGGCATCTGTACCGCGGCAACCTCGGGGACACCCTCGAGGTCGTCATCCGTCGTCGCCTGCTTGTTGCAGGCAAATAGGCCGACGCTAGCGATGATGGAGAGGGCAACGAGTGAAAATAAATGGCGAATCATCATGATCGGACTCCTTAGGCAAATCGCTCGGACTTGGTTGAGTTGACAATGCGTGGCCATCGGAACGATGGCGTTCCACTTGGCTCAGAAGAGATTCGGGTGATGTAGGACTAGTCGATGTTGTCGAGACCTTGCCCGATGAGCGCCTCACCGAGTCGCTCGTCCGGGTCGAGCTGTTCGTTGTCGTTCAGGTCGACATGGAGAGTGCTGCGCCGTGCGATGCGGGTGCGGATTGACTCGTAGAGTAGAGGATAGCGGTTGACGTCGATGGGGATCACGCGACCCACGCCGTCGAGTGCAGCTGTATCGACCGTATCGAGCTCAGATGGCAGCAACCAGCGTCTGGGCCGCAGCTTCCAGAGCCAGCGGTGCTTGCCGTCCTTGGGCCAGGTGACGCCATCGAGCGGCCGCACTTGCAAGGTTCCTGGCATGTCAGCAAACAGCAGGAACAGGGTGCCATCGCTGCGCAGCCCACTGAAGAACATGGACCGCCCTGCGATCGCAGCCGGTGCGGTGGCGGGTGCCAAAGTGGCGTCGATCCCGCAGAATCCACCATCAGGGATGATGACGGGTTGGATGTTCGTCTCGATGCCGTTCTTCGCGAGATCGACGACGATGGGGCCCGCGACGACGCTATCGTCGAAAGCGGTGTCACAAGCTAGGTAGCGCATTTCGCCGAACACCAAGATGGCATGGCGCAGGTTGCCAGGGTCAAGCTGCTCTTCGGTGGCGGTCGCGTCCGGCTCCAGTTCGGAGTCGCTGGAAAGCGCGAGCGATTGTTCAGCGACAGGATTGCCAACGCCCGTCGAGCTGCAGGCGAGCAGGGAACCACTGAGCGCCAGTACTAAGGTGAAGCGCAGGCTCATGATTGCTCCTCGACGCCGCGTGTCAGTGGGAACCATTGGACGTTGAGTTGATACACTACCTTGCCGTCCGTTTCCGTGTCACAAAGCTCGGTCATGGCTTCTCGGAATTGGTGGATGCGCCGTTTGACCTCGGTCGCTACCTTGGGGCTAACGCAGACGGTCAATGCGGCAAGATCGCGCAGAGCGGAGGGTACCGTTTCGATGCTTTCCATGGCACGTTCGATCATCTGCTTGTGGAAATTGGCGGCCCCAAGGGTCGAGACCTCGTGCTCGGTGGTTAGCGTTGGTTCATGCAGTTCATAGCGACCGGTCTCGGCGTTTTTCACCACGAGGCCCAGACCCAACAGCAGTTCGAGCGAATGCGCGGCCTGTTTGGGCGTTATCTCGGGACGCAGCATCCCGGCAAGCCACTTTGGATCGTCGCGGAAGTCCGAATGTGCCACCAGTTCTCGGATCGCGGGATGGTACCAGTGGGACAGGTAGTCGTGAAGCATTCCGTCGATACGCCGCGCTGTGCGAAATCGACGTGAGGCGGCGATGCGCTCAAAGACGCGATTCTTTTCGGCGTTGTCTGCGGCTTGCTCGAAGGCAACCAAGTCGGCGAAGAACTCGCGAGCGTCGCCTTCGAGCCCGAGGGCGTCCGCGAATTTTGCCACCGTGTCTTTGCCGAGGTTGCGGTCACCGTCGATGACGAGCTTGAAAAAGTTGGGTGACTTGAGGCCGGCACGTTGAGAGAACTTGCGAAACGAAAACCCCGCCGGGCGCCGTTTGGCGGCCTCGTAGTAGGCCCGCAGGTACGCTCGGTAGTCGAGATACTCGAAAACGCTGACTTCAAGTTCAGCTCTCCGACTTACGTGTTTGCGGGCAAGGGCCACGGAGTTCATTCTGCATGCCCGTCTGGCTGCTGCAAGCTACACAACGGAGTTTCAGAATACGGGCAGAATACATATTCCGCTAAAATGGCGCCAATATTGCAGAAATATCCATGGAATAGGTCTACTGCAGTATACAGGGCGGCCCGGGGGCCGCACGGTTGGACCATGGGGCCACGGATGAGCGGGGTCGGGGGTCGAACAATTCGTAGGCTACCGGGAACCTTTTTCCAAGCGCTGCGAGAAACGGTAATAAGCGATGTTAGTTGTTGCCTCCCTTCCCAAGCTCGACGAAGCCGCCCCTCGGTCGGAGCTGAGGGTTGACGTGCTTCTGGCTTGCCAACGCGGAGAGCGTAACGCTCTGAGGCGGTTCGTCCAATGCTACGAGCATCGGGTCTTTGCTTACTTGTCTCGCGCCCTCGGATCTGGGTTTCCCATCGAGGACCTTGCCCAAGAGGTCTTCGTGCGCGCGTATCCAGCGCTTGCCCGCTTCGACGTAGGTGCGAAACCGAAGCTTTCGACCTGGCTTTTGACGATTGCTCACCGCGTGGGTGTCGATGCCAGGCGCCGTAAGCTTCCGGCCTCTGAGGAACTCGAGCCGGAACGCCACCAGAGCCCACAGCAATCTCCAGAACAGCTTCTGGGGCAAGAAGAACTACGCGCTGCCATTGCACATGCCGTGGCACAGCTCCCCGCGGAGCAGCGTGAAGTATTCGTGTTGGCGGAGTTTCACGAGCTTTCGACCGCGGAAATTGCCAAAGTAGTTGGGGCACTCGAGTCGACGGTGAAAACTCGCCTCTTTCGCGCCAAGTCACGGCTTCGGCTGGCACTCGGTCGCTTCGCAACGGTGTTACCATGACGAGAATCGATGAAGAGCTTTGGCCCGCTAAGGAGCCATGCTGTGGCTTTGCTGCGGCAACTGTGGAGTGCATGTTGGTGGCGCAACCGCTCCCGCACAATTCTTCCCGACACGGTCGTTGGATGGTGCTTGCCATGGCGGCGCTCTTCGTTTCGGGTGCAGCTTATGGCTGGGGCATACGCGGGCAAGTTTCGCGATTGCCAACCGAGCCAGTGGCGGTGTTGTCCCACATAGAAGTGACCGCGACCATGCAGCAGCGGGTGCCCCGTATCGGTGTGCCCAGGGCGCCCGAGCTTGAGAAGCGGCCTTCGGTGCGTGCGTCACTCCGCTCTAGTGCGCCGGCAGCAGCTAGGCTGCTCGAGCCAGTGGCTCCACCCAGCTCACCAAGGATCCCTGCTTGCCAATGCGAGCGCGGTTTCTCTGATGTAATCTGCGACTGTTACTAGTCTAGTTGCGCTGACTTGCTGCCGGATATCACTGGATGTTTTTCAAGGTCTCGATGGCTATCAGCCTTCAGCGATCAGGATTTCCGGATCCGAGCTGATAGTTGAGTGCTGATAGCTTGTTTGGTTCTGACCCTAACCGGTTGGTCTTGGATTCGGTCGATTCGACCGAGAAAGGTATTGCCATGTCCTTCAAGAGCAAGAGTCTGTGTGTTGCGCTTTCGATCCTTGTTCTGCTAGTGACGAATTCGGCGTGGGCCGAATCGACGACTGAGTCGAGTGCTGGCGAAAACGGCGACTATTCCTACCGTTTCACTGACGAAGAGCTCCTCGGTGACACCCTTGAGAACGTCGGTGATATGTATCGTGGCAGGCCCAAGTTCGCTCGCGTTCTGCTGCTCAGACCGCGAACTAGTCTCGTCAGCGAACTGCTGAAGTCGGCGGAGGAGTTATGAATGGCGGCCGAGTCCCGTTGGCGCTCGGGCTGCTCCTCAGGGCGCTAACTGGCTGTGCCGAGCCGGCGCAGTTGGGTGGACTCGGTGTCTTCAACCCGAACGGACTCGAGGGGCGTATGGCCCTTGCCAGTCGAGTGAAGGCACCCTCGGCGGTCGCACCAGAAAGGGATCCTTTGGCCGGTGTTGGGAGCCGGGACCGAGTCGGGAGAAACCCCTAGGGCCCGGGGCGCAACGGCCACGGTCGGTCATAACGCCAAGGCGAGTCGCAGTACCAGGTCACCTATGACCCTCGGCAAAGTCGCCTGGTAGGGCGGCGTCTCTCGAGCAAGTATCAACCCATGGCATCTGAGCTAGTTCTAGAACGGCGAGACGACGAGCTGTTGACGTGGTGGGGCAGTGTCGTGGATGCGCTGCCCTTCTACGTGATGCTCGTCGACGAGGATCATCGCATTGTCGCCTGGAACGAAGCGACGCGGAACGAGTTCAAGGACGTCGAGCCTTTCGGTGCCTATTGCCCCGAGGTCGTGCATGGTCAGTCGGAGCCCTTCGAGGGCTGCCCGCTGGAGGACGCGGTAGCCACGGTTGGAGCCGTGGAGAAGGAACTCGTTGACTCTGCAAGTGGACGATGGGTCTCTTCGGCGGTTTATCCGACAGCCCTGCTGACGCGCGAGAAGCGGCGCATTTTCCTGCACTTTACCCGCGATATCACTGAAGAGAAGCTCGCCCAAATGGCGCTGGCGCAGAGCCTTGAGCATCACAAGGCCCTTGGGGTGCTTCTGCAGCGGCTCAGCGGCTGCAAGGGCGCTATCGAGACGCTGCAACTTCTCATTGACACGACGCTAGAACTATCGTGGATGCGCGGGACCTGCGGCGCCGCAGCATTTCTCGCGCAAGGGGAAGAGCTCAATCTCGTCTATAGCCGAGATCTCGGACCACCCGTCGAGGAACGCTGCGCGCGAGTAGCATTCGGGCATTGTGTTTGCGGACAAGTTGCTTCCGAGCGCAGGGCAATCGTTCCGGGAGATGGAAGTGTTTCTCGTTTGCACGTCCTTGCCGATCCGAGCCACGATCACGGACACGCGGCATTTCCACTCTCGCATGAAGGGGTGACGCTTGGCGTCGTCAACTTCTACGTGCAGTCGGCGACCCGGCTTCAAGGGACGCAACGCACGTTCCTGGAGGCTGCCGTCAATGTGACGACTGCTGCACTTGGCGAGCATCTTTCGCGGGCTGCGGCGCTCGAAGCCGAGCAGAAGGCGGCTGAGCTCGAAAGAAAGCTGCTTGAGCTCGTCATCCAGTCGCAAGAGGACGAACGCAAGCGCGTGGCTCGCGAGCTGCATGACGACCTCGGGCAAGCCCTGTCGGCATTGCTGCTCGACATCAAGACGATGGCAGAGGACCATGGCAAGAGCTCGATAGAGGTATGCTCGCGGATGGATCTGGCTGTGCGCGACCTCGTGTCTCGTGTCTCGACCCTCGCGTGGGATCTGCGTCCCGCGGTGTTGGACGATTTGGGACTTGACTCGGCGCTGTCGCGGCACATCGACAACTTGTCTCGGCGCGTTCCGTTGACGATAGACTACCAGTTCGTTTGCCCACCTTCGCTCGATGAGCGCCTGCCGAGTAGCATGGAAGTGGTTCTGTATCGTGTGACGCAAGAGGCGCTGAACAATGTCATCAAGCATGCCGAGGCGAAGCGTGTGAGCGTACTCGTGTATCGACGACCAGAAAGTGTCGTGCTCGTGGTGGAGGACGACGGCAAGGGTTTTGACGTGGCCACGATGACCAAGCCCAAGGATGGATTGGGGTTGCTCGGGATGCGCGAGCGCGCGCATCTACTACGTGGCGAGCTTGTCATCGAGTCGTCTCCAGGCGATGGCACCATGGTGAAGGTAACGCTGCCCCTGAGTGGGGAAGCCGCAGCGGATTAGCCAGGCTCGCGCAGGTGCATCCAGAATGGTTACTTGATACGCAGCCCCACTGCGATCTGCGAGGGCCAATCCCCTCAGCTCTAAATGCGTATAAAACACGTAGACACTGCGGCGGATCCCTCGAACAGACCTCGAATTCTGCGGCTGTACCCCTATTGATGTACTGGCATTTCGACCGTAACCTGACGTCAGGACTATGTGGTCAGCATCGAAAGGCGCAAGCGCCCGGACTTGGCTGCACGAAGCGAGGCAAGAATGAAGAATCTGTCTATCGTGGCAAGTAGTGCGCTCGTTGCCTTGGCATTAGCCGGGGTCGGGTGTGGTGGCGATGACGGTGCGAATGGTGCCCCTGGCACAAAAGGCGCTACTGGCCCCAAGGGCGCTGGCGTAACAGGCCCAAGCGGAATCGATGGCGCGACCGGTGCGACGGGCCTTGACGGCGTTACGGGTCCTTCGGGCGCATCGGGTCCTGCAGGCGCTGATGGTGCAACAGGACCGGCGGGGATCACTGGAGCAACGGGTTCCATCGGAGCAACGGGTTCCATCGGAGCAACGGGTTCCATCGGAGCAACGGGTTCCATCGGAGCAACGGGTCCCGCTGGGACGGCCACCCTGGTGAATACCACCGCTGAACCAAAAGGGACCAATTGCCCAGTTGGAGGAGTCAGGATTGACACCGGCATCGACGCTAACTCGAACCTTGTGCTTGAAGCTTCGGAGGTCAATGCCACTTCTACCAAATACATCTGCAGCGTGGCACCTCCCGGCACAAATAGCACTGGTTTGAAAGTAAGCGTTCTATCCGTGAGCCCAGCGGGCACCAGCCCTATCACCGTGCGCTTCACCTTGAAGGACGACAAGGGCTTCCCGGTCGATGTCGCGGGCAACTATTCGCTCAACACTGCGGTACAGCCCAGGTTCGCGCTTGCCTACTATACCCAGGCGACTAATGCCAGTGGCAACAAGATTGACTCACCGTTGAAGGTCTATACCAAGAGCGGTAGTTCGAAGACGGCGGCTGCGCCCGTGCCAGTTCCGACCGCATTCAATCCAGCGTCCGCGGGTCAGGGCACGCTCATCGAAAACGGCTATGGTGCCGGTGACTACACCTACACATTCCC
Organism: uncultured Polyangiaceae bacterium; assembly: GCA_964454965.1. GTDB lineage: Bacteria > Myxococcota_A > Polyangia > Polyangiales > Polyangiaceae > FEN-1139. The sequence continues at coordinate 114,132 of CAYVXY010000011.1, read as the reverse complement.
CGACGCCGATAAGACTACGACTTCCACGTCGGGCACCACGACCACCACGTCTCTGATTCCGGGCGTTGCCTACGATGCCGCCCAAACGGGCTCGACGCACATGGTTTGGGTCCAGGCGAGTCGCCAGACCGATCTAGTGAACACGACGGCTCCAAAGACGCTCTACGTCGTCAATCAGGATTACTACTATGTACCGAGCGGCGGGACACCGCTGCCGCCGCGCGCCATCGCCAGCCAGGCTGCGTGTGACTCTTGCCATAGCGGCTTCAAGGCCGAGGGTTCTTCAGCCAATGCCTTCCACAGCGGAGGTCGCGTTGCCGCGGCCTTCTGCAACGTATGCCATAACCCGGAACGTACAACGAACGTTTGGGCCGACTCAGCAGCCTTCGTGCACCGCATTCATTTTGGCAAAGAGGTTGCAGTCGCGAACCAGTTCCATGAAATCGCGGCGACCTACCCGCAGGACATCCGCAATTGCAGCAAGTGCCATAACGACGCCGATACCAAGACGCCCCAGGCCGACCAGTTTAAGACGAACCCAAGCGAAGTCGCCTGTGGTTCCTGCCACGATGGTGTCAACTTCCACGTAACCGGCGGCGTCAAGTGCATCACCCAATCGACGCATGGCATCAAGGTGACCTGTACCCACAGCGGTGGCCCGATCACGACAGTCGCCTGCGCGACCTGCCACTCCCCAGCATCGATCGAGTCCTATCACATCCCCGTAGTGCCGCCCGATCCTGCCAACTGCTGGGCACTCGCGAATGCTACCGGTTGTAACAACAATACCAACGCCTCCTATGTCGCTGCGACGGGCTACGTGCCAGACGGCGCTGCCGTTCTGAGCTACGACATCAAGAGTGTCGATGCAGTAGCGGACACCGGAGGCATCTTGCGTCCGCAGATCACGTTCAAGCTCAAGAAGAAGGTGGGAACTGCTGCCGTTGCAGACGTCGTGTTTGACAGCTTCGTGGTTGGCGGCACGGTCACCGAACTCATGCCAGGCTTCGTGGGCTCGCCGAGCGTGTACTTTGCCTGGTCCATGCCTCAAGATGGAATTACCGCACCCACGGACTTCAATGCTTCCGCCAGCGGCTATATCAAGAACATCTGGAACAACAGTGCGACAGGCACGGGTGTTGGGACCCTTACTGGGCCGGACGCTTCAGGCTACTACACCGTCACTCTCACCGGAGTCCAGCTCGCGGCGGGAGCGAAGATGCTCACCGGCGGCCTTGGATACTCCTATTCCCTATCGAACGCGCCGCCACTAGTGCAGATCGATTTGCCCAGTTACCCCTACAACACCGACGGCAAGAAGCAGGGTGGTCTTGGCATGGCCACCGACAACGTGTGGAAGGTTGCTACCAACTACACCGGGCGCCGCGCCATCGTGGAAACCGCAAAATGCGACGCTTGCCACGGCGCGTTGGGCGCCGCCCCCACGTTCCACGCCGGTCAACGCAATGATGGGCCGACGTGCTCGTTCTGCCACACGCCGAATCGCACCAGCGGTGGTTGGTCTGCGGGCTCGAAGTACTTCATTCATGCCATCCACGCCACGCGGATGCGCACGACGCCGTTCGACTGGCACATCGACAAGACCAAGGTCGCGCCGGACAATCAATGGGAAGCCGAGTTCCCGAGCCCGCTCAACGACTGTGAGTCCTGCCACGCGCCCAAGACGTATGACTTCGCCATCCCAGCCAATGAGGCCTCGATTTCCAGCCAACTTCTGACGACCGTGGCGACGGGCACTTACACCCAGTCGACGTTCGCATACTTCGTTGCACCCTACGTCGATGACACGGGTGTCACCAACTACGGAACTGGCTTCTCCTACGCTGGAGCCACGGGCGTGACCACAGCTGCGTTGGATACCACTCTCGTCATTTCGCAGATCACGACGGCCTGCGCCTCGTGCCACGATTCGCAGTCTGCCTTGGCACACATGCGGATCAACGGAGGCTCCTTCTACGAAACGCGGGCCAATGCGCTCACTTCGTTCGGAGAGTCCTGTCTGACCTGCCACGGTCCGCGTAAGTCGGTAGCTATTGCCGACGTCCATAGATAAGCGATGAGCGACGGGCGCCGGACTTTCTGTCGGCGCCAGTTGGCCAGCGCTTACCAACGGCCTTGGGTGTCCACCCGAGGCCGTTGCCGTTTGAAGCAGCGAAAGACTGGTCTGCAATGGCGTTGCGCGACGACCGCAAGGTCTGCGCGTGAGCGCCTGCCCGTAGTTTGTACGGAGGATTGCGGTAACCCATGGAAGTTCTTGTTGGCTATCTTCACTTTGGGACTGTGGTCGCCGTACAATCCTGCAAGAATGCTCGGCATCTTCGTGGCTCGACCAAATCTCGGTTGGCGTCTCATTGGGCGCCGGCAATACTGCGCATTATTGGGACTAGCGCTGCTCGTACTAGGGGCATGTGGGAGCGAGACTGCATCGACTGCATCGGTGCCGCACAAGTCGATCGCCCCTTCCACGGCGCTTCGCAGTCGACCATCGGCGAAGACAGATGAAATCACCGAGGAATTGCGCAAGTCGTCGCATGCCACTTTGGACTGCTCCGACTGCCACGCGCCGCTAGACAAGGCTGCGGGGGGGCCTGAGGGGAGCGATGGCTCGATTGGTAAGGCAGACTGCGGAAAATGCCATGCAGCACAGTTGAAAGCATATGAGTTGAGTGTGCATGCCGAAGCCGTGATGTTGGGGCAACAGGGAGCGGCCAACTGCACGTACTGTCACGGATCGCACGGCATTTTGCCCGCCAGCGATCCGCGCTCACAGGTCTTTCGCCGCAACTTGCCAGCGACATGCGGTGCGTGCCACAAGAACGAGGAGCTGGCAGCAAAGCTAGGGATCAAGAACCCGCAGGCGGGGATGATGTATCTCGATAGCTTGCATGGTCGGGCTCTGGTGGAAAGTGGGCTACTCTCTGCTCCAACCTGCACGGATTGCCACAGTTCGACTCACACCATACGGCGCGCGGCCGACCCACTGTCGACGGTAAATCGCGCCAATATTCCAACGACCTGTGGTCACTGTCATCAGGGGCCCATGGACGAATTTTCCGTGGGTATTCACGGCAAGAAGCTGGCCGCGGGGGACAAGAAAGCGCCAGTCTGCAGCGATTGCCACACGGCGCATCAGATTGTACGTCCCACGGGTGGCTTCAAACTCGCCAGCGACACTATGTGTGGCAAGTGCCACGTCGCACGGCTGCGCCAGTATCTCGAGTCCTATCACGGGCGTGCAAACGATCTCGGGCATCAATCCGTGGCCGCCTGTTTCGATTGCCACGGTACTCACGCCATCCTGCCTACGGCGGACCCCAACTCGACGCTTTCGGTCGGCAATCGTCTCGAAACCTGCCGCAAGTGCCATGCGAATGCCCCGCCCAAGTTTACGGCATTTCGCGCCCACGCCGACTTCAGAGATCAGAAGAACTACCCAATGCTGTTTTGGGCGTTCTGGATAATGACAGGGCTCATCGTCGGTACCTTTGGCGTTTGGGCCATACATACGTTCTTCTGGATGCTGCGAACACTGGTCGTGTACCTGAAGAATCCCACGGAGTTCCGTCGGGAGAAGCAGCATGTGCGCGACGAGAGTCAGGGTAAGCTCTATACACGTTTTCGGCCCGTAGACAGGTTCTGCCACTTTGTCATCATCATTAGCTTCCTCATTCTGGTGTGCACTGGAATGCCATTGAAGTTCCACGAGGCTAGCTGGGCGAAGGTCGTCTTTCAGCTGCTTGGCGGGCCCCACGTGGCGGCAAAGCTGCATCGGTTTGGAGCAGTGTTGAGCTTCTTGTACCTTGGGATCCACCTGACGAGTTTGGTCGGACCGGTCAAGCGGCGGTGGTCTAGTTTCCGCGACCAGAGCGGGCGCTTCCGCCTGCGCAGGCTTCTGGCCTGCGTATTTGGGCCGGATTCGCCGCTGCCCAATTTCGATGATGTGCGGGACGTGAAGAACCACGTGCGTTGGTTCTTTGGTCGCGGACCAAAACCAGCCTTCGATCGCTTCACCTATTGGGAGAAATTCGACTACTTCGCCGAGCTCTGGGGCAGCGCCTTCATTGGCCTTTCCGGCTTGGTCATGTGGTTCCCAGTGCAAGTGAGTCGATGGTTACCCGGTTGGATTGTCAATTTGGCGCAGATCATTCATAGCCAGGAGGCGCTGCTCGCGGCCGGCTTCATTTTGACCTTCCACTTCTTCAATAGTCATTTCAGGCTCGAGAAATTCCCGCTCGACACGGTAATGTTCTCCGGTCGGATCACCGAAGCTGAGCTGAAGCACGAGCGTGCGCGTCAATACGAACGGCTCAAGGCCGAGGGCCGCCTGCAGGAGCTCGAGGTTCGTGACGATTGGAACAGCTGGAAACACGTATTCAACGTCTTTGGGCTGACGGCACTCGTCGTTGGGCTGCTGTTGGCGATGGGGATCTTCATGGGTCTTGGTAAGCAATGGTTTGGTTGGTAGCGGCGCGACAATGTCGCAGTAGCAGACCTCGTGAGAGTGCCCTTGGCCATCCGCAATGCGCGGCACCGCTTGCGCGACGCTCGCCCGCCAATGGCGCAGTCGAAGCTACGCCACATTTGGCGCCTCTCGCCGAAGGCCTAGTCGAACTCTTGACGTTGCAGTGCGGAAGCGCGTGCCACGAGCCCGCGAATCCACTTCCGCAAGCGCCCTCGCTTGCAGTTCGGTACCAATCAGCCTGTAGCGTCCGAGCACCCGCGCTGCTGCTATGTTTGTCTGCTCGGACCCGCCCTTGTTGCAAGCAGCAACCGCCGAAGCAGCTAGCAGTAGCGCGACAAGACAGGTGGCGGATGAGCGCGGTGCAAGAGCCATGGCGTCCAAACCCACGCGAACGATGAGCGCCGCTTCGGACGCCGCAAGGACGGAGAATATCGGATCGAGAGCAGTCGTCGATCCACAAGCCGATACGTCGCGGTAGTTGAGTGGGTTTCCGTGTCTCTTCGGTTGGGTTGGAGGCCCGCTAGTGGTTGCCGTGAAGCAGTGCCCAGAAGATGGCGACTACGAGCGACATGCCGATGAGCAGGGCAATGGCGCCGAATGGAGTCAGAACCCATTTCCAGCTAGCCCATTCGCCATTTTCGGTCAAGAGTTCGTCGAGCTTGTTCTCGGCTTTGAGTCGATCGTACTGGCGGCCGCGTTCATGCAGCATCTCTGACTCGGTGATGCGTCCAGAGAAGATGACTGGATCGAGCGGGAATTTTTCGGGTCGAAAGTGACTGTTGAAGAAGTGGAACGTGAAGATGAAGCCCGCAGCCAGTAGCGCCTCGTCACTGTGGATGATGTGCGCCACGTTGATCGCCCAGCCGGGGAGGACTCGGGAGATACCGACCGGGAACCACATCACCAGGCCTGAAAGCCCAATGACCGTGACGCCCCAAAATACCGCCATGTAGTCGAACTTCTCCCAGTAGGTGAATCGGTCGAAGCGGGGCCTCGGACCCTTGCCTACGAACCACTTGGCGTGGGCAATGAAGTCTTTGGCGTCCTGGAGGTTGGGAGCCGGAGAATCTGGACCAAAGGCAAACTTGAGGAAGCTCAGCAGACTGAACTTTCCCTGGGGACTCAAGAACTCGGTTCTGCGGCGCCAGATCGGACCGACCATGCTCGAGAGATGAATGACGAAGTATGAGAGTGTCAGGATCGCCCCGAGTCGATGCAACTTGCCAGCGGCTTGGGCACCACCAAAGACGGCGAACATCGTCTGAGCCCAGGGCGCAGAATGGAACTTCAACGGCATACCCGTCGCCACGAGCGTTAGGAAACTGACAATGATGAGGAGGTGGCAGAACCTGTCTACCGGACGGAAGCGCACATACAATTTCGTGTTCGTTTCGGCGCGGGCCTGGCGCCGAATCTCCGCAAAGGCCGCTCGATCGTTGAGGAAGTGCACCATAGAACGCGTGAACCAGAAGAGGGTATGCACGCCAAAGAAGGCAAACGTTCCGAGTAGTAGGCTGGCCATAGCCCAGAAGGACCAAAACAGGATTGGATAGTGCTTTGCATCCCGATGGTCGGCATGCGGCATGAAAGAAGCAAAACTGGCGGTCGCGTTGATGTGACACTTCTTGCAGGTTGCCACGCGGTTAGCGGCGGAGACCGTCGACCGCGGATCACTACTCTTGTTGATGGCGTGTGCGTTGTGGCAGTCGTAGCAGGCCGCAACGCGAGCATCACCGAGATCATGCGCACGACCGTGATAGGTATCCAGGTATTGGTCGCGCCGCGCGGCATGGCAATTCCCACAGATCTTGTCACTCGAGAGACGGAAGTCTTTGCCACTGGCCGCACCAATGTCGTGCGCCGAGTGACACGAGGTGCAAACCGGTGCCTTCTGATCTCCGACGCTGCGCGCGGCGAAGTGAACGCTAGTGCGGTACTCTTCGAGTACGCCTTCATGGCAGTGGCCACAGGTCTCCGCCACGCGGTTCTTGGCCACCTTGCTGTGGGCGTCACGCGGTGACTTCATGCCATGCGCCTTGCCGTGACAATCCGTGCAAGATGGCGCAACCGTGAATCCTTTTTCAACTAGGGCGCGCCCGTGGATGCTTTCGAGGTATTGCGTACCCGCATTGGCGGCAGTGGCTCGTAGTCGAGGGGCCACTTCGGGGCTCTCGTGGCAAGCGGTGCACATCGTAGACACGTTGCGCTTGGCCACCCGTGAGCGCGGATCGTTCAGTTTGTAGATATCGTGATCGCCGTGACATTGCGCACAAACTGCAGCGCGGGTGCTCTGAGATTGCTCGATCTTGGCGTGGACGCTCGTTTCGTAGAGTGCCGCTTGCTCCTTGTGGCAATGGTCGCATCGTGCTTCGCTGAACTCGGTGCCTGCGGAAGGGGCGTCGCCAGCATCTCCCGCCTTGGCCGGATGGCATGCGGAACAATCGAGGTCGGCATGCACCGAGTCCGCGAGTACCTTCGTCACTTCTTCGGGAAGCTGTGCCTTGCGCAAGGACGTTGGCGCAGAGAGGCGCGCGGGCAACGAGCGGTGCGGTGGCGTGCGATGCGCGTCCGGTTGGGCGCACCCGACGCAGAGGATAGCTACGAAGAATCCCGTGACGAGACGGGGCACGATGGGAGCGAAAGACATAGGGGGTTAGAATGTATCGCGATAGCGTTCAAGGACTGAGAGTAACTACGGCTCGGACCACGAATCGGATTACCTAATGGCTCGAAATCCGTGCTGAAACGGGTGGTCTCAGTAGAAACTACCGAGGGTAATCCGAAATTCGAACGATGACAGAAGAGCGAGAGGGCTAGTCTTGGCTGCGACCGTGGCCGCTCGTGTTAGTGTCGAATAGTCGATTGCTCCTCAACGGATGGGGAGAGTACTGCGCCTCGAATGTCGGACGGAGAACAGATTGACCCAGTGGATGGGAATGCGCCAAAACCGGCGAAACCGCCGCCTTCGAGCGGCAGGCGGCGACTGCCCATTGCTCTCATCGTTCTGCTCGTTGCGATGGCAGCGCTCGGTGGAGTCGGCGCTCGGCGCCTACAGCGCTTCGTCACCAGTGATCCAGCGTTCTGTCTGTCTTGCCATCGCCAGGTAGGTTCGGATCTTGGCGTCCATGCCCATGCCAAACTGAGCTGCGGCAACTGTCACGTCAGCAACTTTGCGGCAGGCTTACATATCTGGGTCACTTCAAACAGCGCCAAGTCGACGCCACACGGCCAGGTCGATCTGGGTCGCTGTAGGACCTGCCACTTCGACCAACGTAAGGATTCGAAGACCGCCAGGTCGATTGGTCATCAGAATCACGTCACAGGTAAGACGCAACTGACCTGTGACAAGTGCCATGAGCTAAAGAAGCATCGCTCGCCCGTCAACACACGCTCATGCGCTGCTTGTCACGACAAGGTGGCCGTGCATGAGCACGGCATGACGGAAGTAGCCTGCTTGTCGTGTCACCAATTCATCAAGGAGGGACGCGCCGGTGATCCGGGCGCAACGGGTTGTCCAACTTGCCACAGCGGCAAGCCACTACTGCCAGGACAGGCATTTACCTCCACGAAGACCAAAGCAATTACTGCTGCGGTGGTCCATGGAAATGTAAACGCGTGTCGGTTGTGCCACGAACCGCACCGGCCGGATCCGACGCACCGCCGCCTAGGGAATGACTGCGCGTCATGCCATCGGCGGGTCGTGGACCAGCACATCGAGGCGAACATTCCAACGCATAGGAACTGCGCCGAGTGCCACTCCGTACACGGGCCAAGACCCAAAACGCCGGATCTATGCGTTCGCTGTCACACCAGCCAAGGCGCAAAGTCGTCAGAGTCGAAATTGGCAGCCAGGCATCAAGGCTGTGCAGGATGCCATGCCGCGCATACCTTCAAGCCCAAAGCTTCACGCTGCATCGAATGTCACAAGCCGGTTCAGGCCGTGTTTGCCACGTGGAAGTCCGCACCCCACGCGGACTGCCTCAGTTGTCACAGTGGCCATTCCGGCAAGGATCCAGCCACAGCATGCCCGGGGTGCCATCAGGCGCAGCGGGGTCACGGGCATGACAAGTGCACCTTGTGCCATGAGCCGCACAAGGACAAGAGCGCCGCCAAGCAATGTGCCATGTGCCACCAGCCGGTATTCGAAGCAGTGGGCGGACTCAAGACTGCTCAGCACCGCGTATGCAGCTCTTGCCACGCGACGCATGCTGCGCCTCAAGCACCAACGCGTTGTGCTGGATGCCACGGAAGGCAGGCGGAATTGGTGCAAGGTGCCGCACCCCCGGCGCACCAAGCCTGCAAGTCATGTCACTTGCCGCACCAGTTCAGCACCAGCGGTGGCATTTGCCGTAACTGCCATCGCTCCGCTGAACTCGGTAGCCATCGAGACGGCTGCACCAATTGCCACGAGCGACACGGTCCACCCGGGCGTCCGCAGTTGGTGTGTGGGAACTGCCATTCTGCGGTCGGAGCCGGACGCGGACATCATTCCGACTGTGCCAGCTGCCACGGAGTGCATCGACAGTCGCAGGGAGGGCCTAGCTGCGTTGCTTGTCATCGGGGTAAGGTTGCAGCTGTCAATACCTGGCGCCCAGCGCCCCATCAGAAGTGTGATTCTTGCCACCAGCGGCATTCCGACAAGGCTCCAAAGGCATGTGCTGAATGTCACGCAGCCGAGGCGAGCCAACCCTTGGCCAGAGGGCATCAGTGTTTGGGCTGCCACAACCCGCATCAGAGCCCGACTCTCAATTCAGGGCTTTGCGGCAATTGCCACAAGAATCAGGCGGCATTGGTCAGCGGTGGAACTCCCACGCACGCGGACTGTATCAAGTGTCACCAGCCACACACGAGTACCCGGCCAACCTGTCAGGGTTGCCACCAAACACGCCCCGGCGCGCACGCGATCAAAGGCCATCAACGCTGTGCGAATTGCCACATGACACATCAGGTAAAGTCTGAAGGTCGCGCTAAATGCTTGGGTTGCCACAAGGACAAGGACACCCACTACCCCAAAGCCGCCAATTGCATCGCGTGCCACGCGTTCCGGTGATCCCTGCTCGAAATGAGACTACCATGAATATTCCCAACAAGTACCTGTTGCCCGTGACAGCAATTCTCGTCGGAGGAGTTGCCGCGTGGCTGACGCAGTCTACCTCGACAGTTACGACCGCTGCCTACTCCGCGTCGGGTGCCAAGGAGCTGGTGCCTGCGCAAGTCACGGGACGGCAATTGGGCGTGCACGGTGAACCTGCTGCGGAAGACGAAGGTGAGCGAATTTACGGCAAGGTGCTCGAGACTATCTCAGTTCCGAACTACACTTACCTCAGGCTCGCATCGTCTCCGGCGGGGGACCAAAAGGCTACAGTGGACGTCTGGGCCGCGGTAGCGACTGCCGAGGTTAGCGTGGGGCAGTCCGTGACGATCGTAGGAGCCCAACGCATGGACAAATTCAAGAGCACCACGCTCAATCGTACTTTCGAGCTGATCTACTTTGGTGCGTTGGGAGGCGCAGTCGCAAAGGGTTCAGCATCAGGCCTTCCCCCGGGGCATCCTGACATTGCCGGTGGCGCGAGCTCACCCATGCAGGGCATGCAGGGGCAGGATCCGAATGCGGACAAGGCTGATGTCGCGGCAGCGGCACACGGTTCGCCGAGCGCTGGCGGAGAACAGATCCCTGTCGGAACGGTCGAGCGAGCCGCTGGCGCGCTTGGTCATACAGTGGCTGAGCTTGTCACTGGTCGCTCGAGCTTTTCCGGGAAGAAAGTGCGAGTGCGCGGCGTCGTGGTCAAGAGTACTTCGGGCGTACTAGGAAAGACGTTTGCTCATATTCGCGATGGCAGTGGGAACGCCAAATCCGGGGACCACGATCTGACCGTGACAACCGAGCAGGCAGTAGCGGTTGGCTCGAAACTGCTGTTTGAAGGGATTGTCGTCACGGACAAGGATTTCGGAGCAGGATACAGCTACCCAATCTTGCTCGAAAACGCTCAAACGGTGAATGAGTGATCATGGCGCCCCGCCTGCTGCTCGCACGATTAGCTCGGCCCCACTTGGTTGTGGTTGGGTGGCTCGTGGCGCTTTTGTCCGCCAATCGGGCATCTGCAGTGGAGCCGGTGGCACCCCTGTCCCTGGCGAATCCGCCAAATATCCCGGCGGAAGAATCAAGCAGTGCGACAAATGAGGTGAAGCCACAGTTGACAGTTCCCGATTCGGTGGTGGTCGAGGGGCATTCTTCGACCTATATTCCGCTTTTTCAGCGCGCGTTGCTGCCGGGTCCAGCGGGAGCGGTGGCCAGTCCCGCCACGTCCATGCCGGTCTACGAGTATCTCTTGTTGCGCGTCATCGACGCCGACACGCCCTGGGCCAAAAACAGCGTGGATACGGAGATATCGCTGTGGGGCGCCGGCTCTATCTTGGGTAATGACATCGATGGGCGCGGGGGCGAGCGTCGGATCGACGGCGATGTCTCCGTAGCCTCAGTTACCCACCGTCTCGGTTCCAGTTACGTAAAGTTGGGGCGACAATACGTCACGGGCGGTGCGGCACGGTACGCCCACCTTGATGGGGTCTCTGCGGCATATCGCAGCGAATGGGGATTCATTGCTTCAGGGTATGGTGGGTATACGACGCTGCCTCGGTGGTACAACGTGCCCAATTATCGTCTTCTTGGCTCGACCGCAGACGCCATGGTGCAGCGTCCTGAGGACTTTCCCCACGCGACGCGCAGTGGCAACTGGATGGCGGGGGGACGCATCGGATACTCGCACCTCAAATACGGGGAGATGGGGGTGTCGCTCCACGAACAACACGAGAACTCGGCATTGGGGCGGCGCGACCTAGCCCTCGACATGCACCTACCAGGGACGGATACGCTCGATGGCGATGCGCGCGCTATCGTTGATCTTGACAGCGGCAAGCTCGCTGATGGATTCGTTGGGGTGGGATGGCACCCGCTGCGTCGACTCGATATTGCCGTCGACTACCGGCGAATGACACCAACCTTGTTGATGTCACGCCAGTCGGTCCTCTCGGTGTTTGCTGTGGACCGGTTCGACGAACTCGGAGGCGAAGCGCGCTACCGTATTGGTCAGAAGCTCATCGTGTTTCTCGGTGGCTTCGTTGAATGGTTCGAGAGTGGAGATCAGGGCGTTCGCATTCGCTCTGGAGTCCGAGTGATCCCCGACGACAAGCATCGCATGCTCATCAATGCCGTCTATACCCGCGTTGGGGAACCGGTGAACGGCTACCATAGTACTCGACTCTCGGTGGGCTATCGCTTCGCGGAGCCACTGATTCTTACGGCTGAACAGTACTGCTATCTGTACGACCATGCGATTCGCGGCATGAACACCTCGACGGTGCATGCGCTCAACGCCTCCTACCGACCAGCGCGGGCGTGGGAAGTTATGTTGGGCGGCTCCCTGTTCAATTCTCCGTATGCTGCCCTGGACGCTCAGACCATGGTGCGTCTGTCCTATACCTTCGGTGCGGTCTTGGGAGGTGAACCATGAGCGCGCGCTGCCCCAGGATGATTGTTGCTGTGTTGGCAGCTTTCGTCTGCTTGCTTGGTACCGCGTGCGAGCGAAAGGTTGCGCGCTTCGAGCACTTGAGGCACTTGAATGTCGAGTGCGGCGGACCGGGGCAACCTCAATGCCTTAGTTGTTCGACGTGTCATGGCAAAGTCAAGAGTTCGACACACGAGATGCCGCCCTGGGTGAAGACCTGTGACAGTTGTCACGATGACGGCGTATCGTTGATGAACCGATCACTGAGGTTCGCGCGGGCCCAGTCCGAGCGCGTAGATCGAATCATCTTTCCCCACGACAAACACCTGCCGCTGGGGCCGATTCATGGACAATGCGTCTCCTGCCATGCTGGCGTGGTCGATCAGGAGAAGGGCGCGGTGCGCTCTCCTCCGATGAGCAAGTGCCTCGAATGTCATCAACGCGACTTCGAGCGTGCCAATTGTACGCCATGCCATATTCGCTCGGAACTGTCGCGCCTCTTGCCACAGACTTTCTTGCGTCACGACGCGGCTTGGCTAGAGCGCCATGGCGTTTCTGCGTCGCGTCAGTCCAACATTTGCCAGTCCTGCCACTCACAGACCTGGTGTGCGGATTGTCACGACCAAGGTCGCGGTCTTCCGGTCGAGCAGCGAAAGCCCGACAGCATCGAGCGACAGTTCAAGCATGTCGGCGACTTCCTCGTGCGTCATGCGATAGAGTCGCGTTCACGTCCGGGAACTTGCTTGCGTTGTCACAACTCTGAGAGTTGTGACAATTGCCACATTGCTCGTGGGGTAAGCGCAGCACGCGCCGGCGCTGTCAGTCGTCACCCGTTTGGTTGGATGGGACGCGATACTGGTTCGCCCAATTTCCACGGCCGCGTGGCGCGACGCGACCCGCTTTCATGCATGGCTTGTCACGACCATGGGCCCGCTACCAACTGCATCCAATGCCACCGTGTGGGGGGCAGTGGCGGCAATCCTCACCCGCGTGGCTGGCACAGTAACCGCTCACCTGATTCACCCATGTGCAGGTATTGCCATGTCAATTGAGCCCAACATGCTGTTGAGTTGGTGGCAGCGCAGCGTGGTCGTTCTGGCACTATTGGGCAGCGGTTGTCTCGAGTTGCAGCGGTCTGAACCAACAGCGGAGCGGACCTGCAGCGCCTGTCACGGTGACGAGCGTCGCGCGGGTGACTCCCTAGCGCAGGCAGCTCCGCCGCGGGATCTCAATGGCAACCATTCTGTCGAAGCTATGGGTGTTGGCGCGCACGAGCGGCACTTGTCCAAGAAGGGGCATGCACCCGTGGCCTGCGCTGCTTGCCACGTGGTTCCCGAGACCATGTTTGCACCGGGCCACGTGGACTCCAAGGCACCGGCGGAAGTGATATTTGGCGACTTGGCTAGCGCTGGCCAGCGCGAACCTACCTACGATCACAAGCAAGGTAGTTGTTCGGCTACCTACTGCCACGGTCAAGCCACGGTGAGTTGGACTGCGGCGCGCACCGAAAAGGACGCTTGCGGGACTTGCCATGGCCTGCCGCCAGCCTTGCCGCACCCGCAGAAGACTCAATGCTCGGACTGTCATGGTGAAGTCATTAGCGCCAGCGGGAATTGGATCGCGCCCGAGCGGCACGTGGACGGGCTTGTCGATGTGAGTCCTCAAGGCAAATGCGCTAGTTGTCATGGCACGAACTCAGAGACAGGCGCGCCGCCGCCGGACCTCGCTGGAAAAGTCGAACCTTCCGCGCGTGGCGTCGGTGCCCACGTGAATCACTTGAGCGACACCGCGACGCACCGTGCGATCGCTTGCAACGAATGCCATCAAGTCCCCGCAGAGGTGGACAGCCGTGGCCATATCGACGATGATGGTCGCGCCGACATTACGTTTGGGACGCTCGCTCGCTCGAAGAGAAGTCGCCCCACATACTCGGTCGAGCCAGTGCGCTGCAACAACACCTATTGCCATGGAGCGACGACGGGGGAATGGCAAGCTCCGAGGGATCCCGATGCGGCCTGTGGCAGTTGCCACGGTCTACCGCCGCCAGCCCCCCACACGCAATTGACGCAGTGCTCGAATTGCCATGGACGCGTTGTGGGACCAGATCAGAAAATCATCGAGCCTAGCTTGCACGTCAACGGAACCGTCGAGGTCGACTACGGCAGCGATTGTTCACGCTGTCACGGGTCGGGAACGAGTGGCGCGCCACCGCCAGATCTGCACGGCAATACCGAGTCTGCTTCGCGCGGGGTTGGGTCGCATGCAGTTCATCTCAATGCGGGACCGACCCATGACGCAATTGCCTGCAGCGAGTGTCACCGCGTTCCTGCAACGGTCGAGGAGCCAAAGCATATTGATGGCGACGATGTTGCTGAGGTGGCGTTTGGCCCATTGGCGAGCGTGAATGGTCACCGGCCGATCTACGACAGTGCGAAAGCAAGTTGCAGCAACAGTTACTGTCACGGCGACACCGAGCCAGTGTGGCAAGCTCCGCGCAGCTCAGCGGCGGCTTGCGGCAGTTGTCACGCGTTGCCGCCGCCAGCCCCGCATCCGAATGCGAAGGACTGCTCGAAGTGCCACGGGGCTGTAGTCAATGAATCTCGGAATATCATCGCCCCCGAGTTGCACGTAAATGGTAAGGTTGAATTAAGTCCTGTCCCGTGCAACGCCTGCCACGGATCTTCCGCCAATGGTTCGCCGCCGCCGGATACCACAGGCAATACGAGTACCAGTGCTCGAGGCGTTGGGGCGCACGCTCTGCACTTGCAGGCAGCTTCGACCCACGGGTCCATTGCGTGTAACGAGTGTCACATCGTGCCCCTGGCCTGGGATGCTGCAGGTCACATCGATACGCCACAGCCGGCAGAAGTGACGTTTGGAATCCTCGCCAAAGCCAACGGTTCGTCACCGAACTATTCGGCAGCGGATTTGAACTGTACTGGTAGCTACTGCCACGGCAACGCAATCCCCAATTGGATCCAGCCACGCAGCTCGACTGACGCTTGTGGAAGCTGCCATGGCCTGCCACCGCCGATGCCGCATCCACAGAAGGCGGACTGCTCGCAATGTCACGCTCAGGTCATCGACTCGACCCGGAGTTTCATCGCGGGCGACCTCCATGTGAACGGCAAGGTTGAGCTCAGTCCAATGCAATGCAACCGCTGTCACGGAACGGATGCGAGCGCCTCTCCTCCGCCGGACAATAACGGCAGCACCAACCCTAGTGTGCGTGGTGTTGGTGCCCATGCCGTGCATCTCCAGGCTGCCGCGACGCATGGCGTCGTCGCCTGCAACGAATGCCATGTGGTACCGCCGGCGTGGGATTCACCGGGCCACAGGGATAGTGCTCTGCCGGCCGAGGTCACCTTTGGCAACCTTGCCAAGGCGAGTAGCTCGAGGCCGACCTATTCGGCGGCAACGGCGACCTGCGTTGGGAGCTACTGCCACGGTTCAGCGACGCCGAATTGGACGGCACCTCGCGCTGCTGACAAGGCTTGCGGGACTTGTCACGCTCTTCCGCCTCCAGCGCCGCATCCCCAAACCAAACCCTGTTCCCTTTGTCACGGCGAAGTAATTGATGCTCAAGGGCTCTTCGTTCGACCCGAAATGCATGTGGATGGTAAGATCCAGGTGCTGCAAAACTGTGCCGCCTGTCACGGCAGTTCCGCGAGTGCGGCTCCCCCTGTAGATCTGTCGGGCGGGTCTGAGCCCACACGCGTTGGGGTTGGCGCCCATCAGCTTCACCTATCTGGTGGCAACTACAGTCGACCGCTCGCCTGTGGCGAATGCCACGTAGTGCCAGCAACGATCGCTGCTCCTGGTCACTTGGATTCTGGAGTTGCGACTCCCGCGGATGTGGTGATGTCGGGCCCCGGCGCGGCAAACTCTCGCAACCCTCAATGGGATCGCTTGAGCATGACCTGCAACGGCGGTTGGTGTCACGGACCATTGGATCCGCTGAACCAGTCGCCAAACTGGGTTTCAGTGCCGGGAAGCCTGACCTGCGCTTCGTGTCACGGAATGCCCCCCGGTCCGCCCCACGCGGCCGATGCACAATGCAGCAAGTGTCACGGTGACGTGGATTCTCAGAACCGGATCACGGATCGCGGTCAGCATATCAACGGCGACATTGACTTCCTCTAGATTGCGGACCAAGGGTCTGCTTGCTGGCAAGAAATCATGTGCATTAGGAGATAGTGGCGCCGTTGGTTGGCCAGAGTCCGTTCTCCATGGCGAAATGCACGAGCTCAGCGCGGCTACGTAGCCCGAGTTTCGACATGATGGCCGCTCGATGCGTCTCCACGGTGCGCTTCGAAATGCTCAGCGCGTCAGCAACCTCGGCATTGGTGTGCCCGGAGGCCAGGTATTGACAAATTTCCCGTTCGCGTCCGGTGAGTAGCTCGGCCCCGGCTTTGCTCTTGCGCGGTCGACCAATGTAATTGGCGATGAGGTAATGAGATAACTGAGGATCCACGTACTGCTCGCCGCGGTGAACCTTGCGAATGGCCTCGATGAGGTCGTTGCCTGTCGAGGTCTTGACCATGAAGCCGCGCGCGCCAATGCGTAGGAATTCGCGCAGGTAGTGCTCTTCATCATGGATGGTCAGGATCAGTAGCGCGAGTTTGGGTTGTTCCTCGAGGAGGCTCTGGGCCAGGTTCGATGCCGAACGCCCCGGGATATTGATGTCGAGAATGGCGACATCAGGCTTGCCTTCTCGAATGCGGTCTAGTGTTTCGTTCGCGTCCGTCGCTTCGCTGACGACCTGAAGGTCGGACTGCTTCTCGATGAAGGCCTTTAGGCCGCAGCGAAATACCGCGTGGTCGTCGGTGATGTGGATGCGAATGGGTGCCATCGATAGGCCTCCTCCCCCCAGAACTCGGGGCACGAAAGCCAAGCATAGCGCGAGGAAGTGCGGGGAGTCACCTATTGGTTGCTGGCCTGGGCGCCAAGGTGGAGGGCGTGCGGCCGTCAGGCTCGGGTAGCATCGGGGGACAATCGCTCTGGAGAAGCTGAGCATCGATCCCAAGAAACGCTGCGGACAGATTAGCCATCGACTCGGAAATCACAGGTGTAATTGACCTGCGTATGGACCGGTTTGCCATCCTTGTCTCTCGGCTCCGTCCAGCGAGAGCCGCGCACGGTCTTCTGGCAAGCAGCGCCAAAGCCCGCAGCGGACTCAGTGAGAATGCTCGTGGTCCGGACTACGCCATCGGTGTCGATGCGCGCGATTACCACGGCTCGACCGGCAATTCCCAAACGCTTTGCCTCGATTGGATAGTTGGAGAGCAGCTGCGTGTCGAGCGTGGGTGCCACGGGTTTCGATGAAAGGTCCTTTACCGGAACGATGGTTGGCTCAGGTCGGGAAACAAGGCTTGGTGCGTTGCTCAGGGTTGTTTTCGACCTGTCTGCTGGGGGCGTCGCAACTACGTTTTGCACGATGGGCGCTCGCATGGCTTGCCCATTTCCAGTCATGCTCGCCCAACTTGCGCCTTCTGTCCCGGTGAGCGTGACGCCGGTCATGTCCAATGGTTCCGATGTCGCCATCGCCTTCATGACTGGCGTGGGGGCGGAGCTGCCAATGGCGAGTTTGGCGATGGGTCTGCTAGGACCGGAAACGTTAGGGGCGGGTGTTCGCGAGGCGGGTGCTACGGCCCTGGTCGCACTCGCGACCGAAAAGGAAACCTCCGAGCGATGCGGATCGGCGTGAATGGCGATGGGGACGGCAAGAAGCAATAGTGCCGAGCCAAGGTGCAGCCCGATGCTCGAGACCCAGCCGACGGCGCGGATAGTCGCATGTGAAAGCATAAGTCGTTTCACCTGGACGGGTAAGGGGAGACGTCCTCGGGCTGAACGTTGATGGCGAATCGAGCGATGCCTTCCTTGCGCAATATGTCAATCACCGAAACGACCTGTCGATGGGGTGTTGCCCCGTCCGCCGCAATCACTGCGCGTGTCTCGGGATCGCGGTCATGAGCAAGTTTCACTCGTTGGCGCAATTGCTCTGCTGTGACCAATTCAGCGTCCAAGTAGCGTTGCCCCTGCTGGTCGATGCTGATGGCGAGCGTCAAGTGAGTCGTTTCGCCGGTGGCGCTCTTTGGTAGCTCCACGGGGATCGTCTTTTTTACGATATATCCCGCGGTGACCATCAAAATGACGAGCAAGACGAGAACGACGTCGACCAGTGGCGTAACGTTGATGGCGGTGATGGGGCCATCTGCGCGTTCTTGTACGGCAGCCATGGTGCGTTACTCCGCGTGAGTCGGTGAAAGGACTGCCTGTTCCGACTCGCGGCGCGCCTTGAAGTAGGCGAGGACATCGCGACCGAGTGCGTCAGCGCGACCGACCCTGGTGTGGATGATGCGGTGAAACAGATTGTGGAAGGCTACGGCAGGCAATGCCACCAGGAGTCCAATCGCCGTAGCCACGAGCGCCTCGCCGATCTGAGCCATGAGGCCCGACGACACCTGACCGATCCCGTCGCCGAGCTGATGGAATGCTCCAATGATCCCGATCACAGTTCCAAGTAATCCGAGGAAGGGCGCATTGTTTCCAAGGGTTCCAAGGTAGGTCAAGCTGCCTTCCATATCGAGTCTCGCCAGCTGGCTTTCGCCGAGCATGCGTTCTTCCGCGCTACCGGGGCCTGTGGCAAGTAATCCAGCTGCAACGATTCGGGCCTCGAAGGAACGTGACTGTTCGAGACGTCTCCGGGCGTCGTCGATGCGTCCTAGATCGAGCAGATTGCGCAGTTGCTTCTGCAATTGAAGGTGATCGTCGCGGGTCAAGAACAGGACAATGCTGCGCTCGAGAATTACGGCAATCGCGGCGATGCTGAGCAATGCGAGAAGCCATAGGATCCATTGGGTGCCGAGATGAGTGAAAGCACTTAGGGCTCTTTGTATGTTCATGGTCTAATCCTTAGATGAAGCGTGAAGGGAAGGTGCGTCGAGGGACGCGTGACCTAGGGGAGCACGCATACTGCATGAGTCGACCAGTCGATCCCACCACGGCCGTCACGCAGGACGAAGTAGAAGCGAACCAATTGACCGCCGCCCGGCACGTTGCCGGGAGCATTCCAATTGACGCTGACTTGCGGCGCTGGTCGGGTGAAGTCGACGACGCTGAACGCACGTTCTAGATCCCCAGATGTTACGTAATGGGAGAGTTGAATTGTTTCGACGCTTGCGGAGTGGGAACTTACGGTCGGAAGCGCTTCTGCCAGAGCCGCGGGCAGCGCGAATGAAAGCGTATGCTGCGAGCTATCGGCTTTGACGAGCAGTAGTGATTCATTGAGCGTGGCACAGCCCGACGGTGAATTGCTTGGATCGGTCCAAGTTGGCCAATCCAACCCGTCGAAGCGGCGCTCGATGGAGCGAAATGAGGGGTTCTTGTTTGTTGTTGCTTCGCGCGCCACGAAGACTCCCATGGTGGCGAGAAGGGGCCGTTCCGACGGATCAGGACAATGTACGTTCGTTGGAAATTCTTCGTCCAAGGAGACAAGCGGATTGCCGCTGCCACAGAAGGCGCCGTTCGCCGTGATCTGTCCGGCTCCGTCGAGCGCGGTCTCGTTGGGCATAGTGAACTCGAGGCGCGGCTCTGTGTTCGTTGGCTCGGCACTAGCAAAGTGCGCGAAGCTTGGTGCAGCGCAGATGGGCAGATCGCGTGAAACCGGAGCGGCCACACAGAGAGAGAATGCCCAGTCCAGCAGCGGCGGCCCGAAAGGACTCACCACGAACCAGCGCAAGCTGGCGACATGGCCTGGTTGCACCCAGGCCTGCTCTGCATCGTCTCCGCGCTCGACGCGCGCACCGATGACTCGATTGTCTTGCACCAGCTCCCGGGCTACGAGCGGATCGCCACAGGCGCTGAGGTCGAGTACAACCATGAACAAACACAGCGACTTCGTGGTTGACTCGAGCGCGCGATGCTTGGCAAAGATGCATTGCACATTCAGTCTCATATCTCACCTCGGACACCAATGTTGGGCAATATCGAAAGCCCAGGGATGCTTTGGCGTTGACCGTAGTCGTAGCTGTAGTCGAAGCCCTCGGCGTTCTTGGCGTTGTAGACGTTCTGAATGTCCAAGTAGCAGGCAAGGCGCCAGTCGGTGAAATGCCACGACTTTTCTGCGCGCAGATCCAGCTGCTGAAACATCGGGTTGCGCGCGCTAAAAGGTCGCGCGTTGACCGGACGATACGCGTCGATGTTGGCGTCATAGACGCCAGCTTGCACGGGGGTATAGGGATTGCCACTGGTCAAACGAAGGCGACCGCCGACCTCCCAGCCTCGACCCAATTGATAGTTCGCGGTAGCGGCCAAGACGTGCGTCTGATCCTTCTCGAAGAGGCGCCAAGGATCTCGTCTGTCTTGACGTTCGCTGCGGGACAAGCTGTATGCCAGCCACGCACGAAGGCGAGTTCCCTGGTAGCGAGCAAAGAGCTCGGCGCCGTAGACGCGGCCGACACCGTCGTTGGCGAAGCCAGGCGGTTGGCCTCCCGGAGTTGAGACGATGCGACCGTGGAGGCGCTTGTAGAAACCATCGATCCCCCAACTGAGACTGTCGGTTGGGCGGTGCTCGAAGCCTGCGCTATAGTGTAGGGCATGGTACGGCCTCAGTGCCGGGTTTCCAAGATTCTTTATTAGTTCATAGTATTGGGGATTTTGGGAGTAGGTACCGATCCCCCACTTGAGGGTGAATCGTTCTGCGAGATCGTACCGAGACGAGATGCGGGGGTTCAGCGTCCAGGCGCCTTGATCACTATAGTGGTCGATTCGGATCCCGGGCACCACCGAGAGGGGAACCATAGGATGCCATTCGACCTCGGCGTAGCCTGCGGGTCGTGCGGCATTGATGCGAGATAGCGCGCTGAGGTCAATCACCTGTTCCGTCGACATGCCCCCGTTCATGACCTCGCCTTCGGCTTGCGGTGGACGTGCCCCAACGAAGTAGCCTTGCATGGTCAACATCTCGATGTCGTAGCCGACATTGATCCGCAGCGCTGAGGAAGCGCGGTAGTTCCATTCGCCGCGGGACATGAGGTCATACTCGGACATTTCTGCCCGCGTATTGCCGAGCATTTGGCGCATTTGGGTGTAACCAAGGGTTAGTTGGATCTGCTGCGTCAGACGCGCCGACCATTGGCTGTCCACGGAGGCCTGAATCCGATGGTAAGCGATGGCGAAGTTTACTTTGTCACGCAATGCTGGGTCAAAATCGCTCGGATTGGCAAATAGGAGTTCCAGCGCGTCGCGGCTGCCATAGGCCAAAAGGCGCAACTGGTGTTTGGGATTCACTTCGAACCAACCGAGGCCTTGATAGTCGTAGTAGCTGGGCGCCGAGATGACGTTGAAGCTGCTCTTGGGGGCAAGTATCGAATAGAAGTAGTCGATGTTGCTGCGTCGCGCGCCGAGCGCGACGGCAGCTTTGCGGCCGAGAGGCGCCTCAACCACGGCCGTGCTGTCGATCACGCTGAGATCTGTCAGGGCGTGAAAGCGATCCCGCGCTGGGTCGCGCAATTTGGCCGAGACGACACCGCCAACGGCGCGCCCGTAGCTGGCCCCGTAGTTGCCCGGATAGAGATCCACGCGTGACAAGAATCGAGAGTTGAAGGCGCTCTTGACACCGCCGAAATGATAGAGGAGCGGTACGGTCGCGCCCGCAACGTAGGAGCGGCTCTCGTGCCAGGCGGCCCCGCGAAGGATAGGATCACCCGATGAAATGCTGGTTCTGGCGACCCCGGGCATGACTTCGATGGCACGCAGCGCATCGCCGGACGTGCCTGGGATCTTGGTCAAGTCCGCCTGACCTACGCTGTGACGCGTCACTTCTCGCGAGGGCGCCACGATCTGCGCTACCGCGACGTAGCCTTCCTCGGTGGGCGGCTCCGGCGAGGCAGTGGCGGCAGGGCGGGGGGGGCCGGAGCGCGTGGTGGTGGCGTCTGGTTCGAGTTCAGCTGGTCTTGCTCGCGCTGTGGATTCCGCGGTGGTTGCGGCTGGCTCAGCCGGTTCTGCAGATTCGGGCGCGACGGCTTGCGTCGGTAGGCTAAACTCGTAGCGGTAACGAATGCGGACGCTAATGGGTTCGGCGCCGCGTCTTGCTGGTTCGAATTGCGACGCCAAGACGGCCGCCTTCGCAGCTTCGTCGAACTCCACCTCGGCTGACTCTAGAACCTTTGCCTCTGCGACGGCCCCCGTCGTATCGATGGTGATCTCGAACAGCACGGAGACGCCTGGGCGGAACGATTTCGTCGCAGGCCAAATGGCTTGCGCTATCGTGGTCAACCGTGGTGGCGTGGTCGCCCGCGTCGTGGCCGTCTGATCGGGCAGTCTAGATTCGGCGGTGGCGATTCTCGACGGGCATTGAACTAGTCCAAGTGCGAGAGCTATTGCAGTGAACGAGGTAAGGAGTCTCACGTGAAGGGTTCCTCTTCGGTGAGCAAATCGCGACGTGTATCAGTCGGCGCTAAAGGCGGCAGCTCAATTCTTCGTCTTGCGACGCGCGCCTTCGAAGTGTCAGTTGGTGCCCTTGCTTCGTCGCGGCGTTCAAAGAATCGTCGGGGACGCGTGACGAAAAGAAAGGAGGTGAACTTCGAGAACGAACGAAGAGCCGCTGGGCACGCAGTGGTGCACTGGCCTCGGCAAGCGAGTCGAAAGGGTGGAGCGCTCGATTGGGCAATCCCGTGGACGTCTTGGTGCGACGCTCGAGTTGCCGTTAGAAGGTGCGAGAGCTGTACGGAGATGCGGGGGGCAGGAGAACTCCGCGTTCCGGACTCAGAATACGCATGAATGTCTAGTCGCTTGTGTCGGGTTCACTACCGGATACGGCTGACCGAACTGGCGAACGAGCTGCGGAATAAGCGACCATGAGGTCTCGGTGCGTGTTGGCTATGCACCGATTTTGCGACCAGGATTGGACGAAGGGAATTGCTAAGATTACGCTTGGCAGTTATTGGGCTCAAGGGATCGGAAGTTACGACTTGGCTTGTTGGGGCGAAGGTAAAGCCTGTCTGGGGATAGCTGCATCATGGATCGAGGCACCGAAACCGAAGAAACTCTGTTGCCAGCGTCATCGCTGTGGGTCGTGGTGTCCAGCTGTTCGCGCTCGGATTGCTTCGAATTGGATGGGAAATATCGTCGAGCCATCGTCGTCGGTTCTTGCGTTGACGCCGACATACGCATCACCGACGCGATGTTGGCGCCCGTCGAGTGTTTTCTCGTGCGCGAAGGCGACGAGATTCGGTTGGTTCCCGCCTGTGCATCGAGTGCGGTCCGTATCGGTTCGGTGAGCGTGGTGCAGCCGACACGCCTCTGGCGCAAGACTACGGTCGAGGTTGGCGGGATTGAGCTCGAGGTCAGGATCCGAGAGGAACCGCCAACTGCACCTGATCACGACATGCCGACCCATGGCTTGCCGTCAAGGCAAGAAGGCATGGCGGATGCATGTTCCGCACACGGGTCCGAGTCCAATTTGACCGAAGTTGCGTCTTCGTCGAGGCCCGGGCAAGGTCTAGATGACGGCGGGGTTCTGGTGTGCCCAATCGTTTCCGTAGGAATCATTGGCATTGGGGCCGCTCCAATTGCAGCGACAGACCAACGAAAGGCTTTGCTCCCAGCGGTCGCCAACCGAATAGAACGTGCGCGTGGGCGCGACAGAACGCGCGACAAACTCGGCGCTCGTCTTTCAGACGTACCGCTCGACCATGCTGCACTTCGCGACGCGACGGGCGAGCATCTGCTACCAAGTGGACCCGCTAGCGCGTATGCCGAATCACCGCCGTCCAGTACTGCGCCAGCCACGATTTCGGTGAGAGCTCTGTCGCGCGCGCCTGCCGTGGGGCTCGAGCAGTTGGGGCTGTTGACGCAACGCCGTCCGGCCTTTGTCGCGTTGACCGGAAGCATTGGAGCCGCCGCCATTGCCGTGATACTGCATTGGGGGGCAATTGCGTTGGACTTTGGGCGGCGACCAGCCAAGCAGGCGTCCTTCGGTGCAACCGCGCTACTGTCCCCGGTCATGCCGTTCTGCGGCGCCTCCGAAGCTGCGTGCACGAACGTTGGGTCTCCGCGCCTCGCAGCATGTGGTTGTCTGCCTTTCGCCTCGGCCTCCACCGGAGACTCTTGGGTGGGCAAGGCCCTTCGCTACGATGCTGTCGGTGCGACGCAAGGCTTGGGGCCGCCGTCGAGCGCGCCAATTCAAGTAATACTAGTTCCGCCGCCGGAGTGAGATGACGCGCGTACCGTACGGGTGACGTAGACCGGCCTACTTTGCGTTTCGTGCAGTGCTTGGACTCGGTGTGGCGCTGCAAGTGACATCGTCCAATGGGACTAGCTGCATGCTAGCCAAGACAACTCGTTCGCTGGGTTCTGACTGAGCAATGATGGCGCGGATTTGCCTGAAGTACGCCCGATACAGGTCATTGATAGTGGCGAGATCCTTTTCGGAAACCGCAAAGACATTGTATGACGAGATGCCGGAAGCGCCTTGGTCGAGACGACTCAGTGCAACCTCGCTCCACCAACGCTTTACTTGGCGTTCTGCCGTTGGGTCACGACGAGTGTCGACGGCCATCACGTCACGGAGCTGCCAGTGCCGCTGGCGGAAGGTGATCTGGTGCGTTCGCGCCAACAGCTGCAGGCATTGCTGCTCCTCCTTTGGGGTGATAGAAATGCGCTTGGCAATCCAGCCAGGAACATGACGTTCGAGGTCCGCATAATCACGCAACTCCAGAGTCCGTAGTACGGCTTGCGTCCATGGCATGTCGAACGCGGCGCGTCGCGTCGCTTCGAGTTCTTCCCAGGCACGGGACACGGAAGGCAGCTGTCTCGGATCGACGAAGCTAGCGATGAAGTCGAGCAAGCGCAGGGAAGTCTTCTCGATGAGGAGAAAGAACTCGGGCAGTTTGGGTTCTGCGTCTCCCCGCAGCCATCGAGCCAAAGCAAATCGACTCTTGCCGGTGGACTTGGCCAGTTCACTGATCCCTGTGCGGCCGCGCAGGTCATTTAGCAGCGCGGCAACACCCTCTCTTGTTGTGGGATCCACCTGCTCGAGCCATTCCGGCGTGCGGTGGAAGAAATTAAAGAGGGATTCCCGGACGTTGAGCCCTGAACGCACTGCCGACGTCAGTGTGGCAGCAGCCGTCGGATAGCTGCGGCCTGCTTCCCAAAGGTATAAGACATTCGTTCGATACCCGAGCCGGCGACTGAATGCTGCTTGGGACCGCTTTCCTCGAAGAGCGCGCAGAAATTC
This sequence comes from uncultured Polyangiaceae bacterium, assembly GCA_964454965.1. GTDB lineage: Bacteria > Myxococcota_A > Polyangia > Polyangiales > Polyangiaceae > FEN-1139. The sequence continues at coordinate 88,904 of CAYVXY010000011.1, read as the reverse complement.
GCTCGCGATGCTGTCATAGTCGAGTCGCATATAGTGACAAATTGCACGTTGGGGGGTGGTTTGGCGAGAGCAAATGTGCGAATTAGTACTGGTCAGCGGTACCCAGTCGGGTCATCCTGACCTGCGAGGCGAACGTTCGGAGTCCCAATGCGCTCTTGTCTGCCAGACTGGTTTCGCTCGGGTAGAATGCAATACCGCATGCTCGGTGCAGTCCTTGCTGCTTGCTCGGGGTGTGTTGGAGGGCAGACCGGTACCGAAGCGATACCGTCCGATGGCGGTAGAGGGACGACGCAGGCTACCGACAACGAGACCACGACGGGAAGCGATGACGTTTTGACTCCATCGACGGCAGGCTGCGTTGGTCCCTTGGACGGAGGTCAAAGCCTTGACGCGCAAACAGGAATGAATGAAGAGGCTGTCGTCGACTTCGTGCGGAATAGCAATCCTGTCACCTTCCGCCACGATGATGGGAGCATCACCAACGCGAGCCTTGTTGTCGCTCCACTGGCTGGGGGATGCCAGATCGCGACGAGCAGTGGCCCTTCGGCCTTGAGCATGCCGGTTTCAACGCAGTTGACGACGGATGATGCCCGCGTGAGTCTGAACCTTTCCGGGACGGTCGTCGCCTATGCCGCTGCGGGCGGTGGGGTCGTTGAGGTTGAAGTCACGGGTTTGACGCAATGTGTGCGCACGGCAGGGCTCGAAGCCATGACGCCGTGTGCGATCGTCGGGCTCGATCAATCCCCCTACGCTGCGACGACCATAGGCCTGTCGGCTCGAATCCAGCTGATCGCAGGTGCAGCGCAATGGCTAGGAACTCTGCGCGTTTCAGCAAGCGTCACCGGTAGCTGCAGTCCAGAGCCCTGTAGCATCTCTGATTGGGTCACGGTATCGACGATGTCATTGAGCGGTCAGCTCTAGGCGACCATACCTTCGCCCAAACCGGTGGCAACACTTGTGTCGAACGAACTTGGTCGACTATCGTCGCGGTCGCGCTCGCCGTGCATCGAAGCATCGAAGCATCGATGCTTCGATGCACGGCGCGGGTCGACGGATTCGCTGCTCCATATGTGAATAGCGATGTCTGTTTGGAGTCCGTCAGACCAATGGAACGTCTGGTCGGGTGTGCCACGTGGGATGTCGCGACTGTGGCACAAGTTGTGGCACAGTCGCGCATTCGATCGTCAAACGAGAACGGACAAAGCGGCGCTATTTTCAGGCCGCGACGCTTGGCATGATGGTTGCTCATAGACGTACTCGGCGGGACGCAAGGCGGCGTCCGCAGCAGTAACGGAGCAATAAGATGTTGAAATCATTGGGATGGTTGCAGTGCGCATTGGTTGCGGGTTGGGTGCTGACTGGTTGTGCAAATGACGAGAGCGCAAAGCGTGAAGGCGCAGAAGCAGGGACAATAGCGTTGCCATTGACGACCTATGGTTCGTCAGGGGTGCAGTATCAGCTGCGCAACGCAAACTTCCAGATCACTCCGCAGTCCTACTACTATGGAGGGGTTGGTGGTTCGTCGTGGACCACGACGACAGCATCGGCTGGCACGGCCGTCATCGCTGTTGGCGGAATGGGTGTGGGTGGTTCAACTGGTCCGGGGCCGATTGTTGTCAGCAGTGAAACCGATCCAGAAGCCCCCTCGATCGAGGTCGATCTCGAACAGGGTTCGTACCAGATCTACCTCTTGCCGGGCTGGTCGCTGGAGCGCATCGAGAATGGCGTGGCCACGGCTATAGAAGCACAACTGCTGAGCGGAGAGTGGCAATGGGCCTACGTGTCACCTCGATCAACGAGCTGGGTGAGCTACCAGTTTGGTGTTGGTGACCGGGCCATCTGGCTCAACGGCAAGTTGAACGTGGAAGTCCAAGTGTACGAGAATCCAGACGAGTACTACGGCCCCAGCTACGGCGGCTCCGGCGGCATGAGCACAGTTGGCGGCGCGGCTCCCGTTCCATTTGGAGGCTCAACATCCATTGCCGTCGGAGGTGCCGGCGGTTTCGCAGGGAACTAGCAAGACACGAGGCGTTGGCTTCGGCGCGTTCCAGGGAAACCGCTGAAGCCAGCGCTTCATGCATCAGCGGTCATGCCGGAACTACTTGCGTTGGGAGAAAACCGGGACACTGCAGCCTGACCTCGCTGGCAGGCGGTCTGAAATAGTCTGTGACATCGGTTAGTCGGGTTCGTCCTAGGCGGGACCAGCTTGAGGCAATTCGAGGGTGGCACGAGGCGCGGTGAGGACAACCGCGGCGTCAGCATACGGATCGTTGTGCTGCATGAAGGTGGCTGCTCCAGTCGAACCGATAGCGTCGAATGCACCCAAACAAGCGCCAAAGCTGGTTCCCTGCCAATCGGCGCCAAAGTGGGAGAGGACCTTCTGATACTGTTGGCGGCTGAGTCCGTACGCAGTGGCGACGACTGCATCAATGGTCGCGACGAGATTGGTTCTCGCCGTTCCGAGCGGTAGCGCAGGGAATTTGAAACGGGGAACGGATTCACGCCAGCGGTCGCCGAGCTGCTCGCGCCACAGCGGTTCCCACTGGTCGTGGTTCGCGCACAAGCGCATTGCGGAGTGCGCCAAGAACTCGTGCGGAACGCGTTCGGGCCAGGGTAGCTGACGCAACGCGAAGAGGTTGACATTGAGGTCTGCGAACGCACAAAAGAGCCAACTGGCAACGGATGAATTCAATACCGCAATGGTGGCTAAAGCGTAGGCCGATAATCGGGGCCCCGGTGCAGCTTCGACCAAGGCGCTATTGGTGACCAAAATACCTGGGGGTAGCAACGTGGCAATGCATTTGTGTGCGGAGCTGCCGACGATGGCACGCATGGCGATACGAAAGTGACCAATAGAGTCGCGCCAACGCTCTACCTCAACGACACGGCGAGCCGCCAGACGGAAAGTTGGCGCAGGGCCCCACATGTCGTCATAACGATGAAAAGTGCCTCCCTCGTGGAGTAATGCCCCGTACTTCAGGATGTTTTCGACCGAGGCGGTTGAGCGCCTTGGATCCGACGCACAGGCGACCGTCTCGAAATGGGGCGACTCATGCGTGCGATGTACCGACGTGGGAGTCGAGCGGAGCCGAATGCCGGTGCGAGTCTCCCAGCTCGAGTACGAACTGCCAGTTTCGCGAATCCTCGCGGCAATCGAAGTGGCCTCTTCGTCGTCCGATACCGAAATGTTGGCGTAAGGGCTGCCAGATAGGATTGCGGATTTGGCAAGTTTCTGATGACTGATGGCTCGTGAGCGCAACAGGTCTGCTGGTTGCTCGAGTCCAGACCGCACGCGCACCTGGTACTCGCTTGTTGGACTCTTGCTGGCCAAGAGGAGTCCAAACTCGAAGCCTCGCGAAATGTCGAAGAGTTGTTGGGTGTTGCGAAACACGACGTAGTCTGTCAGCTTGCCTGTCTCGAGCAGTAGGCGTCTTACCCCCACTGCACCCGCAGCAGTATGAAAGGCGCTCGGAACGACAAGACCGAGCCGCCCATGCGGCTGAAGCAGTTGCCAGCTTCGCTCGATGAACAGGCGGAACAGATCCAAGTGCCGTCCAGCCAAATCACCCTGGATGACTAACTTCTGGTGTAGAAACTGTCGGTCGTGCGCCCGTTTGCGGCGAGCAAAGCCATCCGCATATTCCTTGAGGCGGGCTGCGATGTGCGGTGAGCGAGACAAACTGCAAGTTAGTTCGTCACGTTCTGAACGGGTCTTGACGTCGAAGGCTCGAGGATCAAATTCCGCCAAGACTTCTCGCGAATTGGCCTTCACTGCATCCCACGGCGGATTGCCGAGGACGACGGAGAACCCTGACAAGGCTGTGCCTGATAGGCCGCGTGGCGCAAATATCTCTGGAAAGCGAAGCTCGAAGCATACGGCAGTCTCGCCAACGCGACATTGGTCAAGCAGTGCAGGATTGGCAGCGAAGCAGCTCGTCAGTGTTGCCCCTGTCGCCAGTCGTGTCAGAAGCTCGACGTATTGTCTATCGGATGAGGCCTTGTTCAGCATCACCCCGCCAGTCCAAGTGGCGACAATTGCGGCAAGCACATCCGCCTGCGGGGGCTTCGGTTGCGCGACAGCGCTTTCTTGTACATTGGTCCGTTCGAGATACGAGGAGAACACCGTTTGCAGATAGTGGGAGAGGGCACCATCTTCTGCGCAGTTCAGTGAAGTTCCGGCGTGAGGGAGAGAGAAGAGCTGTTCGATGCGAGGGCCGATGAGCGAATCCCCCGTGATGAGGTGCTGAGCCAGCCGCACCGCGCCGTAATCGGCGCAGTGACAGTCGAGCGAGAGAAACAGTCGCGTGACGGCAACGGCGAGCGGGTTGGTGTCGACTCCGTAGATGCAGACCGAGACAACCGCGATGCGACACAGGGCGCGTGCTTCATCCCAGACGCGGGCACTGTCACCCGCATTGGTAGCAACCGTGTGTAGGCAACGCAACAGGCGCGGACCAACGATTGGGATCCGTACGACGTCGGCGCAGGTGGATTCGAGTTCGCTTGGGTCGAGCAAAGAGTGCTGCAAACTATCTCGCGTGCTGGCGCAACGGGCGTATTGCGCAGCAGCGGCAGCAAGTAAGTAGTCTGAGAGGCGGCGCGTTGCGCCGAGCAGGAATGCTCCTGCGCCCATTGCTGGATCGAGGAGTCTCGTGGATAGAACGTCGTCGATGCTCAGGGGGTTGGTTTCAGGCGCGCCTAGTCGTACTGGCGACAGCGTGCCGTCCAATAGGTATTCGACCAAAGGTCGGGGAGTGTAGAACGCGCCGCTATTTTTGCGCTCGTTGCCGGCGTATAGGTAGAAGTTGCCCGGAGCGATCACTTCTAGATTGTTGCGCGAGCGTGACGACTGGCGACGGCGCGGTGGAGCAACGTCTGGTGACGTGGGGTCGTTTGGGGCATTCGCCGTGGAACGCGTGCTTCTGGTTGAGATGACATCGTATTTGCCACAGCGATGCCGGTATAGGGTCGTCCGGGCGATCCCAGGGCAAAGGCACAGCATGGTTTCGAATAGGTCTGCCAGATCCCGAGCCGCCAGAGCGACGAATGGTAGTGAACGGGTGGGCGTTGGGGAACACTGCTCGGCGCAGCCACTCGGGTCGAGTAGCAGCAATGACTCAATGAGGCGGCGACTTGCTGTGGTATCAAAGAGAAGCTTGCTGAGGTGGCGGAAGGGTGCTGGTGGAAGGATCATCGCCACGGCCGCGGCGGATTGGGTAAAAGGTCCGCCGTCGTCTCCGAAGGCGTGCAAACCATGCTGGACGACGAGTGACCAGTCCGTCGTTTTTGCTGACTCCAGTTGAGCAAGGAGCGCTAAAGTGGAATTGGAGTTCCCCCGAGTTCGTATGCTAGGTGAGTCGAGGGCAAGGTCTGCGGTTTCCGCTATCGCTGCACTTAGGATGCAGAAACCGAAGAGCACCGTCTCCTGCCAGAGCAACGTTGCGAGCGGTCCTCGGGGACCCATGACGCGCAGTGCTTCGCGGTTTGCCGGCATTTGAATGGTCGCAGTCAGGAAGAGTTCCGCCCCCTGTTGGAGCTGGCGTCGCAGTTGCCCGAGCAACGTCTTTCGATAGCCGCGCAATTCGACCAAAGTGTACTCTGCCCGTATGGCGCCTTGCGGACCACACCAGCTGGCAATGAGATGATGATTGCAGGTCGAGCATTCTCGAGTTGTCGTCTTTGGTGGTTTCAGTAGAACGCTGTAGAAGTGCGACGCCCCATCCCGATCCGATAGGAGCACTCTGAATTCGGATGCGTTCAGAAGGATCCCAACGCGCTCGTTGCGTTCGACCAAGACGCGTTCCATGAGTCGTTCGGGCGAATCGAGCCAGGAGTCTGCCGCAAGGACTGGGCCGTCAAGTGAACAATGCCGATGCCAGAGCCACACGGAGAGTCGAGCTTGCCCAGCCGTTGCGATCCGCGATTCAGAGAGCCCGAACGTCGATTGCTCTACCGAATTGTCAGCGTCAATAGAAGCCCAACCGAGCCGATGAAGCCAATGGTCCAGTGCTTGGCGCAGCGACTCGAGCTCGAGCGAATGTCGAGCTTCTTCGATGAAGCATTTGCAGGCGTCGATGAGGTCTTCTTCGCCACCTTCCGGCGGAACAATCGAGCCAAGACCGCCGCCAAGCATCAGCAATGGTCGGAGCAGCGTGCGGCTGGTGGTGGCCAAACAATCTGGAGTAACCTCTCCTGTGGCGAAGTATTTTGTCGGGCACTGCATACGCAGTTCGCTAGCGAAGCACCTGATAGACCCATTGGACGAAAGAGCGGGCTGCCTCACGGAGGTCATCCCACGTTGGGACGTCGTCGGTTAGAGGCGAAAACGAGGAAGCGGTATCTATTGTGCCCAGTTGCAGTGACACGTGCTGCCGCCGTTCTTCAGCACGCACCGCCTCTCCGCGGCCTATCCCACCTTGCGCGATGAATCCGAGGATGCGCGGGACCTCGCCGACGTCGAACCAGGTTCCATGCGCGGCGCAGACATCAACGATGATGCCGCTAACGCGGCCGAAGTTGCGTCGCAGCATCAGTTCACCGCATTGCGGACAGGGCAAATAGGTTAGCCTATCAGACAGCGGGTTGTTCGGGCGGAGCCGTTGTGGCAGCTCCATCGAGCTCGATTGATAGCGCCTGACGAGAGTCCTTAGCACCTCTGGAGAAATGAACTGTCCACCACACCGGGGGCAATCGTGAATGATGCCGTCGTCGCTACTGAAGGCGTCCAGATGACCTGTTCGACATCGCGCGCAAACCCAGCTTGCAGATGCTTCGTGGCTGATGGGCGTCAGCCCCAGTTCCGCTCCACAGCCAATGCAGTGAAGCGCCTCGGCGACGTTCATCATGAAGCACCGCCCGCAACGTACCGTTGCCACTGGACTGCCGCAGTAGTTGCATTGTCGCGAGGCCTCGCGGACCAATCCTCCGCAACTCGGGCACTCGTAGCAGCGCGCAGCAGCCATGATAGAGCGCTAGCATGGAACGGGACTACGGCAATAGCTGTATGCTCCTGCCGCAAGCGAGTACGCGATTGTCGTCCAGTGGAGGGAGTTTTGGCTGTGTCTGATGGGCAAGCCGACAGAACCGGGCTAGCCTTAGCTGATGCGACGGGCGCTGAATCTGGGCATTATCGGAACGGGCTTGGCTGCGACGAACCTATACCTCCCTGCGTTCAAGGAGTTGAAAGGTAAGGTGCGTCTCGTTGCCTGTGCGAATCGAACTCGGAGTAAGGCGGAGGCATTTGCGAGGGTTGCTAAGATCCCCAGAGTCGTGGACACGGCGGAGGAGCTCATCGCCTTGCCGGAGGTTGAGGCGGTGCTTATCAGTCTGCCGATTGATCAGCAGCCGAAGTACGTCCTTCAGGCCCTACAGGCAAACAAGGCGGTGCTGAGCGAGAAGCCAGTGGCCCCATCCGTGGCCGAAGGCAAGAAGCTTCTGCGTGCGGCGGGGAGATTCGAGGCTCCTTGGCTCGTCGGTGAGAATTTTGCTTTCCTGTCGCATGCGCAGCAGCTAGAGCGCTGGGTCGCCCAAGGTCGCCTTGGTGAGGTGCGTCTGGTGCAAGTCACTCAGCTTACCAAGATGGACAACGGCAATCCCTACTTCAATACAACATGGCGCGAGAAGCCTCGGCATGTCGGCGGATTCGTCTCGGATGGGGGCGTGCACATTGCCAATGTTGTCCGGCGCTGTTTTGGTATGCCCACGCAACTGCACGGGTTCATTGCGAGTTTCGATCCGAAGCTGCCCCCGATCGACACGGCGGTCGCGACAATGCGGTTCGAATCCGGCGCGCTTGGAACCTGGATAACTTGCTTCAGTGCGCGATACGATGGTCCGTTTCTCAGGGTTTATGGTAGCCGTGCAAACGTGGAGATGAGCTGGGAGAGCGCTACCCTGCGTGATCCCAGCGGCAAAGAGACCGTATGCGTGAGCAAACGAAACAGCTTTGGCCGCGAATTTGAGCATTTCGCCGACGTCGTACTGCGTGGCAAAACGCTCGCGATGACACCTGAGGACGCCTTGTTGGACCTCACTCTGGTCGAGGCGCTCTGTTGTCCGAAGCGGGGCTAAGCCCGCAGCCTCATCTCAGGGCGTGAAAATTCGTCGAAGCGAGGCGAACTTTGAGCCGTCCCAGCACTCGGACCTTGGCAGAGCGAGAACATCGACTAGGCTGGTTCTCCGGGAACTCATGGCAAAGAGGCACATCCTCGTAGTGGACGACGAATCACGCATTCGTGATGTCGTTGAATATGCTTTGCGTCGCGACGGCTACGTGGTTTCTGTCGCCGTGGACGGTCGGAGCGCCTTGCAGCAACTGATGGAGCATGCGTTCGACCTTGTGGTGTTGGACGTGATGCTGCCGGACATGAGTGGACTCGACATATGCCGAAGCGTTCGAGCGAAGAGTGCCATGCCGATCCTGTTCTTGTCCGCGCGCAGCGACGAAGTTGACAGGATCGTGGGGCTGGAACTGGGGGGCGATGACTACTTGGTGAAACCATTTTCACCGCGGGAGTTGTTGGCGCGTGTCAATGCGATCTTGCGCCGCTGTGAGTTGGTCCAAGGCAGCGTCGAGTCCGTGCGTGACGTTCTCGAGCAGGGCCCGCTCTCGATCGATCGAGAGCGTCACGAGGTGCGTTGGGCAGGGACGGTCGTAGAACTTACGGCGACCGAGTTTGCTTTGCTCGCCGCGCTCTACGAGCGACCGCAGATGGTGCATTCGCGGGCGCAACTCATCGAGCGGGCCTATCCCGACCAGATTCACGTGTCCGAGCGAACGTTGGACACGCACGTTCGACGGATCCGCGCGAAGTTTCGAGCAGTACAAGCCGATCCGGTGCGGACCGTCAATGGGGTTGGGTATCGAGCCGCAGTGGAGTAGCAGGCACAGAATCGGTTGGTACAGGTGAGGGCGGGCCACTTCTACTGGAGGTAGATCTCGCCGCAGTCGATGAATTGCAGCGATGTGTCGATGCGGAAATGTGACTCGGTGACGTGGCGTTCAGCGAAGAAGAAGTCCAATGGGTAGTTTTTGCCCTTGACGAGCCCGAGGCTATCGACGTTGACCGTGGAAGTTTCCGCGCCGTGAACTCCGCCGAGATCGACGACGCGTTGGCCGTTGATGAAGGTAAACACATCGTCATCACCGATGAACGTGAATGTTTCTCCGCCACGGTATTGGAACGCCGTATGCAGTTCGAACGTGAAGGAGAAGTTGTGATCTTTGCCTTCGTTGCCCCAGAGCTGGTTGTCAATGGGGAAGAACTGCTGGTTGTCGTAACTGTAGACGCCCTTTGCGTCCGGTCCAGTGAACTTGAGTGCCAGATCCTGTCCGACGTTGGCATCGGCAGAATCGCGGAACCATTTGTCGAAATTTGCCGGTCCCGTCGTGGTAACGGTCCCCGTTGCTGGACCGGCATAGATGGGCTTGCGCGTTGTCGCGTCGATGGTCGGCTGCACGAGCCCGCGATCGTCGGAGTTGTCGCTCTTGCCCGAATGTGCAGGTTCCATGTCGGGGAACGACATCCGAAAATCACGAATACGACCGGTCAAGGTTCCGTCGCAGGTGGTGCCACTGTTCGTGCCCGTCGTGTCGATACTGCTGGGCAAACCCGGATTGGTATTGCTGCCACTCGGAGACGCAGGCTCGTCGTTACCACAGGCGATCGTCAAACCAGCTATCGCCAACCAACCAGGGATGTGTCGCTGCCTCATCGAACTGCTCCTCGAGAATTACCGGCTCGTTGGCCGCGGCAGAAGCACCGCGCCGAGCCTGGTCGCATACTCGCTTCGAACAGTCGATACCATGCGGTTGCCGCTAGTCAGTCGGAGTGCACAAATTTGATGCGATTGCATCACCTGAGTACACTTTGCAGTCATATCTTTTGCGAGTTGTGGCTTTGCAACGCCCGCAGTCTGCGCCTCGGCGCCCGCTTACTCAGGGCTGGCGCAACGCAATGTCTCGAACTCGAGGTACGGGCGGGTCAAGGGATCGTCTGCGCCGTAGAAGTGGATGGTTTGGGTTGGCGTGGTCACCTCGTCGAGGCCAAGCGACAGGCGGTTGTTGTTGCGATCGGCACCGAACGTGGTGCTGTCGATTTCCAATCGGATCTCCTTCCAAGCATCTGCTGGAACTGTCGACACCAAATCCGAGACGAACTTGCCCCTGGTCATGCTTGGCGTCGCAAGACCCGTGCGCGTGAATGCTGTCGCTGGACCATGGACCACGCGAAGCGCCGGGCTTCCCGTGGGACTGCCCGCTTGAGGCAGGTGGCGCACGAAGAGCGTCGTGCTAACGATGGCGCGATCCGACGAGAGCCCGGTCAAATCAAAGCCCATCCAGCCGACGATGTCGGTGGTTGCTCCTGTCGAAGCAAGCAGGTAGTTCTCGCTGGAATTGGTGTTGCTCGTATAGTCGAGGCTTCCAGAGACGGAAGCGGCGATCGTGACCTTGCTGTTCTCGACAACGCATGCCGCTTGGCATAGGTACGAAGTGTGGTCAAATTCGAGAGACTCCAACGTGCCATTGGCGTCGTCGTCGAGACCAACATCGACGCGAATGCCACCTTCGGTGCAATGACTGCCGGCTGGTTCCGTGCTGGTGTTCACGAGGGAAATCTTGCCATTGGCTCCCGTGGCTCCTGTCGCACCCGTGGCTCCTGTCGCGCCCGTGGAGCCGGTTGCGCCCGGCTGTCCATTGCAGAGGTAGCGCGTGCTCGTGACTTCGACGTCATCGAGGAGCTTGTTGGCGTTGGTGTCGTTGCCAGCGGTGATCCTGGTGCCGCCATAGACGCAATTGCCCCCAATAGGCTCGTCTGCGAGCCCAACGAGTGCGTTTTTCCCGTTCTGCCCGTCGATTCCGTCGTTGCCGGTCGCCCCGTTCTCGCCGTCGGCGCCATTCTTGCCCGGAGTTCCAGTGGCTCCGTCCGTGATGGTTTCGGTCGTTCCATCGTCGCACGTAACCACGACGCCGCTGGCGGTTCGGTTCACCGTGCAGGTGGAGCCGTCATTGCCATCATTGCCGTCACTTCCGTCCGCACCGCGCCCACCCGAACAAGAGAGTACCAATGCCGCTGCCGAGACGCTTGCCATCGTCACCGTGAATCTACGCATCGAATCCTCCGAACCAATTCGCTTCTGTCGTGGGCACCAAGCCTGCACGACCCATAAACGACATGACGGTAACATTGCGAAAGTGCGCGCGGGGAGCAAATTCTGGCCTTCATGCAGTGCGGGATGTAGCGCTATCTCGGTCCACGGTGACGGCGTGCCCACCTTTATCGACCTGTGGGAAAGGGTAGAGAACGACCCAAGAACTCTCGTGGCGAGAGGTTTCATTGGCTCGGAGGCAAAGATGAAGCAACTGAACGTTAGAGGCAGGAACCTGCTGTGCACCACATTGTGGTTTGCGTCCTGTCTGGCCCTGCTTGGCTGCGGGGCGAGTTTGCCGGCGCTGGCTCGAAGTACTGGTGCGAAAGTTCTCGATTGCCCGGAGTTGGAGATCCGAGGTGAGCTCGAGTCGAAGGCTGCGGGGTCCGAACGCTGGCTCGTCGGTTGCGAGATGCGCACCGCTGAACTCATCTGCAGCCAGAAGGAATGTCGCGTGCAGTCGTGGCGAGACGAGCAGAAGAAGTCCGCGAAAACGCGCCAGTGAAGCTCAACTGGAAGCTTCAGCGCCTCTGTTTGAGATTCATGTAAGCGGTCTCGAGCGAGTGCCCCGTGTCCACCTCGAGGATCCCAACCGACTGGTCGAGCAGCAGGCGCAGGCACATGGCATTGGTTTCTTCGACGGCTTGAGATTGCGGGGCTCGGACGGTCAGCACGGGCTCTTGCCAAGCCAGAGTGCAGCCTTGCATCCCCAGCTCTAGAACTGCCATCGCTGGTTTGCGCGTCACCGTGTAGCGCACAATGCTGTTTGCAGAGGTAAGCTCAGCCATGGTGCCTTGTCGGACCACTTTGCCTTGTTGCATGAAGACACCATGGTCACACATGCTTTCGAGCTCGCTCAGGATATGGGAACTGACGAGCAAGGTCGCTTCACCACGTTGGCTCACGATAAGCTTGCGGATCTGAACCACCAGCTCAGGATCGAGACCACTGGTCGGTTCGTCGAGAAGGATCAGCTCGGGGTTCCCGAGCAGTGCCTGCGCGATACTAAAGCGTCGACGCATGCCGTGGGAGAGTTCGCCAAAACAGGCGCCAGACTTAGCGGAAAGCTCGACCTTTGCTAGACATTCCTCGGCTTCGCGTTTTGCCCGCGGACGGTCCAGACCCTGAAGTTCGGCATAGTAGCGCAGGCAATCGACAATCGGCACGTGCAGGCTAGGCACAGCGTCCTGGGGCATCAGACTGACTCGCCCAGCGTGTCTCGTTGCGTTGAATGGCCCCTGCCCGAGGACGTCAATCGAACCCGACTCAAGCTTCAATAGACCCACGATTGCCCCCATGGTCGTGGTCTTTCCGCATCCGTTGGGGCCAATCATCGCGCAAACGGAACCCTGGGGGATCTCCATGGTCAGTCCATTGAGGGCAAGTTGCCGCCCATAGCGCTTTACCACGTCCCTTAAGATCAACGCGTTCACGCGTCCCTCCCTTGGAACACTCGATGTCCGAGGATGAACCCAGTCACACCAATGATCAGCAATGCGAACGCTGACGGCAGGTAGGTGCTCCAACTCGGCGACCACAGAGCCTGATGATGGGCCGCTGGAAATAGGACGCCAAGATAGTGGAGCCAGGGGAGGTGCTGATTGGCGAAGTCAGCGGTCAGGAGACTGTGCGCAACTCCGAGTCCGATCCAAGAGAACAAGGCCAACGCTCGGGCTTTCATCGGCGAACCGGCAACTAGCGATAGGCCAGTGAAGAGTCCGAGGTAGGCGTTGGCGTAGAGCCACGCGCGGAAGGATGCTCGGCCGAGCCAAAGCCAGGTTTCGGGCTGGTAACTCGATTCGAACATCATGCCGATTCCACCAGCGACCAAGGCACCCAAGCTCAGTCCAGCCGCGAGCACTGCCTCTTGCCCGAGGAGTTTGCCCGCTGCCCAAGTGAGACGGTCGCAACGAAACAACGTGTAGCGAGCCGCGCCAGAGGAAATGTCAGCCGCCATGGTACCAGTCGATACCACGAGCACAAGCGCAGCAACGACGTTCAGCGTCATGAAGCCATAGAAGATGCTCAGGGGCGGCATGCGTAGAAGCTCTTGCCGAAGGGATTCGTCGTCGACAAGACTTGCGATCATGGGAAGCGCCTTTTCTCTGACCAGATTGGCTGGCAGCTGAGACTCATCGATTCCCAAACTACTCGCCAAGGAATGCCGAGCAGCCGTTTCGGCAGCTGCCATCGCCTTGATGAAGACATAGCTTCCGAGCGCCGCGCCAGCCCCGTACAAGGCCATGGCGACGACGAACAGGCGCGACCGAATCGCTTCGAGCAGTTCGAAGCGGGCCACGATCCAAAGCTTCTTTGCGTCCAGCATTTGGGCCAGGCATTCTTCAAACCGATGGGAAGCGCAAGGCAATAATGCAGAGGCAGCGAACTCTGCCCCAAAAACTGCCCAGGTGCGCGGCTTGCTGGTCGTTCATTTCTTCGTGCCGCTGGGGTACTGAGAATCGGGTTGTAGGACTACGATTCAGCGTGACCTGGCGGTACCTAGCTGCAGTCGCCCCTGCCATTGGCCATTGTGATACCGCCTAGCGTCGGGCAAATCATCGCCGTTGGTGTCCCATTGACGCAAGCGATCTACCAAAGTAGGACACATTTTATGTGGCCCAGCGCATCAGTGTCGTTGCATCGAAGCCCTTGAACTGGACCGGTAGACGGGAAGTCGGTACCCTGATCCCTGAATGGAAGCGATAATTCCCATTACGCTGAGCTTTGCACTCTCCACGTTGACAGCTCTCTTCGTCGTGGTGGATCCGTTTGGCTGTGTTCCGCTCTTCGTTGCCATTACCGAGGGGGATCCGCCAGAGCACAAGCGTCGCGCGGCCCTTCGCGCGAGCCTCGTCGCAGGCTTCACCCTAACTGCCTTTGCCCTGACCGGTTCGCTCATCTTTCGCTTCCTTGGCGTCTCGACTGGCGCATTTCGCATTGCGGGTGGGATCCTGCTCTTTTCACTGGGTGTCGAGATGCTGCGCGCACAGCGTTCGCGCCAAAGGACGACTCCAGAGGAGGAAGCGGAAGGGGCAAACAAGCCTGACGTCTCAGTGTTCCCGCTGGGGATACCGATGTTGGCGGGTCCGGGCGCAACGTCCACAGTCATGGTGTTGGTGTCCCGCGCCGCGGATACGTTGCATTACGCAATCGTCCTGTTGTCCATCATAGCGACGCTCCTAGTCACGTACTGGGTGCTGCGCGGAGCGTCGGCGATTGCTCTCCGACTTGGCCACACCGGGATGAACGTCCTCGAACGCGTTATGGGACTGGTAGTCGCTGCCGTCGCAGTGCAGTTCGTCGTCGACGGCATTGGCCTAGTCTGGCCACGTTTTGGGTCTTGATCAGGCCCAGGCAGAGCCACAGACTTCAGCCCTCTCTTCAAGAGTTCGGCTCGACCCGGCCGAAGTCTAGTGAGTTCGACGTGGCAAGGGCAGTCACCTAGGCCCTACTTTTCCAAGTGACGTCGAATTGGTTCGCGGAGCTCGTCGGCATGCGTCGATGCCAAATCGTGCGTGCCACCATCGACGACGATGAGCTCTGCATTCGGAAGCAGTTCTTGAAGTCGCTTGCCGACGGCTAGCGGGCTGATACGATCGGCATTTCCCCAAAGTAAAAGTACTGGCACGTCGATGGCTGCCAGTTGATCCGTGAGATCGACGCGGTCGTCGTCGAACCAACGCGGCAGGTGTGGATTCTCGCGTCGAAATTCAGGGCGCCAGTCTGCGGCGCCAAGCGACGCGGCGTCAATACCGCCCGAAGTGACCGCCAGTACGAGATGAGTGACGAATTGCGGTTTGGCGAGAGTCGCGCGAAGCGCAATTGTTCCGCCCATTGACTGAGCGAAGATGGCGACGGGTTCCGTGAGCTCAGCGAGGACAATCCCCAACAGGGCATCGAAGCCGTCTATCCTCGGAGCCACGGGAATGCCGCCAAATCCGGGCCACCCGATGAATTTGCGCTTGGCAGAGTGACATAGACGGTCGGACAGCGGCTGCCAGAAGCGCGTGTTGCCGGAAGCGCCCGGCAAGAATAGTATCGTCTCTGGGATTCGCGACATGGGAAATACGACTCTGGGCAAGGATTCAAGGGCGGCAGGGAGACTAGCACCACCGCGCGGCTTGTCGTGCCAGCACGCTCCGCCTACGGATCTGTCGAGGCGTGATTGCGCCGCGCTTACCAAAGTACAGGATAATGTTGGTCATCTGTTTGCATGCGGCATCAGGACAATCGGTGCGGTTACTGGTTGACGGAGCAGGGTGCGCGGAGCGCTCTTCCTCGATGCTTGGAGGAGACCTTGGGCTGGACGCGTCGCCACTGCTTGCTAGGATGCTTGCCCATGGCAGCTGGGCAAATGCAGACACTCTTCGCGCGTTGCATGCCACGGAGGTACAATTGCCTCTCGCCACGAGCTCGAAGGCTTGCAGCGGCTCTTGCTGTAGTATCCGTGGGTTGCCATTTTGAAACGCAGGGCCTTGAAGACATTCTCTCGCCACGGCCGACTTACGTGAATTTCCCTGGCAAGCGCGTCATCAAGGGCCAGGTGTCTTCCGTAGTGAGCGACTGGAATGGTGACAACGACAGGCGAGTCTTGGCGATGCGCAGTGACGGTGAATTGCTGATCGTCGAGCCGGAGTCGGCCGAGAATTGCTCAGTGGGGCTCGTCGCGGATTTTCTCCCGAACGCATACCTTGACACGTATGACGCACAACGACGGCCAATGGTAGCGTTGTTGTTGAGCCAAGATGACACGGGCAGAGGCGAGCTGGCCTTCTCGGATTGGGATTGTACCGTGTGGTCGACGGGGATCGAGCGCGGCTCGCTCATTCTGCGCGAAGCGGCGGACGGCTATCTCGCGGGAGATGTCCGCGATGACGGAAAGGCGCTGCTAGTCGTGAACCCTTGGCGCGAGCAAGTGCGCGAGGTTGAAAGCGGTCTGACGGCACTCGTCACTGATTGGGGTGGATGGTCCTTAGCTCAGGCAGGCACGGAGCTCGTTGTGCGCGACCCCCAATTGACCGAAAGGTTACGCGAGTCGGACGTGGCGGAATACTTGACACTGATCAATGGCGGGGTCGCCATTTTGAAGACGGACGGGACGTTACTGGTCATGGACCTTGCCACAAAACTGACAACGCACTTGGGTGGCGATGTTTGCGGCCTTCAAGGGGCCGATATCAGGGATCGGTCACCGTACACGAGCATCAGTTTCCTTGACCCTTGCGCAGACGGGGCGCTGAAGCTCTACGAACACAGGAAGCGGACTTTACGCCTAGTGGGCCTAGCTGGTCAGTTCACGAATGCACGTGTCGCTTTCGATGCTTACGCGGTAAGACATTTGTACGTTCTCGACGGGGCCACGAAGCTGCCTTCGACGGCGCCAGTGAGACGCAGTTCGTATGGTGATCGATACATTGGAACGCTTTGGGGGTCCGCCAGCCTAATAGACCCTACTCTCGGTGAGAATGAGGTGTCCGGGGGGCTCCCGCTCCGCGAGCCGGTGGAGCAGATTGGCGAGAATGCGATCCTGCCAGTGACGCCAAGCTACGGGTTTCTTCTGCGAATGGGTGATCCATTGGCGCTCGTCGACTACGACGGAACTCAGGGTAGGCTCGTCATTTGGAAGCCAGGTGCCGCGACGCATGAAGTGGCAACGAACGTGACGGAGTTGGACGGCGGTCTCGCTGTCGTGAATTGGGACGGGACCTCAGGGGAAGTGCTGGCTGCCATGCAAGATCCCGCTGTGCCTCTCGGGCTCAGGGTTGAAAGTCTTGACGTCGCCACTGTGGCGTACGATGGCGACGATGAGGGCATCTCAGTCGCTTTGTCCGCGGCTGATGGCGAATTCATACTGATGCGAGGTTCGCGCGCGCAGTGGCGGAGCGGGCTTGGGCTTGGGCTCGAGACCCTGGCAGAAGGCGTGCTGCCGGAGCAGTACGCGTGGTGGAGCAGTCATCTTCTCGGCTACAATCGTGCGGACGGAAGTGGTAGTGGAACCCTCACATTGCGGTTTACCGACACGCTGGATACCTTCGAACAGACCGGGGTGTCGCGCTGGCAATTCTCAAACACTCCGCCCGGCGTTCTCTACTTCGTCGATGTGGGGTCGAAAGCCGGCCTGTGGTGGGCGGCGCTCCGGTAGACAGGTGTTGCGGATAACGCGCAGCGCGGTCCGCTAGTAGCGCGCTTCTACGCCAATTGAAGGCAGAAAGAATGGACCGAAGCTGTCGTCACGACAGCCCGAGGCATTGCAATTGCGACGCAGGATTTCTCGACTCATTGTGGCATTGAGGATCTCTGCCACGGCGGAGATCTGACCTCTTGCTCCCAGCTTCCAGCGCTTCTCGAGCCGGAGATCGAGCCGCGCGAACCCGGGGGCACGCCTTTCACTGTCGTAACGTGGTCCGTCGGTCGTAGGAACACGCACGGGGACACCGCTTTGATAGAACAGTCGCGCGCCAACACGCCAGCGCGCTCCCAGATCGTAGGCCAAGACCAGGTTGGCAACATGGGTGTGGTCGAACGCCGATGGCGCTGTGATGCGACCCTGGCTTCTGGTGCTGCGCGATAAGGTGTAGTTGATGAAGCCGCCCACGCGACGGGTTATGGGGCGGTGCAGCGACAATTCGAGGCCAATCGCCGAACCAATTCCACGGAGATCAACGGTCTCAGCCCCGAATGCTCCGGTGGTTCCCGCTGGATCCGACAAGTTGGTAAACACGTTGTCGAACAGCGTGGCCGTGGCCGTAAAATCCGAAGGCAATTGCCATTCGATGCCGGAGCTGGCCTGGTAGCTGCGCTGCAATCCCCTAGGCAAGCCGGCCATCTGCTGGATCCCCGGCAGCCCAGGTGGAGTTGCGTTCGGCGGTTGATGCGCCAGACCGAATGCGTGCAGCAGCCGAACGCGCGGAGTAACGTCGACCGTCGCAACGATGCGGGGTTCAACGGCGGTGGCTTGATTGGCGAGCGAACGGTAGAGATCTGCGCGCAGGCCTGGCATGAGGCGGAGCCGCTTCGTGGGTGACCACTGGCTCTCGATGAAGACGCCCGCGGCGAAGTCGTTTCGGGTTGGATACAGGGCGCCGAGCACCCTGCCCCAGTCGAGATGCTCACTGTTGGGGAGATCGAGCTGGAAACGATCGATGGCGGCGTCCACCCCAACGTTGACGCTGGCTCGTGAACCCATCCGGTGTGAGAGGTTGGCTCGCCCTTGGAGCATGGTGTCGCGAAGAAAGATCCCCATACCGCCGGTGCCGGCCCAGCCATTGGCCGTTCGGGTAATGTATTGGTAGCGATCGTCTTGAGTGCGCGTGCGGTCCCAACCCGTCGTGATCGACAAGACCAGCTGGGTATCGCTGTCGAAGTCATGCATCGAACGCAGGCTTGCTCGGTGAAACTCGACGCTGGATATGACGCCATCGTTGTTCGTAGCCGAGTAGTCTGACGCGCCGAAAGTGAGGATGCGCAGGCAGTCCTTCGGCCCAAGCTCGTAGCTTGCCATCGCCTGATAGTCCCAATACTCCAACTTGACGTTTGACAGCATCGAGACCAAAAGGCCCGTATAGGAGTAGCGGCCGCCAACAGTCACGTTGCCGCGTCCGTTGGCAAAGGGCGTCGCTACCATGGCTCCCGCATCGAACAGGCGAACAGCGGCTTCGCCTTTCAGTTCATTGGCTGGTAGGGCGGTGCGGCCCTCGACAATCCCTCCAGCGAACCGACCAAAACGCGCGGGGTAGCCGCCACGATGTAGTTCGACGCTATCGATGAATGCGGGATGAATGACTGAGGGGCCAGCAAAGGCGTGATACAACATCGGGACGCGAATATCGTCGAGGAAGTAGCCCACGTTTCCTGGCGGCGCTCCGCGAATGAAGAAGTAGGGCAGCCCCGAGACGATACCGGATACTCCCGGCATGGTTTCGACGGTGCGAAATGGATCGCCGAACGCCCCAGGGACTTCTCTCGATTCGCTTCGTGTCAAGGAGGATCCATCGCGTGGCTTGCGCGTCTCCTGCACGATGACCTCGATTGTGGGCTCGGGGGGAGCCTTCATTGCGCTGGGGGTCGTCTCGGCGTTGTTGGTTTGGTTCTGCGCGGTTGCGTGACCAACGCCTAGACCAATCACGCTGAAAATTGCCGCGGCACGTCGTGCCGGAGCAAAACGTTTCGCGTCACAGGCCAACCAGCGCATCGTCGTCGGATGCTAGTTGTGCCCGCGCAAGAGAACAAGCTGCCGATCCCAGAATACCCGCATATGTGGCGTTGACTAGAGCGTCCAAAGCCGTCACGATCGGCTGTGGGACTTTGGGCCGGTGTGACGCGCCTAGGCGCGTCGGAGAAGGGGTGGTGCGCCTTTTCGTGTTAGTGGGGCGCGAACGCGCTCCGAGGTACGATAACGGCAGTCGCTACTGAATCACTCCGACTGTGTCGTTTACGGCCTGCGCGCAGCCCGCAAGGATTTGTACATTGGCAAAGGCGTCGCTTTGGGCACGCTCACACGTTGCTGGGCAAAGTTGGATGGTCCCGTCGACTAGCTGCCTCCCATCAGTGCAATCCAATTGAGTGCTCGACTGAACATAGTATGTGCCAAAGCTGCTTTGGACGAATACGCTGAGTTGGTTCACATCCACGACTTCGCCTGCGGGCGGCGTTGGCATCTGGTACTGGCAATTGCCAAGCTGGCTCGTAATAACACCCAAGCCATCACGCAGTGCAGCGCCAAAATCCGTCGATTGAGTCAAGTCCATATGACAGAACTTCGGCTTGCCGGTGTCGCTGCAGTCCGCTGAGGCAGTCTGCCCGGCTCGCGCTCCAGCCGAAATCCGGGGACGCGCATCAGCGCCGTTGATGCCGTCTTGACTGCCAGGCGCCCCGATGACGGATGACGAAGGTCTCGATGCCTACCGCCGCCGCGTCAGAAATCAGTCGGATGATTGGGTCGGTTGGGATGATGTTGTTTGCCGTTTGCTGTCCGTTGCCGAGGCAGCCCTCGCCGAAGGTGGGAACACCGTTCGTCATGAGGACCATGTATTTCTGACCGTCATCACGCAGTTGGCCGTACACACATTGCCGTCACCGCAGAACGTGCCGCTTGGGCAAGGATTGTTCGCGTTGCAGGCAGCGCCACATTGGCCTGTGGCACAGGCCGTGTCCTCATCCCCACTACTGCTCTTTGCGCAGCTGGAATTGCCCAGAGCGGCTGTTCCCAGTAGCAGTAGAGCGAGCCTTGCTCGTAGAGTCGCATCCCAACGCGACGAAAGAAGGCGGAAATGATGTGTGAAGGCTTCTTGAGGCTCGTCCTAACCATTCACCACTGATGGTCGGGAAGACGACGATCGCTAGTATATGCCACGCCTACGCACGAACAGTTTGCGTTTTACGGACCTTTGGTGCGTGGTCCCGCCACTACGAATTGTCCACACTCGCACAAAGTGTTCTATCCGTATCCGTGTGGACCCTCGTTTGCGGCACACCAATGTCCAGTCCAGGGCAACTGACCTCGGACCAGATCGCGGTGGGCGATGTTGGTATTTCCGCATGAGGGGCAGATTTGCGACTCTCCGCTTGCTGCCCGGGCCCCTGTTGCGCTGCGCGCGGGCTATATCCCTTGGGCCATGACCAAGACGATGTCGATGCACATGCCCTCCTGGGATGACTGGGAACCGATCGATCGCGCCACCTTGGTATTCGTATTTCGCGGTGATGAGGTGCTGTTGATCCGCAAACTGCGCGGGCTTGGAGCCGGCAAGATCAATGGGCCCGGTGGGCGCATCGAGGCCGGCGAATCCAGACTGGATTGCGCGAGACGCGAGGTCGAGGAAGAGCTCTGCGTTACCCCGCTCGAGCTCGAAGAACGCGGCGAATTGCGGTTCCAATTTGTGGATGGTTACAGTATCCATGCGTTCGTATTCGCAGCACGGGGGTGTCAGGGTGAACCGAGCGCAACCGAGGAGGCCATTCCGCTATGGTCGCCCTGCGCGAAAATCCCCTATGACGAGATGTGGGCGGACGACAAGTACTGGCTCCCGCTACTCATTGCGGGCAGACGATTTCGCGGGCGATTCGTGTTCGACGCCGACACGATGCTCGAGTACGAAATACTTGCCGACGTTGACGGGTAGCCCGTCCGCGCTTCTGACGGCGCGGTGCCGAGACCTCCTCTGTCGTGGGCCAATCCCGCGGAATTGAGCCAGTTCTTACTCGACGAGCCAGATTCGCGTTCAGCGGCCCACGGGAGGCGTGGTAACCTGCTCGGCGAATCATGCGAAAGCCCATCGCCGAAGCAACGGTAGCGATTCTGATTGCCTGCGCGGCCTGCAATACCGTCGACACCAAGGAGTGCCACGGGAAGATGGCGGCGGCGCAGAACATCGTCAATACCGTCGAGGCCAACTCGATCGAGAGCGTGAACCGGAGTATCGGCGCAATCCAGTCTGCCGAGGCCGCGTGCAAGCGCGCTGGGCGCGAAGGCGAGGTCAAGGAGCTATCTTTGGCGAAGGACCGATTCGAAGGACATCGAGTTCTCCTTGAGGAGCGCAACGCACGCAAGGTGCAGCGCGAGTCGCTGTCTCCTGCGCAACTCGAAAAACTCGTGCGAGATGGCGATCCGAATTGTCCGAAAGGGCAGGGCTATCTTAACAAGGCGAGCAATAAGGAGATCCGTTGCACGGGAGTGCAACCCGTGGAAATGAATTGGGAGCAGGCGAAAAAGTATTTCTCGGGACGGAATTTTCGCAGCGTGATGACAGGCGAAGAGAGCACCCTGACTCTCGAATCGGGCGCGGAACGATTCGTGTTCCGCTACGCGCAGAAGGACAGCGCGAGTCCGCCGACATGCGTCATCATCTATTCCAAGCCCGGGATCAGCTGGCAAGAAGCCGTTGCGCGCAACACCGGAGTGCCTCCCGAGAAGCTAAAGGACGGCGGCATCGTCACCGTGGGCCAAGGCAGGTTGCCGCTCAGGGTCGACGAGAAGAATCAGGTTGCGAGGCTTGGGGACTGCCCGAAGTAGCGTTGCGGCTCCGTCGGCCGAATAGACTGCGCGGAAACACCTAGGCCACTATTGCCGCTTCCCTCGGTAGGGCACTGAGACAGATGCTGTGTCGAGGGTTGCTTGGCAGCAAAGTGGAGCACTTGCAACGATCCCGTCTGCATGTTTTAACATCACGGCCGTAGAATGCCGTCGTGGAGTCTGCAAGTTCCGAGAGTCTGAAGCCCCGCCGACCACTCTACCACAACCTAGTCAGTCACTTGGGAATGCTGACGGTCCTAGTGGGCGCGGCGCTAATTCTACTGCTGTTTTTGGCGGAGCTGGTCAACGCTCGACCACATCCCTATATTGGGATGTTCATCTATCTGATCCTCCCCGGGATCATGCTCTTCGGCGTTGCAATGATCCTAGGCGGGATGCGCCTTGAGGCCGGGCGACGCAAGCGCCAGGCTTCGTTGCCCGAACTGCCGTATCCGCGCGTTGACTTGAACGACCCCAAGCAACGAAAGTTCTTCGTCATCTTCGTGCTTGCAGCGACAGTAATTGGGACCCTGTTAGCGTGGGCAGGGTACGAAGGCTACGAGTACACGGAGAGCGTTGCGTTCTGCGGGCAGACTTGCCATACGCCAATGACGCCTGAATACACTGCGTACCTCGACTCGGCGCACGCCAGGGTGCGTTGCGTCGATTGCCATGTGGGGGAGGGCGCCAGTTACTACGTGCGGTCAAAGATTCAGGGGGCACATCAGCTGGTAGGAGTCATTACTGGCAACTATGCGCGTCCAATCGCAACACCAATCCAGAATCTGCGCCCAGCTAGGGAGACTTGCGAACGCTGCCATTGGCCAGCAAAGTTCTTTGGCGCCAAGTTGCTTCAGCTGCCCCATTTCCGCTACGACGAGCAGAATACCGCTGAGCAGATCACCCTCACGCTCAAGACGGGTGGTGGAAGCCAATCCCACGGCGCCAGCGGTGGCGTGCATTGGCACATGGTCATCAACAACCGCGTCACTTTTGCCGCGACGGATCCGCAGCTGCAAGACATTCCCTGGGTAACCGTCAAACATTCCGACGGAAGCGTTGTCTCCTACGTGGCTAAGAACACGAAACTTGCGCCGGACCAACTGGCGCAGCTGCCGCGCCACGACATGGACTGCATGGATTGCCACAACCGCCCGGCACATGGTTTCCCGTCTCCCGATGGTGGCATCGATCAAGCTCTGTTCAAGGGACAGATTTCCCCAACGCTACCTGGTGTCAAGCAACTGCTGGTTGACGCGATGATGCCAGAGTATGCCGATCGCGACACCGCGCATCGAGCCATTCGCGACTCACTCGTGAGCCACTACCGCGCGCAGAATCCCGCGCTCCTCGAACAGCGACAATCGGACATCGAGCATGCCATCGAGATCGCCTCTAAGGTCTACGATCGGGCCGTGTTTCCTGAGATGAATGTCAATTGGCACACCTACCCAACGAACATCGGTCACCGCAATTGGCCTGGATGCTTCCGGTGCCACGACGGTCGGCATGTTTCGTCCGATGGGCGCGTTTTGGCAAACGACTGTGCTGGCACCTGCCACACCCAGCCACGTCGCAGCCCTCCAACGGCTCTTGGTGTGATCGACCCGAACGCGACAGACGACTGGCACCCCTGGCTCCTACCAAGCAATAGCCTCGACATTCCCGCGCACAAGGCACTGCTCTGTTCAGACTGCCACAAGGCAGGCCGTGGCCCGATGAGCGGGTGCAACGATTGTCACAAGAAGTAGCGGTGCGAGAAAGCTTAGGTGCTGCTGGTTAGAACCCGCTCAAGTTCTTCGAGATGCGCGCATTGGCCGTCACCGTGGCCATCTTCTGAGCCTCAGCGATGTTCGGATGGCAGCCATCGCCGGTGTCCGTTGATGGTTCTTTCTGACTGTGCGGCGTGGTAACGCCGTGGCGGCGGACAACTGTCCGGAAACCCAATCGAGCAACTGTCCGGGTTTCCAGATCTTCGCGATTGGGCGTTCGAAGTAGTCACCGTAGCGGCGTGAAACACGCGCAGAAAAACGTTTCCGGTGTCGGAATCTGGCGTGAACGCTGATTGTGGCACGTCCCCTGCACAGCGGCGGGCCAGGCAGCACACGCCAACGGCTGGGGTGCTGTCTGGAGGATCGGCTATGAACGCGCCCGCCTACAGTCTCAGACAACCAGAGCCCCGCTCGGTGCCCTATCTCACTTGCGTCGGGCAGCTTGCGGATTGGGTGGTCACGTCGGGAGAGTCGCTGCGCGCCGTTGTTGACGCCTATGGCGAATTCATCGAGCTCAATGGTCGCGAGACGCGGCGGTCCAGTCCCGAGTATTTGCTCGAAGCTCTCATGCTCGGCGTGTTGTGGCGGGCGCGCGGCCGCGAGGCGACTCAATGCGACGCGACCCGGCGCGGCCTCGTTACTGAGATTGTACGCGAGCGTCGCGCTGGTGCGGCAAAACGTCGCGATGGCTCCACTGCAGAATTGGTGAGTCTCGAACAATCGGCGAAGCGCGGACGCATCGATCCAACATTGAACGAAATTGAACAACTGCTCGAGTGGATGCTCGCTTCGGGCGAGTATGACGATGAGATTGCGCGACTCGATGGTTGGCGGGCATTTCTAGCGACGACCCAGCCTGCGACGAATCGCGAGATTCTTCGGCTTGTCCTGGCGTTTGCTGTGCGTTTCGAGGCCGCCGCCGAGCGGCATCTCGGCGATTTCACCAAGGGCGTTGAGCCTTTTCTGCGTGAACAGCTGCCCGCTCGGCCCAAGGGCGAAGACACGATGCAGTGCTCGCGACGGCGCGTCGAGTATCACCTGAACATGGTGGGCGCCGAGATCCTCAATCGTGCATGGCGCAGAAGCTTCCTCGGCTGCCGTCGCCATGTCGTAGTGATGCCCGGCTGCTCGCGCATGCGCAGCGATGAGGATTGCCGCGCGACCCGTGGCACAACCGAACTTGCGTGCAGTCACTGCACCCTCGGCTGCGCCGTTTCGACAGCAACCAGGCAGGCCGAGCGCGCTGGCAGCGAAGCCTTCGCGGTGATTCACGGCTCAGACTTTTCGCGGTTCCTCGCTTCGGAAACCTTGGGGGGCAGGGACGTTGGGATCGTCGGGGTCGCCTGCGCCGCGGGATTGGTCGGAGCCGGATGGCGTGCTCGCGCACAGGGCCTCGCAGCCCAATGCGTCTTGCTCAACGCTTCGGGCTGCGGCCATTGGCAAAGCGTTGCCTCGCCCACATCGTTCGACCTGGCAGAACTTGGTCGCATTTTGGACCGCGCCGATGCCGACGAATGCGCCCGTGTCACGCCGCGAGTGGCGTAGTAGCGCTATTGCTTCGAAACAAAGGAAAATGGCAGCCATTGGGCCTCCGATTGTACCGGCACCAGCAAGAGCTTTCGGCGCGCGGCATCAGCGTCCCAATGGCCGACGGACTAGCCTGACGAGCAGTACGGCGGCAGGATTCTGATAGCACTCATTTCCAGCCTCCTCAGTCGGTGGCTCCTGCTGGGTTGTGTGGGGTGCCTCGTTCGTTTGCGACTAGCCGTGCTAGAAGGGCGGTTGCATGTCGTTGCGAGCGATCGCACTGCTGAGTTGGACTTTGATGCAGGGAAATCCCATGGATGCGTTCGCTGTGCCAACGACCAAGCCGTTGAGCTCGGTCGATTCGAACGGTGGGGCTACTTCAGGATGGAAGTCGTGGAGCGAGCCAGCGCAGGGACTGCCGCATGCCAGGGCGGAGGACGTGACGGTTCCGCTGCGCGCCCCCTTTGTCGTGAAAGCCTCGGAACATCATGGGCCGCATGAGCGCGGCTACTCGGCGCGACATGGCTGGCTATTACGGTCGAATTCGGCTCTCGGCCTCGGCAGAGTCGATGGTGTCTCAGGGGATAGCTACGAGCATGGGCAGCTCGAACACTGGAGGTTTACTACGACCAACCACGTGTCAATTGGATACGGGTGGC
Organism: uncultured Polyangiaceae bacterium; assembly: GCA_964454965.1. Taxonomy (GTDB): domain Bacteria; phylum Myxococcota_A; class Polyangia; order Polyangiales; family Polyangiaceae; genus FEN-1139. Next base: position 62,787 of record CAYVXY010000011.1, on the reverse strand, counting down.
GTCCCAATTGGGCATTGACCCTCGATGGCTTTCGCGCGGTCGTTCCGCACTACCCGCATCCGGGGCAGAAGGCCGCATTCTCGATGCGCGTTGACACCGAAACTCTCGCTCTCGGTCTCGGCTCGACCCTCTTCATCGCGCCCTGGGCTATGCACATTGGAACTTCACTTGGGTTTGCCATGTCACGCATTGGTGGAGACTCACTGACAGCTCCGACGCACAGAGGCCTCGGTAGTCTGTCGTTTGTGGGATTCGAGCTCATGCGCAGTCAAGGGATCGGTGTGGTGTTGGCAGCGCAGGTGTTTGGTATCGTGGCCCGTCGCCGTGACGAACTGCTCACGACGCGCACCTACGCTCTGTCCCTGGGCGTTACGTATTGGTGAATCGTGAGAGTCAACCTGGGAAGTCCGCTCTTCTAGCCCACGAATGGGGATTCGGGGTGGATGCCTGAGTGCAGGCGAGGAGAGCGGACGGCTTCCTTCAGAAACTTGGTTTGAGCACCGCTGGCAAAGCCAGCAGATAGAGTGTCACATGCCATCGAAAGGCGCGCTAAGACACGGTCGTCGCGCCATTGGGCCAGCGTTCGAGTCTCAGTATTAGGCGCTCGCAATCGTCGTCCACGATGAGGAGTTCTGCATGGGACGCGGCGACGAACCCAGCCCGAACCGCCTGCTCTAGGAAGGCAGTGAGGCCATCGAAGTACCCCAGGCAGTTGCAGAGCCCCACAGGCTTGCGATGATAGCCGAGTTGCGTCAGCGTCACGGCTTCGAAGAGCTCCTCGAGAGTACCGAGCCCTCCCGGCAAAGCAACGAAGCCCTGGGCAAGCTCCGCCATGCGTCGCTTGCGTTGATGCATGGTTGCTACGACCTCGAGTTCGGTAAGCTTGTCGTGCGCCAGTTCTCTGCGCGCGAGGGCCTCGGGAATGACACCAGTCACTCGGCCCCCAGCGGCCAGCACTGCATCGGCTAGGACGCCCATTAGGCCGACACTCCCGCCACCGTAGACGAGCTCGTACCCGCGACGTACGAGCGTTTGGCCGAGCGTCACCGCGGTCTGACTGTAGGCGGCAACGTTGCCGGCATGCGCTCCGGCATAGACGCAGATTCTTCGGGGTGGTGCTTCCATTTTGGTTCGTCAGGGCAAATCATGACTCAAGACACATCCACCTGGCTAGTCGTGAGATCTGCGCCGGACGCGCACACTGTGATCCAGTGAACGCGTTTCTTGGAGTGGAAAACAGGATAACGGCTTCAGAGTAGGGACAATTGCAGCTATCCTTACTCATTGGTACGCCTTCAGTACGGCGCCCATCGCCCGTACTGAAGGCGTACCAGCAACGTTCCGTGCGTGACCCATACCGATGAGCACCAGTTGGTCTCGCAAATACCCGCGTCTCGCGGCCGAAACGGCTTCCGCCAATTCCGATAGTGCTGGGCGTTCCGACCACGCTAGCGCGGCACCCGAATTGAACCCGTATTTGGCAGGAGAGGTGATCGGTGATCGCTACCGATTGGTGCGAGAGCTGGGACGCGGTGGAATGGGTGTGGTGTGGGTCGGTGAAGCTTTGGCATTGGGCGTCGAGGTTGCCGTCAAGCTCATCCGCGCCAGCGCTGCCGGGCCGGCAATTGCTTCGCGCATGGCAAGAGAAGCCCACGCGGCGGCACGACTCGGACATCCCGCTTTGGTACGCGTCTTTGACTTCGGTTGGACTAGTCGAGGCGATCCGTACATCGTTATGGAGTTGGTTCAGGGCGAGACGCTGAGTGTGGCCATAGCGCGAGAGGGTCACATATCGGCGATCCGTGCGGTACAAATGCTGTTGCCGGTCGCTGACGGACTTCGATTGGCTCATGATCGCACCATCGTTCACCGTGACATCAAGCCGGACAACATCTTCTTGGCAATGGACCCATTGGGAAGGCTTCAGCCGAAGCTTCTGGACTTCGGAATTGCCAAGGTCGGACCGGCCAACCTCGACGGACGATTGACACAGATAGGTGTAGTTCTCGGGAGTCCTGAGTACATGTCACCCGAGCAAGCTGTCGGCGCGGATGATGTCGATGAACGGACAGACGTCTGGTCGCTTGCTGTCGTGTTGTACGAAATGGTTACCGGCACCGTCCCGCATCGCAAGGCTAATTACAACGCACTGATGCAGGCCATCATTCATGATGACGCGCAACCGATCACCGAACACGCGGAAGGAGACGCGTCGTTGTGGCAGGTCGTGTCGCGTGGCCTGGCGCGGGACCGAGATCTCCGGTGGTCATCGATGGCGGAGTTCGGCGAAGCGCTGGCCTTGTGGCTCTACGAGCACGGGATCAAGGAAGACATCTGCGGAAACTCGATTCGTGCCGTTTGGCTCGATGGTGCAACCTCGACGATTCGGGTTGAGACCATTGCAACGCAACCGCCGACGAGTGCTGTCGTTTCTGCGGCCAAGCATCGCTATTCGCGAACTGCGACTACCGAGGAGCGTCGCCTCAGCCTGCGCCCGAGCCTGCGCAGCTATCTGGGTTCCGGGCGGCGGCGATTGGTCGTTGCCGTAGCGGCCATTGCCGGTGCACTGTCTGGCGGACTAGTTGTGGCTTCGCTCTTGAGCAAGACCGAAGCCACGAGGGCTACCCCGACCGCCACCCCTGGCAACACGACCGAGACGAAATCGTCGCATTTGGCTGCGGCCGAAGTTGGCTCGGCGCAGCGTGGAATATCAGCTGAGGAATTGCCGCGCGTAACGGAGTCTGCGGAAGCGACGTCGGCTACGTCGAGCACGCGCGAGCAGAGCAGTCGCCTACCTAACGGAGTTGCAGTGAAGGCCAAGGCCAGTGCTTTCCCGACGAGTAACGGGCAGAAGACGGGCCAGAAGGCCACGAAGAAACGCCATGATTTTGGATTCTAGAGCACTATCGAAATCGCGTCGTCTAGGCACCCGTTGGGTGTCAACAATGCTGTCGCTTTGTTTGACCACGTCGGTAAATGCCTTCGTGGCGGCGCAACCTCTCGATGTCACGACGCGCACGACGGCACGCGAGCTTGCCACGCAGGGCGCCGAAGCATTCGAACGTGGTGACTACGTGGCAGCGCTCGATTGTCTTTCTCGCGCCAATACCCTGCATCCTGCACCGAGCATTTCCGTGCTCCAGGCCCGGACTCTCCAGCATTTGGGACGCTATCTCGAGGCTCTCGACCGCTACGAGGAAACGCAACGCATGTCGCTACCAGAGGATGCGCCCGAAGCCTATCGTGTTGCGGTGCGTGATGCGACGATAGAAGGTGACCAATTGCGTCAGCGAATTCCGCACCTGTCCGTCCAAGTTCGACAGGGTGGAGTTACGCCCAAGGGCATCTCGGTAGTGATCGATGGCAAGGCTCTGCCTGCCGTCTTGCTCGATGTCGATTTTCCAGCGGATCCTGGGGACCACAACGTAGTGGTGAAGGCGCCAAAACATGAGGCGGTGACGCGTCGAGTCTATCTTGCCGAAAAGGAACGGGTGGTGCTTGAGATTGCGCTGGATGATTTCGTTGAGCCTGCGCCTGCAGTCCTGGCGGCTCCGCTGCCGGCTGCGTCTGCCGTGCCGGGACCGCGACCGGTCTGGGGTTGGTCAGCAGTTGGGGGGGGGGCTGCGGCGCTTGTGGTGTCCGCGATGACAGGCAAGGCAGCCCTCGACAAAAAATCGCGTCTGGACGCTATCTGTGATCCTGGGTGCCCAGCAGACAGTGCCCGAGACATCGACTCGTTTCGTAGTTACCGCACAGTTTCCTATGTTGCGGGCGGAGTTGCCGTGGCGCTCATAGGCGTTGGCGGCTATCTGTTGCTGAGCGGTTCGAGGAGCGAGCCAACCGTTGCCGTTGGAGTAGTCGGAACACAGGCTGGCGTTTGGGGAGCGTTCTAAGAGACGTTTAGCTTGGCGCGATGACAAAGCAGGCGGTATCATCAGCCCTCGCCATTTCTGCGACTAATGGTCCGGAGAGTTCCGATTGCTGGGCACGTGCGGAGAAGAATTGCGACGTGCTGCCGTCGACTACACTGGACGTGTCAGTGATTCGAAGTCGTCATCGGTTTGTTCGGTGGCATCCTCCAAAGTCGCACTCTGGGCTACAGCAAGTAGAGCGTCCAGGCTGCATGGCTTTTCCAGCACGGCGACTGCTCCGAGCGCCTTCAGTCGAATGGATCGAGTTGGATCCGTGTAGCCGGACATGAAGGCGACCCGGACGGCGGTTTCGAGCCTGCGCAACTGCTCGAAGGTCTGTTCCCCATCGAGTTCGGGCATGTCGATATCGAGGAGTACCAGATCGACGGGATGCAGTTGGATGAGACGAATGGCCTCGATGCCGCTCTTGGCCTCGATGACCTCGAACCCAATCTGACGCATGCGACGTGCCACGCTGCGTCGGACTATCTCTTCGTCGTCTACCAGCAGGACCGAGTAGACGTCCGGGGGCCGCAATGTTGCGATGGGATTGCACTGATCCTGTGCGACGGGTTCCGAAGGGTCTTGCATCAAGGCGGGCAGGAAAAGCGCGAACTCGGTCCCCACGCCCAAGGTACTTTCCACGGTGACTTGGCCGCCGTGCATGGTGGCGATTTCGTGGACTGTTGCAAGCCCGAGGCCGTAGCCTCGGCCTTCGCGTTTGGTAGTGAAGAAGGGTTCGAAGATGCGGGCTTGAGTCGCAGCGTCCATGCCGACGCCCGAGTCGCGAATCGAAACGACCACAGTGGGCTGAGCGAGGAGAACAGCAGCACCATTCGCGGTCTTTGGCAGGCGCTCCGCTCGAAGGATGAGCGTTCCACCCGTTGGCATGGCATCGCGGGCGTTTAGGCAGAGGTTGAGCAGGGCTTGGTGCAATTCGCTGCGGCTCCCCTGCACGAAAAGCCCAGGAACCACCTTGGGGACGAGAACGATGTTGCGGTCGAGAGTGTAGCGCAGCATCCGGCTCACCTCGAGGGCGAGGTTTGAGATGTCGACCGGTTGGTGGTCGTGACTGCCTCCGCGCACGAATGAGAGGATGGCGCGCGTCAGCTCTGCTGCGCGGATTGACGCCACGCTCATATCAGCCAGGCATTCGCGGATGTCCGGTTGGTCCATTGTCGCAGTCTTCGGAAGTTCACGAAGAAAGGAGGTGCCAGCATCGAGGGCAGCCAGTACGTTGTTCAAGTCGTGCGCGATGCCGATACTCAAGCGACCGATTGCTTCGAAGCGCTCACGTTGGATAATCTGTTCTTCTACGGCATCGAAGCCGTAGTACTCGAGGACCGTGTTGGGACCGACGCGGACCTTGTCGCCATAGGCGAGCGTCTGCGCGGCGCTGAGGCGTTGGCCGTTGACGAATGTGCCATTGCGACTGTTCGCGTCCGCTATTTCGAAGGCGCCTGCGGAGTTGCGGGCAACCCTAGCGTGAAGTCGCGAGACTTCGGGATCCTCCAACATGATGGTTGCTTCGGGAGAACGACCAATGGTGGCGGTCTTGGTGACTTTGTAGCGGCGGCCTTTGGCGCGGCCTTCGATGACGGTAAACTTCGCGGAGGCGCTCGCGGCGTTGCTTTGGTCCAGCGTCGGAATGACGTCAGAAGACACGAACTCGACGCTATCATCCGTGACCAAGTACCGTCGATCACTACCGTGGGCCTGCTGGTCAGTTGCGCGCTTTCGTCCAGAGAATCGCCCGCTTGCGAATGGAAGGGGTTGTTGCGACTTCGCGCAAAGGCGTCGAGGTTTGGTCAATTGGACTTGGCCATTTCGAACCGAGGTTCGGGGGCGGGCCGCGCTGTTTGGACGACGGAGGGGCGAGCTCGTTTGCTCCGCCGCTTCCGAACAAGCGACCCTTCCAAGGGAGAGGCGGGGCGTTCTCGTTCGCTCGTGTTGGATAACTGAGACGGGCTGACCGCCTGGCGATCGTGATTTCTACCGCTAGTCAGAAAACGCATTTCAATGCTGCGACTCAAGGGAAATCCACTGTCTTTCCACACTGAAGTACCTAAGGTGTGCTTGTTCGGACCCCTGGCGGGCGGCGAAGTGCTTGACGCGCCGCTACTCATTTCGCATGTTCGCGCGCAGCCGGCGATGAAGAGGCATGGCCTCCGACACGATTGGGCAATGTTGCTGTGAGTGTCCGTTTGACGGCCGGCGCCGTGGAAAGGAAGTTCCGAATGAAACGAGCAATCGGGTTCTGTGCGTGGGCACTTTGGGGCGTTGTTGGCTGCGGTGAGACTGGCGAGGGCGTCGGTAACGATGTTAGTCCCGGCGTCGGAACGGCCGAATCCGCAATAGTTGGTGGCAGCGTCGAGACAGGTCGCAAGTACGTCGTGATGATCGAGGGCTGGCGCTACGACGGTCGCGTGACCCGATGTTCTGGTACCTATTTTGCTCCGCGCGTGGTCCTCACGGCGGCGAGTTGTCTCAGTGACATGCTCGTTCCAAACAACCTCTTCGTGTACTATGGCAGCAACTACGAAACGGACGTGGCGCAGCTGCCCGATATCCCCGCGCCTGGCCTCGCTTCTGTATGGGCGCGGGCAGATTCTTGGGAACGCCACTGCACGTTCAATTCCACGACGAACGATGGAAACGTCGGTGTAATCTATCTCGACCGGAAGCTCCCGTTCGATCCGCTGCCCCTCTATCGCAACAACATCGACTCAAGTTTCGTTGGCAAGAAGACGACCGTTCTCGGTTGGGGAGCGGATGCCGCGCTCAGTGCCGACATTAGCCTGCACTCTGGACTAGGCGTGAAACGCACTGCCACAATGACTATCAGTGGCACACCGTCATCGTCGTTGTACGACGTCAATGATCCGAATCCTGGGCTACTCGATGCCACGGTGCGGTCACATTGGATTCATCTAATTGACAGTGGTGCGACCGACGGCAGTCGCTGCGCCGGTGACGGCGGTGGTCCAATGCTCGTCAATCAATGGGGGCAAGACTACATCGCGGGCGTTGGCTTTTGGACTGGACTCTGGTGCAAGGACTACAGCGTCATGACCAGAATCGATCCGTACCTTCCTTTCCTCGATCTCGCGTACCAGAAGGGTGGGCAGGCAACGGTCGTTCCTCGTCTCGAATGCGTCACTGCGAACCCCGATGGTAGTTTGCGTGCGCATTTCGGTTATACGAACAACAATGGCGTCAACGTGACCGTGCCGTACGGTAGCGCGAATGTTCTGGCATTGGACACGAAAGGTGTGCGCCCCTCGCTATTCTACAATGGTAAGAATGGCAGCCGCGCCTGGGCGTTCAGTGTCAATTTCGCCAAGACGCAGACGCTTACGTATAAGCTGAGCCCAACGAACAGCCCTACTACCACGATTAACGTGAATTCCAGCTCGCCGCGTTGCGCAGCAAGCAGTCTCCATGTGCAGTGTGAAGCCTCCTGTCGCCCGCAATTGGCGATGGCGGCATGTCCGAATCTCAATCCGCGAACTCGTCAAGACGAATGCGTTGCCAACTGCATTGCGAGCTTCACGGAAGCCGACGCATTTGGCTGCAAGGTGGATTTTGCCAGCTACAACACCTGCCTTGCTGGCATCGCCCCAAGTGCAGCCAATTGGCAATGCTCGATCTACAGTGCCGATCCCCAGCCCGCAGATGGCTTGTGCCTGGCTGAGTCGGATGCATTTTATACTTGTATGGGTTTGATGTAGACCGAAGGTCGTCGGGTGGCGTGGCGAGACGCGAGTGCGCGCCAGGTCGCCAGCCGGAATGCCGCCAAGGACGCTGCCCATTGGGGGCATTCTTGCGTGTTCGGAGTGGTCCATACGACTTCGACTCATCATATGTTCGTCGAAGGGCGGCTCTGGTCGAAGCGGAGTTTCCTCCACGACAACGTCGAGGTAGGACGAACAGCCGCCCACGAAGCCCGAGGTGATTCGTGCAAAATCAGGCAGAAAACCGTAGCTCGAGCCGTCTGCTCTTGACCCGGTGCCACGACCAGGTATTCAAAAACGTGGTTCTTCCATGAAACAGCTGCAACTCCCAGGGCTGTCCCAATCGCTCAGTCGCATTGGTCTTGGCTGCATGCGGATGAGCCCGGAACGTGAAGCGGAAAGCTGCGCCATCCTCGACACCTATCTGGACGGCGGGGGAAACCTGCTAGACACGGCGGAAGTCTACGGCGGCGGCCAGTCTGAGTCCGCCATTGGCAACTACTTCCGCCACTGTGGCAGACGAGCGGATGCCTGCATTGTGACCAAGGGGTGTGTTGAGCCTCACCTGGTTCGCCCGGACAACATCCGAGCTGCCATCCAGCGCAGTCTCGATCGTCTTCAGATCGACAAAATTGACATCTACCTACTGCATCGCGATGACCCATCGGTGCCCGTTTCGGAACTCGTTGGTGTGCTCAACGAGGCGGCAGATGCAGGGCACATCCACGCGTTTGGAGGTTCGAATTGGTCGACTGTACGCATCGCCGAAGCCAATCGGTATGCGGCGGCAGCGGCAATGCGAGGATTCTGCGCGTCGAGTCCCCATCTCGGACTAGCCACGCCCCGTGAGGCATGGTGGAGGGGCTGCACCCACGCGACACCAGACGATCTGCGCTGGTACAAGGAGCAGCAGGTGGCCGTGTTCGGATGGTCAACGCAATGCCGAGGATTCTTTGCCAAGGAACCCGTCGCCGATACGGCCTACCTAGCGGAGCTCATTCGCGTGTACTACAGTCCGGAGAATCTCGAGAAGCGTCAGCGTTTGCTCGCGTTGGCAGAGCGGCACGGCAGTACGCCTGGTCAGCTCGCGGTCGCTTATGTGCTTTCGCTGGACGCACCAACCGTAGCTTTGGTCGGGCCGCTTTCGGTTTCCGAGCTATCATCGCTCATGCTCGCCGACCAGGTCACGCTGACTTGCGGTGAGCGAGCGTGGCTAGACCTTGAGACTGCCACGTGTGATGGGGAATAGCGGGCGGCCCTGCGCTGGCGCAGCCTAGTTCACCTGCGCACAGAAATTCTTCAACTGTAGACCGTCGCCCTTTGCCCAGACCTCGAATCCGGCGAAGATGATGCTGAGATACATGTTGCTCGTGATGCCGAATTTCTTCGTTACGGAATCCTGGATGAAGGCATTTAGGTCGAACGAGAGCCCATTGAGGGGTGACGTAGCGACGTAGGAAATGCAGAGTGGATTCGAGGGGTCGACCCAGACGTCCCAGGTAGTTCCATCGATCCCGGCAATGGATTGGCCGGACGCTTTGATGGTGCCGCGAGGTTGCCGCATCGTCGGTTTGAACAACCACACCATGAGGTACGCTCCCCCAGCTGGCGGTGCCACTTGCGAAGTCAGTGGGCTGCTGGTTGGGGTGAACCAAACATCATAGGTGGCATTGTACTCATCACGCCCCAGGTCTGCCGCATTCGTGGACAGGACCGTTGGCACAGTCGTTAGCGAGGAAACCTGCTTGGGAAGATTGCTTCCGGCTGTGACACGGTTCTGGTAGCTGCCGATGTATAGAGTGGGAAATCCGATCGGATCGTTGTTCGTTGCAGCGACGCCCTTGGAATTGCCGAGCGTAAACGAGAGTCCCTGATACGTTACGGTCTGTCCATCGAACTTGCTCCACCAATTCGTCGAGAGAAGATAGGTCTTCTGATTGCTCGGCGCAGGGATGACTGCTGTGTCGTAGCGACCCGACAGCGTACTGCTTGCTGTTGCAGTGTCTGTGCAGTCAGGGTTGCTGAAGGGTCCGGGATCCACAATCGTGGCCGTAGCTCCTCCAGAGCCAGTCGCACCACCGCGATTCGCCATGCAGCTGCCGGCCGGAACGCAAGTGCTGCCGCAAGCTTCATGTCCTGCTGGACAGGACGGCCCCGAGCCGCTTCCGGTATCACAGGCGATGAACGTGAGGGTAAGGCCGAACCAGCAAAGCCATGGGGCGTAACGCACGAGACCTCCGAAGATGAAGGCTTACACTAGATGACAGCGCCGGGATGCGCAAACCTACCTCGCGCGTTTTTGTAGGCATGCCTGGACCATTGCATCTGGAATTTGCATTGGTTCCTACCGAGATTGCCGTCGCGAAGGGACGGGCTAGGCCGGTTCTTGCGCACAATCCGCTGGTGGTTCAACTGTTGCACAATGCGGTGAGCGCGGCATGGGCGCTTTGAGCGCCCACGCTGTCACTCGCAGTCCGCCATTGGCAAATTCCGCGAGCCGTTGCCAGCGCTGTGCCTTTTCGTTGGGTGGTGCTGAGGTAGTAAGCACTAGCGCCGGCCTCAAATCGGAGCGCTTCTGCAGCAATTGATCGAGCGCGAGGAGAATTCGAGCGGCAGACTTGCGGTCCTGCAAACGAACGCCGTAGGGGAGGTTTGCAACCACCGCCGAATTCTTGGGGATCCGCGGTTCAGCTTCGCGAAAATCCTGAGGAAACAGGTCGCACAGGTCAGAAACGCCCGCTCGCTCTAGGTTGTGCTGAGCGGCCGCGATGACTCGCGCATCGTGGTCGCTGCCATACGCGTGACATGGGACGTTTGATGGGCTGCACTCTCGTGATTCGTCCAACCAAGCTGCGTAGGCCACCGGATCATGGACGGGCCATTGCTCGAACGCAAAATGGCGCATCGTCACTAGCGCTCTGCCCGATTGGCGCAGCAACCATTCCGCGAGCAAGGTGCCGCTGCCGCAGCAGGGATCCCAGAGCATGGTCACGCTTCGTCCCGGTGCCAGTGTCAAGAGCAGCTCAATCGTTGCCGCTGCGAGGGTTTCTCGGAGTGGAGCCTCGCCGACATGAGTGCGGTACCCGCGACGATGCAGCCGTTCGCCAGAGGCACCGATACTTATCTGGACGAAGTCACCTTTCACTCGGACGAAGAGTTTCTGATCTGTCGGAGTCGCCGATGGTGGTTGCTTGCTGGATGTGATGGTGGGGGTCGAAGGTACTGCCAAAGTCCACCCAACTTCGATGCAGTGGCGTATGCGTTCGGCAATGGCATCGGTGTGGTAGAGTCGAGAACCCTGACAGGTAACTGAAATACCGAACGCAGAACCGGGCTTCAGATAGGCGTGCCAAGGCAGGCGACGAAGCCCATGCTCGAGCTCCTCGAAGCTCGTCGCGCGGAATGGGCGGAGTCTCAGCCGCACGGATTCGGCCAATCGGCTGCGGTGGTGAAGGGTCCACAGCGCCTCGATGGGACCGGCGCACTCGACGCCACCGGGCGTCACGCTGCCCACAAGACCGAGGCGTCGAGTTTCCTCGAGTAGCAGTGACTCGAGCCCTGGGCTTACTGCGATGAAATACCGAAATCGAGAGGCCATCGTAGTTTCGCCGACCAGACAAAAAGAAACGAACTGCCAGCGATCGGCGAACTACCCCGCCGCCGCGTTCGTTCGTTCGGCGAGGTACTTTTCCAGGCGACGCCGCATTGGCGGAAACAGGTTGAGCGTCAGCGCCTCTTCGGGAGCATAGAAGCCCGCCGCGACCACCTCGCGATGGTCAACGTGAACAACGATTGGTTCTGCCACTTCGAAATCGTACATGGTTACGTGGTCACGTCGAAACTCCCAGTCGTGCGTTTCTTCGTGGCAGAGGGTGAGTTGCTCGGGCTGCACACTCAAACCAGTCTCCTCTGCGAGTTCGCGCACGGCGGCAAGTTTCGCCGTTTCACCACCCCGAACGTAGCCGCCAGGTGGGCTGTAGTACGGCACGTAGGAATTGCGAACGAGCAAGAGCGAGCCCTGCTTCCATACGACCACGAGCGCCCCATGCGTCGTCGGGCGGAGCAACATCCAGAACAGGCGTACGAGCTGATAGCCGAGGCGATAGCCAAGCTGGTAAAGGCGGTCGAGCAACGTCACCCGATCAGCATAACGCATCGAACCCTCAGCGCGAGCCCAGCCAGCCTTGCGCCGGACGGACGAAACCGGTGCTGCCGACGACGGTCCGGTATGGTCGAGTGGGATAGGCATGCAATTATGATGGTGTCACGATGCCGGTCGTATGGTCCGTTGGCGGTACGAGAAAATGACCCCAGACGTCACCTAACGGATGTGCTCCTAGGTGCGGGGGTAGGGTTGCCCCTAATTGACAGCCGAGAGGATTCTATCCGCCGCGCAACGACGAGCGCAACTGTTGATTCCCCGTTCAGCGACACTGAACAAGCGCCCGGATTGACAGTCCCGCGACGTCATGGTCGGGTGCGATCCGGCCGTTTGTCCTTGGATTGGCCGATCGATGAACCAGCGCGCAGAATCCGTACGAATCTAGCACATTGACGGTCATCTCGTCCCGCATCGAGAGGGTGCAACTGCGTGTCAAACCATGGTGCCACGGGCGAAGCGTGGACGGCAGGCCGATGAGATTTCCCTGGCGCGAACTCGCTCGGCACACTAACTCGCGCGCCAACTCAACCGAGCCACGCTCCTTCTCGTCAGGATCCCCGGACGACGGTGCGCGGCGGGCATGTATGGTGCAGTCGTGATCACCGAACTGGCGAAAACGCGAAATATTGGAATCAGCGCTCATATCGATTCAGGTAAGACCACCCTGACTGAGCGAATGTTGTTTTATACTAAGCGGATCCACGCGATCCATGACGTCAAAGGCAAAGACGGCGTGGGCGCGACCATGGATTCGATGGACCTCGAGCGCGAGCGCGGGATCACCATTCAGAGTGCCGCGACGCACTGTGTTTGGGACGGGCATCACATCAACATCATCGATACGCCCGGCCACGTCGATTTTACCATCGAGGTGGAACGTGCCCTGCGTGTTCTCGACGGCGCGGTCCTCGTGTTGTGCGCAGTGGCAGGCGTTCAGTCGCAGTCACTCACCGTGGATCGTCAGATGCGACGCTACGGGGTGCCGCGGATCGCGTTCGTTAACAAATGTGATCGTTCGGGCGCTAACCCATTGCGGGTCAAGGAGCAGCTGCGCGAGAAGCTGAAGCTCAATCCCGTTCTCATACAGCTGCCGATCGGCCTCGAGGACAAGTTCGAGGGGGTAGTCGATCTCATTCGCCAAAAAGCCTATCGCCACGAAGGCGCGAATGGTGAAACCATTGTCGAAGGACCAGTCCCAGCCGACATGGTTGAGGCAACCGCGGCCGCTCGAGAGGAAATGCTCGATGCGCTTTCGATGTTCTCCGATGAACTCACGGAAGCGATTCTCGAGGAGCGTGTCACCGAGGAAATCATCGTTGCCGCGCTGCGCAAGTCCACCATCGCGCTGAAAGTGGCGCCAGTGATGATGGGCTCTGCCTACAAGAACCGCGGGGTCCAGCTGCTTCTGGATGCCGTCAATGCCTACCTGCCGCACCCGGGTGACGTGGTGAACCGTGGCGTCGACCTCGACAAGGACGAAGCCGAAGTTGTGATGGAGAGCGATCCAGACAAGCCACTCGTGATGCTGGCGTTCAAGTTGGAGGACGGCCGGTATGGGCAGCTGAGCTACCTGCGCGTCTATCAGGGTACGCTGTCCAAGGGGATTGAAATCACCAATACCCGCACGGGCAAACGCCACAAAGTGGGACGTCTCGTCCGCATGCATGCCGACGAGATGGAAGAGATCGACGATTCACGCTGTGGTGACATCGTGGCGATGTTCGGCGTTGACTGCAATTCGGGAGACACCTTCACCGACGGCAAGGTGAATTTCGCCATGTCGTCCATGTTCGTGCCTGAGCCGGTCATCAGTCTGACCGTCACGCCGAAGGACAACAAGGCGCAGAACAACATGTCGAAGGCATTGCGCCGCTTCACCAAGGAAGATCCGACCTTCCGCGTCGGTGCCGATCCCGAGTCCGGCGAGACGGTGATCAGCGGCATGGGCGAATTGCATCTCGACGTCTATGTCGAGCGCATGAAGCGCGAGTACCAGGCCGAGGTCGTCACCAGTCCGCCGCGCGTCGCATACCGCGAGACCATCACCCGTCGCGTCGAGTTCAGCTACACTCACAAGAAGCAGACGGGTGGTTCGGGTCAGTTCGGTCGGGTTACCGGCTACCTGGAGCCTTGGACGGAGGCCCCCTATCGATTCGACGACCAGGTCGTCGGTGGGTCCATTCCTCGAGAGTACATGGCTGCAGTCGACAAGGGATTCCAGTCGATGTTGGCCAAGGGAGCGCTCGTTGGCGCTCCGGTCATTGGGGTGTCCGTCACCGTCAACGACGGAGCGTCCCACGCTGTAGACTCCTCGGATATCGCTTTCCAGGAAGCGGCGAGGGGTGCGTGGCGTGAATCCTACCCGAAGTCACATCCGCAGATCCTCGAGCCACTGATGAAGACCGTGGTCGAAGGGCCGAGCGTATTCCAGGGCGGCATGGTGGGACTGCTAATGCAGCGCCGCGGCATCATCATCGGCACGACCGAGGGGGACGGGTTCTCCCGCGTCGAGGCTGACGTGCCACTTTCCGAAATGTTTGGCTTCTCGACATCTCTGCGTTCCGCTACACAGGGGAAAGCAGAGTTCACCATGGAGTTCGCTCGCTACGCGCCGCTGCCAAGCGCGCTGGCCGAAGAGCTCGTCGAGAAACACAAGAAAGAGCAGCTGGCCAAGAAGGCGAAGTGAGGAGACCGAGCCATGTACCGTAAAGAGGTAAACGAGCGAAGCCCGATGAGGGTTTTCGAGAAGTCGATGCACGGCGGGCTCGGGCGAGGCAACGTAGGGATCGTTGCTTCGGTTCCGGGAATGGGAAAAACCCCGGTGCTGGTCCAAATCGCGCTCGACGATCTGCTGCGCGATCGCAAAGTTCTGCACATATCGCATGAAAATGCAGTCGATCACGTGCGGACGTTCTACAGCGAAGTGTTTCATGACCTTTGCGCTTCGTCCAAGATGGATGATTCCGACGCGACCATGTTGGACGTCGAGCGCAATCGCATGATCTTCTCGTTGCTCAGCGACCGCGATGACGCGCCGCTGTCTCAACGGGGAGGTCGTACGCCGATTGGTAGAATCCAAGAGGTCGTCAAGTTCGCGCGCGAAACCGCGCAATTTCAGCCGGATGTGCTCATCATCGATGGGTTCGATCTAGCGCGCGGGACCGACGAAGCCCTCAAAGCGTTGTCCAGCCTGGCTAAGGACATCGATGCCGAGATGTGGTTGTCGGCAACCACCGTGGTGGCGACTTCGGGGAGTCTTCCAGCGCCGCTCGATCGGATAGCAGACTTCGTCAACGTCATCGTGTATCTCGAATCCGAAGGCGACGTGGTTCGCCTCCGTTTGCTCAAAGATCACGGTAGCGCTGACCTCGAAGATTTGCATTTGCGTTTGGATCTACCGACGATGCGTGTCGTAGACGAAGACGTGCCCCCGACGACCGAGCGTCCGCGCGATCCCCGGCGGTTTCGGCTGATATCCGGTGGAAGTCGTGGAGCGGAGGCCGAGTTTGGGGCCTGCGCGGAGCGCTGGGGCATGCCCGAGCTCAACTACAGCTTCGAGGGCCATCGCATTCTCGAACGTCAACGTGGCGTCGTCGTGCTGACCGAGAAAGAGCTAAATCAGGGCGACTTCAGCCTGGTCTACGCCGGAAAGCGGCTCAATCGCCAACTGACCGACATTCCACTGGTTCGCAATGTCCTTAAGACCATCTGGCACCAAATCACGAATGCCACTCAGGTGTTTGCGGTCGGGCGCATTCAGGACGACAACACCGTTCGTGGCGGAACTGGCTGGGGAGTCGAGTTGGCGAGACTGTGGAAGAAGCCGCTGTTCGTCTTCGATCAGGAGCGGCGCTCGTGGTTCCGCTGGAGCGGCACCGGTTGGGAGATGACGCCACCGCCCGCGATCACCACAGAAGCATTTGCGGGAGTTGGCACGCAAAGCTTGTCGGAGGATGGAAAGCAGGCCATCCACGAGCTCTTCCTGCGCTCGTTTGGTGAGCCAGTCGCCTAAGAACTGTACTCTCCAGTTTCGTAGGGTTTTGGGCCAAGAGTCAGCTCGTCACCGAATTGCTAGTACCTCGATTCCAAGGAGTCGAGGTACTAACCCATCCGGGCGGTACCTGGTGCCGCCGCGGACGATTCTGGGAGTGGGACCATGGTGCAAGACGAATTAGTGCCGCTCGTGGACGGGGACGGTAAAACCATTGGTCATGCCCGGCGCTCGGAGGTCCATCGAAATCCGACGCTGGTTCATCCTGTCGTTCACTGTCTGGTCCAGAACGCTAGCGGCGAGCTGCTGCTGCAGCTGCGGAGCCAGAACAAGGACGTGCAGCCTGGGCGTTGGGACACTTCGGTTGGTGGGCACGTGGGGGTGGACGAACCCGTCGATGCAGCTGTCGTGCGCGAAATCGCCGAGGAGCTTGGCGTGCAAATCGAACGCTCACGACTGAGCTACCTCTACCGCTATGTAATGCGGAGTGAGATCGAAACCGAACTGGTACACAGTTTTCGGTTGTTGCACGAAGGGCCGTTCCGCCTCGAACCATTCGAAATGGACGAGTTGCGCTTCTGGCCCCGGCGCGAGATAGACGCAGCGCTGGGGAAGTCAGTATTTACCCCAAATTTCGAGGACGAGTTCGCGCGCTTCGTCCAGTGGCAAGGCTTGGCGAACGAAGTACGGGTCTGAAGGCGCGAAGGCGGCCTGGCCTCCACGGAGGTAGCGGCAGGCGACTGGCTCTTGGCGCGGCTGGTACTGAGTTGTCCGGCATGGATCAGTTTTGGTCCAACTCGAATCTGCGGGTTCTGGCATTTCGAAGACAAATCGCGCGCCTCTGCTAAAACGATTTAGCACGAAGGAAGACGCTGAACATGTTCGCTCGCTCGCTCGCACATTCCGGATGGCTCGACTTATCTCGAAAGGTTTCGCTACTAGTGCTTGCCGTTGCCTGTGACAACGGCAGTGTGGCGTACCCAAGGTCATTGAAGGTGGATGCTGGGGGAAACACCGAGCCGTCTGATCGCGGCAAGGTCGAGCCCCCGAGGGCCTTGCCTTGGTTACACGTTGAGGGAAATCAGATCAAGAACGAGAGCGGCGGCAACGTCGTTCTTCGAGGGATCTCCACCGTCGACTTGGGGACGACGAATTCCTACCCGGGCAAGGCGCTCGGCATGATCGATCGCCTCACCGACAAGACCGATGACCAGGCTAACTCACTTGGTTGGTACACCTCGGTGATTCGGCTCGCCATATATCCCGCGGATTCGAAGAACGCCAACAGTCCTTTCACCTACGATCCAAGCAACCAATTCTTCTACGACCAGTTGCTGCGGCCTGTGGTCGACAGGTGCCGCCAACGTGGCGTCTACGTCATCATCGATTGGCACGGCATTGGAGACACGACCGCCAATCAGGCGACAACGGCCCAGTTCTGGGGCGACATGGCGCCTCGGTTCGCTAGCGACGCGGATTCCCACGTCCTATTTGAACTGTTCAATGAACCCATTAATCGCAGCGGAGGTTGGACGGACGCGGCGACAGGTGTCCGGGCCGACATGCAGCGTTGGTACGACATCGTAAGAGTCGCCGCACCGAAGAACCTAGTGCTGGTTGGAACGCCGTCTTGGTGTCAGCTGTTGGGGGACACCGTCGAGAGCCCAATAGACGGAACCGACGTAGCTTACGTTGCTCATGTCTACCCTTACCATTTCGGAATACCGAGCATCTTGAATGGTATTAGAAAGGCTCAAGCCGTGCATCCGGTGTTCATGTCCGAATGGGGATTCCAAGAGGACTCGACGAACAAGGACGTGCGCGGCACGATCACGGGTTACGCGGAGCCATTCAAACAATTCGTAGAAGAGCTCGGCATGAGTTGGACGATGTGGTGCGCCAGTGCTGACTGGTACCCCGCCATGTTTAACGGCGACTTCTCGTTGAGGATCGGCGAGGGTTACGAGGGTGGCTTCGGCAAGGACTGGTTGTACGAGAGTCGAGACATCTCCCCCCCAGTTCCCTGGGAATAGCAGCGGCAACAGCTCGTCATAGGCTGGCACAGGACGAACAGACCTCGCTCGAACTACTTGAGAGGCTTGGGTGTGTAGGCCGTGATGACGGGTTTCCGAGCGCAATCCTTTGCGCCGTCGGCAGTGGCCCAGGCTAGAACCGTGGTTGCTGGGTCAAGTAGGCTTGCCGTGTCGATGTCGTCCCCGTAGAGGAACGACGTGCCCTCTATGCCGCGCAGTATTGGATGCTCCAAGGTTTCGAGGGTGACGCGATAGCGACCGCCGCGACTGTTGTCGATGGTCTTGCCGCAGTATTTGACACCATTGTCAATCGGTACGAGCTGCGTCAAATCCGCAATAGATTCCGAGTTTCCGTAGACACTCGACATATCATCACCTTGCAGCACGACCCCACCGCCCTCGGCGGAGAACTGACGCAAGGCTGCGACGGTCGTCGCGTCGTCGATTGGGTATCCAGGGTTTGAGAACCAAACCACATCATAGTTGGCCAGAGCGGCATAGCTGAGTCCAGCGGGCGGCTCGTCCAAAAATTCTGTAGTGTAGCCAGCTTCGAGCAGACCCTGATGCTGACTTGCTGTGTCGGAGTCGTATTCTCCGTGATGGAAGTCGTCCCGAACGAACAGCACACGAGGCGCGTCTATCGGACTGACGTAGTTGACAGTGTTGGCAACGAGTGTATCGAGAGTAGCCTTTGTGGTTTCGCTCTCTGCCAAGGTCAGTAGGATCGTGGCTACCCGACCTTGCGCCCTTACGTCACAGGGAACATTCAGGTGTTCCAACTTGACTGCGCTGGTCTCGACACCCTGGACACGGGTGCGATAGGTTACTCGTACGTCGAGCGGTCCACACTGATGAGATGGAAGTTCGGTACAAACGCGATGAGTGGTCGTGAAATACTCGACCATCATCTCGAGCACGCCAGGGATCTGTTCTACGGTGTCGATGCTGATGTAACGCCCGCCAGTGGCCCGCGTCAATGATTCGAGTGCTGGCGCATCGACATCTTTGCCGAGGCCGATGGCATAGATGGGGGTGGTGACGCCCGCGACACGCAGCGATTCTAGGTCCGTGAGCTGAGTGTCAATGCCGTCGCCAGCGTACGTCGTGCTCCAGAATCGCTGATTGGCGGAGTTGTTCTCTTGACCGTCCGTGAACAGCACGATGGCATGTTTGCGGGCAGTCGAGCAGAAGGCAGCAACGCTTGGCTGAGTATCACGAACCGCATTGGGTAGCTCGGCACCGAGAGTCTCGTTTCCCATGCGCACGCCGTCCCAGAGCGCTGTCCAGCCGTTGTGGATCCTCAGGCCCGAGATGGCCGCGTCGAAGTCATCGGTGGACTTGGTGAGCGGACTGACAACGGTAGCGTCGGTGCTTACTCGCACCAGCGACAGGCGGCCGCCGCTGTACAAGAGCTGCTCCGCCACTGCTGTGGCGCCCTGCTTGAGCAGGTCGAGTTGATTGTTGAGCGAACCGCTATTGTCCACCACCAAAGCGAGATCACCTTTGCCATCATTGCAGTTGAGTTGGAGGCTCTGCTCGTCCGCGAGCACCCAGGGGCCCTCGGTGCCGTTGCGAGAGGTTTCGAATGTGACGTCGACGTTGCCCTGACCACAGGGTACCCCTCGGCGCTCTTCATCGGTGACGAGTAGATCGACGCCGAGGTAGACTTGTCCCCGCGCTCCAGTGCCAGCGCGGATTTCCTGAGCCGTCGAGGTGATGCCTTCCTTCGGCATTTCGGCACTACACGCGGTGAGCAAAGCGGCCCCGAAACACAGCGGGTAATACGTCAGCGACGGCATCGGACTTCGCATGGTTTGGCGCTCCAAAGAGGCGTGCACTGCAGTTCCCGTGCCAACCTCT
Organism: uncultured Polyangiaceae bacterium; assembly: GCA_964454965.1. Taxonomy (GTDB): domain Bacteria; phylum Myxococcota_A; class Polyangia; order Polyangiales; family Polyangiaceae; genus FEN-1139. The sequence goes on along the minus strand of CAYVXY010000011.1, from coordinate 43,096 downwards.
ACTGCGTAGTGCACGGCGGGGGAGCTGCTGCTTTCGGCCGATTCGCTTCAGGCGCTGCTTCGGTTCGTTACTACTGCGCGGCGTACGCGAGTCGTGCAACCACGTTGCGCAGCCAACTTGTGTAGGATGCTGCACATCGAGTAAAGTGCGAGGAGTTGACGCAAGGCAGGCAGGTGTAGGTAGCGCACACACGAGTTCGAACCGGACGCGGTGGTGCGAACGAGTGTCTGAGCGTCGGGTCTGCCGCCTGGTGTTCCACCAGTTGCTCACGATACGCGGCGACATGGCGCACGACACGACGACAGGATCCATGGTTCCCTCATGGGACCGCTCAAAGACACCGTGCCAATACCAAAGCGCTAAGTAGCAGGCTGCGCGATCGGCGCTGAATCGCTTCATCATCGGCAATGAGCAGCGAGTGCAAGAGCCCAAACTACGCTCGGTAGCGTTGCGACAAACCCATCTGTGAGTAGACGGCAGCGGAGAAGCAGCAATCGTGTCAGCAACTCCCAAGATGAACCGTCTATCGGCTAAAGTCAGCTAGGCCGAATTTTTTCGTGCCGCTGAAGAGTTGCATTCGAGGTGGGCGTACCGGATCGGTGACAGTGTAACTTACCCCAAAAACCGCATTCTCTGGATGCCACAGTGAAGCTCAGTTCGTTGGCCAATCCGACGAAATTGGGATGCCGCTCGGAGCTACTGCATTTCCGGTTAGGACCACGATCGTCAAACGTCCATAGCGGTAGCGCGCTCGGCAGGGTTTTTCGGACGATCGGAGTGAAGAGCAATCGCCCAATGGCATTTCCCCGCGCTGGTCTGGCTCTTCATCCAAGGCTTGAGCGAGCCATTTCGCCTTCGCTTGCACAGTACTGCGTGGGGGTGGGGTTCGGCGGGCCCAATTGGTACCAAATCTCAGGTTCCTGCTCCAAAAGTCCACTAGGATATAGTGCTGATCCGTATCGACGTTTGGGTCAGACAGTTGTAGAAGTGTTGCATCGACTTAAGTATGACCGTTTCATTTGTAGCATCGCAGGAGTCACCATGAACCACAAGGCGCTCGGTTTTCTCTATTCTGTTGGAGTCATTTCCCTTTTGTCGGGAACGGCACAGGCCCAAACCACTGCTGGAGCACTCCAGCTGGCGCTCGGTACGGATGTGGTTACGTATACCAATGCTAGCGGTACCGTGCAGTACGCTGACGTGAGGGGCGACGTTACCACGGCTAACAAAACAACACGCTGGGGCTTTGCCAATCTCAGCGGGGTGAACATCGAAGGTGGCTATGGACTTGGTGATTCACTCGTTCTAGGTGGCATCGTTGGTCTTGGGGGCTGGTCTCAAAAACAGGAAGTGACAGCCAGGAGTGTCACCGAAAATCAGGGGACGGTATCCCAGTTCGATCTCCTTGTCGCTCCGAAGCTGGATTACATGTTGCTGCCAGGTCAGTCCATTCGGCCCTTCTTTGGCGGCGCTGTTGGGATCCAATACCACAACGCATCGACCGAAGAGCCCGTCGGCAATGCAGCGCGATTGAACACTAGTACGTCGGCGACTGGTCTTGCTCTCATGGCACGCGTCGGCGTGCGCTTCTTCTTGACGCCTGGGTTCAGTGTCGATCCCGCGTTCATGTTTCTGTGGATCCCGACAGCTTCCGGCAGCCGCGAGGAGGGGAACCTGAAATACGACATGGGAGCGAACAGCTACACCCTCGGCCTAACCGTCGCTGCGTCGGGCTGGGTCGGGCTCTAGTTCAGACTACTGACCGCCCCAGAACACTGGGAAATCTGGACCGAGCCGCTTTGTGGTGATGGCGGCGTCGTCGAGGTAAAGGGTTGCGCTGCTGGGTGAGATGATCTCGGTGGCAGCCCCAACGCCCCATTCGACGAAGCTGCTCGGTACAGTGGCCTCATTGGTGATGTCGAAAACTCTTGCGCCATCGAGCCAAACGGTGAGGCGTCCGGTCTGATCGTTGGCAGCGCGAAGGAACGCCTCGGCTTGAAACCAGCGCCCCAGTGGGACCTTCCATGAGGCAAGCGCCGGCACGTCGCCGCTGTCGTGGTGATACAAGCGAACGGTCATTCCCGCGGCGCCGTCCGACATGAAGTCGAGATCCCAGAGCTCGACGGCCGTGGATGCGACGTTGGCGTTACTGCGGGAGCGAAACTTGAAGAACAACCAATACTCCGTCGAAGCGACCGCCTCTGGAACATAGAACCAGGCACTGTAGAACGCCTCGATTGGAAGTATGCCGCTGCGCGACAGCAGTGCAGATGAAGGGCTCCCCGAGCTAGCCGAAGACGTGGGTGCGACCGTCGAACGAATCGAAAAGCGTCCACTGCGTGCCGGCGAATTGACCGGCATCAAGCTTGCGCCATCGGCTACCCAAGTTGAACCGGCTTTGTCGGCTGTCCAACCCGAAAGATCGCCAGATTCGTTATCAGTCCACCACAAAAACTCGGGCCCTTGGCCAAGATCCGTCGTGCCGCATGAGAGCAACACGACGCACGACAGCCAAGGCAAGATGGTCTGAGCGGCGCGACACTTCACGGTGAAAATCGCGTCCGCGCGCGCTCGGCAGCTTTTTGAAACTGCCCATTCGGATAGCGGGCAAGATAGCGATTGGCCAGGTCCTTGGCACGCGGTTCACCGAGCATCGAGGCTGCTTCGATGGACAATGCAAGTGCCTCCTCGGCAAGTGCACCGCCCGGATAGCGTCGGAGATATTCATCGAGGAGTCTGGCGGCGCGCTCGGGTTGGCCGTCGCGGCGCAATGCGCGCATGGAATCGAACACCAACTTCACCTGCTCCGACGGCTTGCCAGGTTCTGGAGGCTTCGCCTGTTCCGATGCTTTCGCAGTGCCCCGCGCGTTGTTGCGTGCATTGCGCAGCGATCCCACGACCGTGGGCGAGGAATTGGAGTCCGGCAATCCAAGCGCAGAAGAGATAGCGGACGGCTCTGGCTCTCGTACGCTTGGTCCCTGTGTTCGCTCGACAGGAACAACCGTAGGCTGACTCTGTTTGGCAAGCTCAGTGGTCGAGGTTCTGGCCGCAAGGTACTGTCGAACTGCCCAAGTCCCGCCAATGGCCGCGCTCGCTCCGGCAGCCAGAAGGAGGAAAGCACCGGCAATAACAGGCCGAATGAGCCGAAAGCGTACGGCAGAGCGTGAGGCCAGCAGCCGGGCCCTGACCCGCTGCTTTAGCCCCGGTGGCGGTTGGTAGCGCTCCACCGAACGCAGTAGCGAGATCGCCCCCGCTTCAATCGGTGACATCGGCTCGCTGCGGTCACTCAGCCGTTTCATGGGTGTTCTCCCCTTGTGGTTCGTTCGTGCTGCGCGAGGAAGCTGAAGAAATCCTTGCGCGCGTGAAACAGGCGCGTCCAGACCGTATTGATCGGCACGTCGAGGATGTCGGCGATCTCCTCTCCCGAATACCCTTCGACCTCGAAGAGCAAGAACACGACCCGTCGTTTCTCACTCATTCGCTCGAGCAAATGCGTGAGCAAGTGTTGTTTTTCCTGTAGCTCGAGGTAGGCGTCTCCCTGTTGCGTCTTGCTTGGCAGAGAGTCGATATCGATCGTTTGTGGAGACGAGAACACCAGCTTAAGCCATTGCCGTCGGCGATGCTGAGCGACTTGACGACTAGCGATCCGATGTAGCCATCCAGCGACGTTTCTCCCGTCGAAATCCCCGAGGCGGCGCCGCACGACGAGAAACACCTCCTGCGCGATATCCTCGATGTCGGCATCGGGAGCGCGCAAGATGCGGAGCCAACGCACTACGTGGTCAAACCAGGCATCGTACAGCGTGGCAAAATCTAGCAACTGCTGGTACTCGGCAGTCGCGGGCACGGCCTCGGGCGAACTCCTGTTGTTCTTGCGCGAGAGCACTTGGCTTCAACAATCCTTCAAGAGCCATAGGGCTGCAACTTCGCGAAAGCTTCAATTGAAATAGCCGGCCAGTCCGATTGCCGCGCCGAACCAAATGGATGAGGTTGACCCGATGCTGCCACGCGGCTCGACAGCGAGTTCACGCGGGAACGGGAAAAACTCCGCAAATCCACGGACATATGGCATAACGGGCGACTGGCTGACCATCAGGGTGGCTGCCGTTCGAACGCCCACCTCGACAAGAGTTCTGCTCGATGATGGCATCGAATTCATCTGGCGGAGCTGCAGCACGGCGATCGAAGTGCCGAGATCCACTGAGCCCCTTAGCCAGGCGTACCCGCGTTGCCAACGCAGGCCGAGGTCGAACGGATACCGCAATTGGCGGATCCGCGACGAGCCAAGCATGAGATTATCTGCGGTGGCAACTCTGCCGCCGAGAGTCAGTCCCCAGCCGGGCCGCATCGCCACGACGCGCCCTTCCGCTCCCAGCGCCAAGAGTGAGGAGTCATTGCGAGGAGCCACCGCAACAAGCGCACCAAGCTCGATTCCGAGCTGCCAAGGTGCGGGGCTTGAGGCAGGCCGCGTTGGTGCCGTAACCGTTGCAGCCGGCGCTGCCGGTGGGATCGTTGCCGTGGGAGGCCCGCTCGGTTGGGCTGGTTCCTCCTCAAGAGCGGGCAACGCGATGTCGGGCGGAGCAATAGTGAGTGCTACGAAGACTCCGGCCACTCGCGCGCGGCGAAGGCAGTCGCGTTGCTCATCGTCGTACTCGCGGCTACGTCCTCGAATCGCGACCGAGTATCGCGTGCCCATGTCACGGATCTCGATAGCTGTTTCGACATGTCCGAGCTCGACATGGGACTGACGCAATAGACCGCGCACAGCAACAGCCACTGCTTCGCGCGACGGACATTCCTGCACAAGCATTGGTTCTTCGGCACTCGCGGGCAACGTCAACGCGAATTGGAGCGCACCGGCCGATGCGACCGCCGCTGCCGCCCTACAGCGAAGTCTGAGTTTGCTACTAGGTGCCCGCAAGATTGCCGCCACCCTATCACGAAAGCGTGCCGCCGTTCTACCGCACGAATCTACGCAACTATGGATCAGCGGTCGTTGCACTTGTCTCCGAGGGCCTTCTCAGCTTTTTGGCCGGTGAGGTGAGGTTTCGTCGCGTTGTTGCTTCGTGCACATCGCAGGTAGCATGGCGCGATCACCGCCTCGGGTGCAGCCTCCACAAGGTGCGAAAGAGCGGCAGTGAACGAAGGTTCGCAGGGAAGGGCCACCTAGAGGGCAGAGCCGGTCCACAGGGTTCTTGGGGCGGATCCGTAGACACAAGATCTGATGTGCGCTACCGGCGCAAGTCGGTGTGAGCGTGCGACAGTCCCAGTCCAGCCGAGTCCGTTTGCGCTGGCTACGGCTCGCGTATGCGGGACTGTGTCGCTGTACCCTTCCTTGTCATCTTCGGATCGATGGAACATTTGCAGAGGTTCGCTCGAAAGTGGATGCAGTGGTGAACGTTGAAGCGAACTTCGAGCGATCAATGATAATCATCCGATGCTCTCGACAGGTCGATTGTTGCAGCAATCGCTCAGGCGGACTTCGAGCGCTCTGCGGTCATTTGCTCTGAGAAGCAAGCAATCGCTGCGGTTCCGCAGTTTGGCTCGATCGCGTCGCATAGCCAGGATTGCTCACCAGCAGGCTTTGCCGGAACTCGCCTTGCTCGGCTGTGCGCGTCAATCGACCGTCAGGGCAGGTTTTGGAGGCGGCTCGGGACTCATTCGATGAGGTGGCCGCGCGTAGATGCTCTGCCAAGGCAGTCGTTCCGAGCGGCAATGTGAGGCTAAGTCCCTAGAGCTTTTTCGGAATTTCGGTCCGTGTGAATTGACACGCCGCGCTTCGGCGGGATCGCGGGCTGTATTTTACCGAGGAGTGAGAATCGCCGTTGCAATCGTCTCGAAACAGGGTAACCCTGTCGCGTAGAAGCACTTGGGTGTCGTTGGGCCCACAGCGGATGCATGTTTGAAGCCAGCATTCGAGTGACGTTCGACGCCCCGCGAAGTCGTGGAGGATTTTGACCATGAAGCCTGGTTATCGATCACTCATGTCCAGTTTTGCGGCAGTAGGCCTGTTGGTCGCTGCTTGCCAGCAGGAAACCATGCAGAGCGCCGGCTCTGAGCTTGGCGGTGAAGGCAGCGACGTTGCCGGCGCCGCTGGGTCAGAGAACGAACCAGCTGAAGGCGGCTCTGGCGTCACCACGTCCACAACGGCCGAAGGCGGCTCTGGCGTCACCACGTCCACAACGGCTGAAGGCGGCTCTGGCGCCACCACGTCCACAACGGCCGAAGGCGGCTCTGGCGCCACCACGTCTACGGCT
>CAYVXY010000011.1:6956-36739 GCA_964454965.1 uncultured Polyangiaceae bacterium | reverse complement strand
CTGGCGCCACCACGTCTACAACAGCCGAAGGCGGCTCTGGCGCCACCACGTCTACGGCTCAAGGCGGTGCGCCCACGTCGAATGGCGGCTTTGGCGCCACCACGTCGAATGGCGGTTGTCCGGGCAAGGCAGGCGCGGCCGGTAGCAACAAGGGAGGCGCCTCTTGTGGCAGCAAGGGGGGCGCGACCAGCACGGGCGGCTCCACTGCCAAGGGTGGTCACGGTTCCTGCACGGGCAAGAAGGGCTCCGGTAAGCACAGGGCTTGGTTCTGGTGAACGGCTCGTTCCAATGACACATTGGGTCAGGTGACTGCGACGACGAATCTGTCGATGGTCTCTGGCCCTGTCAGAGGGCTACGCGACTTCCGATTTGGTCAATGTGCCGTAGTTCTCGAGTTGTCGCAACAGAGTCGTGACAACGACGGGGTGACCGGTAGTGGTTGGCAAGCCGTCCGTGACCCATTCGAGTGCCTTATCGACTCGCTGAAATACCTGGTGGCAACGTCGATGCGAGGAGCGCTGTATTAGTGTGAGTACGATACTTCGAACAATCGAGGCAAGGAATCCGTCATGGGGATACACCAGCGCGGACCGATGCACGATCTGATTGGGATCCTCAATTAGGCGACCGAGGGCTTCCCGCGACTCCTGCGACGGTGGTGTTGCCCTGTATTGGATGACTGAAACAACGGCCACCTTGCCTGTACCGATTTGGTTCGCCAAGGCAATTCCTGATTCGTACAAGTTCCTGCAGACCTCTGGAGCTTGGCTGCCATTCCACAGCACAATCATCACGTTGGAAAAGGACAACAACACGTGGTTGCTGTCACGGCTGATGAGGTTCAAGCTCGGCATGGAGCTCCGACTGGGCAGAGGATCCGGCACGAGACGCAAGTTAGCCGTCTCTGACGCGGTTGTAAACGATTGGAGCAGATTCATTGACGCGCGTGCCCAGACGCACGAGCCAAGATGCCAAGAATCCTCGCAACACGGCACGCAAGGCGCCAGAATTGGCGAAAAAGACCGAGGGAATTGCGCTGTCACAGCACGTTCGTGCCGGCATTTCCCCTACAAGTCGTTCGGTCGGTACTCCGAAGGTCTGGCTCGATAGCGAGGAGTCGTTGCGGCTGGTGTGCTGGAATGCGGCGGCGTTGGCGTAGGTTGTCCCGAGGTTGCCACAGCCATGGATGCTGCTGTCGATTTGGTTTTCCACGGGCGAACGGTTGGGAGCGGCGACGAAGCAGCTGACGAGGGGGATGGCGTATGCTGAATGCTCGCGACGGACTGGTCGTCTTCTGGAGGAGCGTTTGTCGATGCGACCGTTGGCGGAGTATAGACCGAAGCAGAGGCAGTTGGCGCTGAGGGATGAGCAGTTCGCGATGCAACCAAATGCAGGACGCTCGCGAAGACGCCCAGACACAGTGCCGTGAGCGCTAGAAGTAAGACCAGCGCGCGAAGATGGTACCATCTTTGGCGTGGAGCAATCGGGCTTTCGTTTGCTGGCTGAGCGTAGCGGCGCGATTGCAGCTTTGCCCCAAACAGCACGGAAATGCTCGAGCCGACGCTATCGGTCGTGGCAATCTCGATGCCGGTCGTGAAAATGGCCTGGGCCATCGCCGCTGCGTCTGTGAAGCGTCTTTCCGGTTCGAACGCCAACGCTTGCAGCACTATTGCGTCGAGTCGGAAGTCGGAACCAGCAATGCTCGAAGGCGTCGGGATCCTGCCGCTTAGGACCAGATTGATGGTTGCCGCGTCAGAATCGCTGTCAAATAGTCGGCATCCAGTGAGCGCTTCCCACAGGATTACGCCGACAGCATAGAGATCGGCGCGCATGTCGAGCGGTTCCAGCAGGATTTGCTCGGGAGACATGTAGCCCGTTTTGCCCTTGACCTGTCCTGTGCGGGTCCGAGTGGCGCGGGATTCGGCTTTGGCGATACCAAAATCGCTAATCTTCGACACTCCGTCGAGTCCAACGAGGATGTTCTGCGGCGAGACGTCGCGATGCACCAGACGCAGAGTATTACCCCTTCCATCCGTGAGCGCATGTGCAGCAGCGAGCCCCGCCAACGCATCGACGACCACACGCAGTAGCAGCGGTACCTCGATGCGTGAACCAACGGTGCCCAGATGAGTAAGCCACTCGGCAAGGCTGACTCCCTCGACGTATTGCATCACGAAGTAGAGCGATTCGGCATTGCCGACGTCGAGTGTCGCAACCACGTTGGGGTGTCGAATGAGTGACGCCAGGCGCGCCTCGTCGAGGAACATGGCAACGAACGTAGGATCGTGCCGGAGATGAGGATGACAGTACTTGAGGGCCACCAACGCGGAGCCAGCAGGGCCGATCGTTGGTCGAGCCAAGTAAACGGTAGCCATGCCGCCAGCGGCGATTTCGCTCACCAGTTCGTACCCGGCGATCACCGGCCACGACACCGAGCCTTGCGCTCGCGTGCCAGGGATGGCGTCGACGGTTTGCTGACTCATTCTGGCCAGTTTGCCGGGAGTTGCAGGCAATCGCAAGCCAACCTAGCTAGGGCTGCATTACAAGCCGTGCTTTCGTATCAAGCGGTGCAGGTAGGTCCGATCGAGCCCGGCTGCCGTTGCGGCGCTTGAGATGTTTCGCGCATGTCGCTCGAGCAGTTGCCCCACGTAGTCGCGTTCCAGGTGATTGAGCCAGCGTTCGCGCAGCAGTTTGAATGGCAGATCGATCGAGACCAGTGGAAGCTCCTTGTCACTTGGAGCGCAGGACGTTGGCGAAGCGAGTGCCAGAGCATCATTTTCGCCAAAGGCGGTGACGCGGTCGACGAAGTTGCGCAGCTCTCGAACATTGCCTGGCCAAGGCCGAGACGCTAGCTCCGCAAGTAGACTGGGACTCAACGTGGAGGCAAAGCGCGGCCCTGCGAAGTGCTGAACGAGTAGCGTGATGTCATCGGGTCGTTGGCGTAGAGTTGGAACCACAAGCGGGACGACAGCCAGTCGGAAGTAGAGGTCCTCCCTGAACGTGCCATCGTTGACCATGGTCCTGAGGTCACGATTCGTTGCCGCCATGATGCGCACATCGATTTTGCGGTAAGCAGATTCGCCAACTCGACGCACGCTGTGAGTCTCCACGGCGCGCAATAGCTTGGGCTGCATTTCTGGGGGAAGTTCGCCGATTTCGTCGAGTAGGACCGTGCCACCCTCGGCCTCTTGGAACGCTCCTTCTCGGGCAGTCGTGGCGCCGGTGAAGGCCCCTTTGGTGTGGCCAAAGAGTTCGGCTTCGAGGAGCGTTTCTGGAAGTGCGGCGCAGTCTATGACGACGAATGGACGTTCAGCCCGTGAGGATGCCAAGTGAATTGCTTCGGCAACGACCTCTTTGCCAGTCCCGGTTTCGCCCTGCAGAAGGACAGTCGTGTCGAGGTTGGCAATGCGCTTCAGCCTAGCGAAGAGTTCACGCATCACCACGCTGCGCCCTACGAGCTGACCGAACTGATGACTGGGCCAGAGATCGACCGCCGTGGGTTGATAAAGCCGTTCGATCTGCAGCGTGGTTCGGCCGACCACGACGCTGCCACCGTCAGGTACTTCGGCTTCGGCGACTCGTACGTTCGAGACGAAAGAGCCGTTGCGACTGCCCAGGTCACGCACCCAGACGATGCCGTCACGAGGCTCGAGCTCCGCGTGAATCCTCGACACAGTCGCATCGTCGATTTCAATCTCATTGCCCGGGGCAGAGCCCACCCCAACCCGTCCCGATAACAGCGCTGTATGCGGACCTTTGCCGTCCGTCCAGCTCACCCTGGGTTGTTGGCGGATCGCCACGCGCTTGTACCGGGCGGAGTCGGAAGCCACCTCGGTAATCGAATCGAAGTTACTGTTCTTTTGCATGGGGTATAAGGATCGTTTCAATAAGCGAGAGTCTCGGTTTCGGCAATGTGCACGTCGCGGCGAGCGAAACGGCACGTTTACTTGGTTTGCTTGAGGTAGCGGTGGAGCGGTCCCTGTGGGGAGTAGGAGGGGGGGCAGGCTAAGGCGAAAGGCCGAGGGCCGTTCCGAGCTGCAAATCGACGACTGGGCCCGGTTGGGGCGCAGCGATCCCCATTCGCTCGCGGTAGCTCCAGTACGACCAACCGATGCGATGGGAATCGAACAGCGTGCGCACATCGTGGATCCAGCGCGCCACGCTATCCGCTGGTGCCTTGGTGCGGGCGGCGCCGAATTCTACGCACATCACTCGCGCGCAATTCGCGGCAGACCAGGCGGCAACCTTGTCGAGTCCTAGTCCGAGTAGTTCCGGTCCGAATGACTCTCGTCCGTAGGACTCGACGTCTGCGCGAGCTGCGACGTCAGTAATGCCGTTCAAGGCGTCGGCTATCAGCGAAGGGCTCGATGGATACGGCAAGTTGCTGACGGCGGCGAGCTCGGGCCACTCGGGGCGCCAGTCGGCTCCCTGGTGCGTGAAGATCACTGGGTCGAAGAAGATGAAACCGTAGACGATGTTACGATCGTCGGGCACCGGTTCGAGACTTGCCATGGCCGTCATCGAAGTCCAGTTGACGCGGAAACTACCAGAGTTGCCATCGGCCACGATGGTGTGTTCCGGCGCGACTTGTCGTACCCTTGGGGCAACCTTGAGCAGGATCTGGTTCCATGCGGCACTATCGACGAAGTCGGGCGCCCCCATCAATTCCATGAACACCCAGTCTGGATCGCTCGACTTTAGCCAAGTGGCGAACGCGGTCCACATACGGAGCAGGCTGTCCGTCGCGGTGCCGCTAAGCGAAGGATCGCCCAGCTGCCTTTTGAAGTTTTCCGAGAAATAGGGAGCGAACAGGATCCCCAAATGGGCGGCGCGCGCGCGTTGGATGGCTTCGGTGAACTTGCCCAGGTTGGCTTGATTCAACGTGTCGGGTTGGTCCGGGTCGAATAGGGTCGGTGCGAAGAACGACGCTCGAACGAACGTGGCGCCAATGCGTTGAAGTTCACTCAATTCGGTTTCGCTAACGAAGTCGGACGGAACCGTGGTGTCCGCTAACCAGCCGTACATGTCGATACCGCGTGCCAGGCGCGCGAGCCGGGCATCAGAGACGCCGGTAGCACAGGTCTGGTCGCGGGCGCTTCGATGATCCGTATAGCGACCCCAATCGAAGGAACAACCGCAGGACGACGCCGCGATGGCCAGGATGAGCCACTGATGTAGCCGGATTGGCATTAGAACGCTCCCGAGAATTGCACTGTATTGAGGCTTACTTCCAGTTGCCCGTAGGGTAGGCTCTCGGGGCGTCCGAGGATATACAGGGTCACAGCTGTGACGGCACCGGTGATTCCGATGGCCAACGATACGTTGGCTATCCGTTGATAGGCGTGACCAGATTCGGCGTGGCCGGTTTCCGATGCGGGACAAGGCAGCGGATTGCAGTGAGTTTCGAGGGAATCGAAGCGCGAACGGGCCAGGGTTCCGAAGACGCCGAATGAGGCAACGCCGACCAAGCCAACACCAGCCGCCGTCCAGGTGGCGACAACGTAGCGCGGCTGAGCGGGCGGAGGGGGCCGCAATACCGCGAGCTCTCGCAAGGCATTCTGGTAGGTTAGGGTGTATTTCGATTCCACGGCGCTGCGTTCTTTGGCCAATTGGGCCGCCTGCTCGTAGGCAACGACGGCCTCTTCGGTACGACCTATGGAACGCAGGCAGCGGGCCACATAGAGCTTCGAGTTGGGCGAAGCTAGTGCGCTGTACGACTCGGTGAATCTATCGAGGGCGGATTCGTACTGGCGTTCGTCATACAGCTCCAAACCTTCACGGTAGAGCTCCCGCGGATCCGCCGCGAACGTTGCGTGCGGGGTGGTCAGGCTGACGAGCAACCACCCGAGTCGAGCGCAGTGAGCTGGCCAGAACCGAAGGGACATTTCAGTACCATGTAATTGGTTCGGCAGTTCGAAGTCAACGCAAGGAGCATGCGTGTGGGGTGCGCCTAGCTATTCTGCCCCAAGATGCGATGGCACTGCTTGAGCTGTTCGCGGATTGGGATGTGCTGCGGGCACTTTGTCTCGCAGTCTCCGCATTCGGTGCAGGCGTCGGCGCGGTGGCCCGGAAGCCATTGGTTCTCGCCAATTTCGGCGTACTGGGACTTGGCGTAGGCCTTGAGGTCCCAGACCTCATGGTAGTTCATCGTGCGGAATACCTCGGAGATATTCACGTTCGCAGGACAGGGCTCACAGTATTTGCAGCCTGTGCAGTAAAGATCCATCATGCGCTTGTTTTCGAGCGCGGCGCGGTTGACTGCCTCTAGTTCCTGCTGCGTCAGATGTTCGTCGCGCGACACCGTCTCGACGTTCTCCGCGAGTTGTGCCAGCGTCGACATGCCGCTCAGCGCGATCGAGACTGCAGGATTTGACAGGACGAAGCGCAATGCGAGTTCGGGAGAACTTGCGCGCGACTGGCCTGGGAGCAATCGCGATACGACATCACTTGGGTTACCGAGGCGGCCTCCACCAATGGGTCCCATGATGGCAACGCCAAGCCCCTTGTCAGCAGCGAAGCGAATGCCGCTTTCGTTGGAGCGGTCGAGCAAATTGTATTGACACAGCATCGTATCGAACAGGCCCGTGTTCACGAGTTTGGGGATGTCTTCGGCATCGGAGTGAAAAGAAAATGACAGATGCCGTATTGCTCCTTCTTCCTTCAACCGCACCATCGCATCTACGGGCCCACCAGGGATGCTGAGTTCTTCGGTGAAGGATTTCCAGGAAATACCCCATAGATGGTAGAAATCGATGTAGCTTTGGTCGAGCTCGCGAAGGCTCCGCTCGAATTTGGAGCGAAGGTCATCGGCCGTATGCCGTTGCATGGCGTACTTGGTCGAGAGATAGACGCGGCTTCGGTCCATACCTTTGAGCGCCTCACCGACCGTGCGCTCCGAGTCCTGCTCACAATAGTGCTTGCCGGTGTCGAAGTAGTTGATGCCAAGTTCGTAGGCGCGCTGTAGAAGTGGCAGGGCTTTGTCTCGATCGACCAATTTGCCGCGCATAGGTAGACGCATGGCGCCGAAGCCAAGTGCCGACACCGAATGGTTGGACCTGCCAAACGTTCGATACTTCATCGTCAGGAGCGTAGCATCGCTCGCCTAGCTCCCGGCATGGGTGATTCGAAGACTTGAGGCAATTTCCGCGTCGAATCAGAAATCCCGTATCGGCGGCGGACAATTGCAGTCAACAACGAGCTGGTCGAGGTGACTATTCGTAGGTGGCTTCTACTTGGTACACGAGCACACTCGTGCAGCGAGTCGCCGACGAGCCTACCGAGCCTCGACAAGGAACCTCGCCCTGGAACTTGCTCTTTTTGGCTTTCAGCCCCTCGAGGATCTGTTGGGTTGCCTGATGGCCACCGCCTTGGCAGTACGTATCGGAACAGTTGATCTCGAAGAGCGATGGGGCCGAGCCTACGACGACGACACGTACGTAACTTGCATCGCTCACGATGGTATCGCCGCGGCGAAACGACACCGTAAGGCGCATCGTGCGAAGGGACGGAACCTCTGCGGCGAGGCGCGGGGCAGAGTCTTCCTTCTGTCTGCGTTCTCTGGCGCGCTCGGCGGCTTCATTGTTTCTTCGGTACATTCTCGTTCCTTCGGAGCGAAGCGGGATTCAAGCTGCTGCGCGACCACCCTAGCACTCGGTGCCACGGCTGCCGGCTCCGATCTGGCGTCGGGTGGATATTTGGGTCGTCCAGTCGGTGGTTCCAGGTAATCTGATTGATTTTAGGCTGTTGCAACGTTCGCAGCATCACGTGAGCGGGCGATTGCAGCGCGCCCTGCTCGAAATACCCCATAACCGCGACCGCCCGTCGGCGAGCAGCCAGCGACGCGGTTGTGGGTGGAACGCTGACCTCAGCTCCAGAGCGGTAGGTCGTTGATGCTACTGAATCACGCCACTAGCCAGAGACCCCGGTCTTTTGCGTGATCTGGGATGGACAGGTCACCGGCTTGTAGACGATGTTGGGATTGTCCGCACCGGCGAACCAACCAAAGAACCAGTCACACCCAGCCAAGAGACCCGGCTTGCCCGCAAAGGCGGTGGCGCATTTGTTCTTGGCGCAGGTCACGTCATTGTTGCAAGCGGTGAGAAAACCGCCGCTCGTGCTGCCAATATCGATGTTGCCCCATTGCGCTGAGCAACCCGCGGTCATGGCGCCGACGCCACCACCGGGAATCAAGATATCGAACTGATTGCTGTCGATGCCGCCGATATTGATGGCCTGCACGACCATCTGCTTGCCCTTGATGGCGGTGGCCCCAGGATTAGCGCCATAGTGACCTTCGCCGGTGAACTGGAGAGTGAAGCAGGCGCCGCAATTTACGCCATTATGGGCGACGAATCCGTAGGACAGATTGGTGGCGGAGTCGTACCAGGGCGAGAAATCGAAGCATTCGAAGGCAGAACCGCCACTGTCGCAGCCGCTCTTGGCGTTGCGATCGGTGATCCTGGTGGTGCCGTCCTTGGCACAGCTCGGGACCGCCGTAGTCCAGGAGCAGGAGGGCTTGCAGCAATCCCAGTACCGCGTCGTAAATCCGGTGCTTCCGGTAATTGGTGGGTTGGTCGTCGTGGAGGTGGTGCCGCCCGAGCCCGTGGCCCCACCCGTCGCAGTTACGCCGCCAGTCGAGGTCGTGCCGCCCTTGGCTGTCACTCCACCGGTTGATGTCGCGCCGCCAGTTGAAGTCGTGCCGCCCTTTGCGGCAACGCCGCCAGTTGAAGTCGTGCCACCCTTTGCGGTAACGCCGCCGGTTGAAGTCGTGCCACCCTTTGCGGTAACGCCGCCGGTTGAAGTCGTGCCGCCCGTCAAAGTCGTGCCGCCACTACCCACGGCGCCACCCGTCGCGGTGCCGCCGGAAGGGAGCGTCGTGGTGGTGGTGACGTTGCCGCCTTGGCCGTTGCCGCCTTGGCCCGTCGCAGTAGTGCTGCCTCCTTGAGACATGGGTAATACAGAAGGGGTTCCGTTTTCGCTGCTGCAGGCGACCGGACCGAGAGAGGCAATCATCGCAGACGTCAAGACGGCAAGAAGGCGCATGGGTGTTCCTTTACTCAGCGGAATGTGAAGGGACGGCTCCCGCAAGTCCAGTGTAATTCATGCGCCTCGAGCGCTCGAGTTTGAGCGAATTCGCGGCGCCGAGCAGGGCACGGACGAGGTTAGTGCCAAAACCAGTACTTTGATGACGAGCGCCTGCATGCCATATTGCAGGAATGAAACTCGCAGTATCGGTAGAGGCTCGCGGATGGCTGCGGATGAGTTGGGTGCTCTTGGCCGCATTTCCAATGGCAACCAACTGATGCGGCGTCGCGGTAGTGGCCACAGTGACGCCCGTGCGAGCTCAGCGCGTTCCAGGTCAACGACGAGCTCAAAGCTGCGGCTGATTCGGGCAAGACTGTTACCGCTAGCGCGCCTTGGGCGCCCCATTGCTCGCAGTCGGAACGCCCACTGACGAGCTGCACGGCGCCATTTTATGGCATTTCGTGTAGCAATACGTCAATGGCCTGTTGCGGAACGAACACGCGGTTGAGCTTGTCAGCGAAGACGACGAGTCCTTCAAGGTCATGGGACTTCTGAGCGAAGAGGAGCTGGTTCTTGGCCCAGGGTAAGCGAGCCCGGTTGGCGCCCTTCTCGACGACGAGTTGTCCATTGTGCGGATCGCTGCGATCCATTCGGATTCGATGGCCATGCGCCGTCAGTGTGGCTTCAGCGTCCACGAACAAGCGGCGTTGAAGTCGTTCGAAGTCGAGGTTCAGGAACTTGGCGATTCCTTGTCCGATAGCGGTGTTCTCCACCAAGCCGTACGGATGTGCAGGACCATAGGCGTAGAGCAGTACATCTGCACCGCTGTGACCAGTCGACGACCAGCCAATGCGCGCTCGCTGCGAGATCAGTCGCGCCAACAGCGATTTTGCACCGGAGTTGTGCGCTACCGCGTCGGAAATTCGTGCAATTTCGATCTCGGACAGATCGACAATGCCCCATTCTGTGCGAATTGTCTCGACGATCCGTGCGTTCGAAGTGCCGGTATGCAGGAGGCTCGCTAATCGTTCAGCGGTGATCTTCGCCCGCCGCAAGGGACCCACGACGCTATCGTCGTCCGTGTGCGAGTAGCTGGGATCGGCGGAGGTGCCAATCGTGATCCCACCGGTGCCATGATCCGCGACCACGATGACTTGAGTATTGGCGTTCGATTGGGCATACCGAAGTGCATTGCCGACGGCGGCATCGAAGGCTAACAGGTCCGAGACGACTCCCACCGGATCGTTGTCATGAGCAGACCAGTCGACCTTGGAACCCTCGACGAAAAGGAAGAAGCCACGGCTTCTTCCGCGGTCGGAGTCGGCAAGATTGGCGAGCGCAAAATCTACCATTTCCGCAAGCGAAGGCTGGTTGGGGGCAAATCGCGGACGATCGACTTCGTAGGCCAAGTCATTCGGCGCGAATGCTCCCCATACCCGACCAGACGCCTTCTCCTTCAATTCTTGGCTAGTCGACACGTAGCGATAACCTCGCTGCTTGACGACCGTAACCAGATCCTCGCCATCGAGACGGGTACCGCCGGGGCTCGACTTGGGCAGGAGATGCTGCGCTCCGCCGGAAAGCACGAGATCGATTCCCTGATACACCTGCTGCTCAGCGATTTCGTCGTATTGGCTTCTGTCCGCGACATGCGCCGAGAAGGCCGCTGGTGTCGCATGTTGGATGTTGGAAGTGGCGATGAGGCCCGTCGCGTAGCCGAACAGCCTAGCCCCTTCAAGCAACGTCGCCAAGGGAACGTAGGCAAGCGTCGGATCGGACTTGACGGCATCTAAGGTCGTTTCCCACGCGCCCACGGCAACGCCCTGGTCGCTGCCCTTCTTGCCTGTCGCATAGGCGCTTGCGCCGGGTGCAGAATCCGTAATGATCGAGTTTGCGCCATAGGTTCGAACGGCGCCGGTTAGAATGCCGTCAACGTTGAGGCTGTTGCCTTTGACCCAACGTGCCAATGTCCAAGCCTCGGGGCCAGTGCCGTCGGAAAGGAGCAGAATGACGTTGCGTGGGCCGGTGACGTTGGACCCGGGTGTGTTGGTGGCCACTGCACTGGCAGCACCGGAGGCAACGGGGGGACAAGCGGGACTCGCGGAGTGACAGGCCACCGATCCCAGGGAGCCAACGAGCGCGACCCAACAAGGAAACATCGCCCGGAGCTTGGCTCGTTGAGTAGGAGGCATAGGGGTAAGGTGCGGCGTCAAAGTGAGGGGTTTTAGCCTACCAGGCGTCCGCGATCGAGGAATCGCGAGCGGGCGTAAGTTGCAAACTTGTCGGCTTGGTCGCGGGGGCAAGCTCACTCAGCGGAATGGCAGCACGTTGCGTGTCTTCACCGTTACCAAAGGTCATGTGACAAGACATGAGGTCGTTCGTTGAGCTGCAAAGGTTGCGAACCACTTCGCGACAGGAGCGCTCGTCCGAAAGATGCCAGGCCCCCGCCGCGCTGGTTCCATCGCTGCGTTGGGCCAAGGCCCAGCAATTCTTGGGCGCGCGCACGGATAGGGTGGGCAACTCTTCCTCGGGCTGTACGCTGGCGCAGAAATCCGCGAGCGGGACAGCTTCATAGGCGAAGAACGATTGGTCGAAGGAGGTCTCGTTGAGGCGGCGATAGGTCGTACCTCCCTGAGCGCGTAGCAAGTCGCTGGCCGAGACGCTGGCATTCGCATCCACCTGCTGCAAATACTGGACTCGACCGGACCCCCACATCATGCGTATGACGTACCATTGCCCACAGGAACTGGTGACCTGTCCGTCGAAGCAACAGCCCGATGCGGCCGAATAGTGCAGCACATCTGGCGGCAGTTCGAGATAGCGCGTCAGATGGACATCGTACGCAATATGCGTGGCCTGTCCGACGCTGGCCGTCGCACCCATGACGCCTGCCTCGACCTTGCCTTGGACGGAGCGTTGGCGAGTGAACATGAAACGCATCTTCTGGCTCGTTTCCACCCAGCGAGCCTTGCCGTCCACGACGCGACGATGCGGATCAACTCCAATCGCTTCAGGTGTCATCGCGTGCCCCAGGATCCCTTCCGGGGAACGCGTCGTCCAGGTGAGCAACACAACGTCACCCAAGCCCAGATCGACGTCCGGTTCCGGCAATACCGGCGGCAGCATAGCGGAACAGCCGACGACAGGCAGAAGCAGAACGGCGGTTAGAAGGTGAGCTGTGGCGCGGACGTGCACGCCCGAATGGTCGCCTCTTTGGGGGGATCCGCCAAGGGAATTCGAAATCTCGAGCCGCGACCGAACGTGTGGAATGACTGGTCCCTGGCATCAAGCGGACGTAGTGCCCCCCCATCACCCCCAGGTTGCCCCCGCACCGAACATCAGATCAGGGATCTCTTGAAGGGTTGCCTCGCGTGCGCGTGCGCTCTGAACACTCGACAACGCGCTCAAAATTGGCGCGTTAACGTCGCTCGGCACTCGACTCCAGTCGACGGATGGTACCTGACGAATCGCCTTGCCCCCACTTGAGCAGAGCACTCGAAGACCAGAAACGCCGTCGTCGCCTATGGAATCCAGCAGCAAGCCTATCGTATCTGACCCCGCGTGCTTGGCGGCAGACTCGAAGAGCAAGTCGATGCTCGGTCTACAGCCGCGGACGGGCTCACCGGGATGCAGTCTCACTCGTATGTCTGGTCCGACGCGTGTGACTCCAACGTGAATGTCCCCCGGAGCCAGGTAGATCTGACCGCGGCTCAGTCTAGCGCCGTCCTCAGCGAGCTTTACTTGCGCGACTGCGTCCTTGCTCAAGCGGGCAACTAGCGCACGCGTCACTAACGCCGGGAGATGTGCAGCTACGATAGCGGGCGGGCAGTCTCTAGGAAACGCCACTAGCATTTGGGATAGCCCATTCGTTCCACTGGAGCCAGTTCCGATAGCGATCAATTGTGCCAGGCACTTGCGCGCGCTGCGTACAGAGGATGATTGAGCGGACTGGGCGGGGGCACTGTAGTCGCTTCGACCATGGGCAAGTCGCGTTGGACGAAGCTGCGCAGCGCGCCGGAGCTTCAGCAGTAGCTCGTCCAACCAGGTGGTGTCGGTCCGAAGCTGAGTAGCCAAAGGTTTCCCCACGAAGTCCGCAGCACCCAGCTGAAGGGCACGCAGGGTGGT
Organism: uncultured Polyangiaceae bacterium; assembly: GCA_964454965.1. Classification (GTDB taxonomy): domain Bacteria; phylum Myxococcota_A; class Polyangia; order Polyangiales; family Polyangiaceae; genus FEN-1139. The sequence continues at coordinate 23,590 of CAYVXY010000011.1, read as the reverse complement.
TTGTGCTCCAGACTGAGTGAGCGCTGACACCATGACCACCGACATCGGATGCAATTGCATGAGGCGCTCGAGGAAAGTGATCCCATCCATATCGGGCATCTCGACATCGAGTGTGATGACGTCTGGGCCCTCTGACTGAATCTTCGCCCAAGCATCGCTCGCGTTGTGTGCTGTGGCCACAACCTCGAACCCTGGTGCGCGAGCGATCGCATCTGCCATGAATGATCTCATGACCGGCGAGTCGTCGACCACCATGACGCGGATTGTCTGCATGTCGAATGTGTCCTCGGTCGTCCCTTCAGAAGAATTCGACATCCCCCGCATCGAGCGACGTCTGCTGGACTGCGTTGTGCTGCGCTGCTTCCAACAGCGCCAAGTGCTTCTGCGCTTCTGACCCGGAACAAGGGGATAGTTGCGGGTGAGACGCCGTGCCCTCCGAAGGTACCGAAAGTGCTGAGCAAGCCGCGATGCGCTGCTGGGATGCCTGGCAGATTTGGCCAATCAGATCGTCGAACTGCAGCCCCTTAATGCACTGGCTTACTCCAGCATGAATTGCGTCACCCATCTGTCTTGCGTCGGAAATTGACTTGGTCACTTCTTGGTTCAAAGCGTCGGTCGCCCCGTGAAGCTGCGCCATCTCGTTGCGTGACCTTTGTGCGACACTTTGATCTGCGGCAGCCGCCTCCCTGGCCTCTGTCACCGTGCCTGAGATTGACTCTCTAGCCTCGCCTATCGCATCACGAATTTCTACCGTCAAGGAGCGAAAGCTTTGTGAAAGTTCGCGCACGGCCACTGCCACAACGGCGAAGCCCCTGCCGCTTTCCCCGGCGCGCGCTGCCTCGAGATTGGCATTGAACGCCAGGACGCGGATCTGCTCGGACACGTGCAATACCCCGTCCGACAGCCTCGCGAGCCTGCGAAACGTGGAGTCTATTTCATCGAGTCTACCGGCTAGCTTCAACGTTCGCTGGCTTGCATTGTCCAGGCTGCCGGAAACATCACTGACGAGTTGCTCGCTTTGCACGACAAACCTCGCCACCATACCATCCTTGTGCCCATCTTCGTCCACCTGCGCTAGCAGTCCTTCAAGCAGTCTCTGTTGTGCCTTGGCTTCGCTCGCTATCTGTTCGAAACCAGAACCAAGCTTGGAGACGGCATCGGCGACCAGACCGCGTACCTGTGTGATGTCGCGGCCAGCGGATGCCAGTTCCCGCTTCACCAATCCCTCCAGCGTCGATGTCGAGACGATCTCGTCCATTCTAACGATTTCCACTGTTGGCCGCTTCGAGGCACATCGCCTTGCCCAATGAAGCGCGTTGACGGATGGGTGACTCGGCGCGCACCAAGATGCGCATGGGACCCGGTTCTATCCAAGCATGGACATTTTCGCCGTAGAAGCGAATCGCCCGGACTTGGACCCCCAATCCCTCAGCTGCCAGCTGCGCATCCGTCTCACTCGGGGCAACGAACTCGCCTTTGCGGGACGATATGACAATTTTCGCGTGGAGTGAGGTCTGAACTCTAGGCGTTTCATGCTGTGAATTCCAGCACACTATTGCCTCTTGCAGCACTGCACGCATGGAGCGTGCTCCGTCGAACGCCACTTGTCCGACCAGACGCTGACCACTTGACTCATCGTACAGCACGAACAGGAGCGCCTCGTGCATCGGGGCGCACAGCCAGCCTGAACCAGGCACCTCAACTTCACCCTGATTCAGCCAGGACCAGCGCTGACAGCCTCGTGGCGGTATGGGCGTGCCGTGCTCTTTGAGCCGTGCAGCAGTGCTTGCGACAGCACACTTGAGGTGTTGGCTCGCGGCCGATAGCTGCTTAGCGTAAGCGGCGTGAGCGATGGGATACACCGACACCTTCAGCCCGTTGAGTGATTCCGACGCGCCCATGAACAGCAGCCCATGAGGTTCCAGTTGGTCGACTAAACGATTTACCACGGCCTCTTGGGTTGGGCGATCGAAGTAGATGAACACGTTACGACAGAACACGGCATCGAATGGTCCGGCCACCTGCCAGGCGCGGGCAACGAGGTTCTGCTGAACGAATCGAACGTGCTGGCGCAAATCTCGGCGGACGCGGTACTTGCCGCGGTACTGCTTGCTTCCCTGAACGAACATCCGCGCCCTCCAGTGCGAGTCGACGTCACCCAGTGAAGCTTGACTGTAGATGCCGCGCCGCGCGGTCTCGAGTACGGCCGTATCGATGTCGCTGGCGATGATGCGTGCCTGCGACCACTCGTGTTGGAGCAATCTGGCTTGAAGGACCGCAGCAATGGTGTAGGGCTCTTCTCCAGTCGACGCAGCGGCGCACCATACCCGAAGGCCGCGCGCCTTAGCGTTCTGAATCACAGCAGAAGGGTGAGCTAGCCAACGTGTCAAAACGTCGAAGTGGCTCGCCTCTCGAAAGAAATCGGTCTTGTTCGTCGTGACGGCATTGACCAGTTGCTGGTGCTCCGCGGAAGCACTACCAGAGCGATTCACGAAAGTGAAGTACTCGCGAAAAGACCGAGCGCCAGTTGCGCGCAATCGCTTCAATAACCTCGATGCAAGAAATACCCGCTTCGCCTCCGAGAGCTTGATCCCAACAGCATCGTGCACAAGCAGGCGCAGATCGTGCCACTCGGACTCGCTCAACCGAAGTTGGGAAATATCGCAGGACGGATGGCTCGACGGCGACAACGCCACTTTGGCTAGACTTCCTCGAAGGCTTGGTCGAGCTCACTGTCGCTATCAACCCAGCTGTTGGGTGTCTTGCCGTTGCCGCGGTTGGCGTGGCCGACTGGCAGTGGTGGGGGCAAAGCTGCGGATGCGGACGCAACCCGACGGGCACCTGGGGTGCTCCGCTTGAGCGGAGTGCGACGTTGCGGCGCGATTCTTTGTGGCGGTCGCGCTATGGTGCGAGGGCTATCGACCAAATCGCTTCCATAGCCAGCGCGGCCATCGGTCAGGTGGAACTGGTCGACAACTTCCTTCAGTCGATCCGCCTGTGAGGCGAGTCCTTCCGTCGTGCCGGATAGTTCTTCGGTCTGCGAAGCGTTGGCCTGGGTGACCTGGTCCATCTGGGTCACGGCCTTGTTGACCTGGTCAATTCCCGCAGATTGCTCCTTAGATGCAGCTGCAATTTCGCCGACGAAGTCAGTTACGCGCTTGACGGAATTGAGGATCTCGGCAAGGGCGTTGCCCGAGGTTTCAACTAGCCTATAGCCGGATTCCACCTTTGACGCCGAATCCTCGATCAGGGATTTGATTTCCTTCGCGGCCGTCGCCGAGCGCTCGGCAAGACTTCGGACTTCCGAGGCAACGACGGCAAATCCACGACCCTGCTCGCCCGCGCGCGCCGCTTCCACTGCTGCATTGATCGCTAGGATATTCGTCTGGAACGCAATCTCATCGATAGTTGTGGTGATGTCTGCAATCTTTCTAGAGGACTGGTTCACTTCCTTCATCGCCCCAACCGCCTCGTTGGCTATGCGACCGCCCTTTTCTGCGGCATCCCGAGACGCCGACGCGAGCTGCGCAGCTTGTTGGGCATTATCCGCGTTCTGCTTCACCGTTGATGTCAATTCCTCGAGCGTCGAGGCCGTCTCTTCAATACTTGCCGCCTGTTCCTGTGCGCCGCTTGCAATTTCCTCGGTGGCAGCCGCGAGCTCACGTCCGGCTCGGGCAACTGAGTCTGCAATCTGCGCCGCTTCCGTTAGGGCAGTGCCGAACCAGCGCGCAAAGTAGAGACCAATCAGCAACCCCATCAAAGCCGCGGCCGCAATGAACGCAATCGCCACATTGCGTGACGTCCGGTAGAGGTAGGCAGCATTGTCTCGAGTCTGTGTGCCGACCACTTCCTTGCGTTTGCATACGTCGGTGAAGAGCTCATCGGCTTTCCAGCCATGTGCTTGGTAGGCATTCAAAGCCGCGAGTGCCTGCTCTTTCTTGCCTTGCAGGCTTAGCGAGACACTTTCTCGAACGCCCTCCATGTACTTCTCGACTTCGGCACGCGCAGCCTCGGTGTTTCTGCGTCCCTCTTCCGTGGCCATGTTCTTGGCGGCGCGCGACATACTGTCGCGCATGACTTCATAACTAGCGTCGATCTTCCGCTGTGTGCCGCGCACCGCCTCTGCATCCTTGTCGAGAATGGCTTGGCGTACCGAGCGCGCGATAATGAACATATGCACGTTCGCCTGACGAATGTCCGCCAGACCACGAAAGTCGCGTTCGAACAGGACGTCTATGTTGTCATTGAGGCGGCTTGAATTGGAGAGGCCGACATATCCCACTACGACGGTGAAGACGGTCATGAGCAGGAATCCCAGGAGCAACTTGGCTCTGGCGCTTAGTCTTTCGAACGATTGCATTTCAGTCTTCCTTTCAACCAACAGCAGCTAGGGATTCCAGCTTCTCAGCACTATCGAGTTCTGACGCGAGCAGGCGATCCAGATCGAGGAGCAACACCAGGTCCTGCGTTCTGTGCAGAACGCCGGAGACAAAGGAAATGTCCACACGCTGCCCAAAATCCGGCGGGGCTGCTATCTCGTCGAGCGACACCGTCAGCACCTTGGGAACGGCGTCGGCGATGAGACCAATCACGCGATTCCGCGCAGTGACTACCAGAATTATGGCAAATCGCGGATCAGCGTCCGTGCTCAAACCAAAGCGGAGCCGCAGATCGACCACGGGTACAATCGTACCGCGAAGGTTGATGACGCCTCGGATGTGGCTGGGAGCATTGGGGATTGCCGTAATCGCAGTCAATGCCCGAATCTCTTGAACTGCAAGAATCTCGACAGCAAAGCGCTCGTGTCCGAGCGGGAAGCTGAGGTACTGGGTTTCATGGCGGTCGGACTTACCTTCGGTTTGGCGAGCCTGACTCTGCTGGGCGAAATTCATCATGTCGGTCCTTCTGGCTCACGCCGCTTCATGCGCTTGCTGTGTGATGCGCCGTGCCCATGCCAGTCGCACCAGTCCGGCAACATCCACAATGAATGCGACCTTTCCGTCGCCAAGAATGGTGGCTCCCATCACACCGTCGACTCGTCGATAGTGCGTCTCGATGCTCTTGACTACTACTTGCGATTGGCCAATCAGTGAGTCAACCACGATGCCAACCCGTTTTCCGTCTGCCTCGACGACGACCACGAGTGCCTGCGCGGGGTCACGGTGCCGGCTACACATTCCGAACTCCGCGCCGAGATCCACCAGCGGCAGCGCACATTCCCGAATGATTGCCACCGAACCCTCTCCGGTAACGTGCCTTACCGCGTCGGCCTTCGGTCGAAACGACTCGGTGACGGCGAGCAATGGCAGAATGTAGGTCTGCTGATCCACTCGCAATAGCAATCCGTCTAGGATCGCGAGAGTGAGCGGCAATCGAATTTCAATCGTCGTCCCTTGACCACGTTCCGTGGCGACGGTGATGGTGCCGTTCAGGGAGTCTACGCAGCGCCGCACTACATCCATGCCAACACCGCGTCCGGAAAGGTCCGAGACTGCGCTTGCGGTAGAAAATCCCGGCTCGAAGATCAAAGCGTAGATCTGTTCGTTCGAAAGCACGTCGCTTGGGTTGGTGAGGCCGATACTGTCGGCCTTATCCCGGATGCGAGCTACATCGAGGCCGCGTCCGTTGTCAGATACCTCGATGACGATCCCGCCGGCCACGTGGCGAGCGGAAAGGGCGATCGCCGCAGCCTCGTTCTTACCTGTTCGATGCCGTTCCTCGTTGGTCTCGAGACCGTGATCGAGCGCATTGCGTACCAAGTGCGTGATTGGATCGGCAAGGCGCTCGATAACGACTTTGTCGACTTCGGTGTCTTGCCCGTCCACGTTCAGTGTAACGGTCTTGCCTAGGCCCGCCGCCGTGTCGCGGACGATACGAGCAAAGCGGCCGAAAAGGGTCGCTACCGGAACCATTCGGATCCCCATCACCCGCTCCTGCAAGTCCTGCATGTTCCTGTTCATGCTGCTAATCGCATCGCGAAGCGTTGGCGTCTTGGCCAATGCCGACGCGTCGAGAAGCTGCATCACCATCGACTGCGCAATCACGAGTTCGCCAACGAGATCAATGATCGAATCAACCTTGTCGGAACCAACTCTCAATGTGGAGGACTCGGCGTAGGCGGGGTTTGGGGCAGGTGGAGCCACGGATCTGCGCTCGCGACGCCGTTCGACCGGCGCCGTGAGATCGGTGTTGACGGTGACATTGCATTCATCCGCAACGAAGAGGAAGACGTCGTGTATCGCAGCATCGTCTGCCTTGGTGCGTAATATGGCAGTCCAGGCGACGTAACAGTGGCTTGGGTCGAGATGGGTAATGCTCGGCACTTTCGACAGATCGCAAGCGACGCCTTCGAGGGCACCGAGCCGTTCCAGATCGCGAAAAATGAGAATTGGGTCGAGACCTGTGCGAAAGAACCCGTCGTTCGGTGCAATTGTGACCCTGACGCGACGCAGGTCAGTGGCGCTTTGCTTCGGGCCGTTTGGCTGCGGTTGCGCTAGGGAGGGGTTCGTTGCGATGCTGTCAAGACGTGCGCGAAGCGCTGTTGTATCCAGTTCGATGGTCGAGTCATTTGTGCCCGCATCGATCAGACGATGTAAGTCATCCGTTGCGTGCAGCAGAATGCTGACAACGCCGGGTTCAACGCTGACTCTGCCGTCACGCATGGCATCGAGAATGGTCTCCAATAGATGCGTGTAGTCAGCGATCGCCGCGAATCCCAAGGTTCCCGCGGCGCCCTTGATCGAATGAGCGGCTCGAAAGATCGCATTGACTGTTTCAGCGCTCTGCGGGTCGCGCTCGAGTGCCAATAGCCCCTGCTCGATGCTGATCACGTGTTCGCGCGCTTCTTCGATGAAGCTTTGTCGGAATGCAGCTAAGTCGAGAGTCATCGAAGTACCTTCCCAACGACGGCAAGGAGCTTGTCCGGATCGAATGGTTTGACCAACCACGCCGTCGCGCCAGCGGCTTTGCCTTGCTGTCGTTTGGACTCCTGGGACTCGGTGGTCAGCATCAGGATTGGAACGTAGCGATGCTTGGGGTGTTTGCGTGCTTCGGTGATGAAGCCCACGCCATCCAGAATGGGCATGTTCAGATCGGTGATGATGATGTTGAAGGGGCCTGATTCTAGGCAATTGACAGCTTGTTTGCCGTCCGGCGCTTCGGTAACGGCGAATCCGGCTTCACGCAGGGTGAATGCAACGAGTCGGCGCATAACGTCCGAGTCGTCCACGACTAGCGCGCTTTTTGCCATGCTCAGGTACCCTCGACCTGCATTGGTCCACTCGCCAATATGCTAGACATTCCGAGGAGTCGCGTGTCGTTGAGAATGGCTGCGGAAAGGCTTTCGAGTAGGATTGGTATGCCCCGGCTCGTGGCTTCGATGCGGAGCGAAGCGAGTGCCTGCAGCGCAGCAGCATCAATGTAGGTAAGTCCTCGGCAATCGATGGTGATCCCTTCCGGATGCGCTTGCAGAGCAGAAATTGCCCTGCCAATGAAGCCCTCGACCTCGACGATGGTTAGTTCGCCCTCGAGCATTAGGCCTTCGGGTTTCTTCGGTGAACTTCGGTGCGTCGACTTAGCTGGCATGAGTCTTCGAACAAAAGACGTCACCTGCGTCCAATGGGTTAAGTTGCCTAGCTTGGATCCAGTGTAGGTCCAGTGGTACTCGATTCGCGGTCTAGTTGAGGCAATGTGGCGTGCCGTAGGTGTCTCGACGGGCAAGCAAGTTACCGTCCAAACCCGACACCAAATCGCAGCAAACCATGCCCCGTACCAGAATTCTCATCGTGGACGACTCGGCGTTGATGCGCCAACTGATGAAGGAGATTCTCAAGGAATATCCGGAATTTGAGGTGGTGGGTACGGCCCAAGACCCGTATGAGGCATGGCGCAAGGTCAAGGAACTAAGTCCCGACGTGATGACATTGGACGTCGAGATGCCACGCATGGATGGGGTAACCTTTTTGGAGCGTTTGATGCATTTACATCCGATGCCCGTCCTGATGGTCTCCTCGTTGACCGAGTCAGGGTGCGCCACGACGCTGCGTGCACTGGAGTTGGGAGCGGTCGACTTCGTCTCCAAACCGAAGCTCGGTATCGAGGAAGGAGTCGCGCAGATAGCCGATGAATTGGTCCAAAAGCTGCGAGCCACGGCGATGGCACGGCTAGGTCAGCAGAAAACCGGAAAGTTTGCCCCCCGACTGGAGCGACCAGCACCTTCAGCGATGCTTAAGACTACCGTCAAGGTCGTGGCCATTGGAGCATCCACTGGTGGCACGGAGGCACTGCGCGAGGTCTTGACGGCACTGCCCCCGGATGCGCCCCCGATTGCCATCGTGCAGCACATGCCGCCTGGCTTTACCAAGGCGTTTGCAGCTCGATTGGATTCAATTTGTGCAGTTCGTGTCAAGGAGGCGGTTGATGGCGACCGCCTGATGGCCGGACATGTCCTAATTGCTCCAGGGGATTTTCACATGGCCTTGACGCGCAGCGGAGCTAACTATGCCGTGCGGGTGTTCACTGACGAGCGGGTCAATCGGCACCGTCCTTCGGCGGATGTCTTGTTCGACTCGTTCGCGAGTCTTGCCGGAGCGAACGCAGTTGGTGTCATACTGACTGGGATGGGAAGCGATGGCGCTGCTGGCCTGAAGCGGATGTACGATCGGTCTGCCTTCACCATCGCGCAGGATGAGGAGACATCAGTCGTTTACGGAATGCCCAAGGAAGCTGTGGCCCTCGGTGCCGTCCGTGAGGTTCTGCCCTTGCCGCGCATATGCAACGGGATCCTCAGCGCGTGCCAGCGCTAGCCCTGCGAAAAGCAGGCATTGTCGTGGGGAAATTGCATCATCCAGGAAGTGTAGACTGCGAAAGGTATCACGCATGTGATTCGCGGCGATATTGCCTGTGCAGTACGGTGCGCAAGCCCGGTTTGACGAAAGGCGGCAGTGGCAATATTGTGCTGCTGCACGAGCGTCACAGGAGATATTCCTCGCGCTGCGTTCGAAGGATACAGCGCCCATCTCCAACGTAGAGCAGAACGGTGCGTGCCTGCGTACCGCCAACGTCCGCTGCAGCGACAGAGAGACCGGCTTTCGATAGGAGGCGATTTGTCTCACTTACGTTGCGTTTGCCGACTGCGAAATGCCCGCCATCGTCGTACATGCTGGCGCCCCCCGCGACCTTTACGGCCAGGTTGCTCTTTTTGCAGCCGTGCGCGTGCATGGCGTCGAGCAGGACGGGAAGTCCTGTATCGACATACATGCCGGGCGTCAATTGTGCCCTTTCAGTATCGATGGTCGAAAGTGGCAGTCTGATGTGGATCATACCACCGACCGCGAGTTCAAGATCGTACGCAATGATGGCCACGCAGGAACCGAGACCAACGGTGATGATGTAGTCGTCTGGGTCGCAGGAAGTCACACATTGACCAATGCCGACGTCGAGACGCGTCACTGGCAAGCCTGCGGCAATGGCGTGGTGATATGCCGGCGGAAGGGCAAGTCCGGCAACTTGAGCCGGACTTTCGTCCAATGCTCTTTCGCGTAACGGGAGTTCACTAGCGGTTCCGTGGTGCGACGTATACGGCACATTGTCGCCCGACGATTAGGCCTGCGATCTGTCTAGGATCGGTCGTTCATTCCACGTGTGAGGAGGTGAATTCCTCCGTCCTCCCCCGTAGGAACCAGAATCTCACGAATCTTTACGGCCAGCGCCTGTCCCGTATATGGCTTACCGATGAAATTCGTGCACTCATCAATCACACCGTGATGCACGATGATATTTCCAGTGTATCCCGAGGCAAAGAGCACTTTCGATTCTGGGTGAACTTCGGTAAACTTGTTGGCGAGTTCTAGCCCATCCATCCCGGGCATGACCACGTCCGTCATCAGCAGCTGGATCGGTTCAGGATGACCGGTCGCCAACGAGAGGGCCTCGCTGGCACAGTTGGCAGCGATTACGGAGTAGCCGAGCCGCCGCAAGACGGCACGGCTCAGGTCACGCACACTGTCTTCGTCTTCGACGAGCAATATCGTCTCAGTTCCCTTCGGAATGTCGGACATCGCGCCGCGCCGTGCGAGTTTTTCGGGCAATGCTTCGACCCGCGGCAAGTACACTTTGATGGTGGTGCCCTTCGCAAGTTCGGAATAGACCTCGATCGAGCCCCCCGCTTGCTTGACCGCTCCGAAGATTGTTGCGAGCCCCAACCCGGTTCCATTCCCCTTTGGCTTCGTGGTGAAAAATGGCTCAAAGATACGCTGTTTGACTCGGGCGTCCATCCCTATGCCCGTGTCACTCACCGCAAGAAGCACGTAGCGTCCCGGTTCGACTTCGGGGTGGAAGCGCTGGTACTCCTCGTCGAGTTCGATATTGCTAGTCTCGAGTATCAACTTCCCACCGTCAGGCATGGCATCCTTGGCGTTGACCACCAAGTTGACCAACACCTGCTCGAATTGACCCGGATCGACCCGTACTGCGCCCAGGTCTTTGGTCAACGAAGTTTGCAGGACGATGTCCTCGCCAATGATGCGAGCCAATAGTCTTTGCAATTCCTTCACGAGTTCGTTTAGGTCGAGTACTTTCGGTTCGATCATCTGTCGGCGCGAAAACGCAAGAAGCTGTCGAGTTAGTGAGGCGGCACTGTCGGTTGCTGCTGCCGCTTCGTCAAGAAGAGGAGAGAGCGAGCCGGATGGTGCCAGGTCCATCCGCATCAGCTCGATGTTTCCAGTGATAACTGTGAGAAGATTGTTGAAGTCATGCGCGATGCCACCTGCCAATCGCCCAACAGCTTCCATCTTCATCGCCTGTTGCAGCTGCTCTGTCAGCTGGCTGCGTTCCGAAATGTCGCGCAGATTGTGCACGACACCCTTGACTGAAGGATCGCCAAGGAGATTAGTGCCTACCAACTCCAAGGGAATCCACTTTCCACTCTTGTGTCGGTGACGGAATTCTACCCGTTTGGGTGTGTCCGGCGTTTCCAGAATCTCGCAATGGACTTTGACTACGAACTCGAGGTCATCGGGATGTATGAAGTCGAAACCGCAGACACCGACAAGTTCCGTAGATTCGTAGCCCAGGGTCCGAGTGACGGAGTCGCTAACGGAGAGCGCAATGCAGTCGCTGTCGGTCACGACGATCATGTCGCTGGAATGTTGCACGAGCCGCTTGAATCGCTGCTCGCTTTCACGCAGGGCCATTTCGGCCTGGCGTCGTTCGGTGATGTCACTGAGTACCCAAATGGAGCCCTTGCCTGATGCCGGCGCGTCGACGGCCTGCCCGGTGAGGTGACACCAGATCGGCGTACCATCCTTCTTTTTGAAAAGGACTTCCGTTGAGTAAACGGCGCCGGATTCTAGCTGTGAATAGCCTTCTTGCCCAACTCGAAGGACATCGGACGGATGCATGTAGAGCATGGATGAATTCGCTCCACGTAGTTCGTCCATTTCGTACTCGAACATACGCGCGAGTTCGGGATTGATCCACTGTAGCTTTCGACCCTTGAGGAACGAAATGCCAGCGGGAACGGCGTTCAGAATCGCGCGCTGCTGGCTGGCAAGGGCCTCAAGCTGTGCCAGGGTTTCCTTGCGTTCCGTTACGTCCTCGAACACCACGCAGATCCGGTCATCGAGGTTGGGCGGTCGATAGGCATTGCACGCGTACAGCCCGCTCGTTGGCTCATGATACATTTGGAAGGACTTGGCTATGCCCTTGCGGGCAATCTCACCATAGACGTCATACCAGCCTTGTTCGGTCCCCGACCATACTTCGCGCGCGGCCTTCCCGCGCACCTGCTCCAAGGTTACCCCGGAGACGCGTTCGTAAGCATCGTTGAAGTATTCGAAGTAGATGTCGAGCAAGTGGCCTTCGGTATCGAGGACGGTGCGCCAAACAACGAATGCACTGGCCATGCTCTTCATGAGCGACTCCGCTTCTTCGGCGCGCTGGCGAGACTCTCGTTCGGCAGCCTCCCGAGCCAGTTCCTCCTGCTTGCGGCGGGTAACGTTTAGGTGCGTTCCCGTGACGCGTCGAGCTTTGCCGTCGGCGTCTCACTCACATGTCTTTCCTCTGCTCAACACCCAAACCCAGGATCCATCTCGGTGCCGCAAGCGGTGTTCCATCTCGAGTGGACCGGCGTTGCCTTGCAGATGCGCCTTGAGAGCATCGCGCACCCAAATCAAGTCATCTGGGTGTACGAGGCACTCCCAGCTCCGCAGAGTTGGTTCAATCTCCGTTTGCCCATACCCGAGCATCTCGAGCCAGCGTCGGTCATAGTCGACTGTACCAGTCGCGACGTTCCAGTCCCAGAGCCCTAGATCAGCGCCGTCCAGGGCCATGTCCAGCCTCTCTTGCACGGCCAGACTCTCTGCCGAACGCTGTCTTTCCGCTTGCAGCGCCAGTCGCAGGGAAGCTACCTCGTGTCTGAGGCGAAGGAGTTCCTCGTCGGCGACGATTGGAGCAGGTTCTTCCCTTCTCATGGTCACGCTATGCTTTGGGGTGGCGCGTCAGCCGATCTCGGTCGACGACACGAGGTCCGACGCATTGCTGTGTTCCTCCACAAGCTCAGGCTAGTGATGTTTGCTTGTTCTTTGTGGTTGGCGCTAGTTGAACGTGCCGACGGGAGTGGCAAATTGGGGATTTTCAAAGATTTGTGCTCGAGGATTGAGCGCAAATCCGAGCAGCGGCTATTGGGCCGCAGTGCCTGTCGGGTGACCTAGGTCTGTCGTTGGGGTGGTTTTCTAAACATCGAACGCCTAGAGAAGTTGGCGACAGAGTACTCTTGCAACTTGAAGCGCGTAGCGCCGAGCGTAAGCTGGCGTGACTCCCGAATGCCGATGGTGAAAGGGACGTCGCGGTTGAAAGCTTTGACACCAGAGGAGTCGGGTTCACCCAAAGCCAAACCAGGCAGGTTTGGATTCTTGTGGTTCTCATGTTGGAGGGCGATTGGTGCACGTGTCCGAAGCTCGCTGGTGCGGTTTGAACCGCGTTTGGCCCCTGCGGAGCACCGAAGTGCGCCGATTGCTGAGAAGCCGCTAAAAAGCTACCTTGGCCGAATCATGTCTTCGGATTCATCCTATCTTCGCGGCAGAGTGTGCAGCTTCTATCACGCGGGGGCGGGGCTTTGGCGCCTAGTTCGCGAGGAAAAGAACGCACGGATCCATCTGGCGGCGACTGTAATCGCCATTGCCGCCGCGCTCTGGGTGCGTCTGTCGGCAATGGAATGGGCGATGATAGTATTGGCTATTGTGCTGGTCTGGGCCGCAGAAGCTGCCAATTCGGCGCTGGAGCGCATTGCCGACGTCGTCTCACCTCATCGGCATCCCATGATCGGGGCCGCAAAGGACTTGGCTGCAGCAGCCGTGCTAGTGGTGGCACTCGGAGCTGCCGTGGTGGGATGCCTCGTCTTCTACCCGCACGTCATACCGTGAGGGGTACTGGCGGCGCGCCGAGCCATTGGCGCTGTGGGTGCACTCACTGGAAGATCGTGTTCGTGATGCTCCGTTGAGTGTCGTCGTGCATCGAGATGTCCTTTTCTGGGTACCAGTTGCCTTCGCCTTCGGCATTGTTGCGGAACAGGGAGTCGGAAATGGTGAGGATCCCCGCGTGATCATTCGAAACGAAGAAGATGGCGCTTCCGTGAGCGCGGCAAGAGTTGTCGGTGAGGTCGACGTTGTGGAGTTCGAGCCGAAGTTGGTTGCCATCCATGTAGATGGCGCCGCCGCTTCCGCCGCCAGTTCCAGCGGTCGTTGGGTTGCCGCAGCAAGCCGTGGTGTGGTTGTTGATGAAGGTAGAGTTGTAAACGTGGAAATTGGCGAATAGCCCACTTAGCGCGCCGCCGTTGGCGGCGGAATTGCCGAGCTCGCCTGTGCCACCGAAGGTCGAATTCACGATGGTGACGGGCTCGGCCTGGATTTGGGTTACGCGAACTGCGCCGCCACCTTGATCGGGTCCGGCGTACGTTGCGGAATTGTGAAAGAATCGTGAATTTACGATCTTTAGACGACCGCCCGCGACATGCACGGCCCCGCCGCCGTCTTTGTCGTCGGTGAAGCCGTTGGTGAAGGTCAGATTCTGCAGAGTCAGGCGTGGGAAATCTTGCCCCCAGCAGTCGCTGGTGGCCCAGCCAAGGCGTTCGAGACAAACGTTTTGGTAGAGGATGCGGTGCGCTCCGCCGCCGCTCAGCGTGATGAGTCCGCCGCCATCGATGACGATTTCGTGCGCCCCAAGGTTATTTACCTCGGCGGTTGCCGTAAGCTCAATCGTAGAAGGGGCAGCTCCGCAATTGAAAGTGATGACTCCACCCTTCGAGACTGCGCTGATGAACGCCGCTGACGTGCATGATTCTGCGCTGCCGGTCCCAATCACCGTGGTTGGCGTCGTGCTGTCTGCCGGTAGCGCTGCCACCGGGATGTCAACCGAGTCTTCAGTGCCTGCAGGTGGTAGGTCGTCGGGCATCTCGATCGGGGTAAACGAAGTAGTTTTCACTCCACCCGAGTCACTGCAGCCGCTCAGGGCGAGGCACAGTGGCCAGAGTGCAAGGGATAGCCCAAGTGATAATCGATTCATGCCCTGCTCCAATGCTGTGAGAACCTCTTAGCGTGCTCGTTGTTCGGAGTCGTTGCAAGAGGTGCAATTGGGCATCGACGTCGGTTGGTGTGAGTTCCTGGGGCAGTGCGGTGTGCGACGAAGCGCTGTGGTCGCGCCGAACCGACCAAAAGGCCCGCAATTTGCCTTGGACGTCGCTACCCATGGCGGTGAAGGTCGATCGTTGCTGCGCGAGCTCGAATGCTGACGGGTTCTGCGGGGCGTGGGCAACTGTAGGGAATCGACCCGACCAACACTGGGAGAACCTCGTGCAATTCGCTTCACGCATCAGATGGCAATTGGGCCTAGCGCTGCCTGGTATTCTTGGTTATTTGGCCTGTTCGAGCGAATCACCGAACCCGGGCGACACCACCACCTATCCTGCCAATGCGGCTGGGGCAGGCGGTGCGGGTACGGTGACGGCGAGCCCTGGCGGTGGCTTGGGGGTTGGTGGCACGGTCTTGACCGCGAGCGGTGGCAATGTGAACGGTCTGGGCGGCGCAACCGGTACTGGGGGCGCGGTGTCGAATCAGGGCGGAGGCTTGGGTCAGGGTGGCGTATCCCCTGCTGGCGGCCGGAGCCAAGTTGGAACTGGCGGGAAGACCTCCATTACAGCAGGGGCATCGTTCGCTGCAGGAGCGTCAGCGACCGGTGGCGTGTTGTCAGTCGGAGGCAGGGCGACTGGCGGTAAGAGCGCTGGTGGGGCCACAAGTGGAGGAAATGGGAGCGGAGGCGTGGGCACCACGGGCGGTACGGCAGCCGGCGGCGCAGCGACGGGTGGCAAGGCAACCGGCGGTGCTTCCGTGGGTGGCGCAGCTGCTACGGGAGGTGCCCTCACCGGTGGTGCCGCAACCGGTGGAGCAACCTCGGGTGGAGCAGGTACTACGACACTCTGCCCCGGGGCATCGAAGACTTTGACCGTCGCCAAAGACGGCACTGGCCAATACACGACGGTTCAGGCCGCCATCAATGCCGTGGCGAGCGGCAATTCCAGCCTGATCCAAGTGAGCGTGAAGGCAGGAACCTATGACGAACAAGTCACCATCAACAAGCCCTTCGTCTGCCTTACGGGCGAGAGCGCGACCTCGACCATCATCACGCACACTATCGACACGAGTATTGTAACTGGTGGCACTGTGCTGCTAACAGGCAACGACTTCTCGGCTGCGAATATCACGTTCCAGAATAGTGCACCGGCAGAGTCGGCACAGCGCGTGGCCTTGATGGCCAAGGGGTCACGTCAGCAGTTCTACAACTGCCGCTTCATCAGTTATCAAGACACGCTGTATAACAACACGGGGACGCAGTATTTCAAGAACTGCTATATTCAGGGGAATACAGACTACATCTTTGGCGATGCAACCGCCGTTTTCGACAATTGCTCGATCTACAGCATCACCCAGGGCACTGCAGTGACTGCGCCGCGGACTCCGCAAGGGACGACCTACGGGTTCGTCTTCATTGGCGGGTCGCTGACTGCATCAGCTGCCACTGGGACCGGGCGCGTGCATTTGGGGCGCCCCTGGGGGCCCTATGCAGCGGCTGCGTTCATCAACGTGAGCTTGGGCTCGCATATCATCGCGGCAGGTTGGACCACGATGAGCGGCAACGATCTTACCAACACTCGCTTTTGGGAGTACAAGAGCACGGGCACTGGTGCCAATACTAGCAATGCTACGCGCTCTACCCGGCAGCTAAGCGACGCGCAGGCGGCCAACTACACCGTCAAGAATGTGCTAGCGCCTTGGGTGCCGGGTTACAGCCAGTAGTGGCGCTGCGCCGTTCGTGAGTCCTGTTGCGTCGATGTTTTTGGGTCTGAGCGTCGCACCAACGGCGAGAGACGTACGTCCACGGGATCCGTAGGGCGACTCCATTCCCGAGTCGCCCTACACGTTCTTCAATCACCGGTGTCGAACCCATGTCGGGTGCGGCTCTCGACACCAAGCTAGTTCAAGCAGCCCCTGCGGTTCCCGCAATGACAGCGCTGCCCGCCGTGGCGGTACTGCCCGCCGTGGCGGTACTGCCCGCCGTGGCGGTACTGCCCGCCGTGGCGGTAC
>CAYVXY010000011.1:0-6856 GCA_964454965.1 uncultured Polyangiaceae bacterium | reverse complement strand
TGCCTGCCGTCCCCGTGCTGCCACCTTTCGCTGGCTCACCGCTGGCGCCGGCAATCGCAGTGGCGTTCACTTTGCCTGCATTCCCCGCGACGCCCACAGCGCCCGCGACACCACCGCTTCCGGTCTTTCCAGCCGTGACCGTGGTTCCCGCGGTGTTTGCGCCGCCGTTACTCTCACCACCATTGTCCATGCCACCGATGCTGTCGGAGTTATTGGACGATTCAGAGCTGCACGCGGCCGGAAGACCCACGAGTGTCGTTAGCGCGAGCATGAGCATCAAGTTCTTGTTCATTAAGCAGACTCCCTTTCTCTAAACTGCAATAGTTGCGTCCAGATCCTGATTGGACGGGGCGTCTACTCGCACGAGTCGTGCCGACTCACTTCCTCGCGAATCCTACGAAAGCTACTGTTCGAAGAGCCTGGGCAATTCAAAGTCACCCGAGTACGGAAGATCAATCAACTCGCCATTTCTGTAGGTTTGCTTCGCATTGGGAACCAAGGTTTCGGTATTGTGCGCTGGATTCACACGTAGAACGCATCACGCGCAACTGCGACAGCGCGATCACAGTGGCAATGTACGTGTCTCCAGGTGTAGCGCGGAGACTACAGGCGGCGCGTGAAAGCGGCACCGTCGCTGATGACTCAGGGCAAAAGCAGTGCGAAATCCGCGTAAATCGGCAAATGGTCGGACGCGACACGGGCTAGCTTGGACCGCGCAACCGCGCCATGCGTGAACCGTAGTCCGCCACGAAAGAACAAGCCATCGAGCGGACGCAACGGCAGCGTGCTCGGAAAAGTGTTCGCCAATGTTCCTGCTCGTTCGAACCCCGCCGGAAGAAGGCACTTTGGCCCGAGGCTTCCCCAAAGGTCATTCAGATCACCCCCAACGATGGTGGGGGTACTTTGGTGCAGCTGCTGCAATGGTTGAGACGAGATGAACCGGTCGAGTTGACGTTTGCGCTCCGAGCCAGCCAAACCCAAATGCATGTTGTGAACGGCGAGCGTTCGTTGGTGGTTGCCCACCTGAGCTCGGACATGGGCTTGAAGCATCCCACGGCGCTTGCGCCAACCGACCGTGAGATCGAGATGAGTCGCGTTGGAGATAGGCCAGCGCGAGAGGATCAGGTTGCCGTACCATCCGATCCGGAATTGGTGTTCTGGATAGAAGGACGCATGGTGGCCCAGTGCCTGGCTCAAGATCTCGACCTGATCTTGTTGCCGTAGCTTCCGAACGCCTTGGGCGACTTCTTGAAGCAAGACGATGTCGGGATTGTAGTGCTTGATGACTGCGATGGTGCGGGCCAAATCGTAGCGGCGGTCGAGTCCACCCACCCCCTTGTGCATGTTCCAGCTCATCACCCGCAGGTTCGCTTCGGAAACGCGTTGACTAGAATCGCTCACTAGATCCCCATATTGGCCCATCTGTGGGGCGAAGACAGCTCAAAATCGATGGGAAGCTCTGTTGCCACGCGCGGTCCGAGGTAAAGCCATCAGCTCCCGATGGCCGGTGGGTGCAAACTGTCGAGATTGCGGCGAATCGAAGCGAGGTGTGGGCACGGTTGAGCTAGGACGGGCGCGCGTATAGAATGGCCCGCGAATGCAGCTGAACATCGACCCCGTCTACCTGATCGCTGTGATCGAGTTTCTGATCGTGGTGCTTCACGTGGCAGTCATTGGCGGTGTGCTGTTGTCGCGCCGGCGTGATCCCTCTGCAACGCTCGCCTGGATTCTATTCATCGTGACAGCTCCGGTCGTCGGGATCATCGCCTACTTTGCCGTGGGCCGCACGCGCATGCGGCGGAAAGTCAAGCAGGTGGATCGAGCGGAGGCTCAGCTGCGCGATGTGCTGGCACGGTACGACACGCGTGGTCGCTTGGTAGAAGTCGGGGGCGGTTTGCCGGATGTGCGCACTGAAGCACAGATCCGGCTTGGCAATGCTCTCGCGAGTACGCCGGCGAGTTCGGGCAACACAGCGCGCGTACTCATTGATGCCGCTATCACCTACCGCGACATCAGCGACGCGATCGAGCAGGCAGAGAACTACATCCATGTCGAGTTCTACATCATCCAACCGGACGCGGTAGGTATCGATCTGCGGGATCGGCTAGCGCGTCGCGCGGCCGCCGGCATTGAGGTCCGCGTGCTTTGCGATGCTGTTGGCAGTGCGGCTCTTCCTTCAGGATTCTGGGCGCCCCTGCGTGCTGCAGGTGGAAAGGCTGCCGACTTTGCCCCGCTCTGGAAGCTGATCCCCAGGTTGCGGCATCGCGACCGGGTGGATTTTCGTAATCACCGCAAGATTGTAGTCGTTGACGGTCGTATTGGTTTTACTGGCGGCATCAACGTAGGGCGAGAGTATCTCGGGCTAGACCCGAGCATTGGTCAGTGGCGGGATATGCATGTTCGTATCGAAGGACCAGCAGTCTTGAGCCTGCAACAGGCCTTTGTACAAGACTGGTTGATGACAACTGGTGAAACTCTGGACGATGAATTCTACTTCTCGCCCTGCCCGTCCGGTGGCCAGTGCACGGTTCAGATTATCGATTCGGGCCCTGACCGAACTTGGTCGTCGATGGAACTCTACTACGCACAGGCGATCACCCTGGCGCGCGAAAGTGTGTGGATCAGTAACCCCTATTTCATTCCGAGTCAGACGATCGAATCGGCGTTGACGCTGGCCGCTTTGCGTGGGGTAGACGTGCGGCTACTGCTGCCGAACAAGTCGGACAGCAGGCTGGTGACCCTGGCGTCCCGCTCCTACTACGCCTGTCTGCTGCAGGCTGGCGTACGCATTTTCGAGTATGGGAGGGGTTTTGTGCACGCCAAGACCATGGTGGTAGACGAGTGGGTCGCGACGATTGGCTCAGCAAATATGGATATGCGCTCCTTCAGGCTCAACTTCGAGCTCAATGCCTTCGTTTTCGATGCTGGCCTATGTCAAGAGGTCGCCAACCAGTTCGAAATCGACTTGGAGGCTGCCGCCGAAGTGTCGAGCGAAACGGAGCGGCACGTCGGTATTGGTCGCCGTTTGATGCGCGCCATGGCGCGCCTGTTGTCGCCGATGCTTTGAGGGCAATTGCGGCGTCAGTTCTGGCGGTGAAGCGGCTCAGTCGGTGTAATGCTTTTAGCTGAAGCGAACCTGAACGGTGGGCGGCCCGCGCGACTGCGCAGGGAATTCATGGCGCGCAGTACCCGTGGCCTTTGCACGAGCCAGAGCTCGCAGCGACGCTTGCCCGGGAAATCCAACAAGATGAGAGCGACCAGGATGGTAAGCAATCCCTGGCCCGGCAGGACCAACATGGCAATGCCCAGCATGAGCAGTAGCGCGCCGAGGAGGTTCTTGACGATTCTCGCGAGTCTTTTGGCGGTGCCGCTGCGTGCGGGAAGGGCAGGACTAGCGAAATAGTCAGCAGGGATGTTGGCAAGTATGACCGGGAGAAGGAACAGGCTTACCGCGCCGAGGATTGCGAAGCCGACACCGAGGCTAACGAGTAAGGTCCGATCGCTGAGCCAGTGCAGCCAAACAGGCAGCTGCCAGTTGGATGCAAGCAAAGGTGCGCTTCGAGTCACCAAGGCTTGCTACCATTTGGTTGCTTCAAGGCAGGGTGGGGTGCTGTGCAGGCGCGGCCGCGGCGCTGCAGGAGTAGTGCAAGTGAGCGACCGGCCGACCCGTACATTTCGGGTAAGTTTCGCATGGGTTGACCAGGGGTTTCGGAAAGAGTGCCTAGGGGTTTCCTTCCGGGGGTGGAAGTTTGCCGGGAAATCCCCTAGGGTCCGCGGCACCCAAATCGCGAATCGTCGGTGGAAGAAGGCCATTGCGCCCTCGCCGACAGCGCCGCTGACGGCGGAAGGAAACCATGAAACATCACGTTGCGAGGAGTCTGCTCGTTGTTCTGGCACTGCTAACGCTGTCGTCATTCGGCTGGGCCGGCGAGTCCGAGGCTAGCGATGGTCTCCGACAGGTCGAGCAATACAACTTCTCGATCCACATCCTTGCCATGTTGCTGGTGGGCTTTGGCTTCTTGATGGTTTTCGTCAAGAACTACGGCTACAGCGCGACCACGGGCACCTACTTGGTCGTGGCAGCTTCCATTCCGCTCTACCTCATGCTTCGGTCCTCGGGTGCGATTTCATCGGAGGCCGTTGCGCCAGACAGCGTGAAATCGCTACTGCTGGCCGAGTTTGCTTGCGCGTCGGCATTGATTGCGATGGGTGCCGTTCTCGGTCGGCTGCGCGTGTATCAATATGCGCTTTTAGCCATGTTGGCAGTGCCTGCCTACATGCTAAACGAGTGGATGGTGCTAGATGGTGGGCTTGGCGTGACCAAGGGGTTCACCGATGCGGCAGGCTCGATCGTGATCCACGCATTTGGCGCCTATTTTGGTTTGGGTCTCGCGGTGGCGCTCTCGCGCAAGCAGTCGATGGAGCAGACGGTTGCTAGCGACGAGACCTCTGACCGCTTCTCGATGTTGGGCTCGATGGTGCTCTGGATGTTCTGGCCGAGCTTCTGCAGCGCCGTGGTGCCGTCGGAGGAGATGCCACGCACTGTGATCAACACGGTCGTAGCGCTCTCGGGTGCAACGCTTAGCACGTATCTTGTTAGTTCACTCTTGCGCAAAGGCAAGCCGTCGTTTGCCGACATGGCCAACGCCGCGCTGGCAGGCGGCGTCGCTATTGGCGCCACCTGCAATCTCGTTTCTCCGGCAATTGCATTCGGGATCGGTGGCCTTGCGGGGGCCCTTTCTGTGGTAGGTTACGTGCTGGTTCAACCCAAGCTGGACAAGGTCTTGAGAATCACCGACACCTGCGGCGTGCACAATCTGCACGGCATGCCAGGCCTCTTGGGTGGGTTGGTCGCCGTGGTCGTAACCCCCGGGATCGCCCAGGCCCAGTTGATTGGCATTGCCTGTACGGTCGCCTTAGCTTTCGCCTCCGGTAGCGTTGGCGGCCTGTTGATTCGCCTGACCGGGGCCAAGGCTGAGGCGTACGAGGATGAGGGCGAGTTCCTCAGCGCGGAGCCGAGCGTAGCGGCCGAGTAGGTACGGCTCCGCGCGTTCGTTCTAGCAAGCCGGGAAGCCTCGATGCCGAGCATCGGGGCTTTTTTGCGCGTAGTTGTGGCGGGTGGGCCGCCATGCGCAACGGGTTCCGTTTCGGCTCGTTAGCTGATAAGGTTGCAGGAGCCTGGTGAGGATCCGTGGCGCAGAGCCGCGGGAGCTACGGGTAGCACCAGAGAGGCAAAGCACATGCAACAGTACGACGAGCGTCTGATGTCGGTCATGGCTCCGTTGGTTATCGCCAATGAGGCAGAGTTTGCCAAGTTCGAAACCCACCTTCAAGAGGCGAGTGCCATCGGGATCGAGGCCGTCAGTGTGGATGTCTGGTGGGGCCGCGTGCACGCGGAGAGAAACGCGCCTTGTTGGGACTACTACGACCGGGTGTTTGCCGCGATTCAGGCGCAAGGTCTTGCCATCGTTCCCATCATGTCCTTTCATCGTTGTGGAGGCGGGGCCAATGATCCGCCCGAACCTCAGAAAAACGTTCCGCTGCCGACTTGGCTCGGCGAGTTCGTGAAGGGGGAGGGCGGCTCACCCGAGGACCTTTGCTATCAGAGCGAAACGGGGAACGAGTCGTTCGACGCCATTCCGCCGTGGCTCGGTGAGGAGGTCCCGGCCATCTACCGGGAAATGGTCCGGTTCCTCGATGAGTTTCTCGAGCGCTACCGACCCTTGCTGCAAGCGAACCTGTTTCCCGAAATCAACATCAGCCTCGGCCCCTCGGGGGAGCTCAGGTACCCTTCCTACAGCGCGACAGATCACTGGCAATTCCCGCATCGCGGCTATTACCAGTGCTACAGCGAGAGTGCTCGCCGCTCGTTTTTGCGCTGGGTTCGCGATCCCAAGAACCATTGTTCCTGGGCTGACCAATTCTCCGACGCAGAGATCCGAGTTCCAAATGGCCATGTACCGCGTGGGCATGGCGCCCGAGCGGATGCCTTCGTCACCGAGAGAATCCACCTCCAGCCTGGGTACGGGCAGGATTTCTGCACTTGGTACCACCAAAGCCTGGTCGACCACGGTCGGCGCTTGCTCCATGCCGCCATCCGCACGCTTCTGCCCCACTGCACCCGTGACATCGAACTCGCTCCCCTCATCGGGATGAAGATCCCTGGAGTGCATTGGCAGTGGCGGAGCACGGGCGTTCCGCGTTATGCCGAGCTGACCGCCGGTCTTATCCCGCCGCATTGCTGCTTTGTGCCCGAAGCCAAATCGGCAACCGGCTACGAGTCGATATTCGAGATGGTGAGGGAATTGAAGCTGCGAACGGCTTGGCCAATCCGCGTGCACTTCACTGCACTCGAGATGGATGACGACACTCTGCCAGACTCATCGCCCAATGCCACCGTGAAGACCTCCATGGCCCGTAGCCTCGTGAGTGCCGTTGGAAGAACGGCATATCAGGCGGACGTCCTGCTCAGTGGAGAAAACGCCCTCGACAAGGTTGACGCACCGGACAAAGACGACGAAGTTGCTTCCTGGGACTACGTGGCCAAAGCGTTCGACTCGGGCTACTTCTCGGGATTTACCCTTCTGCGATTGTGTGATGGTGCGTGGGACACCGACAAGAACGCGATGGAGCAATTCATCAAGCACTACGATCGAGATGGCGGTATTGCCCCACCGCGAAGCGTTTTCCCCCAGAGCTCGTCGGTCAAACCCGGCCCTGCAGCAAGCGATCCCGAGAAGAGCCCTGAGGACTAGCGGGAAAGGGTGATGCGCGAGGCACGGTGCTGTGCGGCGCGAGGCGCGGTGCTGTGCGGCGCGAGGCGCGGTGCTGTGCGGCGCGAGGCGCGGTGCTGTGC
>CAYVXY010000010.1:295909-354298 GCA_964454965.1 uncultured Polyangiaceae bacterium | reverse complement strand
CTCGGCAAGGTTGGCACCCTTCCCACCTAGCAGATTCTTTTGCTCGGACTTGCCGTCGCAAACCTTGCCGGAGAACTTATAAATCATCTTCATAGCTGCTACCTCATTCGCTTGTTGCAAGCTGACGCCGCTGTAGCGCGACGCGGGCGAGCTCACGCTCACCTAGGATCCAATTCACCGGGACCATCGGGTCGCTGTCGGGCTCGACCCTTTCGGGCAGTTCCGTCACGCGGCCGGGGTATGGCTGAACCGGTTGCCCTTCATACAACTTTTCTGTTCCGGGTCAGGTCGAAATCTACCTCGGTCGCGCCAGTTTGCAGAGCGCCCTGCGTCGGGCACGAACGCCTATATAAATGGCGAGTTCCACGAATGCGCGGGTGACATCCAGGAAACAATCCCGCCTCAGACTGGCGCAAATTCTGCGATACCTTGAACAGTGCTGGTTATTCCGTGCGCACCCGAGAGTGCAGTCCTTTGGTTTGCGCAGCGCGACCACGAAGGTGTCCGGTCGTGAGAGGCATTCCCGTTTTCCGAACCGCGCCGCCCCAAGTCAGACGATCGACCGCCTCATCGGCCGATTGCTCACGCTGCATTTCGATTGCTGCCACAGCGCCTGGCAAAGACGGTCTCGGCCCATGCCCCTTGGGCTGCTACCCCGAGGTCAAGCAGCGCCCATCGCAACTTGACCGCTCCGCCCCAGACACCAAGCCAGCGGCAGCGACAGTGGTATGGACCGACGGTCATGCAGATCGAATGCCCTGAATGCGCCAAGAAACTCGAAGTGCCAGAAGATTTTCCATCGCGGCCATTCTGCTCGCCGCGTTGCAAGATGCTCGACCTCGGGCGATGGTTCAACGAGGAGTATCGGATCCCGGGACCGCCCATAGACAGCGAAATGGCGAGTGAACTTGCAGGCGAGCTCGGATCTGCGCCGATCCCGAAGGCGTGAACGCCAAACAGCCGTATGGTTTACCCCATGCTTTGGCTGCGCGTCGCAGCGGCAACAACGGTCTTGTCGATACCGACGGGCAGCTTCGCACAGTCCGAATCCACGAAGGATAATGCTCCGACATTGCTCCCCGCGCCGCAAGTTACCGGGGCAAAGCCGCCTTCGTCGCGGCCAGAGCCCAACTTCCGTGGCGCTGGGATATGGCTCTTGGGCGCACAACGCGCCGTCTTGCACCCGACCAATGTCGGTATTTCTCAGGGCTATGACGCGATCCTTCATTTCGCCTGGGTGGGCCGAAATGGACATTTTACGGGGCGCAGGCTCTCGACGCTAGCACTCGGCGGTTCGAGTGCGGGCTTCGAGGGTCGGGTCCATTCGGTGATGGCGCTCGGCGGCGGTCCCTACACGTTCAGCAACGGGATTGCCTACGCTCAGCTCGGATTCGAATTGCTGGTGGCTGGCAATTCGAAGGCGCGTACTGGTCTGTTTTCTCCGCGGCTCGAGGTCGGACATCTCTGGGCCAATGCGCAATACCTCGTCGACTTGGGGCTGCGCCTCGACGTGGCAGTCCTAGGCAATCTGGGCATCGAGCATTCGAATTTTCGGTACCGACAGCGCCTCGACGTAGCAGGGTTTCTGAGCGCCCATTATGGTCTAGCGCTGTTCGACTTCTCGCTCGGACAGCGGCACTTGAAGTCCAATGACATTGAAGTACTGCACCTCGAAGCCTCGATTTGTGGCGGCACTTATGTGGTGCTCTGCACCCGCACCAACGACTATTGGCTCCGCGACATCGACCACCACGTGACCGAATTGACCTTCACCGTGGGGTTTGGCTCCATTACTACGGGCAACTAGGTCTAGGCTGCAGATTTTCGGCTAGTTTCGCGCATTGTCTGGCAGCGGGCCATGAAATGACTAGCCTTCGGTCTACGATGACCGACAGCCCCGAGCAGGATTCGCCTTCGACCAATGCTGACACGGATCAAATCCACCGTGCCATGACCGACGACGGCTCATTTCGGGTGCTCACCTGCGACGTGACTCGAAGCATTGCCGGGGCCATCCAAGCCCAGCACGCGACAGGCATCGAGGCGATAAACTTCGGTGAGCTCTTGGTCGGCACCATCTTGTTTCGCGAGACCATGGCACCGCATCTGCGCGTCCAAGGGATCGCCAAGAGTGCCAATGCCTCGGGTCAGTACATCGCCGATTCCCATCCAAGCGGCGACGTCCGGGGTCTGGTTCAGCGCAAGAACGCCGGAACGCCGGTCACGTTGCAGCCCGGAGCAACTTTTTGCATGATGCGCTCGTTGCCCAATGGCAGCTTGAACCAAGGCATCGTGGAGCTCGGGGAGAAACCCAGCATATCCGAGGGGCTCATGGCCTACATGCAAACGTCGGAACAGATCGTCACGATGGTGGGCGTGGGCGTCGTCATCGATGGCAAAGGTGGCATCGAGCGTGCTGGCGGCTACCTGGTGCAGCTGCTGCCCGGCGCCCAACGCGGCCCACTGATGGTGATGACCGAGCGTCTGAACGACTTTAGAAACGCTGTGGAATGGCTCAAAAAGCCTGAGTTCTCCCCCGACTGGCTGCTCGGCGAGCTGCTTTACGGGATGGACTACTCACGACTCGGGAAGAGTACGGTACAGTTCCATTGCTGGTGCGACGAGCTCAAGGTCATCGCTGCGCTTACGACCCTGCCCCAGGCTGATATCGAGGATCTCGCCAGCGCCGAAGAGGTCCTATCCATCAACTGCGACTACTGCGGCCAGCTATACGAGATCTCGCCGGGGCGGCTGCGCGGGCTGATGGCACCGAGTTAGAAAAGACAAGTGCCGCGCCCAAACTACGTCGTGCACGGCACTTGAAAGGATGTGATTGCGGACTTACGGGATGGAAACGAACTTGATGCAACGCTTCTGGACGGCGTAAACGCTTCCGCCGTACTTGTCGAAGGCTGCGTCAAGCGTCCCGTTGCGCTTCCTCTCGATACAGAGCGTAGCGGTACAGTTCTCGCTGTCGTCATTGTCGTCGGTGGCGGCCTTCTCCGCGCTCGGAGTGACATCAAAGTCCTCCCCTGCGAGCGTCACGGTACCATCTGTCGCGACCGTGCCGTCCGTATCGAACAGACAGGCACCATCTAGCTTCCACGTCATCGTGTCGGCAGTTGCACCCGCTTCCCAAGTCACCGTTAGCTCGGCCGCTCTCGACACCTGCTCGGTAGCAGCGGGCCCAACTAGCGCAAAGGGAGCGGGTAAAGTCACAATGGAGCTCGGTGCCGCCTCGTCCTCGGAGCCGCGATTGAAGGCGAAGGTAAATTCCGTGTCCGCAGCCTCGCCACTGAAGGTTCCACGGTAGTAGTCGCCGTCGCGGGCCAAGGTCTTGGTGACGTCCGTGGCCGACACAACGAGCTTGTCGTCGCCAGTCAGCACCAACGACGTGTCTCCAGTACCCACCGTGAGCTTCGCGCTGGCTACGGCCTTGGCGTTCCCAGTGGCCAGCACGCCGAAATCTGCGTGAATTCCCGAAGTGCGAATGTCTTCGGAGTCGACGGTTTCGTCCTTGCAAGCCACGAATCCGAGAGCCAACAGGCTCAATAATGCAATTTGCTTCGTCATAGTTCCTCGCGCGCCTTCTGGCGTTCGCAAGGATCGTACCGCTATGCGGTGGTGAGGGGAAGGAAATGGGGTAGGCCGAGGGTTGGG
The DNA here is from genome assembly GCA_964454965.1 of uncultured Polyangiaceae bacterium. Taxonomy (GTDB): domain Bacteria; phylum Myxococcota_A; class Polyangia; order Polyangiales; family Polyangiaceae; genus FEN-1139. Next base: position 350,638 of record CAYVXY010000010.1, on the reverse strand, counting down.
GAACATTTCCCTGGTTTCTGAGGGATTCGACTGGTCTAGACCTTGCTTTTGGCCGCACCCTGCCCCGGACATCGCTGTCGCGACTGTGACGCGACGTCACAGTTGCGTTGCGCAATTCTGCTGACACCCATTCCCCGAGCTCTGGTAGGCTGCCTGGCACCGAGATGACCCGACTCACCGTTGCCACTTCCGTTGCCACAATTCTAGGCATGCTCGCACTCACCGGCCTGTGTGCTTGCGACGAGAAACCCACGAAACAGGCGGTCGCCTCCGCCGCGCCGTCGCCCGTATCCCTGGTTCCCAGTACCGCGCCCACTGCGGCCGCAGCCCCACCGTCCGCTGCGCCGCGCCAGCCAAAACCAAAGAAGCTCGCCAGTGATTGCCCCAAGGGTATGCCCGCCATCGACAATCCCGAGGTCGAGGCAGCGATTCGCCTCAAGGCGCAGAAGGCGAGCGGTCCGCTCACGGTGGCCGATCTGAAAAAGGTGCGCTCGCTCAATATTTCGCAGGCCAAGATCACTGAACTCGACATCTGCCTGTTCCAACACATGTCCGAGCTTAAAGAGCTATTCATAGGACGCGGTGAGGTCGAAGACATCAGTGCCATCGCCGGCCTTTTGAAACTCGAAAGCCTACGCTTGAGCTTGAACCCCATCACCGATCTCGAGCCGCTGTCGAAGATGACGAAGCTCGACCGCGTGGACTTGGCGCACACCCAGGTCAAGGATCTTACCCCACTCACTGCAGCTACGGGTATGACCGAGCTCTTGCTCGACGACACTCAGGTAGCGGATGTAGCGCCACTCGCCAAACTCGAAAAGCTCGAGGTCCTGGTGTTGAAGAACACGCCAGTCAAGGACATAAAACCGCTCAGGGGCCTCAAGGCTCTCAAGACGCTGGATATCCGTGGTTCGCAAGTCGAGGACGCGAGCGGCGTGATGCGACCGGGACTGCGCGTGCAGCAGATGTAAGTTTACTCCGCCTCTGTCGATGGTCCGGGCACGCGAAGTTCAACCAGGCGCTCGGACTGAAGCCGCTTGGCTATTGCCGATTCCGTTACGTCGCTGTGGCAGCTCGCCTTGTTGCCCTGCTTGGCACCCAGGGCCTGACGCGTCTTGTTCGCCAAACGGTGGATCTCCTCGGGGGGCAAAACGCCGCGCTGCTCTAGGATCTCACGTTGCACCGGGCTAAGAGCTTCGGATACAACGACGCGCTCGCGCGCAAAGCCTTCCGCCTTGCCACTGGCAAACTCTTGAATCTCTTTGGAGATCCGCACACTGCACCAGTCATGCCCGCACATGGCGCAAAAATCCGTGTCCACGTCGAGATCCTCGTCGTGCAGCGCCCGTGCCGTGTCGGTGTCGAACGCGAGCTCGAAATGCTGGTCCCAGTTCAATGCCGAACGGGCCTTCGTCAGTTGGTCGTCCCAATCGCGCGTCCCGGGAATGCCAAGCGCCACGTCGGCGGCATGCGCGGCAATTTTGTAAGCGATACAACCTTGCTTGACGTCGTCCTTCTTCGGCAGACCGAGATGCTCCTTGGGTGTCACGTAACAGAGCATGGCCGCGCCGTGATAGGCCGCCGCCGTGGCCCCGATGCAACTCGTAATGTGATCGTAACCGGGAAATACGTCGGTGACGAGCGGCCCTAACACGTAGAACGGTGCGCCGTGACATAAGCTGCGCTGCAGCTTCATGTTGTATTCGATCTGATCGAAGGGCACGTGTCCGGGCCCCTCGACCATCACCTGGCAACCCTTGCGCCAAGCCTTTTCGGTCAGCTCCGCCAGCGTGGCAAGTTCGGCGAGCTGAGCGCGGTCTGTCGCATCGGCGAGGCCTCCGGGGCGCAGCCCGTCTCCAAGCGAGAACGACACGTCGTACTCGCGCATGATGTCGCAGATCTTGTCGAACAAGCTGTACATCGGGTTCTGCTGCTTGTGGGTGAGCATCCATTTGGCCAAGAGGGCCCCACCCCGCGACACGATCCCGATGACACGCCGCTCGACTAGCGCGAGATGCTCCATCAAGACGCCGGCATGGATCGTAAAGTAGTCCACGCCCTGTTGCGCCTGATGCCGCAGGGACGCTAGAATGATGTCCTCAGTCAACTGCTCGATCTTGAGCCCGATGATCATCGCATAGATCGGCACGGTGCCGATGGGCACGGTCGATGCGCGAATGAGCGCCTCGCGACAGCCGTCGATGTCCCCCCCGGTCGAGAGATCCATCACGGTGTCGGCGCCCCATTTCACTGACCAATGCAGCTTCTCTACCTCTTCGTCCGTGCTCGACGCGAGCGGCGAAGCGCCCATGTTGGCGTTGATCTTGGTGCACGAGGCTCGGCCAATCGCCAATGGATCGAGTGCATGCTGCAAATGGACGCGGTTCGCTGGGATGATGAGCCTGCCCGCAGCCACCTCGTCGCGCACCTGCTCAGCCGTAAGGTGTGGCTCGCGCTCGGCCACGCGTCGCATCTCCTTGGTGATGACGCCAAGTCGCGCCTGCTCCAGTTGGGTCACTGGCACAAAGCCCGGCGGGGCCTTGGCAAATGCACCGTCACGCGTCCAACCATCCGGGAGAAAGTCCCACGCGGTCTTCTGACTCGGCGCAGGCATGCCGGGAGTATCGGGCGAACTGTAAGTAAGGGCCCCGCCGATGTCCGCAGCTAGCGCAAAGGAACCAGGGTTCGTCCCTTCGCTTTGACTCGAGGGGTTTGCGGCACCGTGGATGGGCAGTTGGATCTGGGACATCGGCTCTCCTGTCGCGCTGGGCTTGTCGCGGAAAACGCCGATGCTGGCGTCGCTTCCCTACGCCGGTTCGAACCGGATCAGGTTCCGCGGGTTCTTCTCAGCAGGTTCGGCCTGCGCCCCGAGCGACGCCGGAACCTTAGCTTCGAGATCAGGACTCGACCAGGGGAACTCCTCCCCCCAAGCATCAGCTCAGAACTCGAGGTAGACTCCGACACATGTCTTCTCGCAGTGTTTTCGAGCTACTTTCATCGAACAAGCCGGTTGTGGGCCCCGGAGTCTGGGACTCATTGTCCGCAAAAATCGCCCAGCGAGCCGGGTGCGAGATGGCATTTCTCTCCGGCTATGGGCTCAGTGCCAGTCTGCTTGGTGAACCAGACTTCGGACTAATCACGCAGACGCAGCTGGTGGACGCTGCCGAACGGATCTGTGCTGCCGTCGACATCCCCATCGTCGTGGACATCGACACCGGCTATGGCGGGCCCTTCAACGTCGAACGAACGATTGAGGCCCTGCTACGCGCTGGTGCCGCTGGTTGCTTCCTCGAGGATCAAGCTTTCCCAAAGCGCTGTGGCCACATGGAAAGAAAGCAGGTCGTCTCGGTCGAGGAGTACCTGCCGAAACTCCGCGCCGCGTTGCAGTCGCGCAACAGCGCACCGTTCCACGTGACCGCCCGAACGGACGCGCTCGCCGTGCTCGGCATCGACGAGGCAATCCGTCGAGCCAAGCTCTACCGCGACACGGGTGCTGATGCCGTGTTCGTCGAAGCCCCCAGCAGCATCGAGGACTTGAAACGCATTGCCGACGAAGTGCGCGACGTAACGCTGGTCGCCAACATGGTCGAGCAGGGCAAGACGCCCATCCTACCGGTGAGTGAACTGTTTCAGCTTGGGTTTTCTATCATCGCGGTCCCCGTCGCGGGTTTGCTGGCCACGGCCAAAGCGTTCTCTCGCCTGCTCGCGACCTTGATGCGTGACGGCACGACCCAAGCCGAGCTCGAACGGATGACGACATTCCACGAACTCAATTGTCTTCTCGGACTCGAAGAAAAGTACGAGCGCGAGCAGACCTTCATCCCGCAGAAACCATCAGCCTTATGAAGCTGCAACTGATGCGTCGCGAGATAGTGGCCCTTGCCCCCGAATCCGAGCGCACCAAAGAACCAGGCCAGTGAACCCGTTGACGGCCAGCAATCCGCAACGAAGGCTGCGCGCGGCGCAGTCTGGGCACCAACCGTCGCCGCACCGATGCGCCCAAGGAAATCTCGAGGCGACGACTTCGATGTTGTCACTGGCTATTTGCCCATTACCGGCCACCAGGCTGCCGGCGGCGCCTTTTCAGAGCCAAGGTTTCAGGCTAAATGCTGCTCCGTCACTCACGTTCTCCGCGTACGAAGCCGCCCTTCTGATTTTTTTGGGATCGCGAACCTCGATGCAACGGCAACGGCGTGTGCTCGCGGGGCCCTCCCGCGACGCTCCTCCCAGTCCCCACGGCTCATGGGAGGGTAGCGCTCCCGAGCCGTGATTTGCGAATCGAGAAACATCCCAATGGGCAATCGTCTATACGTCGGAAACCTTTCGTTCAATGCCAGTGCAGAAACGCTGCGTTCCACCTTTGCTGAGTTCGGCGAGGTTACGGACGTGCATCTCGTCGCTGATCGCGAGACTGGCCAGTCTCGCGGCTTTGGCTTCGTCACCATGGACTCTCCGGCAAACGCCGCCAAAGCCATCGCCCAAATGAACGGCGCGATGGTCGATGGTCGCACGCTCAAGGTCAACGAGGCCGAAGAGCGCTCCGGTGGCGGTGGCCGCAGCGGCGGCGGTGGCGGCGGCGGTGGTGGCGGCCGCGGTGGTTCGCGCTGGTAGACCAGCGAACGCGCCCACGGTCGCAGCTGTGACCCAGTTGTGACACGCGGAAAGATGACCGGCGTGACGATGATTCGTCGCGCCGGTTGCGCATTTAGTCTACCGGAACGACGCGACCGCTCTCGGATTCCGTCGCGACCGTCCGCGCCCGAGCCGCTCACCACACAACAGGAAATGTCGAGCCTTCGCTGTAGCTGAACCAGAAAAACCTTCTACCGAGCATGCTGGACTCTGCGCTATCCTTTCCGGACGAGTGTAGAAAATAGTCCCCATGTCGTACCTAACCGCAACCTACGTCGCAGAGTTTCGCTGTAAGGGTACAGTCTGCGGTTCCACCTGTTGTCGTGGGTGGTCCGTTCAACTAACGCGCGAGGATCGCGAGTGCGTCGAACTCGCTCTTGCCAAAGCGCCGCCACCACTCCGAGCGCTTACGAGCGAAATCGTGCCAGCGCCCGAGGGCATTGCATCGAGTTCTCACCCCTATGTCCTTCAGTTCAGTCAACAGGGGGTATGCCCCTACGTGACAGCGGACCATCGCTGCCAGCTCCACGAAACCGTGGGTGAGGCCGCGCTGCCAAGCGTCTGCGCACAATACCCACGCGAAGTGTGCCAAGTCGGCGAGCAGCGCGAGCTCTGGGCGTCGTTGTCTTGCCCCGAAGCAGCGCGACTCTGCCTGCTAAAGCAGGATGGCGCTGACCTAGTGTACTTGCCTGATGTGACCGGACTGCGCTACGTGAACAGCCACCTCGAGATCGACGCTCGGACGCCGGATTATCGGGCCTACCTGGGCGAGATCCGAAGCTACATGGTCGAGCTCCTGTCGCGGAAGGATTACCCGCTACGCAGTCGGATGTTCTTCGTTGCCTATTTCGCTCATCGCGTCACAAGCTACTTCCACGACCAAGCCAAGAACGTAGACCGACAGCGCCTACAGCAGGACATGCAAGCCGTGACCGAGCCAGGCATGCTCGAGAGACTTGCAGCTGAACTGGATTCGCTGAGCATTTCCGGGGCCTATGCTATCGCGCTAATTGAAGCGGTGATTGATGCTCGCACAGGTCTTAGCGAGTATCCGACGGCAGTTCCATCGCAAACGTTCGCACAGACAAGCTTCGACGCAACGAGCTACGTTCCAAATGAGATACTGACTACCGATCCGCTATTGCAGACCTGGATCGACTATAGTCTACGTCGAATGCGCTGGGAGAAGGACTTCGCTATCCTATTGGACCAGGCTCTCGAAAACTACTGCAAGCTCTTCTGGATGAAGGAGTGGTACGTTCAGTCACCCAACTTGATGGCTCACGCTACCGCATGCATGTTGCGCGTAGCCATCTTGCGCTATCGGTTATTCAATCATCCGACCCTCGAGAACCCACCAGCTGACATGTCGCTTGCAGACCGGCAAGCGCTTCTCGAACGCGTGCTCTTGACCGTAGTGACCGAAGTAGCCAGAGCCATCGAACACGATCGGCCGTTTCAAGAGAGTCTGAATGCCGCCCTTGCCAAACGTGGGATGCAGACACTCGCGCATGCTTCGATGATGCTCGTGCTCTAGCTCCTTGACGAGTCCTCCGCACTTGCCGGTCGTTCACACGCAAGGCTCAGGATCGGTCCCAGCACTCTGGCTAAGTCGTTTCGCCCAAATGGTTTACGCAACCAGGGGCAATCGAGGAGAACCTCCTGCGTGGGCCCGTCAGTCGCGGCGGGAAATCCAGACATCACGACAATCGGCAGTCTGGGGCGAAGCGCCCGAATGCGTTCCACCAGAGCGACCCCACTCATTTTTGGCATCACGATGTCGGTCAGTACGCAGTCGAATTGCTGTCCCGCATGCAGCGCAGCGATCGCAGTCGGCGCATCGTTGACGAGCACCGCCGTGACCCCCAGCGCATTGAGCGAGCGCTTGGCCACGCGCAGCACCAGGGGCTCATCGTCAACCACCAATACTTTGCCTGAAAGCTGCAAGGAGAAACCTATTCCGCTCGCAGGAACGCGCATGCTTGGTCGTTGCGCCGCCAAGGGGAAAAATAGCCGAATGCGCGTCCCATTGCCGAGTTGGCTTTCCACCGTGACCCCACCACCGTGAGACAGCATAGTTCCATGCACAGCAGCCAAACCGAGGCCACTGCCCTCTCCCACAGCTTTGGTCGTGAAGAACGGCTCGAACGCGCGAGTGCGAACCTCCTCGGTCATCCCCACCCCCTCGTCCTCGACGCAGAGTTCAATCAGGCGCCCAGGACGCACGGGAAATGACTGCTCGTTGCACCAAGATTCATCCACGACGACCAAACGTGTGCGGATGGTGACCGTACCACCTTTGGGCATGGCATCTCGCGCATTGACCATGAGGTTCATCAGAACATGCTCGATAGCCGCAGCGTCGCCCTCCACGGGCATGCTCTCTTGTTCTGTGTCCAAAAGGAGCTGGATCGATGCGCCAATCGTGCGACGAAACAGTCTGGTCGCCGCGGTGATGAGCTGTTCGAGATCGATGATCTGTTTCTCGAAGCGATCACGACGACCAAACGCCAGCAGCTGGCGCGTCAACTCGGACGCACGCTGCGTAGCTTGCTCCATGGTTTCCAGCGCCTCGAGTCGTTCCTCAGCAGTAGATTTCCCAGACCTGAATGACTCGAGGCTGCCCTGGGTTGCCAGAAGCATGTTGTTGAAGTCGTGTGCCACACCTCCGGCAAGCTGTCCCAGGGCTTCCAAACGCCGCGCGTGTGCGAGATCCCGTTCGGCCTCAAGCAATCGCGTGGCATCAAGGCCCTCGACGACCAAAGCGCGAAGGGTCCCGTCCAACCTCTTTACAGGAGCGATGGCTAGCTGCAGGTGCCGACGCCCCGAAGAGCCCATGATTTCTAGCTCCAATCGCTCGGTCCCTTGCATAGCGAGATAGAGCGCGCGTTCGATGCGTGCTTCCGCGTCAGACCCGACCCAGGGCAACTCGAAGATGGATTGCCCCACACACGTCGTGCCGTCGAGCCCCAGCAGTCGCCCGCCGGTCGGATTGAGACTTAGGATGGTACCGTCAGGCGCAATCAACGCTGTCAATGCTCCGGTTTGTTCGAACACGGCGCGGAACGCAAGATCAGCATCTTGCTCGGCTAGATGAGCCGCTTCGGCCTCGATTCTCCGTTGCTCCGACGACCGGAGGGCCGCCGCGAGGAGCCGCGTTGGAATCGACATCAAGCCAACGCCGCATGCCAGACATCCGACGAGAAAGACATACGCAAAGAGGCTCGGAGGATGAACCAAGCCCACCGTCCATCCGAAGCGCTGCAGCACGAACCAAGCCGCACCAGACAAGGCGCACCATAGCGTGAGCCATAGTCCACCCCGCGCTCCGTAGAGCGGCACGACAACGGCCAGCGCCAAGACGTTCGACCAGTACGCCGGAGCGTGGACGCTATGTGCGAGTACTGCCACCGTTGTCGAAACGGCAAGCCCCCCGATCACGACACTAAATCCAAAGAGCATCCCTTCCCGCCGAGCAAGCCATCGCGCAAGAAGCAACGCGAACACCCAGATGAACCCAGGGATGAATCGAGTCGGCTCTCGCGTCCCCACGGTTACTAGGATTGCCGCTTGACCAATCAGCACCAGCAGCAGCATCGGGTACCAAAGAACTCGGGAGAGCGTTGCCGCAACCTCCTCGCGGGCTTCACGCGAGAGATACGGGTCGAGCCAGAACCCGTTGCGGCGAGCAACCCGCCACCCTTTCAATAATCCGCTCCACGTACCAATCGCCATTCGACCATACCAATCATCTCCCAAGGTTTGGTCACAAGGAAGCGGAAGATATGCGTCCCGGCGCGGGCACAATCCTGTTGCGGGGCAGGGCGGTCCAGAATCAGCGGCATTTCGTGCCGGATTCGCAGGGGCCCCCTGCCTCCGTTGGCACTTTCGTGTATGTTACGCGCCGTTGTACCGGCCCGAGGGCATACCAAGGACCGCCGGAACGCGAATCTCGATCGAAGGAAAAAGGCTGAACCGTGCCCCAATTTACCTGGGACCTAAACCCCGCTCTGTTCCACCTCGGCTCCTGGGAGCTGCGTTACTATAGTTTGATATTCGTCGTCGTGTTCCTCGGCGGCTATCAGCTATTGCGTTGGCAGGTGATGCGCGGCGGCGGCGAGGAGCGCGACGCGAGTGACTTCTTCGTGTACGGCGTCCTTGCCGTTCTGATTGGCGCGCGCCTCGGTCATTGCATCTTCTACGACTACGAGAAGGCGATGAACGACCCGCTTTGGATCCTTCAGATCTGGACCGGCGGTCTGTCGAGCCACGGCGCGGTGATCGGTCTCATCGTGGCGATGTGGCGTTTCACCAAGACGCGAGGCCTGCCATTCCTCGAAGGGGCAGATCGATTCGCCTTCTCGGCAGCCCTGGGCGCAACGCTTGTGCGCATCGGCAACTTCTTCAATTCGGAGATTGTCGGGCGCGTGACCGATCAGAGTTGGGGCGTCAAGTTCCCGCGCTACGTGGAGAAGCTCGGGGAAGAGATCCTATACCGCCACCCGACGCAGATCTACGAGGCAACGCTTGGCATTGCGGTCTTCGGGGGCCTGTTGCTCGCCGATCGGGCCTTTGGCAAGGAGCGTCGCCCGCGCGGCCTGCTCATCTCGGTGTTCTTCCTCTTGTACTTCACCGGCCGAATCTTCATCGAGAACTTCAAGGAACTGCAGGTGCGATCCATCGAAGAGGCCGCAGGTTTCACGATGGGGCAGATGCTCAGCGCGCCCTTGGCCCTGCTTGGCCTCTACGGTGTCTATCGCAGTATTAAGAACAAGGAACCCGTTGGTTGGGTATCCGACTTCGACGAGGACGAGGACGAGGACGACGAGGACGACGAAGACGACGAGGAGGATTCCGACGAAGATGCGGAGGATTCCGACAAGGACGAATCCGACGAAGTAGATTCCGGCGAGAGCGCCGACCACGGCGACCCCAAAACTGCAACGAAGCATGCTGACAAGCATGAGGGGCACAAGGGTGCAGCGCGAGATTCGGACGTCGACGAGGAGTTCTCACTCTCCGATGAGGAACGCCGCAAGCGGACGCGCGAGCACGACAAAGAGAACGGATAGCTAGTCCTGCTCTTCTTCCTGTTCTTGAACCGAGGGCTCTGGGGCGGGAATGCGCTCCAGTAGCAGCGGCAAGTCGTCGAAGCTTTCGAGCCAAATCGTTTTCGTGCCCATGCTTTCGAGGACTTCTCGATCGTAGGTGTCGGCCTGTCGCAATGTCGCACGCAAGGCTTCATCCAGATCGAGCGGCACCTGTTCGCTCTCGGTACCAATCCGATGTGCCCATTGTTCGGCGTAGCGTTCCACGGTGGTACTCACCAGATCGATTTGGCTCTTGCTGACGGCATGGCGGCGCTGCAAGTTCCAATGCTGAGGGATCCCACCCGGCACCCGGCAGGCGTCCAAGAGACGTCGCAGGTGCGGATCTGACATCGATAGCCCCACGAAGAGAACGGTGTACTGGCGCAAGAGGGAGACAATCGTGGTCGGCGCCCAGTGATACGCCGTGTCTGTAAGACGGTGATAGTCCTGTTCGGTGAACACGATTGGGTCCAGATTGAGCGGCCCTTCGACAGGCAAGCAGCCGTGAGGATGAATGATGGGGAGCCCAGGGCCGCCGCGGCGGCCAGCATTCGTCACCGTTTTGGTCATGACCCCGCGGCGGTGCAATTCTCGCTCCAACAGATCGTCAAAGTTGAAGGTAACTACCGTCGGAACGTTGTTGCTGCGACGCCCGAGCTCGATAAGCTGTGCTACCGCGTCGAGCGTAGTTCGAGGCGCTCCCGCCTCGTCGGGACCAGGCTTTATATCCCGCAAGGTAGCATAGAGACGCTGGCGGACGCGCTCCAAGAACTCGAATTCCGCGTCCTCGGGCGTCGCCATCTTGCGCCGATGCTCGCGTACGAGATCCTGCCGGATGACGCGGGCAAGTACCGTCAGATCGTAGTCGAAGTATTCCGCCAACCACCGACCGAGAGCTCTTCGGTACTCGGGCGGCAAATCCCCCATGCGACGTGAATGTGCGGTGCGCTCAAACAGCAGATCGACTACGAGATCGCGCCAGGTAGGGATACCATATTCCAGCGAGACGCCAGCACCGATGAAGAGGACTAGTTGGCGCATCCGCCAAGCGCGCTGCAGTCCCGAAAGGTCGCTCACGCTAATCGAGCTTTGGCCAACGCGAATGGGCGGACGACGCCCGCCCATCGCCTGTGGATCACCGGGGAATGTAGAAGCCTTGACCATGCCGGGGCCAACCATAACCCAAGAGGACAAGGGGCGTAAGCCCCGTACTTTCACCCGTTACCACCGATCGGCTTTCGCTCTAATGTTTGGTGATGTTCGCAGCTGAGGGCAGGCTGATTTCGATTCGAAATGCGTGCCTGGGACGGCCTGTCCGTCGCCCCATTCAAACGCGGCCTTGCCAGCCCAAGGATTCAAAAATCGGCATCGCAATTCAAGATTGCATTTGAGGATGCCGCGTCCCTCTTGATATACCCATGGCATGTCGTCGCCCAGTAGGTGGCTCGCGAGATCACCGGTGCCCACCCTGGCCATGGCGTTGGCAGCGCCACTTGCCGCTGGCTGCTCGAGACCTAGCGTTCCCGTCGAGCCAACCCAAGGCATTTCGCTCGCATCACCAAGAGCTACGGCTCGACTCACAGCGAAACAAGGCGAAGAGGCTGACGGTCTCGAACTGAGGAAATTGGTCGCGCAACCGCTCAGCTGGCAGGAACCCAGCGCGCAATCCGGGGCGCGTCGACATATCAAGGTTCTTGGGTTCAATGACCTTCACGGACAACTCCTGGGGCGCCAAGTCGACGGCCGCCCCGCGGGTGGCGCCGCGGTGCTCACGGCCTACCTGAGAGAAGCTGCGCGCGGATTCGAACACGCGACGCTCATCACCTATGCGGGAGATCTGATGGGCGCGTCTCCGCCCTACGCGGCTCTCTTACAGGATGAACCGGGCGTCACGTTCTTCAATATGCTGGGCAATGCCGCGTGCCATTCGAGCGACCGGGCCAATGCCTTCTGCAATGTCGTTGCCACAGTGGGGAACCACGAATTCGACGAAGGAACAGCTGAACTACTGCGCATGGTGCGTGGAGGAAACCACCAGAATGGTCCCTTCTTAGGTGTCGACTACCAGGGGCCCAACTTCCCCTATATTGGAGCCAACGTGATCGACGTTGTCTCGGGGCGTCCTCTGTTGTCACCCTATATCGAAAAGACAATCGGGGGCAGTCATGTCGGATGCGTGGGCGCAGTATTGAAGGATGCTCCAACATTTCTCATAGCATCCAGCATTCGCGGACTAAGGTTCGAAGACGAGGTGCGGCACATCAATAACAGCGTCAGCGAGCTCAAAACGCGGGGGATCCGTGCTATCGTTGTCGTAATTCACCAAGGGGGCAGCCAAGTGTTCGGTCCAGGCGTGCCTCGGGATCAGAGCAGCGTTTCCGGAGCGATCAGGGACATTGTAGGGCAGCTCGATCCAGAGGTTGACTTGGTGGTTACCGGCCACACCCACTCGCCACTGTTGGCACTGCTGCCCAATGCCGGAGGCAGGCCTACGTTGGTAACTCAAGCATTTCACTCGAGCACCGCCTTCGCGAACATCGACTTGGAGCTAGATCCCACGACGGGAGACGTAGTCGCGAAATCCGCGCGGCTCGTCACGACCTTTGCCGACAGCGGACCGGGGCTGCTGCCGGATTTGCGCGTTGCGGCCTATGTCGATAGCGTAGTCGGGTCGGTGCAAGCTCGGACTGCACGCGTCGTCGGCGAGGCTCCAGTCGACCTGACGCGCAAGCTCGATCGCGCCGGGCAATCTGCCATCGGCAACCTGCTCGCCGATGCGCAGCGAGCAGCAACCGGTACGGAACTCGCATTCATCACTCCAGCCTGGCTGCGCGCCGATCTGCGCAAGGGTCAATTGACCTGGGGCGACCTGTTCGCAGCGCAGCCCTTTGGGAATCGACTGATGAAGGTCGAGCTCTCGGGGCAGCAGGTGCGGAGGTTGCTCAACCAGCAGTGGCTCGACGAAACCTACAACCGCGTCCTATGCGTGTCGGGCTTGTCGTACACGTGGGACGGTCGCCGCGCTGCGAATGACCGGATTCTGGAGGTGCACGTGGGGGGGAACCTGCTTGAACCCAATCGCCGATACAGCGCAACCGTCAATGAATTCTTGGCCGAGGGTGGCGAGCGCTACAGTGTGTTCGCAGACCTGCATCGCTCGGACACGGGAATTGGCGACCTCGAAGCGTTGGTTCGCTGGGCGGACAGTCATCCTCAGCTGAGTTCCTCAACCGACGGACGCATACGGCGCAAGGATTGACCAGCGCATTTGAGCCAATGCACGCCGCTACTTGCCGCGAAAGCTCGCTTCGAGTTCGCCGAATTGCTCTGCCCCCAAGCGTTGCTGCCTCTGCTCTACGAAGCGAGCGAACTCAATGCGAAGTTCCTCCCGCAACATAGCATTTGCCGGGCCGTCAGCGCGCTGATCCAGTTCGCTCTGCAACTCTCGGCACACGAATCTCACGCACAAGCTAGGGCGATGCGCCGCCTCGAGCGAGCAGCCCGAAGGCCCACGAAACGCGCAACCGCTTTGTTCAGTGCGTGGCGGTTTCAATTGGGCGGGTGTAGTCCCGGAAAGCCTGAGCGCCGCCAGCTCATCCTCGGTGAATAGAGCGCGCGTGTGGGCAGAGCAACAATGCCCACCAGGCCAGGTGGCAGATTTCGGCCGCACGCAATGCGCGCAAGCCTCAACCGGGTCAAACCCAGTCACCAACTGCTCACGCAATTGGCGTAGCCGCAGGGCGCCTTGCTCCTCGGCAAGACTCGCGACACCGGGACCAGCTTGCTCCAAGAGCTCGCGACGCAGCTTGCAAAGCTCGTCGGCACGAGTACGGGGCCCAACGAGTCCCTCGAAGACGTGCGTGACCGATACGAGCATTCGGGCAAGACAGCGCGAGTACGCAAGGCCGATGTCACTCCATTTGCCGCCCTCCCGTCCAAAAAGCCATCCCGCTTTGGCCCAGCGGGCAACACTGTGGGGGACCGAAGCGTGCATCGGCGCACCCGTAACATCCCTACCCGGGCTTCGCAATGCGCCAAGGTGGACCCCAATTCCGATCGGTGTTCTCCGGGCCGTGTAATGACGGTCGGCGCAAATTCCGGTCCTTTTGGTCGGTTCGACGTGACCACGACGATTGGCCACACCACAGGTAGGCCCATTGCTGGCAAGTGAGATTGGGAAGCATTGATGCCAAACCGAGCTCGCGGAAGACCAACCCGAAGAACGCTGCGCGCGTCTTCTCAGGTTGCCGAAACGTCGGCGTTTGCGCGTGAGTGGAAGAGCAATGGCCCGCGCCTTGGCGCGACCCCGGTTGGGAAACTTCGTCCTTGCCGTGGTCGCGCCGCACCAACCACCAGCGAGAGGCTCATCCGGCCTGGCTATCGAAAGAAGCGGGACAGGCCCCTGGGCATGGACGGATCGAGCGGGCCGTCGTGATACGCTGGGCAGGAAATGCAGATTCTGTGGTGGTGAATGCTCCCAAATCCTGCTCCTTACGGCAAGATGCTGAGGATTTTGTCGCCCGTGTGCCCCAGATCGCCTCGGATCGAGTAGGGTTCGCGGCGCTTGCCCATGCGTATTCCCGATAGCCTCGCCACTCTGTACGACCAAGGAATCATTACCGAAGTGCTTCGTCCGCTCATGAGCGGCAAGGAAGCGCAGATCTATCTCGTTACCACCAGCGACCAACTGTGCGTCGCGAAGGTGTACAAGGACGCGCAGAACCGTTCGTTCAAGCACCGCGCCGACTATACCGAAGGTCGCAAGGTGAGAAACTCACGAGACCAGCGGGCGATGGTCAAGCGCAGCAAGCATGGGCGCGAGCAAGAAGAAGCTGCCTGGAAGTCCACCGAGGTCGACGTCATCTATCGCTTGCACGCAGGCGGTGTGCGAGTACCCGTTCCCTACCATTTCGTCGACGGGGTCCTGGTGATGGAGCTCATTGCGGATGCCGAGGGTAACCCAGCACCTCGACTAGGCGATCTCTCCTTTGAACCGGAGATGGCGACACGCATCTACCAAAAGTTGATTCGCGAAGTCATGCGTATGTTGTGCGCCGGGATCGTGCACGGCGATCTGTCGGACTTCAATGTTCTGCTTGGTGCTGACGGACCTGTGATCATCGATTTTCCTCAATCCGTAGATACCGCACACAACAGCAACGCGCGGCAGTTGTTGCTTCGCGATGTTGAAAACATGCACCGCTTCCTAGCGAGTTTCGTGCCCAATGCGCCTCGCCTGCCCTACGCCGAGGAGATGTGGGATCTGCACCAGAAGAACGCTCTGACGCCCGATACCAAGCTCACCGGGCGCTATCAAGCTTCCCGACGTCAGGCAAATATCGGCAACGTGCTTAGTCTCATCGACGACGCGAACCGAGACGAACGCAAGCGCCGCGACGCGCTGGGTCTTCGCGGGGGGCCGACCCAGAGCGAGATGAATGGCCAGCATCGCGAAGCGCCGCCGCCACGCGAACCCAATAACGCTCATCATCGTGGCGGGCCGCCTCCGCGCGAGATGAATGGCCAGCATCGCGAAGCGCCGCCGCCACGCGAGCCCAATCAAGCTCACCATCGCGGAGCGCCGCTTCTACGCGAGCCCAATAATGCTCACCATCGTGGCGGGCCGCCTCCACGCGAGCAAAATGGCCAGCATCGCGGAGCACCGCCGCCACGCGAGCCCAATAATGCTCACCATCGTGGCGGGCCGCCGTCACGCGAGGTGAATAGTCATCGAGGGCAGCCACCCGCGAATCACCGACGGCCCGACGCCCGCGACGCGGCTCCGCGTCCCATTCAGCACAATAGGCCCAACAACTCACCCGCACATCCAGGCGCTGCGCCCAATCGAACACCGCTTATCGCGCAACGAGCGCCAAGCAGCAATCGGCAACGCAGCGTCGAGGTGATCGTTCTGCGCAGGCCCACGCGCTGACACAAAAACCAAACGCGCCTGACCCAGCTGCGAAGAATCTCGCCAATCTGTTTCAAGCGCGCTGCTGTGTATTCGACTTAGAGCGTCATCAACGCCTTGGCACTGCCACCAGTCTCCTTGTGACAGAAGTCGCAGTCGCCATTGCGGTCGTCCTTCGCGGCCTTCTTCTTCTCACCGGCAGTATTGCGGAGCCGAATATCAGAGGCCATCCACGTAGCCGTGTCCGGCGCTGTGCCCTCGGCCCAATAGAGCCCATCGCTCCTGGAATAGGCGAACGACTTGTAGGTTCCAGAGACCACGCCCACCTGAACGTTGGGGGCGCGTGTTTTGCCATCGGCCTGATAGACCACGCCGCCCCAGGCAAGCTTTAGTACAGCGGTGCCGCTCGCTACGTGACAAGCCGCATTCAGGCAATTCCCTGGATGCGCATTCGCATTGTGTTGAACGAGCGTCGTGTGGGCAGCGGGCAGTCCCGCGGAGTTGTACGTGTCTGCCCAGAAGCTATCACCCGTAGCAGCGGGTGAATCATCTCCACAGGCAACGGATGCGAGTGCCGCTATGGCTGCGGTTGCAACGAGTAAGGTTCGTTTGAGCATGGAATCGACGGGAATCATTGTCACTACGTCCTCCGGACAGAAACGGTCGAGCTGGCGGAGCGGCTGCTCACCGTGGGGCCAGAAACCTAGAGGCTTGCGCTCCTATCGGCAAGCAAGATTGCCCCTGTCGTTCGAAGTCGACCCCTGTCGCACAGGCCCCCACTGTCTGCTCTGCGTTTGAGCGCGCCTTCGGATTCCGTTGCGCCGAAACTATTCTCGCGATATTTCGCAATTTCTGACTCCAGGAAACCTTCCCTGATGCCGTTCCACTCCTTGATGAGCTCGAATTGTCGCATCTGCGGCCAGCGAGGCTCCGACTAACCCGGAACCAAATCATGCGTATCGTCGCGTCTCAAGTCACCTTGAGTGCGGCCACGTCCGTCACTCGCTCCGCCAGTGAGTCGACGCAGGGTCGCTTTTGGATTGGCGAGCGTCCCGCAGCGGACGGCGTCCAGATCTCCAGCGAGGCTCGGGCCAACGCCCTTTCTGCCTCAACTGGGTCCCAGTCTGCACGCGCTTTGCTGATTGCCGATGCGTCGCAACAAAACCGGGGAGCCGCCAACGGCACTCGCAACTCGAGTCGCCCCCCAACCACTGCCTCCACGTCAGAGACAAATGACACCGCAGCCGCCGACGACGACGCGGAGCTCCTCGGCTCCCCCGACGGCGCCAAGTTGATGGTAATGCGCCGACTGATCGAGGCGATGACGGGCCGGAAGGTTCGCCTCGTCAGGTCGAATGATATGCAGCAGAGTGAAGCGGATCATAAGGCCCTGGATGCGCTCGCCAACCAGGCGCAAGCACCCACCGCAACCTCTGACGCGAGCAACGGCAATGAACGCGCTGGATGGGGGCTCGAACTCGACATCGTACGCACCCAGGTCGAAACCACGGCTGTCGATTTTTCGGCTCGTGGCAGTATCGTCACCGAGGACGGCAAAGTCGTCACGTTCGAGGCCTCCTTCATCAAACAAAGCGAAAAGATCAGCATCGAGAAGCTAACCCTCCGCGCCGGCGATGCACAACTGAAGGATCCCTTGGTGTTGCTCTACTCGGGCACGCATGCAGAGCTCACCCAGCAGACACAGGCTTTCGACCTGGACGCCAATGGTAGCCAAGAGCAGTTGCCGGGCCTCGCCAATGGCGCCTATGTCGTGCAGGATCTCAATGGCAACGGCAGAGTGGACGACGGCAAGGAACTCCTCGGCGCGCTCAGCGGCGATGGCTTCGCCGATCTTGCCGCGATGGACGAAGACGGCAACGGATTCGTCGATGCTGGCGACAGCAGGTTCAACCGCTTGTATCTCTGGCAACCGGGAAGGGCCGACGTAAACTCACTGACGTCTCTCGCTGATGCTGAAATACTCGGCCTTTTCACGGGCAAAGTCGCGACGCCATTCGATCTGCAATCACCAACCGGGGAACTTTCCGGGCGCGTCCGAACGACGGGGATCTACGTCACCGAAGACGGCATCGTCCGCCCTCTGGAGCAGATTGACGTTAAGGCCTAGTTGGCCGGCGTCGCAGATGTTGGTGACACGCAGACATTGTTGACGCAGATCCTGTCACCTTTGCACTGTGCGTCGAAGCTACAACCTGCCGGAGTTGCTGGAGCCGCAGGAGCGGCGGCGGGTTGAACCGCCGGAGCCGCTGGCGCCGCTGCTACAACGATTGCCTTGAGTACGGTTGCCTTGACGTATTCGCCTTGGACATTCACCATGGCAACCGCTGCGTCTCCACCTGCTTCGCAAACGTCTAGGCGGATCGCCTTCGTGAAGCTTTCGAGGTCACGAAACTTGTTCGCGCCGTAGGACCCCGGCTTCACGTCAATGGTCCCAATTTCGATGAACCCGCTCGCGGGCGCCCTGGTGACCACCTGGATTTGGCACTTCCGTTCGCGCGCCGGGTAGCGCTGCCCCGTCTGGGTAAAGCGGGTCGAACCGCAGGCTGTGACGAGCAGTAGCAGAACGATGGAGCTGGCATGCTGGTGCTTCACGGCGTTAGGTCTTTCGGCGGCGGGAATTGTAGAGCGTTTCTCGGTTCTTACCATCCCCCCGGCTCAGTGGCGAGGGTCGACGTTCAGCCAAGAATATAGGCCAAACGCACTCGGACTTACCATGTTTCTTTGGCAGTGCGCGATAGAGTTCGGCTTTGCAAGCTCGAACGCTGGACAGTTGGCCAAGGCCTACGGCGTCACGGCGAACGGCTCCGGTCGTGGCCGCGCCGTACCGACATGAATGTCCCCGGTGGATTCGTCACACAAGAGGCAGCGACTAGCTCTTCTCTCCGCTTAGTATCATCCACGAGGCAGCTTCATGGTGGATGCTGAGCTTGGCGAAGCCTAGACTTCCCAGCACTTCTTTCAGGCTCGCCGAGGTAAAGGAATTCACACCCATGGGTTTGCCACTCTTGATACGCAAACGGTGCAGGAGCCCCTTTCCCTTCTGGAAGGTGCCTAGAGTGAAACGCCCAGTGGGCTTGATGACCCGCGAGATGTTCTCCAAAGCTTTGATTGGATCCGGGAACAAGTGAAGGGCTCCACAACAGTTGACGACATCGAAGAAGGCGTCCGCAAATGGAAGCTCCATGGCGGTGCCGCGCATGTAGACGACATTCTCGATATGTTCGTCTTGGTTCTTCCGCGCCCCGCACTGCAACATTGGCATAGATAGATCCAACCCCACGACCCGTCCCTGCCTTGCTGCCTTGGAAAAGAGGCGGGTGTAGATCCCAGAGGCGCAAGCCAGATCCAACACCGTCGACGACTCCTCAACCTGCGCCGCTTGCATGACAACCTCCGCCTCCTGGTCGAACTGAATACCGAGAACCCTGCCTTGCCAGGTGCTCCGCCGCCATCGCTTGCCATCGTAGATACTTGCCATGCTGGGGGATTCCATGAGGGCTTGGGCCAGACTGCGTCTGAACCGCAAGTCGGGGATCAGGTCAGCAACGCCACTCGTCACCGCATAGGAGGCCCGACATTTCGGGCAGGCAAGTGACTTCTCTCCCGATTCATCCATGGTGCAGAAGGCGCTCCTGCATTGGGGACAACGCACTAGGTTCTCGAAGATGTGTTCCATTTCTCGTGCTCCTGCGATCCGTCGTGATAACGCGATTTGTGCACTGCAAACTTCAGAGTCGAAAACGCAACGGAAGCCCTATCTCGCCCTCTCGACCGGTTCGAGAAATTGGCGAAATGCCGCGATGGCGAGGGTGACCTCAGCGGTCGCTGTCTCGGGGGACAACTCCGCCATCCAGTCGTCGAATGCATCGTTAAGGGCAAGTACGCAGCGAAGCAGGAGATCAGCTGGCAAGTCTGTGCGAATGGCCCCCACTTGGCGCCCCAGGTCGACTAGGCCACGGAGCAAGGCTTCGTTGCGCGCGAACTGTTGTCCAATCTCGGGACGATCCCGCAGTTCGCGGGACATCAGCCAAGCCCTGCGAAGCGCAGCCGCCACCTTGTGGTCGTCGTATTTTTGACGCAGAGCGAGCTCGACTGAGCCCAAGAAACTCTCCCAGAACGAGTCTCGGTCATGGATCGGAGTCGCGCTCGTCGCTGGCCCCAACAGTTGGTCTATGTAGTAACCGACCACCGCGGTGAACAGGTCCGCCTTGTTGTCGAAGTAGTAGTAGGCCACGCCTGCGCTGATCCCCGCCTGAGTCAGGATGACCTGCATGGTGGCGCCGTCATAGCCACGGTCAGCGAATACACGCCCCGCAGCTCGCAGGATCTGTTCGCGCTTTTCAGCGCTCAAATGTTCGAATCGAGGTCGGGCCATCGGCATCAGAACGTACGTTCCGCATTTCCATTTCGAATAACTGTTCTATAGTTCTTTCAGGGGAATCGCGCAACAACGGGGACGAGCGTCGGCCTTCCGGCCCACACGAAAGCCATTGATCCCCCATCCAGCTAGAGGATGGCTCTGGGCCTCAATCCTATCGCCGGTGTCACCAAGCCTCTGATGAACCCGTCGACAAAGCTGTCGGTTGTTTCGTTCGGGAGGTTCGCGTCATTGGATATGGTCGAGGACTAAGTCAGATGCCGCTCGGACGGAACGACTTGACGTGGGGCCGTATTGGAATCGCCCGCAGTCGTTCCGGAGCTGCAACCCAATTGGTCGAAGGTCAACCATCCGCGGCACTGCCCTGCACCATCAGACCGGACGACGGTTCGCCACGGAATCTGCCGTAGTTGCACGAGGTAGAAACCACTGGGGCCGCTTGACCGTATCCAGCAGAGAGCACCACGCCATGACCTATGATCCCAAAGCCGTTCTCGAACGCTACCAGCAAATGCTAGAGGTCCCCGAAGGCGAGCCGACCGAGAGTCATTGTGCAATGGCGAATGCGTCGGGTTCTATTGAGCACGAGACACTCGGATGCCAACCCGGCGGCTGCGAAAGTTGTTGTGTCGGCGTCGTCGAGCTCGTGCGCCAGTTTAGCGAGCAGCAGGCCTCACTCGAGACGAGGGCCATTGAGTTCGATGACACCATGACGAAGGCACAGAAACTCGACCGCGCCTAGTCCCATCTCGCGCGCGGGTTCGGCCGGCCAAATTGTGACTTGTCCGAGCCGACCCATCAGCAAATGCGTCAAGCGTGGACAACCGAGCGTTTGCCGGCTAATGCCGGGACTCCATGACCCTGATCACGTCGACCGAGCCAACGCCAGTTGTACCACCTACCGCCGCAGAACTGTTGGCACGCATTGCGAGTGAGCTCGGAATCTCGATCCCTTCAGTCGCCGCCGTCGTACGCCTGATCGAGGAAGGCGGAACGGTACCTTTCATTGCCCGCTATCGCAAGGAAGCCACGGGAGGCCTCGACGAGGTTCAAATCCGAACGATTGGTGAGCGCCACGAATACCTCAAGGAACTCGAGGCTCGCCGCGCAAGCGTTATCGCCGAGATCGACAAACAAGGCAAACTGACCCCGGAGTTGTTGGCGAAGATCACCGCTGCCACGACCAAAACCGAGCTCGAGGATCTGTATCTGCCGTACAAGCCCAAGCGCCGCACCCGCGCTACCATTGCTTTGGAGAAGGGACTCGGGCCACTCGCCGAGCTGCTCTGGGCGCAGGATCCAGCTACCACACCGGAGCAAGCCGCTAAGAGCTTCATCAATACCGACAAGGGCGTAGCCGATGTTGCTGCCGCTTTGGCCGGTGCCCGTGATATCTGTGCGGAACGTTTGTCGGAAGACGCCGAGTTGCGCAAACACCTGCGCGAAGCCTACCTGAAGGAAGGCACGATTTCGGTCAAGAAACGCACCGAGTTCGAGACCCAAACCACGAAATTCGACAACTACTCGAACTTCGAAGAGCCCATCGGCAAGGTGCCGTCGCACCGGTACCTTGCCATTCGACGCGGCGAAAATGAGAATGTCCTCTACGCAACGTTAGTGCTCGACTTTCAGCCACACCTACCGCACGTGCGCGCCCGGATCCCGATGCGCAACGGTTCTCCGTGGCAAGACGAGCTTGAAAAGGTCGTAACGGACTCGGTCGAGCGTCTGGTAGCGCCCGCAGTCACCGGGGACGTCCGCATTGAGCTGAAGTTGCGCTCGGACAAGGACGCCATCGATGTTTTCGCGCAGAATCTTCGAGAACTTCTGCTTGCTCCGCCCTATGGATCCAAGGCCGTACTCGGCATCGATCCAGGACAACGCACTGGCTGCAAATGTGCCGTGGTCGACGAAACGGGGAAGATGCTCGAGAACGATACCATCTATCTCGTCCAGGGCGGTGCTGCCGAAGAGCGGGCCAACGAGGTTCTGCGCCGCCTATGCAAGACCCATAACGTATGTGCGATCGCCGTTGGCAACGGCACGCACGGTCGCGAGACCGAAGCGTTCGTGCGCGATCTCTTGAAATCCGAGGGCCTGGTCGAGGGCTCACTTTGTGTTTCGGTGAACGAAGCGGGCGCTAGCGTCTATTCGGCCAGCGATGTCGCCCGCGAGGAGTTTCCCGATCTCGATCTGACGGTACGTGGGGCTATCAGTATCGCCAGACGCCTGCAGGATCCGCTCGCGGAACTCGTGAAAGTCGATCCCAAGAGCATCGGGGTCGGACAATACCAGCACGATGTCTCCGAATCCGCCCTGGGTCGCAAGCTGGACGAGGTAGTGGAAAGCTGTGTAAATAGCGTCGGG
This sequence comes from uncultured Polyangiaceae bacterium, assembly GCA_964454965.1. Taxonomy (GTDB): domain Bacteria; phylum Myxococcota_A; class Polyangia; order Polyangiales; family Polyangiaceae; genus FEN-1139. The sequence goes on along the minus strand of CAYVXY010000010.1, from coordinate 328,239 downwards.
GTCGAATTGAATACAGCCAGCGCTTCGCTCCTTTCGCGAGTGGCCGGCATTGGGCCAACCTTAGCCAAGCGCATCATCTCGCACCGCAACAAGAATGGCCCGTTCAAGTCGCGCAAGGCCATTCTCGATGTCTTCGGCCTGGGGCCACGCGCCTTCGAGCAAGCGGCGGGGTTCTTGCGCATCGCTAAAAGTGAGCATCCGCTGGACAAGAGCGCTGTGCATCCCGAGCGCTACGCGCTCGTTGAGCAGATGGCAAAGGATCTGGGCGTTCCCTTGGCCTCACTGGTCGGCAGCTCGGCGCTGCTAAAAAAAATCGATCCTTCCAAGTACAAGCAAGGAGATGTCGGGGATTTTACCCTCAACGACATCATGCTCGAGCTCGACAAGCCCGGACGCGATCCGCGCAAAAGCTTTGAGCCACCAAAGTTCCGTGACGACGTACGCACGATGGAGGATTTGAAGATAGGCATGGAGCTTGAAGGCGTAGTGACCAACATCACAGCCTTCGGTGCCTTCGTCGATGTGGGTGTGCATCAAGATGGCCTGGTACATATCTCGCAGCTCGCGGACAAGTTCGTCACCGATCCGCATCAAGTGGTCAACGTGGGCGACAAAATCCAAGTGCGCGTCATCGAGGTCGATCTGGCCCGCAAGCGCATTGCTCTGACGGCACGTAGCGGAGCCGTGCCCAATCGCAGCGAGTCAGGGGCGGACCGCGGTGGCGACGCCGGGGCTCACCGACGTCCCGACCAGCACGGCGGGCGACCGTCGGACCAACGAGGGTTCGGCGGGCAACGTCAGGGCAGCCCAGCAGGGCAGCGCCCCAACGATGCGCGCGGCGCCGGGCAGCAGCGCCCGGCAACGCAATCCAAGGACGACGGGTTTCGCAACAACCCCTTTGCCAAGTTACTGAACAAGGGTTGAATCTGGTTTATCTAATTATATCAGATAGTTAGAACCATCCAACCAGTTCAACCAAGAACCTGTGGAGCCAACCGTGTTGGCTCCCTCCCGCTGGCGACCGAGCATCGACGGCGGCAAAAAGCCTCGGCAGGATCCCTGCTGCGTGGCTTCGTCGTTCGTTGTCTATCCGAATCCGCGACTCGGGCACGGCGTTGGTCTGCTCTGCGAACTGAACGTCAGCAAGTTCACTTGCAAGAGATTGCGAAGTTGGCGCACCACGAGTGATCGAACCTGCAACCCGCGGACATGAACAGTCAAGCAGGACGCAAATTCGATACTTCGGCTGGAATAGACGACCACTAAGTTTGGCGTGGGGCGCTCTCGTCGCATCGGGCTGAGCGGCGAGAACAGTTGAATCACGGCGTACGCAGATCCTCCTCTTCTGCGGCGAAGGGATCCGACTGTCCGCGTTTCTCAGGTCAGTCCAAGGAAATGTACATGGCTTCGACTTACACGGCGGCACACAAGTGGCAACACACGGCACGGCTCGGAAGCATGACGGCCCTAAGCAACCTACTCGGCGTTATTGGCGCGATGGCGATAACGGGTTGTCTCGACCGACCCATTAGCGAGACTGAACCAGAAACGCACAATGTCTTTCTGACCCGACAGCGATTCTCGAAGGTCGAAAAGATCGACGTCCTCTTCATGATCGATAACTCGCTTTCCATGGCAGACAAGCAACAGGTGCTTGGTGCCGCCGTGCCTCAACTGCTGCGCCGCCTGACGAGCCCCGACTGCGTCGATCCGAAAGACAAGACCGCCGCGCCGATCGCCATGGAAAACCCTACCGCGCCCTGCACGGCCGCGGGCTACGAGCGAGAATTCGCCCCCGTCTCGGACATCCACATTGGAGTCATCACCAGCAGTCTGGGTGACTATGGCGGCTATATCTGCAACGATAAGCCACTGAATACCGACGGGACTCCGGACGCGACCCGCGCGTTCTACGCGGCACGTGACGACAAAGCCTGGCTGCTCGGAAATCTCCCGCGAGCCGCATCCTCGTTCGGTTCACCGTTTTTGAGCTGGACGCCCAATGACGCAAAGAATTTCGGGAGTAGCATCACCACCAAGGAAAACGAGTTTCGCTCCTTCGTCACTGCTGCCGGGGAGCATGGCTGCGGCTACGAGATGAACCTCGAGTCTTGGTACCGCTTTCTCGTCGACCCGGAACCCCCAACATCGGTCGACAGCGTGACATTCGCGGACAAAACCATTGCCACCACCCGCTCCAAGGATATTGATCAGAGCCTATTGGCCCAACGCAAGCTGTTCCTCCGTCCGGATTCCCTCCTGGCCGTCGTGATGCTCACGGATGAGAACGACTGTTCGCTCAAGGACAGCGGCGCATCGCTCCTATTGACCGGAACCGGTGAGAAGAAGCTCAAGGGCGGTTCCGCCGCCTGCAGGAATTCCCCCAACGACCGCTGCTGCTACAGCTGCGATTTCGGCGGTCCGCCCGCGGGCTGTCCCGTGGAAGCCAATTGCACCGGCGCCAATCCGGTCACGGACATTGGAAACCTGCGCTGCTACGACCAGAAGAAGCGCTACGGTTGGGACTTTTTGTTTCCGACGAATCGATACGTCAATGCACTACGCATGAAGACCATCTGCCCATACCAGAACTACGGCTCCCTCGATTGCGACTGCACTGAGGAGAAAGCACGTGGCATCACCGATTGCGTAGGAGGCCAGAGGTTTCAAAATCCGATCTTCGACCCGACATATAGTGGGGTAAGCTTCGATGGCGATGGTCGCACCGAACCAGAGATGGTGTTCTTGGCCGGCATCGTTGGGGTGCCCTGGCAAGACGTCGCCAAACCAGATACGCTAGGCAAGGATGCAGAACTTCGCTACCAGCTGTCCTCGCAGATCGATTGGGATCTGATCCTTCCTCGCAGTGATGGGACTCCGGCACGCGATCCGCTGATGCGGGAGCAGGTCGAGCCGCGTTCGGGTACTCACCCGCTCACGAACGAACCGATAGGGCTACCCACCTCTTCGACCCAACGTCAGCTCAACAGCATCAATTGGCATGATTGGGCCGGCGACGGCAACGAGCTGCAATTTGCCTGCGTCTTTGACCTGAGCCAACCCCTCTCCGCAACCACCGCGACCGCAACCCGAAATTGCGCGTCAGCTTGCCCAACGAACGACCTGCAATGCCAAGAAAGCCTCGATGCTTGTCCATGCGCAGGCAAGGCCGATCCCAAAGACAAGAACGCCGCACTAACCTACCCGCAATCACCACTTTGCCAAGCCACGGATGGTAGCTACGGCAGTATTCAATACGCAGCCAAGGCCTACCCAGGCACTCGCCAACTGGAAGTCCTCAAGGGTCACAACAGCACATCGGCGGACAACAGCATCGTAGCGTCGATCTGCCCTAAGGACCTAAACTGGAACAACCGCCTGACCCGCGGCTATGGCTACAACCCCGCCGTGCAGGCCCTGGTCGACAGACTCAAGACCAAGCTGACGTCCACCTGCCTACCCCGCCCGTTGGTTCCAGAGGAAGGCAAGCTGCCTTGCGCCGTGGTGGAAGCTGTCCCCCCGAGCGCTTCTGAGTGGCAGAACTGTGCAGAGAAGCGCCGAGACGAGGTGACAGGCAGCGTGCGCAATGCAGTCCTGAACGGCATGAAGGACGAGCACTTGTGCGATGCCGCCAACCAACCCAACTGTGCCGAGTTCGTACTCTGCCAACTCCGCCAACTGACCGATGAAATGGATCCGATCAAACCCCTGACCCAATGCCAAAATAACGTCGGTTTCGAAAACACCTCACCGGTCCCGGGCTTCTGCTACGTCGATCCCGAGCAACACATCGGCAGCGAAAGCATCGTTCGGGACTGCCCCGCCAATCGAAAACGCATGCTCAGAATTGTCGGAGACGGAGACAAGCTGCGTGCCCCAGCACCCCACAGCTGGAACTTCATCGCCTGCGCTGGCTCTCCCTACGTGGAAACAGTCGCGCAGTAGGACAGCAACAATCGCTCATCCACGGATTGACTCAACACGGTGCGACCCGCCCGGTTTTCGGTTGGGTCGCGCCGTTTGGTGTCGAAGCCGACTAAACAAGATGAATCAATCACCGGTCACCATCGAGCACCACTCACCACTCGAACGCAAATCATCAGTCGATGAACCGCACGTCATCGAGCCAAAGATCGTACGGTGTATCTTCCGGCTTGACGAAGATGGCAATACTGTGCAACTGCCCAGGGTCGATTGGGGGCCGGCCGTAGCCGCGTTGTTGAAACTCGAACCAACGCGCTTGCACGATGACATACTGAGCAGGCAGATCGAATTTCTTGACATGAACGTTGTAACAATCGCTCCCTTGACAGGTGCCGCCGCCTTCCGGCGGGATCAATCGCACCTCACGTGCAGCCAGGTAGATCCGACCAGGTCCCTTGGCTCGCAGTGAGATTCCTTGATACGCGCGCGCGTCATAGCAGGCCGGTTGAAAGGTGAACTCGATCGAGGCTCCCCAATCGAGCAACCGCGCGCCTCTGACGTGAAGTGCCTGCGTACTCGGCGATTTCGCTCTCGATTGCGGGATGGGCAATAATGCCGGGGCCGTGCCCGGGCGATCGGTGTCACGCACCCAACGCCACAACCCCAACCGTCCTTCGATGGGCAAGACAGCGTCGTCGCCATCCTCAAAGTCGTCGATGAGCGGTTGGCGACCGGCTGCAGTAACTCGCCCTCGGCAGGGATCCGACAGTGCATTCGGTACATCAGCAACGGAAATCGCTGAGCTTGCGGACACCTGCACGGGTTCTGGGCTGACCTCTGCGGTCGCGCGGCGCGCCTTTCCATGCGTCGACAGCACGACCGCGGCCGCGGCCGCGGTGGCAAGCACGGACAGCGCGGCAGTCGCCCACTTGGCGGAGAACCTGTGTCTCGCCTTGGGTTCTTCCGCAGGCAACGCGTCGAACAGCCGCTGGCGATAGGTGATTTCGCCCAACACCCGTTCCGCCAGTCCCGAATCTGGCTGCTCCTTGCGCGCAGCCATCACGAGCGGCAAGGCTTCTGCTCGCTCTGCAGGCGAAACGACTGAAAGTGGCTCGAAGCCGGAGCGAGAGCGATCGTCAGACATTGGACTGCTCCCGAGTCGACTTGGCGCGTTGCAGCAGCCGCTCGAAGCTATCCCGGGCCCGCCGCAGACGGGAAGCCGCAGTACCCTCGGGGATCCCAAGCGCCATCGCCACTTCCGTCCTCGTCATCTCTTCAATCTCGAACAGGATGAAAATTTCGCTCTCATCGGGTGACATCTTGCTAAGTAGCTCATCGAGCAACCGCGTCTGACGCCGGAGCTGCAACTGCTCGTCGGGGGCGCAACTGGCGACCGTGAGCATATCCTGATCGAGGGGCTCCGTCACAGCGCGGTTCCACTTCGACTTCCTTCTGTCGGAGGCCACGCGCAACGCAGTTCCAACCAGAAACGCACGCGTCGAGGACTCGGGAACATCGTCACTGCGTTGCGCAAACACCCAGAATACGTCCTGAGTCGCGTCGTCAGCATCGGAAGGCCGTAACCCCGATCGACGCAGGACTTGCCATACCAGAGTGATATACCGGTGTACCGCGTCTTCGACTCTCACCGAATTTCGCTGCTGACCAGTCCGCTCGCGCGCGGAAGCGCCCGCTGGCTCCATCACCATTGGCTTCGGACGTGGGTAAAGGTCACGGATTTTCGCGGCAGCGCTAGAAGCCGAGTCGTTACGACCGATCACGCTCCCTTGATGGAGCTACGACTGGATCCCGATCTCAAAATCGACGTCGCGGTACCACCGAATTGGAGTCACGTGCCCGAAGTTGAACCACTAGAAGCACGCATTCATCGAAGGTTATCCACGTTGGCACTGTGCGTTTGACCACAATCAGTACGCAATTGACCGTCGATTGCCGCAGGTTGCTCGCTCCGGACTGAAGGTGGCCATTTGGCGCGCGGTGGACAGCAAGTCATTGGCTACGCCACCGACTGCATTCTCTTTTGGATCTCAATCCGGGTCTTGTCAAACAGACGCTCGAGTTCAGGAATGAGGGTCGAGATCAGCGCGACGTTGTCAGACTCTCCGGCCTCTTCTAGCTCGACGGCCCGCCGATGGAACTGGCCCGCGCAGATACTTCCTGCAGCACCTACCATGCTATGTGCGACTCGCTTGGCGCGTCCGAGGTCGCAGTCAAGAAGTGCCTGCTTGATTGCTGCGATTTGCTTGGGCATGTCCTCGACAAAAGACGCCAAGACCCTGCTGGCAGCTGCCTTGTCACCGTCAATCCGTTCCACTAAAACCGCGTAGTCGAAGACGGCAAGCTCGACGACCGCGTTGCCGGCTCTGTCTTTGATGTTGGGTCGCAACCAACGATCGAGCGATTCTGCGAGTGCATGCGGCCCAATCGGTTTCGAGAGGTAGTCGTTCATGCCAGCACTCAGACACTCCTCCCGATCGCCCTGCATGGCTCTAGCGGTCAGGGCAATAATCGGGATCTGGTGATCTTGAACCTTCGATCGCGGATTGCGAATCTGCAGCGTCGCTTCAATTCCGCCCACTTCGGGCATTTGCACATCCATGAGCACCAAGTCGTAGGGGATGGTCTCGAGAGCCTTGATTGCTTCCTCGCCATTGGCAACTGCATCGGCGCGCAAACCTAAGCTCTTCAGCATGCCCAAGGCCACCATCTGATTGGTAATGTTGTCCTCGGCCAACAGGATACGCGCCTTGCGATCTGGCAACTGACTTAGTGCATCGCGGGCGCCGCGAGGCGTAATACTGAACTGCGACCCATTCTCCGCCACTTCTCTATCGGCCGGCGTCATATTGGCGCCCGAACAGTTCGTCAACGCTGCTCTTTGAGTCTGGATGCCTAGACGGGTCGTGAACCAGAACTCTGAACCCTTGCCTTCCGCGCTCAGAACGCCGATCTCTCCCCCCATCAGTTCGGTCAGTTTTTTCGAGATTGCCAGACCCAAGCCAGTGCCGCCGTATCGCCGCGTCGTCGATGTCTCGACCTGACTAAACTCGTTGAAGAGCAGGTTGATCTTGTCCGCCGGAATGCCAATACCCGTGTCGCTCACAGTGAAGCGCAACAGCACCTCTCGCTCGTGCCGCTCCAACAGTGAGACACGAACCGCCACCTCACCGGTATGTGTGAACTTGATGGCATTGCCCACCAGGTTGGTGAGAATCTGACGCAAACGCCCCGGATCGCCGCACAGCATGACGGGAATGCTTGGTTCGGCAGAGCAAGACAGTGCCAATCCTTTCTCGTGGGCGCGCTGGACCAGCAAGGCAACCAGGTCGTCGAGCAGATGCAACAGTTCGAAGTCCATCGTTTCGATGTCGAGTTTTCCTGCCTCGATTTTCGAAAAATCAAGGATGTCGTTAACCAATCCGAGCAGCAATTCGCCGCTGCTACGGACTATCTCTGCATAGCGCCGCTGCTCATCGTTCAGCCCGGTATCCAGCAACAAGCCGGTCATGCCGATGACGCCATTCATGGGCGTGCGGATCTCGTGACTCATCGTGGCCAAGAATTGACGCTTGGCCACGTTGGCGCTCTCGGCCATGGCAGTGGATCTCTCGAGAGCGCGGTTGGTCTCGATCAAGACAGCTTCGGCCTGCTTGCGCACGGTGATGTCTTCAATGGCAACAACGGCGTGTTTCCGGCCATTGAGGAACAAGGATTCCGCACTGACGCTGAGCCAGGGTCGGTGCTCTTGGCCGTTGATCAAGAAGGCAAACTGCATCTCGGCGCCGTGAACCGATGACCCGGAGCACAAGACGCTCATGATGCCGTTACGCAATGGACACAGGGCACACGCTGAAGAAAACCCGCACCCGCGCGCGTCATCGAGGCTATGTACACAGCCCAACCCGCCTCCGCCTCGTTGCTGGATGATCTGGTCTAGTTTTCTGGACACAAGCCGCGCGGTGACGGCATTGGAGTCCACGATTACGAGTTCTTCGTCAAACAAGAGCATGCCCACAGGCGCCGACGCGAAAATGGCCTTCAGATTCGCTTGCTCGATGCGTAGCGCCTCCTCGCTCCGCTTGCGCTCGGTGATATCGCGGGCTGCCGCAAACACGCCGCGGACCAGTCCCTGTTGGTCGCGATAGACGGTCGCGTTGTATAGTACTGGCGTCAGGTGCCCATCGCGATGGCAGATTTCAAGTGGGAAGTCACGCACGACGCCTTCATCGAAGACTCGGCGGTAGCCAGCCTCCGCTCTTAGCGGCTCGGTGAAGTAGCTGGAGAAGTTCGCACCGATCAACTCTTGTCGCTGGTAGCCGGTCACTTCTTCGGTGGCCGTGTTCACGTCCAAGATCTGCCCGACGTGGTCGATCGTGACCAGTGGATCGAGACTGGCTTCGAGGAGACTGCGATGATATTGGACCAGATCGCGCAAGGCCTCTTCGCTCTGCATGCGCTCGCTGATGTCGCGCGCGGTGCCCTCGATACCAATACTGACGCCTGTGTCGTCTCTCACGGGAACTGCACTCGACGTGTACCAGCGCCAAGAGCCGTCGCTGTGTCGCACGCGGTATTCAACGCCCCCCTGTCGTTGGTCTGATTCTACTATGCGGTGTAGAAATGCCGTATAGGCATCCACGTCATCCGGATGCACGAATTGCTGAAACGGCCGACCCACGACCATGTCTATGGGGTGCCCGAGCAGCGCAGTCCAAGCTGGCGAAACGAAGTTGAAGACTTCCTGCTTGGAGAGCACGTAGATGATATCGTGGCTATTCTCGACAAGCCGACGGTACCGATTCTCGCTCTCCCGTAGGTAGGCAGTCAATCGCACGGCAATTCGCTGCGCATTTTCGCGCGTCCCAAGCAAGGAACACGTCAGACCAAACATGAGCAGACTAATGACTACGCCCCCGAACAAGACGAGCTGAACCGCTGCCACAGATGCCGAACCAGCGCGCTGGGAGAATCGCACCGTCCATTGGTGGCCAGCGAAGTCTATCGGCATCAGTCGGGTATTAAGTGTGGTTGTATCCGCCGGGTCCTCCCGATCCTGCTGACTATCGTAGAGCAGGCTATCCGGGCTGTTCTGGACCCCATCATAGACCTGCAAGTAGAGCGGCTTGCCGCGCTGCTTGACGTCCCAGCCCCGCAATGTGCCACGCATCAGATCCTTCATCCGGTACGGGCTGTAGACCCAACCCACGATGGCAGCGCGGCGCTGTTCAAGCGTTTCAGTGGGCGAACCGTTGCGATACACCGGCACATACATCAGCGTGCCAGCCTGAACGTCTCGCCCGGTCTCTTGCACAAGAACCACCTTACCAGAAAGTACTGCTCGATTCTCGTCCCGAGCCCGCTCCATAGCCGCACGACGCACGGGCTCAGAGAGCATATCGTAACCAAAGGCGCGAAGGTTCCGACCGACAAATGGTTCAAGGTAGACAATGGGCGAGTAGATCGTTCGCTCGCCCGCTGGCTTCACCTGGTAGTCTGGAAAACCTTCACCACGAATTGCCTGGATGTGTTCGACCAGAAGCTCTCGAGGGATCTGCCGAGCAAAGCCAATACCTTGAATGCCTGGCAGCAGTTCTTCCGTTCGAAGGCCCCGAGTGAACTCTTGCCATTCGCCACGCTCGACCTTCACCGAAGCCGCAAAAAATGCCGCGCCCGCGTGCAAGATCTGGGCATTTGCCTCGAGGCGCGCAACGATATTGAGCCGGATCTCGTTGCAGGTGAATTCAAACTCACGTTGCTCGACCTCTTGCGCCTTTGTCTTGGTGTAGTGAAATGCGATGATGGTGACGACTAGTCCAACTGCCAGCAGGCTCAATGCGCGTCGAGAGTTCCTCGCCGTTATGCCGGACATCCACCGATTGAGCCAAGAACGCCCCGACGATGGTTCGGCTTGCGTGTGTCCGGTAGGCGACTTCGGACTCCGGGACGGCCAGAGGGGCATCCTGAGGATTCTCGCTTGAATTCTGGACGATGAACAGCCTTTTGACCTGCTCGATTCGGCCCCGGTCGCCTGCGCCAATTCCCTCGAGGCTACCTGTGTCTCCTACTGCCGGCGAAGTTGCCGCGCGGGTCCACGCCTGCTCGGATTTGACTGGGATAGAATAGCGTCAGGGGGTAGACGACAGGGAAACCGAAGATGACGGGAGTCAGCCGTAGTCGCGACGCACCGACACAAGAAGCGAAAGCGCTAACCTAACTGAACTTCCTGGAGACAATGAACCCCTCGGACTAGCCAGAACCTCCGGGGGGCGGGCGACGTGATCGAGGGTTCGTAGGCGGAGCCATCGAAGTCCGAATTCGCCCTTCGGACACCGCAATTGCAGACGGATATCGGCTATTGCCCACGACTACGACGGAGCGAGCGCGATGCAATCGAATCACCAGACGCATGCCCCAGCCCCGAGCATCCGCCACCCGCATCGACCCATGGCTCTCTTCGACGGCCAAGATCAGACCCCCCAGTGACTCGAGGCCTCGCGGTGGATGGTGGGGTGCGTTCATGGCACGTTCGATCGCTCCCAGAGGCACCCCAAGATCCAAGTCATGGATGGCGAGCTCAAGCTCGCGCGACTTCTCCCGAAGGACGATGACTGGGGACTGGTGGGTGGCCGCCTCAGCCATGAATGCGCGTAGCGCTTGAACGAGTTTGCTGCGCTTGCCAATGCACTGCGCTTGACTAGCGGTCGGTTCGAATATCACTCGGCGCCGAACTGTGCGATTGGCAGTTGCCGCCACCTCCTCGACGACAGCGGAAAGACTGAATGCGCTCAGTTCGTCCAAAGCCGGCAATGGCACGACATTCGTTGGTACCATGCGCATCTCGGATTCGCTCAGCACGGCAACGAAGCCAGCTACGTGCTCGACAGAAAGGACGTGTTTGCGCAGTGCTCGGCAGCGCAGCATGAGCGTCTCACTCCGTGCCGACTCGGGCCCCTTGAGCTGTAGGGTCAGTCCACACGGAGAACCGACCAACTCCGCAAGCCGAAGTTGCGCTTCTTCAGGGGTACTCCCGGTGAGCTTCTCCAATACGGTCACCAGCGTCAGACTACCCGGGGCGAGCATGGCGTCATCGCGCATCGGCGGCAAGACGACGCCCGATGCCGTCAATGTATTGGCAAACACCTTACCTAGCATGCGGACGTGACCAAACGCATCGGCCAGAAGTAGACCTAGGGGTGCCTCGCGCACCATGGCCCCGAAGAGGTCCATCTCCTCGGTGACGGTTTGCGCACCGGCGGCAATCGCCCTCGCCCGCGTCGAGCCCCGACGCGCATCGCCCAGATCTTCGATCGTGGCGCGCCCAAGCCGCCGTCGCCGCATCAACATGGCTAGTTCGATGCTCATCCGATGAGCGATCGTCGGATCGGACCGAAACGCAATCTCCGCACGATCGCCACAGAGAAACACGTATCCTTCGATTTCACCGAGCGCGACCAGTGGCACGACGAGAACGGGCATTTCCTTCACGGCCAAGTAGTTGCGCACGACCCGGATCGCAGGCAGCCCCTGCTCATCGCAGTAGGGCGTTCGCCGAACGTCCCGACGACGCTCGTCAATGAGGTTCTCCCCAACGCTACCGTTGTTCCAGAACACCAGGTGCCATTTCCTTGCCGGCAGTTGGGCAACCAAGACGACGTTGGCGGGATGCCACTGCTCAGCGAGACTGGCGACTCGCGCGTAGAAGTCCGCGTCCTCGATCTGGTCCAACCCGCGCATTCGCAGCAACGCGGCACGTTCGACCAACTGGTTCGCCCGGCGTAGGGTACGGCGCTCGGAAATCGCTGCGGGGATGGCTCTGGTCACGACCATAGCCACGAACGCACAGGTGAGGGTAAATAGCGGCAATACTCCCGACTTCAGCAGCGTGGCGAGCACTGCTGCCGCGAAGACGCCGATACTGAAGCCACCCAGCGCCACCAGGCTCCCCCAGCGATTGCCTCGACGTTCAGTGGTTCGCAGCCACAACGCACCCCAAGCAACAGCCAGAGCGGCAACGATGAACGGTGATACCGACCGACGTTCCGCTGCCGGGGACATCGCCGCTGCGAGGCTGAGTACTACCCGCTCGAAGTATTCGTCCACTTGCCCTGCCCGAGCCAGGGTAACTATCACGACCTTGCCGCGAAGAATCCCCGCTTCGATGTGACCACGCTCGATGCTGCGCCCGTCCACGGTGGGCAAAGCCCCAGCCGCGTACGGCCGCACCCAGAAGGCGCTCTCGCGGTGCTCGTCCCCGATGGCAGGTAGCCTGTTCCAACCGCCTACACGACCAATCCAATCGCGTCGCGCGTCAGAGAGTCGCACGACGTTGGCTCCTGGAACTGGACAAACGATGTCGAGTGGCTCGACCACGACCACGGCACGCACCCCCACATCACGCAGTCGAGCGCCCCACTTCGCCCCGCATCCCGCAAGGTCGTCGGAAGTAAGGGTGAGGCGCAAGCTCTGTGTACTCGGCTTCGTCTGCGCCACCCGTCCGAGGAGATTGACCGCCATCAAGTCGTCGAACCGCCCAAAAGGAGTGACCAAGCAAACGACGACACCTACCACAATCAATCGCCAAATGGTCGGGACGCGTGACGTGAGGGCACGACGGCGCTCTGGCACGACCGTGGGCCGTGGCTGCTGGTACTGCCGAGGGATACGGCGCTCCGGATTTCGGGACACCAAAACGCAATTATACGAGGCCAAACGCTAGGATGCGACACAATCCTGAATACTCATGCGACCGAGTAGACCTCATTTGCGCACATCCGCACCCGAAGTACACCTTGCGCTCCCATTGCGGTTTTGCTCGCTAGATATCGTCACAACGCGGCAACAACGCGTGTAAGCTTGGACCAATGCCCGCATCTGCACATGTTTCGGCTGCTGCGCTAGACATCTGCACAGGATGTTGGCGAAACTGCTGCAGTGCGAAATTCTAGGTTCCGATGAGCGTCTGGACGCTCCCTTTGCTGCCAACGAACGGACTGGACCGTAGCCTGCACGCGCCCGTGTTGGTGGGTCTCGTGTTCGTCACCCTGTTCACGGAGGCCTTCGGTTGGACTTACGCAGGCTTGGTTGTGCCTGGATATTTGGCAGCGACCTTCGCTGCAGCTCCGGTTACGGCGATCCTGATCCTGGTCGAAGGTTGGCTAACCCACGCCGGAGTCGCGCTCATTGCACGCATCATTCCGGAACGCACCGGCGCTTGGTCCACTGCATTCGGGCGGGAGCGGTTCTTCCTGTACATCGTAGTTGCCATCACTATACGTCTATTCATCGAGGGCACCTTAGTGCCTTGGGCGACAACCGAGTACCACCTAGCCCACAGCCGCGAGCTTTACAGCATTGGGCTCGTCCTGGTGCCACTCGTGGCAAACGTCTTCTGGTCTAGCGGATTTGTCCACGCGGGCCCACGCCTCCTCGTTCTCACTGGCCTCACGTACCTGGTCGTGGATCAGGCATTGCTCAAGCACACCAACTTCTCCCTTTCGCGATTTCAGGTCGCCAACGAGAGCGTTGCCCTGCATTTCCTCGACACGCCGAAGGCATACTTGCTGCTGCTCGTGGGAGCCATGCTCGGCGCTCGCGGCAATGTTCGCTATGGTTGGGACTACAATGGAATATTGGTACCCGCCCTGCTTGCTGTCGCGTGGTACGAACCACTAAAACTGCTCGGCACCGGTGTAGAAGCGGTCGCCATCTACCTGCTCGCTCGATTCCTTTCGAACGTGCGCCCCCTTTCTCGACTGCCGCTCGTGGGCCCACGACGTATGCTGTTCGTTGGGATCCTGGGTTTCACAGTCAAACTGTGTCTGGGCCATCTACTCGCTCGCACGATGCCAAGCATCCAGCTGACGGAGTACTTGGGATTCGGCTACATTCTGCCGTCTCTGCTGGCTGTCAAGATGTGGAACAAGTTGCGCATTGGTATCGTGCTGATGCCAACACTGCAGGTTTCGCTGACCGCGTTTTTCGTTGGCAATGCGCTTGGGTTCGGTCTCAATTGGGCGACCCATTGGCGCGCGGAGGCCCCTTTGGCACCGAAGGAGTTGCGCTCCACCGATGCCGTCGAATTCGCCTGGCTGCTGGCTAGTTACGAGCCACCTCGACGCCCCGGCGAGTGCCGCCCCCAAGTGCCCCTCGATTCCATTCAGGGCGTCATTGTGCGCTCGTTGCAGCGTGGCTTCCCCGACGCGCGAGATCTTGCGATTCTGCAAGCCGCTGAATTGGAAGTGGTGTCCGATCAGCGTCGCTGGTGGCTCATCGTCCCAAAACCAACGGCAATCCCCGCCTGCATCAGCTTACGGATTGCCCTGTCGCCTGAGCTCAAGCGTCGCGGCGGAACCTTGGCGCTACATGCGAATGTGGCCCCCTACGGCTCGCCTCTAGCGGTCTCTGCCCTGGCGATTGCGGAGGCAACCGGCGCGCCAATTGTATTGGCGTACACCCCTTCCCAGTCCCCCAATCAGCATGGGGCTCAAGAGACCGACCTACTTCCGAACGGGTATTCCGTGCTTGAGGTTGCAGCTGACGCCAAAGCAAAGAGCCGGCTCAATGTGGCCGGTGCGCTCCCAACCGAGCTGAACCTCGGCGCGATCGAGCAATTGACCAAGAATCCGATCGAATTGGGCTTCGTTGACACCGAGCGGGCTCCTCGTCCGACGCTGACCTTGGCGTCCAGTGCGAACGAACGCATTGCCAGCCAGTACCTGGGCACCGCCAAAACGGAGCAATGGCCAGTCGCATTTCGCCGTGATCTACAGGCGCGAGCGGAAACGCTCATTGGCCAAACGTACAGGGCACCAACCCAATCCGAGTTGCTCCTCTTGTCCGCCGCGGTCCTACCCGCGCTGGAATCGACGCAACAACCCGGCGATTGGGTGCTTGCCGTTGCTCGACACCTCGGGTATCGCATTGCCCAATCGCAAAGTGGCACGAGGACGACCTGGGTGTTGTTCGAGGGCGACGCTGCCGAGCGGCGCGGCAACGCCACCTGGATCGTACGTCCAGATTCGCCGCGACGGGTCACGATCGAGGTCCCGGCGCCGCTTTGGGAGCTCGGAACCCTGTCCTACGGCCTCTCACTGTTCGACGTGTTTGACGCTAGGCACTTGCTCATTGCGGGCGCTCGCCCAAACGCCAAAATTGACGGCTCGTCCGATCCGCGACGGGCTGCCGGCAAGAACTCCTTCTTCCAACACATTCACGAGACGGCGGTAGCAAACGAGGACGAGGTCTTGGCCATTCACGCCATACGTCCCGACATTCCGATTGTCGAGGATGTTGTCGCCGAGTCAAGTTCACCCGTTCTGTCGACTGCGCAGCAATCGCCCCTCGCCACTTACGTCCTCGAGCTGCTTCTTCGGAATGGCCTTCGTGTTGACTACTATAGAGCTTCACCCAATCAGGTCTCGATTGGAGCCCAGTTCGACCCAGCATTTGCCTTTGCGGAGCGCTTCGCGCCAGAGCGCATGCTAAGGCTATGGTTCTCGCAACGGGCAAGAGAGCAAATCACTCGCATTCCGCCTTCACTCGATGCTTTCAGGAGAATCATCGATCGGTCGCCACTGGACGTCGATGTAGCCAAGTTGGCAAAAGAGCGCCTTGCGCTTCTCCCAGTTCGACGTGAGAACAGCTTCGCGACACAAGCGTGCAACCTCGATCGTGTCACTGAGTCGTTCGAGCAGTGGCTAGTTCAGAACAATCCATACGACAGACTCGACGCAAAGCGCCTTGGCTTTGGCTGCGAATGGCACGCGGCTGTCGACGCCTCGACCGGGATCCCTTGGCTCGTCCTAGTCACCAGCGGCGAAGCGCGCCTCATCCCCCTGCACAATGCCAAGGCGGCAATTCAACGCACCAGAATCGAACCATCGCTGCAAAGAATCCGCGAGGCACTCGACTTGGGGACCACCACCGTCATCGAGGAGGCGCCCTAATGCGCTACTTGGTTGCAGGTCTGGTCGCTCTGGTTGCGGCACTCTTGCTCGTGGGGGTACTTCGCAATCCGGATCTACGCGGCGGCGGCATCGAGGTCCCCAGTGACGAACTCTTAGCCTATGCGGTCACGCCGAAGTCAGGGGTCACCATCGGCCTATTGCAGCAGACCGATGAGCTCCGATTGACCGCTTGGCACGTCGTTGATAAGGCTCTGCCCGAAGAACGATTCGACTATAGTCTGCGCATAGAATGGCAAGACACAGCTTCTCACGTGATGGGCGAGAGTCGATTGGCCTTCGAGAGCCGCGTCTCGCTGTCGCCCTCAGGCATGAGTCCCTCTTCATTCGCGGCGCGGCTAGCCTACTCGGATGCGCTCGTGACCGATTCTCGAACGGTGCGCGTTCTAGTCCCGAAGTATGATGGCCGACGTCCCACACAAATGCGACTTCTACCCCTGGAGGTAAGCAAAGGCCGCGTGCTCGTTCGCGCTACGTTCCCCGACCGGCGCCAATCCCTCGAGATTGCTGCGGTCGACCAACGGCTCAGCTCCTCCGAACGACTTGAGATCATTCGCGACCGCACCTCGGTGGGCTATGACGATTTGCCGTTTGCCCTTCGCGCTGTGGCGCTAGGTACCTGGCAGCGACGCCTGGACGCTTCTGGGCTCGAGGGCAAGGACTATCACGTCGAACGATTGCTCATAGGTACCGGCAGAACCAGCAGCGGCCTTGTCGCAGCAAAACGACCATCCTGGTTGGTTCATCGCCAGCACAGTTTGGCGCTAAACTTTCGCGCTCCGGTCCGCCTGGCGGTCACAACGACCGCCCACTCTACGCTGCTTTTGGCCACGAGCGTCGACGCGCAGCCAAGGCAACTTTCCGTCGGCGAAAGTGGACGACTCGAGTTCGACGTTGGGCAACTAACCAGCGCACAGACCGTCATCATCTCCAGCACGTCGGAAGCACCGTTACCCGTCCAGGTGAGCGTCACTTCTGACCAGCTCGCAGCTGTCCTTGGGCCCACACAGTCATTGGAGAATTCCGAGGACTATGCCTTGTCGCCCCAATTGCGTCGCAGCAGCTACTATCAACTCGACCCCGTGCAGCCCGTGTCCGTGAGACTTGCCCCTGGTCAGTCCTACCTCGGGCTGACCGTGCGTAGTACTCACGCTCAATTGCGGGGCAAGCTTGAGGCGGACATGGATGGCGTTCTTGCCTCAACTGATGTCGAGCTCGTTCCCTCGACCCTCGAACAATGGACCGATGCGGTTCCGGCAACCGATGGGCAACGCCTCTTCGTGCGCATTCCGGTTGGCGCTCGCCACATTGCACTGCGCGGCTCGACGCATCTCCGTGTTGCGCCATTTACGTCCGATCCAGACGTTTATGAGGACCGAATTGCCCCCGAATACGCTGTCCCACTCCCACCCGAGAGCCGCTGGAAATTCGCTCGATATGACATCGAACGAGCCGTTTCGCTTCAACCTGACAACGAAGAATCCCTGGTGGCTACCGGACGCAAGTCTGAGCTCGTCGCTCAATCACGAATCGTTGGGTCTGAAACCGCGAAACAGCAACCCGAAGCCGCGCTCGTGCCCGCCTCCACGGCGGTTCAACGCCACGTCATCGAACCAGTGCGATGGGGCCCCGATGTCCGTTTACCCGAAGACGTAGTTGTCGCATTGGAGCGCCCCCGTCGCGGCTACGTTCCTTCGAGCGGTCCACGCGCAGGGCACGTTCGAGTATCCTATCGACTGGATGCAGGTGACGTCGGCGAAGAGCTAGAGCTCCAGGTCGATCGGGCACCTTTGCATCGGGAAACGACCGTCGCAAGCTCGGGGCAATTCGACGTCCTTGTTTCCCCCGGAACGCATGAGTTTGCGCTCAATGGTGTCGACGGTCACTCGCAAATCCTGCTCGATGCGACACCGATCGAGGCTTCCGGCGCGTTGCGCCGCCGCGTCGCCTATCGCATCGAACCCAGGTCGGTCTTGCGATTCGTTGTAAGAAAGCAGGTCGACGTCGCCAATGTCGTGATAACAACCTACCAACAGAATGAACGACGAGTGGCGCTTAGATATGCCATCGAGGGCGATCAGAAGTCTGACTTCCTCCATGCTCCAACACCTTTGCGCGGCGAAATCTCCGGAATCGCAACCGATGCTCCAGAGATCTGGTACTGGGAGACCGGGCCCACACGGCACTTGCTTCGGCATCGCAGCGTGGTCACGCTTGGCCATGACCTTGCCCAAGGAACGGTAGCATTCGTCCTGCGCAACCAGAACCCAACGCCCACATTCGTCTCACTCGTCCTCGTGGGGCAGGACAGCGGCAGTCGTCCCGCGCTGCAACGCTTCTGGACTACGGAGGAACCATGACGAGAACCGCCTCAGCGCCTCTGATTGCCTGTGAAACAACCCTGGTCATCGTTGGCTTGTTCGCGTGTACTCGTCCGGAGCCATCGGAGTCCAACGTCGGACGGCTCCGCCCCATTGCCATTACAAGCCAGACGGCTGGACTTGCTGCCCAACGTGCCACCGCCGATGAAAGTAATCCCCCACTGACCGATCCGCCCATTGTCGTCCATCCGCACTCAGTTGCGCCATCCGCGCCCGCGCAAGGCGATGCTGACGCCAACATCGTCACCGTGCTTGCCCGCGCTCGGCGAGGCGGAAAGTCGGACGTGGAATACGAGGTACCTGAGGCAAACGAGCTCTCAGCCTACCGTAGTTACGTCGGAAGGCTACTCATTGCGCCGGAGCCCAGCAGCGCAAGTCCAGGAGGTTTACCCAACGGCTTCCGACTCGATGTGCTTGGCTCGGATTATGTGGTGCTTCTGGAGCAACCGAATCTTCGACGTGGAGCGGCAGCGGTTGTCATTCGAACAGGCGAAGCGCGTCCCCTGGCCGTCGAGGTGCCACATAGTTTCTTCGATGAATCGACCCTACCGATAGGGCTAGCAATATACGACGTGGCCCACGCCCGTGCGCTGATCGTCAACACTGTGCATCGATATCGTTCACTCGGTCCAAAGGAATCTCACGCCGCACCGGCCAGCGACGACGCCTCCACCACGGCCGACTCCGACGTGGCACATGCTGAACGGTCGTTCTTCCTCTCGGCACATGAAGCCTTCGTGCATGCCTTCCCGAAGGGGATTGTGCTTCAGATCCACGGATTCCGCGACAACAAAGCCGACGGTATAGACGCCATCCTAAGCGCCGCCAACACCCGAGCAGTGATCGAGCCCATTGCGAGACGTCTGCGCGAGACCCTGGGGCTAAAGGTCGCCTTGTACCCTGAAGACATTCGTCAACTGGGCGGCACGAAGAATGCCCAAGCCCAATTGTCACGAAGGCGTCAACAGCCATTCGTTCACCTCGAGCTTTCTCAGTCACTGCGCCAGCGGCTAGCACAAGACAAGGCCCTTTTGGAGCGGTTCGCTGCAGCGATCGCCGCGGAGTCGCGTTGAACCTCCGCTCTGCAATACCGGGTTGGCTTGGTACTGCCGTCTTGGCAGCCAGCCCGCTACGCGCAGAGTCCGAGAGTTCCACAGAACTGTCCGCGACGAATACAGTGCCCATTGCTCGAAGCGCAGTCCCGGCCGACAGCAGCGCCGAGTCGCTCGTTTGGGCCGCCCCTGAGTCGCTCATCTTGATTGACGATTGGGCCGCTGGTACCGCAGGGCGCCCGGTCAGCGGCTCGGGCACGATCACCCTGCGCGAGGCTCAGATCTTGCTCGTGCCGGTGGAACGCGGTCAATGGGTGCAGATCGAGTCCGAACCTCTGACACCACAACTCCAACTTGGATTCGCTTCTGGAGCGAGCACGCCTCCAGACACCATTGTCTGGGAGCCTGTGGGGGTGACCAGAATCTACGTACCCACGTGGTTGAGGGCCAGTCATGTCGCCATTCGCAGTCCGAGCACGGCAACGTTTGCAGTCAACATCTCCGCCCGCGCTGTGACACCCGTTGATTGGTTCTTGTGGGACAGTGCCATGTCGGCTTGGGCAAGGACCGGGGCGAAACTGCCAGAGGTGCCCAGTGAAGGAGTGCGACGCATTCTTCATGCTCTCGAAATCCTTCGCGATGCCTTGCCACTTTCGGAACGGGCCCGAGCCGCACCGATGCTGCTTGGATTGTGGCTCGAGGAGTCGCTGCGAACACGTCCTTTGTCCAGACCATTCTTCAAGCAGGTAACGCCAAACACCGAAGCTATCCCAAGTCAAATGGTCGGCCCGACCCGCAAGAGCTTTCGTCTTCCACCAGCGGACGTGCATCGTTGGCAACTGCGTGCCAAAGGCCCGACGCGGCTAATTATCCGCGAAGATGGGGCCATTGCTCGCGTCATCAACTGGTCCAACCTTGGAGAGGATGCGACGGGTTGGTCCGCACTGAAGAGCATCCGCACGATTGCCGGACCTGGCGACTCCGCAACGGAATTGGAGGTCGTTGAAGGCACGGTCTCCATATCGATGCAGGCGTCGGCATTTCGCCCGGAGTATCGGGAGATCTTTGGACCAGTGCGACGTCAGCGCGACGCGCTGCGGGCCGAAGGCGCGAAGGCCCACGACACCTTAGATCGCTCGGTTGCGGTCGTCAACGCGTACCTGAACTACACCGCATCGACCAAGTCAGACTCGCTCGACGAAGCAATCAGTCAAGCCATGTCGGGCCTACAAGTCGCCCAAGACCCCGCATGGCAGGCGCTGTTCGCACAAAGGCTCCTCGATCTTGCCATTGACGACGAACCTTTGGACGCGCGTCTAGCGTACAAGCGGAAGGCGCTTGGCACCACGGTACCGCGAAACGATGCGGTCCTGCGCCGAGCCCTCAACGAAACAGTGGCACCGTCGAGGCTCGGACGCAGACCAGCCTTGGGCGAGAACCTCGAAGCCTGGAGTCGCGCAAGCCCCAGTGACACGCTCATCCAGCGCGCGGCTACGAAGTACTGGGAAGCATTTCCTTATCGCAGCATCGCTGCACCTGCGACCGTAGCAACGCGAGCAACTCTCGTCCCCCTCGAACGCCAAGGTTTCTGTAACCCCGTGCGAGAAGGGCTGCAGGGCTGGCTAGTACCCGCCGAAGGGGCAACTGACTTCTCGATTGACCTCGACGCGGGCGTCTACGCAATCGCGACGCTGCGTCCGCTTGACGAGACACCCCAGCCCGAAGGCCTCATCCAGATCGACGGCACTTCGATTGCAATCCATGCTGCGGCTGGACTCAGTTCGCGCGCCGCCCTCGGCAGGGGCGCACATCGAATTCAGCGTTTGGCGAACAGTCCGCGCTTCGCTGTCGAAGCGACCGAAGGCATGACGCTACCCTGCAGCAAAGTGTATCGCTGGCAGCACGTGACACCGCTGCTGCCCGACAACGAAGTCCGCTTTGAGCTTTCCAGTCCCGGGACAACGAGCGTGGTACGATTGCGCTTCGGCGCTCAGTCAATTCCAACTCGCCTCTGGGTCACGCTAGGCAACCGTCGATACGAAGTTGCGCTACGACCGCCAGCAAGCGGCTCCGTCGAGCTCGCAGTTGGGGCCGATGATGACGCTATCAGCATCCGCTCGAATGCGGAAGTCTCGGTAGCCGTTGCCCTGCGTCGGGAACTCGAGCCGCTGCCGAAGCCAGTCTCACTGCCACTGTCATCCGTGGTTCCCTCGAGCGTTTCTGGTACGGCTCCGCCCTCCATTGCACAAGCCCTACTGCTTGCCCTCGAAGACGTCGGACGGCGGCTGCGCGCGACCACTGAAGAATCAACGCGGACCCAATTGCGTGACGAGCGTGCACGGCTGCTGATCCGTGCTGGGTTCTCGTCGCTCGCACTTCGTGACATCGGAGAGTTGCCCCGGGTCGCTGACACACCAAGCGATCTGGTGCGCCTCGACGGCGCCACCGCAAATGTGCTGCCAGTTGGACTCATTTCCGCCATCGGCCCGCTCCCGATGCCAAGCGATCCACGCAATCTTCTGTCACGCCGAAAAGCTCTTCAGACGTCTGACACACCGACCTGTGCACTCCAGCTCGAGCAGCTAAGCCAGTCGCCTCCGAATGCCGAAACCCTATTGGCTAGCTATTGCGCCGAACGCTCTGGTCTGTCCCAAGCGGCAGCCGGACTCTTCGAGCGGATCGCACGCGCGACGAGCCACGGTCCATCAATGCTGCACGCGGCGCTCCTCATGACCGACGCCGCGGTCGAGGCGCAAGACCGACGGCTGAGCTTGCGCGCCGCACTTCTCGGCACCTGGGCAACCAAGTGGGGCGCAGAGGCTAGCGCCCTTCGGGCGCGGCTTGCCGCTGCCATCGAGTGGGTCACTCCGTCGATATTCGACGGTGCCGCTGGTGTCACCTGGCTCGCGCATGGTCTAACGGCGCTACCATCACCGAGGCAACAATTGCTTGCTCGGCTCATCGATGCACCCAACCAGGCGCTGGTCATCGCGAGTGACGAGTTCGCCGAGTTGTTGGTCAATTCCGACGGCACTGACTCACTGGAGGTCGCGTCAGGATGCGACACTGCGCTCGACGTTGACCAATGCTCGCTGTCGGCGTGGCTCGATAACGAGCCCGTTTTCTGCACTAACCCGGGTCCTTCTCACCGCTGCAGGCTGCCCGTACCAGCGGGGAAGCATCGCATCCGCTTCGGGTTTGAGGGAACCGGCACGCTTGGCTGGTTAACGGCGCGGCTTGGCCGACAGGCGCTGGCTCCAATCATTGCGAGCAGCTGGTCAGTACTCGACGCAGGCAGTCCGGCGCGCCTAACCATCAAGGGCCCCACCATCATTCGTCTGCGTTCAAGGGGCAGCGGCATTGATGGCGAGTCGATAGCTATCACCGGATGCGACCTCGACGAAGCTTACTCCGAACTCAAGCTACCGACTGGCACGGATGCGCAGTCTCGTCCGTGGCCGACTTCCGCGAATATCACGCCGGTTGGAAGCGCGCTCGAGGTCTCCATTCCAGTGCCCGGGGACAAACGTTGCAGCTTGAGCATTGTGGCGCGTCAGGCACACACGCTGCTGCAAGTTGCGTTGGCGCGAGCCAGCGGCCTTCCCACACCGCGACTCCTGCCTGTGCAGGCGAACGGCGCCGCTGCGATTCTACCCGTCTCGGCCTCTCCCGCGGCAATTCCACGTTCTGCTGACGCAGTGCCTCGCAGCATCGCCGAGCGTCAGCCCCTACTGGTTGGTGCTCGCTCTCGATTCGTTTCCGAATCGCTCGCCGTCGCTCTCGAAACTGACTCCGCTTCTTCTTCCGGGGAAGGAGCCTTCCAGGACGTATTTGGCGAGGTCTCCGCCATCGCTGCGCGCGAACTCGTCGCGAGTCGCTGGTGGGGAACGCTGCAGGCGGGGGCCCGTTTCCGCAATGGCCCCACCACGGAATTTGCTCGCGTCGCCTTCGACCTCCCTCCCCAAATTGGACTACCTGGTGTCGATCTCGTCGGTTCGGTCTACTCGCAATCGAGCAGTGAAGCTCGCACGACCACCTACGCAACTACGGGCAAACTCTCGCGACTCTGGGCGGTCACTCCCAGCATGAACGTCCTGCCACAGATCAGCTTTACCACGATGCACGTGGGCCGGGCCCCAGCGGTAGCAGCGGGAGTCGATGGTGACGTCTACTCCCATTTCTACGCCACCCATCCACGCTATGCCTCGCTAGCCACCGCGATTGCGCTACGGCCCTTCGTCGACACCTTGGCGAATCTGTCCTTGTCGGCGCGCAGCCTGCCGCAACTCGATGGCATCGATCGAGTGACTGCTACACTAGAACTCTTGGCCCTGCCAGTTACCCAATGGCCAATACTTGGCGGAATCGATTGGATGTCGAGCTACCGACCATCAAGCTCCCTACGCAGTGAAATGTTCGTTCGACACGACCTGGGCATCGCCTTCAGTTTCTGGAATTGGCTTACCCCAAACGAACGTCTTCGGTGTTTTGGACGCGTCGATTTCTTCTTCGACGCTCCGGCCGCAAATTTCGACACTGTCATCATTGCACCAACCATTGGCCTCGAGCTCATGAGTTCCGGGTCACGAGGTCTGCGTGATCTCTCGCCGCGACAAGCTCCATTCAAGGAGTTCCAGGAGCGCGGCAGTGCCCGCGTACACACCGGACGCGTTGGTGAACTCGATGAATCTCTCGCGTCAGGAGCGATACCATGACGTGGCTGCGAGACCGTTCACGCGCGCACGTCCAGGAGTCGATATCACGCCTCCTACCGCCACTCGACGCAAAACTAAGACAAGATGCCATTCGCGTCGTTGCAGAGGCGGTTGTCCTCGACCAACGACAGGACTTCGACTCACCAGAGCTGCTCGTCTCGTCTCTGGCTCGAGTCAGTGAGCGCTGCATTGCAGAAATTGGACGTCTTGAGGGCGAGTCAGCATCGCTTCTGTTGGCATACCAGCAGGCGCTGGACGAAGCCGAGCGCCGCGAGATCTTGCGCCGTCACCTGCTGGCGACCAACACCAGTAGTCTTGAGCCGCGCCGAGACCTTGCCGCCATCAATCGTTGGCTCGACATTGAAGCCGTACGCGAACGCTATGCTTCGCGCATCTCTCGCCATATCGACGAGAGTGTAATCTGCTACGACAGCATTGCCGCCCTGATACGGCAAGAGAAGGCTAACTATGTCCTATTGACCTCGCTGCGGCGGTCAGGTGTGCTCGCAGGTATTCTCCAGCACGCGACGCCACGCGTTCGGCCGTCCATTCGCTGTGCAGCGATCCACGCCCTCACCGCCGCCATTCGACAGCTCGAACCAAGTCAACGCGCGGCGA
The DNA here is from genome assembly GCA_964454965.1 of uncultured Polyangiaceae bacterium. Lineage (GTDB taxonomy): Bacteria > Myxococcota_A > Polyangia > Polyangiales > Polyangiaceae > FEN-1139. The sequence continues at coordinate 303,565 of CAYVXY010000010.1, read as the reverse complement.
CGCTGGGTGTTGCCGGCATGCGTCTATTTGCAGACTATGCGCGCGGCATCGACGCTCCACGCTGGGTGCAGTTGGCTGCTCTCGAATGCTCTGCCGCCTACCTCCCGGAGTCGGCTCTGGTCGAGTTACTCCGGGAACTGCTTGGTCAACAGCGCCCGGACGACGGCATGGTTCTTCGCGCAGGCGCAATACGTCACGGCGTCACTCTTGAAGGGCCGGCTGCGGCTGGCATTGCCCACCTGGGACTTCGGGATCCAAGCGAACACGTACGTCAGGAGTTCGCGCGCGCTCTCGTGACGGTACGCCACCCTCGCGCCACGAGGTTTCTATTTCACCTAGCGCTCAAGGACGCCTCACCTCGCGTACGCGGTGCCGGTCTCTTGGCGTTGATCGATCGAGCCATCATCAACACGGATGCGCTTGCATGGGGAATTGGCGCCTTGCGTCGCTGTCTCGATCAACGGACCCCGATGCTGGTCGCACGAGTTGCGTTGGTGGCGCTCGCTCGACTGCTCGGCTCTCGCCATGACGTCGCGCCAAACCCATTCGTTGGGCCGCTGACCGCTCTCGCCAACAGCCCCACTGCCCCGGCGGAGCTTGCCGAGCAGGCCACGTCAGCCCTTCGAACGTTGGCTCTCGATGAGCACGGACAGCAATTGGCTCGTCAGCTCGGCGAGCAACTATCGACACTCGACGAGGGTCAGCGTCGGCTGATAGAGTTCGCTGAAACCGAAGGCGAAGTAGTTGCTGCACTACGCATTGCGGCGCGCGGCGACCTCGCCGTAGCCCTGCGGCCACGCGGCAGAAACCGCTACGTCCTGACGCGCGGCGAGCCCCGCCGTTTGCGACTTTGGCGACTTTGGCACGAGCTGCGCAATCCTATGCCGGACAAGCGCAAAGGCTACGTGCATTCACACGCGCGCGCACCTCTTGGTCCCTACATCGTCCCTCCCATCGGCATGGCCGAAGTGACTCCGACTCGCGTTCCTGGAGAGCGCGTCTTGCATGGACGAATTGGGGGGTGGGCGCCATTTCTACCCCGTATCGATGATCTGCTAACCGCAGCACTACAGCGCCTGCCGCTTAGGCTCGTTACTTCACTGGGAACGATAGTCGTTGAAGGACCCAACCGATGGACCAGACGCATCTATGCCTATTTTTGGCTGTGCCACAACTACGCCAAGGCAAGCCTGATACGTGAATCTGCGCTCGAAGCATCCGAACCTCGTGGGCAACAGAGCTACGTCAGCCTCGTGCTATCACTGGGATTTCGCCTGGGCCACGACCCCAAGGACGCCCAAGTCACGGTCGGCCACTATGAAGTGCCGCTCACTGCGCCAATCATTGCCCGCTATTTGGGACAGCTGGGCGCTGCCGCGAGCATCCCCCCCGACCTCTTGCAACAATTCTTCGTGCACGCTCTGTCGCCAAGTGCCAATACCCCAAATCAACTCGCGGGTATTATCTGGCTCATCTTGGTCGGCTTCGTCTTGCGCGCCACCGTCATCATGCATCAAATCGTGCGTGCACGGAATACCATCCCGCTAAGCATAGGTGGTTGGGGCACCCGGGGCAAGTCGGGGTCAGAACGGCTTAAGGCCGCCCTCTTCCACGCCCTGCGTTATGATGTCGTCGTCAAGACCACTGGCTGCGAGGCCATGTTTATTCATGCCCAACGCGACCAGCCGGCGCAAGAAATCTTCATCTACCGCCCCTACGACAAGGCGACAATCTGGGAACAGCGCAACATGCTTGAGGTCGCCCAACGTCTGAAGACCCAGGTGTTTCTATGGGAGTGCATGGCCCTCCAGCCGCGGTTCGTCGAAACTCTGATCGACGAATGGATGAAGGATCCGATAACGACACTGACCAATGCCTACCCCGACCATGAGGACATCCAGGGCCCATCGGGCGAAGATGTCGCGCGCGTCATCGGGCGATTTATGCCGCGTCACGGAACGACCTTCACGACCGAGGAGCAGATGCTGCCGCTGCTCTGTGATGCTGCCAGGCGTAAAGGAACCACGCTGATCAAGGTCGACCCGCTGCAAGCTGACCTCTTGCCGCTCGATCTACTCAATCGGTTACCGTACCAAGAGCACCCAAGAAACGTTGCATTGGTACTAACACTCGCCGAACACTTCGAGATCAATCGCGAGTTTGCATTGGTAGAGATTGCTGATCACGTGGTCCTCGATCTAGGCGTCCTCAAGACCTATCCCGAAGCAATCCATCGCGGCCGCCGGTTGGTGTTCTCCAATGGAATGAGCGCCAACGAACGCGCCGGCTTCATGTCAAACTGGACCCGCCTCGGTTTCGAACGCCACAACATTGAGCAAAACGCCGATACCGTTACCGTCGCGGTCGTCAATAATCGAGCCGACCGAGTCGCGCGTTCGCGCGTATTCGCCCAGATCATGGTCGACGATGCTTCGCTGTCGAGCATCGTACTCATCAACTCCAACCTAGGCGGTTTGTTGACGTTCATCACGGAAGCGCTCGACCGAAAACTGACGACACTGTCGCTGCTCGGCGACGGCCCCACCGAGAGAATCTTCGAACGCATTGACGAACACTTGCGTTGGCTCAAAGTACCACTGGCCGAGGATGCGACCCAGCGCCTGCTCGAACGCATGCTTTTTGCGCTGGACCTCTCCGTCGAGCAAACGACGGCAATCGTTTCGAGTCCCGCTCTCGCAGGAGCACTCGAAACCCACGACCTCAATGCGCTGACCGTCTGTCTCGAGGGTGCAATCCCCAAGCCTACGACTGATCAGGGCAATGCAGTGCGCCGGGACATCATCGAACATACGTTGCGCCAAGCGAAGCGCGTAGCTCGTGTGGCACTATGCAAGCAGGCGATTATTGACGCAATGGCTGCCAAGCGACAAGATGAAGTCGACGTCCTGTTTCGAGCAGCCTATCGTGAGCTGTTTCTCGACCGTATTACGATCTTGTGGAACACGGGTGCCACGGGCGACCAAGTGATCGATTTCGTGACCAACGCTGTTCCTCCCGGACACTTGGGCCGTGTGCTCGGGTGCCAGAACATCAAGGGCACTGGACTGGATTTCGTGTATCGGTGGCTCTCCATCGATCGAGTCCATACCGCGCTCCAGAAGTTCGAAACCGAGCCTAGCTCGCGACAGGAACTGCTCGCGTGGTTGGGCTCGTACAACGATTTTGGCCTACTCGATGCTCGGCAAGCACTTAAGGCGCTCGAAGAGGTAAGGGCGCGCAAGGATCCGAGTTTCGGTTCCCTCGACCAGATGGTTCTTGGCGTCTTGACTCGACTCCAACAATTGGTGGAGGAGAAGCAGGCGCGCCTGCATGCCGTTGGCAAGGCCGATCTCTTAGCCAAGGCTGCCGCGATCGTCGAGGCCGCGGTGGACCACTTGGACTCAGCGCAGCGTTCGCGGCTCGCTGGAAAGGTGATGCAGGATCTCTTTGCGTCCAGAGTTGGACATGGCAAAGCTGCGCTACTGTTACGCGACGTTACTGGCCGCCAGAAGGGTGGTTGGTTGGCCAAAGACTTGAAGCATTGGCTTGCGAAACACCGGGGGCATGGTGCGAGGAAGGGCCCGTAGGATCAGGCATCGTCATCAGTTCCTGAGCAAGAGGACTTACTTGTCCTGCGAGCGCCGCAGCTCATGACACAACGGCTCTAGTCCGTTCGAACGAACCACGAGTGCCGTTTCCATCAACATTCCCAACTTGCCAGGGGGCATCCCCTTGCGAGCGAACCACGCGAGATAGGCTTCGGGCAGCGCAAGTAGCCGCACGCCCTGGTACTTGCCGAAGGGCATGCGAAATTCCAGTAGTTCAAGCAAGAGTTCTTGGTTGGGTGGCGTTTCCATGCGGCGGTGTGTTGGGTATGCCGAGCATACATCGGTGGTTCGTGCGCTTGGGCCTATGCGGGATCGATTGGTTTGCAGGGACGCCGCAACTACGAGCTCTGGGGCGGGCTGGGCACCGTCACCGACAGAGGTCGTCACCGCGCCGCTCTGCCCAAGAGGCCGTGGAAGTAATACGGAAACCCGTCAAGTTGCATTGGCGGCTAGCCGGCCTGTGCGAACCAAGCTACGCTGTTGAGTCTGGAAGGCAGAATTAGTCTGTCGAAGTGAATCCTTTCCGAGCCACAACTGGGAGCCTCTTACACTAAAGGAAGCTCCCGTGCCGATCCTGCCCATGAGAAGCCAGAAAGAAGCCGAGCCTTCCCATCCGGTCGGAGCGCAATTGCTGTCACTGCCGCAGAAGCAAGCGGATGAGTCGGCACTCATCGCTGGGCTCTGTCGGCGTGACGCGGCGTCCGCCCAGGCGCTGTACATCCAATACTCGTCGCTGGTGCGGCGCATTCTCATTCAGGTGCTCGGTAGCGAACGCGACGTGGATGACCTGGTGCAAGACACGTTGATCGTCGTTATCAACCGCGCGCCAGCACTGCGCAAGGTGCAGTCCTTCCGCAGCTTCGTCATTGGAGTAGCAATCCATCTCGCAAAGAATGAAATCCGGCGCCGCACCGTGCGACGCTTCGTCGGTTTGGACGACGCCACCGAAGTTCCGTTGGTCGATCCTCACGACGCCGCTGCAGCGGAAATCGCGCGCCACCTCTATCGTGCACTGGACAAGATGGAACTATCGTCGCGGACGGCTTTCGTCTTGCGATTCGTTCACGGTTGCGAATTGGCCGAAGTTGCTGCGGCCTGTGATTGTTCGGTTGCGACCATCAAACGCAAACTGGCGCGGGCGGAAATGCGCTTCTCCAAACTGGTCGAAGGGGATGAAGTGTTGCGGGAAGCGTTGAATGACTCCGCGTTGCGCACTGCGGGGGCAACATGACATCTGGAAAGCTTGGGCAAGAGCTTGGGCAAGAAGAGTTGAAGCGAGCTGCGGAGTTCATCCGCACATCAGTGGCAACCGGCGAAGATGCGAATCCATTGGCGCACATCCGATTTTCAGAGCGGTTGTTGCAACATACGGCACGGCGCGCCAGGAATCGAAAGCTTGCTGTGGTCGGTTCTGCCTGCCTGATGGTCGGAGGCGCCGTCTTCGTTTCTGTCGCGCTTCAGCCGCAGGTTCTGACTTACCGCGTCGATAACGCGACGGAACAGGGCACGCTCGGCAGCTACATGAGTGCCTCAGCCCAGACAGCCCTTGGCCTGCGGTTTTCCGAGGGCAGCCGGGTCGTGTTGCAGCCTCGTGCTCGCGGACGGGTATCGCAAACGAGCCGCCATGGCGCAACCATGGTCCTCGAGGACGGTCGCGCGCACGCGGAGATCGTACATCGGGACAACACGGATTGGCGCGTTCTGGCGGGTCCCTTCATCGTGGGCGTCACGGGAACGACCTTCGATGTCGCCTTCGATGTGACTACGCAAACCTTCGAACTCAAGATGCAATCCGGAAAGGTGCGCGTCGCAGGTCCGGGGTTGAAGGAGCCGGTAGAAGTGCAAGGCGATCAGCGCTTGGTGCTTTCGGCAAAGGGGGTCGATCCCCAAGGGTTGCGCGCCGAGGTTGCGCCGCCCGCGGCACCCGCGGCACCCGCGGCTAGTGCATCGTGTGCCACAAGTGCCGCAATGGGCGAGGTGGCTCCCGCGACGCAGGAAATTGCAGCACCGCAGCACCGCAGCGCGGCCGGGCCCGAGGTCGAGGTCGAGAGCTTTGGCCAGCTGGGCGCTCGCGGACAGCACCAGCGAATCATCGAGTTAGCTGAGAAGCTTGGCTTCGATAAAGCCATAGGCTCCTCCAATCGCACCGATCTGCTGGCCTTGGGCAACGCTGCTCGCTTCGCTGGCCGGGGGAACCTCGCTGCCATGGCCTATCGCGCCGTGCGTGAGCGCTTCGCGAAGTCTCCTGAATCGACAACCGCAGCGTTTTTCCTTGGCCGAGTGAATGAAACGGCCAACCCTGCGCAAGCCATCTCCTGGTACGAACGCTACGTGGCCGAAGCGCCGAGCGGTGTCTGGGTGGCAGACGCTCTGGGCCGGCGGATGGCCATCTTGAACGAGTCCCAGGGCGGGCCAGCAGCGCAGACGGCAGCCAAAGACTACCTCGAGCATTTTCCATCAGGACCTTATGCCGGGTTTGCTCGTAAGCTCCTGACACCTTGATCCGACCCGGAATAATCGCGATCTGCGCCTTACTGCTCTTCTGGGCCCGTATGTCCCATGCGCAGACCCCGGTCGTCATTGTGGTACCTCACGTCAACACCACGGACTACGAAGACTTCGAGCATCGATTGCGCTCCGAATTGGTCGCTGCAGGGTTTCAGCCCATATCGGTAGAGGTGCTGGTCGAAGTGACGCCGCAAACGCTTCAGGCTCAAGCAACCCGGCTCACAAGCGCTGCCGCGATCTCGATCTCGGTCCATGACAAGGTCGTCTCGGGTGTCGTATGGATCCGGGCGCGCGGCAAGAGTCCAGACCTGTTGCGTTCCGTGCCGGACTATCCGCTCAATGAGCAGGCACCAACGGTTTTCGCAGTCCGCGCCACGGATGTCCTGCATGGAGGCCTGCTCGAACTTGGCTACGTCGGCACCACGCCGACAGGGGCCATCGAAGTCACTCCCCCTTCCACAAGCACGTCGCCGTCTGTGCCGGTACCCGACTCGAAAGCTTCGAACAAGGCTCGTACGCCGAGTGCGACCGTGGAGGACTCCCATGAACGGGCCACATCTGCGAATGTGAAACCCTCGCGAGCGTCCGCGAAATCGAAGCCCAAGCGTGAAAAGGCCCCCAAGATTTGGTATTTCCGCGGCGCGGCCAGCCTTGAGGTCCCGTTCTTGGAATCCCCGACGAACCTCGGGTTCAATTCGTCCGTGATGCGACGATTGCATACGAATTGGCATGTTGGACTCGCGGGCTCCGTATTTCTTCCCGCAGTGGGGAGGACCGACCAAGGCCGCGCAGGCATCACCCAGACCTATGTCGGAGTAAGACTCGATTGTCTGCAGCAGTTGGCAAAGCCATTTATCTTATTCGAGTTTCTCGAAACTGGAACCCACGCGATCTTCGTAACTGGCGAAGCCCGTTCTCCCAACTTAGCCCATTCGCGACAGTCCTTTACCGGTTACTCGAGCGTTGGTCTCGGTGCCGCCTGGGCGGTCAATGGTACGGTTGGGGTCGTGGTCGAATCAGGCTTGCTCTTGCCTTGGCGAGGCGCAGATATCGTCGTCGCTAGAACTACCGTCGCCTCAGCCGCCGGTCCAGCGATGCTATTCGATGCTGGGGTGCAGCTTGGTTTCTAGGTGGTACCAACGACAATCGGCCCAATGATTTGAGCCAAATGACCCCCGTCCAAACACCACAGACTACTCTACAAGAGGCACCCATGCTCCGCGACCAGCACCAAAGAACCAGCAACGGATTGCCGAGCGCTGTCGCTCAGGTTCTGTTCTTGGTAGTTGCGGCATGGGTCGGTGGATGCGTACCCGAACGACTCGTCGCGGTCTCCGATGGGTCCGGCACTGGTGCGATGGGCGGTACCACCAGCGCGCTGGGGCAAGGCGGCGGTGACTCCCAAGGAGGCGCACCCAATACCGGAGGCGCACCCAATACCGGAGGCGCACCCAATACCGGAGGCGCACCCGATACCGGAGGCGTACCCAATACCGGAGGCGCACCCAATACCGGAGGCGCACCCAATACCGGAGGCGCA
>CAYVXY010000010.1:247518-295809 GCA_964454965.1 uncultured Polyangiaceae bacterium | reverse complement strand
CAATACCGGAGGCGCACCCAATACCGGAGGCGCACCCAATACCGGAGGCGCACCCAATTGCGGCAATCTCAATAGCCCTTGTAAGGAACCCAAGGATTGCTGCTCGGAGATCTGCAGTAGTGCGCCCAACGGCAAAACCTGCGGAATGCCTCCTGCCTGTCGCAAACCGGGCGACTCTTGCACCGCGGGGACTGATTGTTGCAGCGGGGCCTGCGGTGCCGACGGGCGTTGTCCGGCAAACTACGGTTGTGAGCTGATTGGGGAACCATGCAGCGTGCCGATGGAATGCTGCTCAGGCATTTGTGCTGACCCAGGCACCGGTGGTGGCTTGTCCTGCCAAGCCATCGACGGCTGCCGTCCTGTGGGGGAAGTATGCTCAAACGGGTCGGAATGCTGCTCTCAGTTGTGCACGTTCGACGCGGCAGCCGGATTCAGTCACTGCTCAAGAGCACCCAACTGCGCACCAGCGGGTGAGGTCTGCGTCATCGGTTTCACTGACAAAGCCTGTTGCGCCTCCAGAGACGGCTCCGGACTATCGCCGCCGCAGTACTGCGTCGCAACGGTCAGCGGGGTCAGCCGCTGCGTGGAGGTTGGAAGCCAGCCCAACAGCTGTCTTGCCGACGGAAGCCTCTGCAAGTTCGGAGCGGAATGCTGCGGTCGCTTCTGCCTCACTAATTCAACTGGAACGCTGACCTGTGCAGGCGCGTGTATCCCCATCGGTTCCGCGGGGTGCTTGGGCTCACGCGACTGTTGTTCTGGCATTTGCATCAACAGCAAATGTCAAGCGGGTGTGGCCTGCGGTCAGCTTGGGCAGAAATGCACGGGCGCCTCGGGGTGCTGCGACGGGTTCTGCCTGCCCGATAGTATCGGAACCGGTTCCCACTGCGTGTTGTAGAACCAGCAGACTTAGACGAGGAACCAGCACACACCACCCAGCCGTCTCCCGCCCTCCGATAGGAGATCCTCGCTGCCGATGGGAGAGCTTTCTTCTTTAGTGCACGCCGCGAGACATATGGCGGTTGTCCGGGTCATCGTCGGCGGCGGGCTGCTGCTTTGCAGGCACCGCAACTACCCCAGGCGCGGGCGATGCTGCGCTCGGTAGGTTCGGCGGTGGCAATGCCGATGCGACGTGATTCACATTGGGGCGATTAGGCTCCGGTATCGGTTGAACAACTCCCACCTTCGGCGCTTGCTGAATCGGTGCCGAGGCGAGCGGAACCACCGTAGGAACCGGCGCGTTGTGTCCGAGCACCAGGTTGCTGTCGGAGGCGCTTGCGATGCCCGAAAGCTCAGCAGTAACGCCCGAGTTCGCAGCGACCGGTCCAACACTCCGTGGCTTCGCACTCGACCAGACGCCGTAGGCCAGGAACAATCCCCCCACGCCCACCAGGAAGAATGCGGCGGCCAAGGCAAGATTTCTGAGCGTTCGCTTCGACTCTGGTAGCTCGGAGGCGGTGCTCGACCAGGAGGCATTAGTCCGCAATTGACCGGTACTTGGAAGCGCTGCTGCGCGAGATTGGCCTAGCGGGCTCACCGCGCGCACGGCGCCGCTGTGCGACTGCTCCCACTCGGCAAGGGCAGCACGAAACTCCGCCGCCGTCTGGAATCGATCATCCGCGCGTCGCGCCATCGAATGGGCGATAAGCGCACTAAGGTCTGGGTCGATGTCCGGTCGAAGCTCGTGCAAGGGCTTCGGAGATTCCAACAGGATCTGCACCAACAATGGAGCTACGTCATCCGATTCGAAAGGCAACTGACCCGATAGGCAGCGGTAGAAGATAACACCTAGCGAATAGAGATCCGTGCGAAAGTCGAGGTCCTTCGACCCCTGTACCTGTTCGGGCGACATGAAGTGCGGCGTGCCAACGGCGACCCCGCTTCGGGTCAAGGAGACATCAGACGCGTTGCGTGCGGCATCGGTGAATTTGGAAATGCCAAAGTCGAGCAGCTTTACGACTTCTTGGTCGCTGCCGTCCACCCGCGCCATAAAGACGTTGTCGGGCTTCAAATCCCGATGGATAATACCAGCCCGGTGGGCTGCGCTCAGCGCATCGAGGATCTGTCGCGCGATCGGCAGCAGGTCGGTTGGAGCTAGACACCGCACGCGCTGCAGTCGCTCCCCCAACGATTCTCCCGCCAGGTACTCCATCACCATGTAGGGAGCCCCATCGGCAAGGTAGCCAAGATCAAATACCTGGACGATGTTGGGCGAGCCGATCTGCGCCGCGCGTGCTTCACGCTCGAACCGCGTGATATCCAGTTGGTCACGCACCTTGTGCATCACCTTGATGGCAACGCGGCGCTCCACACGGGTGTTTTCTGCCTCGTAAACACTGCCCATACCGCCCGTGCCCAGCATGCGCAGGATGCGATATTTCTGATCGATGAGCTCGCCCGGAGTTAACTTCACGGCAAAGAACCTTGCAGCGGGACAGCATATCATCGGTCGTCCGTTGGCCAAATCCGCCGCCGGTCAGGGTTACCGAGAGCAATCGCCATGGGGCTTTCGTGATATTTGGCTCACCGGCCGTCACCGCGACATGTGGATGGGCCGACGTCCGAGCGCGCAATTCGATCTGTAAGGCCGTCCTCGACCCGCCGTTGTCGTTCTGCCCCCACACACTCCGAGGTCACGATGCCTGTCAAGTCCCCCCTGCCATTGGCGACGAGTCTTTCGATCCTAACGTCTCTATGGATTTTGGGTTGTAGCGGCGCAACAACGACCGCTCCATCAGCAGCGCTTTCGTCCCACCAAACCAAGGGGCAAAGGAGTGCAACAGCGGCAACAGCTCGAGCGGGCGACGACGCTGAGTCCACCAAGACAATCGAGCCCGAGATCCCAGCGGGGGCGCTTTCGGTACTGGACGGCGACCCCGACGAGCAGGCACTCGAGCAGGTGCGCCTCCTGCCTTCGAGTTGCGAACACCTGGTCGAGGTTCGGCGTCAACTGATTGATTCACGCGTACGCGCAATGCGTGAGGCCCTGAAGGTCTCTTTCGACAACTGGCGTGAGGCCCAGCCGGGCTGTTGGGAGATGTATCGCGAACAGGCGCTCAGGTGGCGCCGCGATCGAGATGACGAGCGCGCATCCAGTTCCGGCGCCGCGAAACCCACAGCAGTGGTCAAGAGCACACCTTCCTCACCTAGCCCCAGCTCCGCACCTCGCGGGCCAATGAAGAAGGAAGCCACCCGCTCAGTGCGCAGTGCATCCGGAACCAACAACCAAGTCGCTGGTGTCGACGAAGCCGACATCGTAAAACACGACGGAACACACGTCTATTTCGCACTGAACGGCGCACTTCGCATAGCCAGTATCGAACCGCCTCGGCTCGTCAGCACCGTGACGCTTTCCGGCCAGGTCAAGGAGCTGTTCGTTGAGGGCAATCGCGCGGTCGTCTATACCTCTGATGGTGGCCGTGGCGGCAACCGTTGCACCTATGGCTACGACTGCCAATTCACCGGTGACGGCAGTCACACGACTATCCATGTGTATGACATCACGAATCGCGCCGCGCCGCGACTCGCGCGACAGATCGAGCTCTCGGGCTCACTCATGGCCTCGCGCCGCATCGGCAACGCAGTCCACACGGTGGTTGCCGACGGTGATACGCCCCAACAAGGCTACGCAACCTGGCCCGATGATTTGCCCGAATGTGGTGTCGTCGCAGCAACGGTCAAGGCGCGTCTCAAGCGTTTGGCGGACGACAACGAACGCGCCATCCGCAATAGCGATCTCACAGCAGGCCTGCCAACCTTGACCGAGCACGGCGAGCAGCGGAAGCTCTGTCAGAACCTCGCGCGCACGCCGCTAGCCGATGGTAACGGCTTCACGTCGGTGGTCTCTTTCGATCTCACACACGACCTGACTGCACCTGTCACCGCAACCGTTCAGAGCCGCCCCGGAGCCGTCTTTGTCTCTGAGCACGCCCTTTATCTATCGGTGTCCCACCAGCGGCAAGAGCAGAAACGCGGGTGGTATGGCTTCTACTCGCAGCACGACGAGGTCAGCGATATTCACAAATTTCGCCTCGGCGCGCGCGCCTCCGCCACGCGCTACGCCGGCAGTGGCGCGGTACCTGGCCACGTATTGAATCAATTCGCCATGGATGAATGGTACGGATTCTTACGCATCGCGACGACACGCGGCAAAGTCCCCGACCCCAAGGTCGAGAGCGAGGTGTCGGTGCTGACTGAAGCCGCGAATGGAAACCTCATCCGTATCGGTGCGATCGAACACCTGGCCAGAGGAGAAGACATCCGCGCCGTGCGCTTCGACAACGATCGTGGCTACGTCGTTACCTTCAAGAAGACCGATCCGCTCTTTGTCCTCGACCTGCGCCGTCCGCAGCACCCAACGGTTCTGGGTGAGCTCAAGATCCCAGGCTTTTCCACCTACATGCATCGAATCGATCCAAACCATCTGCTCTCGATCGGCCTCGACGCCAACGACCACGGTGACTTCGCCTATTTCGACGGCGTGCTGCTGCAGCTCTTCGACGTGACCAATCCCACCGATCCACAACTGATTCACAAAGAGAAGATCGGTACCCGCGGGTCGAGCTCGGAAGCCATCACCAATCACCTCGCCTTCAACTACCTCGACGAACGCGGCCTCCTGGCAATCCCGATGACCATCTGCAACGGCGGTGGCGATGGTAGCAACGGCAATGATCTCAACTTCGCGGGTCTGCTCGTTTACCAAGTGAGTGTGAAGAACGGTTTTCGTCGCCTGGGCGGCGTGGACCACAGCATTGCTGGCAGCGACTGCAACACCTGGTGGTCGCAAGCGACCTCAACGGTCAAGCGCAGCCTATTTCTAGACGACTGGGTCTGGTCGATTGCCTTGGATCGAGCCAAAGTTCAGAAGCTTAGCAGCCTGGGCGAAGACGAGGCGGACTTGCGGTTGAACTAGTTTGCTCGGTGCACGCGCGACCGCTGTTGAGCACCCGCGCGTGCACCCTGCCGCAGTTGACCGATCTAGTAGTACGCACTTCACCAGGAACGACTCCTGGGTTTCACAGCAGCACAAAAACACAACCGCCGTGGATCCAAGACGCATTGGTGCTTATGCTCATCGTCAAAGTGCTCACAGTGAGGTATCCCTAGCTCAGCCATTCCGACGATGGCACCGCTGGCGACAAGCAACGGCGGTCCATCCTGCGGCAGTGTTTACCTCTCCCCAACAGGAATCACCTTGACCATGTCAAACTTGCACTACCTGCGCTGGACTGCGGCGCTCCTCGTCGCCGGAACACTTGCCTGCAGCAGTGGCACCCCGCAACAGCAAAGCTGCCGCGACAACACGACTCTATGTGGCGGGCAATGCATCAACACGCAGACGGATATCACCAATTGCGGCTCCTGCGGCACCATGTGCCCAGCGGGAAGGTCTTGCGATGCCGGCCAATGCAAGTGCTCAAGTGGCAGAACCGAATGCGTGACGGGCTCTTGCACCGATCTGCAGACTGACGCGCAGCACTGCGGCAATTGCGCCACGCAATGCAGCAGTCCTACCCCGTATTGCAGCTCAGGCAAGTGCTCAGCGAATTGCGGCAGCGGCCAAACGCTCTGCATCAACAGCTGCGTTACCACGTCGAATGACGTCACGAACTGCGGCAATTGCGGCAAAGTCTGCGCCGCCGCCAATACTTGCGTAAGTGGCGTCTGCACCCCGCCGGTGGTCACCGGTCAGGGCGGTGCCACCGGTCAGGGTGGTGCATCGACGCAGGTTGGAGGTTCTGGTCAGGGCGGCGCAACTACGTCAGTTGGCGGTGCGTCAACTGGCGGCGCAGGCCAGCAAGGTGGTTCAAACCAAGGTGGCGCTGCAACGGGCGGCGCACAGAACCGCGGGGGCTCGTCTCAAGGCGGCGCTGCAACGGGCGGCGCACAGAACCGCGGTGGCTCGTCTCAAGGCGGCGCTGCAACGGGTGGGGCCGTAGCGACGGGCGGCGCGCAGAACCGCGGGGGCTCTTCCATCGGGGGTGCGGCGGCGGGAGGCGCTGTAGCGACGGGAGGAGCGTCAAACGTTGGCGGCTCCGCTACCGGAAATGCGACGGCATTGAGCTGCACGGATCCCCTTTACGGTGTGGTCTCCGTCCCGGCAATCAACGTCATCTCGGATTTCGAGAACAATAGCCTCCTACAGTACACGCAAGATGGTCGGGGTGCCGACGCTTTGCCCTGGTATGCCTATGCCAAGGGCGACACCAACGATTCGTACAACATCATGCAGACCGCGGGGGCGATGAATCCGCTGAATTCTGCCAACATCTTCAAGGTCGATACGACCGTGCACGGCCCCTGCAGCACCAAAGGCGCACTACACGTGAAATCGCCGGGCCCCGCCACGACCGGTGACTACGTTGGGTTTGGCATCGATTTTATGGCGCGCCCCGCTCCCGACAAAAAGAAGCAGAGCTACGATGGTTCCAAGTATTCCGGCATCGGCTTCTTTGCCAAATGTTCGCAAGATCTGGAGTTCATATTCACCAAGATCGTTGATTCAGTTCAGGATGCGGACTTCAGTGCCACGGCGCCCTGCAGCTACTCGACGACTCCGACCTGCAATCAGTACGGCGTCAAGAACGCGGCAATCACCAAGGACTGGGGCTATTATAAGCTCTACTACTCGGAGCTGCTCCAGGATCCAAACGGCTCAAACTTCGGGACCGGCGTCGACGCCAAGAAGCTGATTGCATTCCAGATCCACATCAATCCGTTTTCCACGCGCGGCGGTTCGCCAACGACCAACCCCATCGATTGCTACTTCGACGATGTTCATTTCCTAAGCGACGCGGCACCGACAGTGCCGTCTGCAACAGTGAGTTGGACGACGAACGGCCACATCCTCAATCGCAATGGCAGCGCCTACCGCATTAAGGGGCTCGACCGTCCGTCGATGGAATGGGACTGCGCGGGCTTCAGTATCACTCGCGAGGACATCAAGCGAATGAAGACCTGGAAGTCGAACACGGTTCGGCTGGCAGTCAAGGAAACGTTGTGGAACGGGGCAACAACGGGCGGATCTACCTGCAACGGCGATGCGTACAAGCGCCAGGCGAAGCGCGTTATCAATTGGATCCTCGAAGAGGGCATGGATGCGGTCCTCGACCTTCACGATATTGATGGCGTGCCGGGTCAGGCCCACACTGACTTCTGGAACGCGATCATCAAGGACAACTTCTTCAAAGACAATCGGATCATATTCGAACTCTATAACGAGCCGAACGGCGACATTACTGCCATCAAGAGTTGGATGCAGTCTCGTGTGAACGACATTCGCACTGCGGGATACACCAACCTCATCCTCGTCGCTGGAACCGATTGGACCTTCGATATCTCGGCGTACGAAGCGGCCCCAATCACGGGCACCAATGCCCAACCGATCGCTTATGTCGCACACCCTTACGACATCAAACCCGGTGGCAGCGGGGCGTGGGACGGCAAATTCGGTAACGTGGCAAAGAAGTACCCCGTCGTGGCAACTGAGTTCGGGCAAACCGATGTAAACGGGGGTCCTGCGACGCCAACACAGAAAACCTGCGACGCAAGCTTCTACAATTCGTTGCTGACCTACTTCGCGGATTCGACGCGTTCGATGGGGTACACCGGCTGGGCTTGGTACGTGGACCACTACGGTAGCGCAGTGAACGCGGAGAGCACGTGTGGGTTCCCACAGCTGATCGTTGACTACAGTGCAACGACGAATGCCGCAGGAGGCGCGGTTAAGGCGGACATGGCCAAGTAGCCACCAAGCTCGATACGTACCAATGGGACAAGGCTCGAAGAAGACTTCTTCGAGCCTTGTTCGCTTGCTTCGCTAGGGGTCACTGTCAGCGACTACTATCGGCGAGGTGGCCTCGATGTCTCGGTGGGAGCGCTATTCGAAAAGCCCTGCGGTTCGTTCGTGACCTCAATGGACGTAAGCCTCCGCAGTTCTTACGGAATTGGGCACGTTGCCAGGGATCGAGACGCAGCGAAATTCGGTGACGTCTCCCAGCAAAGGGTCGAGCAATAGGCGATTTCCACGATCCTGCGGTCATGGTAAAAACGCACCATGGCTGCTGGTCATGCTCTTAGCAGGATCTTTCTCTCCTACGCTCACGCACAGGAACGTGAGGTTGCAGACATTGCCGCTAAGTTGGTTGCAGCCGGTTACCACGTCTTCTTCGACAAGAAGTCGCTCAAGGGAGAGAACTTCGACATCAAGATCCGTGACGAGGTAAGCAACTGCGACCTATTCATCGTTTTTGTCAGTGAGTCGTCGCTACGTAATGGTAGCTATGTGCTTACGGAACTTGGCTACGCCGAGACGCGTTGGCCCAATCCATCCGGCCATGTGTTGGCTATTCGCATCGACTCTGCAACCATAGATTTGGTCCCGGCTTACTTGCGCGCAAACGTCATTTTGCAGGTGATCGAAGGGAATTTCGCGACTGGTGTAGTCAATCTGATCACCGAGTGCCTGGGTAATGCTGTGACGAACGATACGGGCGGCGATGTTACTCCGGAGGCTCTGCAAGTCACGGAATGCGCTGAACGACTTACGGCAGCGCTGTCGCGTCGTCGAAAGCTACCGCCCACAGGAACCGCAACTGTCGAGGTAGGGGTTGCAATTGACGCTCTGGTTGCGTCGATTCGCAAGCGTTTCAAACCAGAAGAAGGCGAAATAGTTGCTGGCGCGCGCCTGATCAAAGTGATTGGAACCGGCAACTTTGGAACGGTCTGGGAAGCAATTGATCTTGAATCGCAACGCAGCGTGGCTGTCAAAATCTTCCGGTTTGAGCGACTGACCGAGGGAATGATGTTACTTCGCTTTCGAAGGAGCATTCGTGCTATGCGGCTGCTGAGTGAGCAGAAGCGCCTGCAGAGGAACAAAGAGGCGACGGGAACAGTCGTAGCATTCATAAAGTCTGATCCAACCGATTTGGCATTCTCGATGGAGCTGCTCACCGGTGGAAATCTGGATGGTGTGGACAGACACGGTTGGTCGTTGGCACGTAAGTTGGAGGTGGTATCCCGAGTATGCTCAGCGGTTGCCTACTCGCACTCCAACAACATAATTCACCGCGATATCAAGCCGAGCAATATCGTATTGAATGACTTGGGGCAGGCCGTCCTCACCGACTTTGACATTGCTGACATGAGGAGCGCAACCAGTGTTTCGGCGAATTCAGAGGGTATCGGAACGCCGGTATTTGCTGCTCCAGAGCAGCTTGAGGACGCAGAACTCGCCAACGAGCAGTCGGACATCTACAGTATCGGTCGACTGCTCTATTATCTATTGATCGAGCGATCACCGGGTTACCAAGTGGAAAGGGATCCCACGCTCTCGAACCTTGACCGCTTCCCGCCGGCATTGGTCGAGGTGGTGCGTCGCGCGACGCAATATGACCTAAGGCGTCGCTTTGCTTCGGTTGAAGCCCTGCAAGATGCCCTGTCCCAGTGCATGAGCGGAGCTGCAGCGCTACGAGCACGCGTCGCTCGGCTCCGACGATGGACACGACACAATTGGGCCGTTCTGATCTTCATGATTCTCGTTATTGGAGCTGCCGCCTACCAGTCCAAAGTTGCTCAACGCGAAGCAACTTACCGGGCTAAGTTTGAGGACTTAAGCACCCAGCAGGCTGCCTTGCGCGTGGCATTGAAAAAGGCCAGAGAAGAATTTCTACTAGCGGATAGAGAGGTGATGGAGTTGCTCGCGGAGCGCCTGCAGAAAGGTTACTCGCCTGAGCTCCAAGAAAGGCTGCAGCAAGCAGAGAAACGTCGCAATCAAGCGCACACTGAACTTGATGGGAAAGATCTTGAGGGAGAGAACATCGACGGACAGCTAGAGACGGCCAAGAAAATGTTCGTTCACGGTCGAGTGCCGTTCACGCTGACGGCTGCTGCGGCGCAACCTTTGGCTCGAGGAAACGCGAGTTCGCAAGGCAAAGATGAAGGGGAGTCGGCGCGACCGGACGACGGCAAAGCTAAACGCAAAGAGGTGGCTTCAGCGCGACCGGACAACGGCAAAGCTCAACGCGAAGGTGGGGGAAGTTCAGCGCGACAGCAGACTGTCGGTAACGACGAGTGTCAAAAATCTCCGGATTGCGAGTACAAGGGGCTCTGTTCGAACCAAAATGGCAAGTGTGTCGCCGCCGGTGAGGATTGTAAACTGTCTAGAGGTTGTCAAACCTATGGCGAGTGTACCGTCCGCGATGGTAAATGCGCCATCACTGGGGACGAGGACTGTAGGCAGACGATAAATTGCAACAGACTTGGGTACTGCATATTTCACGATGGTAAGTGTATCCTCGATAGGGACGAGGACTGTAGAAGAAAACCGGGGTGTAGTCTCGGCGGTGAGTGTAGCTTCCGCAATGGTAAGTGCGTCGCGACTGGGGACAAGGACTGTAAGCGGACACGAAATTGCGACAGTCTCGGGTACTGTACGTTCCGAGACGGTGAGTGCATACTCGGCACGGACGCGGACTGTAAAAGGAACCCCGAGTGTGGAGCTCTCAGTAAGTGCAGCTTCCGCGATGGTAACTGTATCATCGGATCTGACGCGGACTGCCGCAACTCCGATCATTGCACATCCGACGGCAGGTGCAGCTTCCGCGATGGTAACTGTATCATCGGATCTGACGCGGACTGCCGCAACTCCGATCGTTGCAAATCCGACGGCAAGTGTAGCTACCGCGGTGGTCAGTGCGTCGTCGCAACGGACGCGGACTGCAGAATGGCCTCGTGGTGTAGCGCCAGCGACAGATGTAGCTTCCACGATGGTCGGTGCATCTCCGTTACGGAGCGATGACCAGCGGAATGACCTTGTGGTGTAGCGCGCCCGGTGAGTCTAGCTTCCGCGGTGGTCAGCGCGTCGCAACGGACACGGACTGCCACAGATCCTATGTGTTGAGACGGCACCTGAATAACCTACGACGGCCGCTGCTTGTGACGCGATGCATCTATAGAAAAGCAACTGCTGTCGACGGCTGTCTGATTTGGGTCATACAGACCCAGGGGTGGCGATGCGAATCTCGTCGCGCGAGCGGTCTACTTGCGCGAGGGAAGATGGAACAAGTTGCTCGGGTGTCGAGCCCTCGACGTTCCGACGGCGCGCTCTCGATTGCAAATTGCCGCGAAAAGCCGAATCAACTCGGAAGCAATTCGCCCGATCTGGTCGGTCGCTTGGCCGCTTCCGCGGTTCAAGTGCAGACTTTCGATGACAAACCTGGCGCTCTTGTCGACGCAGCCAAACATCAGAAGGCCTTTGCCTTTCGCGGAGCGCATGCCGTGCCATATTCGGCCAGCTCGCCCCCCTACGAAATGCAACTCCCGCTACGAATACTCCTGACGCCCAAACGCAAAGCGTCGGACGACGACACGATCGCCCGCTATCCATACTACGCGGGTTTCTCGAGTCGTTTTGCGGAAGACGTGTTGCGCCAGATGTCGCTTCGCAGGGGTGCTCTTGTTGCAGATCCTTGGGTTGGTAGCGGAACAACGTTAGTTGCCGCAAGCCGGGTCGGCTGCGCTTCGATAGGCGTCGACTTGAATCCGTTTGCCGGCCTGCTCGCCGCATCTCGCCTTGTCTCGGGCGAAGACGAGTCACAGTTTCGCTCGACAATTGATCGAATGCTCAAGAGAGGTCGTGATGCGCGGGCTCGCTACTCGAACCAAAACGATCCGCTAGGCGCATGGCTTCCGCCAGCAGGTGTTGACGCCGTTCGTCGAATGTCACGAGCGATCCTTGGCGCGCACGGACTTCGTAGTGTGTCGGAATTTGTTGACCATCCAGTTGCGGCGCTTGCGATGATTCTACTTATACGGAGCGCTGCGTCATTTGCTAAGTTGGAGAAATGTTCGAATCCAACTTGGTCTCAGCCGTCGCGTGTTCGTAGGGTCTATCAGTCATCCGTTCGCGCCGCACTCCTGGATGCCGCTGAGGACGTTGCGGGAACATTTTCCACCGAACCGGTGCTTTCCTCAGTAAGGATTGGCGACGCTCGATCCTTACCAATTGAGAGCGGCATTGTAGATGTCATTTTGACGTCGCCTCCGTACTGCACGAGGATAGACTACGCAGTTACGACCGCATTCGAACTTGCTGCAATGGGACTCCACGACGTCAAGGAATTTTCGACGCTGCGACGCACACTTATGGGGACAACGATGTTGCGGTGTCCAACCGAACAGGAATTTTCACTAAGTGAATTTCCTCGTGACGTGGCTGCACTTCTCAGAAATGTGGCGTCGCACAAATCCCACGGGTCTCGCCTTTACTATTTTCGCAATTTGCACCAATACTTCAGCGATGCTGCGCAAGCTCTAGGCGAAATACGGCGCGTCCTTCGAAATCGGGGTTCGGCGATTCTGGTAGTTCAGACGTCGTACTACAAGGAGCTTGAGATTGATTTGCCGAAGCTTTTCATCTCGATGGGTAACAGGGTCGGCCTTGTCGGTCGCATTGTTGCCGAGATTCCGGTGGGGCGCACAATGGCAACCAGAAACCTTCATTCAAGACGTTACTCCGCGCAACGAATCTACAGAGAGTGCGTAGTGGAGATGAAACGTGGTTAGGCTAGTGTGTCGCATCTAGGAACTGGAGCGATAACGCTCTTCTGAAAGCGCTTCGGCAAGGAAGGTTTGCAAGCACTCCATTAGCCCGATCGTGAACTCGCGAAGCTCTTCCCATTTCGAGGTGCTCATCGGATGGATAGCAGTTCCGTGCGCGATATCGTTGCGAGTGTCGACCAGAGCTTTGAGCGTCGGATAAAGATCCAACTCGGCGGCAAGAGCCAACTGGCGCAGTCTGTTTACGTCAAGGCCGAAGAGTTTGCAGTTCTTTTCGATTACTTCAAATCGTACATTCGAATCAGTCGATATCAGCTTTTCTGGTTCAACCAGCGAAAGCGGGCCGCTGCACAGACTTAATGCTTGAGTGGCAATGGTTCCTGTTGAAACTAACATTGCGGCAATTTCCGCGGCTTTCATATTTTCTAGGTTATTGTAGCATTTCACATGCTCGAACCATTTTTGGCGATTTAGTTCAAAGCGAATAATCGCGCGAGAAAGTGCAGCATTCACGTCGTCGACGAGTGGACTAGCTAATGCGACGCATCGTAGGAACTCGGTAAAGGTGAGCCTAAAGTAGCGCTCCCAATACGCATAGAGAGTTGGGACAAGAGCTGTTCGCGCGGTGTCTACAAGGGATGCTGGACAGGCTACTATTATCCTGTCCAGGTGTGAGATACCCGCCGCGCATTCGTCGTAAAACCTTTCGGTCGACTCTAGGAAAGCGTCGGCAGCCGCTCGTGTCATCTCTTCCCCTTGGTACTGGCTGGTTTCCAGGTTCTTGCGAGTTCAAATCTGCCAAGAGTCTTCCGTCGAGAATTCGATCCAGCACCCATTAGCTCTTTCTGTTTGGCTTGCTCTATGAGCAGAAGAAGACTCTCGTTCAACGCGGCTGGCGTGCAGCGTTCCGCGTCTTCAAGGTGCCAGGCGACCGCTAATGACATTATTTCAAAGATCGTCGGAGAAAACGGACCAGCGAGACGTCCGTCCCTGCGTCTAGCAGTGAAGGCAGTGCCATCTTCAAACGCGTCTTGCAGTACGTTCCAGGTCCGTACAAATACTTGCTCTTCCTCTTCGTAATCGAATGAGGTATTGCCGCTTGCAACCGCCTCCATGTATTTCGTCAGAAGTTCAGAAACGTCATGCTTGAAGTGTTTCCCGTAATTCTTCATTGTGAAGAATCGGAGCGAAAGCTCTTCAAGGTACGCGCCGCGAACCAGTTCGTTGCTCTGATTCACTGCTGACACGAAGGATTCAACGGCGCTTACTTTGCGCAGGAAGTCTGGAAACTTGTTTCCGATTATTCTAACAGCGCAATTACGCAACTCCTGTTCCTCGAGTGCTGTTCCGCCTCTATTGAGTCGCTTGAATACCTCGTACTTGTAGAGCGGATCAGTTTCTCGCTTGAGGACGTATATTTGCAAGCGCGCTCGCTTCAGGTTCAACTTGAGCGATGTCGGAAGTCTTGCGAAACTGAGGCCGTCGAGCGCGGACAAATACTCTGCGCCAAGCAACTGAAGTGGCTTGGTGATATCGTTCTGGTACGTGTCGTGCCACTCGTCGTCGTTGTTGTCTTGTCCCTGGTAGTCCTTGGGGACGTCTTCGTTGTTCCCCATGAACTTAATGATCGTTGAAAGGCGTTGGAGACCATCGAGCAATTCCCACTGGCCGTTGGAGGATTCAAAGAAGAAAAGGGGCGGGATCGGTATTTCCAGAATCAATGACTCAACAAACGAACTTTGCTGCTCTCTGCTCCAGCGGAATAGCCGTTGCCAGTCTGGCTGAATTTGAAGCTCTTGCGGGGATGCCTTAAACATAGCAAGCAACTCGGAAAGCGCATACGTAAGAACTTCATGCTTGATTTCTTTGCGATGTTTATCGACCTGATCCACTAGTATCTGAGACATATAGGCCTATGCTTCCCGGGTGATTGCCTGCAAGTACTCTAACATGTCCTGACGGCGACTTGGGAGTCGAAGAATTGCAATTGCCGGTGGCATTTTCGTCGTTGGAGTGCACAAATCGATAGTTTTGTATATCTCGCGCGGCGAAGTGTGGCGAGGCAAAGGAGCGCGTCCGCTAACCAGCTGACCGCATTTCGGCAAATTCGGAGCTTGTTTCGCGATTTGATTGAAACAATCATGGCATTCTTTGGTTGCTCGCAAATTCTTCGGCCAGACAGGCAACGGGGGTACATCCGGTATGGGTCTGTGACATGCTAGCCACTTGAATGAACGCCCACAACGCCAAAAGCGGCGAACCGCCAACTTCCGCCAAAGAGGCCATTCGCCGCATGTTGGCGTGGTATTTCAAAGACGCCAAACCGAATTTCGAACGTCTTCCGTTCTACTGTGACCCTCAACGCATCGGCGTTTTTGCTGTTGCGCCCGACGCGCTTGCCCTTGGTGATGACGCGACAGTCTTCAGCCTCTTTGTCACCCTGGCAATGTACCAGGCGCTAAGAGACGTCGTTATCATGGGCCATCAGCGTTCGATATCTCGTTCGGCGATGCGCGTCGTCGCTGATGTTCGGCATGTGAAACGCGCGATATCGATCCATCAATGCCCAATGTTCGGCTCGCCCAGTTCTTTCGAAGACGGATGCGACGTTTCAAAAAGTGGCAGAAGTGCTGATTGCTCCCCCTTTCCCGGCGCGCGCTGTCACGTGAAGGATGCGACAGTTGTGTTCAACCGCATGGGGGACATGGGAAAGCTGCCCAGTTCCGCTTGGCTTCATATCTGGAAGCAAGGTGGCGTGCGTGCGGTTCTTGCTGACATTTGTAGCAAAGAATCATCGCCGACGCGACGAGCCGAGCTCTTGGTTGAGCGCTTCGCGCGCGTTCATCGTGTTGGCCGAAAGCTTTCAACGCTATTCGTTAGCGTGCTGTCGACGCCAGCGCTTGCGCCAGGACTTACGCCTTGGTTTCCGACCATCAATGGCAGCGAACTTGTTGTGGTCGATACGAACGTAGCTCGGGCTGTAGACGCACTACGTGAACCCAGCGCAATGAAGACGTACGGTGCTCGAGAGCAATGGTTACGAACGATGTCAGCAGGTATCGATTTGCGGGAATTTTGTAGCGACCTCCCTCAATACTCACCGAGGATCGTCCAAGAGGCAATCTACGCTTTTTGTTCAAAATCAAACCGCTTCGCTCGGGGGGATCCCTGCGGCGTTCGAGCCAACCGATGCGCAAACTGTGTTCCGATTCTATGTCCATTTTGCGGAAATTCGGACCCAAACGACTAGTAACCATTCGGGTATTCTTCTCCATCTTCCGTCGATACCGTACTGCCTATCGTTCACCCTTCCGCACTTCGAATCGTGGGTTCGCTCAGCAGCGTCAAGCGCGCAATCACCACTGCCGCGAGACTGCAGTCATTTCAGGACATTGCCGCAGGTCCGGTTCACTTCCCCTTTGTCTCCGCCGCCTGCTGCAGCCGATGTAGCGCATACTCGATGGCTTGCCGACTGTAAGGCAGCCGTTCGATGGCCGCCTCTTCCTGCTGCAATCGCTGCGCGAGCTCCAGCTCTGCCTGCTGGGTGCGGTGCACCCATTCGGAATGCTCCCCGGTGCGCTCAGCCATCGCTAGGGTGTGTTTCATCATGTTCACGGCCTTTTGCACCAGCACCGAGTAGCGCAGCCGCATGGCACCCTCGAACAGCTGACGCTGGCTTTGGTCGCTCACTGTATCGGGCGGCACGATGCGCATCAGCTCCTCGTGAAGGTTGGCGTAGAGTTCACCGATGCGATATCCCGCCATCGTTGACCAATGGGCATCCAGAGCTCGCATTGAATCCGAGTAGGCTGACTGCGCACCGAGGATAAGCTCGCAACGCTGTTCGAGCACCGCTCCGAAATTCGGTGGCGGCGGCACCAAGGCGATCCGCGCTGCACGCAACCGCCGCACCTCACCCAGGGCAAAGTAGACAGCTGCGATGTCACGCGGGATCTTTCCGGGGGCGTCCAAGCCGTTGTCCTCAATCGCGCTGCGTGCACGCGCCACGTGCTGTTCTGCTTTGACGTCGTCGCCGCGAACGACAGCCTCCATGGCCAGCGCACCCTGCAACAAGACCACGTCAAAGGGACGTAGAGCCAAGCGTGCCTCTAGCACTCGCTCGGCTTGTGCCCGTGCCACTCCCCAGCGTTCCAAATGACAGGCAAGCCGCACGGCACGCAGCGCTGCCGCTTGCCCAAGTGGATGATCGCCGAACCGTTCCGCGGCAACAAGCAGGCGCTCGAGCGCCGACTCGAACCGACCGAGTTCGTCCAGGGCCAATGCGCCGTGGTAGAGGGAAGAGGCCGCGTGTGGTCCATTTGGCGCCGCTCTGACACAAAGGTCAAAGTCCCGCTCGGCGCTCGCAAAGTCGCCATTTTGCAGATTCAGCATTCCGCGAGCATGGATTCTCGCGATATTGTCCGCCCCCGTCGGGGTCACGACGAGTTGCGGAAGCTCGACATTGCGCGGTTTCGCCTGAGTTTCCAGGGAGTTGACGGGCGTTAGGGTCGCCCCGCTTCTGCAAGCGGCGCAGATGAGACAGGAAAGGACGGCGCTCCATGCCGCCAACACCAAGAACCGCATCGACTGTTGAGTAGCCAAGTGATTTCAACCTTCTGCGACAAGCTCGATCCCCAGTACGACGACAACTGCCGGCCTTGTAAGTGTAGTGGAAACTTCGCGGAAACTGACTGCCCAAAGATGGAGAGCCTGCGCAAAAAAGGTTGACGGCAGACCCCTTCGTCTTACCCTGTAAGGTATGCGGAGTCGCTGGTTCGTGCCGGTGTCTGACCCCTGGGTGGGGCAGGCGCCGAGCCAGGCCAACGCTCGACTCAACCGTGCTGCAGGAGGTGCTACCTATGAATGGGCCCATTGCGGAGGAGCGTGTGCAAGAGCTGGAGGATCGTCATCGCCGCTTGCACCAAGAGGTTAGTTTGCTCGAACGACGAGCCTTTCTAACCCCCGAAGAGCAGCGGCAGATTGCATTCCTCAAAAAGCAGAAGCTCGTAGCCAAGGACGAGCTCTATGAAGCTCGTCGTAGCTCACGACCACCACCGCCATCGTAACGGCCCCGCAGAACTACGTGGGGAAACGCAGGTCAGCAAGACAAGCCAACTAGATACGGAATGAGGAATCGGCGAAGCGAGAAACACCATTCGTTTCGCCTTTTCTGTTTTGTCGGTGCAATCTCGTCTAGACCACGAGAACGGTCCGTTGCAGCTACTTGGTCGATTCGGGATCGGGACCTGGCAGCGCCGCGTAGGTTTCCTTATTGAGCTCTTCCAGAATGTGGTCGAGCTGCGACGCGGCATCCGCGTCCAGCCCACCCGGATGAGTCTCATTGTTCGCCTTGGCGATCGCCAACCAGTGCCGAGCGTCAGCGCGGAAACCGAGACGATAGTCCGTCATCCCGCGGAGGTATTCGTAACGAGACTGTTCCGCCGGCGACAGCGAGTCGAGATCTGGCTCGAGCACGCGCCACATGGCAAGCGCCTGGTCGTAGTGGGTGTCGAGGTACATGCGCTGACCACGATTCAAGTCGTCGCGGTAGGTCGCGCAGCCCGTAGCCATCAATAAAAAGCAGACCAATCGGCGCATGATAGGCGGGAGCTTACGCTCGGCCGGGTGTCGGGATCAACGTCTCGGAGGGGGTCGCCGCGTTGATTCTCCTCGGCCAATGGAGGACGCCCTTCGGCGGACGCCCTAGGTCGAAGACGACGACTCGACCGGAACGGCAACTATCGGTGAGCCAATGCGGCGGTACCTGAGGCGATGGATTGGCAAACCGTCGGCCATGGCACGCCGTTCCCTGGGACTTCTGGCGACATAGGGATGGTCCAGGATCCGGGGATCGGCCTCTACAGGCACGAAGCTATCGCACTTTGCCACCAGGTCGACGTAGGCCGCCGCTCTTTCCTCGACATCCGTTTGGATGAATAGCTCCGCCCCGGGGGCCATGACTCGACCAAGCTCGGCGGTCAGACTGTCACGCACAACGAGCCTCTTCTCGTGGCGCTTCTTCCACCAGGGATCCGGGAAGTGGACGAACACGGCCGACAGGCAGGCATCGGGAAACCGCGCAACCGCGGCGACCGCGTCGTCAGCAAACACTCTGGCCCGGTCGCCATATCCGCCCTCTTGCAGCTTTGAATCGACGATTTTGGCCCACTTGAGTCGCACCTCCAGCCCAACGATACGGATCTGTGGAAAGGCGGCGAGGCGTTCGAAGAGGAAGCCACCGCGACCGGGCCCGATTTCCAGTTCGACAGGAGTAGGGCCAGCGCCAACGAATAGTCGCGGATCGACGGTACTGCCCTCGGGCAACCTTGCCGCGTCGAAATAGGGATTGGCTCGCGTCACGGCCGCTCGATAGCTCCCTCGCGTCTCGGGAACAAGGCGCTTCGTTCTGCTATAGGCGAACCGTGCGTCAACGTCCCCTTGGGAAGACTGGGATAGAGTGCTCCGAGCTCGGCCTCGGGACCTGGGGTCTGTCCGGCGCAGCGTACGGACCCGTGGCGGCAACCGAGCAGGATCGCGTGATTGCCCGCGCCCGTGCGTTAGGTATCACCCTGTTCGAAACTGCAGACATCTATGCTGGCGGCGAGATGCTGGAACGTCTCGTGCGCATCCTCGGCAACGATGACCACTGCTGCATCGTGACCAAAATCGGCACGATGATGAGCGCCGACCCGCCGAGAAAGCGCTTCGACGAGGAGTTTCTGCACCATAGCTTTTGCGCCGCGGCGGCAAAACTGCACCCACGTCCACCTGATGTGATCCTTCTGCACAACCCATCCCTCGACGTGATCGTGAGCGGCAAGGCAACTGCCTGGTTGAGTGAACGGGCAGAAGCCGGCGTCATGCGCAGCTGGGGAGTCAGCGCCGGCTCTGCCGAGATTGCACAGGCTGCCATTGACGCTGGTGCTCCAGTCGTCGAGCTTGCATTCAATATCCTCTGGGCCGAGGACTTCCGCGCCATCGAGCAACGCGCCCGCGAGAAAGAGGTCGGGCTGATCGCGCGCAGTGTGTTGGCCCATGGGCTGTTGAGCGGCCTCTGGAGCCGCGATCGCAGCTTTCCTGAAGGCGACCACCGTGCCGAGCGCTGGACCGAAGAGGAATTGCGCTGCAGGCTCCGCCAACTCGATGCAGTGCGGCCGATGGTCAGAGGCGAAGTGTCGACCCTGCGCGCCGCCGCATTGCGCTGGGTTCTTGGCCACGAACTGGTTAGCAGCGCCGTCCTCGGTCCCCGCACCTGCCTGCAACTCGATCAGTTGATTCGCGAAGCGGGCAAGGGCCCGCCCTATCTGCCGTCGGAGTCACTTCTCACGTTGGAATCTCGCCTGAAGGACCTGGGAGCAAGACCGTGACCAAAAGAGGAAGCTCCATTCCGAACTTGAGTAGGTTGTGCGGCCAACGGAGGTCGGCTCAATGACGACTGGCTCCCCTCTACTCGATGGCCTCGTCGAAATCGCGAAGAGCGCAGCAGCCGTGGTGCTCGAGACCTACGAAGCCGGATTCGATGTGGAGCTTAAGGGCCCCAACGATCCCGTAACAACCGCCGATCGCCGAGCGAATCAGTTGATCTGCGACGCACTGCGTGACCTTCACCCCGGGTGCCCCGTCGTTGCCGAGGAGAGCGATCCGAGTGTCTTCGGGGACTTTCGTCATGCGCAGCAGGTGTTCTTCGTCGACCCGGTCGACGGAACCCGTGAGTTCGTTCGACACACGGGCGAATTCGTCGTGATGATTGGCTGCGTGCAGGACGGGCGAGCCGCTGCGGGGGTCATCTGGTCCCCTACCCTCGACACGGTCTGGATCGGACAGTTGGGGCTCGGGGCGTTCCGTCGGACGAGAACCAGCGCCTTTGTCCCGGTTCGTCCGGCAGCCAGAACTTCTACGAGCTCAGCCAGATTGCTCGTGTCTCGCGCCCATAGTGACGAGGAGACTCGAGCATTGCAGACTCGCCTTGCTGTCCCCAATGTCGAAGCCATGGGTAGCGCAGGCCTGAAAGGCGCCTCTGTCGCCGATGGTACGGCGGATGCCTACGTTGCCCCACGTTATGCAGGGAAGCGTTGGGACGCTTGCGCCCCGGACGCTATCGTTTCTGCTGCGGGAGGGGTTTTCACGGACAGTGACGGTCGAGCCATCGACTACCGCAGTGAGGACCTCGTCAATCGTCGAGGTCTGGTGGCTGCCAATGCAACGTTGCATCGCCAGCTGATCCAAAAACTTGGATCGCTCTAGGCTGCCGCGCTTTCGCTCGGCGCTACATCATTAAGTGTTCGCCGACGTACGGATTAGGCGAAAATGGCTAAGTTCGTGACGGTGCGCGCGGCAGAACCCGTAGCCGCGCCGCAAAAAACCAAGGCGCCGATCGCGCTACCAGCAACATCACCGCCGATGGATAGGCGATTGCTTGATCGGTGAAACCCGATGCCCAGGGAGCGATCACGTCCACTTGGCCGGGCGGTCGCCTTCAAAAGATCGGAGTGAGGTATGCTGCGTTACATTGACAGGCGAACCCCCCACGGCGTACTTTGCGGAAAATGCTCGCAACCTGGGGTTTTAAAGAGGTTTTGGCCCCACGGAAACTCATGTTGACCTGCGGTCATCGGTAACCGATTCACTAATTGTTGGAGGAATCTATGCTCCGCTCCACGCGCACGCTCGCGTCGCTCATCCACCACCTGATGCTCGGGACTGCGACCGTGGTCGCCACGGGAATCCTTGTGACGACGCAGGTAGGCTGCAAGGACGAAGGTAAGCCTGACTATTGGGTCGACAAGCTCGAGGATAAGTCCTGGCAGCCACGCGCCATCAAGCGACTCGAACAGTTCTACGAAGACGCTGTGACGAAGGCAAACAAGGACACTTCGGCACCCGAGGTCAAGGCGCTACTCGATAAGATCGTCGTGCCGCTAACCAACGCTTATGTAGCTGGGTATGACAACTTTGACGTCAAGACGCGTACGACCTGTATCAAACTGCTCGCCGCGTTTCGCGATCCGCGTACGGAGCCAGCACTGAAGAAGGCGTTCGACGAGTTCGTCAAGCGTCCCTCCACCAACAAAGACGACACGGACATCAAGTGGGCGGCTCGCGGCGCCGGCAGCATGAAGCTTGCATCGCTGGGTGACCCCATGATTCAGGCATTCACCAAGCTGCGTGCCAGCACCATGCTCGGCGGCGTCACTTACAAAGACTTCAACGACGCATTGCAGGACATGCCACAGCAGTCTTGGGCTGGCCCCCTGCGGCAAATGCTCGATGCTCCCATCGTTATTCCGAAGACCGCCGCCGACAAGGACAAGCTCGATCCCTACAAGGATCAACTCTTCTGGCAGACGACCTCGGCATTGCTCCTCGGGACCCTGAAGGATGCAGCCGCTGTCGAACCGCTCATGAAGGTGATGCTCGATCCAGCCAAAGCCGACGTGCAAGCGACGGCGCTGCTCGCTCTCGTCAAGATTGGACACCCCGCGGTAGTCGAGGCCGTGAAGCTCTTGAAGGGCCAGAACGACAAGCTGAAGGCGTACCATTACAAGCGCGTCAAGGAGACCAGTGGCAGCGACAAGGCCCCGGAAGACGAGCCTGAAGTCCGCACTGCCGCGCTCATCATTGGCACCATCGGCCGCCCTGAAGGCTTGGCCCCGCTGCTCGAGGTCCTCAAGACGGCCAAGGGTGACGTCAACAAGGCGGTCATTGCGCGTGAACTCGCCAAGATCCCTGCCACCGCCGAATCGAAGGAGGCCTTCAAGGCCACATTCCAGGGGATCTCGCTCGACACAAACATTCCACCAGGCGCCAATGCCCTGCAGTTGCTGGTCGAGTCCTCGGGTGCCTTCTATGACCCGCTGATGATCCCCTGGTTGCTCGAGCGCGCAGAGAAGACACCCGGCTCGGGCGACGACAAGACGGCACTGCAGAGCGCCATCTTGGTGACCGTGCTCAAGTTGGCCAAGGCAGACCAACTCGATTCCGTCCGTCCCGCCGTCGCCAAGTATGGCACGAAGATGGAGAAGGACTTCTTGGCCTTGGCCGAGAAGCAGCTGCGCGCCTGTGGCGACCGCGCTCAGTGCTACATGGGTGAGGTTGAAAAGGGCGAAAATCAGGAGCAGAGTAACCAGTTCGCTGGCTTCAAGGCCTGCTACATGGCAGCGATTCACGGCACGCCGCAGACAGCCATGGATCTCATTGATCGCCTCGGAGCCGTCGACAATGCGGCCGTTCGCTTCTCGGTCTCTCAGGCCATCGACTTCTTGTCGCCAAAGGGCAATAAGGATGCCGCCAAGAAGCTGCAGGCGATCATCGACGCCAACGAGAAGACGGCTGATCGCAACAAGATTGCCAACGATGCCCCAGTGAAGCAGGTAATGTACCGCATCGAAACCCGCTCGAACTAGATCCCGGACTTCGGTCCACCGAATATCGAAGGCCTCGACACCCAAGTGGTGGCGGGGCCTTCGGGTTTTCGGGCCCCCCCTCCGAATTTCGTCGTAAGCTCGCAAACGAGCGCTCAGCTGTCGGGGATCGGGTGTCATCGATCATCCTTGACTCGGAAATCCCGATTGCTGACAGTTGATTGCCAGCAAGAATCTTGGGAAATATCCTGCCAAGTCCGGCACACATCTGGCCACCTAGAGACAATGCAGCTTTCGTACGTCGAAGTTCTGACAGGCCGCAACCAGGGTAACCGAGCCGAGCCCGCCGGGACCAGTATCGATATTGGGCGTGACAGTGACAACGATCTCGTTGTCGAGGATTCGGTCGTATTGCGCAAACACGCGCGATTGCTCCTCAATGTCGATGGCGTGTGTCTCGAGAATAGAAGTTCCGTTGGACGTACGGTCGTGCTGCGCGCAGACGTCAGGCTGGCGCTCGACGATCAGAACCCACGTCTCGAACTGCAACCCGAGGACCGTGTCGAGCTTGGCCTCGAAGGCATCGAGGAGTCCGTCACTCTCGCCGTACATTTCGCTGCACCTGCGTCAGATCCGCAGATCTTCTCGGCGCGGCCGATGAGTGAGCTCACGAGCTTTACGTCGAAAGATCGGCTCGAGCCCATCCTTAGAACACTCGGTACGGCAGATCGCGCCATTCTGTCGAGCACGAGTTTTACCGAAGTGCTGACACACATTGCCGACGCTGCCCTTGGGTTGGTCACCCGGGCCACGCATGTGACTCTTGTTCTACGGGAAGACCTAAGTCACCCTTCGGACCAGAATACCGAGTTCGTTTTTGCGCTCTGCCGTTCTCGCGGGACAGACGGTCACCCGCAAACCGACGGTGCAGCTCCGCGCATGGTGCGCAGCGTCTTCCGCCGCGTGGTCGACGACCGTGCCGCCGTGCTCGCGGCGGATGCCCCCTCGGGAACGCTGGCGTCAGAGTCGCTCTTGGGCGCCAGTATTCAGAGCACCATCGCCGTGCCGTTGTGGCATCGGCAGGACATCATTGGCGTTTTGCAGTTGGACAATCGGGATGCCCCGGCGATGTTCGACCGCACGGATCTCGATGCCCTGGCAGTGCTTGCTGGTTCGGCGTCCCTAGCCATCTCCAATGCTGGGATGGAACAGCGCCTCACTCTGCTCGAGGAAGGTCTGCGCGACGAGAATCGCTACCTGCGGCATCAGGCCCAGTCGAGTCAGCATGTGTCGATCGTGGGCAAGAGCGCAGCGATTTCCCGACTCCTGGAGCAGGTCGACAAAGTCGCAAAGACGAGGGCTACGGTACTCATCGAAGGTGAGACAGGGGTCGGCAAAGAACTCGTCGCTGCAGCCTTGCACGCGCGGTCGACCCGAGCCGACCGGCTCTTCGTGGCGCAGAACTGCGCCGCGCTTCCCGAGAATCTGCTCGAAAGCGAACTCTTTGGACACAAACGTGGTGCTTTCACTGGAGCCTCCGACGACAAGAAGGGCCTGTTCGAAGTGGCGGACGGCGGCACCTTGTTTCTCGACGAGGTGACCGAAATGCCCCTCGTCCTGCAGGCCAAGCTCCTACGCGTCTTGCAGGAAGGGGAAGTGCGACCGTTGGGCGCTACCCGATCCCGACAGGTCAACGTGCGCATCGTTGCCGCTAGCAATCGTGACCTTTCGAAGGAAGTGACAGCGGGTCGATTTCGCCAAGACCTGTACTTCCGCCTCAACGTCTTCCCGGTGATTGTCCCCCCACTGCGCGAGCGCAAGGAGGACATTGCTCTCTTGGCCGAGCATTTCTTCACACGCTATTCCCGTGAGTACAAGAAGACTCTGCTCGGCTTCGCCGCTGGCGTCGTCGACCAATTGAAGGCCTACGATTGGCCGGGAAACGTCCGCGAACTGCAGAACGAGATCCAACGCGTGGTCATTCAGGCCGACGATTCGTCCTTCGTAACTCTTCAGCATTTGGGTGTGCGAGTTCAAGAGGCGCGTGCCAAAACGGCTGCGCCAACGATCCCCAAGGGCACACTCAAGTCGATGATGGACCACGTGGAACGCCAACTCGTTGTTGCCGCACTACGTGACCACGCCAACAACAAGACGAGCACCGCAAAAACGCTGGGCATGACACGCGAGGGCTTCCACAAGAAGCTGCGCCAGCTCGGAATCAAGTAGCAAAGCCGCGCCGGACGCCCTCAGCCAATACCGTACTCGCCCAGACGCCGGTAGAATGTTCTGCGCGGGATCCCGAGCAACTGCGCCGCCTTGACCCGGTTCTGACCGCAATCGGCCAACGCCTTGAGAATGCGTTGCTTTTCGTTGTCAGATTGGGGGCTCGCCGTCGGGCGTTTGTCCCCCAGCACATCCGCTGCACGTGGACTCTCGCGCTCTGGTGGCCGGCTCGAACGTCTTGGCTCCGGTCCGAGCGAACTGGCACGACCGAGCACGACCTCGAAGTCCTCGGTTAAAAGTTCGTCGGCGTCGGACATAACCCAAACGTTCAGCAGGACATGCTCGAGTTCACGAACATTGCCACGCCAGGGCTGAGCCATGAGCAGACGCAATGCGTCTCGCGAGATACACCCCTTGTCACGGCGATGACGAGCGGCGAAAATGCCAAGGAAATGGTCGACGAGTTGCGGAATGTCCTCCGCTCGTTCCCGAAGCGGCGGAATGTGCACTTCGACAACGTGAATTCGATAGAACAGGTCCTCACGGAATAGTCGCTCTTCTACCAGTGCACGCAGATCGCGATTGGTAGCAAAAATCAAGCGCACGTCGACCGGCTCCTCTTGCGTGCCACCGACCGGACGAACCCGTTTCTCTTGAAGCACTCGGAGCAGTCCGGACTGCATCTTTTGCGGCATCTCGCCGATCTCGTCGAGTAGAATGCTCCCGCCTTCGCTCTCACGAAATAGCCCGCGTCGGTCGCGATCGGCACCGGTAAACGCACCGCGCACACAGCCGAAGAGCTCACTCTCCAATAGGTTCTCGGGAATCGCACCACAATTGACCCCAACGAACCGACGTTTAGCGCGAGTGGAGGTTTCGTGGATGGCGCGCGCGACCATCTCCTTGCCTGTGCCACTCTCGCCGGTAATGAGCACCGGTACGTCCGTGTCCTTGACCCGTTCGATGAGCGAATAGACCCGACGCATGGCTGCGCTCGTTCCGACCAGACCGTGGTAGCCAAAATGGCCGAGTAATGTATCACGCGTCTCACGCAGCTTGCGCCGGGTGCGTTGGAGTTGGGCGGTGCGATTACCGAGCAGCTCTTCGAGCTTCGATTGAGCTTCGACTAGCTGCTTGTTGGTGTCAGCCAACTCATTGGCCCGCGCACGATTCTCCTGAACGAGTCGAGCATTCTGAATTGCAATCGCCACTTGGTCGGCAAATGCCTGCAGCATGGGGAGTTCGGTCACGAACTCGTTACCGCGTGCCATCCTGGTTTCGACATACAACGCGCCAATGCATTGTTTGTCACGCGCACGGATGGGTACACAGGCCACCGACTGCAACATCAACTCATGCACACTGCCCCACCCGGACATACGCGCATCTTCACAGGCGTTCTGTGAAACGACGGGCTCGCCGGTCGTGACGACGGTTTCGGCGACCGTAGTCGAGAAGCGAATGTGCTGCTCAGCCTCCCCACTGGCCCGCTCGCAATACACCGAAAGCCGCTGCTGTTCATCACGTAAGAGAATGAGGCCGCGCTCGGCGCGAACGATGCGCACCGCATGCCCCACTACCTTCTGGGTGAGACGCTCGAGATCGACTTCACCGGCCAGCTCGGAATTGATCTCAAGAATCCTCGCCAGCCGCATCTCGAGGGGGGTCGAGAGCATCGTAGACACATCGCGTGATAGATCTGGATTTTTGACCACGGGTCGAAGTCCTGCCGGTTCGATCCCGTGCGTCAGGGCCTGCTCGACGTTGCTGACCAAACCGCGCAAAGCGCTGCGCCGAGCGTCGTTCCAATACACTTCGCGCAGATCGCGCGGCAATTCCGCGCCAATCTCCTCGATGACTGAAAGCGCCTCTTCACGATCGCGTCGCGCACGCAGTCGACGTCCGAGTCGCAGTTCCAATTCGCCGCGAGCCTCGAGCGCGCGCCACAACCATTCCTTCTGGTTGTTGTCACGCGCGGAAGCGATTGTTTGCTCGATACAGGCTCGCGCAACCGATTCTTCACCGGCAATCGTCGCCAGCCGCCCCTCGGCCAGCTCA
This sequence comes from uncultured Polyangiaceae bacterium, assembly GCA_964454965.1. Lineage (GTDB taxonomy): Bacteria > Myxococcota_A > Polyangia > Polyangiales > Polyangiaceae > FEN-1139. The sequence goes on along the minus strand of CAYVXY010000010.1, from coordinate 268,606 downwards.
CGCAGCGTGCGATGCGCCGAGGAGTTGCCCAGCATGGTTTTGGCGCGCTCAAGTCGAACGCGCAAAGCCGATGGTTCCGGTGCTGGTCCACGCGCAGCAACGAGTACGGCTTCAAGTAGTGCTTCGGCCGCGTCCGCATTGCGTGAGAGCTTTTCGTATGCCGCAGCACACGCGTCGTAACGCTCGAGGGCACGTTCCACTTCGCCGCCTTGTGCGGCCAAATCGGCCTCGACACCGCGAAGTTGCGCCTCGACGCGTGAGGGCAAGTTCGCGCGTTCGCCTGAGAGTTCGTCGAGCCGCGCTCGTGCTCGTGCCAGCCGCCCAAGATACAGATCGAGATTGGCGAGATTCAACAATGCATTGCGCACCGTCGAACTACGTCCGATGCGTTGTCCCAAATCCAGAGCCGCCTCGAAGTGTTCGATCGCTCCCGCCAGATCGCCGCGGATCTTCAGGATCCCCGCCAGATTGAGCTGCGCAGTTGCCAAGAGGCCGGCATCGTTTGCCTTCTGACCCGAACGCAACGCTGCTTGATAGGCGGTCAGAGCATCTTGAAGCCGATCCTCTCGCTGTGCCAGAAGGCCGGTTGTCACGTCGAGCATAGCGAGCACCCGAGGCTGCCCAAGTCGCTCCGCACCAGCGCGCGCTGCGTCGAGCCATTGACCCGCTTCGACGGCCCGCCCCAGGTGACGGTAGGCCGTCGCCGCCTGAAGCATCGCCTCGATCCCTTCGGCGGAGGCGTCGTCCGCAACTCGCTCGGCGAGGCGAGCAGCTTCGACGTAGTTGCCTACTCCGACCTGAGCTCGCGCGAGATTCACGGCGTAGCTTCGACCGAGTGGAGTCTTCGGATCGAGCGTGCCGGCATCCGGACTCTCCAGAAGAATCGTCAACGCCTGCTGCGTGTCACCCAATCCAAGTGCCAGCCGAGCGCGGATCAAGCGCCACTCGAGATCGTAGGCCCCCGACAGATTGGACGTCTCCTCGAGCAGCCGCTCGGTATCGCGATAGCGCCCGCGATCCAACAGCGCCATTGCACGCTCCCAGGGCATGCTGGGCAATGTGGCTTGTTCGACGCTCTCGTCGAGCAAACGATCGAGATCTTCGGTGGATGCGATAGCAGCGTCGGCAATGCGCGTCGCGATGTGCCGCAGCGGACCCGGGCGTCCCTGGGCCACTTCGACAATTCGTGCCAATAGTTCGTCAGTGACGGAAGGGATCGCTCCGCGCACGAGTTCGGTGACAGTCTCGGGCTCGAGCGGCGGGACTTCGAATGTCTCGAAGGGCGTCGTCAACGTCCCGTCGCCAACCCAGACCACCCGCGCCCCGCGTTCACTCAGTCTACTGATCCGTGCTGCCACTTCGGGCGACAGGCGTTCGGCATCGTCCACGAGGTAGTAGCAGTCACTCGGAGGCGCCCCCGCATCGAGCTCGGCAAATGCCGCCTCGGCAACGCCGGAGGTGACATCATCGAGCATCACGAGTGGCTCGCCGGCGATCCCCAGGGAAAACGCCAGGCGTCGCAACAGCAAGCTGCGCCCAGAACCCACCGGAGCAACAATGCGTAGGCCCGACTTGGGCGCGAGACTTTTGACCGTACCCAGCAGTTTTGCCGCCGTGGCGTCAATTCCACGGATCGGCCATACGAAAGCGCCCTTCGGCCGATTCGAGTCGCGGTAAAGGCCGAGCGCTAGACTCAGTTCGGAGGCGAACTCGTCTGCCGATGGATGCCGTGCCGACGGATCTAGCGCGGTAGCACGTTCGACGAGCCGTTGGATTGCAGTGCTCTTGGTCGCATCGAGCTGCGTAGACGAAAGCGCGAGGAGTTCTCCGAGGATGAATCCCAACGAGAAGATCTCCGAACGCACCGTCAGCTGCCCCCCATGCATCAGTTCGGGTGCGGCATAGCGCGGTGTCAGCCCCTCGGGGGCAACACCCCCTTCCCGCCACGGAGCTGCCAAGCCAAGATCGACCAGCGTCACCCCGCCGCCAGTGCGCAGGATGACGTTCGCAGGCTTGATGTCACCGTGCAGCAGGCCACAGCGATGCAGCACGGTCAATTGGCGCGCAGTCGCGACCAGCGCCGCCATAGCCCCCAACGGGTCCTGAGCTGCGCTTTGGTCGAGACTCTTACCGTCGACTAGCTCGCGCAATACGAAGAGACGGTCTGACTTGGGAAGGCGACCCATTTGCAGGATCCGCGGGAGGCCCAAGCCTTCGAGTCCCGAAAGCGCAACGACCTCGCGCACGAGCGCGTCCGCCTCGCGTTGCCCGGCACGTCCGCCCAACACCTTGAGCGCGAGCCGAGCATTCGTGAGGCGGTCGCGAACCTCCCACACCTCTCCCCCACCACCCGCACCGAGCGATACGATGGGCTCATAGCGTGGAGGAGCGTCCAGGCTTCTTGACGCAGAATCCACGCGCCTAGATACCGTAGTTACCGGAAATCCCAAAGAAGGGACCCGTTATCGCCCAACCCAAATCAATCCGCGCCATGAAATGCTTATGCGGCTTGATGCGCACCCCCGTCTGCAGCGCTAACCAGGGGAAGACGAGGGGCTTGCTGCCGCTATCGGCCCAACTGGGTTCCTTATAGTTGTTGTAGTGGTTGTTGTCATTGCCGCAATAACCGCCACCCAAAGGGTCCCCAGCATACGCACACTTGGTGTAGCCACCTCTCCCATTGGGATAGGCCTGAACCCGAGTCAAATCGCCCCACACGACGCCGAATCCAGCACCTACGCCAAAGTTCAACCCAAAGACGGGGTTGATCTGACTCGACCAGTTGAAATCCGAGGTCAAGTATAGGACGTTGAGACTTGTCTTGACGAGTTCGTACGCAACGACTGGGTCGCCGGAGGCCTTGAACGGCGTATTGGGCATGTTGTAGCCGGCCCACCATGCGCTAAGGACGTATTCGAAGTTGTCTCGACGCACAGTGAATTCGGGCCCGAAGGCATTTACGTAGACGCTTCTGCCGCCGTCCCCGAACAGATTCATCATGAACTTCGGCACGAGCATCCCGCGGTAGCGTAGGCCGACGAAGTAGTAGGGTTTGCCCTTCAACTCCACTGGAGAATTGGCCACCTCGGCGGCCTTGGCGCGCTCGATCTCGCCGGGATCGAGTTCCTTCTTGGCCTCCCCGCCCTCTTCACGAATATCGGCCCCTTCCGTCTTGCCGGGTTCCTCGTCATTCGTGCCACTCTCGTCGCTGTCCTGGTGACGGCTCTTGCGACTGGAATCACTGTCGCTCGAGTCGTCGTCGTCTGAGGCGGCGAAGGCGTTGACCGAATAGGCCAACGGCAACAGACATGACATGACTAAGGCAATCGTGGAGCTGCGCATAGGGGATCCTCCGAAACTGGCACAACCGTGCCAAGTGAGCCGCGCGGATAGTGCCATGGCACATTGGCGCGTTGCAAGATCGAGAACGATGAGCCTAGAGCTTTAGAGGCCCAAAGCGCCAGGTCTGCCCCGGATGGGTAAACATTCAAGATAACTAGAATTCTCGACCGGGGCGGCGCGCGGCCAATTCTCTCTCGAGGTCCTCGACGCGACGCTCGAGTTCCTCGACTCGCTCGACCGGGGCCACGCCAAAACGTTTCATCAGCCGCGCAACCTGGTCGTTGGTGACCTCACCAATCCGATCTTGTGCGCCAAGTGCCAAGGTGAGCATGCGCACCAGCTGCTCGCTGCTCATGAGTTTGAGTACACGTGGATCCGAAAGGATCCGGGAAACCAGGTTACGAATCTCATCCGTTGTGGACATGGATCCTCCGCTCCGACCAACTGGCCAGCGCATTTCAGGCCCCACATCTAGACACAGCCGGCCGACGTTGCAAGTGTGGTTATTGTGCCAGCCCTGGCGCCGCCCGAGCTGTGCCAGTATCCTATGCCTTCGCATGGTGGTTTTGGGCCGATACTTCTCACTGCTAATTTGCCTCGGGCTCTTGCCGGGTTGTGCAAACGCAACCCAACATGGCCGAACCCTGTACAACGAGGGGCGCCTCGTCGAAGCTGCAGAGATCTTCGAACACGGCGAGCCACGTCTTGTACAGCTCGACCCCAAGACTCGCGTAAACTACGGCCTATATCGCGGAGCAACACTGCTAAAGCTGGGCGACCTCGATGGAGCATCGCGTTGGCTCTACTTTGCTCAGCAAGCAGAGACCCGCAGTCCGGGCTCACTCGAGTCATCGGATGCTCTGATGCTGCGCTTGGCGTTCCGGGATCTCGATCGACGCAGAGCACTCGTCAAGCCCGCCGTCGATCCAATGTCGGGCGCCATGGCAGGTGCCAAACCCGTAGCGCCCGACGTCGAGGTCTCCGGAGAATCCTCTGCAGCGACAAACACGCCCCCGAACCACTCGGGTTCGCCGCCAACACCAATCACGCGCCCTTGAGTCGCAACCCTCTGATTGCACTCGGGTAGCTTCCGATTTGCGGCCTGACTTCGACGTCGAACAGACCAATAACTTGTCCCGGCCAATGAACCTCGTGTTCGATTGCGCCATCACTGTTCACCCAAGACAGAAACCGGAGGCAAGCAACATGAACGGCATGCATCGCAATAACGCTATCGATCCGGGTCTCGTTCGCGCGAAGGCCTATGAAATCTGGCAATCCCTGGGTTGCCCTGAGGGTGCCGCGGAGCAGACCTGGTTCGAGGCCGAGCGACAGCTCATCTCGCGGCCCACCCAACCCGAATACCGGGATTCTGCAACCACCGCTCGAGTCATTGCTGAGGAGCATCCAGCAGTCGCAGCGTCGCCCTCGCCCGTGTCGGAGCCTCCTCCCGCATCGAGCGACAGGAGGATCTCGGAGCCGCCAACGGCAGCGACAACCGATCTCAGACCCAAGAAGAATGCATCAAGCCAGCGTCGCACGACGCGTCGCTAGCCGACTCAACCGAGAACCCTGGGGGGACGCGAGCAGCCTTGAACGACGCTGCTCGCCCGCCTCCATTCTCTGTTGGTCCGTCGCAGTGACGCCACTTGGGCAGCTACGGCAATTGCACTCGCGCTGACACGCCGCTACTCGCAGCAGAGCCGACTTGGAGCGTCAATTCGCCGTCGGCGTAAGTTCGATGACGGATGAAGCTGCGCCCTTCTGCACAGCGCTATCGTTGATGTAGTAGAAATAGTCCTCGACGTGACTCGCGCCCTCGAGCCAAATATCGAACGTGACCGGTTCGCCGGGTTCGGCGGCAAAGGATACACCGTCAAAGTCGGCGCCTGTTACGGCCTGGAGTTCGAGCTGGCCGTCAGAATAGACCATCAATAGGTCGCTATTCTCAAGGTCGAGTGCCTTGCTGGAGACGAAGTGCCCGCCTTCCGGCGTGTAGGCGATGATGTCCCAGGCGCAATCCGCGTCGCTTTCCGCGGTGTCACAGCCAACCTGCAACGTCCAATTGCCCCCTGTGGCGTATTCGACGAATACTCCTACACCGCCGGCCATCGATGCCGGATCCATGACAGCACCCGTATCGATGGTACCCGACACGGCGGCAATGGAAGGCGTAGTGGAAGGGCTCCGATCACCATTGTCGTAACCACAGGCTACCGACAACAAGGCGAGAAACGTCAATAGGTATCGAGGAATGAAGCAGCGTGTCATAGGCACCCTCTGAAAGGAGTCATAGCGCATTAGCGGTGACGCCCACCACTGCGGAAACTCGGTGAGCTGCGGAAACTCGGTGAGCTGCGGAAACTCGGTGAGCTACGGAAACTCGGTGAGCCGGAGGAGCTTGGCGACCGAAAGGATGGGCTCGAGCGAAACGACGGACTCGCGGACCTGGGGCTCGAGCTGAACGTCGCTGAAGAGCGCGGCGCCGACCAGCTGCTCGCACCCGAACTGCGCGGCGCAAAGCTGGGCGTGGACCCGCGGGTGCTAAATCCCGAAGGAGCCGAGCGCGGAACCATGGTGCCACGCGGACTAGCGGCCGGCATCGTGCTGGATCGAGCCAGAGGTGAGGTGCGAGGGGCCGTCCAGCTGCTCGACGAGCGCCGAGGCGCGGCGGCGCTCGTCCCGAGCGAGGTCGAGGTCGTCCTGCGCGGCGAGCCAAGCGTTGGTGCTGCTCCAGAGCGCGGAGAGGTACGCGCACCAAAAGATGCTCTGGAGCCGGCCATGTCGGCGCCCGCTGCGGAGCGTGTCGCCGCAACCCGCGGCCTTGCCGCAATACGTTCACGGGGAATCGCGCGCGGCGCGATTCCCGTACGGTTCACCGGTGGCCCATAGTGATGCGTGTGGTGGTAGCCCACGCCCCCGTAGCCGTACCCGTAGTAGCCCCAGCCGTAGTAGCCGTAGGGTGGGTAATAGAAGCTGGTGTAGAGGCCTAGTCTACCGACCAACCAGGGATCGTGCACGATGTAGACACCTACGGAAGGATAGAAGAGATAGTCACTGGGACAGAACACGTAGGAAACGGGCGGCATTGTCGAGTACCAAACGACGCCCGATGAGAACCAGCCAAAGCGTGGCGGCATCGGCGCCCAACCGACATACGCGTAGCTGGAAGAGGTCGGTGTGCGCCATACCACCCAACTCGGAGCATAGGTTCGCCCAGGAACCCAAGCCCACCCATGTTCTGCGGAGTAGAACCAGCGCCCGTAGTGGAACACAATGTCGCCAAAGGGATAGTCGCTGACCCAAATCCAGTTTTCATCAGCATCTAGCGCCCAATGCCCTGCCGTGACGTAGGGAGAGAACCCCGAACCAACCAGCCCACGATTGGGCACCCAGATGCGACCATAGCGAGGATCGTCAAGCCAAGCGCCATAGGGCTCCAGGTCCGCCTGAAACAAAGTGAGCGCTTCTGGATCGGCGTCCGCCGCCGCATCCTCGTTGGGGGCAGCCCCTCCCTGCATCGCCGGTGCCGGAGCCGTGGGCGGAGTGCTGGTGACCTGCCCAGCCGTTCCCGCGTTGGTCGAGGTGGTCACCTGTGCCGACGCACTGGTCGATGCAGTGGTAGGCGGTAGCCAAGCCTCTCCAGTTCCCGCAGCGGTATTGCTCGATGCAGCAGGGGTAGGCGCTGCCTGAGCCTCATTGGCAGCGAATGCCGGGGAGCCAAGCAGACACAGTGTAAACGCGAGGCTCCACCCAAGGAGGCGCCCCAGCTTGGCCACCAATTGCGAACGCAGATAACCAAATCTTTTGCGATTCACGCGGACAAACATGGGCGATCCCCAATTCTGGCGCAAGCGTGCGCCGCCGTTCGAGGAAATACTTGGGCAAATCTCTCAATTGCTGGACGGATTCGAGTCGGCCGGGCCCGTTCGGCGCCACAGGGACCAACTTCCGCTGCGGCGCACTTCGTTGAACCGCCGAGAAGCCTCGAGACTTCCCGACCAACCCTGCACTAAGCAGTAATCGTACCAACCCAGGTCGCGATCGGGAACGACTCGTTCTGGTCCCCATTCCCAGCGCGGCGCTACCAGGGGCGGACGTCGATTGGCACGGTAGGTGAACGGCGATGACGGAAACTCTGCAAAACTAAACATGACCACACCCCCGCGCTCGGCCTGCAGCCAACCAGCGGCATGCATCAGGGGTGAGAGCTGAAGTCCCTCGAGCTGTCGCTCGAAAACCAAGGTGGCCACGCGACTCCCCTTGGGGATGGTCTCGATGACTGCGTCGAAACCGCGATAGCCTTTCTCACCGGCGTCGCGAAAAACCTTGGATTGCTCGCTTGCAGCGAACACGGCGAGCCCCAAAGATATTGCTGCTGCTATCCGGATGGACCATTGGGGAGCTCGAGCAAAGAGCCCAACCCCCAGCAAGATCGCCAGCACCGGGAACCGCTGACAGATGGGCCAAATGAAGCCATAGCCATTGGGCAATGTAAAGTAGGCCACCATCGACAACGGCACGAGCAGAAGCACGACGAGCCTCCCCAACGTGAGGGACGGTTCGCTCGTCGAGGCCTGGTCCGATATGCGGAGTTCTGACGGACACGCGACAGACAGCACCAACAAGACCACTGCTGCAATCAACCAAGCGATGAGCCGAAGGTTTTCGCTCTCGACGGTGGTGATGTGGATGACCCACTCCGGCAGCATGCGCAACGCGGCCCCAAACGGTAGGTGGGTCAGTGGTGCTGGTGTTGCACTCTCTGCACGACCCAAGGACGAAACGACCCTTCCTGCCGGGCTCGACAACAACCAGATTGCCAACGCCACAGCCGAGGGGGAAATGACAGTTGCCTGTCCCAGAAGGACACGCTTCTCCCAACGCGTTAGGATGACGAGCGCGATCAACAACAGACCAAACGGGACGACATGCGTGTAGAAGCACGCGAAGAGAATGGCCCCGAGCCACACCCGCCCCTGCCAGGTCGCCCGCTGGCGCTGCTCGACAGCCAAGGCGAGTCCGTAGAACAGCAGTGGAATGGCTGCTACGAAATTGAGAAAACCATAACCAACATGCACGTTGAAAACAAAAGGCAATCCCAGAAAGGCAAGCCAAGGCTCAAAAGCCAATGCGCGCACCAACCGCAGAATCCCGAGCGGCGTCATGACCAAGGCGAAGGAAAGAACGGCTTTGGTGGCAAGCGTCGGACCTATCAGCTTGGCAATGGGAGCTGCCATCAAGTATACGGTCAGGTATTGCGTCCTGCCCAAGGTCAGCTCGAAGTATTCCTGGAACCGGTAGCTTGAATCGGCAAAGCTAGCCAGCACCCGCACAGCGGCCACGTGCTGAGGTAGATCCTGAATCGGCGGCCTGTGAGTGACCCAAAGCGGACAGACGATGACAAGTCCTACCAAGATCAGCAGCGACTCGAGCACGCGCGGAGCCTGCATGACTCGATCTAACGATTGGCGGAAATTGCGTAGTTGGCTCAAGACTCACCTAGCCGAGATGGAAGCGTAGATGAATTCGGGTAGTCCGTTTTTCACCAAGCGTCAATCCGCGCTCCCTCTGAGCACCCGGGGGTCCTGCCTTGTTCTCGGCATTTGCGGACTGGTCGCCTGCCACCACCCTACTCCCGCCCCAATGCCCCTGCGCGAACAGCGAGTGGACCGCAGTCGTGGACCTGTCGAAACGAAAGCCGCGGAGCCGAGCATCCAGGCCGACAACACCAACTTGACACCAGTGTCCGCCGCACCCGCCACAGCCGAAAACCCCATCAATCGTCTTGCTGAGGCTGCCTGGTCCGAGCTGCCGCTCCCCAGCTTCGAGCCAGCGTTGCTGTGGTACCGCGCCGGAGCGAAACTGTTCGTCATTACCCATGGTGCTGGCGGAGAGGCAAAATGGCACTGTCAGCATTATCATCGGCTGCTAAATGGCCAAGCCTCGCTGCTTTGCCCGCAAGGTAAGCGCCGCCACGCCGGGGATTCGACGCAGGGTTACTACTACCCAGACCATTTCGCTTTGCGCCGCGAAGTCCTTCAGGCGATCGCTCAGTTCGAGGCAACCGTAGCATCGGTGAACCCAACGCGCCCCTATATCTACGCGGGCTACTCGCAGGGCGCCACGATGGGCGCCTTGGCATTCGCCCAGCACGGACAACTTTTCTCGCAGCTGCTGTTAGTCGAAGGCGGCTACGCCGATTGGTCGCAGGCCCTCGTCACCCAGTTCCAGCAGAGCGGCGGCAAGGCAGTGCTTTTCGTCTGCGGCACCAAGCCTTGCGCCACCAAAGCCGAAGGCGCAGTCCACCGTTTCACCGCGAGCGGACTAGACGCCAAACTAGCCTGGGCCAAGGGCGCTGGACACGTGCCCAACGGCGCCGTGGGACAGGCCCTCTCGAACAGCCTCGGATTTCTGCTCGCGGACGATCCGCGTTGGCAAGGATTCACGCCGAACGCCGACGACTACTCCGCGCCGCGTAGCGAGTGATCGGCCGTAATTTCGGGTCTGGCATACAGCCACAGTACCGGCACTCCATCGAAGGTGGTAACGGCCTCGGGTGTAGTCGTACCATAGGCTTCCCAGATCTGATACTCGACGCGCCCCATGTGAGGCTCGTAGTGGTAAAGGGCAATGCTCGACTGTGCCGGGCTGAGCGTCGGGGTAAGATTGCCCGGGAGTGTCTTGTCGCGCTGATGCATGTCCCAGCTTTGCAGGGCTGTGTCATGGACGAAGACTCTTCCGCCCTTGGGCAATAATCGGGTCATCTCGTCCGCCATCTCGAGCGATGTGTAGCCCCAGAAGGTGCGATTGAGCCCAAGCGATGCGGCTCCCGGAGCACCTTGCACCAAAGGCGTGTACGCACTCAACCCGAATGGCAGCGAATCCGCCGTGATGACCAGGGGTGCGCTAAGCCACACGAGCGTGACAAAAACGGCAATGGTTCGCCAGCGCCACCGCCGTCGTCGAGACTTGCCAAACTGCTCACGCAACCGGGCTGCATACAGGGCAATGCCACGCGCGGCGAAAAGACAAAGAAATGGGTAGGCCGTCAGCCAGTGCTTGGTGCCACCGAAAATCGGCGTCGTCGTCAACCACCAGGGGGCATAACCAGCGAGGAGGCAGAGTAGCCACAGCGTATCGTTGTTGCGCCGCGTATCCCAGCGCGCGGGAACAAGCGTCGATTTCACCGCCGCCCCCGCGTCGCCAACGCTCTGCTGCTGCGGTTGACTGCGCTGCCAAACCGCCACACTACCCACGCGTTGCCAGGCGCGACCGCTGCGCATCGCATGCTGCAGGCTTACCCACAACCCCACGAGCGCAAGCAACAGAGTTGTCAGCGGAACCGTTGCAGCCGTCATGAGCCAAGCATATCCCCGCGGCATGGGAGGGCGATGATAGGTCCGTCCCAAGAACTCCATATTGTAGTAGTCGTGCTTCAGGTGAAACTCCACCCAGTAGCGCAGTCGTTCCAGTGGTTCGAACCACAACCACGGCCAGAGCAAGAACAACACGGCCGGGCCAATCGTAAGCATCGAAACCAGTGGCATCACACTCTGCCAACGTTCGCTCGCCGGTGCAGACCGAAGCGCACGCCCCTCGGTCAACAACAGGTGGCAAGCGAACACGACCGGAAGCGTCCAAGCATTGTGCTTGGTATCGAGGGCAAGCCCATAACAGAGCCCGACAGCAACGATCCAAGACAGGCGCTGCGTCGTTATCGCCATGAAATACGCATACGCGGTCAATAGGATCATGGCAGAAATGGCCAGATCGAAACAAGCCAGATGCGCGTGATGAAACACCCGCGGCATCGTGATGAACAGCGCCGCCGCGACGAAGCCAGCCCAGCGCGACACGGAGCGTGCCCCCCAAAGCGCGACCATACCCGTGGCGAGACCCGATGCCAGCATCCCTGGCAGACGGAACGCCTGACCTGGCGTAGGAATGACGTGAAGCCACTCGTATAGGACGCGATGCGAAATCGCGAACAGCAGCTTCATCAGCGATGGGTGCTCGGCGTTGATACGGAAATGCGCATCGACGGCTGATTGGGTCAAGGCCTGATCCGGTTGATCCCAAAGCAGCTGCAGCCACCGACCGTAAGAAGTAGCTGCCTGAAAGTAGAACCCCTCGTCGCGGGCGTAACCGATGGCGGGCGCGGTCACGTACAGAACGACGACGACGACAACGCCCATTCCGAAAGCAAGAAGCCTGTCACCGAAGGCGCCCTTTACACTCATCGCGACTCCAAGGTGAAACAGAAGCGACGGTTTCGTGCCTCGGCGCTCGATACGACCAGCTCGAGATCCCCCCGCTGATCGCGATGCGCAAGCGTCGACCATTCGAACCGCATCCAACCTTGGGTGTCTTCGACAACGACGGTCCCGATCGGACTGCCCTCGAACTCTGCCCTAAGATGGATGGGCGTGCCTGCGCCATCTCGGGAGAGCAACCAAGGTAGCCCCGCATGGCCCACTAGCTTCTGACCGAGCCAAACGTCACGAAACCTGAGGGTGATTGGCCCGCGCGGCGATGGATGCGCCCAGATGCAGCGGCGCGGCTCGAACTGCTGGTCGTCGATGGTCGTAACCGTCACCAGATACGGCTCGCCCGATGGGCAGGCGAATCGACGCGCACCAAAGGTCGGTTCGCCCCCGAGATTCCCGGCGGAAACGCGCGCAATCGTCGTGTAGCTGCAGGCTTGGGGATCCCCAACGGGCCCCTCGGACACCTGGAGCCAGGGCGGAGCCACTCGATCGATGAGGCGCATCCGCGCCGTTTCGGCGTGGGGATTCTCGAGCGCGCGAACGACAAACGGACCGGTACTGCGACGTTCGCGTTCCCGCCAACTCTCGAAGCGTCGAGCCCGGGCACTACCGAAGGATACCTCGATGACGCGCTCGAGTGTCTCGTCGTCAGCGCGGGCCAGAATCTCAATCGGCATGATCTTGTCGCCCAGCAGCTGCCGCAGCAGCGGATCCGCCCATCGCGGTGCTACGGTCACGAGATCCTTCGGCCGATGCATTGCCAACAGTTCAGGCTCGAGGCGCTGCCAGTCGTCACCGGTCGGAGCAGCTCTGCGATAATGTCGGTGTGCCCACAGCTCCGCCACAGACACCAAGGGCAATGCCAAGAGCAGGAAAGTCCCTATCCGCATACGCATTCAGCCTACGACCATGGCCGGGATTCGACGGCACGAGCCGTTCCATGGTGCACGGTAGAACGCAATGTTGAAAGAAATCTCACAGACACGATCTTGCAACTACTTGATTTCTGGTCAATAGCTTTTGGCACGATCGATGCACTATTAGGCGAGGCGGTATTCGGAAGTTGCGATGCGCTCTCGTTTACCGCCCCAAACTCCGCACGGCGGCCTGAAGTACCCCCCCTCCTTTCGGGCCGCCGATGCCTTATCTCCTAGATAATTGACTTCCGCACGGCGGTTCGAACCCCTCCCCCCTCAATTCGAACCGCTGTTGCCTTATTTTCATGAGCTTACGGTAGGTTCGGCGATTCGACCGTCTCCCATCGATTCGGAATGCAGTTGCCCTGTCGAAAAGAGCTTACGTCAGGTTCGTACGTGCTCTCCTTCCCACGTTTGACCTGAGTCGTTGTGGCAGTGACCTTAGACGAGGCGGCCCGAGAGTCTCCCTTCTCTTGGGCCGCCCTCACCTATCGTTGCCTCAATCGCTACCGCGCAATTCTTGCTTGCTGCCGGTCGCCCGCAGGCACGACCCGGTGCGCTAGTTACGGCAGTCGCCGGACGCGCAGAAAATTCGCTGCAAATCCAGCTCGATAGTTGCTCCGAGGCCCTCCCCTTCGGCAATCCCGGTGACGGAGACGGTCGTTTCGTCGATCCGAAATCGACGCGAGACGCAAGCCGCGTCTTGGCAGAGCTCGTCCATGGCGCTTTGGTACCGTTCCTGTTCAGTTTCGTCCAGAGCGCCCCAGAGCGATAGCAACTCTAATTCGCTTTTCGCACCCACCCCAGCCAGGGGCAGGCCGTGGCCATCGGCGAGGACGATGGCACGCAAGCCATGCTGAAATCTCAATTTTGCCAAGTAGATCTCGGCAGCTTGATACGGGATCTTGCTGCGCAGTTGGCGGCGATTGAAGGGCTGATACGCTTCGGCGGTGATGGGATCCATGGCGATATCAGATGGTACCTGGCTGGATTTGCCAAACGCAACAATCCTGCGCAAGTATTGCGCGCACGAGCGAGCCCGCGTGGTCGAGTCAATGCGCGCATGGCCTCAACGCCCCCGCGACGACAACGCTCCGGCATAGAGCGAACGCGCAAATGCGACGAAATCGCTGCGCTGCTTGAGCGTACCACTTGGTCCCTGCGCGTTGACGATGAGCAGTCCGAGGATCGGAGCCACAGGGATGAAAGCCAACCAAGTGCGTGAACGTTGGGATCGCGCCACGACGCGCACCGCCGAGCCGAGCAAGACGCAGAGCAACAGCAGCAATGGCAAAACGCTGTAATATCCGCGAAGGCCAAGCAACCTTGAGCCAATATTCGGCGCGAACAACGCTTGCGACGCCAACGGAACCACGACGTCTAGCCAGGGGTTATGGAGCTCGTTGGGTGGTTCAGCGAACAGCAAGGTGACAGCTTGATAAGCGACCACCGACGCCAACACAGCAGAGCCCATCACCCCCCAGAGCCAAGTCGAGCCGCGAGCGCGCTCCAAAGCCATTGCCACGAACAACGAAAGGATGGGCAGAGCTGGGATAAGCAGCCGACAGCCATAGCCCCATCCAGCTTCCCAAGTCGCAGAAGCCGCCACGAATGCTAGGTAGGTCAGTGATGTCAAAGCGAGGCACGATGCCAACGCGGCGTAGCCACGCCGCCAAAGCCCACCAAAACCCCAGAGCGAGAGCAGCAGGAACGGTGAGGTCGCAAAGAGGCCGCGGTGCAAGCTGAAGAGGGATCCCTGCAGACCCTCGATGGTGGGCCAACCTACCCCTCCTATACCTTGACGATGTACCTCCGCCAATTGTGGATGCGACAGGTGGTGGTAAGAAAGCTCTAAGGGTCCGCCGAAACAGGCAGCATGGTAGTGCGCCAACCAGAGTGCCAACGGTAGACCGCCGATCGCAAAACAGAGCAGTGCACGGAGCCGGCGACCCTTCGAGGTAACCATGACACAGGCACTCAGCCCGACGACGCCGATCAGGGCTTGGTATTCCGTGATCCCAGCAATTCCCGTCAAGAACCCCGCCAGCAGTAGCTGCACGGCGGCTGGCTTGTCGGCGAGTGCTTGCTGCCTGACGATGAGCCACAGCGCAACAAGCAGAGCCGTACTGACGATCTGGTGGCCAAAGAATGCAGCTGAATAGTGAAATGTGGGAGTCCCTAAGAGATACGCCAAGGACGTGAAGCGCGCCGCCGACCGACCAATTCCCATGGTCGAGCAAAGCGCCTCGAACGCGAAGAAGGCCACGACGCCGAGTGGCACCATGACGGCGTAGCGCCCAATACCGAGCAGCATGGGAATGGTGACGTCCCGCGCGCCGACGAATAGGCGCAATGCCGCGTAGGGCACCAACGCAAGCACGCTAGCCCCAGGCGCTTTGTCAGTGAAATAGTGGCCACCGAACGTCGCCTCGTCGAGCACGGCACCCAAATGCGCACGCACCTGATCAATGGCGAAACAGTGCTGTTCGAAGAGCGCAACCGTCAAATAGAGCCGTGAACGCTCGTTCGGCGACGAAAGGCCGACGAAAGAAGTGGTGTAACCAAGCACTACGGCGAGACCGAGCGCCAACCATAGGCGAGCAGACCGAGGACCGAGTGCCTGCCATAGGCGAGCAGACCGAGGACCGAGTGCCTGCCAAATACGGGCAGCGCCGAAGCTTGTCATGGGCGCTCGAACAGGGGGATTTCTTCGACCCCCTCGCTGGGCAATGGACGCTGCGAGCCCGTCCAAGCCGCAAAGAACCGCTCGTGGCCCGGGCGTCGTCGCACCTCGACCGAGCTTACGTAGATCATGCCAGACTGCCAGAGCGATGGGTGGATCTCGAACCCTACGCCGTAGCGTTTCACCTTGTCGTCGGTGACGACGAAGGAGAACTTGGGTGCGGCATCGACTATCGAGCGCACATCGAAGAAGGCGTCCGGCCCCACCGAACGCGCCGCCAGGAAATAAACCTCTAGCCGCGGAACTATCCCCTCGATCAGCCGATGCCCGAGTAACTGCAGCCCCCCAACGTAGCTGCGAGCGGAGCGCTTGTCGAGAGTGGCTTCGATGGCGGCGCGCAACTCGCTCGCCCCCTGTAGGTTCCCTTCTGCGATCCGAACGTTGTGCAGGAGGCGCGCCTGATCTTTGGCCTCGAGTCCCATGGGTACCGGATTGGGTTTGAGCGCCAAGTGTTGCCGATACTCCCAGGTACGCAAGGGATCGTCGACGACACGTCGAATCGGATCATGCGCCTGCACGAAGTAGCGCTCGAGCCAAGAGGGGTTGCGCTCCTGGAAGCCGTACACCCGCAGTTCGCCGGGCATCGACTCGGTGTCGACGAGCCAGTAGGGTCCAATGACTGTCGTGCTGCTTTGAATCGCCCAGGATGCAGTCGTGGGCGCGGCAAAACGCATGTCGAGCAGGGTATACCGCGGGGATGCAAGCATGGACAAGCCCAGGGCGGACAGCAATGCCGTGGGGCGCTCGATGGCCCAATCCTGGGACCAGTTCGGATTCATCGACGCCTGCAACGTCACGGGGAAGCGCTCCGGAACCTTCTGCTTGAAGAACTGAAGTGCGAGATTCTTGTCGAGATCCTGAAGATTCAGGTGTCCGTCGTCATTGAGGCGACAACCCGAGTCACGCGAGTAATCAAGCGCACGCAGCCCATCAGGCAGTACCAATAGTGCCAAGCCCGCCGTGACGCCAAGTGCCACGTAGGAAGCACCCGTCTCCGAGAGCCGTGCTTTGCGCCGTTCGAGGAACCGGCGGAAGGCCGATTCCGCGCCGCAAAAAACCAGGGCCAGGCCGAAACAGAACTGTGCCGCAAACGGCAATGACCAGTAGATGTGAACGTCGGCACCGGCCTTGAAATGCACGTAATGCACCGCGGCGACCAGTAGCAGGAGCAAGGGGTAGAGCTCACTATACCGCCGGCGCAGGACCAACCGCACCAACATCGAAAAGGCACCAACCAGTCCGACCAGGATCGCCGGCTTGGTGAACATGACCTCAATCCAATAGCGCCGATGCCGCAGGATCTCGAGCAAAGGCAGGTCATTGCCATGCGCACGAACCTGGGCCGAATCGAGCCAGTCCTTGAGCAGACCCGCCTGTCGAAACGAGACGACATAGATGAGTAGTGTCGCGCCAAAAATGGCGCCGCCAAGCACCAAGGCTTGCAGGAGACGACGCGTCGGTACGCCCCGTTGCTCGCGATGGGGCGTAAACGCGACAGCGCAAGCGGCAGCGGCGCCGACCAAAGCCACGAACAGATAGGCGATCCAATCCGTCTGTAGCGCAAGAGCAATCGCCAAGAGCAAGAGCAAGAGGCGCCACCAACTGGCGCGCGCTTCGAAACGCAGGGCCGCGATGATCACGAGTAACATTGCCGCAAGCGAAAACATCTCGAAACTGGGGAACTGCGCGAAACCGAGGGCTATCGGCAAGACGCCCCAACCAAGCGCTGCCATCGCCCCCGCAAGCGCGCCGTACACTCGTCGGCTGACGCCATACAACAGTGCCGGCATCGAGGCACTGACGAGCACGGGCACTAGTCGAATCGTCCACTCGTGGCGCCCGAACAGCCAGCGCATCGCCGCAAACAGGTAGTAGGTACCAAACGGATGGTGGGCGTAGGCGGCAGCTGACGTCGGTTTGATCGCGGCGTAGCTGCGCACTGGAAAACCGATGTGGTACTGGACCATGTTGTCCGCGATGATCCCGCGCGCCGGCAGGACTGCCGCATGCCCAGCACCGAAGGGTGCGGCGATCTCCCAGCACCCAACTCCCAGCATCCACAGCGTGACCGCAATGACGATGAGGCGAGCGATTCGTTCGAGCTGCTGTGCGCCAGGCGATTGGGTCATGCGATCTCGGGCCGAAGTTAGCACGATTGGGTCGAGCGCTCTCGGGCCGAAGTTGTCGCCCATTCGACCTGATTCAGCGTCGCTGCAGCCCCCTAGGGCCGTAGCCTAGGGGTTTGGCACGCGAAACGCCCAGCCGTCGCGCGCAGCCGTGACCTCGAATTGGTCCAGCAGCAACTCACGTTCGAACCCCAGACGCCGCGCAGCACTCGGCTGCTTCAACACGGATGCCGCTGGCGATATGACGACGATCCTCGGCCGTTGACGCTCGATCTCCAAACTTAGCCGCCGTTCTAACTCAGGATCGACGTCCGCCAAATCTTCGGGAATGGGCCGCGTCAGTCGGGTGATGGGGCGCAGCTTAGCCAGCCACAACACCTGCGGTTCATCTCCCTGCACGAGCACTTCGCGATCCAACGGATGCAGTCCGGTCAAGGTTGCCGCCACGCGCCGACTGCTAGGCAGATTGAGCTGACTGTTGGCGTAAAGATCGCTCTCGAGCAATTCGGGTGCGCGGTAGGGCATCCGCCCCGCGATGTACTTGAGCCGAACCCAACTGCGGTAGAAGTAGCTTCCCGGTGCCACATCGACTGCCGTACAAAGTGCACCGAGCAAGAGCAACCCGGAAGCGAAGGCTACGATGGCCGGCAGCCCCTCGCCCAAGAGGCGCCGATAGAGCTTGTAGATACCGATGCCGGAGAGGATGCTCAAGAGCGGCAACGCCCCACTGAGCCGTCCCGGGTTGGACTCGTAGGAGACCGCGAAGGCCACGAGCTCGGCCAGCGCGATTCCGAGCAGCAGGCGTAGCCCACGACGCTCAGACCCAGAAAGCACTGGCAAGACGAAGGCCAGCAGCACCCCCGAGGGGACAATCGCACTCTGGCGCAGCACCAAGCGATCGGCTGTGAAATAGAGCCACTCGAGGAAGGTATCGATGGACCACGCGGTCCAGAGTCGCAGCGAAGGCGCAAGCCAATCCGCCACGAAGAGGCCCAACGCCGCACGCTGGTAGAGCCATAGAACGAGCAAGAAGGGAGCGAGGCAACTCGACGCGACCACGACTAGGCTTGCCCAGTAGGGCGCCCAGCGATTCAGGCGCAATTCGCGTTCGTCGCGCACAATCCACCACAACAGTGGCGCAAGCGTAAACACGAACAGCGGCACGAACACCAGCGCCGCCGAAACAATCGCCCCGACGCCTGCATACTGCCAATAGCGCCGATGGCGACTGCGCTCTTGCACGGTCAATAGCGTCGCCATACCAACGAGCAGCGTCGCGTAAAGTTCGGGTTGACCCGTGTGCTCGTATTCCAGCTGCGAATGCACGAATAGAGCAACCGCTCCGCCCAATATCCCCACGCGCTCGAGCCCGACGAAGCGCTTGCACACGCGAATCGCGAGAAACACGATCCCGAACAAGCAGAGCACCTCGACGGCACGCGCCGCGATCGCCGTCGGGGCAATGAAGCGTTGAATGCACGCGTGCAATATCGCGATGCCCGGCGCACGCAACGACCAGTAGGTCTTACCCGGCGCTCCCCCAAGCAAGATCTCGCGACCGTCAATCGCATACTCAGAGAGCGTGCGTCCAAACGGGTACACGAAGAGCTGCACCGCCGACAAGATGGCAATGCCTGCCGCGACGTACAAAAGCCAACTATCAGGATCGCGGACGAATTGCCGTCCAACGACTTCGACTTCAGCTGCGGGCGGTCGCACCGAGGTAGCCGACATGCGCGGCCACCCTAGCCAAGGTTCTGGTCAATGGCTAGCCGCGCAGCTGGGGGACGGGGACTGGATTTTGGGGCAGAGCGCGGCGATTTTGCAGTTCCCATGGGATTTTACGGCAATAATGCTGGATTTGGGGCGGCGTTTGATGCGGCTTGCTTTGGGTTTGGCACTATGGAAAAGGGATTCCGGCCAGGCCGGGGCGCGGTTTCTTTTGGGTCTGGCGGCGGAGAAGGAGGGATTTCTGCCGGGCATTAGTGCGGCTTCTTTTGGGTCTTGACGTCGCGCCAACGGAAATTGGGCGGCGTGGTCCAACTGCGGCGGATCCCCCAATAGCCCGGCCATGAAACCAACCGCACGAAATTCCGGGCTGCCGAGTGGCTCGTTCGGGATTCGCGTTGCGTTACCTTGACGGACGCATGGGTTGCCTCTAATGCTCTCGGCCGAAGCGTCGAGTTCAGCACTCGCCGCTCACGCGCTCCTAGCTCAGCTGGATAGAGCACTGGACTTCGAATCCAGTGGTCGCAGGTTCGAATCCTGCGGGGCGCGCTCTTTTCCATCAGCCCCGCAGCGAACACTCTCTTCGACCCGGAGTGGCAATCTTCCAAACGGATCGCGAGCGCCACGTGACTGGTACGAAACCAGCTTGGTGGCGAGAAAGGACGGCGCTGTGATCACCCGAATTGCGCGGGAGTGGTCTGCCACTCCCTGCAGCATGTGGCTAGAAGCCGTCCGGAACGCGTGGTGCTACCAAGGATTCGAAAACCCTAGGATATCCTCTGCAATTGGCATCACATCCAGGGTGACGGACCCGCTAACGAATCGGCAAATGGGAGCGTCGTCGCGAAGATATAGTTGAAGCTCAACGGATGTCAGCTGCCTCACGCAAACCTCCGCTGCAGTTCTTCGATGGCAATGGCACGCTCCCGTGCGCGCCCGCCACGAACGGCATCCACGAGTGCGAGCGCCTCATACAGCGCAGGGTCGCGACGGGCTGCCTGCGGCACCGCGGGGTACAGCGGCGCCCACGCTTCCCCTCGCGCTTCTCCGGCGGGATCAGGCCACACGGGACCGACTTCG
Source organism: uncultured Polyangiaceae bacterium (assembly GCA_964454965.1). Classification (GTDB taxonomy): domain Bacteria; phylum Myxococcota_A; class Polyangia; order Polyangiales; family Polyangiaceae; genus FEN-1139. Next base: position 248,400 of record CAYVXY010000010.1, on the reverse strand, counting down.
GAATCCGAAGCGAGCAAGCGTGCACGCAGGGGTGGTGCACCATGTGCAGTCGGCATGCCACGCGTTAGCCCTCCTCGCTCTACTGGGTAGACGAGCCTTGCGCCATGAAGGAGGAGCTCAAGCAACTCGGCCTTCTTGGCTGTTCGAGTAGTGGGATCATAGAGCCCAGCGCCTCGGGCGCGCTTTACCGCGGCGTGAGCTTCGGACGCACTCAGACACAGTGCCGTCGCTAGCCCCGGATACGTCCATGGCTCTGAGTGCGGACCAAGATAGACCATCGCCACAATGTCTTGAAGCTTGAGCACGATCCTATCGCATTCGCGAATCGCGAATCACGCAACAATATGAATTCGCCTATATTGCTTGTATCGTCGCACGACAACACGACCGATCGATTGCCCGCTTCTGGCCGTGGACAGCGTGAGCATGGATCCTGGCATCAGACACCAAAGCGAGAGTTGCCGATAGAACTCGGGGTGTCACCCACAACCGCGCGAAGGCACGGGATCTACTCTCAGCGGCTTCGTACGCCCCCAAGCACCCAAGCAGAAGCCCACCACTTCCCCGAGGAGAGATCCAACCTGCCACTGCCCCGGATGGCAAATTCGCAGCAGTGAAGTGGCCCAATCGACCTTGTGTGAACTGGGAAAGCCAGTCGAGTGGCTCTGCGCGATACGTTTGGGATCGAGAGATGCCTGTCGAGTGGCTCTGCGCGATACGTTTGGGATCGAGAGATGCCAGTCGAGTGGCCTCGCGCGATGCGTTCGGTATCGGGAAAGCCAGTCGAGTGGCTCTGCACGAAACGAGTGGCATCAGGAGAAGCCAGTCGAGTGGCTCTGCGCGATGCGTTTGGCATCGGGAAAGCCAGTCGAGTGGCTCTGC
>CAYVXY010000010.1:246072-247418 GCA_964454965.1 uncultured Polyangiaceae bacterium | reverse complement strand
CGAGTGGCTCTGCGCGATGCGTTTGGCATCGGGAAAGCCAGTCGAGTGGCTCTGCGCGATGCGTTTGGCACCGGGAAAGCCAGTCGAGTGGCTCTGCGCGATGCGTTTGGCACCGGGAAAGCCAGTCGAGTGGCCTTTTCGGGAGAGAGACTCCCTTAGAGCAAGAGTCGAACTTGTTCAGAACAGTCGACCCCACCGTCTTCGACGAGTTCGACATGCGATATTTGGTTGAATCGATTGCATTTATCGAACGTGAGTCGCGAAATTGGGTGACCAGTCGTTGTTGCAGAAGGCGCTTCAGTCTTGCACTGAAGATGGAGCTAGTGGCCGCGACATCGAGTTCGAATTCTGATGGCATGTGGGTCCATTTCAATTACACGGTAAGCATTGCATTGGATGCCGCAGTGAGCGTCATCACCGATCCCAAGGGATCTGAGATTGCGCTCACGCTGGAGAGACAACATGACGACCACCCCCCAACGCCTACTCGTTCAGGGGAGACGCTCTCACTCCTACGCGGAATTCCGATCGCGCAATCCGCGGTTGGTGCCCATCGAAGATCTCCAATTTTCGGGGCTCCTCCGCTAAGACATGCCCGCGCTTGACACGATCGCCAACCCGCGTCTTTGCAAGTTCGTCTCCAGCCCTGCGAGTGCTTCCATGCGCCAGAACGGAGGCAACGAGCCGTGCGCGCAGACTCGTGATCGCGTCGAACCGGCAAGAGTCCAGGAAATTTGCCCGACTACACTGCACGTCTCAGTGAAGTACAGAACGCTGCTGCTGCCCATTCTGGCAATATCCACGACGCATGTCTGCGGGTCGATCGGTTGCATTTCGGCTCGCTTTCGCGATCAGGGCAGGCGTGAGACTCCTCACGAAGAAGCGAGCCTACTTCGCAAAAATTGTACAGGAGAGCAATCTTGCTTCCGATGGCAGCTCTCTACTCGCCGTTTCCTGGCGAATTCTTTGGTGCTCGCCCAGTTGTTCGCGGCACTGAGACTTGAAGGGATTCTACATGGGATGCACGGCCTTGGTTGATGTACCATAGAGATGAAGCCATTAGCCGCGAGTCCCCACGTCCTGTGGTTGCTTCACGGCAGGAGAAACAACCCAATGCGTCCGCATGCGTCCACTTCAAGGTTCTCATTGCCGCTTGCCGTTCTGTTGCCGCTCGCACTCGGCGGATGCTCGGATCCAGCCGCAATCGGGGGTAGCAGCGGTGGAGCCCCTAACACAAGCACCGGTAGTGGCGTCGGCGGCAAAACGACCGGCACCACTTCATCGAGCGGCGGCGCTGTAACCAGCAGCAGCACATCATCTGGCGGCGCTGTAACCAGCAGCAGCAC
>CAYVXY010000010.1:236323-245972 GCA_964454965.1 uncultured Polyangiaceae bacterium | reverse complement strand
GGCGGCGCAGTCAGTGTTGGCGGGAAGTCTGGCAGTAGCACCGCGTCTGGCGGCACAGCATCTGGAGGCAAGAGTGGTGGTGACGGCGGCACACCCAGCAACGGGGGTTCTTCGGTTGGCGGAAGCGGAGGCGGTGACGGCTATCCGGAGTTCCCGGGGGCGGCATGCAATGCCCCCAATGGCGAATATGGCGCGGTGAAGAACGAAAAATTGCCGAATCCGTTCAAGATGCACAACGGGACCATCATCAGCACCAAGGCGGAGTGGGAATGTAGACGCGCGCAGATCATCCACGACCTGGAAAAATTCGAAGTCGGCGCCAAACCCCCGCCGCCGGACGTTAAGGCCACCCTAAGCGGCAAGAGTCTCTCCGTGAAAGTGACAACGGCGGACGGGACCATGACGCTGACGTCGACTATTTCGGGCTCAGGCTCCTGTGTGGCGATTGGTGTGGATGGAGCCTCCAGCATGATTAGTGGCTGTACGAATGTTCCATTTATGGCAAATCAGGTTGCCATGGAAGCCATGACCGGCGAGGCGAAACAGAGCGACGGCTACTACAAAGTCTATCCGAAGCTTTGGGTCGCGGCGGGCGACGGAAACTCGGCCGTTGGCAACTACAGCGCTTGGTCGTGGGGTGTCAGTCGACTGATCGACGGGCTAGACCAGGTGAAAGATCAGCTGGGCATCGACATGACCAAGATTGGGATCCACGGCTGTTCCTGGGCCGGCAAACTGTCCCTCTGGGCCGGCGCGCTGGATGCCCGCATCGCGCTCACCGTGGTGCAGGAATCGGGCGGCGGCGGCGTCGCGGCCTGGAGGATCTCCGACGACTATGAGACTGCCACTGGCAAAGCAGTGGAAGACCTTGATAACACCGGGTGGTCCTGGTTCCTAGATTGGTTGCTTGACCCGTACAAGGAGGGCGGCGGCGGCGGAAAGGATCCACACCAGCTTCCCCACGATCACCACGAGCTCTTGGCGCTAATTGCCCCCCGTGCGGTCATCGATCTCCCTGGCGATCCGGGCAACGCGCACCTGGCGGCTCACTCGGACGTTTCCTCTTTCAAGGCCGCCAAAGAGGTTTGGAAAGCGTTTGGCCTTGAAGACAACGCGGGGGTCGTGGCGCATGACCAAGGCGGCGCGCATTGCAGTGCTTCATCAAGTCAGAAGGAAGCCGCCAATGCGTTCGTGAGCAAGTTTCTCAAAGGCGGCACCGGAGCTACGAAATTTGAAAAGGGTGCGGATTATAACACGAAATCCTATATCGACTGGGAAACGCCCACACTCAAGTAGTAGGGCCGCCGACTTCCGTCTGTGACGGCAACCTTCATCCGCGGTACGAGCGAACGCTCGTGTCAGGTTTCACTAGGAGAGCCGCTTCTCGCCAGCGGCGCAGGACGTTCGATAGGAACACGAGCAGGCCCTTACGTGCGGGCGCAAGCGTGGCAGCTTGGCTCTACGTGAATGTACAATGAGTTGGTGGCGCAACATCATGTTGTCCGTCACCAACTCCTGCCTTGAGCGCGACGCATCTTCGACCAGGACGGTGATGCTGGGTGGCGGGCGATCTGACTTCCTGGGTTCTTCTTCGCCAAAGCCACGACCTGTCCGACCGCGGCCCGGACTCGCGCATCGAGAACGAAGAGAACCACGACTGCAATCTGCCCCCACCTCCGCTACAATCGCAAGGTATTGCCTTTGGCGAATTCAAAGATCATTCTGTGCCGGAGGACACGAGTAGCCAAGACAGGCGTGAGGAGGCCGCGAGGATTCCTAGGACACTATTGCATCGAGAATCCACGCAACTTTGGCAGTCCGTCTCGACCCATTTCCCAGACCGCCTTAAAATCCCACGTCGAATAGACCGGGTGGTCGAGGTTGGCAAATGCTGAGTGTCCCTGAGCTTCGAGCGTGCCGCAGTCGCCCGAGGCGCTCATTCCGGTGTAGTAGGAGTGAGTCGTCGTGCCTTTCCCATACGCGCTCATGCACAGATTGTTGGGGGGCTGCGCGACCGAAAAGACATTCGAAACGTCGACTTCCCACGCGAAGGAGAACAGCGCGCCCACCCTTGGGCCCACGATCGAACCGCAAACATACGAACTCCGTATCGAACCTCGTACACTGCCGTCAGAGGGTCCGGGGTAGGTCGTGGACACGATGCCACCGGTGTAGTCCGTGGCACCCACGACGTTGCCGCAGAAGTAGCAGTCGGAGACATTCATTAGTGTGCCGAACTCATTTCCAATCAATCCCGCGACGAAATTGCCACCGCTGACGCTCGCCGTCGAAAAGACGCGTTTGACCGTCGGTGTAGCGTTCCAATAGGCGAAGTCGAAGTAGCCGACTAGGCTGCCCACGTTGTTTAGGCCAGCAATGCTGCCACCAACTAACCCGAGATCTACAATGGAACAATCGGTGTGGCAGGATCCGATCAACCCCACGTTTTCCTCGTTGGGACGGTTGATCGTTAGTCCGCGAATCACGTGCTTGCCGCCGTCGAGCTGACCCGCGAATCCGGCAATGGGCTCGAAGCCCCGACCATCGTTCCAAGACGATGTCTCTCGGCAGTCAATGTCTTGGACCAGGACGAAGGCAGCTGAGGGCGCCGTCTTGATCCGTTGCAGCTCATCGCACGTCGCAATCTGGTACGGGTCAAGCAGGGTGCCAGTTCCACCAGCGAACTGAGCCACGCCACATGGGACTTGAACCGCCACTGGGACTAGGCTGCTCGCCGTAGAGCCATTGCCAAGCTGGCCAGCGCCATTGTCGCCCCAGCATTGCACGCCACGGTCGACAGCCGCACAAGTGTGTCCCCCCCCAACGCCAATCGCCGTAACACCCGACGTTAGATCCTGAACCTGAACAGGCACGGTACGGTCTTCAGTTGTGCCGTCGCCAAGCTGACCAAAGGCATTTTGGCCCCAGCATTTCACACCGCCATTCGCAAGAATGCAGGTATGCTCGAGGCCGGCCAACACGGCCGAGATGTTTGGTGCAAGACCCTGGACTTCAACGGGAACAGAGCTGTTGCTTGTCGATCCGTCTCCGAGCTGACCATGTTCGTTGAGACCCCAGCACCTGACGGATCCATTGACCAAAGCGCACGTGTGGTTTCCGCTACCAGCTGCAATGGCTGTGACACCCGAGGTTAGGCCCTGAACCTGGACCGGAACTGAACTGCTCGTGGTTGAGCTGTTGCCGAGTTGGCCGAAGTCGTTGCGACCCCAGCATTGCACGCCGCCATCGACTAGCGCGCAGGTGTGGTAGTCACCAGCGGCTAGACCTGTGACACCATACGTGAGGCCAATAACGTCAACTGGAGCGGACGTCGATTCCGGGGAATCAGCACCGAGCTGACCGTAGAGGTTATTTCCCCAACACTGCACGCCGCGCTCGACGATCGCGCAAGTGTGAAACGTTCCACCGGAGAAAGCCGTGGCGCGTGACCTTAGTCCCTGAACGGGTAGTGGGATTGCGCTATCACTCGCAGGGTTTCCAATGGTGCCAAAGAGATTGCCACCCCAACACTCTAGTCCGCCGTTGACTAGCGCACAGGTATGGTAAGCACCTGCGGAAATGGCGGTTGTCCCAGAATCGAGCCCCTGAGCTTGAACGAGGAATGGTCTATTGTCGAAGTGGCCGTCGCCAAGTTGACCGAAGGCTCCGTAGCCCCAACAATCTACGACGCCTTTGGTTAACGCACAGACGTGGGCATTTCCGGCTACCAAGGCCGAGATTGCGCCATCGGTCACAACCAAATCGCCCGCGGGCGGAAAGCCCCCCGCTCCGCAACCTTGACCAACGGCTCCTGCATTTGAGGCGCCGCCAGTTGGAGCAGCACCTCCGGTTGCTAGAGTTCCGGCGGATCCACCGGTCTCGCTTCCCCCGTTGCCGGCTGGTGCGGCGCCTCCCACTGACGAATGGTGGTCGACGTGCAGCTCCTCCAGCAAATCAACGTAATTGCATCCAACGGAGCCAGCTGTGCCAAGCGCCAGCGCCAATTCGGCACCGCGCAGCCTCGAGTGGAATAGTCGGTGACGAGAAGCGTTATTTCGATTGAGCGGAATGTACTTACCTAGCCTGCCAGGTTGAGTGGACATCATTTGTTCTCCCCAATGTCCGTGATGACGAACATTCGACACTATAGGACCCAAGTCTGACCGAGAGCCATTCTACTCTTGCGTCAACCCAACGACAATCCACGGAGATGGCACGCAAGCGGCAAGACTCGCACCATTGCTTGCGCGTTATAATTGGGCTTTTCGACAACTGACGGGCTCGCTCAAATCGTTCGGTATGCGATCGATGGCGTGCACTCGCCGCTCAAGCCTTGGGGTAGTCCCGGAGTTTCACCTCGTCGAGGGTGCAATCAACAACTTAGGGGGTACCGGACTATCATTGTGTCGAGGCTGGCGCGATGCGGCGCTATTGAGCACCCGGCATCCAGCTCAGGGTGCTCAAGTTGTCGTGGTTACGATTGCACAAGGAGGATTTCCCGTCCCCGCAAGCCCGTTGATGCAACGTCATGGAGAGGCCATTGACGCGATGCTGTAAGGCAGAATAGCCTCCACCTGTGCAGTTCGATGTCTTCTGTCATCGTTCTGTATGTGCTGCGTGTTAGTTTTGCCAGAAGGGGAATTCCATGTCGAATACAGGTAGATTCTTCGCGATTTTTGCGATTCTTTCACCGCTGCATCTACTGGCAGTGACACCAATTGCGGCCGAACAACCCTTTGCGCAAGAGGCGACAGTGGCAGGAAAGCGACCACTTCGAATTCCAGGCATTTCAAAGGATGCCCATTGGGTGAATCCACCGGCTGCGTTTGCGGTGTCCGGACATGGCATCGAGATCGTCGCGTCTGAACAGACAGACAAGTACATCGCGGCCGATGGATCCTACGCGGCGGATAGCGCAAACCGTCTTCTATTTGAGGCAGATCCGGATTTTGTCCTGAGCGCCGAGATTTCTCACCCCTTCGCGAACAAGTGGGACGGCGGCGGGCTCGTCCTGGAAGGGGATTCCGAGAACTGGATCAAGTTGTGTTTCGAAAAGGACTATACGGGCGCGAAGCGGGTGGTCACCGTGGTCACCAGGGGGATGTCGGATGATTCGAACTCCATGCAGTTCGATTCACGCCAGGCGCACTTCCAGATAGCGAAGCTCGGCGACGTGGTGTTCCTCTACGCTTCAGAGACAGGAAAGGGCTGGTATCTAGTGCGCGCCCTAAACTTCAAGTTCGACGGAAAGCTTCGGGTTGGATTGCTGGCCCAAACGCCCGAGGGAAAATCGAATAGGGTTAGCTTTACCCATATCAAGTACAGGCCAACAGCCATGAAGGACTACTGGAAGGGCGAGTAGCTGAAGCCCCCATCCTCCCCAGTGAATTCCAAGAAACACCGATGCTGCGTGCCCCAAACCAAATCAGAGATTTGGTTTCAGGTTTGATGGAGCGGTTTCAGGACTCGGGAACGAGCTACCGCGCGAAGATGCCGAGCGCCGTGACGCTCGGCACGCTCACGAGCTCAGACCGTGCCGCGTCGCGCTTCAAGCTCAGCGCGGATTTGCACCATGCGGGCCTGGGTAAGTGGGAAGAAATGGACCAGAATCGCCGCGATGAGTAGGGCCACCACCGGAATGCCGGCAAACAAAGCGCGCATCCACAGCATGGTGCTCGCCGACTGATGAGCTTCCAACTTGGCGTCAAAGCCAGTGATCTGCAGGATTGGACCCGATACCAGCGCGGCCACCGACCAGCCAAGCTTGAGGATCCAGGAGAACGTGGAGGAATAGGCACCTTCCCGGCGCTTCCCGCTCTGGATTTCGTCGAAGTCGACCACGTCCGCACACATGGACGGGAGAATCACCCAGAGGCCCGTCGCGGCCAGTCCGTTGAAGCCGCCGCAGACGACACTCAGCCAGGGCGCGTCGGGCGTGTACATCCACCAGCTGGATCCGTAGGCGATAAGCCCGCCGATGAGCACGATGGACAACGCTTTCGGTTTGCCCAGACGGCGAGAAAGCGCCGCTGCCACAGGGATCCCCGCAATGCCGCACACCGCATAGGCAACGCCACCTACGCCCATGATCAGGCCCGACTTGTTCATGTCAGCCGAAAACACGTGGTAGTTCGTGACGTAGAAGCCAAGCGTCCCGGCCAAGCCAGTCGGGATCGCGTATACGAGCGCAACGCCCAGCAGGATGAGATAGGGCCGGCAGCTGAAGGTGTCGCGAAACATCGCGATGAAGCCGACCTTGGCCTGCGACTGCGCCTTGGCATAATAGCGCTCGCGCACGAAGGCGAAATTGGCCAGGCCAGCCAAGATCATGACTGCGCCGCACATGGCGCCTGCCACCATCGTACCGCGTGCGATGTCGGGCTTGCCGTTGGGGCCGTTGAACATGGGCAGGCTCGCAAACCATAACCCGTACCCGACCAGCATTCCGGAGATCTTCTGCGTCACGGCCTTCCAGGACATGATGCTGGTACGCTCGTGGTACTCGGGGGTTAGCTCCGCGCCGAGGCTCTGATACGGCATGTTGTAGGAGCTGATGAGCGGGGCGTAAAGGATGGCCGAGATGACCATGAACGCTAGGATCGCGTTATGGCTCCACGATTGTGAAACCATGAAGAGGCACGGCAACCCGAGACCAGCAGCGATCGAGCCGAACAATATGTACGGTCGACGCCTCCCCCATTTCGAACGGGTGTTGTCTGAAAGCCAACCGAACAACGGATCGGTGAACGCATCAGTTAGGCGTGCGGCACCCATCCCGAGGCTGACCTGGGATGGTGTCAACCCGAGAAACACGTTGAATAGCGGGTTGACCATACCGTTATACAGCCAATGCCCGAAGATGTCAGTGGTCCCGCCTAGGGCGTAGGCGAACTTGGCCCTGAAAGGCACGCGGTCCCCCGCCTTGGTGAGACTGATTCCGGCAGCAGCTTCGGTGGTCGCAGCAGTTTCGGTGGCAGATTGGGTTGTCACGATGGTTCCCCGGGTGGGCAAGAGGCGGCCGGCGAAGACCGCGACTGAAGTTGTTATCAGAGACCCGCGCAGGAGTCGATCAACGAAGTGAGTGACCGGTCTGAACGCAGCGATCAGAGGCAAAACAGGCGGCTAGCAGGTGCATTTTGCGGGCGCCCGGTCGCGCGCGGGGCCGGGCTGAGCTCCCCCGGAGCCCAGGCGTGTGTCCTCGCCCAGGAGCCTCAGCATGTGCGGTCAGCGATGGCACGAGTGTGGCGGCACCAGCGTCGTGTGATTGTTGGTAGGTGGCCACGGGTGTTTCACGCGAACGCTGCACGGTGGTATTTGGCGTGCCAACGTCGGGCTCTGGCGCCTCGCGCGTTCTCAATTGACGCACACCGGCGTCGAAGCGGTGCACTCGGGCTTTTCGCAACTTGAGTCGCTGATACTTGCGTTCTCGCGGCTTACGGGACTTCCCGAGTCGGGCCTTGCAGGTGCCAGGCTGTGGGTGTGTGGCCGCAGCAGGACCACAGTGTGAGCAGTCCACCTCGCGCGCAGCAGCGTAGTGACCCAGCCTGCACCCCGCTCGGCGAAATCCAATTCGCCTGGCGTAGTCCTCGCGGTTCGTGCATCCTATTTCTGTTTTGGTGATCGAAAATCTGATGATTCTGGGTGGCATTGCGCTCTGCGTGGGACTGGGCGTCTTCATGTGGCTCCGCCGCTATTTGACCCCTGCCGCGAAGCGAGCGAGCACGCCGCAAACCTCGCGAACCTCGGCGAGTGCAGTTACTGTGCCGAAACTCCAAGTGGAGGTTGATGACCCGGAGATCACCAAAGTTTTTACGTTTCCGCTCGCGGAGTACGAAAAAGCGCGTCGGAACGCCAGCGCTACCGAAGAAGGGTCCGAACGGGACAGCCACGGCGCTGCTCCGACTGTGATCGCTGAAGCTGCTGGAACTGACCTCGATGCCTACGGATCGCGCGTCAAGTTGAACTTCGAGCAAGATGCCGAAACCGAGGAAGTCACGTCGCCAGCCGTGCGGATCCTGATCATCGCCACGGGCGCCAGCGATCAAGGTCTGAGTCGCAAGCGCAACGAAGACAGCCTCCTGGTCCTGCGGGAGCGCTCGCTCTTCGCTGTTGCCGACGGCATGGGCGGGTACGCTGGCGGAGAATTGGCAAGTGCTCTGGCCGTCGATGTGCTGCGGGACGCCTTCGAGCGCGGTGTGTTCGAGGCGCGCACCGAAAGTGATATCGAGCTTCCGCGTCGCGGTCGCGAGGTCGCTTGCGCGATTCACATGGCGAACGAAGCCATCTACGCGGTCGCCGAGAACGACCCGGAGTTGCACAGCATGGGCACCACCATGGTTGCTGCGCGGTTTTCGCCCAACAAGCAACGCGTCTATATCGGCCACGTCGGGGACAGTCGCTGCTATCGCTTGCGCGGTTCGGTATTGCGCCAGCTCACCCATGATCACACCATGGGCGCCCTCGGGATGACTGGACCGCATAGCAAGGAGCTGTTTCAAGCGGTGGGAGTAAAACCCTCGATGGTCATCGATCTCATCGTGGACAAGCCGCTGCATGACGACCTCTACATGTTGTGCTCCGACGGGCTCAGCAAAATGGTGAGCGACGAGGAACTGCGTGAGGTCCTGCTCCAAGAGCCGGACGTCGACGCTGCGGTCTATCGATTAATTGAGCTTGCCAACCAGCACGGCGGTCGCGACAACACGACGATCATCCTGGTGAAGGTCGTGGAGCGAATCGCCAGCCCGCTCGCGCGACACGCCCTAGGAGCTCGAGTCTGACGTTGAGGAGTGTCGGATGCGTGATCAGGTGTCATTCACGTCCCGCACGTGATGGCGAACTCCGGTGTACTGCAAATCAGGCCGAACTGGTAAACCCAGTTCGAACTACGGAGGCTCTGGCCGCGCGCTACCTGGCCTGACGGGCACATGTCCGTAAATGCCGTCCCACCGTCGCCGCCCGCTGGAGTAAGTCTGTCAGTCGTTCCAGTCCCGATTGCGGAACTGCAATTGGACGTGCTTCCCTTCAAACTCGCGCAAACAAAGGCAACCTGATCCAAGATGGCACCTGAATGGCCCGTGAATCCGACCACCACTTCGTCAGTCGGACACATCTGCACCCAGGCGCCTGCGGCGCCTGTTGCACCTCGCTGTGGAAGTCCGCCCTCACTCGACACGGTCAGGTGACTTGCCGTCGAAACGGAGAGCGTGCCACAAATTGCAATGACGCTACTCACTTGGACGACAGGGACCGAGTTTACGGTGTAGACATCATCGCGCAAGGTGCCGGCATAGCCGATGATTACCTGATTGGTCGGGCAGCGATCTTGGTACGCCGTTCCGCTACTAGCGCCATGCAGGCTGGTCGTCGACTCACCATTCAGTACGATCGAATGGCTGCACGCAGCGCAGTTCCCAGCGGTACCACCCGCTGTCGAGCCCGCCGTGGACGAGGCGATTCCGCCTGAACCTGCCTTGCCACTCGCGCCGCCCGCAGTGGCGCGACCTGCTGTCGAGCCCGCCGTGGACGAGGCGATTCCGCCTGAACCTGCCTTGCCGCCCACGCCACCCGCAGTGGCACCACCCGCAGTGGCACCACCCGCTGTCGAGCCCGCCGTGGACGGAGCGATTCCGCCTGAACCTGCCTTGCC
>CAYVXY010000010.1:204572-236223 GCA_964454965.1 uncultured Polyangiaceae bacterium | reverse complement strand
GCCCGCCGTGGACGGAGCGATTCCGCCTGAACCTGCCTTGCCACTCGCGCCACCCACGTCCTCGGCGCTACTTCCGTAATCGTGACTAATGCCAATCAGGGAAGCACATCCAAACGCCAAGAAGAGCGCGCCCGAGGCGACAATACTCGCGCCCCTTGACGCCACATGGATGACAAGAGTCAATGCTCCACTTGGTCGCGAGCACCTGGTCGCTTTCATTCCCGAGCTTCCATTTCGCTGTCTCGAAGACGGCCGTAGCACACTAATTCCACAATACTTGCAGACAGGACGACACTAAGTCCAATGCGAACGTTCGCCAGCAGAACGATAGTGATTCATCGTATTGGCCAAGGCCGCTTGTCGTTAAGTGTGCGCCGTTCCCTACGAAACTTGGACAAAGGCGAGAGTCACGGTGGTTTCCGCTTCATACGGCCACTTTCTCTGCGCCGAGCAAGCGAAATTGGAGCTCAATGCTGGGCAACTCGGTCACTTTCGGGCAGATCGCATTATGCGGCCTTCACATACAATGTGACGGTGGGTAGTGGAGTGGATGACAACCTGGGACGACTACACCCGTAGGTCGGCGATGGGTGCCTAGGCAGCAAGAGGAAATGAAGATGCGGAAAATGGGACGATACGATAGGATTGTTCGCTGTCCGTCGGCGACATCGCGACGCGCCGGCAGTGCGCCATGAGTCAGACGAGTCCTCTCTTGACTTCCGAGTTTCCACGCATCGTGGGAAGGTACGCTCTCTTTGAGCCCATCGCATGCGGGGGGATGGCGTCCGTTCATCTCGGTCGGTTGATTGGACCCGTGGGGTTCTCTCGAACTGTCGCCGTCAAACGGTTGCACGAGAACCTGGCCAACAACCCCGATTTCGTCGCCATGTTTCTCGACGAGGCGCGATTGGTGACGCGCATCAACCATCCCAATGTCGTCCCCACGCTGGATGTCGTTGCCCTGGAACGGGAGCTCCTGCTCGTGATGGAGTACGTGAACGGGGAGTCGCTTTCAGCGCTGCTTCGACGCTGCCGGGAGACCGCTCTTTTGCCGCCCATTCCGGTAGCCGTCGACATCGCGATCGGCATGCTCAACGGACTGCAGGCGGCACACGAAGCTACGAGTGAGAGCGGCCAATCGCTGAGCATCGTCCACCGGGATGTCAGCCCACACAACGTACTCGTTGGGGTCGATGGAGTGACGCGCATGGTCGATTTCGGCATCGCCAAAGCTACCAACAACACCCATCAGACTCGAACCGGGGAAGTCAAAGGCAAACTGAGCTACATGGCGCCCGAACAGTTGGAGGGTGTCGCGGCAACGCGCTCGGCAGACATCTATTCAACGGCTGTCGTGCTTTGGGAGGCTCTTACCGGAAAGCAGTTATTCAAAGGTGAAAACGATGGAGCGACTATTTACAGCGTGCTGAAACACGAAGTCGTGACACCTAGTCGCATTCGCCGAGACATTCCGTTGGCAATCGATGCCATCGTCCGACGCGGCCTGGACGCAAACCCAAGCTTGCGTTGGGAGACCGCTCGGGCGATGGCGGAGGCGTTGGAACACGCAATAAGACCTGTCACTAGACGTATCGTTGGCCAATGGGTGACGTCGACTGCGCAAGACGAGATCCGCATGCGGCAAGAGAAAGTTGCTCTAGTAGAAAGCAGCGTGATGCCAAGCCGGGCACCGTCTATGCCCCCGCGGCCCACGTTGGTTGATCCCGGCAACGCAGCGTCGAGCCGAACACCGTCAACGCCTCCACTGTCGACGGTGCCGGAAACAGCCCCAGCCGGCGGATCGTTAGGAACTGCTCACCAGCTGTCACAAGTGTTGTCGCAGAGGCCGATCGCCAAGATTCGACGAGTCTCGGTCACGGCCCTCGGCGCCATCGGGGTGATCCTCGCACTGGTGCTGATTTGGGCAATGGCGCCTCGGGGTATTCGCCAGCCGACAGGTGTCGCACGGCTTTCTGCGGCGGCGCCGATAGCACATTCAGCCGTGGTCCCGACTGCGCTTCCACCCGTTTCGACGGAGTCAGTAGCAACACCAACAGCGCCGCCCTCGGCGCCCGGACTGGTGGCGTCAGCGGTCGCATCGGCCGCGCCTGCTCAAGAGTCACAAAAAAAGCGAGCAAGGTCTACCAGCCAACCTCGATCCGCACCGTCGAGAGCCACCAACACAGACAGCCTCTACAGACGTGACTAGCCACCCATAGGGACCAATCGACACCATGGCTACCCAATCGACCTCTCTTTCGCGATCAACATGGTGCATAGGGATTGCCGTTGGGATTCTCTGCGTCAGCACTACGCGCGTTGCGACGGCTGAGCCCGAAGCCGAGGCACTTTTCAACCGTGGATTGGCGAGCATGCGCAGCGGAGAATTCGCATCTGCATGCCCAGATCTCGCAGCGAGCTACGACCGTGAGCCGCTTCCTGGTGTGCTGTTCACACTGGCTGAGTGCGAGGCCGCCTGGGGCAAGGTGGCTACGGCAATCAGTCACTACCAGTTGCTTATTGATGGGCTGCCTTCGCTGAGTCCGGAACGCCGCAAGAGTTTCGACGAGCGAAGGCGCCTCGCGCTCGAGAAGATCGCGGTCCTTAGCGCCATTGTTCCGTTCATCACGATCAACCTGGCCGCTGGGGCGCCACCGGACGTCGTCATCAGGCGGAACGCCACCGTCATCGACTCGTCCACGTACGGCGTCGGCAAACCAGTCGATCCCGGCGACTACGTCATCACGGCAGAACTCGCGGGGAAGAAACAATGGGAACGTCACCTCCGCGTCGCAACGCACGACCGCGCGCAAATCGAGGTACCGTGGCCTTTGCAACCACCGGAGCCTGTCGTGAAGGGGCCGGCTGCTCCCCCCCCCTCGCAGCCCCCCCAAGAGGCGGCTCATTCGCTTGGACCCTGGAAGTTCGTGGCCGCAGGAGTTGGAGTTGCGGGGATTGCCACATCGTTGGTTTCTGGCGCCATCGCGCTTGGCAAGAAGAGCGACGTCGATCAGAACTGCCCCAACTATCGCTGCAATGCGCAGGGCCGCGATAGTCTGGACGCGGCTCAATTGGCCGCCCGCGTTAGCACCGTAAGTTTCATCGTTGGACTCGTTGGCGCGGCAGGCTTTGTGGGCCTATCCCTTTACCGCCCATCTGAAAGTGCGTCGCCGAGCGCGCGAATGAAAGGCGTATCGGTCGCCGTCGAGAATACTGCCGGTGGCGCAGCATTGAACGTCAAGGGCTCTTTCTAAGAGCTTCAAGAACCAGTGATTGGTGCCGGTGGGGCGTGCTGACGTCTCAATCCCTTGGGACGTCGAGGCGGAAAGCGCCTAGGCGCCAATTCACAACCACACGAAGTGCATTTGCTCTGCCAAACGCGGTGGCTTGTGGGCCTAAGAGTGCTCTGCAGCTCGTGCTATTTCACAGCCTGCGGCCGCGGCTCCAGAAGGATTCGACGCGGCTGCGCCACTTGGCGAAGCGCGGTGGCTTCTTCGCGCTGGAAAGTGACTAAGGTCTTGGCGCACTGCAGCCCGGTCGCCCAAACCGGACCATCACCGTTCATTGCTTCGATGATTGAAGTCGGAGAATCATGCTGGACAAGACGCCGACAAGTCACTTATAGATGTAGGGGACGAAGGTCGCTTCTGGTGTTGCTGGTCCGACCGCGGTTGACGCGCAAATCACCATGAAGTCGTCTCGCTGGCCGTCCACCACGCATGCAACGAGTGGCCAGGAATTCTGCTGCAACAGGCTGCAACTTGCGTGCGCGTTGCGTACATGTTGCACGGCTCGGCGGGCGGATTCCGGAGCTGGACCATCGAGGCCAAAGTCGCGGATCGGAACTTCGTGCAACGCCGACGTCGCCGACCTTAGGCAGCGCCGACGCTCCCGGCCCAGTTGCACTGCTGCTACGTCAAGGGCGCAGGTTCCGGACCCAGTAAATGTCACCTGCCTCGATGCCGCCTCCCCCAGTCACGCCCGACGACCCAACGTTGAAAGCAATGGCCGCCACGGGTGAGCTGGCGCAGTCGTTCAAGCAACTATCATCTGCAGCTTTGCCCAAATCGTGGTGGACAATCGTGTTGTCCTCCCACCTGACGTTCGTCAACCTCCTGATGTCGACTTGTAGCGGCGAGCTACAGTCGCTGTCCTTCATGACGTTCTTTTTGTGGAACGCCGTGTTGGTAAGATCCCCCTTCACGTGGGGGAGACCCGCCGTCTCGTCGGCGTCGAACTGAGGCATACTGCGACTTCGAACAAGCTCCAACAGTCTAGCGAGAACAGGTGATGGTTCCTGCACGGGTGACCTCCTAGCCGTGCGGAGCGGTCAGGTCGGTGGCGCCACCGTCACCTCTCTTGCAGCCACCAGAGGGAGTGACTCATTGGGCCGGGATGGCGCAGTTGTCGAAGCGGCTGTAGCCTGCTTCGACACGTGAGCGTCTGACGAAGATGGCTTCCTCGCCGCCGCCTGCGTTCGGCTTTCCAGTATCGCCTCCATACACGCTGATGAACAGAGCCTGGGCATGGTTGTTCAGCAGTTTCACCTTGTCGCCAGCAGTCGGTACTTTTGGCGCAGTTGTACGTCTTTAGCCAGTCCCCCAGCTTTCAGTCGCGGCAATTCGCGTCACGAACAAGAGATGCTAACAGCCCCATGCCCGAACGCGACGACCCAGCCAAAGTTGCTTGCCCGAGCGCCGCGCAGAAACCCGGTATAGCGTGTGATTCGGCGTCCAGTAGGACGCGAGCTCTCAGACCGGACACGGCGCGTTCTGAATGGATAATCGCGGATCACTCCCTATGACCACCGTGATAGGGTGCCGCCAATGGCGAGCAGTGTCGCAATCTCGAAGGCAGAGCTCCTGGCAGCGTCGGTGCTTCTTGTGCTCGCCACTGCCACGGCGCCTGCAGGTGCGGCAAAGGTGCCGTCGAGGCTCTTCGTGTCGTATCACGCACCACCAACCTGTCCCGATCGGGCAGCATTCATTCAGCGTCTCTTGGGGCGCGTGCCTGCAGCATCGTTGACGGATGACGCTAGATTGGGCAGCGTCGTTTCGGTTACCTTGGCGGCCGACGGGGATCAGATCCTCGGAAGAATGGAGTTTGACGACGAGACCGGCCGTTCCGTCATGCGCGTGGTGCGCGCCAGCCGCTGCGACGAGGTGGTTACCGGAATGGCGTTCGTGACTGCGCTTGCCATCGAGACGCCTGGCGTTGCGCCGTCGAAAGCGACGGGTCAAACCGTTACCACTGGGAATAGCGCGGATGATAGCAGCAGTCGGCCACGCGAAGTCACGCCGCAGCCAGAGCCGCCTGTTGAGCAAGTGCATCAACCGATGATGGCCGCATCGAACCACGATTCGCCGAAAGCAGAACCAACTCCGCCAAAACCTAGGCCGCCTTACACTCATGAAGTGGGCTTCAGGGTGGGAATTGTACATGGACTAGTGGGGCCAGGTACCGCTGTGGGGGCTGGGGTCGAATGGGGATTGGGTCCTAGGCCGCTACTGCCGATCTTCCGCGTTGCGGCGACGTGGACTGATGACCGAGGGACCTTGGCGACGAGCCAGCGTCAAGACGGCGCCCATTTTCAACTGCTCGCCAGTGAGGCACAACTATGCGTGGGTAGGGTGCTCATCGCGCCAACCGCACTCACTTTCGCTTTCTGTTCGGGGCTGGAGTTCGGGCGATATTTGGCTGAAGGCATACCCGCCGCAGCGACCCAAACCACCTCGAAACGCCATGTCATGTTCTGGTCGTCCTCGGTCTCCAATCTTCACGTTCGAGTGGAAGGTGACCACATATTCTTCGATTTTTCGCCATCAATTCGGCTTCCGTTCTTGAGGCGCGAGTTCGTCACCCTGGTCCCGTCGAGTGAAATCCATCACATCCCAATGGTGGCCTTTGGGGCAGCGTGGTCGGTCGGTGTGTCGTTCAGATGATCAGCCGAGCCGACGTTGGGGATGAAACGCCTGATGCTTTGCGAGCTACGTGACGCGGATGGTGAATCGGCCATAAAGCCGCACTCGGTTCCTTCGCTTCAGTCGGAGCGCGTTGAACAGGTGGTTCGCGAACACTTCACCGGAGTATGGCGGCTGGTGCGACGCTACGGCCTCGATGCAGCAGATGCCGACGACGTAGCGCAACGCACTATGATGATCGCTGCACAGCGGATCGACGAAATCATCGTGGGTCTTGAACGTCCATACCTCTACCGCACTGCGCTATTTCTCACGAGCAAGGTGTATCGCGATCGGCGCCGCCACCCCCAGCAATCACTTCAGGATTGCGAAGAGCCGGTCGATTCGAATCCCAACCCAGAGAAACTCCTGGAACAACGTCGCGCGCGATCGCGCCTGGACCAAATCCTCAGTGAACTCCCCGGGGAATTGCGAGCGGTGTTTCTCTTGTACGAACTCGAGTCGCTCAATCAAGGCGAGATTGCAGCGACGCTCGGGATCCCGCAGGGAACGGTGTCATCGCGGCTGCGGCGAGCTCGCGAGCGTTTTGCGGAGCTGATGGCGCGCTCCGAGCACACGGAGCTTCCAATCAAAACTGGAGGAGCAACGCCATGAGCGAACCAACGCGATGGTTGGTCGGAGGAGCTCCTGCCGGCGCCCGTGCATTGCTGCGCGCCGGCCTCGAGGAAAGCCCCAGTCGGCAGAGCATGCAGCGCACCCTTATGGCCGTCAGTGCAACGGCATTGGCTTCAACGGCCATGGGGGGCGCATTGGGAGCAACAGCTCAGGCAGCAGGTTCATCGGCGTTCGTATTCATCGCGAAATGCGCCGCCATTGGGGTGGCAAGCGCCAGCGTCATGCTCGGGGCAGCGGTCGGGGTTCAACGATTTCGTGCAGAATCCGTCCCGCAATCTCGCGCGGCCGTCGAACGTCGTGTTGGTGCCAAGCCTGCGCCCAATACCGCACTGGCGCGAAGAAGCTCAGAGGAGAACGCTATTCCGTTGGTCAGTGCGGCTTCGCCAACGCCCACAAGCGCACCGCCAGATAGCCTAACAATAACCTCGATTTCGACGCCGCGGCCGCGGCTGACAACTCCAGCAGAAGCACCGGATCCGACGCAGCCCGAGTTGGTTTTAGCCGAAGAGATCGCTTTCATCGATGTCGCGCGAGTCCGGCTCCGTTCGGGCGATCCGTCCGGTGCGCTTCAGCGCGTCAACGAATACGACCGTCGTTCTGATTTTGGACATTTTGCACCGGAGGCTCTCTACCTCCGGATTGAAGCGCAACTGCAGCTCGGCAATCGTTATGCGGCGGCTATTGCAGCGCGTGAAATGGTGGCGCGCTTTCCACATGCCGCGCAAGTGCGTCGCGCTACTTCGATTCTCGAAGCATTGGGCGAAGTGACGGACTTCTGATCAGCCGGGTAGGGACGGGGGATATGCCCCATCGATTGCGGAGGCCACTATGAAGATCTCAAGCTCATGGTTTATCGTGTTCGTCGCCACGGGTTGTTATGGCAGGGCTGTACTGCTGGAGGGCTCAGGCGCTGGGGGTGCAACATCCAACGCGGTAGGTGGAACCGGTGGAGCGACATCCGGTGTTGGCAATTCAGGCTCCTCGATGACCGGCGGCACTTCGACAACGGGCGGCAGTGCCGCGACGTCCGCTGGTGGCCATTCCGGCACTTCGACGACGGGCGGCAATGGCGTTGGTGGGGCAGGCGGTGCGACGTCCAGTGGTAGCAGTTCGGGCACCTCGACGATGGGCGGCACGTCGACGGCTGGTACGGGTCCAACCGAATGCCCTGCCGCGACAATTCCTGCTTCTCCGACCCGACCTGGCTACACCGCGGCGCGCGATCCAGGCGTCACGACCCTGCTGAACTCGATGTCCCTCGACGACAAGATCAAGCAGCTGTACGGGGTCCCGGACAGCCCGAACCACGACTATAATGACATCGAACGCAGCCAGGACGTGAGCCTCAGCAACGGCAAGACCCTGCGCGGCTTCAGGTACCGCGATGCAGGTCGGGGAGTGAACTTGGAAGCCGGGCAAGACAACCGTCCGAGTAACGGCAGAGACTACTCCACGACATTCCCTACGGCGTCAGTCCGAGCGGCATCCTGGGATGTGGATCTCGAGTACCGTGTTGGCGAGGCTCTCGGGGACGAGACCATGGGGTCAAAGAATAACGTGTTGCTCGCTCCCTGCATGAACATCATCAGGCATCCCTACTGGGGCCGAACCCAGGAGACGTACGGTGAGGACGGGTACCACACGGGTCGAATGGCTTCGGCACTAGCCGCGGGGATTCAGCAGCATGTGCTCGCATGCGCCAAGCATTTTGCCGCCAACAACATCGAGAGGAATCGCGCGGATCAAGACGCTCTGATGGATGAGCAAACGTTACGCGAGATCTACGGTCGTCATTTCGAGATGGTCGTGCGCGAGGGTGGCGTGGGCTGCATCATGGCTTCTTACAACATCGTCAACGGCACGAAGTCCACGCGGAACAAGCACCTGCTCACGGACATCCTGAGAGGACCGGTGGACAAGGGCGGGTTCGCGTTCAAAGGTCTGGTGATCAGCGACTGGTGGGCCATGCCCGGTGGGCAAGGCCCACTCGACGCCCCCACAGCTCAGTCTCAAGCTGCCGCGGCCATCGGGGCTGGTCTCGACATCGAAGTACCCTGGGGCCTAAACTACCCAGCACTCTCGGCATTGGTCACTCAACAAACCATCACCGATGCAGATATCAACGCAGCAGCGGGCCGTGTCCTCGAGCAGAAGTTCCGGTTCAACACCGTGTACAGCGATAGCCCTTGGGGGCTTGGGACTGTGAAGACCGCGCTGTCAGGAGATTCAATCGTCAACAACGACGATCACCTGGCCCTGGCAGAAGAAACCGCGCTCAAGTCCGCCGTGCTGCTGAGGAACGGGCCCCCGGACAGTTCGGCGCCGGTGCTTCCGATCAAGAATGCGACGACCATCGCCGTCGTGGGATTGGAAGTTGACATGCGGGTCAGCGGCATGACCTCGCTCCCGCCGACGGGAAACAGGTTGAAGTTTGCCTCCGACGTGAACGTCGGCGATCGGGGCAGTAGCCGCGTCAATCCCGACCCCGCCAAGAGCGTCGGTCCGTTCGCAGGCATCCAGGCGGCCGCGGTAAGGCATGGCATCAGCGCTGGCATTGTAACCACTGGCAGTGACGTGTCCGCAGCACAGGCAGCTGACTTCGTCGTCGTGGTGGTTGGGCTCACGGCTAGCGACGAGGGCGAGGAATACAGTATCGACTCCCTCGGCGATCGGAATAGCCTGTCCATCGGTTCGGTCCAAGAGGACTTCGTGAACCAGGTGCTCAATCTCAACAAGCCAACAGCGATCATCGTCGAGTCTGGTTCAATCGTGAACCTGCCCTGGCTCTCTCACGCGAACAAGAATCAGGCCACGATTTGGGCTGGATATGCTGGTCAGCGCGCTGGGGATGCCTTTGGTAAGCTGCTGTTTGGCGAGGCCAACTTCAGCGGCAAAATGCCGCTCGCCTGGCCCAAACAAGCGGACCTGCCGCAGTTCAGCAGCGGCGTCCTCAGTACCCAGATGGACTACTTCTTTGGCTACCGGTACTATGACAAAGAAAACAAGTCTGGAAACCTAGTATTCCCGTTTGGTTGGGGATTGAGCTACTCGAAGTTCGAGTATTCGAACCTTACTCCGCTCACCCCAGCCTGTGCGACGACTGGCAAGAGCAACGTGGTCAATTACGTCGTCGACGTCAAAAACACGAGCTTAGTCGACGGCGAAGAGGTCGTGATGTTGTTCGTCGCCGGACCGTCTGTTGGAGTGGGCATCACTGGCAAGCGTCCAGTGAAAGAGCTCAAGAGCTTCACGAAGGCCCGGATTGCAGCTGGCCAGACAGCAAAGGTCACCTTGCCGCTAAGCATTCAGGATCTGCGACACTGGGAAGGCGGCTCCAACGGTAAAGATGTTATCGACAACGGCGCCTACACCATCATGGTCGGCCCCAATGCCAAGGAGCTTATGCTCCGGACCACGCTCAACGTCCACGACTAGGGGCGGGGCTTGAGCTTCTGCAGCCGCAGCATCCAGCACTTCCTTCCTTCGTCGATTCGGCTGGATTGCGAGCATAGTATCGCTAGCACCCCAAAACCAGGCGTCAGATCCCGAATCTGGCGGGGATCCCCGGAGATTCTCTGTTGCTCCTCTTTCAACCATGAGGATTACTGACTGTTCGTTACTTGTTGGATTTTACTGACGACGAGTTTGTGGTAGGAGCGGGTGGTTCGCGCAGAAACATCGTCTGACACCTGGGAGGGTTCCATGAATCGAAGCGGGTACTTTACGCTGACCGCCATGGCTATGAGTCTGAGTGCTTGTGGCATACAACCAGTGGATGAATCGACAGTCGACGAAGGTGAGGTTGCCACAACGCAGCAAGAGCTGTCTGCAACTCGACACCAGCAGACCACTCGTGCGGGCGTAGAAGCGTGGGTTAGCGCCAGCACCGCGCAGCAGCTGCAGAACGTTTCCACGATTGGCGACACGAACAGTGTGGCCAACAGCAAGAGCCGAAGTCATTTCGACAACTGCTACTGGAACGAATCCAGAGATTGGATCATTGAGAATCTCAACCAAGCCGTGCAAGCGGCCATCAGCTGGTACCAAACTGGCGATGCTCAACAGTACGAAACGATATTCAATTCCCTTGGCTATGCGCTGCACGCGGCGGAGGACTTCTATGCCCATTCGAATTGGGTAGAAACCCATGATCCGGGAGTTCTGGCGCCCATCAATGATCCCAATGCCACAGCCCCTGCAGGTTGGTACAGTGGAACGTACTACAACTCGGGTGACACGGGCCCCAATGCAGGTTCACTGCATTGTCCATCCGGCACGCCATCTCATCTGCAGATGAACAAGGACTTTGCTGGTTCATTGGCGGCAGATGAGGCGTTCCTCGACGCTACGTTGGCGGCAACGGACCAGCTGAACCGCTTCATTTCGGCAGTCCAAGCAACGGTACCGTTGTCTACCGCAGAAAGCATCCTCGCGCAGTTGGGAATCAATTCAACCTTGCCCGCAACCACGACTTCTCGCGCTGACTTCAGACGAGTCGTTTCGCCGACAGGCGGGCAGTGGGGGTTGGTCGGTCCCGCCATCTATTGTCGACCAGGCACGTTTGTCGCTGCCTTCGCCCAACGAGTGGAGGCACCGCAGGGGTCGACGGTTGACGACACCGCGCTCAATACTGTGCTTTTCTACTGCAAGAACTCGAGCGGAACGTACATCGAGCCACTCAACGGCTGGGAGGGCGTTTGGGGTAATTGGAGCTCCTGGGCAACGTGTCCGACAGCTGGAGGTTTCATTACGGGTGGTGAGCTCAAGGTCGAATCGTCTCAGGGGGTTGGGGACGACACCAGTGCCAATGCTGCTCGCTTCTGGTGCAGTGATGGTGCCGCACTTGTCGCCAACAATGATGGTCCCTGGGGCACCTGGCGAGGTAGGCGCAACTGCGGCGCAGGAGAAGCCGTATGCGGGGTGCAGATTCAGTATGAAGCCCCGCAGGGCGTTGGCGATGACACCGCAATGAATCGCCTATTGCTCCACTGCTGTGCCTACTAAGTTGCGCGCCGTCGAGCTTCCCCTGAGCTTTCGTTGGCTACTGCCGGGTTCAATAGGGTCTGTAAGGATAGTAGCCGCACTGCGACCTCGACGAGCTGCAGAGAGACGCCGCACCGACCACGAGCAAGAAGCTGCCGACCACCGCCAGCACCACCAGGCCTGGGTCAGGCTCCTGCGTCTTTGGAATGCGGCGCACCGTGAGGCACGCCGCGACGGGGGGCACTTCGTACTTGGAACAATATTCGTTTGGTGTGATGTCAAACCCGGGACAGTTCATCAGACACTCCAGATACCCCTTCGGACTGGTCTCGGTCTGACAGCTCCCGTGACAACGGAACGCTTCGCCAGGATCGATTGGGTTCTCGCGAAGCAGGAGCCGGTAACGTAAGGTGTCGTGCGATGCCATGACGGAGCGCGTGCGTGTTCCAGGTGTGCGCGAGCTCGAGCAAGCCATGCTGAGCATGAGCAGCAGCGCGGCTAGGCGCCGGCCGCAACCGAAAAAGGGCACGTCGGGGTACCTGGGCATTCGCAGCCGGACTTGAGGCTTCAAGTGCACGAGGCCAGTCTATCACGCCAGCCGAGCGAAGTGACTCCACTTTGGCCTGTCTAGGCGCGCCCAAGGATGGCGATGAGCAGCCGCCAGAACCGCTGGACCGAGGCAATGCTGACCCGCTCGTCCGGAGTGTGCACGTCCCACATACTTGGCCCGATGGAGGCCATCTCCATGCCTGGGTACTTCGGACCGATGATCCCGCACTCCAGGCCGGCGTGCATGGCTGTCACGCGCATGGGCTTGTCGAATAGCTCTTGGTGAACATCATTCACGAGCTTCACGATGGCGGCGTTCGGCTCAGGATTCCAACCAGGGTAGCCGGCGGTACTCTCCACACGAAATCCGGCCAGAGCTGCGACCGTGTCAATGCGGGCCACGAGCGCGGACTTTCCGGCGTCGAGCGAGCTGCGCGTAAGGAAGGTGATCTCCACCGCGCTGTCCGTGGTCTCGGCTACGGCCAGGTTGGTGGAGGTCTGGACCAAACCGGGGATCGAAGGGCTCATTGCCTCCACGCCGTGGGGCGCGGCGAGCAGCAAACCCACCACCGCCCTGGCATCGTCTGGCGAGAACGCGCGGTCTGCAACCTGCCCGCCAGACGAGAGCGACTCGAGCGAGAACGTCAGACCGGGATCGAATGCGCCCAACGCCCCTCGCCACTCGCAGGCCAGCCGATCCACGGCCGCCACCAAGGTGGCCTCCGCCGCCAACTCCACGTGCAGCACGGCCGAGGCCTCGCGCGGGATGGCGTTGCGCTTGTTACCGCCACGCACGCCCCCTAGCTGAAGATCGTGAGCGTGCATTAATTCGGCGAGGATCTGACCGAGTAAACGCAGCGCGTTGCCACGACCGGCAGCGATGTCGACGCCGGAGTGACCGCCCTTGAGGCCGTGCACTTTGAGGCGCAGCACATTTCGCCCCGGCACCGGAGCTACGAAATTCACCGCCCGAATGGCCGTGGTGTCGATCCCACCAGCGCAGCCAATGGTGAGCTCGCAATCGTCCTCGCTGTCGAGGTTCAGCAGTCGAGTCGCGCGAAGCCAACCGGGATTCAACGCATTCGCGCCGGAAAGGCCCGTCTCCTCGTCGACGGTAAGCAGAACCTCCAGCATGGGGTGGGAGACGTCGCGGGTGGCAAGCATGGCGAGCGCCGCGGCCACGCCTATCCCATTGTCCGCCCCGAGCGTCGTGCCCCGAGCGCGGACCAGGTCGCCGTCCCGAACGACCTGGATCGGATCGCGCAGGAAGTCGTGAGGTGTCCCCTCGTTCTTCTCGCAGACCATGTCGAGATGTGCCTGAAGGACGACGCCAGCGCGTTTCTCTTTGCCTGGGGCGGCGTGCTTGCGGATGAGCACATTGCCCACACCGTCGACCTCAACCTCGAGACCGAGAGCCCTCCCCTGCTCCGCCGCCCAGCGCGAGGCTGCCGCCTCGTTACGCGAGCCGCGCGGAATGCGTGAGAGCTCAAGGAAGTATCGCCACAGGTCCTTAGGCTCCAAACTGGACAGATCGTTCACGAGCATTCCTCCGGGCCGCGGCACGCCACGACGGCCGTGAGCCTAGCACCCACGGGATTCGGACGCCCAGCTTGGATGACTGACACCCGATTCGTCCGCCGACACGCGACCGGAAACCGCATGCAAACCGCGCCACATCCATTGTACGCTCCTACCCACCATGCAGCTCTGGATCAACGCCTTTCTTGCCCTCTTCGCCATCGTGAATCCGTTGGGCAATCTGCCGCTGTTCTCCAATCTGGCGACTGCAGTCGACTCCGCCACGCGGCGCCGGCTGTTCAACACCGCCGCGGCAACAGGGCTCGTGACACTTCTGCTATTGGCTATCTTCGGGCAGTGGGTGATGGATCGGGTCTTTCGCATCGAGATGTCCGAGTTCAAAATCGCAGGCGGGATCATGCTCACTGTCATTGCGGTGCGCAATGTGGCATTCGGCTCGCCGGAAACGCACCTCGACAACAGCCAGGACGTGTTGGAATTCGGAGTGGTCCCACTCGCGGTGCCGCTGCTCGTCGGCCCAGGAGCGGTCGTCACCGCCATTCTGGTCCTGAACCGCGATGGAATCGCCATTGCGACCACCAGCATCGTGGCAGTATTTGCGGCGACCTGGTTGATACTTCAGATGTCTACACTCCTGCATCGCCTGATCGGAAAACTGGGTTCGCTCGCGATGTCGCGCATTCTACAGATCTTCATCGGTGCCATCGGCGCCCACTTTCTGACGAGCGGAATCAAGGAGGCGTTCGGCCTCGCCACGGGCAAGTGAGCATAGGTCGTGCGCGAAAAGGCTTCTAGACGATGACGCCGCCAAGCATTGCGGTTCGGGCGGCCGCCCCATGGCGATATTTTGCAATAGAAAACCTGTTGCCCAGTTGACGACATCGTTCAGCAACCGATGTCGCCTGGGGCAGACGCGGCTAAATGTCTGATGAATCGCGGTCGTTTTGTGCGCGGCGAGTCGCCGCCATCGGTATAGAATACCTACGATTGGCCGTAGACCCAGGTATCCGCCATAACTAACGCCTCCGCATCGTCAAGACACATTGACGCGCCGTCAGGTCCGCCCATCGGAGTACCCATCTCATGCTTTCCAAAGAATCTAGTCGCCTTGCACTTCGCTCTCGAACTGCTGCGGCGCTCACGCTCGGTTTGGTCGCTACCACGGCGTGCAATGGTCTCATCAGTCTCGACAATCCGAAGATGAGCACACTAGGGGGCATGGCTGGCGCTGGCAACACCACGGCAACCGCCGGCGCTCTCGCTGTTGGTGGGAACTCGAGTGCAACAGTGGGTGGTGCTAGCACGCAATTGAACACCACCAATGCAGGCACACCTTCATCTGGCGGCACTTCCAGCACTTCACCGACGGGCGCTGGCGCGTCCAGCATTGGCGGTCAATCATCGACAATCATGACCACAGCTGGGTCGACGGGGACCATTCCCTCGAATACGGGAGGAAACCCAAATGGCGGTGGGGCAACATCCATAGCCGGTGGCTCGCCTGCAGTCGGTGGGGTCTCTTCGGTGGCGGGCTCGCGCGCGTCGGGTGGTGTTCCAGCCGGTGGAGTAGGTCCAACCGGTGGAGTAAGTCCAACCGGTGGAGTGAGCCCAACCGGTGGAGTAAGTCCAACCGGTGGGACCACTGCCACCGATACAACGCCACCGACTCTCATTTCAATTTCGCCGACCAACGGTACCGCTTCAGCTAGTCCAACGGACACGGTCGTCGCGACGTTCTCAGAGGATGTCAGCTGTACTTCCATCACTGCTGCTTCATTTGCAGTCTCCGACAAGGACCACAGCACAGCAGTTGCGGGCAGATTTGATTGCGTGGGCCCCAAAGTAACTTTTACGCCGACGGCCCCAACCTGGGGTCTTGTCTTCAATACCAACTATACCGTATCGCTGGGTGCGGCTATCAAGGACTCCGCAGGTAACTCGCTCAAGAATGCGCCACTCAATTCGGCGTTCAAGGTACGAGAAGGCCAGTGGGACGCCGCAACGGCGATTGACACTGGGGGCAACCCGCTCGTGGCCATCAGCAATAACCGCAACGCGATTGTTGCTTGGCAGAATACCACTGCACAAACGGTGTGGGCGGATCGCTGGCTGGCAGACGGTGCGCAATGGGCCGGGTCAGAGCGAGTTCAGACGGACGGTACGCAAGACGGAATGCCACAGCACCTCGGAGCCGACGACAACGGCAACTATCTACTCATGTGGCGACAACGGCTGCCCATTAGCACTGGAATGCCCGTCTATGGAGCCTATGCCAGTCGATTCGCCAGCAGCGCTTGGACCACGCCAGCGAAGATTTCGACGGACGACGTGACTGGGCTGGGCCCGTTTCCAGGCACCCACGATATGGCCATTGTGCCAAGTACCGGGGACGCCGTGCTGGTTTGGGTCCAGACCCCCCCGGCATTCATGTCGAACCCACCGCCGCAGGCCGGTTGGGGTAGCCGATTTACCGCGAGCGGCAATTCATGGAGCGTCGCGACCAAGTTCGACACCAACGTGGACAACTGTGCGGTGGCCGTCGACAGCTCTGGATTTGCCGTTGGCCTGTATAGCTACATTGCCGGAAGTGGTTCCAACACGATGGCTTTGACATGGCAACCAGGACAGGCCATCACCCCAAATGCCGCCATCGAAAACAACGCTACTAGTGCACCGCCACGACTGCACCGTATTGCCGTTGACGGCAGTGGCAACTTCATCGCGCTTTGGGCCCGCTACGACAGAACGAATGGCAGTCAGATTTGGTGGAATCAAAGAGCCGCAGGCGCAAGCGGTACCTTCAGTGCATCTGCCGCCAAGCAGATCGGCTCAACCTACGGATTTACCGCTCCTATCGTCAACGACGTTGGCATGCCGGAGCTCGCCGTAAACTATGGCGGCAAGGCAATGACCTTATGGATGGAGACGTCCGTTTCGGCGAGCGAGAGCGCGATTGAAGATCGCCTCTACAAGCCGGGCGGTGTCGACTGGTACGGTCAGGGCTCAACCTATGGCACGCTTGATTTCGACCGTACGGCTTCCGCGAAGTACAGTGACCCGAACGGCGAACAACGACCGCGCGTTGGCCTGGACTTCAACGGCAACGCCATCGCTGTTTGGTGTACCTCCTACAACGGAGGCGATTGCTACCGCGACAGGTACGTTGCCACCCTCCCTTCGGGAACTTGGAACAAGGCCAGCAACAATCTGAGCCCGGAGAGATTCACGACTACGGGTGGCTCCGCAGTCATCGCTATGCACCCAACGGGCATAGCACTGCTGGTATGGCTCGACGGTGACCAGGTCAAAGCAGCCTGGTTCCGCTGAAATGGAAAGGCCACCCGTGAACTCTGGCGTTCAACTTGGACAGGTACTCGCTGGCAAGTACAAGGTCGACAAGATCCTTGGCACCGGCGGAATGGGCTACGTAGTTGCCTGTCATCACATTCAGCTAAATCAAAAGGTTGCCCTCAAATTTCTGCATCCCAGCATGCTGGAGAACCCAGAGATCGTGGGCAGATTTCTGCGCGAGGCGCAAGCAGCCGTGCAAATCAAGAGCGAGCACGTGGTCCGCGTTTCAGACGTCGGCACCCTCGACGATGGCTCGCCCTACATGGTCATGGAGTACCTCGAGGGTACGGACCTGAAAGAAGTGCTCGAGAGCCAAGGTCCACTCCCGATTGCCACGGCTGTTGACTACGTGTTGCAGGCTTGTGAAGCGCTTGCTGAAGCGCACTTAGCTGGGACCGTGCACCGTGATCTGAAGCCCAACAACTTGTTTCTGGCAAAGAAACCCGACGGCAGACCGAGCGTGAAGGTCCTCGATTTTGGCATCTCAAAAATCGGTAGTACGACGCCCGGAGTCAGTAACCTGACGAGCACGAGTGCGACGCTTGGAACACCGTTCTACATGGCTCCCGAACAGCTCACGAGCACACGTAGCGTCGATGTCCGCGCGGACATTTGGGCACTTGGAATCGTCCTCTATGAGTTGATTTCAGGAGCCACGCCGTTCACCGGCGAAACTCTGGCTGAACTCTGTATTCGGATCGTGCAAGAGCAACCGCATCCGCTTCCCGAGGTCAACGCTGCCGTGCCAAGCGGGCTTTGGGAAGTCATTAGCCGCTGCCTAAGAAAGGACCGCGAAGGGCGCTACGCCAATGTCGCGGAAGTGGCATTTGCACTGGCACCCTATGGTACCGCAAGCGCGCAGCTGTCGCTCGACACGATCTCACGAATCATACCCCTAGTGGCCCAGACCTCGCCTGCAGTTCACGCGGCCGCCTTTCTACAAGCGGCGGTCGATAATCGACACGAGCCCGTAGCAGCACGTACACAGACGGGAACCACGGATCACGTGGCATGGGACCGTACGAGCGCTGCGGCCGGAGCCAAGTCACATCGACCTGTGCTGTGGGTACTCGGTACGCTCGTCGTTGCGGCCGTAGGTGTCGTCGGCTGGGTTCTCGGGTCGCGCCCGAGTGTGACTGCAGTAGGTTCGGGTGCGCCCACAGCGCAAGAGCGCATGACCAGCACTTTTCCGCAAGATCAAGCCACCATCGCTCTACCAGCGGTAACGCCGGTGACCACGGCCAGCGCTAAGGCAGCACCCATTGCTAGTGCCATTGACGCCAGAGAGGTGCCGGTTGCTGATGGTGCAAAGACAGCACTCCCATCGCCACGCGCAGCCGATATCAAAGCTCAAAAACGCCAAGGTGCGATCGTACGGCCCGGTCGCGCCGTAGCCCCCAATTCAGAAGACCTCATTGATGATCGAAGGTAGTTGCAAGATGCGAGCAAAGTCGTTGCTTCTAGGATTTGTCTCCATAGTTAGTGTTCTTGTAACACGCCCTGCGGCGGCGCAGTCGGCGACAGCAGAAGCCCTCTTCCAAGAAGGCAAGTCGCTGATGAAAACAGGCAAGTACGATCAGGCGTGCCCCAAACTCGAAGAAAGTTACCACCAAGATCCTGCAACCGGTGCACTGCTTGCTCTGGCGATGTGCCATGAAAAGCAGAACAAGTTGGCGACCGCTTGGGCCGAATACCTCGATGTGGCAAGCCGATCCAAACAAGAAGGCCGAAAGGATCGCGCCGAAGCCGGGCGCAAGGCGGCCGATCGCCTACAGCCCCAGCTTTCGCAATTGACGCTTGAGGTGAGCTTCGCCAACACCACAATCGATGGGCTAGAAATCAAACTCGATGGCGTTGCAGTGGGACGCGGCGCCTGGGGAACAGCAGCGCCTGTAGACGCCGGGAAGCATCGAATTCAAGCGACGGCGCCCGGACGCGAAACTTGGCTTGCCACCCTCGAGGTTGGAGGCGATCGCGAGAAGAAAACCATCAGCGTGCCGGAGCTCAAGCCCGCTACGCAGGCGAAAGCCGCGGAATCCAACCTGCCGAACGCTCCCGTGCAAGCCGGCCTGGCGCTGCAGCCAACGGGCTCAACCTCCGGCACCGCGCCCGCGCAAAAGACCGAGGGCGTATCAACACTGCGTATGGTTGGCCTGATCGTGGGCGGCGTTGGTGTCGTCGGGGTTGGTCTAGGTACGTATTTTGGAATTTCCGCGATTAGCGGCAAGAGCAGTACAGCCTCAGCCTGCCCAGCAGACGGCTGTACGACGACGGACGCCTACAACAAGAGGCAAGATGCATTCAAAGCAGGCAACCTAGCAACTATCGCATTTATTGCCGGTGGGGCATTGCTGGCAACGGGCGTTACGCTTTACGTCGTTGGGGGCCCCAAGTCGTCTGAGTCGCCTGTGCAAGCGCGACTCGTTCCGGCCGTGGGTCCACGCGACGCAGGGTTACTGTTCGCCGGACAATTCTGATCCTGCAAGCCGCAGGCCCTGCCCTTGGCGCTACTTCATCCGCATCGGGTTCGGGATTCCAGTTAGGAACGTGCGGGTGTAGGCGCCAATCGACTCTTGGAAGTGCAGCACAGGAATCTCGATCCGCGTAATTTGGATCAAAGACCTAAGCGACGTTTCGTCGTCGACGACGCAATAGCGTGCCGAAGCCGGCCAAGATCAGCCCGAACAGAGTCCCACCGGATTGGTGACCAGTAACATGACAGCTGCATCCACCAGCATCGGCTGGTGTCAAGGTGCCTGTGCCGGTCGAGGTAGTGTTGCCCGATCCCGTCGACGTGCTGCTGGAATTAGCCCCTCCGCTACTGGATGACACCCCGCCGGACGACGAATTGCTGCTCGTCGTCGTGGAGCCGCCATTGCCAGTGGTGCTAGAAGCGCTGGTCCCGCCGGTTTGAGCGGCACCACCGTTCCCCGTGCTGCTTGGGTTGCTGCCACCAGTACTGCTAGTGATCGCGGAGCCACCGGTGCTCGTCGTGCCACCGGCGCTCGTCGTGCCACCGGCGTTCGCCTTGCCGCCAGTGCTCGTCGTGCCACCGGCGTTCGCCTTGCCACCGGTGCTCGTCGCCGCACCGCCAGCGTTTACCGTCGTTGTGCCGCCGGTGCTTGTTGTGCCGCCGGTGCTCGTCGTTCCACCGGCATTTGCCTTGCCACCAGTGGCTGATGAACCGCCAGCTGCTGAACTTGTCCCACCCGTTGTAGGGCCCGCGCCGCCAGCACCGCCCGTGCCGGTGCTGGCAATGCCACAACTGCCAGAGGGCTTGTCTAGACCGAGGAAGCTTACAACGTATCCAAATAGGCCAGCAGAAGACAGATCATGCTGTTGGCTTGCCGGACCGAGGTTGGTTTCTAGCCTCACGTTTCCGGAGGCGTCCTTGTAGACGGTCCGAGTCCACCCGCTCGGAGCGCCGGTTCCAGCGGTGCCGCTGCCCAGGTTTGAAAGATTCTGAAACTGCGCTGCCACAGCAGGTAGCCAGTCGTTGAAGTGATACTGATCACCACCGCCGACCCATTCTTGAACGCAGGGGCGAGTGCCACTAAAGGCAAAGGCATTGCGCGCTATGTCTCCCCAATATTTGCCGTCGGTGTTGATTTGAGGGCAGTTGCTCGTACAACACTTGGTGCAGGAGGTGTCGCCAGCGGGCCACCCTCCGGCGGTAAAACCGGGCATCGCCGAACCGCCAGCGAAGACATCTGGGTAGATGGCGAGAAGCGTATTGGTCATGCAGCCGCCCGAGGACAATCCCGCGGCAAAGACTCTATTCTTGTCGGCGCTCTTGTTAGTGATCACATACTGCACCATCTTGACGATGGCGTCCCTATCGCCGCCGCGGGTGGCACTTGAATCAAAGCATTGCTTACCAGCATCTGGCGCGATGATGTAAAAGCCGTTCTTTTCTGCGGCAGACTCGAACCAACTGTGAACGCCCGCCTTGTTGCCGGTGCAGTAATGTATCGCGACAAGAACCGCAGGCGATGCGCCTGGTGTGGTGGGGCTATAAAGGTCCCCCTGAAGGGTCGCCCCGAAGGGCGCGTTGTTCGCCCAACTCCCAGCAAAGCACGGTGAAGCCGCGAGCAACGCGGTCGCGAGTTGGAGGGAAGCGGTCGCGCTGTGGCGGAACCTTTTAGACATTGGTTGGGTTACCTCTACTTTAGCTCTTTATCTACTTCGTGCAGAGCAGCTCGGCAACCTCGATCTACTTCTGTCAAACGTCGATAATTTTCCGACCAACATGAAGATCGTTCATGCTCGGGCCGTGCAATCGCCAAGCGCAAGCAATTGTCGTGCAAACTGCGACAATTCGATGACCATCTGAGTTGTCAAAACTGGCGCTCGAGTTCGCATATTTCACAAGCGTCTCAATTGTGTACAAGGCCAAAAAGGGATCCGACACGCGGTATCGGGGTGACTGCGATCGCTTCAGCTCGAATCGCCTTCGCGCAGGCGCTCGCACTCCAACACGGGGATATTTCTGCAGCGGCCGCCCCCGACGCAGTCTCAGTTCTCTCTTGGCTCACAAACGAGCACGCCGCGACAGTCGCAGGAGAGCACGCAGCCCAACTCGAGTGCGGCCTTTAGCCTCGCGCGAGCTCGGTGCAGTCGCAACTTCACGTTGGCCATTGTGAGCTCCAATACTGCGGCAATCTCAGCCGCCGTAATGACGGCGGCTGAGATTGCCGCTAGTCGCAAGGTCGTCGGGCTCGAGCGCATCGACCACGAGCGGCTGACGCCCACGCTTGCGCAAATGGTCCACACTTCCATGCGTTGCGATGCGATGCGAAAAAGCCAAGTCAGAAGCGCAGCTTCCGCCTGGAGTTGTTCAATGCCCTGATGCGGTCTGATGAACACTTCCTGAAGCAAGTCCTCGGCCTCGATCGGGCTTTTCACGATACTGCGTATATGGCCAAGCAATGGCTCTCGATAGCGATTGATGTCGAGTGGCTCGTGCGTGTCCATGGCGGAACACCATTGCATCATAGGTGCACCAAGTCATCCAGTGGCTTAGCTTTTCCGTTGACTTCTGAGGAACGGAGAAGGTTCACCCGTTCACCGCACCTTCGGCGCAGTCACAGTTGCCAGGTGCCCGCGTCGCGGCCACTTCCGGCGTCCTCTGGTCGCTGCAGCAAGAACTGTTCGGTTCTGTCAGCGAAAAACCTCGTCGAGATGGCAGATGTCCTAACACCCACCCCATGGCCCCAGCGTCGCGTGCCGTCGGACACCAATCCGGCGAAGCCGGCTTCCGGGTCGAACTCAACGACACGCGATGCACGAAGAACAAGCATGATTGCCTGCCCGCTCCCCGTCCAACCTAAGCATGCAGTACCATTCGCCGATGATGTCCGCTACTGCCGAGAAGGCCAGAGCCCAGCGGCTTGAGCGTCTTCAGTTGAGCGTCGACCGCTACCTCGAACACGCCGACGCTGCGCTCGAGATTCTCATGTCGGAGCTGCAGACCGGTGAGCTACACCCTGAATCTTGGGAGGGGCTGCACGCAGCTGCCGCCCGCGACGGCAAAGAACCCGAGCTTACCCGGGCCTACGAAAAGATCACCCTGGACCGCCGCTTGAAGCAGCTCAACCCCGAAGAACGCGGGAGCGTGCTCTTGCACGCCGCTGATTTCTTTCAGGGTATTGTTGGCGACGGCACCGCGGCCGAGGGCTTTCTCTGGCGCGTTCTCGAGTCGGTTTCGGATCATCGTGATGCCTTCGCTCGTCTCGAGCGCAGATTCAGTGAGGCAGAAGACAGGGTCCGGCTCGCCGAACTCTACGCGTTAGTTGCTGCCAATCCGCCGAAACCAGCAGGAGCGCTCGCGAAAGCCGCTATCGATGTGGTCTCCCTGCTGCCGAGTCGATCGCCTCTTTCGGACGAAGCGTGCCAAAGACTGCTCGTGCTCTTACCTGTATGCCAGGCCTTGCTTGGCGTGCTGGAAACGCACTGCCGAAATACTGGACGTTTCGGGCTCGCCTGTGCACTGCTCGAGAAGTCACTCGATGGCAGTCACTTGCCAAAAGCAGAGGTTGTCGAACGGCGACGCCGTCTCATCGAGCTGTACATCGGTGACGCCAAGGCCCCGGAAAAAGCCCTGACGCACATCGAGACCCTGCTGAATCAAGAACCCACCGACTCACAGGCTCGGGCGGCAGCGGAGCGCTTGCTCCGCTATCCCCAGGTTTGCTCCCAGGCGGCGGCAGCGCTACAGGCCGCCCGACAAAATGCCCGCGACCGGGCCGGGATTTGAGCCGCTCTAGAGCCCGCTATTCCGAGTGACGCGAAAATTCGCTCGCGTGTAAGCAGTCCGCTGAGTTGCCACCTACCAGGTCAACCCGTGACAGACGGGGTATAGTGGCGGGTCGCTCTGGTAGTCGGAATCGCTCTGGTTGATCGGGATCTGGGTCATGGTCTTGGGCCAACTGTGACCGAGCTTGCCGGTAGGCTTGTAGTCACCGAACAGAACGTCTCCCACTCCTTGGCCCTCTGAGCCCGGCAGCCAGGCCGCAACGATTGCCTTGAGATTGGCATTGCTGGTGTATGCGTCGAGGATGAGCGGACGGCCAGAAATGACTACGAGCACGATCGGGATCCCCTTGCCAAGCATGGTCGTCAGCACGGTGTCGTCAGTCGCAGACCGGGCTTTGAGTGTGAGATCCGTTGCATCGCCGTACTCCTCGGCATAGGGGGATTCACCAACCACCACCACACCAATGTCACCGGTGCCAGTACCGCTTTGGTTGTAAGTCACATTGGAGTTCAGAGCCTTCATGCCGGCCAGAATGGTAGTGCCCTGCGTGGTGCTTGCGGTGCCCATCGCCCCTCCCAGGCCTTGCCAATCGATGGTCCAGCCGCCGCACTGCTTGGAAATGGAATCTGCGGCAGTGCCGGCAACCAATATGTTGGCGGTCTTGGAAAGAGGCAAGGCATTGCCTTCGTTTTTCAGCACGACCATAGATTCGCGCACGGCCTGTCGTGCCACCGCACGATGTTCCGCGGAGCCGATCTGAGTGGTGAGCGTGCTGTCCGCAGCCGCCGAGTAGTTGTCCCACATACCCATCTCGCACTTCACCGTCAGAATCCGATCCACCGCGTCGTCGATGCGGCTTTGCTGGATAGCGCCACCCGCTCGCGAGGTCAGGCTAGTAAGCGTCGCCGTTACGTTGGTGCTCTGCGCGATCATCAGCATGTCGAGCCCTGCATTCATCGCCGCGGCGATCTGGCCGTCAGTTGGCAGCGGATTGGCGCCGGTACCACCGCCGGGCAGCTTGATCACGGCGTTGTAGTCGCTAACTACTATGCCGGAGAAGCCCATCTCCTGCTTGAGCTTCGTGGTCACCAGCGCGGTGTCGGCACTCACCGAGGTGCCGTTGTACTTGCTGTAGGAGATCATGATGGTCGCCACACCGTAGTTGATCAAGGGCTGGTACTGATCGACGCAGAGCTTCTGGAAGGTGGCGCTGTCCAGGGTCACATCTGCCTTATCGACCCCGTTTTGAGTGGCACCATCGCCGGCGAAGTGCTTGGCACAGGCGGCCACGCTCTGTTTGTTCTTGAGGTCGCCCTGCTGGAGCCCGTCTACCACTGCCTTACCCATCCATGCGTCGACCGCAGGATCCTCAGAATATGATTCGAAAGTCCGTCCCCAGCGCTCATCCAGTGCCGCGGAGATAGTGGGGGCAAAGGTCCAGTTGATACCCGTACCACGCATCTCGAGCGCCGTGATGCGCCCAATCTGTTTGAGGAGCTCGGGATTGCGCGTACAACCAAGCCCGATATTGTGCGGGAACATGGTGGCATTGAGCACATTGTTGTTCCCATGCACGGCGTCGATCCCCCAGAGTAGCGGCCAGTCACTGCCAGCAGCCGTGTGGTTCGCATTGACCAGATCCCGCCAAGCGGTGGCGCTATTGTTCGCTGTCATGCCACCCGGATCGGATTGGCCCCCCGCGAAGATTGACCCGTAGTGATTGCTCGTAATGCCGCTGTTCGTGACCGCAGGGTGCTCGGCGATAATGATCTGCGCGGCCTTCTGGGCCGCGCTCATCGCGGCTCGCTTCGACTGCGCCATAGACAAGCAAGTCGCCGACGGCTTCCAAGCGTTCGCCGAAACCGGCAAGGTGGGGGCCGCAGCACAAGTCGATGCTGACCCGCCACTCGGACTCGCGCCGCCAACCGTTTGAGTCGTGCCCCCGCTGGTGCTGCTACCGCCGGTCGGTTGAGTCGTGCTCCCGCCGGCCGTTGTTGCGCCAGCACCTCCGGAAGCTGCGCCCCCGGTGGTGCCTGTCGTGCCACCAGTTTGCGAGGTGTTACCTCCCACGACATTGGCTCCACCAGTCGATGTGCTGCCGCCGTTGACCATGGTCCCGGCGCCGCCCGAACTCGGGCCTGTGCCGCCGCTAGAAGGCGCATTGCCCGAGCCTCCCGCGGGATTCGCTCCACCGCCGACGCTCGTGTTGTTGGTAGATCCGCCAACATTTGCCGAGCTGCCGCCGTTATTGGTCTGCGCCGAGCCGCCAACTTGACCAGTTCCACCCGTGGTCACAGGAGTAGACGCATCCGGGGAGCTGCTACCGCAGCCAGAAACGCTCAAGCCAAAGGTTACTGAACCAGCCAAGAATATTGCAGCACGCATGAAAGGATCCTTCCGCGCCGCATGCGACCGAGCAGGATCCGCATGCGCAACCAAATGAGAGACTCGGGACTCTAGCACGACCAAACCAGGGTTCACCGGTCAATCCAGTCCCTTAGCCCTCTGCCGCTCGTCGCACAATCGGTAGTAAGCATCGCGCATATGTACAGAAGGCATAAAAGTACCTCTGCAGGAATCCGTCGCCGAGGGGCAGGGTGAGATGCACTGCATTGGGAGGCCGGCACGGGGATATTCCGACAAGACCTCAGCAATAAGGTATCCTGTGCAATTAGTCGATCCTCGGAGGCGCCAATGGCCCAAAGACTTCGTTCCTTATCGATTTTTGGTATGTACGTCGCGACAACGACTCTGCTCGGCTGTTCGTCGACGGGTGGCTCGTCGTTTCTTGCAACGGGCAATTCGTCAGCCGGTACTGGTGCGAACGGTAACTCGACGAACAACGGCACCGGCAATGGTTCATCCGTAAACCCCAGCGCTGGCGGGACGTCGAGTATCTTCAGCGGCTCCGGTGGGGCTGCGGGCAATCCATGCCTCGGTGCGCAGCCGCCCGCCAGCTGCCAGCTCGTGGCATCTGGTCCAGCCTGCGGCGACGGGGAGCTCAATCAGGAATCCGAAGCCTGCGATGACGGCAATAGCATCCCGGGCGACGGCTGCACCGGGATCTGTACCATCGAGCCCAACCACGAGTGTGTCACCCCGGGTCAGCTGTGCAAGTCGATCCTCAGGTGTGGCAACGGCGTGATCGAACCG
Source organism: uncultured Polyangiaceae bacterium (assembly GCA_964454965.1). GTDB lineage: Bacteria > Myxococcota_A > Polyangia > Polyangiales > Polyangiaceae > FEN-1139. The sequence goes on along the minus strand of CAYVXY010000010.1, from coordinate 209,796 downwards.
GGTGAAGTCTGTGACGATGGCAATACGACAGCTGACGACGGCTGCAGTGCGGACTGCACCGTGTTGAGCGCAAGCTTCATCTGCCCCGCGGCGGGGAAGCCCTGCACGCGGGTCGAATTCTGTGGCAATGGTCGCATCAAAGGCGACGAGAACTGTGACGACGGCAATACGAATGCCGCCGACGGTTGCGATGCAACTTGCCACCAGGAAACCGGGTGGCTGTGTCCGGTGCCAGGGAAACCCTGCAAGCGCGTTGCCGTGTGTGGCGATGGGACCCAGTCAACGGAACTTGGTGAAAAGTGCGATGACGGGAACACCGCGAGCGGCGATGGCTGCTCGGCAGACTGCAAGGCGACCGAGGCTGGTTTCGAATGCCCGACTCCGGGCAAGAAATGCCTAAACTTGAACGCATGCGGAGATGGTCGCGTTACTTTTGCCGAGACCTGTGACGACGCCAACACGGATCCCAACGACGGTTGCGACAATTGCCAGGTCCAGAAGGGCTACGATTGTCCGTACCCCGGCGCCAAGTGCATTGGGAAGTGCGGCGACAAGGTCGTCATCTCCTACGAGGCTTGCGACGACGGCAACACCAAGGACGGCGATGGCTGTTCCAGTGTCTGCACCTGGGAGAAGGGTTGGGCGTGCACAGGCAACCCCGGTGCGTACAGTTGCCACAAGACCAGCTGCGGTGACGGCACGGCCGAAGGCACTGAAGGTTGCGAGGACGGGAACAATGACCTCGGCGACGGCTGCACACCGCTCTGTCAGATTGAACCGGGCTGTGCCTCCGGCGCCTGCAAGTCTGCCTGTGGTGACGGCTTGGTGCTCACCAGCTCGAAAGAGCAGTGCGACGATGGCAACACAAGAAGCGGCGACGGTTGTTCCTCGACCTGTCAGGTCGAAACCGGCTACCAATGCAAGCAACCTGCGCTCGGGGATTCGATGGCAGTGCCGGTCGTGTACCGTGATTTCAACAAGGGTGGGGAATTCGAACCTGGCGTCAACGGCAGCAACGATCCGACCAAGGGCATGGTGCAAGCGACCCTCGATGCCAAGGGCAAGCCAGTTTACGTCGGCCCCAACGACAAGAACAAGATCACGGCTGCCTCGTTCGCCAATTGGTACAAAGACGCCTCTGGAACCAACTCGTCCCACCCGGGAGAGCTCAAGCTCTGGAACAATGGTTCGGGCGCCTACGTGAACCGCTGGGGTCCGAATGGCGAGCAGTGGACTTCCACCACAGAACAATGGTGTGGTGAAATTGGCAAGGAAGTGCCGGACGCTGCCGGCAAGGCGCAACCCTGCACGTTCTGTTCCTGGGACGATCCACTGACGACAGACATCGCTTGCGATCAACAGCAACCCACTCCGTGTCAGACCGACGCGGCCAATTTCCTAGAGTGTAAGACGAATGGCAACGTTTGGAACGGCGTATTTTTGTCCAAGCGCTTCGATGGCAATCCGGTATTCTTTCCGGTGGATGAAGTTGCCGGGCACATCACGCCCACGGCTGACTACGTGACGGCGCTCGTTCCAACAGCTTATGCCGGCAATTGGGCTGCGGAACGTGGAGGAAAGGCCCACAACTTCCACTTTACCAGCGAGGTGCGTTACTGGTTCATGTTCTCGAAGTCACAAACCTTCACGCTCGATTTCTTGGGTGACGACGACGTATGGGTCTTCATCAACCGCAAGATCGCTGTCGATCTCGGCGGGATCCACACACCGATCAGTGGTCGAATCGTCATTGGCGCCGACGGCAACGGGACCACGACGATTACACCATCTGAAGGTACGACCAAAGCTACGACGCAATCGGTGAATTTGGGGTTGCAGGACGGCCAGGTCTACGAGATCGCGGTATTCCAGGCGGAACGCCAAACCGCGGGCTCCTCTTACAAGCTGACCCTGAGCGGATTCAACGCGGCCGCTAGCGTGTGCGGACCGATCTGTGGCGACGGCGAATTGGCTCCTGGCGAACAATGCGATGATGGCACCAATGAAGGCGGCTACGGAAAGTGCCAACCCGGATGCATTCGCGGGCCCTACTGCGGCGACAAGATCATAAACGGCCCCGAGACCTGCGACAATGGGACCAACCTGAGCGCCTACAACACGGACAACAGCGGTTGTGCACCGGGTTGCGCCATTCCGGCGCGTTGCGGCGATGCCGAGGTGCAGCCGGCTTTTGGCGAAACCTGCGACGACGGCAAGAACGACGGCGTCTACGGCGGTTGCACTTCCAGTTGCCAATTTGCTCCGCGTTGTGGCGACGGCCAGCTGAACGGGAACGCCGACCACCCCGAGCAATGTGACGACGGCGCCAATGACGGCTCCTACGGCAACTGCGGCCCCGGCTGCGTATTGGGTCCGCGTTGTGGCGACAATGTTCTGTCCGAAGAATTCGGAGAGCAATGCGAAGATGGCAACACGAGCAACGGTGACGGCTGCAGTTCGAATTGCCGCTTCGAAGGTGTCTGCGGCGATACCATTGTCGATTCGACTACCGGCGAGGAATGCGATGATGGGGTCAACGACGGCGGCTACGGGGAATGTGGCCCCAACTGCAAGCTTGGGCCCCGTTGTGGCGATAGCGTGACCCAATCGCCTCCTGAACAATGCGACGGCGGGCCGAATCCCACCGGCGGTTACGGCGAGTGCGCCAAAGGTTGTGTGCTCGGCCCGCATTGCGGCGACGGCAATCTGCAGTCTGGCTACGAGGAATGCGACGACGGTAACCAGAACTCCAAGGACGGTTGCAGCGCCGCCTGCATGCTTGAAACGCCGCAGATTTTGTAGGCGAGAACTCCCAGTCGTGACTCGCGAGCACAGCTGCGAGTCACGACTGCTTCTACCGAAACAAGGGCAATCTCCCCCTACGTTCGGTCGTTGTTGTGCAACATTCAGGGTCAGTCCGCCGCGAACGCGAAGCGTTATTGATTGAAGCTGGAGACCTGTCCGCAGTCGTTCAGCCCCCAGCAGGTCAGCTTGCCTTGGTCGTCGATCGCGCAATTGTGGTACGATCCAGCCGCGATTTCGCCGATCCTTCCCAGAGCTCCAGGCACGCTCGTTGCGCCTTCGTCGTCGAAGCCCCAGCACGAGACCTTGCCCTGATCGTCGAGGGCACAGGTGTATCTTTCCCCGGCATCGATCTGCGTTGTGTGGCCGAGTTCGCCGGGCAGGATCATCGGTGAGCCTCCCCAACAGGAGACCTTTCCCTGGTCGTCGAGAGCGCAGCTGTGAATGCCACCTGCGGCCATTTGCACGCTCTTGACAAGACCCTGGGGAACGTCAGTCTGTCCGCTCGAGTTGTTCCCCCAGCAGGACACCGCGCCATCGCCATGCACGGCGCAGATGTGCGAGCTACCTGCGGAAACCTGGCTGATGTTGCTTAGTCCAGCGGGGACAGTAAGCCAATTGGTACCGTAGAGGCCAAAGCAGGAGCCTTGGCCATCCTTGTAAACAGTGCAGGTATTCCTGCCTGACGCGGTCAGTTGGACCGTGGCACGTGCTTCGTCCAGCCAATTGTAGGAGCGACCCCAGCAGTAATAGTTGCCCTGGTCGTTGAGCATGCAGGAGTGTCCGAGGCCAGCCGCGATTTGGACCGCTGGACCTTCGAAGTAGTATGGTGTTGTCTGGCTCGATTGGTTGTCACCCCAGCACGCGAAGGAGCCTTCGTCGTTGATGGCGCAGGTATGTTGGTAGCCTGCAGCGACGTGCACGACTCGACCGAGGCTGTTGGGCGCAGTCGTCTGGCCATTGGCGTTATTCCCCCAGCATCGAATGGTGCCTTGCGCTTGAATGGCACACGTATGCCTTAGCCCGGCCGTGACTTCTAGCACCCGACCGAGGTCCGAAGGCACGCTCGTTTGGCCTTCGTCGGCCCGCCCCCAGCAGGTCGGAATGCCGGCATCGTCGAGCACGCAGGTATGGTACTCGCCCACGGCAGTCCGTACGATTGGGCTGAGGCCGCCTGGCACTTCGAGCTGACCTTCGCTTTCCCGTCCATCGCATGCGACTTGGCCAGCCGCATCGCTCAGACAGGCGTGATGGACACCCAACGCACCCCCGAGGATGCGTGCGCTGGGATCCGCCATGGTTGGAAGGTAGATATCGTCACCCCAACAAGTCACTTTTCCGTGATCGTCCAAAGCACAAGTTCCATGGCCACCGGCAAAGAGGCTCACCACGTTACCCAGATCTTGCGGGACGGATAACTCGGATTCGGCATTTCGTCCCCAGCAGGTGATGCTTCCCGCTTCTGCAAGCGCACAGGTGTGAAGGTACCCTGCGGCGACTTGCGTACTGTTGGCGAGGCCCTCGGGGACTGAGCTCTGGCCTTGGTCATCGGATCCCCAGCACCAGACCTTACCTAGCGTGTCGAGCGCGCAAGAGTGATTGTAACCCGCAGTCACCTGCCGCACAGGACCGAGGTCCGATGGCACGCTGATAGCGCCGTCGAAATTGCGACCCCAGCAAGAGACGACGCCTTCGCTATCGACGGCGCAATTGTGGTGAGCGCCCGATGCCATTTGGACGGCATCGACGCAGGGCGTGGTTGGATCACCATCAGGGTCGCGGAAGCATCGACGACGCGGCTGAGCACCGCCCGGGCAGTAGCTGCCCCTGGAACAAGAGCGGCAAATTCGATTCGAAGTGGACGTAGGCGCTGCCGCCTCGTACTGCCCGACCTTGCAAGTCGTCGTCGAGGAGCAAACACTGTCAGTCGTTGCCGTCGGTGGCGTCGATTGGTACTGATTCGAATTGCAGATTGTCAACAGAGAGCAAACCCGGTCCGCCGTCGCTGTCGGTGGCGTCGATTGGTACTGATTCGAATTGCAGATTGTCAATAGAGAGCAGACTCGATCCGTCGTCGCGATCGGCGCCGCTGTTTCGTACTCGTTCGCGCCGCACACCCGCACTGCCGAACACACCCGATCCGTCGTCGCGGTCGGCGCCACTGTTTCGTACTCGTTCGCGCCGCACACCCGCACTGCCGAACATACCCGATCCGTCGTCGCTGTCGGCGCCGCTGTTTCGTACTCGTTCGCGCTACACACCCGCACTACCGAACATACCCGATCCGCCGTCGGGGTCGGCGCCGCTGTTTCGTACTCGTTCGCGCCACACACCCGCACTACCGAACATACCCGATCCGCCGTCGGGGTCGGCGCCGCTGTTTCGTATTCTGACGGAGCGCACGCCCGCACTGCCGAACATA
>CAYVXY010000010.1:199533-204472 GCA_964454965.1 uncultured Polyangiaceae bacterium | reverse complement strand
CGATCCGTCGTCGCTGTCGGCGCCGCTGTTTCGTATTCTGACGGAGCGCACGCCCGCAATGTCGAACACACTCGATCCGTCGTCGCTGTCGGCGCCGCTGTTTCGTATTCTGACGGAGCGCACGCCCGCAATGTCGAACACACTCGATCCGTCGTCGCTGTCGGCGCCGCTGTTTCGTATTCTGACGGAGCGCACGCCCGCAATGTCGAACACACTCGATCCGTCGTCGCTGTCGGCGCCGCTGTTTCGTATTCTGACGGAGCGCACGCCCGCAATGTCGAACACACTCGATCCGTCGTCGCTGTCGGCGCCGCTGTTTCGTATTCTGACGGAGCGCACGCCCGCAATGTCGAACACACTCGATCCGTCGTCGCTGTCGGCGCCGCTGTTTCGTATTCTGACGGAGCGCATTTGGTGTATGCGCTGCAAGGCGTGAGCGGGTTCGCGTCACGATCGAATGTGCCGCTCTCGCAAACGAATGGCACAGCGGTCGTCGCGACGCCGCCCGTGCCACCCGCCGGAAGGGTCACAGTTGACCCAGTCCCCCCAGCGATGGTCTCGGCTCCGCCTGAGCTCAAGTTGGAGACGCCCCCCGGAGAATTGGACCCGCCGGTTACCGACCCACTTGCCCCGCCCATTGCATTGGATCCGCCTACACTTGTGTAAGCACCCCCCCCAGCTCCGCTCGCCCCGCCCGCCTCATTCGAACCGCCGGCACTCGTACCGCCGGTCACACCATTTTCATCGGTGCTGCCAGCCGCCGCAACACTTGCCCCACCCATGGCGCTGGTTCCACCAACGTTGATGGCGCTAGCGCGCCCTGCCATTCCACCGCCCCCAATGCCTTTGGCATCGATGCCTGCTCCACCACCCGACGATCCTGGCGGGGAAAAGGATCCGCCCTTGGCAAGCGCCGTAGTCTGGGTTCCATCGTGCTTGGAGTTGGTGTCGCCCGAGCCAAGGATGTCAGTCGACGTGCAAGCGCTGGTTAGTGCGGCCAGGATACTTGTGAGACAAGGCAATAAGTAAGTGTTTCTCATAGTTCGTCCGGCTATGCCCGCGTGATGAACGTTTTATCCATGATGCTGCTGATCTGTCCGCACCTTATCGCGAACGATGGCGGCGCAAGGTTTTCGTGTTTGCGTTGCTAGTTCGAGTCCGGTCGCACCATTCGCTATGCAATGCTTGGGTGGGGCTCCGTCCATCTCTGCCCGCTGCGCTTCTTGATCGGTGGTCAACCGGCCGCTATGGTCCGCTCGGGGGATCTGAGTGCTTCAGTTTGAACGCACGTGCACGTAAAAGTGTAGCTTCGGGCTTCAGCTGACCCGTTGGAAACTCGAGACGGTGCTGTTCGAGGATGTCGAGCGCGGCTTCTCGGTTTCCCTGCTCTAGGGCAGATTGTGCTTGGCTCATCAGCTTGGCTTCTGCAGCCAATGACGCCGAATCCGCCGGCATGTCCAGGGTGGTTGCACCTACGGGCGTTGTCGCGCGCGACGGTCGCCCGACTCCTGCCAATTCGACGGAGGCCACGGGTAACGTGGAAGCAGCCGCGGAGCGGTTTGCTCGGTACTGGGCCGCAGCAGTTGGACGACCACTGGAAATGGACGAAGTCGATGCAGGCTCGCTTCGCGCTGGGCTGGAAAGGTGATCGACTCCCATCGAGGTCGCCATCGTGATGGCTCCGATCCCCCCGCCAATCGCAACGGCCTTGCAGAAGACTGCAGCCAGCGAGGTCGTCGTCGTAACGAGCCCAGTGTCTGCCGCGGTTCCAAGACCAGACATGACTTGTGCGGCAGCCTGCGTGGAGATGCTAGTGGCCACCGCTCCTGCTACTCCGACATGGGTCAGAGTGCGCTCCAATAGCCCTTCGGGCGGCTGATGCCTTCGGTCGCCGGCCTGCAGTAAAGTTAGCCCGAGGCCTCGCTGAGTAGCTACTAGTCGCTCAGGGTTCTTCATCTTGGCCCTTTCCGCATTCAAACCGCAGGCGATTCACACGCGCTTGAAAATGCGCGCGGGCTCGCCGCAGACGTGATGCAACGGTTCCGAGCGGAACCCCACCGATTTCAGCAATTTCCACCAGGGTAAGCTGTTCGAGTTCGTACAGAATGAACGTTTCGCGCTGTCCTTCGGGCATCGAGTCAAGAACCTCGACCAGAAGTTCCAGAGACTGCCTTTCTTGGGCCTTTCGCTCGGGATCTGCGCATCCATCGACAGGATCGGGCCATTGCTCAATTGCATCCTCGCGTCGACGAATACGAGTCCTTCGCGAACGCGCTGCGACACGTCTTGCCGTTCCGAATAGGAACGAGCGCTCATACGCGGGATCAATGGACGCCAGCTTCTCTGCCACTACGAGAAATACTTTCTGCGTTTCGTCTTCGAGATCTGCTTCGCGAACCCCAAGGTTTCGCAGGATCCGCCACACGAACCCGAGATGGGCTTGCACGACCATTCGCAGTCGCAGATCTTCTGGCAGCGTGGCCGAACGGATCATGCGGCAGGGCTCTGGCATCTCAGCGCGCAGTGCCCGCAACCGCGGAGATTGATCCCCCAAACGTTCCCACAATGCCCAATTGGATCGAGGGCGTGACAATCCAGGTGCGGTGGATCTGGATGGTGGGAGTCTCATAGACCAGGCGTTCGCGGAGCAGTGGAACCGGAAATGCGAGTTCGAACCACAGGCCTAACCGTTGGTCGATAAGCGGGAATTCAGAGCGAATTGCGGGCCCGATTGCGAGCCACGGCCGAGATATGGTGGCGGTATGCGTGATGATTGGCCCAGCAACCGCACCCGCCTCAAATTGCCCATAGGAAAGCTCGGCACAAAGCTGCGGCAGCGGGGTCGACGCTGGGCCCAAGCGCGAGCAAGCACCTACCTGAAGGGTCGTAAGCCTTGACCAAACAGAGGATGAATTGATGGCTACGGAACTGCTCGCCGCTCGCGCCAGACCGACCTGCAGCTGCAATCGAGAACGCCTGCTCCACGCGAAACCGACTCGACCGAGAACGCCCAACGCGACACTCGGGGCAATCCCAAGAGATTCGAAAGTGCCGGCCTCTAGGTGAAAAACCGGCGATGAGCCACGCCACCAAGGCCGGGACGTCGATTCAGGTGCGTCATTGTGAGAGTGCTGGCTTACCGCGGTCCCTGACGGGAGATGGGTCTGCGGCGCTTCACTCTTTGCATTGGAAACCAGATCTTCAGAGGAGGCCTCAGCATTTGCAGGTTGGGATGCGTCCGATTCGGCGCGTTCAGGCGCCGACGGCTGCTCAAGACGTGGACTGGACGACTCCTTCGCGTGCGTTGCCCAAATCCGAACAATGACGAGAACGGCATCGATGAGCTCGCGACAGGTCTCTCCGCGCAGCACCCGGGACGGCTCAGCCCCGAGTTTCATACGCGCCTTGAATGCGGCTGGCCCCGTTTGGTCAATCTGCAGTCGTAGTTCCAGCGGCTCGCGTCCGCCTGGCAGACGAGCGAGGCTCTCGACCAACTGCTCGCGACTGGGACAATCGGGTTCGGCAGAGTAATGCAGCGACTCTGGCTCAACTGCGCAAGCAACGCGCGCTGAGGTGAGTGACAGGGCAAAGGTGCCGAGCCCAACCAAGACAACACCTGGTAGTCTGCGTAGATCCGTCGTGCCAACTAGGTAAGGGTAGCGTCCGAGCAAGGGTCGGAGCTTAGTTAAATCGGGTGAAGTGTCCACCCCGACATGCCTGGTTTTTGGCGGATGCGACTCCACATACGCACCTTCGTCGGAGCTCCCGCGAGCATTGAATCCTAAGTTGTTCAACCAGAATCCCTTCCGGCGAAGAAACAGATGCCGCTGCCCCGGCCACCTGCTCGGCGAAGAGGATCGGCTCGATCCGTCGACTATACCGAGTCCCGGATCGACGCATTCGCTGTAAAGACGGATCAGCACGCGCAGAGCTTGCCTCAACACTACTAGGACGCAGCCATGCCCGAAGATGGCTCTCTCGAATGGGCCGCTCCGTTGCTTCGTCGCGGAGCCACCGGCGTGCATGAGTGGAACCAGTGGCGCCAACAACATGCTGGATTTCTGGGTCTGAGCGGCATCGCTCTCAACCAAGCGCAACTCGCTGGCGTGAATCTGCGGGGCGTCAAACTGTTGGAGGCACAATTCGAGGGTGCCGACCTTACCCGCACCCAACTCGCGGGTGCTTATCTCGATCGAGCGAACCTGTCCGGAGCGCAGTTAAACGAATCCAATCTGGGGGCAACCACTCTGCGGGGGCTCAGCTGCGGGGTGCCAGTGTGCAAGCAGCCAGCTTGCGATATGCCCTGAATCTCTCGCAGGAGCAGCTAGACTCAACGCTCGGGAAACCGCAGGATCTTCCTGGAGGGCTGTGGTTGTCCGATCGTTGAGAGCGGAAGCCCGACCGAACCGCGTCGGGACCACTCGATAGAACAAGGTGAGTGGACCACCTACCTTCTCGTGGATTCGGACGTGATATCGGCCAGCATTGGTCAATATTCTCTGGGCGAACAGAACGCCGGAAGTAAATGACCGTACGCCACCAATTGGAAGTCAGCCCGGGTTGCGCCTGGCATGCTGGCGCGAAAGGCCCAATAATTGTGCGCTTGAGCGCGGAGTCCGTCATCTAATGCCAAGGCGGTCGTTTTGAAGAAGGCCTTCACCATGAACATCCGAACACGCGTCATTGGTTCTTTTAGCTTGGGTTTGGTCGCGCTCCTCTCTCTCGGTTGCAGCTCCGAGCCCAGCCATGCGTCGGGAACCGGCGGCGCGTCATTGGGCAGCGGTGGAGCCTCCAGCATTGGCGGAGCGGCGGCGACCGTAGGCGGGAAAAATACCGCACTCGGCGGCGCCGTTGGTCAAGGCGGCGCTGTTGGTCAAGGCGGCGCTGTTGGTCAAGGCGGCGCTGTTGGTCAAGGCGGCGCTGTTGGTCAAGGCGGCGC
>CAYVXY010000010.1:4054-199433 GCA_964454965.1 uncultured Polyangiaceae bacterium | reverse complement strand
GCGCTGTTGGTCAAGGCGGCGCCGCTAGTAAGGGCGGCGCTGTTGGTCAAGGCGGCGCTGTTGGTCAAGGCGGCGCCGCTAGTAAGGGCGGCGCTGTTGGTCAAGGCGGTTCCGTTGGTCAAGGCGGCGCTGTTGGTCAAGGCGGTACGGTCGGCTCAGGTGGCAACGGCAGCGCTGGAGTTGGGAACGTGGTTGCGGGCGGCCCGCGTTGGGTCGGGCGAGTTGATGCCAGTAACCCCGATGCCGTAAAGTTCGCGTGGCAAGGAGCGGGTTTCGTGGCCACCGTTTCGGGCGCCACCATTTCGGTGAAACTACGAACCGAGGGCACGACCACCGTATTCTTCCAACCGGTCGTCGATGGCACACCGGGCGCGCGATTCAAGGTCGATTCAGGGAGCGATCAAACCGTGACGTTGGCAACAGGTCTTAGCGCAGCGGATCACTTGGTCGAACTTTATCGGGAGACGGAAGGCATGTACGGCCTGAGCACGTTTCTCGGTTTCGCCAGTGGCAGCGTCAAGGGGGCACCGGCTGCAAGCGGTCGACTGATTGAGGTCGTGGGGGATTCGATCAGCGCCGGATACGGCAACTTGGGAAGCGAGCCGCATCCGAATTGGGTGGCCACGCCGGCATGCCATTGGACCGCCGACAACTCGAGTTGGTATTCCACCTATGCGAGCATCGCAGGACATGCGTTGAACGCTGAGGTAAGTACCGTTGCGCGTTCAGGGTGGGGAATGTATCGCGACGGCGACGGCTCTACGACTGGTGTCTTGTCGAGCGTGTATGAAAACGCACTCGGCACTGACAATACCAGCGCTTGGTCCTTCGCACCCAAGGCATCGGTCGTCGTCGTCAACTTGGGGACCAACGACTGGGCCAAGGGCGGCGATCCTGGTGCGCCGTATGAGACCGCCTACGTGAGCTTCGTGGCCAGGCTGCGCAACCACTATCCCAATGCATGGCTCTTCTTGACAATTGGCTCGATGCTGGGGGAGCCCGAGTTGACGCAAGTCAAGACTCACTTGAGCAACGTCGTGGCCACCGTTACCGCAGCAACCGGGGATAAGAAACTTGCCACATTCGACTTCGGAACTCAGAATACTGGCTCCGATGGAAGTATACCGACCGGCTGCGACTGGCATCCAAACGTGGCAGATCACCAGAGGATGGCGGTAATATTGAAGACACAGCTTTCAGCAAGGCTTGGCTGGTAGCGTTCGAACGAAGCCAAGTCTTAGCGCACTTGACGCCTGGATTGCGATCGTCGACTGGCACACATTTCGCGGTAGCGCGATTCGCTGGCTGACAACACACCCCGGTTTCGAATAGCTACGGCACCACCAGCACCACGACTTGGTTCGAGTAGCCGGTGCCATCCGAGCCCTTCACGGTAAAGTTGAACGACGACAAGCCGTGGCAGCCCGACGTGGGCTGGACGCGCGCAGTGTGCCCGTCTGATTGGAGCGCCACGGTACCGTTCTGCGCTCCCGATAAGGTGTAGGTTGGGGAGACAGCGCTGAAGCCTGCGGCCCAAGCCGCCAAGTCGATATCCACCGCGGTACCTGTGGTGGTGGTGGTGTGTGGCCCAGCAAGCCAGTTCACGTAATGCTCAAGCAGAGTATAGCCGTCGGTGGCCTTCATCATCGCGTCGACCGTGCCGGGGTTGGAGCCATTGGCGTTTTCCCAGTTGTCGGGCATTCCGTCGTTATCGGTATCGGTGGGCCGCGTACCACTCGCGATCGCCCCATAGCCGTTGTTTGCGAGTCCGGTCTGCGCCTGACTGGTGTAAAGCCCTCCGTCTGGACCCACGGTATTGGCACCCAGACCAGTCGTCCCCTTGCCCAGCGTCATGGTCTGGCTGATGATCAGGGCATCGATGGGGTCGCGTGGCAACGGCCCTGCAAGAGACATCGCGACGCGAGCTGCAGAGGCGGCGCTGAGCGGAGTGGTAGCGATGGTCTCGCTTGACCAGGGGCTGGTGAGCACCGTTCCCTCCCCCTGGTACCAGTACGGAGTCGTCGTAGTGCCGTCGAGCATGCCGTTGAGATTCGTGTCCTTGAGATTGCCGGTATAGTAAATCGATTGGTTCTTGTCGACCTGGAACCAGGAATTGTCCGTTCCCGAGGAGGCTGGCCCCATGACAAAGTAGTTGTTCACGATGTCGTGAATGAACTCCGTACTCGTGTGCGTCGTGTACCCCGCCGAGTAGTTGTAAAGGAGGTTGTTGACAAAGACGTCATTGATCTTGGAAAGCGGGTTGCGATTGTGGGAGTTCGCAAAGATGTTACGATACCAGGCCATTTGGCTCGAGACGGACTCAGTGTGCGCTCCGAACTGTTGCCCCGTGGGATCGGCAATTAGTGAGTCCTGAATGCTGATGTCCGTCACGGGGTAGGTCTCCCAGTCATCGCTAACGGCATCGATGTTGTTCCACGGCCCGAACTCGAACGAACAATGATCGATCATGACGTTCTTCGCCCGGTAGAGACTGAGCGCGTCATCTTCGGTACTCGCTGTCTCACTTCCCGGACGGACGCGAATGTATCGACAGATGATGTTCGATTGACTGGCAAATGCGACCTCTCCACCTCGAAACCCAATTCCGCCTCCGGGAGCAGTCTGGCCTGCGATGGTGACATTGCTTTTGACCAAGACAGCCGTCGCAAGCGGGATGTAGCCTCCGACGTCGAACACGACGAAACGGTTCGACGTACCCACGGCATCGCGAAACGAGCCAGCACCTGAGTCATTGAGATTCGTCACGTGGTAAACGGTGCCGTCCCGTGCTCCGGTCGCTTTTCTTCCAAAACCCTGCGCTCCGGGGAACGCCAGCAGTGGCTCCGTCGTTGCTGTGAGTCCGCAGAAGGTCGCTGTGCCAGGGGTGCCGCCGGCACCAGCAGCTCCGCCCATAGCCAGGCTGCCACCGGTCGCCGCGGCGCCGGCGGTTGCGGCGCTGCCGCCTGTCATAGCTGCACCACCAGTAGCTTTCGCTCCACCGGTTCCCGTGCTGGCGGCAGCGGTGCTGCCGCCAACGATGGTAGCCCCTCCTGCAGCCTTCGTTCCACCGGTGGGGCTTACAGAACCTCCGACGGATCTCGTGCCCCCAGCGGAAACCGTGCCGCCCCTGGAACTGCCCCCAACGGTTGTAGTAATGCCACCGGAATTCATCCCCCCATTCACCGAATTACCGCCCATCGCAGCACCGCTACCCGTCGACGCCCAGCCAGCGATGGCCTGAATTCCCCCAGAAGGATTCGTGGCAGTGGAGGTCGCACCGCCGCTGTTGCTGGCATTGGCACCCCCGGTGCTGCCGCCCAATGACGATGTCTCCGACGGATTCTCGCCCGAACCGCTGCACCCGAACCCAGAACCGAGCACGCTCAGGGCCACTAACCACGTCCAGCGAACTCCGCGGAGCCCGCGGGAAGACGTTGCGGCACCGAAAACTGGGGAACTGGCCGGGATAACCATTGCTGCCGCCTGCATAGTTGCTTTTCAGAGGTCGTCCCGTCACAGAACTACGGGCAGGCATGGGGACTCGGGATGAGAGGAAACTGCCCGGTCCCCGGGGAGTCTGGGCTGATCCCCGTATGAAGAAGCCGATCCCTGGAGATTGAACTCAATCCCCAACGGGAATCGCTTGAGATTGCTGGGGACCGCTGCAACTTCTAGGGGATCGTGGCCAATACCGGGGGGAACGACTCCAAGCGTCGAGGGAACGGGCCCCACGCGAGGAGTCCCGGCTGGCTTGGCTGGGGATCTTCGTCGAAGGTGACTGCCGGGTCATTGGGCAACGGGGTCGAATCGAATCGTGCCGCGGTCCATCGAAGTTTCAGTTGCAGATTGCTCGATCCTGAAGTGCGGCTCCGCTTGGCACGCTCGATGTACTGGACGACCGCAACGCGGCGTGGTCACGGCGAATTGGCAAAGAAGGACGTGAAACTTGGCGGGCAGTCCTTAGGTGTCGATCACGGGCAACACGGATAGCTAATTCGAGGCTAACGAAGGGTTGCCGACTCGACGACGAGTGGCGACCAGAGGGTGTGGCGAAGACACGAATCCTGAAGGCTACCAGCGAATCAACGGAGGGGCTCGCCATCGAGTCGGTGGTAGGGCTTATCGGGCTGTCATCGTCTCGTTGCCACGCCCGGCGACGAGGAGACAAGGCATGAGCGCTGACAGAGGCTACTGTCCGAAGAAGCGGTCCAATCAACTCATTCGGCTGAAATGACGAGAATCTGGCCTCTGGCAACTTCGGCAGAGCGCCTGGCGCTTTGGTGGCGACACTATACATCACTCGAAACAGCATCGACAGGAAGCCAGAGAAGCGAATCGTCGCGAGCACAGCGGGCCATCACCGGAGCAGACAAGACCTAGATGCGGGGCAAGGTCGTCCGCTGCAAACGCTTGGCTATTCGCGACCGCCATCATGGTTCGTGTCGGGAGCGGGAGCCAGCGCCAACTATTCGGGATCACCGAACAGTTCATGGCCAGCGCAACCTTGGATTCGGCAGGCGAGGAGTGGCGAACCAACCCGTGGCGATTTGGTTCTGGTCATCGCGGAAACGCGACGGGTGGTAAGTTCAGCAGTCACGCCGAGTCGAGGGTCTTCGGCGTTGCAGACGGCACCAGCTCGCCTTTCGGGAGCGATGGGACAGAGGCGTGATGGCTCCCCGCTGCGAACAACACCCGAACCTGCGCGGCAAGTGCGACAGGGCTGCGCGATGGCCCCGCATGGGTCCCTCACCCTGCGCCGGACCGCGGCCCGTGGCTAGGCGTTGGGCATCATTGAACCACAGCCGAGCCAAATGAGGATTGGAAACGATACCTCCATTTGCAGTGCCGGAACTTGCGATGGGTAGCCGCGAAACCTACGAAGTGGTATCGATGTGGAACTCCGCCGGCCGATTCCGGCCCGAGGGCTGCGCTCTAGCTTCACGTTGTGCATAAGATCTCCAACACTGCGCGATATCGGCGACGCACCAGCCGACTTTGTGACTGGGGATTGCGGCGCAGCGAGCCGCCACGGATGTTGCAGAAACTACGATAAAGGATTGTGGCAATGAACAAGTTACAGGTATCAACCTTTACCCTATCGCTCGCGTTTTTCGTCACAGCATGTGGTTCAGACACCGAGTCGAACCCTGCCGGAACCGGGGGAACGAACTCAGGCACGGGTGGCAGCACCGCGGGCCCGGTCGGTGGAACTTCAGCGCAGGTCGGCGGCGCAAATAACCCGGTGGGCGGGACCAATGCTTCAGGCGGAGCAAGCACCACTGGTTCGGGCGGAACCGGCGCCACAGGCGCAGGTGGAACCGGCGCCACAGGTGCAGGCGGAACCGGCGCCACAGGTGCAGGCGGAACCGGCGCCACAGGTGCAGGCGGAACCGGCGCCACGGGCGCAGGTGGAACCGGCGCCACGGGCGCGGGTGGCAAAGGCGCCACGGGCGCAGGCGGAACCGGTGCCACCGGTGCAGGTGGTACTGGTCCCACTGGCGCGGGCGGAACCGGCGCCACGGGTGCGGCCGGAAAAGGCACTACCGGTGCGGGTGGTACTGGTCCCACTGGCGCAGGTGGAACCGGCGCTACCGGCGCAGGTGGAACCGGCGCCACGGGCGCCACGGGCGCGGCCGGAAAAGCCTGATTTCCTTCTCAGTGTCTTGACGTTGCCATTGGCCGCTGTGGCGGTCCCGCATTGCGGGCACGCCACAGCGCGCAGCAGGTCGTGCGCTCTCAAGTGGTCAGTAGAACAAGCTGAACTTGCCGCTGAGATGCAGCATCGACAGTAGGTACAAGCAACCGTCGTAGTACCGATACGTGCCGGTAGGGGTTGGTGTGTCCCAAGCTGCTTGCAGAAACGGTTTGCCGTCTGCGGCAGGTATTGCAAATGCGAGCATGGCGTTCGCGGCCGTCAACCCGGCACCGTGGCCACTCGTCGTCTTTGTGCCGTCGAGGCTATAGCCGCTCCCGTAGCTGTTAAGGCCTTCCTTGACCCAGAAGGCTGCCATGCGTTGGGCCCAGGTGGCCTGCCACGGATCCGCGTTATTGAGGTTGTAGTCCATCATGATGTTCATGGGGACACGCCACGAGTCGGCGTTGAAGCTACTGCTATTGTACGGACTACCATCCCAATTGGCTTGGTACGGCGCAAGCCCGGTAGTCGCATTGGTAGTCTTCTGAAAGAAGGTCCGCCCGTACGTCGTGACGCTATTCCAGAAGGACGTATTCGCCGTATCGAAACAGGCCCACTCCGAGGAGAAGAGCGGCAGCACGTAGGAGGGATCCGAGAAGTTCTGGTATGGACCAAAGGTCACAACCGCGGGCGACGCGTGAAAGACTTGGTTGTTGGTATCGGCCATCGCCTTCAGACCTTTCTTGGCCTCGCTCGCATAGTCGATGCCCGTGCTGTTGCCCCAGCGTTTGGAGGCGAGCATGAGCGCCATTGCGAAGTACTCGTCCCCATCCGGGGCAATGCCGGTCGATTTGGCGCTGCACGCTCCTGCGTTCATCTGCCAGGCAAACAGATTGCTCGACTGCCGCATGCAGCTGGCAGCATAGTTCCAAAGCTTGTCGAACTCGGTCTTCAGGCCCATTTGCACCGCGATGAGCATGCCGTACGACTGTCCCTCGCTGCGCACGTCGTTGTTTGCAATATCCTTAATATAGGCTTGGTTTGTGCCCATTTCGTAGTAGATGGGTTCCGTGCCGTGAAAGAGTTGATTGACCGCGGCGGTGAGCTTGGTATCGACGTCTGCTTGGGTCTTGCCAAGGATTTCCACGAAGAGGTTGCGGTAGCGCGAGGGTGCGGCGCACGCGACGCGTGGGCCGCCAGTCGTCACAGCTCCGCCAGCGGACGTGGCGCCACCCCGAGCCTCGGTGCCACCTGACATCGAGAAGCCGCCGACTGAGGCGATGGCGCTGCTGCCACCTACACCGCTCATTCCAATGGAACCGCCGGTGGCTCTGGTGCCTCCGGCAGCAGCGGCTCCGACCCCACCTTCTCCATCAGAACAGCCTACTTCAAGCGTACCTAAGATTAGAAATAGAACGGGCAGCGCGTATGAAGAATTGCACACTACGAAACTCCTAAGACCCCGGTTGTCGGGAAGGCACGAAACCAGCCAAATCGGTGTCGTGTGTCGGGATCAATGCCACCAGACAATTCAAGTGATCACGCTCCGCGGCAGGATGGATGGCCGTTCGTATATATTGCATATCCTAAATAATTACAACAGGTTGCGCTCAATTGGGCAAGGTGGTTCAATGCTGGTTCGAGTCCTTCTTGCAGGTTGGCAAGCAGCAGACCAACCTCCAGGTGATACATTGCACCGCATGCGTCCCGTATGCCAGATGCTCGGACTTGGAAGGATCAGTCGCCGCTCCCCGCTCAGAAGAATCGCACGCGGCTGGCTCCTGAGTTGTTGTCTACTTGGCAGCTTCAGCTGCTCGGACAAAGATTCCTCACGTGATTCCGGATCTGGGGCTGGAGGAAAGTCGGGCACCGGGGGCACAGCTAGCTCCGTGGCGGGCGCTGCCGGGTTCGATAGCAGCGCGTGGGGACCGTTGCGCCTGGCAGCTAGCAGCGCCCAAAAACTGCTAGGTGCAGCGGTGAACGCCGAGGCGTTGCGCAGTGACTCCGCCTACGCCAATTTGCTGGCACAGCAATTCGACTACGTGACCCCGGAAAATGCCACTAAATGGGGACCGCTGGCGCCCACGGCAACCAGCTACGCATTCGTCGATGCGGATGCGATTGTCGATTTTGCGCAAGCACATGGCCAGGCCGTAAAAGGGCACACGCTCATCTGGCACAAGCAGCTGCCTTCTTGGGTCAGCGATACCATGACTGCCGACGACTTGCGGGCAGCCATGAAGAACCACATCGAGACCACGATCAAGCGCTATCGTGGTCGGGTGCGCGCCTGGGACGTGGTCAACGAGGCCATCGACACCAGCACCAGCTCCGGATACGCGGATAGTGTATTCTATCGCAAACTCGGACCCGGCTACATCGAGGAGGCATTCCGCATGGCGCGGGCTGCGGATCCCGATGTCCTTTTGCACTACAACGAGGTGGGCATCGAACGAATAGGTCCCAAATCCAATTTTGCCTTCGCACTGTTGAGTGACTTGCTTGCCAAAGGCGTGCCTATCGACGGGGTCGGATTCCAGTCGCATATCACCATGCATCGCTACCCGGCCGAGTCCCATCTGCGCGCCAACATCCGTCGTTTCGCTGCCCTGGGGCTCAAAGTGCACATCAGTGAGCTTGACGTAAAGACGGTCAACGTACCCGGCGATCAAGCGAGTCGGTGGCAGGCCCAGCGTGTGCCCTTCCAACAAGTAGTAGGGATCTGCGTCGACGAGCCTGGCTGTGAGGGGGTAACACTCTGGGGCGTCACAGACCAATACGCTTGGACGGGGGACAACGGCGTAGCCGACGAACCCTTGGTGTTCGACCAGCTGTATGCGCCCAAGCCAAGCTACTACGGCGTCCTAGCCGGGCTTGGCAAGGAACTGCCCACCTACGGAGCCAATCTGGTCGCTGAAGGCTCGTTCGACGCCGGGGGTGGCAGCTGGACGACTACTGGGGGCACGCTCAGCGTTGCGTCAGCAACACCGCGAGCTTCTATGTCGGCTTGCGTCAGCGGACGCACGGCAGCAACCAACGGACTGAGTCAGAGCATGCTTCAGTCGCTTTCAGGCGGCGGGCAGTTTGCATTCTCAGCATGGGCAAAGGTACGCGGCGCGACGACCGCTCCAGTCGACTTTGCCGTGACCACGCTAGTGGACGGTTCAACCGTTGCCGATGCGTCGCTCGGCAGCATCACGGCGACCGACAGCGATTGGATCGAACTCGCTGGCAATTTTGGCCTCGGAGTAGCCAATGCGCCTGTCGCCATCGATCTCAAGCTCTACGGTCCACCGGCTTCCGTCGACCTCTGCGTCACCGACGTCACGCTTCGAGCCATGACGACTCCATGAGCAGTGACAGCGCTCCGCCGTTGCGAATTCATTGATGACAGTTAGGTGCCCAATGAGACCATCTTTCGCCCATCGACTTCGATTCATGTCTTGCGTGTGTGCGCTCTCTGCTTTGGCCTGTAGCCCGCGGCAACGGCCGGCGGCGCCTGTACCGACACCGCCCGTCGCGGTCGCGGCCCCGACCACGACGAAATCGAAGTCGAGCGAAGAAGTCCTCAAGTTGCCCAGCTTGGCCGAGAAATTGGGCCCTCTACCTGAACTCGGCGTGGCCGTCGAGCCCTACCACATCGCTGAGCAAGGCCAGGTCGTTGCGAAACACTTTCGCCGCCTGGTGACCATCAACTCAATGAAGTGGAGCGAGCTGTGCCCCGCGGAGAATCGCTGCGATTGGAAGAAGAGCGATGCGGTGGCCGACTTTGCACGCCAACACGGCATGAAGATGACTGGACACACCTTCGTGTGGCACCAAATGTACCCGGGTTGGCTGTTCAAGGACGGCAGCGGCCCGGTATCAAAGGCAGTATTGACCGAGCGTTTGCGCAAACACATCAACCAGATGGTGGAGCGCTATGCAGACGTGGTCGACAACTGGGATGTCGTCAACGAAGCGATCAGCGACAGGCCCGACCGGGTGTGGCGACAGCTCCCCGAGCAGTCCAAGTGGTACGAGGCATTTGGCAGTGAAGAGTACGTCGAGATCGCATTCCGACTAGCCGCTGAAGCAACCGCGAAGTTCGCCCCGAGTACCAAGCTCTACTACAACGACTACAGCATCGAGAACGCCGACAAGCGCAAGAAGACCATCGACATGATCCGCGCCCTGCGGGGGATTGGCGTGCGCGTCGACGGAGTTGGGATCCAAGGCCACATCAATCTCGAATGGCCAAGTGTTGCAGAACTGGGACGCGCAATTGACGAGTTTGCGGCTGAGCAGCTTCTGGTAAAGGTCAGCGAATTGGATATCTCCGTCTACACCGACGACAACTTCGACCAGAAACGGTATCAGCGCGAAATCGCCTACGATGCTGCACTCGAAGCTCGCCTTGCCCAGCGCTACGTTGATGTCTTTGGCGTGTTTCGGCAGAAGGCAGCAGCACTTAGCAGCGTAACGCTTTGGGGGATCAGCGACGAGTTCAGCTGGCTCAATGGCTGGCCCATCGGCAGAAGAAACTTCCCACTACTGATCGATCGTGAACACCAACCCAAGTTGGCCCTGAAGCGACTGCTCGGAATGTAGACCCAATGCCGCCTAGCCAAGTGCTGGCGGTTGGGTGCGTATGGTCAAATTCAGCACCTGGTCTCCCTCGATGTACAACATGCCATGCTCCTGCATTTCCGAAAGCGTGGAACGCTCGCACTGAACGTCGTCTAGCACCCGCTCTATCGTCGTGACCCGATGGGTGCAATCGAGCACGCGCATGACCGCCTTCGGGAGTCGGTAGCGACGTGACGTCGGAGGGGTATTGAGCACCAGTCCCTGTTGTGGGTCCAAGAAGAGTCCGTCGTTTCGCGCGTTGCGTTCGCGCCACTCCACGACTGCTGCGGCGAAACGTTCGAAGTAGGCGCTGGGCGAGACGCCGCCCAGACCCACGAAATGCGAGGCGATCTGTCCGAGGGCCCGATCGTCCAGGTGCGGATGAAGCGCACGATAGAGCGGGTTAGGCTCCACGCTCGTCCAGCCAAAATCGCGAAAACGCTCGAAATAGGCGCTGAAGCGCTCGACCTTTATCGGATTTGCCAGATCGGGCGGCGGAAAGTGCGGGATTCGTCGCATCAGTGCAATCTGCTGCTCGTAGTCTTCCTCGCACTCTCCGGGAATGGCACAGAGTTGGTTCCAAGCGACGGGGACTCGCCGTTCTCGGCACCATTTGAGCGTGGCCAGGTTACGAATTGCAGTTGTACCCTTGTTCATCTGCTTGAGCAGATGAGTACTCAGGCTTTCAATCCCGATTTGGGCGAGGATGCGCGCCCGCGCCAGTGCGACAACCTCCGCCTCGGTCAAGTTTGCCTTGAGCTCGTAGAAGACGCGAGGCCCCGTCTCGAATTCACCTAGTCGAGATATCACCTCTCGCAAGTGTTCTCGCGACATGACGGAATCCGCGGCCAGAAGATTCTTCCCGTGCCTCTCCCAGAGCGTTCGGATCTCCATGAGGGAGCGTTCGCTCGACTTGGACACGAAGCCGACCTGCGACCCGTTGAGGCCACAGAAATTGCAGGGATGCTTTTCGGCCCACCAGCAACCTCTTGAGCTCTGAAACACCAGGTTAATCTGCGTGTTCGCTTCGAAGCCCTCGGCTTGACGAAGATACGACTCGTAGTCGGGCAGAGACACTTCACCTGGGTTCGGAGCCCTTGGGTTATCGATCACGCATCGGGTGCGAAGGATCCCCGAACTTAGCGCAAGCAACGGCGTCTCTCCATAGCCGCTCACGACGCAGTCCACGTCGGGGTAGGCATCCAGAATGGCTCGCCCCATGGGCAAATGGCACGCGGAACCGCCCAAGACCACGGTGACCGCGGGCATCCTGCGTTTGATCAGCCGCGCCATCCAGAGGGAAGCTATCAGCTGACTGAACGAGGTCGTCAATCCTACGACGTCCGGCCGCGCCTGCTGGAGGTGAGCTACACACGCCGCCTCGAACGCTTCTCGCATTGCGTCTCGCTCCGACGGGTTTCCAAACAAACGCGAGATGGTTTCGGCGTACTTTGGCCCCAACGGCCCAACGTGATATCCCTCAGAGAACAGGAGCTCGGCATGGCTTAATCCGGCTCCGTCGGTGATGTCGCGGTAGCGCTGAAGCCCGACGATCTTGGCGAGTTCGAAATGAAGGTAGGCCTCCTGGCACTCTGCACCGTTCGCGCGCAGGTAGGTTGCGAGTTGGGCCGTGCTCAGCGAGGCGATGCTGATGTGCTGAAACGGCGGGCAAACGAGCAGAATTCGCTGACGCTGCGTCGAACGACTGATGACGGTCGAGAAATCTTCGCAGACAGAAGCATCGATGGTAGCCATCGGTATAGATTGCGTTACCACTCGCCGTCATCGTTTCAAGTGTCGAACCAAGCCATCGGACCGGTTCGTAGCCGTTCCGATGCACTCAGAGCGACTCAAGCGAGGCTTGCACGTGCCGAGCGCGCCACGCCGCCGCCTTCGGTGAACGCTGGAACAGTGCCGCAATGGTGGCGGGATCATCGGTGACGATGCCGTCAGCACCGCGATTGAGTAGCTCGGAGGCTAACGCCGCATCGTTTACCACCCAGTAGTCGACGCCAAGTCCGAAGCGATGGCAGCGCTCGATGAATGCACGCTGACTGAGATCGAAAGGTCCTGAACGGATCGGGATCTGAACGCGACAGCCGCGGAACCCAAGCCACCGGCTCAGACGTTCGGGGCCGAAGAACAGCCTCACCACATCCTGCCTCGACAGTCCGAGGGCCCCACCGTAGCGCAACTCATCCATGGTGGCGATGTAGTGTCGCGAGAAGCTCGTCAACAACACGCGTTCCTCGGCTCGAGCAGCTCGGATCACGTTCAGCAATTGCCGGAACTGCTCCGGACGCGCGCGCTTCACGTCCACGTTGAGGGCGGTCGTGGGGAACGACTCGAGTACGGTCTCGAAGCGGACGAAGCGCATCCCTTTGCCTCGAAATGAATGCCCTGTACCG
The DNA here is from genome assembly GCA_964454965.1 of uncultured Polyangiaceae bacterium. Taxonomy (GTDB): domain Bacteria; phylum Myxococcota_A; class Polyangia; order Polyangiales; family Polyangiaceae; genus FEN-1139. Next base: position 186,782 of record CAYVXY010000010.1, on the reverse strand, counting down.
TCCACGAAACCCCAACCGGCGTCCCAGGTGCTGACTTCGGCCCATTGACACTTCTCGATCCGGCGGCGCACACCCGCGCTTCGCTCGCCTGTTGCGTCGTGAGACACAACGAAGACGCTATCTCGGGTCGCGTGGATGTCGAGTTCGAGAACATCCACGCCGAGGTCGAGAGCCCGCCGAAACGCCTCGATCCCGTTTTCCGGATACTCGAGGCTTGCGCCGCGATGAGCGCATAGCAATGGTCCGCTGGTTCTACTCCAGAAATGCATGAGCTAGACACCTATCGATACATACCGGAGCTTCTCGTCATTGGTTCGCATGTCGAAGTCGGACAATCGTTGTGGGTGGGCCGATGTGATTGATTCTGTCTAGACTCGGCACTATCGAGCATTCCGCTGGAAGGCGAACGCGGTGTTCCACAAGCAAAATCCGCGCAGTAGTAGCTCATTGTCTGTTGTTCCTGCTGATTCGGGGCAACCCGCACGTCTTGGTTCTTGCCCTGCTGCGCGGCACAGGCAGAGGCAAGAACTACGAACGCAATTGGAGCGAACCTTCGTTGGGTGCGACGGCTCATGACAACTCCGCGGTTCCTTTGTATCTTCTCATCGGCTGAGCACGACATAATGCCATGAAATCCATCACCGTTCCTCGTGTCACCTTCCAGTGGCTGTCCTTACCACAAACCCATCGCCCGCGATATCCCTTACGAATTCGCATCGACTGCCGGAGCCCGATTCGTGGTCTTCGGCCTTATCGTCGCGGCAACGCCGGGCTCGAAACCTGCGGCATCATCTCGTCGGGAGGACAGAATCCGGCGCTCATCGGCAGGTCGCCATTCCGGGAAACGAATACACCAACTCGCAGCGTTCCCTTGGACACCGAATCGCATCGCATGCGGCAGCTACGGTGTCGAAGCATCGTTCCGAGGGCAGCCCCTGAGCTACGATGCTGCACTCCCCTGGGATGCCATAACTATCACCTGTGCTGGGAGTTGGCGGGGCCTGCTCGGACTGGTTGGGCCGAGGCGACTCGCTCACTGGGACGGTGACTCTTGCTCCAGCGCAAGATGGCAAGATGGCGACCACGACCAGAAGAACGCCGGTTAAGGGCTCGCGCCCGCTGAGCATTTCCACGCCAGGATGATGCTCCCGCTCGGGCTCAGAAGGCAAGCGATGGCCCCTTGTGCGTTGGGAATACCCGGGCGCAAGCGTGATGCGACGGCTAACGTACGATGATGCGCTGGTCCCACACGGCAAGTCCACCGCGGCTATCGCGCACGACTGCCCACAGGTGGGCATGCTCTGTCGGCGCGCCGGGCGGTTGCCAGCGGATGCATTGAGTCCGCCTGGCACTTACCGCGTCAGTCGGTGCGTGCAGGACGAAGCTCGCTTCATCGTCCGGCAGCTTGCCAGCGTTGGTGAAGTAGCTGAGCCACACGGGCTTCTGGGGTGCCTCGAGTCGGGTCCCGTCGATGGTGAAGAGGCTGAAACTGTCCACTCCAAGTTCGAAGGAGAGACAGTGTTCGTCGCAGCTTTCCTCGTTCGCGCAAGACCGAACCACGGGAAGACATTGGCCCTCCATCGAGCAGTCGAAGCCTGAAGGGCACTCTGCAGTCACATTGCAGGCGCCAGGAATTTCCACATCATCGAAGCGCGGAGTGAGCAGCAACGGGTTTCGACTGGTAACGCGGTCATAGCTATAGAGGGTCGTCACCCCAACGACGAAGCTTCGTTGATCGAGAGTCTTGCCGGTTCTGCGATCGCGACATTCGACCGGTAATCGGCCCGAAACATTTCGTACTGACACGAGTTGTCCAGTGCAAGCTGCGAAGAAGACGTAGGAAGTACCATAGCGGATAGTATTGCCTGCCACCTCGAACTCTGCGTTCAGAATACTCTCGGGTGCCGAGAAGTTGAAGACAGGGCCAAATCCGAATCCGTCGGGATAAGCTTCGGTGGGGGTATCCGCGATGTGCAACGCCAGTGCGTCCGTCCAATTCGCGTAGCGACTGAGACAGTTTTGGGGGTCGTTCTCGTCGGGATTATTGCATTCTGCGAACCACGCAACATCGACGCCACATGTTGGCTCCCTGTCAGCTCCTCGACTGCCGTCGACACAACCAATCGACAACTGAGTGGACGCGCCGGGTGTCAGCGTCGGCGACTCGGCGTGCACACCGAGGACTCTTAGTGAATCAATGTATCGGGGCTCGGGCCATTCAGCGTCATCGCAGCCGTTGCTGAGCGTGAGCGCTAGCGCGCCGACTGCCGTGACGAAGCAAGCCTTGGTACTCATATTTCCCCCCGCACACCGATACTCGGAAGCAGGGGCATGCTGCGAGACAACGATTTTACTCCGGAGAAGTCGTAGTTCTCGACGGCTTTGTCGGGACTGTAGTGGAAGTAGGTGTTGATGATATCGAAGTACGCCGAGATGCGCCACTTGGAGAATTCCCAAGCTTTCTCGACCCGCAGATCCAGCTGATGGTACGGCCCAAGGCGCTGCTGGTTCAGAGCGCCATAGCAGCGGTAGGCCCCGGTGGAGCTGTCGAAAAGTCCACCGAAGCAAGTCTTGTAGGGCAACCCCGTGGCATATCGAAAGCGGCCGCCAATTTCCCAACCACGCCCGAGACGGTAACTGCCGAGCACATTCAGAACATGGGTTTGGTCGTAGCGGTAGAGCTCTGCAGGTTCGTCTGGTGCCGGCCGTCGCGTGGCGCGCGAGAGCGTGTAGGCAACCCAACCAAAGAAGCGCTCGTCAGAGTGATAACGCAGAAGAAGATCGGCTCCCCACACTCGCCCGCGACCAACGCTCTTCGTTGTCGCGTGTCCGGAGCCGTCCTCGCTGGTGGTGGCGAGGTTACGCAGCTCCTTTTCGAAGCCCTCGATGGAGATGGTGACGTGCTTTGCCAGAGACTGTTCGAAGCCGACCATGGAGTGAACAGCGCGGCTCGACGCTAGACCAGTCGTCCCCAATTCCGGCAGAGTCTGACTGGGATCCGGTGGCTGGTAAAACAACCCCACCCCACCCTTGAGGACGGTGCTTCGTGGCCGATCGATGAGCACGTAACGAGCAGCTAGGCGCGGGGCGATATCGAATTGGCTCGTATCCTTCGTGTAGTCGAGGCGCAGCCCCGCCGTGATGTCGATGCGGCGGCTGGGCGCGAGCTCGTATTCGGCATAGGCCGCAGGTCGCAAGAATACTCCGTGGATATCGTACTGGGCTAGCTGCGGAGCGTCGCTGTATGCACTGGCGAGCTCACCACCTGAGCTGCTGCGGTCCGTATAGGCCTTGACCGTGAAAGGGGCGTACGACACATCGGTGCCAAGGCGAGCGATCCCGACGCTCCCGGTTTTTACCGCCAGTTCAGAACGCAGCGTGCCGATGGTGTAGGTGGTGGCCTGGGAGCGGCTCGATTCGGCAACCCGGCTGCGGTTCCTGCCGAAAGACCAGCTGGCCTTGAAGTCGACTACTGAGGAAATCGGAAGTCTCAACTGTGACTGCACATGCCCAAAGGAGTCCTGCCGGGGCACGTACCAATCCCCGGATCCCTTGAGGACTGGCACGAAGGTGTCGTGTGCACCAATAAAGCCAATGCGGTAGACGCCGTTTCCGGGCAATCGCCGTTCGATGTAGAACTGGTAGTCGTAGTATCGAGGCAAGCCATCTTCTGAGCTTGCGCCGTCGCGCATGATTGGTGCGAGCCAACGATCGAAGTAGCTGGTGCGCAATCCGCCCATGAAGCTCCAATTTCGCGTCCTTGGGATGGGTCCCTCGACATTGGCTCGCGCATTGATGAGGTCAATCTGGGCAGAGCCGTGGTACTTTTCGTCAGGGTTGGTTTGTCGCAACCGAACCTCGACGATGCCACCCGTGGCGCGACCGTAGCGCACGCTAAAGTTGCCGGGGTAAAACTCGAGCCGCTCGATCATCTCACCCGGAATGACACTCGAGAGGCCACCATAGTGAAAGGCAAGCGGAATGGGGGTTCCTTCGATGTGGATCTGCGAGTCTTCCCGGGCTGAGCCGCGAACGATCAGATCTCCGCTGAGCCCGCGAGGGCGGGCGACGCCCGGCATGGCTTCTACGGCGTGTATCGCGTCGCCCATGGTACCCGGCACGCGGAGCAATTCCGTTCTTGGGATCTCGTAGTGTGTCAGTTCCCGCTGCAGGGCTGCGCCCCGCACCGTGACCTCGAGCGGGAGTTCGTCGCTGGTTTCGAGGCTGTAGGTGACGGCCGTCACTTGCCCTTGCTGGACCTGTTCGAGCACGCTTACGCGACGGTATCCACTCGTCGCAACCTCGACTACATATGGACCAGGAGCGAGGTTGGACGCGAGCCAAGTCCCGTCGGCTGCTGTGACGACACTGATCGGCTCGACGCCGCTGGCCAAGATCCGCAACCTTACCCCAACCAAAGGAGCGGGTGGGGTCCCGGCAACGATCTTGCCCCGAAGCTCACCCACGCGAGGTAGCGCTGCCGGCTCGTCGAATTGGTCCGGGCTCACCTTGGACTCAAACTTGAACTGGTAGCGATACAGAATCTTCGCGGCGACAGGTACCCCTGCCCGCATGGCAGGTTCGAAGACAAATCTCCCCGCCGCGGCGACGGCAGCTTCGTCGAAGCCGTGTCCCGCCGGTTCCCGTACCTCGACGCGCACTACCTGGCCTTCAACGTCGATGGCTATTTGGAGCACCACGGCTGCTTCGAGTCCTTGCAGCTCTGCCTCGGTCGGATACTTTGCAGGCTCGAAGTGCAGCAAGCGCGGCGGAATGATGCCAGAGCGAGCAAGTGGCGGATTGCCTTCTCTAGCTTCTGCGGCCAGCGGCGCGTCAGGCGCGGGCGCCTGCTGGGCGGCAGCGGGCGTCGAGTGGAGCAACGCGGCAAGTCCCCCAAGAGCGAAAACGAACTTGGTGTCTCTGCGTCGGCTCGCAGGCGGGGAGCGGTCGTTCTCGGCTGACACCTTGCTGAAGCGTCTCTCTTGTCGCGGACAATGGCCGAATTTGATCCTCTTGACAATGACTCGGGACGCCAGCTCGATGACCGCTGGCGCCAAAATGTTACGTTTGAGCAATGCCTTCGGTGCCGACCTGTGGAGTGCGAGCGGCTGGCCCAATCCTTCTCGTCTTGCGTGCGGGGGGCATCGATCTGGGCGTGGTGGCCAAGCGTTTGGGCATTGCTCCCGCGCTGCTCCTTGATTCGGACGCGCGCCTGCCCGTAACGCAGGTGCTTCTGCCCCTATGGCACTTGGCCGAAGAGCTCCTGGACGACCCCCTGGTCGGGCTACATGCGGTAGACAATATTTCCCGCGAGAGTTTCGACCTGTTCAGCTATGTCGTGGCCGCAAGCTCGACGATGGGTGAGGCCGCCGCCAGAGCGGTCCGCTATTTTCGCCTGATCACCGAGGGTGGGGCCTACGAGCTCGATCACGACGGGCAAGATGCTTGGTGGCGCTATCGGCCTGTGAATGAGGCTACGGCCACCTGTCGTCAGGATTCGATTTTCGCCCTGGCGGTGATTGTAGCACACGTTCGACTCTGGCTCGATTCGAGCTTCGCCCCGCGCGAGGTCCGGTTCCCGTACGCTGCTCTCCCGCGGATTGCTGAACTCGAGACATTCTTCCGCGCGCCGGTCGCGCTAGGGGCGGACCGATGTGCTATCCGATTCGATGCAGGCGACCTGGATCGGCCCTTTCGGTCAGCAGATCCGCAACTCGCCCGGTTCCTCGAACGCTACGCTGAAGACGCCTTGGCCTCCTTGCCCAGCCTCGGTCAAGTGAGCACTCAGGTGCGCGAGCTTCTCGCCCGTGGATTGAGAGACGGAGATACCTCGCTCAAGGTCGTCGCCGGGAAGCTCGCCATGAGCGAGCGAAACCTCCAACGCCAACTCAAAGCGGAGAACACCACACTCAAGCGGATAGTCGAGGATCTGCGTCGGGAGCTTGCGACACGCTACCTCAAACGCCCCAATCTCTCCGTATCGGAGGTGGCATACATGCTCGGGTTCTCCGAGACGGCTCCGTTCTTCCGTGCTTTCAAGAAGTGGACAGGCAAAACCCCGGGTGACTTTCGCCGCATGTGGAAAGAGGGCTAGACCACCGTCCGTTGAGCCTAATGTTCGCCGAGTACACCTTGGAAGAATGCCTACTCTGTATGTCCACTTCCCAACCCTTCCAAGTACCCTTTGATGGCTCGGCGTTCAGCGTCGCTCAGCTTCCTTCCCACATAATGTCCGCCTGCTTCTCGATTCGGATCCAGCAGCTGCTCGAGGCCTTGCGCTTCGCCACCGAAGAGTAGCCGCGTTCGATCCGGTACCCCCAATAGGGACGTGGTCTGCACTCTTCCCGTGCCCCGCGCAGCGCTAGGCATGTTCGCAGTGGGACTCTGTATGGATTCAGCGGGAACGGGTTGGCCTGCGTGGGAGGGCCCTTGGTGGCAGGAGGCGCAATGCTGCTCAAATGCTGGTCGCCCGGGGTGGTGCATCGGCGCATCAGTATCAAACCCGGCTCCCAGCTCCCAAAGGTAGTACGCAAGCGCAAAAACGTCTTTGCGAGCAGGTCGCACCGCGTTGTAATGTGCAGCGATGAGCCCGGTCTCTACCCGCACAGCCAAGGCGGCAAGCGAGTTCTTGACGTTGGCAGTCCTGTGTAGATACGGCTGGAACCGCACCGCTCTTACATCGGCGATCACCACCGGGTTGTCTCTGTCATCCGCTGCAATGTCGACCCGTCCCGAACCCCAGGTGGAGTAGAGGCTCCGCTGACTCGTGTAGTCGTCTTTGGCTTTTCCGATGTCGATGAGGTGATTGGGCACACCCAACCAAAGCCTATTTTCGCTATCGACCGAGGCGTGACAAGAAGAACAGGTCAACGACGGATACACCCCTCCCGGCAGCGCAACCCATACCAGCCCACCCACCGAGTCGCTTGTCTGCCACAGGCCGTAGCCGGAGGGTCCATCCTTATGGCGCAGGATCGGGATCATGGCGCGCTCCACTTGGGCGGGGAAGCGGGTGAACATCTGCTCGCCCCTTTGCCTGAGCCCTTCCAGAGAAGCGGGGAATGTTCCGCTCGGAATGGAGTTCCACGTCGCATCCGGTGTAGGAACAGGCTTCCCCAAGTCCGCTGGCAGGATCGGTCGTGTCTTGAACGCTGCCACTGGCAGGCTCCCCCAGTCTTGCTCCCGATAGAGGGTGAGCCGAGTTTTCGAGTACCCATTCTGTTCGTTTACGAGGGATTTCTCCAGGCAGTTTCTGCGAAATGCCGCATCGTTTTCGAAGCGGTCTGCCAGCGCAAGCGTCTCGGTCTGCCCGGAAGCTGCAGGCTCGAATTCACACAAGAATTGACCAGGGGACTTGTCCCTGCAACACGTTAGAAGCAGGAGCAAAACGCATGAAATAGCGCGAATCTTGGGCTCAACCGCTAGCGCAGCTCGTGTTCGTTGCCGCGCATTCCCAGCTACCTGCGTAAACATCGCGACGGGGACGCTGGGTGCCACTCCGGCGGCGCTAGGGCTTCCGCCCAAGCCACGGTCGCTGTCCGCCGTGGAATCCCCTGCCATCCTCCCACCACATTCAGCCATCGCGACCATCAGGGACGCGTCTGGGGCAAGCTTAAGAACAGCCAGACGCCCAGGCTCCTTCATTGGACGCATCCTATACCTAGCCGGCGCCGACTTCCATGAGTGCCCTCAGGGAAGGGCACCCTTCATCGGCGCTCCGCGGCACGCCAGCCACTCCCTGGCCAGGTCATAGTCCTCCAACCTCATGTCACTCGACAGCGGGCGCCGAGAAACGCCCACTTTCCCTGACATGCCGACGGAACGCGGTAATATGCGCAGCATGCATAGGTAAGCATTTCGGGCAGCCGTATGCTCGTCGAAAAAAGCGAACGATTTCGGGATGTGCAATTCCATCCCCCTGGCTCTAGACTGTCCGGCACCTAGCTTTGCCATGACCCAGGCACAATCTATCAAGTCACATCTGTTGGAGCGCCCGGAGTCCGCTCCGACGGCGGGCTCCCCGGCGTCGAGCCAGGTGCCAGCATGCCCCGCATTTGCGAGCGTGCGCGATCCGGTGCTGCTGCGAAATTTGGCCTGGCAGATCGCTACCTCAAGTCCTCAGGACCAATACGCGCCGGTCGAAAGCTACGTGACTCTCGCCATGGCAGGGCCGCGGCAGGGGTTGGTCACGTGGCGCGTGCTTCCCAGCTGGGTGCAACATTCGGGCGCGACACGCGGTGACAAGGGGAATCACCATCGGCTGACGCTCCGACTCTACGACGTGACACTCCTAGACTTCGATGGCCACAATGCGCACCGCATCGTCGACATTCCGCTGGATGACTTCTCTGGTGAACGCATTATCGGACTCGACGCCGCGGGGACTGTTGAGCTGGCGGAAGTTGGCTTCGTGCGCACTGATGGTGAGTTCTTGCCAGCTGCTCGCTCGCGGCTAGTGCATTTTCCATCTGGGGCAGTAGCCCCCGAATACGATCCCTCTGCGCTCTTCGTCGACGCCGAGCTTCGGCCAGAACCAGTGCCAACTCCCTGGGAGGCTTCGCATTATCTCAGGCGCCGCGGAGCCGCGAAGCTGCGCAGTCAGCTGCGCATCGCGCTCTGTGCGTTCGAGTCGAGCGCCATCGGCGATGCAGGCTCTTCTGCCGCCTTTGTCGGCGAGCTCGGTCGGGAATTGAGCCGACGAGGACATGAGGTCCACGTCGTTATGCCGCGCGGGGTTGCTTTGAGCGAGGGCCAATCGATCGATGGGGTCGAATACCATCCGGTCGACCTCGAAGACGCACGGGACCCCGTGGAGCTCTCGAAGGCGTTCGGCCGCGCTGTGGAGCTACGCCTTGAAACGCTCGGGAGATTCGATATTCGCCATGCTCACGAGTGGATGGCAGGGCTTGCGCTAGAGACCGCTGGTGTTCCGAGCGTCCTTTCCCTTTCCTCCACGGAAACGATCCGGCTTGGCCCGAGTCCGCGCAATGACTTGTCTCAACGGATCCAAAGCGCCGAACAAGCCGTGGCTCGTGCGGCCGATTGCGTGCTCGTTCCTGAGTATCTCCACGCGCAGGCGCTCAGCGAACTGGGGTTGTGTGAACAGCGAGTCATTGCTTTTCCGCTCGAAGGTCGATTCTTGGACGAGTGGGAGAGTCCGCTCGACTTGGGTCAGGTAAAGTGCGCGCTGGGGCTGGAACCTCTCGACCGGGTGTTTCTTTTCGTGGGTCCGCTCGAGTGGGGAGCCGGACCCGACCTGCTCGTGGAAGCTTTGCCCCCGCTCTTGAGTCGACACCCGAGCTGTCGCCTGGTCTTCGTTGGGTTGGGCAGCGCGCAGGGCCACATCGAGCATCGGGCCCGGGAGCTCGGTGTCGAGTACGCAGTGCGTTGGCTCGGACACTTGGAAGGTCATCCGCTGGTGCATGTGCTACGAGCGGCGGAAGCGGTGGTCCTGCCTTCGCGCCAACGCGAGTCCTTCGATGAAGGTGTGGTGTCGCTCGCGCGACGTGCTGGTCGCCCCGTAATAACGACCCATCGTGGACCTAGTCATCTTGTGGGACACGACAAAAATGGCCTAGTTACCTACGACAACCCTGGCTCAATGGTGTGGGCGCTCGGTCAATTGCTCGGAGACGTCCAGCAGGCAGATCTGCTCGGACACCTGGGACGCTTGGTCGTAGACCGCCGCCCGCAGTGGGCGGACGTGGTGGGCTGCTACACCGAGCTCTGTGCGGAGCTGTTTCCAGGACTAGCCGTGTCAACGGGTTGAAGGTGGCGTAAAGGATACCAGGATGGTTCGAGTCGAAAGTGATTCGCGTGCTTCGGCTGGGCGCATCGCCCGCCTCGGGCACACTGGCGCTGGGGAAGCCTCTGGGTACTTGGCATTGGTTCTCCATGCCCACCTGCCCTACGTGCACCACCCTGAGCATGAACGTTTCTTGGAAGAACGCTGGCTGTTCGAAGCGGTAACCGAAACTTACCTGCCACTGATCCAGGTGCTGGACCGGCTTACGGCCGAGCGGGTGCAGTTTCGCCTCACCCTTTCGCTATCCTCGACACTCTCGGCAATGCTCGAGGATCCAGATCTGCAGCAGCGCTATGCAGCTCACCTCGACCTCTGTCGCAAGCTCGCTGACTCGGAACTGGAACGTACGCGCTCGTGGCCGGGTGCGCATCGCTTGGCACTCATGTATCGGACGCTGTTCGAGGAGGCGCGCCAGGTGTTCACCGAGCGATGCCGCTATCGCTTGGTACCGGTATTTCGCGAGCATGCCGACCGCGGGAACCTGGAGCTCATCACTTGTGCGGGCACCCATGGTTTCTTGCCCGTCCTCAATGCGAACCCGTCCAGCGTTCGAGCTCAAATACAGGCCGCTGTGAGTGAGCACCTGCGACTGTTCGGCCAGAAGCCGAAAGGCATGTGGCTACCCGAGTGTGGATTCTTCCCCGGCATCGATCGAGTGTTGGTCGAAGCGGGCATTCGCTACACGATGGTCGAGACCCACGGCATCGAGCACGCCAGTCCGCGACCGCTATTTGGGGTGGATGCGCCCGTCATTTGTCCATCTGGCTTGGCGGTCTTTGGCCGTAACGCTGCCACCTCGCGTCTGGTTTGGAGCGGAACCGTGGGCTACCCGGGTGATCCAGCCTATCGCGAGTATTACCGTGACATTGGCTTCGAACTCGACCAGGACTATCTTGAACCCTATCAGTACGCACGCGGAGTCCGTTGCGCAACGGGGATCAAGTATCACAGGGTAACAAGTCGCGGTCCGCACAAGGAACTTTACGATCCGGATAGCGGGCGGCAGACCGCGGAGCGCCACGCCAAAGACTTCGTGGTTCGATGTCTCGAGCAAGTGCAGCGAGCCCGCGCCAACATGCCATTTCCATCCGTCCTGCTTTCGCCCTACGACGCGGAGCTCTTTGGCCATTGGTGGTACGAAGGCCCCCAGTGGATCTACTATTTGCTCCGCGAGGCGGCGCAGCACGGTGGCGAGCTCGGTCTTACCACGCCCAGTGAGTATCTCGATGCCTACCCAATCCAGCATCGCTCGATGCCAGCGTCCACCAGTTGGGGTCAAGGTGGATATAGCGAGCACTGGGTCAATCCCAAGACTCAATGGATCTGGAGGCCGCTCCACGAGGCGAGCCTTCGACTCGGGCACGCGCTAAAAACAGTTGAGCACAACGACGAACTTCGGCAGCGTGCTCTGCGTCAAGCGGCGCGCGAATTGCTCTTGGCTCAGAGCTCGGACTGGCCTTTCGCCATCACCAATGGCACAACCGACGAGTACGCGCGCCGACGATTGACTGACCACTTGAACCGATGCCACCATCTGCTCGCGGAACTCGAGCAAGGGCAAGTGGACGGAGTGAAGCTGGCAGCGCTAGAGTATTTGGACGCCGTATTTCCTACCCTCGACCCCGACCTCTTTGCAAACACTGAAACACCCGAATAGCAGGCCGTGCGGGCGCTGGCAGCACTTCTTTCGATGACCTCACTCAGCAAGCCGAGAAAGTGCCACCTACAGACACTCGGGCTTGTATCGCTTCACTCCGCTGACATCGAAGTCAAATGATGGGTCGCACGATGGCCGAGAAGGTGTAACGTCGATACAGCCGAGCTTGTAGTACTTGATGCCGGTGCGGGTGTACGCGTAGGGGACCGAACAGGCCTGCGATTCACCAGAATCCAAGCACTCTGGGCGGTAGAATTTGATTCCGTTTTCGTCAAAGCCGTATGGGGGATTGCAGGAACTGGATTGTGTACTAGCTCCGCGCTGGCGCCCGGCAGCAGTGGACTTTCCACCGAAGTCAGCTCTGGACAGGAGCTTCGAGTGAACGAGCGAGGAGGACGCGTTACTTGGGCACTCGGCCGCCACGCGGAGCTGCGCGCGCAGGGCGCGCACCTCGGCTTGTAGTTCGTTCACTCTCTCAGTGCATTCCGCCCGCAATTCGTTGTTCGTCGGCGCCCGGGACTCGGCAGACGTGATCCCCACCAAGCCGACGAGACCGACAACAATGGTGCCGAGCACATACATGAGGGGACGTCTGGAGGCCGACATAGCAAACTCGCTGACGAGAAAAACTCAAACGCTATTGATACTCTACCATAAGTATCGCAACTGTCCTGTGCTCACTCTACGACGCCCACCGCCATCGAGTTTCTTGGCGCTGCAGCAACGCTGCCTGTGCGGTCGTGCCGAACCTTGGACGATGTAATCCTGCCAGCCACTAATCCCACTTCGGCGTGCAATAGCCTTCATGTCATATTGGCGCGGCTCATCGTACTTGGTCTTTCGCTCGCGACAACGGCCGAATCCGTTTGCACGACGCATCGACAAGCCCATTTCAACCAAGGTCATTCTGGCGTGTCGTGCCTAGAGCGCCGGGCAGCACCCGCGGTGGGTGGGAGATGCGCCACGGCATGGCGCAGGCCTCGCCCCCCTGCTCGCGCCAAAGAACAGATGGGGGGTGCGCTTGGCGACATCTGCCCATTTTCTACCTGAGCCAGTCACCGTGCGCGAACGCAGCGTGTTGTTGACACTCGACCATACTGGCTCGACTCTTGCGCTCCATGCCCAACGCTCCCCGGGTAGACGCGTGAAAGCAACGCCTCGATGAAGCCACTCATCCGTTCCCCGACACTCGAACGCGGCAGCTGGGATACCCCGTTGTGAGTCGAAGCCAAGAACCTTACGCTGCGTGACCGAGGCGTATCAGCGATATCCCGCACAATGCGCAGCAAATGCTCGACGTCGCGCTCGTCGTTGAAGACGCCAAAGCTGACCCGAACGAGCCCTGGAAGCACGGAGCGCGTGAACTTTGGAAGCAAACCCAAGAAGAGGTTGGCAGCCTTGGCTCTCAGAGGATGTATCCTCAGTAGACGTTTGACCAGAAGGTGCGCGCAGTGACAGCCGCTGCGAACGCCGATCCCTCCCCGCTCGGCAAGTTCCTGCGCTACCAGGTTATGTGGGACGCACTTCAAGCTAAAGGCGATGATGCCGCCCCGATGTTGCATCCTCGACGAACGGGAGGCTCTTACGCCCCAGATTTCGATATCGGGGATGGTCGATAGGCCATCCAAGGCGTGCAGAGTCAGTCGCCTTTCCTCGGCTTCAATCACATCCATGCCGATCCGCTGCAGTAGGCTGAGCGCCTTACCCATGGCGACAATCCCCACCAGGTTCTCCTCGCCCGATGCATTGAGCATCTCCCAGGCGAATGGCTGGAAAGCAACGATGTCCCTTCGCACTATCAGCGCACCACTGCCGAACGGCGCATATGCCTTGTGACCCGAGAACGCGAGGTAGTCGAGTCCCCATTGGGCAACCTCGATGCGGCGATGCGCCACGAGTTGCGCCGCGTCCACTAGCACGCGCGCACCGTACTTGTGGGCTATCCCGCTGATCGCTGCTAGATCGTTGTAGGATCCCAAAACGTTGGAGGCTCCGCTGACCGCCAGCAGCACGATGCGCTGTCGGCCATGATCCTGTTGGAGGTTGTATTCTCGCAGTAGCCTTGCTAGCTCGACCAGGTCTATGAACCCCTCATCATCGACGGACAGCCTGAGTAATGGAACGTCGGGGATCCCACGCCAAGGAAGCTCGTTGGAATGGTGCTCGAGCCACGTGTTGAGGACGACCGGCTGTATGTCTTCTGGAACGCTACCCCTTAAGCTCGAGACGACGGCGTTGATCGCCTCGGTCGTGTTGGACGTAAACAAGGTGGTGTATTCGTCAGAAGGCGCGTCGACAAACTCAGCACAGAGCTTCCTGACTTCGCGGATGGTTTCCTGCCGGACCTGCTCCGGCTGCCGCCAAGCCCAGCAAACGGTATCCCAGACAGGAGCAAACGTCGACGTGCTCGCCGCATTGTCAAGATTGGTGTAGGGCCCCGATCCATGGGCGGTTGGAACCTGCGTGCCGCACCCGATCATGGAGCTCTTGAGCGCGCCCATCAGTTCCACTCCGCGCAAGCTCGAGAACTCGTCGCGATGGAAGATTTCCGCAACGGACGTCGCTTCCGAGTCTTGCGACCGAAAGACGTCATGCCCCAAGTGCCGAGTCAATTGGAGCGCGCAAGCCGTAGCAATGATGTTGACGATCGCGGGAGTGCCGGCTTCAAACCTGTCTGGTACGTCGTCCCAAATGATCGAGTTGGGCGACACGAGCTGGGCAGTTCCACCGCCCGTCTGAGGAGGAACGCCCTTCGGCAGGGCACGTCGCTCGACGGCAAGCGCCCGCACTCCCAAAGGGAGACCGAGGTTCTGGCTCGACAGTGCATGGTAGCAACCGGGTCCGAGTTGCGCCTCGAGCTTCTTGGCTCCGTGCGGACTGCAGAAGATGACAACATGCCTTTCACTGTCCAGAGTGAAGTGGTCGAGAACGATGGCCCTGGCTCGCTCGTAGAGGGCCGTCGTAGCCTCCGAGTATTGCCCGGTTCCCCGGTGAACGTTGGAGTACGTCGAGAGCGCTGCATGCACTCTGCGTTCGAGTTCTGCCAACGCCGTCGACCGACTGGCTCCCCCCGGCCACGCTGGCACGGGTGATTCTGCTGTGCCAAGGCTCGCTGTGGCTGCCCTACTCACGAGTCACCCCCAGTGACAACCCGGCGTAGAGTGAGCGTACCTCCGAAGCCGAAGCGCCCGGTACGACGGCCGCGTCGGATACAGTAGCGCGCATATCGGTACAGAGCGCAAAGCCCAGCGCGCGACCACAGATGGTGCCTTCTACCACGTCGACTGGATTGGACAGCCCGTCGTTGGCTGGAAGCCGCGCAGCGCTGAGGCCGAGGCGAAGCCACGGCAACTGAACTGCAGCATACCCACCCATTTCGAACCCTGCCCCAAGAACGCGCGTCCTTGCTTCGCCCGTACGGCTACGTCCAACCAATACGGCACCGGTCGTTGTTCCAAGCTCAACCACGGTCTTGCCATGCTGGTATTGGTAGCCGACCTGGAACTGCGGAAGTTCGAGCAGCGATCCGTAAAACACCTCGTTGCCGCGAAGGTATCCAAAAATACCGGCGCGCAGCACTGGGCCGTGGCGCCCGCAAGGGGAGATCGGGATTCTTACTCCCGCTGCCCAGCCGCCGAGCAATGTCCCCTCGAACCCCGCATCGCCGCCTCCGATCGCAAGCCTGTGCAACGTGCGTGCGGTCCAGATCCCGCGCCGCACGTACTCCTCCCCTTCTGCCGACACAGTAAGACTAATTGCGTCAGACGCCCTGACTCCTCTCAAATGCGTGAGGCCCAATCGTGCACCAAACACACCCGAGCAATCGGTCGACAGGTGGAAGCCATCTTCCTCCAAGTCAGGATTCTGGCAGGGCGGAAGGTGATGCCAGGGCGCTCGCGCTTCAGCGGTTTTTGGTTTTGGCGGGGACGTCACATCCGGGTGCGACTCGGCAGTGGCAGTCTGAGCGGACGGGCTGGTTGCGGACGGGCTGGTTGCGGACGGGCTGGTAGCAGCAGCCACCAAAGGCGGATTGGTGGCGGAGTGAGTGGCGGGCGGTGTAACTACCTCCTCGGCTTGAGCAAGGGATGCGAAGCCTGCCATGGCGATTGCGCTAAGACCTAAAGTGAATGACCGTCTCATCGTGTTGATGACGTGGAACGGTGGCGTCGCATTAACGGGCTTGAACGCGGACGCGTACGATTTCAGGACCGACCCTAATCCGCCCCTTGGTCTACCTCAACGTACCGAATTCGGAACGCCCCAAGCGTTACCGCGACGAGCGAAAACAAAAGCAGACAAGTCACGGCGCGCCAACTGGGGATCGGCTCGACGACGACCGTGAACAGGCCAGAAAAGCCGACGACAGGCGCCGCCACGGGGAAGAGCGGCTTCAGGTAGAACGTGACACTCAGGTGCTGAAGCACTGCGGGCAGCATGCCACCAATAGACTCCCAGCCGAGGAATACGACCGCCGGTAGCACCGGGTTCTTGAAGACAAGTCCCAGGCAGAGAAAGACCGCGCCATAGCCAAGGCAAGCCAAGACCGTCACCCCGAGGTAGGCACCGAGATGCCAAAGGCCTTGCTCGTGAAGTAGAATTGGTATGGCTTGCGAGCCGTGGTGTACATACATCAGTATGAAGGTGACCGCCCCACCCGCCACGAAGACGGCTGCGCTACCGAGGCTTCCTGCCAGGAATTTGCCAACCACAAGAACCTCGCGTCTGAGCGGGGCAAGCAAGTAGTAGTGCAGGGTCCTATTGACCATCTCACCACGAAACAGCCGCACAAAGATCCCCAGGCACCCAAAGAAGAGCGCCAACCTAAGGTAGAATAGCTGAAAGATCCAAGCCAGCATGACCGTGTCGTGCTCGATCGAGCACGCGCTAGGACGGAAAGCCTCGCGCACGGCATGCACGCCAGCAATGAGCGCCGGGGCGAATGCCAGCAAGAACAACCAGAGGCCGCTCGGGGCGAACAGGTTGCGACCGAGCTCGAGACGCAGGATTGCCAAGATCTGGCGCCGCCAGAGCGGCGATTGCTCGAAGAACGACTTCTTGGTCTCGGCCAGCATCGTGTCCTACGCCTCCGATCCGATGAGGTATTGGTATAGGGCAAGGGCGTCGTCGTCAGCCGGCGCTACGGACTCGAGCTCAAGACGCTCGGTAACGACAATCTGCTGCACCAGCCGATAGAAGGACTCGACGTCACGCGTGCGCACCAGCAGCCCCTGTCCGTCGCTGTGCAGCTTGACCTCGACAACATGATCCTGACTGAAAAGCTGCGCGGCCAGGTGACTCGGCGCCGAGCAACGCACCAGCATCTGCATCGGATGCTCGGTGACCTCGCTCCTGACACCGTGGATGTGCCCCTCCGCCACGACGTAGCCGTGCGACAGGAGGATGACCTGATCGGAGAGGCGATCGACCTCATGCAGGATGTGGCTCGAGATGACGACGTGCAAGCCCTCGCGCCCGAGTGCCAGAAATAGCGCCATCATGTCAGCGCGTGCCATGGGATCGAGACCATTGAGCGGCTCGTCAAGCACCAACACGGTGGGTCGGTGGCTCAACGCCAACCCGAGCCGAATGCGCTGGCGCATTCCCTTGCTATATCCAGCCACCTGCCGGTTCGCGGCCTCGCTAAGCCCGACGCGCTCGATCGCTTCTCCCGTAAGCTGTTCCACCTCAGTACGGTTGAAACCATGTAGCGAAAGCCAGCCCGAGATGAAGTTCCGTCCAGTGACGCCGCGAGGGAACGAGTCAAATTGCGTGCAGTAACCCACGCTGCGGAACAGGCGCTCAGGTGCGTCGGTTGGGATCCCCAAAACGCTGATGGAACCCTGGGTGGGGCGGAGCAGGCCAGTCAGTAGATTCATCAGCGTGGTCTTGCCCGATCCGTTGGGACCGACCAAGCTGGTAACACCCGGAGTGATACTGAGCTGCACGCGGTTGACACCGAGCACTTCGCCGTAAAACTTCGAGACATTGTCGAAAACGATGTTCTGCTCGGAACTCATCGCACCACCTCGCGAGCGCGCAAGCGACGGTTGAGGACGGCGAGCGAAAATGCACACGTAGCGCCCAAGGCCAACCAGGCCGCCCAAGATGGCACCCCTTGATGGTTGTGCTGCATGCCGAAAAGCTGCGCCCAGACGACGTCGAAGAGATGGCTCACGTTGAAGATCCGACCCCACGAAACCCGCAACACGACCGCCACGGCCTCACCGAACCCGGCGCTCACGAAGAATACCCCGAACAGCATCGCGCTTGCGGCCAGACGCCACTTGATCCAGGCCGAGAGCGCGAGCGATAAGAGTGTCACCACAGCAATCCAGGCCACACTGCCCGTGACCAACGCAAAGGCGATGCGCAAGTGCGCGAGCCCCCAGCCGCTTTCGGCAAGAACGGAGTTCAGCAGATAGAGTAGCAAACTCGGTACCCAGGTCACGACCGATAGCAGCACAATGAGCACCATAGCCTTACCGAGCAGGTACTCGGCGCGGGAAAACGGGCGACTCAGGTAGAGCGGAAGTGCACCGTTGGCCAAGTCCGCCGCCACCAGCCCTGGTCCGACCCAGGCGGTCAGGATGAATCCGAAGAAGCACTGCGTGGAGAGCACGCCCGAGAAGAACTTGGCATTGACGAGCGCAAATTCGCCAAGCTTGATGATACCGATCAGGGCGCGAGCCGCCGCGTTGTGCGAAAGGTAGATGATGACGCCGGCCCCTAGGATGGGCAGCATGCTGACGAGCAAGAAGATCACGAGCGGGCGCGAGCCCAGAAGCTCCGCAATGGCGTAGCGAGACACGATCAGAAAACGCGAGCGTTCGGAGGTCAGCTCTCCCACGTACGGCTGGTATTGGCGTCTATAGACCGCCATCGCCTGCTCCCTGCTCGCTGGCTATGCCGCAGGCTCGACCTTCCGTCATCGCGCTACCGTTCAATTCATTGTCGCGCATCGCGTCGAGGAAGAGCTCCTCCAACGAATCACGACGGTAGTTCATGCGCCGGATGAGAACGTCGTGTCGTGACGCTAGCTCGTACAGCGTTCGTACCTCGACGTCCTCGGGCAAGACCAGCTTTACGCGACTGCCGCCGCCAGCACCTGGAAACGTAGCGCACTCACAGCCCAAAGCCATAGCGGCCTGCGAGAACTCCGCATTGGAGGCGGTCGTGTCGAGCTCGAGGAATTTCTTGTTGGTTTGCCGTTCCTGTTCCAGGTTCAGGTGCGCAGCGATGCGCCCAGACTTCAGGATAAGCACCTCGTCGCAGCAATCCTCGACGTCATGCAACAGATGTGACGAGATAACCAGGCGCGTGTTGCCCGCATCGCGGACCTCTTGAATCAGCCGGATCATCCGTTCTCGGGCTGCTGGATCGAGACCATTCGTTGGCTCATCGAGGAACAGGAGCTTGGGGCCATGGACCATCGCCTGTGCCAGCTTGGCCGTCTGTTTCATCCCGATCGAGTACGTACCGAGCTTTCTGTAGCGCGCTTCACCCAAACCGACGTAGACGAAGATCTCGTGGGCCCGCTCGAGCGCCTCTCGCGGCGGGAGGCCCGAGAGCTCGGCCATGTAACGTACGAAGTGCACGCCGGTCATGGAAGCAATAAAGGCGTCGTTCTCGGGCATGTAGCCGATCCATGCCCGCAATGCCTTGCCGCACTGCCGTGGATTCTGGCCGAAGATGCGGACGGCTCCGGCATGTGGAGGATAGAAGCCAAGAAGGGTATTGAGCAGGGTGGATTTGCCCGCCCCATTCGGTCCCAAGAGACCCAGCGAACGACCACTGAACGCACCGCAGACGTCGTCTAACACGGTACGACCGCCCAGACGCACTGTCAGTCCTGAAAGCTCGATTGCAGGTGTCATCGATGGGCGCTACGGATTTTTGGCATGAAACATTGGTGGGAACGTGCGCCGTATCATCTGAGGCAAGGCCAGGGCCTCAGGCCCTAAGCCAAACAAGTCACCGACACTTACCATATCGACCCGATCCACATCCGCGTAAAAGCCTATCAGGCTGGGTTTGGACTGGCTGACTAACTTTTCTAGCGACTGATTCTGCTCCGGGGTAAGCGCCACCTCTGCCGTTCCGACCACAGGAGCAAGGATACTCAACAGATCCTGGAACAACAGAGCGGAAAGATCGGCCTTTCCGTCCCTCGGCAGCAGCGAGGTGAAGCGGTTGCTGCGAGCAAGGTTCGCCCCGCTCGCGCGTGCCTCGAGCGCGCGCATGAGCAGAGGCCGCGAGGGTGTCACCACCAGGTACCCGTCGATGAAGGCGTAGTCGGCCTCAACGGGGATCTTGGTGTCTTTCGCTTTGACTCGGTGGTAGGTGTGCACGCCTACTCGCTCGTGCTCGATGAGCAAGGACCCTTCGCGCTTGCTCTGCAGTACCTGATCGGCGCGACGAACCATGGCTTCGATCGCACTCTCAAGGCGTTCGGCGTCTGCTGCCTCGAAGACTAGCTTCCACGCCGGCTGGGGCAACAGCGGCCCATCGAGCGCAACTGCCACCTCGCCACCAAGCGCCTCGGCGAAATCCTCACGGACCCGCAGGTTCAGCTCTGCCTCCAATTCCGCCAGTTTCGCCTGCGCCGGGTTGGCGCCCAGGCCAACGT
The DNA here is from genome assembly GCA_964454965.1 of uncultured Polyangiaceae bacterium. Lineage (GTDB taxonomy): Bacteria > Myxococcota_A > Polyangia > Polyangiales > Polyangiaceae > FEN-1139. Next base: position 166,694 of record CAYVXY010000010.1, on the reverse strand, counting down.
GAAGGATGTCGTCCAGAACCTCCGCTGGACGTTTCGCCACAAAGGCAGCAACCGCGCTGGCCTGGGGCGAGAGGAAATCGAGGCTGCCCATCGGCGCTGGCGCTGCCAACCACGAGGCAACTCCGAGGCGCGGTCCGGCAAAGGTCAAGACCCCGCTGTTGAGCGTCTGGCCAAAGATCTCTTTGCGTTCGAATTGCAGGAAGCGAAGCTCGTTGCCTATCCCGCCAGTCTGCTGGGCGACAGCGCCGCTGCTGGCCAGCGTTTCGAGATCGGCACAAACGAGCAAGCTTACTCCGCGCTCGTAGGCCTGGGACACTCGCCTACCTAGCGGCGTTGTTGCAAACGCACTCGATGTACCGCTAGCCAGGCGTGCCGCGACATCGGCGATCGTCGCAGGTGCTGGCGAGAGGGCTACTACCCGTGACGTGACGAACAGTACGATCCCCTTGAAGCCGGGCGCCGGTAGCGCTCCCGTCGCTATGCCCTGCTCATCCACGATCACCAGCGGCAATGTCCCGCCACCAAGGCGCTTGACCTCGGCAGCTACGAACTCGAGTAGGCCTGGCTTGTGCACCTCTGCCAGCACCACCGGCTGCGCACCCTCTTTGCCATGGGACACGGCAATGACCACCTCATCGTCCAGGTAGGCGGCTAGATCGTGCATCTTTGCCACGAGGCCGTCGAGCTTCTCCCCGTCCCTGTCGAGGTCGCTCTCTTGCCACCAATGCCGCATGACCTCGCTCTCGGCGAGTCTCGACTTCACCAGCGCGTAGCCTTCGGCAACAGCCTCCCCGTAGTTTGGCAGGGCTGCATAGAAGGCCGTCTTATCAGGCACCAGCGCAAGGAGCCGGCTCGCGTAGCGCAGGTCCGGTAGCGGCACACTTTCCCAAAGCTTACGCAGCTCGGCCATCTCGTGCAGTAGCGCCAGATGCTCGTCCAAGTTGCGGCTCCATCCAACCTCTCGCTCGATGGGAATGCGACCGAGAGCCTGATTCGTCGTTACCTGGTCACCGCGGTGCAGCACGCTCTCTTGCCCCGACTGCGCAACATGAACCTCGCCGTCGATCACCGACACACGTGAACCCTTCAGACTCGACATCACGGAGAAGACCGTACCGGTCACGGCCACGCGGCAATCACTCGTTTTGACATAGAGATGGCCCGAGCTGCGCTTCGCCGCCTGCACGATGACTTGTCCGCGAGCGAGGTGCAGAGTCGTGTCATGCCCACGCATTGCGATCGAGAACTCGGCGCGCTCGCCCAACTCCACCCGTGAGCCGTCGGCCAGGCGCAACAGGCTTTGCGCCGAACCGCCAGCGCGAATCACCTGGCCCTCGGACAGAATCGCTCCTGGGGTCAACAGCTCAGTGCCCGAGCCATTCAGGCGATAAAGCGCTCCACTGACGACTTGCACGGTCGCACGCTGGCCCGCCGGTACCCCAAAAAAAGCCATGCGCAACGTCAAAGCCACGACGCAGAAAGCCACTGCAGCAGCCAGCACCGCAAACGCACGCCTACCATTCCAAAGCGGGGCGAGCTTCAACTCGGCCGCCCGCTGCCACGGCGCCGTCGCCAGCCGCAGCGTGCCACGGCGAGCGTACACCTCGCGACAACGGACGCACTCAGCCAAGTGATTGCGCACCAGCAGAGCCCGCGGCGCCACAAGACCGCCACGGCGATAGGCAGCAAGCAGCGACTGGATATCTTCGCAACCGCGAATGGGCGAGCTATCAGGCACCGCCTCGCTGCACCCGAAGAGACGCCCTTCAACGCGGTTCCGCGAGGCCGCGACCATCGAAGGTGAAGGTTCGTCCATCCGAACCGCTGCGATTGCGCGATCCAAGGTGAACTTGGGATCCTTTGCGTTCGGTCTCACAGTGCGCCTCCCATCTGGGCGGTCAGATCGGTCTTTAGTCGGGAACGGGCGCGAAAAAGCGTGACGGCGACCACGGCCTGCGAGGTGCCGCACAACCGAGCGATCTCGCCGTTGTCACAACCTTCGATGTGTTTGAGTACGAACATCTCGGCCCAGCGCGGACTGAGCCTTGCTAGTGCCGCGCGCAGCCGCGTGCGCAGTACATGATCGTCCTCGGAGACTGAGTTGTCCTCCCGACGCTCCTCGACCACTTCCAGCGGAACGAGCTGTCCCTCACGGCGCGCACGCAAGAGGTCAAGCGCCGTGTTGATCGCTGCGCGGTAGAGATATGCCGCCAGGTTGTCGACGTGGTGCGAATCACCCTCACGACCCGAGAGTCGCAGAAATACCGTTTGAACCACGTCGTCTGCGTCGGTCGCGTTGCCGACGATACGATGGGCGGCGCGAAAGAGGCGCTCGTGCTGGTCAAAGTAGAGCTGCGCCAGAGAGCTGGGTAGTCCTTCCGTCTCTTGGCTCGCAATCACGGCTGTCAGGGGCTCCTTCATCACTAGACCGCAACCGGATGACGTTCCAAGAAGCCAACCATTAACGGTGGTCTAAGTACGAGGCAGAAAAGACGCCGAGGCTCGTCCAGGCGGAGATTGACCGGTCGACCGCCTGCAGGCCGAGCTGGCAGCCTGAACGACTTACAGCCGCTGGCTCGAAGACAGCCATCGCCCTGGTGACCGGTTCCATTGGCTTTTGAGCTTGAGCCCGCGGCTACTTCAATGTCCGTTTACACGACGCGCTGACAAGCCAATCCTTACCGTGACACGACAGCGCACCGCGTGGTCGCTAACGACCAACGTCATGTCGACTAAGTAGCCTGCTGTTCGGTCCAAGCCGCCGCGAGGGCGGCACGCGTGATTCGTCCGACAACTCCATCCGCAACGAGTCCGTGCGAAACCTGGAATGCTCTCACTGCAGCCCGAGTATTGGGGCCGTCGCTGCCGTCGATTTCACCGGGATCGAATCCCAGAGTCTTGAGCGCAGTTTGAAGCCCAGTCTCGCTGTACAGATCGGGCAATGCACGCGGCGCGGCTGCGTGCGTTGGTGCAATGGTGCGACTGAACTCGTTGAACAATGCCACCAAGGTCTTCGTGTATTGACGCTCATCGGCAGTGTAGTATCGGTTCGCCCTCAGCAGGTGCGAAAACGCAGCGGGGTCACCCGCTTCGACCGCCGGCCAAGCGTGTTGAAAGCGCTTATGCAGCGTCTTCAGGTAATCGAGAGAGCCCGCATCCAACGTGGCAAACGCACGAAAACAGCAACCAGGTTCGTCTGGACTGAGCCATACGACCTTACCATTTAGGATCTCGTTGCAGCGAAAGAAACACCAATCCCCATGCTGCTGATCGCTCTTGACGTTGCCCAGATTGTAGCAATGCATCGAGTGACCGCGCCCCGTCTCGAGCGCCCATTGCGCTAACAGCACCAGAAGGCTGGTCCGATGTGGTCTTGTGCTGAACAGCAACTGCCAAGCGCGGCCCAGAGACTCAAGCACTTGGGTAGGCGAAACAGGTGTCAATTGATCTGGTAGACGAGCCATTGGTTCTCCCTCGAGGCCTACTCCTGCCTCATTTGCGTGGCACGCTACGCTCAGTGTGTCGGGCGATCAATACGCACCTCTCAAGATCTCTGTCTCGACTTCTGCCATGGTTGAAGAGCTTCCCACGCCAATCACACAACTTCGTGACTCGTGGGAACTCCCCCCCCAAGGGAATTCCCATGGGGTCAGCGAATGGGCATCCACTTCCAGCACCGAGAATGACACTTGCCGTTGTCTCGGGTCCATCCTCATCCAGTGTTCGGTTTGACAAGGCCGCGTGCGGCGGTTAGTTTGAGTAACTCTATACGAACAGGTGAGGAGGTCTCGATGAAGTTCGTGACGACTGGTGCTGTTGCGATTTTGTTGTTCGGCTGCGGCGTGCCGAAGGAATTCGTCAGACAGGAGACGACGACGGCATTCAACAACGCGGGGATGGCTGCGCGACGTATTCAGGACAAGTGTCAGGAACAAGACGACCAAGGCTGCGAGAGCGCGAAGAAGAGCCTCTCCGCCATCTGCCAAGGGCTAGATGAATTATCCATCAGGGCTGACGGTCATGGGTTCGACTGTGCGAATTGGAAGGCGAAGCCATGAGCGCAACCAGGACAATTGAAGGGTTGATTCTGGCGGGTACCAGCATCAAGGCGGCTTGGGCGACCGCGAGACAAAACGACCCCGACATGGATTGGCAAGCCTTCATTGGCTCGAACGAATTCAATGCAGCCTATGGCGAAGTGGCTCAGATCCTCAGTCAATTGACTCGAGCCGAGGTCGACAAGGCGCTAGGTGAAGTTCGAGCGAAGCAGGCGGCTCTTCTCAATGGGCAATCGATAATGAATCTGCCGACGGAGAAACTCGCGCAATATGATGCTCTTCTCGACACCGAGAATCTGCTCATGCGAAAGTATGCTGCGAATTTCGCAAAGACAGCAGAAGCCGTTGAATGGCTCATTGATGACGCTTTGCCTACCTTGCTCAAGGTTGTTAGGATTGTTCTGCCGCTACTGCTGTAGACCGGCTCACCCAGCCACAAGGTGAAACGGGCACTGCCATAGGTCCTAACCGCGGCTGCGTTCAAACTTCGGCAGCGCTGGATTCATGTGGTCCCAGGGCTGCGCACTTGCAGTCCAGAAGTCGACCTGTGGGGCAAACCAGGAAGGGTCGTCGAGGCTGCCCGCTCGAATCCCGATGAGCTCAGGGAACCTCGAGAGCCGAGCAAAGAGCGGCGTGCCGCAGTCTGGACAGAAGCCGCGGTCGATTTGGCGCCCGTTGTCGTGGTGACGCTGAAAATAGCGTGGCTCGCCCTGCGTCAGAGAGAAGGCCAGGCTTGGAACGAGCATGGCGGCGGTGTACGCCGAGCCACTCGCGTACTGACAATCACGGCAGTGACAGTTGAACATGTATTTCGGTTCTGCGTGACACTCGTAGCGAACATGACCGCAAGCGCAGCCGCCGGTGAAAGGAGTCGGCATGACGGCTCAGCCTAACGCCAATTGGGTGACAAAGTCAGCCGCGTTCAGTCAAATCTTCGCTCGTCCCCATAACCTCCGACAGGGGCGCGTGGGTGAGATCCCAACTGCAGCTCCGGTGACGCAGGGAGCGAGTACCCGGTGTCTACTAGAATAGTGACAGCTGACCCTTGACGTTCAGCACAACGCCGTATTCGCCGAGGAAGTCACTCGAAAGCCCATCGAGTTCGCGAGGCACGAGGCCCGTGACAGTGACCTCGATGGCGTCTCCCTCGGTCGCCGATTCGAACGCCGTGATGCGACAACCTTCTGGAAGCATCGATCGAAGCAAAGCGCGAGGGTTCGTTCTCCCCTTCTTCTTGGAAGGGCTGTACTCGACAATTCTGCCCGTCACCTGTGCCAGGTGCCATTTCAGTGGGGCATAGTACTCATTGTCCGCTTCCGGGCAGCGGAAGGTGATCTGAATGACGGCCTCCGAGGCGACGACCTTCGCACCCCAGACCTTCGCTTGTCTTAGGAGTCGTTTGGCTTCCTTCTCCGCGACCTCCGCCGGAATCGTCTCGGTAGCTTGGGCGTAGCGAAGGACGGGCTGGCCGTCGAGGCCTGCCACCACGACGTTCGGCGGTAGGCTCATTAGGATGGTCTGCACCTCCTGTAACGAGGTTGCGTTTCTGATGCTGAGAAACGCCTCGGGAGTCGTCACCTTGACGCCACGCAGGGCTGCGGCTTCGCGGAATGGATCGCTACCGCGGCATCGCCACTTGGGCGGTAATCCTGCCATCTGCACGGCATCGTACTGCAACTGATGCGTGCTCCGATCCACGAGATCGATCACGGTACAGGCGGTCTTGCCTGGCGCGCAACGCAGGCCCCTTCCTACGCATTGGGTGTACACCAACGGTGACGTGGTGGGCCGCGCCATCAAAATGCACGCGACCCCAGGGTCATCGAACCCTTCGGTGAGGACACCGTAGTTCGTCAAGACCTGGAGTTCACCATCCCGAAAGCGCCGGAGCAGCTCCGCCCGCTCCTTGGTCTTGCCATCAATCTTCTCTGCCCGCACACCCAGCGCCTGAAAGTCGGCGGCCAGGCAAGCGGCATGCTCCACCCCGGCACAAAACACAATCGTCCGCTTGCCAACCCCCTGTTCCAGCCATGCCTTTGCAGCAAGAGCGCGACACTCGGGCGCGTTCATGATCTGCGATAGTGCACCGACCTGAAAATCACCGCCAGAGAGCTTGATCCGATCGAGAGCAAGCTCGCTTTGTACAGTGAAGTACTGCATCGGGACCAGGTAACCTAAGTCCTCCAAATCCGTGCGTGAGATCTCGAAGGCAGTCTGCTCGAACAACTCCAAAGCGGACTTTCCGTCCGAGCGCCGCGGGGTAGCCGTCATGCCCAAGAGCAGCGTGTTTTGACTGGCTTCGGCACAAAAATACTCAATAACTTCCCCCCAGCTGGGTGAGAGGGCACGGTGACACTCATCACAGACAATGAGGCCAAAGGATTTCGGATCGTATCGTTCTTTTCGCCTCACCAAGGACTGCACTGAAGCCACCGTGATCTCGGCCGTGCCACTGGCCTTTCGCTCGCCCTGCTCCACTTGAACATCGACGTCCGGCAAGTGACGCTGAAGGGTCCGCGCCGTCTGATCGAGAATCTCCTGGCGATGGGCCACGAAGAGCGTCTTGCCAACACGTCCGACCATCGACCTCAACGCTTTGATGATGAAGGTGGCGATGACGGTCTTCCCCGCGCCGGTCGGAAGGTACAGAAGCATTCGCCGCTCCCCCTTTTCCTTGAAGCGCGATACGACCGAGTTTACGGCTGCCTTCTGATAGGGCCTTAGGCGAAATGTCTCTCCCATGATCGCTGTCTCGAACCGGCTGCGCGGGCGTCGGCGGCTCCAAGAAACCAGCGATATCCGAGCAAGCGGCGACGCACTAGCGCCGACGGTCCAAGAGAGCCAGCATAGACTGGCGCATTGTCGCGTGTCCCCTTTGCCGCCCCAAATCGAGCCGCGCCGTACCCCTGACGCGCTAGCCAAAGGATTGCCTGCACTCAATCTGCCGGCAGGTCAATCCACGAACCAACCGTCCGCACGGTGTTGCAGCCAACGCGTGCCCATACCTTGTCGATGGCGTGCGGCGAGTCTGGTCGCCACACGGGGTTCGGGTCAATTCTGAGGTGCGCAGCTCGGATTGAGATCGTCAATTCTACGCTATTCGCCCGACGAGCTCCGAGACAACATCATCGCGTACCCCCAATGCTTCGGCAGCTTGCAGGATGAGTTCGCGCTCGCTGCTTTGTATCAGCCCATCCGCCTCGACAATCCGAATGGAGAGCTTCACGGCAACGAAACGCTGTTCCGGCCAAGGAAGCATCGTTCGCAGCTTCGACAGTCGGGTCTGGCGCTCTTCCTCGTCGATCCGGCGCTTGGCGCGTGCCATCCGATCTTCCAAGTCGATATGATTGAGCCATGGAGCGTCGACACCGAGCAGGCTCCGCTTGATTACTGCAGCTTCTGCCTCGTCGAGTGAGCCGTCCGCAAAAGCCGCGAGCAGCATCACCTCTACCATCGCATCAATTTCCTGGTCCGTCAGCGCGGCAAGAACTTCGGCTACGTTTGCTTCCATATCCGCAACAGCCTACGGCAATCCGAGTCGGTCGGGAAGCCACTTTCAGTTGCCGGCGCGTGACAAGCATTCAATCGCGTACGCGTGCTACCGTCATGACGACATGGCTTCCCTGCTCGGCTCTGGGAAACTTCCAACCGCGTATGCGTCCAATGATGCATGGTCCGACTCCGCGGTAGCCTTTGGGTGCGCGGCTGGATGCGAAGTCATAGGCATTGCCCAAGCGATCGACTGACATGTCGATGCTCACCGAAGGGTTCTTGGCAACTTCGCCTACGGGAACACGCAGCCTGTCCCAGCACTGCTCGTCGAACATGGGCAGCGCGCGCTGCAACTTGTGCAAGACCAGTTGGCCATCGAGGGCTCCCGAGGTGATGCTGACCAGTTCCGGCCTTCGTTCGGATGCACCAGCAGGAGCGCGGTCGGGCGGAACAGAAGGCTCGGCAGATGGCGCTACGGCTGCGAGCAGCGCGCTTTGCGAAGTGCCCGCCTGGCGCGGTTCGACCCGCGGCGGTTCGGCCCGCGGCGCTTCGGCCCGCGGCGCTTTGGCCTGCGACGTGACCGTTGCAACAAGAGTCCGATTCTCATCGTCCTGCCTCGAAGATTGCCGGAAGGTGAGTAGAACGGCCACCGTTCCCACCAGCAAGACTGCCCCAGCGAGTCCGATCAGACGAGTAGCACCGATGAAGTCGCGCGCCTGATTTCGGGCAGAAGTTGAAATCGAAGCGTAACTTGCTGGCGGGATCGATCGGTCAGCGGATGGCGGGAGACTTGCTCGCTCCAAGATGACGCGCGCCTGTTCGACATCGATCACAGGATCCGCCGCTTCGTCGTCGGTGACCGCGTCCTCCAAGTCTTGGGGCGCGAGTGACTCGTCCGCCACTGACTCTGGGAGGGGTTCCGTCGCTGTCGACGTCGATGGTGATTGAAATGCCTCTCTGGTTGGTTCGGGGCGACGCGGCACAGGCGTTTGGATGGTGCGAAGTGGCCGCGTATGGTAGCCCATACTGACGGCGAGCATCGGTACGCTTGCCGCCGGCTTCCACCGGTCATAGGCCTTCTGCCAAACCAGCGTGTCCGGTTTGATTTCGGTTTGCCTCGCAGCCTCCAGCAAACCCTGTTCGGAAACGGGACCGACTTGCACGCCCTCGCGCACGTAATACCACTCCACCTCGGCAGGGCGCGGGACTGAGGACTTGCTTGCGACAGTCATGGGCTCGACTAACCGGAGGAGGTTCCTAGCATATTTCCGCTCCGGAAGCAGAAGGCCCCGTTTTTCTCCGCTTCTCCGCGGCAGAAGCCAATCTCCTGGTGCCGACTGCCGCCGGCACCCGAGGCCGCAACCACGAAAAATCCGTGGATACTGCATCGAGCTTCATGCGGTCGTGTCGCGCCAGTACGGGGCCACTACGAGCGAACCATCCCCTCTTGGAGTTGGTGAAAAGACCCACCGCTTACGCAACAAGCCTTTCCACCTCTGCGACTAAGACTGAATGGTCCCGCGTCACCCGGGTTGGAACATGATGGGGTACGTTACCGTGACGATCCCCCCTTCTGGCTGCGGGAAACTGAGACCATAGTACGCGCTGATGACGCAACTGGTAACGGCGCTGTCGGGGAGATCCGAGCCGCCGTTCTGCGCATTGGCCACCGTCCCTTCGCGATTGATCACGAACCTTACCTGGACGCGCCCCTCTAGATTTGGGTTTCGCGCGAGCCCTTGCTCGTAACACATCCTGAATCTGCCGTAGTTCTGGCGAACGATGCGTTGAATCACTTCGGGGGGTAACCGACCGCTGACTTCCGTCTTGCCGAACCGCATGCCAGGCGGCGTTCGAGTCTTGTGCGTTCCACCAATCCGCCCATGACCCGCCCCCATGCCTTGGCCATCACCCAGCCCAGCACCATGACCCAATCCACCGAGGGCTCCAAGGCCTATCCCTTCTCCACGGCCACCTCCGCCTTCGCCAATCCCGGAAAGCCCCAGACCGTTTGCGCCATAGGCATCACCGATATCATCTCCCCACATATTGCCGCGGGCGCTCACTTCGTCGGTTCCGAGGGATTCGTCGCGGCCCCAGGGGGCGGTTGGTGCATTGGGATCTCCTGCGAGGCCAGCGTTCAACAGGCCAATCATGCCAATAGTTCGAGCTTCCTGCAGCTCCGCCGCTCGCGCCAAATGCGGATCCGGGTTGTTCTTGTCGCCCTTCACGGCGTATCGATGATTGGTCGCGTGCGAGACGGGATTTCCCATCGAACCTTCCTCACCCTGTGCGCGAGTCCCGGTTCCACCTTCGCGGTCGTCCGGGTTCTCATTGGCAACCTCCTCGGTGGGCTTCGACTCTTTTTCGCGCTCAGCCGCTGAAACCAGAAACTGCTGCATTAGGTACAGTTGCTCTTCGCCCAAGTCCGCGTCTTCGGAATCTGCAAGGGTCGGCATAAGGAACGCCATCGTCGCCATCAGTCCCCCCACCGCACCTAGAGTCATTCCAAAGCTCGAGAGCGCCGCCCAATCTACACCGGCAGACAGGCCCTTTTTGGCGGGTTTTCCGGCATTGACTGCAGCCACGCGAATCACGAAATCTGCCACGTCGATTCGGAGTTTGGTCCCCCGAAGGAGCGGCAACTGATATCCTCCTGGGATCCGCCTGCAAGCATCGGCTTGGCTGCGAAGCTCCTTCAGAGTCATCGCGGCCTGTCCGACCAATTCGACCCGACCCGTTGCTCTATCTGGAATGAAGGCGCTGGCAGTGCCAGCTTCAACTTCGACGATGGGCAGCCGCGTCGTTCCGAGTTTCTCGGCCGGTATAAAGAAGTCACAGGCTAGGTTCTTGCTCTCCTCCTCACCCACGGCAAAGCTCTCTCCAGGGCGCAAGTGGGCCACGTGCAGGACGTTCTGTCCCCAGAGAATCATCACTTCTACTGCCACGACATCGGCTAGTTCGACTTCCTCCGGATTGACTTCAGGTCCAGACTTGACCATCGCGTAGGTGTAGTCATCCGCGGAGCGCTCCTGGGTGACGATTGACGGTTGCCCGATGGCGGAAAATACCCCTTGTCGTGGTGCCAAAAATGGATTCTGCCGGCCAGCTTCGAGAGCCTTGAACGGCACTTCGGTTGCAGACGCCACGTAGCCACTCTGCTCGGTGATGCGCTCCAGAACAAGTCGCATATCACCGATTCGGAGTTCGTCGCCTTGGTTCAGATGGCACTGGGTGACTCGTGCACCATTGACGTAGGTTCCTGCATCGTACCCCAAATCGACCAGAGTAACGTCGTTCTCCCGTGCCACCTCCAGCACCGCATGCATGCGCGCTACTGCGGGATCGTCGAGGCGCAAATGGCTACGCGAATCGTTGCCAATTCGAATGACGCTTTGGGTGAGCTCCTCTCGGCGCAACAGTGTAATTCCGTGATATACGGCAAACGTTAGACAGACTTTGGACATGGCGAGCTCCTTTGACTCACATGAATTTGCGCAACTGACCTCATGGGCCACGCTTGGCACACTGCCGTAGTCGCACCCTCTCGCAGCAGGCGAGCGAGCACTTTGGACCCGATTCAGCCAGCTATAGAAGCAATGGTTGCCTCTATCTACCCGGGCTGTGGCGAGTCACCGATGTCGTTGCGATATACAGCCTGACAGTCCTAGGACAGTAAGGTTCCCAAGAATCGTCGACGCTCGAAGGGACGAGAGTGCTGCGACCGTCTTGGGACCGAAAAGCCGGCTCTCGTCTTACCCACTTGCTTCCAAACCACGGCCGCCGCATTGGTGGCTGCCGCAGGTTCGATTCCTACTTCAGGGGCCGGAGGTCCGACTCCGCCGCGTCCAAGTCCCACATCGGCACCGCAGTGCACCGTCAGAGCGAGTCATCGCCAACTGGTCGAAGTCGTCGGTTGGGTTGGACGGTCGCACAGGGCCGTCGCTACTGGGCCTCACTCTCGACGTCATCGGCGAGTCTGTCTGCAATCAGAGCGTAGAAGCGCGAGGCCCCACCGTCGAATCGCCACCCCACGTGAACGCCACACACTGCGCAATAGAGGATCACCCACGTGTGTCCGGGAAACCACGAAAACTTACTGGTTGGCTCGCCCAAGGTCGACAGGTTGCGCGCCTCGGCAAAGCAGCGAATGCGGAATAGGTAGCCCTCTGGATTGATGAAACTGTGTTCGTGTTGACCTGCCACGGCCATTGCGTCAGAGGCCAATGCCAACGGAACACCGCAGGATACACAGCGTACGATCCGAACAAAGCGATCAGACGCCTCATCGCGCACCACTTGCCGCCAAGAGCGAACCCGCCTTACAGACTCACTCGTGGTCTTCGCTTCGACGAAAACAGGGGAACGCGTCGCCGAGGACCTGTTTGAACGAGTCTTGGCACCCAAATGCAATACGTCACCGGGCAGTATCCCACCCGGTGACGCAACATGGGGAGCGAACACAAGAGTTCGCTCCTCTAGCTACTTCTTTGCTGCAGGTGCGGCTGCAGGCGCTGCAGGCTTGGCTGCCGCAGGTGCGGGCGCTGCGGGCGCTACAGGCTTGGCTGCCGCGGGTGCGGCTGCAGGCGCTGCGGGCTTGGCTGCCGCGGGTGCGGCTGCAGGCGCTGCAGGCGCTGCAGGCTTGGCTGCCGCAGGTGCGGCTGCAGGCGCTGCGGGCGCTGCAGGCTTGGCTGCCGCAGGTGCGGCTGCAGGCGCTGCGGGCGCTGCAGGCTTGGCTGCCGCAGGTGCGGCTGCAGGCGCTGCGGGCTTCGCCGCAGGAGGCGCCTTTGGCTGTGGTGGCGCGCAAGCCAGCGGCGCGTCAGCTGGAGCCTCGGCTGGTACCGCGCACTTGCCCTTGAGCTCCCAACCGTCCCGCTTCGCTACACAGGCTGCGCCTGCCTTCTTTCCAACACAGGCTTCGATGGCCTCTGGTGGAGGTCCAGCAGGAACGTGAGCGACAGGCGGCTGCGCAGGAGCACCAGCTCCTGGCTGTTCCGCGCCACCGGGGCCAGGCTGCGCAGGTTGCGCGCCCGGCTGAGGCTGTCCAGGCTCACCGGGACCACCTGGGCCGCCGGGAGCACAATTGGGCGGCGGCGGCGGCGGCGGAGCTGCCGGACACGGAGGTGGCTCACTGGCGCAAGCGAAGAGCAGTGCTGCCACTGCCGCGCTAGCTAGAACACTCAGACTTTTCGAGATTTGCATTACGTGAAGCTCCTTAACAGAGAGAACCGGATTCTTCCGCCCAGGGGTAGCTAACTGGAAGCCACGGATCTGAGCAACACTAAACGTGCACGGTCGCCTCGCGCACCCGGGGCACCATACCCATAATTGGTTGTTATTATTGACTTTTTTGCCATACCCAGGACTGGTTTGGTGAGTCGACTTCCGGCAAGGCGGAGTGCGACGGTGGCTACTTCCGACCGCTGGAAACGATTCAGCGACTCGACTTGGCCCGTGGCATGCGAGCCTGCCGGACAACTCACACACGATGTCATCGGCAATCCGGTCAACCCTCCCCAACCTCGAGATCTTCGTCCGACAACTCCTCGAAACCGACCGATTCGGGAGCATCGTCTGCCTGCTCGTCGCCAGCTAGAGCCCGAGGCGTCAGAGTCTCTGGTTGCGTCAACGAATAGGCAAAGTCCCGTGCGGACTGCCCACTAACGTTGGAAGCGAACGTCGCAAAGCGCTTGGCAAGCAGCTCCGCGATTTCGCGCCCCTTTTCGTTCCTAGGGCGGTACACATCTGGAGCGACGACAAGATCGGTATTGCTGGGCTCCCCGCGACAGAGCCCCATGGCCACATCCAGATCGCTTAGCATCGCTCGCATATTGGGGTAGCGATTGTCGGGATGCTTGCGTGTTGCACGGGTGACGATGGCATCCATGTGCGGATCGATATCGCTATCGAACCAGGATGGCGATGGCACGGGTGAAAACAGTTGGTGACAGAGCAGATCGATCTCTTCGGTAGCCTGAAAGGGCAAGTGCCCAGTAAGTAACCGAAATAGCGTGATTCCAAACCCATAGACGTCCGCGCGACCATCGACTGGATCAGCCATGGCCTGTTCGGGTGCCATGTATTCGATCGTTCCGAGCACAGTGTGCACGCCACTCGTGTCGGTCGATTGCGCTAGCCTGGCCATGCCGAAGTCGATGACTTTTAGACCGAATGGAGTGCCGCGCGGGCCGAGCAGAAACAGATTGTGCGGTTTTATGTCGCGATGAACGAGTCCCTCGCGATGCGCCGCAATGAGCCCTTGGGCGGTCTGTCGCGCAATCATCAACGTCACATTCGCCGGCAGCAGTGGGCGACGACGAAGCAGGCTGGCGAGCGTTTCGCCGACGAGTGCTTCCGTGACGAGGTAGGGGAGCTCGTCACTGGACACAGCAAAATCGAGCACGCGCATGATCCGCGGATGTTGCAGATTCGACAGGGCCGTGGCTTCCGCGAGGAACCTCGCGCGAATCCCGTCATTGTTGGCGCCATCGCGGTTCAATTGCTTGACCACGACGCTGTGGCCAATCCGCGTGTCGACCGCGAGATACACGTTGGATGTGCCCCCGGTCCCGAGCAGACCCTCGATACGGTAGCGGTCACCCAGGAATTCTCCCGCGCGCCTAGTTGGTCGCGCCCCAAAACTGGCCAAGTCCACTGGACAAGACCTGCGTAGCCGGCGAATGGCAACCGCCGAGGGCACTTTCCGCTCTCGCATGCTTGCGTCTTCTAGCACAAATCGCGTTGACCTCCCGCTGGAACATCGCGCGAACTCATCAGGACTGGGCGGCACGGTTGCGGCTGGCACGGCGCTCCTTGACCCTTGCCAATCTGCGAGAACGCAGGGCACGACTGCTAACCGTCAAACCCACAACCTTTAGCTATCGCTTTGCCTGAACTGCCACACGAACAGCTCGGAAACGCAAAATGCCGCACAGATTCGATACCGTCACGGCCCCTTTTGCTGGAAGCCGGACCACCGGTCAAGCCTTGCATGCAACGACGAGTTCAATGATCATGCGCCGGAGGAATCGCGCAGGCATGACCGGCCACGCCAATGCAAGTATCGGAGGCAAATCGCTCAGACAGCTCATGACGGCTGTTGGTGATGCCGGCAATGTCCTTCCAGTCTGGTTTGCCATGCATGTTGCCCGTTGCATATGCAGCACGCTCGAGCAAAGGCATGGGGAGCGAGCTCCCGAAGCAGACCCATTTGCCACTTCTGGCAACATCTCGCCAGAGAACGTCTTTGTCACGCTTTCCGGCCAGGTCGTCATCGACTTCGAGCTCAGTCCCAAGACCGTGTTGCATGGTGCGGACGGCCCGAAGAGTTCCTCGAGGCAACCTACGACATACCCGGGGCACCAAGACCAGCCACCGACATCGCAAGGCTCCCTCCGAGACGATCGGTATGCTGTTGGCTGCATTCTGTACGAACTCTTGACCGGAACGTGGCCAACCCCGAGCAAAGAACCGGACACCGTACTTGCACCTCCGAGCGAATACGGTCCAGGGATGAGTAGTGCAGACTTGGATCGAATCATAACACGCTTGCTGAGCCCGGATTGCCCAGCCCCGTTCCAAGACATTGGTGCGCTCAGGGACGCCCTCGATGAATACCTCACTGCACGTGGCGACAATGTGACAGCCTCGCACATTGCCTGCCTGGGCCTGGTGCTGTGTCCGGGTTCTGCCGCTGGAATTGACGTACCGGATATCGCTTCGGGAGAACAGTTTCACGACTCTCGGAACCACAACAGCCCGGTTCACCACGATTGGGACATGGCCCTCAAGCGCGCACGCGAGTCGACCGCCGTGACGCGACTCGCCTCGGGCACCTACCCAGCCGCCACAGTCCCCACCAATCCCCCCGTCGAGACACCCGAGCGAGCCGTCGTCGAATTCGAGCAAGGTCTAGAATACATGAAGCGCGGTGAGTTCCATGGCGCCATGCAGGCTTGGGAGCGGGCTCTTCGGAGTGACCCGCTGCATCGAATTGCACGCGCTAACCTGCAGCTACTCAGGAAGAAGATGAACCTTGCCCGATGAACACTCCTGGCGCAAATAGCTTACTTCTGACTTTCTCACCCAAGCCCTGCTACGGCAATAGCTTACCTGTCTCCGTAAGCACCTTGACGATGCGCGCGTCAAACCTCGGATCGGATGCGCTCTGCCATGGTGGAGCGATCGTGAGCTGGCTGCTGGTGATATCATCAATGACAATCGTCGGCCCAACGGGACTCATTGAGGATATGCCGCGCCAGAACGTGCCAAGATAGATGGGAATGCCGTCAGCCTTGGCGACGAAGGGCGCACCATTGATCGGCACGTCGGACAGTTTCGTTCGTAGAATGTCCGCGGTCACGTAGCCCGTCGCAATCTTGACGATCCCGCTGGGGCGCTCGACGCTGACCATGCTCGCCAAATTGAGCAAAGGCGTCGCAGGTAGAACCAGTGCAGCCAGATCGCTCGACGCCGCCTGGGTTGGAGTGATGCTGGTGTCAGCCAATCGAAAGATTTGGAAGCGCTGGTAGTCAGCGCGCCCCATCATCGCAACTTCTGGTACGTAGACGCGAGTATCAGCAAAACCCGAAGCGGAATCGTTGACCTGCAAACAGAATCCGATTGACCACGGAGACGTCATGGGCAAAGCCCCAATGAGCCGCAGGGTTCCCGACATCAGGTTGGTGAATAGTCCAGAACTGTCGCCAAGTTTTGCTATCGAGACACGGAAAGGCGCCGTCGACGTCTCGTTGACTGGGTAGTCGCCTGCGGTACGCGCCGAGATGCCGTATTCGACGACCGTCAGCTGGAGATCGTAACCCAACTGCGTGAGGCTGTGCAGAGCTACGCCGTAGGTCATGCAACAACTGAGCGGTGTGATGGATTCGAAGCTGGTCGCAGCCGGAGAGAAGGTCTGCCCCTGGGTGCTCACCTTGTTAGAAGGTCCGGCGCAGAAGTCCATAAGTGCAACGCCGGCATTGCCTGCCACACCGATGCTGGTTGCTCCGCCTCCGGCGGCACCAGCAGAGCCACCCATCCAGTTGCCGCCAGCCCCGGCTGAACCACCCGCCCATGGCTGTCCACCAGTCCCGATTGCCACGGTGCCGCCAGTTCCGATGGAACCACCCACCGAAGGCAGTGCGCCGGTACCAACGACCGTGGTCCCACCTATTCCTCCTGCGCCTGCGGCTCCCCCTACCGTTGGATGTCCTCCAGTCCCGACTGACGTGGTTCCTCCCATGCCACCTATAAGCATGGGACTTCCGCCGTGGCTCGGGCTCCCGCCAACAGACGGCAGCACGCCGCCAACGCCTTTGGGACTCGCGCCCCCCCGAGCATTTGCGTTGGAGCCGCCTCCAAAACTGGCGCCGCCTGAAGCTTCACTGCTCGGCACATTGGACTCAGCTCTTCCTCCGCAGCCAAAGGCAAGAAGTAGTCCTGTCGCAACGAGCGACTCGAGCCAATGAACTCTGCCCGATCCCTTCAGGTTCGCATGTGCCATAACCGTTGGATCTTGCCAGCTCTAGCACTGCTCTGCAACCACCTCGGCCACTGACAGCAGGTTTGCGAGAGAGTAGAGCATCTCGTCACTAGTCGGCGGCATATCTCGCGCGCAAGCAGGGTCGGAAGTTCCTAGAGTGCTCGAATGCCTCGATTCGTCTGGCCCTGCTGGCAGTCACTCTCGATAGTCAGGCCAGATGAGTCTATCCTTCTTGTCGGACAGTCGCGATTGCTGCGGGGTGCGCGATGGAATCGGTGGTGTAAGCCGTCGTTTCGACAAGCTTGAATCGCAGCCGCATTGTTGAGGGACATCACCTGTGCTGGGCTCTGACACGGAACTATTGGAGATGCTGCACGGTTCCGAAAAGCTCGTCGTAGTATCTGAATTGCACGCCGGTTGACTCGAATGCATCCTGCAACTGCGCCGGCAGTGCTCGTATCGCGTTTCCGTCCGGTGGCCGGAGTGCTAGACGCAGTGCTTGGCGGATGCAGGAGCTCTGGCCGGGCAATTTGCTAGAAGTTCAGCCATCCCGATGATACTCTGCGAGAAATCGGTGTGAATCGCTTGGACTACACCAAAGGAATCGAGGAGCGCTTCCTCACGTTCGCATCGCGGCGCAAAAATGGCTCATCCGCTCGACTGTCGACTGGCGTTTTGGTCTTTGGAGCACCGACGGCATGAGCTACCTACTGGACAGCAGCGCGCGCGAGACATTGAACGCGTTGGCCCAATCAAGAGCGGCGTTGGTCTTCGACTTCGATGGAACGCTGGCACCCATCGTAGCCAACCGCGACCAGGCGCGAATGCGCCGCCGGACACGCACGTTTCTGAACGTACTCTGCTCGCTGTATCCGTGTGCCGTCGTATCTGGCCGAAGTCAAAAAGACGCAGTGAAGCTTCTGGAAGACGTGCCCATGTCGATGGTGTTCGGTAGTCACGGGCTCGAACCGTGCGAGGCTCAGTCAAACTACCAGCAACAGATGGCTGAACTACGGCAAGTGCTGGTGGACCGCCTGTCGGACTGCCCCGGAATCGATATCGAGGACAAGATCTATTCACTTGCCGTCCACTACCGACAATCGGAACATAGAAGCACCGCTCGCCAACGCATTATTGACGCCACGCAGGGCGTCGGAGCGACGGCAATCCGACTCGTGCATGGCAAGTGTGTGGTGAACATCGTGCCGAAGGACGCTCGACACAAAGGTGACGCTGTTCGACTCATTCAACGGAATTTCGAGGCAGAACGGGTGCTGTTCTTGGGGGACGACGACACGGACGAAGACGTTTTTCGACAAATCGAGCCCCATTGGCTCGGTGTCCGCGTGGGCAAGTCAGACCGCTCTGCCGCAAAGTACTTCCTCCGCAATCAACGCGAGACGGACTCGTTGCTGTGGCAGCTCATCGTCCTTAGGCGCGACCAGGCTGCTCCACCCGTATGAAAGCGGGGAGATGGACGGGATGGGTATCGCCTTGTTCTCGGTGCGGCCAGAACCGTCACCGTGTAGCAATGCCCAACGCTCGACCTGCCACTGCGTCAAGTTTGGCGATGAGCGCTGGGTCACGTGAGCCCGGGGCGGTCATGAAGGCGGCATCCAAGGTCGATTCGATCCGAAGGGGTGATGGCTGCCGTTCGGGACCAAGCTTGGATGCAGCACCAAGGATCAGTTTCGCCGACTTCTCTGCATTGTCGTTCAGCACGCGGATGATGTCACTGACCTCGACAGCGTCATGCTCGGGGTGCCAACAATCGAAGTCGGTAACCATGGCCACGGTGGCGTAGGGCAGCTCAGCTTCCCGGGCGAGCTTGGCCTCGGTAGCGTTGGTCATGCCAACCACGTCCCAACCTTGGGCGCGGTAATATCGAGATTCCGCCAAGGACGAGAACTGCGGGCCCTCCATGCAAACATAGGTCCCACCCACGCTGTGAGGGATCCCCGCTTCTTTGGCCGCCTCAGCCAGCGCCAGCTGCAGCTTCGGGCAAACGGGGTGGGCCATGGAAACATGTGCAACTAGCCCTGGCCCAAAGAAGCTACTTTCCCGGTGCTTCGTCAGATCCACGAATTGGTCGACCAACACGAAGGTACCTGGCGAAAGCTGTTCCTTGAAGGAGCCGCAGGCAGAGACGGAAATGACGTCAGTTACTCCTGCGCGCTTCATGGCGTCAATGTTCGCGCGGTAGTTGATGGAACCGGGCGAGAAGCGATGCCCGCGGCCATGCCGCGGCAGAAAGACACAATCGACACCCGCTACGGTGCCAAACAAGAACTCGTCCGTTGGTTGACCCCACGGACTGGATACCGCACGCCATTCGGCCTGCTCGATCGCTGCCATCTGATAGACACCCGAACCGCCGATGATACCAAGTCTGGTCTTCGCCATGGGGCGGCAGCCTATTGGATTTGTCGGCGCGCTGCAGCTCGAAAGTGCGAACCGCAGCGCGAACGAGCAGACGACTAGGCGTTGAGACTGTCACTAGCGACGGGTAGCCCCAGCAATCCTTGTACCGCAGCGCAGAGTTCCCGCGCGCTGTAAGGTTTGGGCAAGACAGCCGAGAAGCCGTGTTTCCGATACTCGGACATCACCGAATCCTCGGAATAGCCACTGGAAACCATGAGCCGCGCCGAGGGATCGATAGCCAGAATTTGCGTTGCGGCTTCCCTTCCACCCATGCCACCGGGTACCGTCAGATCGAGGACGACAGCGTCAAAACGCTTGTGTTGGGAAAGCGCCCGCTGGTAGGCCTCCACGGCGTCACGACCATTGCTCGACAATTCGACATCGTAGCCCGCGAGTTGCAGGGTGCGCGCAGACACCTGACGCACAATGGCCTCGTCATCCATCACAAGTACTCTGCCCGTCCCTCGCAGTCTCGACTGCGGCGGCACGGGAGTCACCACCGAATCGCCATGAATCGCCAACCAGACACGGAAGGTCGTCCCAACCCCAACCGTCGAAACAGCTTGAATGCGGCCTCCGTGGTTCTGAACGATGGAATAGGCTACCGCGAGTCCCATTCCATTCCCATGTCTCTTGGTGGTGAAAAACGGAACGAAGATCTTGTCGAGCAGTTCTGGCACAATTCCTGGTCCGTGGTCGCCCACCTCGATACAGGCCTCGTCACCTTCTCTACTGGTCTGCTGCGACAACTTCACGCGCACGGTGCCACCGTCGGGCATGGCATCGACGGCATTGCGCACCAGGTTCTGAAACACCTGGGCTAGTTGCCCTTCGTCGCCAAGGACCATTAGGCTTTCGGCGGGCAGATCGAATTGGCACTGCACGTTCGTGCCCGCCACGGCCAGGTTGGCGGAGTCTCTCAATACCTGAACAATGTTCGTACTCCCGCGCAATGGGGCGCCACCCTTGGCAAAGGTGAGCAATTGCCGTGTGAGGGCCGTGGCGCGCGTCGCCGCGCGTTGCGCCTCGTCAAGCAGCTCCCAGGCCTCGTCAGTCGGGGCCAGTTGCATCTGCGCCAAGGTCACGTTGCCGACCAATCCGGTCAGCATATTGTTGAAGTCATGCGCGATCCCAGCAGCCAGCGTGCGAATCGATTCGAGCTTCTGAATCTGGACCTGCTCTTGCTCACGTTGTCGCCGAACGGATGCATCCCGGAACACCCCGACCACGCAGCGCTTTCCGGAAATTGTGGTATTTCTGGCGCTCACGTCAGCCAGAAACTCGGTACCGTCACGGCGCATCATTGGGACGTCGAGCGCGTGGTCCTTCTCCCCTCGTCGCATCGATTCAAAAAACTCGATCGCGTAACCAAGTCGCTCGGGCGGATGCAAATCGCTGACGGAAAGGTCGGAGCCTTCGTCCGTCGAACGACCGAGGAGTCTACACATGGCCGAGTTGACCATGAGGAGCTTTCGGTTCACGACGTCTGCCACGGCGATGCCGTCGCCGATGGTTTCGAACACGTCGCGAAACCGCGCCTCGCTCTCGGTCAAGGCGTCGTGCGCCCGGCCCATCTCGAGCGCAAAGGCGAGCCGCGGTGCGACGAGTTCGATCACCTTTCGTACGGCAGCGCTGATGCCGTCCACCTTGTCTGCGGCAGCATTCAATGTCCCAGTGCAGCAGCCGCCGGACAAGAGCGGGACACTGAAGGTCGCGAGAAACCCATGGGCCGCGAAGGCAGCATCCACCGGGTTCTTCTTCGGCCATTCACGGATGTCCGCGCGGTAAATGGGTCGTCGCTCTTCGACGGCCTCACTCAACGATGCCGACCCATGCGCAATCACCCGCCCCGATTCGACACCCTGGACATCTTGGGTCGTATCGAACAGTAGAAACCCGTCCCCTTCGGCGCGCAGCAATGCCACTGAAGCACGAACAAGGTGCAACCGCTCGGCCATGAACCTTAGTGCGCCCGTCGTTATCTCGCCAAATGATAGACGGCAAATCTGTTGATCGAATTCCGTAATGCATTGAACGACATCCAAGTCGTCCGTCGCATCCCGGGAGTCATTGGAACGGGCTTCCATATGGTGCCAATCTAGCGCCGAGGTCTGACCCTAGGCGAAGCAGTACTGTCACAACAAGGCCCAGTTTGCGTCGCCCCACAAGTGACTGCGATGCACCAACAAAATTCCAACAATTCTAGAGGGCTGGGTCGTGGGCTGGAAAGGAAGGCCACTCGCTTGGCGCTAGGCGAGGATGCCGTTTCGCGGCGGCAGAGAGCATCGCCGCATATCATCGCCGCATCGTTCAGCGGCAATAAAACGGCCGAAGGGGTCAGTCCGCGGGCGGCATTAGCCAACACGGCAGCGTCGACCGCATTGCGAGCGGGCAGAAAGCGGCGCAGAATCGCACTCATAAGCTTATGGCGAGAAGGAATTGCTTAGCGGCGTTGCTGTCATATCTTCCCATAGTAAGCTTGGTACTTTCTGGCTGCGGTGGAATAAGTGAGCTCGAAATCGATCCGTTGCTTGTGCCCGCCAACATCGGAGGAACCGGGTCAACCGTAGGTTTCGCCAACGGAGGTTCGCGGGGAGGTACTCCCAGCACCCAAGGAACCACCACTTACCTCTCGGGTGGTGCCTCACTTGGCGGAAAATCCGCATACGCGGGCGGGCGAATGGGAAGCGCTGGTACCGCTATCGAAGGGGGCCAAATCGGCAACGGTGGTAGCAGCAGCGTCGGAGGACGCGTCGGCTACGGCGGTCGCGCTCAAGGTAACGCGGGTGGCGACAGCAGCCTAGGAGGGCGCATCGCTTTGGGCGGCGCGGGCGGCTACGTCACCGCCGTCGGAGGCCAGACACCTGTCGCTAGCTGCCCCGACGATCTCAGCTACCAGGAGGTTCCGCTCCCCGTCGACCGCACTTTGGGTAAGTACGCCGATCGCTACCAACCAAGCTGTCGCGCCGCGCTGGGTGCGCCGGACTTCACCTATGCTTGGTATGCCTCGGTACCGGGCACCTATGTCATCGACACCTTGGGCTCCGAAACGGACACGGTGCTTGCAGCCTACGACGGGCTCTGTGGCAAAACCGAGCTCATCTGCAATGACGACGATGCCTACGGCACTTCTCGTCAATCGCGCATCGTCCTGGACATCGTCGAACCTCATTTCGTGACCATTGTCGTCGACAGTTATGCTGGCGCGTCGGGCAGTTTCCAATTGAGGATCAGTCAAGCTTGGTCCCTGGTAAACGTCGTGTTGCCCTCGGTCGTGCCCGTCTCGGTGCTGGCCAGTACTGCCGGTCTGCCCGACCACTCCACCAGCACCTGCAACGGAAAGATCTCGTCCAGCGACTATACATATCTCTACCGCGCGCCAACGACCGGAACCTATCAGTTCCTCGTGGAATCGAGCCGTTTCGATCCCGTGCTGACGCTGCGCGAGAACGGGCCTGCCGGCAGAGAACTCGCCTGCAACGACGACTTCACTGGCTCGAATCCAAGCGTAAGCCACGCGCTGTACGAAGGACAGCTCATCGCACTCGTCACCGATGGGTTTGAAGGAAGCTCTGGCGATTTTCGACTTTCAGTCACCCTCAGTACTAGCGATTCGGGAAGTTGCTGCAGCTCGAGCACGACGCGCGTCGGTTGCATCGATCCCAATGTTGCTAGCTGCGTCTGCGCCTCACGCTCTGCTTGTTGCCGAACCGCCTGGGACAGCACCTGCGCGCTAGCTGTCTCGACAATGGGATGCGGGAGTTGCGGGCTCTGACCCCAATACGACGCAATGCGTCGGCCTCGGTTTCGCCGAGATCTGCCTGATCCAAGCCACGCATTCGACCGCGTGGCCTGGGGTTGACGGGCTCCCTTGACCAGACCCGGCCCACCTCGCATGCTCCGGCGCCGGCCCAATGCCGGTCTAACAGCCAAGGTCCCACGCTTTGGACCGCTGACAAGGGAGTGATTCATGGGTCTCGTCGATAAGAAGGTTGCAGTCGTCACGGGTGGTGCGCAGGGGATCGGGGCTGCCATCGTCGAGAAGCTCGCGAGTGAAGGCGCGACGATCGCGGTCGTCGACATCAACGGCGAAAAGGCGAAGGAAGTGGCTCTTTTGGCGCAGCAGAAGGGCGTCGAGGCTGAAAGCTATCAAGTGGACGTCTCGGATACCGAAGCCGTCAAGACTCTCGTTGCCGAGATTGCCAAGCGCTTTGGCCGCATCGACATCTTGGTCAATAACGCCGGGATCACTCGGGATGGCCTGCTCATGACGATGAGCGAGAAAGATTGGGATCTGGTCCTCAGCGTCAACCTGAAGAGCGTCTTCAACTTCACCAAGGCGGCAGCTCGCCCCATGATCAAGCAGAAGGGCGGCAGCATCATCAACATCTCGAGCGTGGTCGGGTTGATGGGCAACGGCGGCCAGGTCAACTACTCCGCCTCAAAGGCAGGCGTCATTGGCGTGACCAAGAGCAGCGCCAAAGAGCTTGGGTCGCGCAACATCCGCGTCAATGCCATCGCGCCCGGCTACATCCAGACCGCGATGACCCACCAACTCGACGAGAAGGCTCGCACGGCCCTGATTGAGGCGATCCCCACCAAGCAGCTGGGCAAGCCCGAAGACGTCGCCAATGCGGTGCTGTTCCTTGCCTCGGATCTTTCTTCGTACGTAACCGGAGAGGTTCTGCGCGTCGACGGCGGCATGGCGATGTAATAGCCACAGCGTGCCCCTCCAATAGGCCAATTAGCAGACCACTGAATGCTTAGGGCATTCGGTGGTCTGCTAATTGGCGCCGCGCGAGCAACTACTTCCTAACCACGATTACCCATCCCGAGCGCGGATTCGCACTACCCCCTCCACTCACACGTGTCTCGACCGCCCTGGGTCAAAACGCCTTCACCCTGTGAAGCCCCCACCCACGTGCATCACGTGACCGGTGATGTAGGCGGCTTCGTCGCTGACTAGGAAGCGAATGGCCTCTGCCACCTCTTCGGGACGGCCCAGTCGCCCGAGGGGGATCTTCTTCAGGTATGCCTGCATATCGACACCGGCGATCATGTCGGTGTCGATCAGTCCCGGAGAGACCGCGTTGACCGTGACCCCGCGATTGCCAAGTTCCTTGGCCAAGGACTTCGTGGCACCAATGAGCGCCGCCTTGGCGGCCGCGTAGTTAACTTGCCCACGGTTGCCGGACACGCCTGAAAACGACACCACGTTGACGACGCGACCGAAGCGTTGCCGCGCCAACGACAACGTGAGCGGCTGCGTGACATTGAAGAACCCCTCGAGCGAGGTGCGTAGCACCTGGTTCCATTGTTCGCGCTTCATACCGGCAAAGGGCACGTCGCTCGCAACGCCGGCATTGTTGACGACGATTCCGAAGGGATCGCGCTTGACGTCGAGTTTGGTAAAGGCATCTGTGACCTGGTCGGCATTCCCCACGTCGAACGCGACGGCTTCGACCGTGCCACCGCTGGCGCGGATCGCATCGACGACGCCTTGCGCAGCGGCGTGATTGCCCAGGTAGTTGAGCACCACGCGATGACCATCAGCCGCAAGCAGCTTGGCCGTGGCAGCACCGATCCCACGGCTGGCACCGGTCACCAACGCACGCCTGGGCGTTTTCGAAGAGAATGCGTCGCTCATGGGGTAGAGGCATAACAAGAGCCGTGGGCTTGATGCAACCCTTTCGCCACGACCCATGGGTCTAAAACCCGACGCCCACCCCTACCTGAAGCATCGGGGTCCATACGCCGGTCTTGCCCCATAGATCATCGTCGACCTGCTTGGTCGCCCAGAGCGGGATGCTGCCCTGAATGAAGGCATCGGCATTGAAATCGTAAATGCGCAAGAACCGAATCCCGGCGCGCAGGTTGACGACCGGGCGCCAAGCCTTCAAGTCCGTCTGACTATTCTTATCGTTCGGATCGAGCAGACCCGCGAAGCGCAACACGGCCAACCCTGCCCCTGCACCCAAGTACCCGCTGGTGTGAGCCCGACGCGAAGCTTCCCAAATCACGCCTAGATCCATCCCCGTGGCGAGACGCAGTGCACGTTCGGTTCCAGAAATTCCAGATGGATCCCCGGCGAGATGCAGGCGAGCTGTCACCTGCCATTGATCGGCACCGCGCGCAAAACCAATCCCGATGCCAGGAGCAAAGGCAACGTTGGTGTCCGTCCGCGCCATCGTCTCGAATAGCTCGAGGCGATAGGTGTTCATGCCGCGCACCATGACACTGCGGCTAGCACGTTCCATGGCTGACCACTTCTGGGGATCTTCTGAGAGATGCATCGGATCGCTGCGCAGCACCTGCGAGATCGACTCGGCGAGCTTTGGTCCTACCTCCGCGTCATTGGCTATCGTCGTTCGATCGGGCACCTCGCCGTCGAGTTGCACGGTCAAGTAGCGGGTGCCGTTGGTCTGAAACAGCTCGACCCGCAGCCGCGACTGACAGTTCGCTTCGACGAGCTGGTGGGACGGATGCCGCCCCACCTCCGAGAGGACGAGTTTCTTCCATCCCTCGCCATCAGACGATTCGGTGCGGGTCTCGACGCAGAGCTGTACCGCCGCTTGGGCTTCTTGGACAATCCCAAGGCCGAAACCCAACACCGCGACGGCAACTGAGAGAAGGAAACGTGCCACGATGAGTTACTCCTCAGAAGAAATTCGCACCGAGACGCAGTGCGGCACCGGGGAACCAGGAATTGATTTGCCCGTCGTTATTCTCATTTCGCACCACGTAGGCCGGCAAAGTGAGTTCTCCCTGCAGGAAAAACGAGATAGCGCTCGCACGCATGAATTCGTAGCCACCGACGATATCGACATCGAGCCCGCCGCCATATAGCGTCGAACGCACATCGTTGAAGCGGTTCTCTTGCGCACGCGTCGCGCGGAACCAGTGTAACGCAAAAGTCGCACCGGCACCAAAGTAGGGCGAGGCCAAACCGCGAGGATCCAGGTAGCGCAGGACATGCAGTGCCACGCCGGTGCTACCGCCGTAGTCGATATTGCCGCCGCGGGGGTTGTTCTTCACGCCGGTCACGCCCGTACCAATGTCCAGTTCCGCGAGGGCTTCGACGCCGTACGAGTCGAACTGACCACGATACCCCATCGTCAAAGCCATGGGAGTAAACAGCTGAAATTGTCGCGTTACGGGGTCGTTGGCAGTCGTCGCATTGTCAGCGAGTGTATTGAACATGCCGGCCCGCGCCCGCGTGCCTACCCCCAACATCAAGTGACCGCGACCGCGAATGCGCTGTGTGCTCTTCAGTGAGTCCGCCCAAAGCACGTTGTCGCGGTCCACCGTTGCGCCAATCGGCACGTCATGCAGCAGGGCCAATACACTACGCTCGGCAAACTGTGAGAGTTCCGTCGGCAGCAGTTGGTCGACGCGCTCTTCCCTGCCAGTGCCCGAGTAGCGAGCAAATGCCGTCCACCCCACCTTCAGCGGATAGAGCTCGACGTTGACGCGCTGAGCGCAATCGTCTTGACTTGCAATGAACCCCTGCTCATGAGTGACGAAGTGCTCAATCAGACGCTTCAGGTATACCGTCGGGGTCTGCCCGAGTGGCAAATGCGCCCCACTCGTCACGCGCGGGTCACTGCTACCCTGGGGATCGACCTCGTACGCCATGTTCGCTGCATCTTCGGCACTCACCTCGGTGCCTGTTGTTACGCGCACTCGCGGCCCGCGCATGCCTTTCGCCGCCTGAGCCTGCGGGTTCTCGGTGGGCGCCTGGGCACTAGCTGCAGTCGTTTCCATCGGCAGCGCGCTCATGTCGGCGGTTGGTACGCTGGGTGTCGGTGCGGCCGCGGGAGTGGCTGTTGGTGTTGCTGCAGCGGCCGCAGGCGCGTCCGCTTTGTCGCTGGGCGTGGCCGAAGGCGCACGCAACGAGACATCGACGCAAACCTTGACCTCTGGATTGGCCAACGCCGATTGTGTCGTCACAGTTGCGAGAAGCAGGGCAAATACACTGGTTACTGGGCGGTTCATCACGTCCTCCTAAAGTGCGACGCGCAGAGGCTTCCGATCACGAGTGCGCCGTCTGCGACACCTCGCTCGTTCGAGCCATCACCTGTCGTCGAGCCCCCTTCAGCAAGGTGCGTGCCAATGCCAGTACTGCACGCCCCAACCAGAAAAAAGCTTCCCTCAGCTCAAAACCGCAGGGACTGTGGCTCAGAGCCACGCCCGTCTGGCGACGCAACGTGTCGAAAGTTCACAGTGGGCGTTGACGGTGCCCAATGTGGAGCGGGCCGGAACGCCGACGAATGGCCTGAGACCTAAGAGCTCCAGCAGGAGCAGCGCGACGACTAAATGGACGAAGTGGACGCGGAAGGTGAGCATGGTGTGGTCAACCGCATCGCCGTTTGGGACGACCGGGAAACAGCGTTCCAGGCGCGGGCCCAATCGGACGCCGGTTCAGTTGGGCTTTTTGGCCTGTCCGGCGTGGCACTGGGAGGTGCGGCGGGGGGCGACTCACGCCAGGCGGCGGGGAGCGGCGCCTCTTAGCAGGGGGCCGACTTCGCGTTGACCGGTTTGAGTCGGCGCGTTAGCGCCGCTCGGCACAGCCCGACGCTACTGCGACGGAAGCCAAATCCACGTCGACCGGAAGCAAGCGGAGCAGATTCCGTCGCGAGCTCGCTCAGACCTGCTTGACCTTCGAAAGTGCAGTGCTACCAAGCGGCTCCTCCAAAACGAACCTCTGCGGTTCGTTGGGCCATTAGCTCAATTGGTAGAGCAGCGGACTCTTAATCCGGAGGCTATAGGTTCGATTCCTATATGGCCCACTGAAGAATGCAGAGGAAGCCTCGGTAGAAATACCGAGGCTTTTTCGCTTTGTACGCCTGTAGTCATCGGTGGCTGGGCGTTCGAGTCAGTGTCGCTAGAAGTACCGGTTTCTGGGTCCTGTAGCAAGGGTGTAACAAGCTGCGAGCTATCCTCTGCCACTGGCTGCCAATCGTTGGAAGGCGCCCCGAACTTCAGGCGGTCAACTTCGTCCTGCAGGTAGCCCGGAACGAGGTGACCGTAGACTTCGGTCGTAATGCGCGGATCACTGTGCCGCAGGATGCGTTGCACCGCGGCCGGGTTGGCGCCGGCCATCATGAGCAGTGACGCTGTAGTATGCCGCAAATCGTGGAATCGAATCGGCCGCACCCGCGCTTTGGGCCACAGCTTGTGCCCGTGCGTAGGGCAACGCCTAAGCTCATTGTCGGGGGCTTCCTCGGAATACCCGCAGCCGCGTTTGCGGCACACGTGGGTGTAGCCAAGCACGATGCCGGCACGCGCCAAGGCACCGCGCAGGACCTGTTCCAAGGGCGAGCTCGTCGTCATCATTGGCTTGCGCTTGCCCGGAAACATAAGGTCCGAAGTCGAGCCCGCCTTCGCTTCCTCGAGATACGGGCGCAGCTCGGCCGCGATCGGGATCGCTGCAGCTTTGTTACTCTTGGTCGTGTCCCGCTCGTACGAGTAACAAACGTTGATGAGCCCTGTCTTCAAATCGACATCGATCTTGTGGAGCCCGGCAAGCTCCCCTTTTCGAAGGCCCGTATAGATCGCCGTCGCAAAGAGCGGCCGGTGGTACGGGGCCAATGCGGCGAGCACACGAGGCACCTCCTCGGCGCGCAAGAAGTCAGGGAGTCGCTTTGGCACCTTGCGTCGCCGAACGTCCTTGACCGGATTCTGACCAAGCCAGCGTTCCGCCTGTCGTGCTCGGGTGAATGCGGTCATCAAGAAACTTCGGAGGTGGTTCAGCGAATCAGGGCTCAATTCGCCCGCACGACTCTGCAGATGCTGCTCAATGCGCCCGGGAGTCACGTCAATGAGGCGAAACGTGGCGAAATCCGTCTGGAGGAAGTTCTTGCCAACGACATCGACCGTACGCTGGTAGGAGGGCGTGCCTTTGACGTACGTCTCGAGCCACCACTCGAACAACTCAGCGACCGTGCCACCGCCGTCTTCGGGCGGAAGCATCTCGAGGCCAAGCCGCTGTCGTTCGGCGCGCATCTCGAGCTCGGAGACCATGCGCTTGGCCTCGGTCTTCGTCCGCGCGGACGATGCGATCGAGCGCCACTGCCCTCGCCCGTCCTTGTACCGCAAATACCACGTGTCACCTCGTTGATAGACAGAAGCCATAGGTCAACCCTTCACCGCCGAATGTAGCGCACGGCGCGAACTCGACAAGCTCTTGGCACGAGCGGGTGCTTGCGCGGTGCTATCGACAAATGATCGGATTTCATGTGGCTGGAAGCGAATCAATCCTCCCACCCGTACGTGCGGGAGACGACCGGATTCGGCGCGGTGGTAGACCCACGAGCGGCTGACCTTGAGGTACGACGCCACGTCCTCGGCGGTCCATAAAGTTTCTGAGTCTTGTTGGATTGGCTGGTTCACGGAATGCTCCATTGCAGTGGGTTTCATGGTTGGCTCTTGCACGAGTCCTTCGGATCGCAGTAGACCCGAAGAATCCGAGAAGACGAGCGGTCAAGGTCAGCAGGTGCCCATACTCACCTCCAGTAGTTGAGAAGTGTAGACCATGATCTCGCGATGGAGTCCTTGTCAGGCAAGCCAACGCGCGAAGCGGACGTAATGTTCAATCAGGCACAAGCTCGCCGGCGGGTTCATTGGACGATCATGGTGGTCATCAGGGGCGCGAGGTTCAGCAGTGACGCCGTCGAGATTCTCTAGAAGGACACTCTCGAAACTGACACCAAGGAACCCAATGCCGCGACGACGTGGGTGCTCAGCCCACGAACCCGCCGGCTCACTCATTTCGATACAGCAACTAACGGAAACACGTCATCGCAATCCCAGCGCGCCGCAGTTACGCCTGTTGCTCCAATGCGACAGCAAATCCTGCCATCCCTATCGTACGGTGCCACTCGATGGCTTGCTCGAGCCTCTTGAACGCCTTTTCGACGGGGACCTGCCATCCAGACTTCGGATCGCACAAGACGAAGCCATCCAAAGACGGATTCGACGATCCGCTGATGTACTGAGCGGCGTACCCCAAGAACTTGGTGTGAACGGCTAGCGCGGCTGCGAGTTCATCTGCAAACGCAATTGCTTCGACCGGACTCTTCTCGTCGAGGATACGGTTCGAACACTCTTGCGAATTCAGAGCGCGCAGGTATTGCGCTGCATCGTCAACAGCAAATGCACAGCAGGTCGTTTGCTCATGATCATTGATCGAGAATTCGTCTTTGAACGGACATGGTTCGGATGCACTATGAATCTGTCCTGGAGGACATTCCGGCGAATCAGGTCCAACAGACCGAGGTATCAGGTAGAGGGCTGCCATAGTGATTGAATGCGGTTAGGAGTCAAAGAGGGCTGAGCGACTCACGTTCGCCGCAAGGCACTGGGCGCTTGGTGTCTCCTTTCATTGCTGCGTCGTCTTCTAGGTTGGTTCGAGACCAACTCGAATTTTGTGTCGACGTCAATCTTTCGCACCAGAACTTGCGGTGCGCGGAAAAGCGGTGGAGCCAAGGCGGCATCGAAAGCGCTCGATGTCTTCGGTACGGCCATTGCGGCATAGGAACGATCAACCGACCCCGATGCCAGCCTCGGCTCCTCCTGGTCAAAGGCACATGATGACGGACTATTTCTGCGTTCGATGTTTTCGGTTCGCGAGACGTTTCTTCCGGTCGCGATGCAGTGCCTTCACTTCATCGGGCTTGAAGAATCTCGCAAGCGTCCAGATACCTGCTCCGAGTTCGACGAACATGTCCGGATGGGTGTACAGAACTTGCCGAATCTTGGCGAGGACGTTTCGTTTCCCTCCGGCTTTCGGATGTGCCGTGACGACGGCGTAAAGTTCCGTTAGCCCGATGGGATCTTTGCCACAGGCCATGGTGACAATCTGTAACCACGTCGGCTGTCCGATCTTGTCGTGCGTGCTCTGGCTGCGTTTTGTGTAGGTCATATGTCGATTGGCCGGGGTCGGCTCGATCGATACGACGCACGGGCACCGAATCGTCGATGCGGTGACAGCCTCGTCGCTGTGCCTCAACCTCCTGTCGGGCGATTTGCCCTGAGTCATTTCGTTACGTGACTGCGGTACCTGAAGTCTTCGATGAGAAAAGCGTTCCGGGATGGGGCGAGCGCAAACCTACGAGCGTTCAGCAAGGCGGAGCGCCTCACATGGTCGCCGACACCGGGCTCGCGACGCCCCACCCCGGAATTGCAGCTGGTCGGTTGCGTAACAAGGAAAGGATGGTCTCGCAAGATTTCTAGGGCATCTCGGCGAGCAAGCCGCGCACGTACTTCTGCGCAATCTCTCCGACCGACAGTCCCTGGTAGTCTCGTTCGTCCAAACCGATATCCTGCATCTGCCGCAACGCTCCGTGAGCTGCCGGTGTATCCGTCGCGCAGTGGCCATCCCGGAGGGCCTTGACTTGCGCGCATGCGCGTTCCGTCACACCCTCCTCGTCGCCAGACATCTCCACGTAGAACTCGTACTCGGAGCAAAGCCAATTCGTGTAGGGGCTCATCCTTCCCGATTGAATTCGGATCGCACCGACGGGAAGAAGCAGACAGGATTCATCGCTGAGCGAGAACAGGATCTCGGGGAACCGCTCCGAAGCAACAAGAAGAAAGGCGACGATGAGGTGAAAGTCCCATAGGGTTCGAACCTTCGTATCGCCAACAATTGTTGCGTCAGGGATTCGCCCATGATTGCCATGTTCTAAGAGCGTCTGAGCCGTCGCTTCGTCGAGTACGCCGCGAGCCGTGTAGACGAACGGGAAAGATTGCGTATCACGAACCGTCTTGCCGTCGACTGGAGCGAAGTGGAGTTCGTCGTTCGACCATTCGATCGCATCGTTCATCCGAGCTTGTGCCCGGAGGATCCATGGCAGCACGTCGTCAGGTACCGGCGCTGTTCGGATTGCATAGTTGAGGTGAAACATACTGATGATAGGTGAAGAATCATGATGAGCCCGGTGTGCATGGCTAGCCATGATCGGCACCGCCCTCGCCTCGACTCCCATTGCGCTCCACTATTTCAATTGTTCCTGCTACGCAATCGACCTCCTTCCGGGCGTGATCGCCCTGAATCTGTTCACAAAGAGCGCAACACATGCGCCTTGAGTTTCTCGTAAAGACAAGTGCGTCGCGGGGCTGGGGCGACCGCGAACCAGCGAGCGACAATGAAGAAGTCTCTCCTCGTAGAGGTGACCTCGCCTGTGGCTCACAACGCCGGGCTCGCGTAGCCCCAGCCCCGTCTCGCATCAGATCGGTCTTCAAGTATTCGTCAAGCGCTTGGACCTCAGGCTGCCACGGGGACCACTTCGGAGATGGTATTGCGCACGAACTGTGCAGCAAGCTCCCCGACGGTCGCTCCGTGATAGTCGTCCAGATCTAGATTGACCAATTCTCGCAAGTCGGCGTCGGACGCCGGCATATCCGCAAGGTAGACTCCATCGTGGAGGGCCTGGGATTGGGCCCAGATCAATGCCGACACCGCTTGAGGGTCGCCAGTCATTTCCAGAATCCGTTCCTGTTCCGCGCGAAGCCAACTGTCGTCGAGCGAGAGCTTTCCTGCCCGAACGGCAAGCGTGCCGGCAAGGACGAATTGAGCCGTGTCGTCGCGAAGTTCGAAGACGAGATCAGGGAATTTCTCGGATGCCTGTTGGAGGAAAGCGGCCACGAGATGGCATTCCCAAAGGGAGCGAGTCTTCGTGGCGCCAGCGGCGACGGCATTGGAATTTCTTGCCTGAGCATTGTTCGACGTTGATTCATCGACGATGTACGGCCCAACTCGGAGTGGCGCGATGCGAACGAAGGGAAACCCGACGCTCGGACGGTCGGTGGGGTTGGCGGTGGGGACGAGATTCAGGCGTTCGTGGGACCACGATGCCCGGTCATTGAGCTGAGTTTGGGCCTGAAGGATCCACTTCAAGATCTTGGGATGTACCGATGTCTTTCGGATTGCGTAGCTAAGGGTAATCATAGGATGGGTGAATGATTCGGAGTTAGAGAGCCCGGCGCGTGAGCCGCACGGCGAAGCGCACCCCACGTCCTTTGCCTCTCCATGGCCGCGTCACTGGTCCATCGCTTCACGATCTTTTGACCAACCTCCTTTCGGACGCTTGGTGTTGCGTCCATGACTCCTCTTCGGCGACGTAACCCAACACGGGCCGTCGCCACATACCGCCACATGCGTACGCATCTGCTGAAGGCGCATACGCCGGGAAATTCGAACCGAATGAAATCACTAAAGAATCGTCCTCTCACAATGCCCTTGCCATTAGGGCAACCGTAAGGGCAGGCAGAGTACGTCAACGAAGGGCACCTCGATAGGCGATGGCGACGCGTGCAGGCG
This sequence comes from uncultured Polyangiaceae bacterium, assembly GCA_964454965.1. GTDB lineage: Bacteria > Myxococcota_A > Polyangia > Polyangiales > Polyangiaceae > FEN-1139. Next base: position 132,919 of record CAYVXY010000010.1, on the reverse strand, counting down.
TCGCCGCCACCTCATCAGCAGAGGCGAAAACCGGCCCCAGCGCCCCTCGGGTGAGCAAAATCTCGAACTCGGCAAGAAGCCAGAGCGCTCCAGCCTCAAGGGCGGCAATGGCACGCGCGAGCGACCGCGCCCTCTCCGGCGAGGGCACGAAGACACTCGGTCGCCATCGACCCGGCTCCGCTCCCCAGCAATGCTTGCCCGTGCGCCAGAGTTCGGCCGTGGTCTCGACTTTCGGCGCGAAGGCCGCGATCCCTTCGGTCCCCGTGTCGATTTCGATAACGAGGGCGAGCGGACCTGCGCTTGTCTCGAGTTCGGCGATCCCGTCTGGGATGTACGCCGGAGTTGCGGTTCCCGCCGCACGGCGCAGGTCAAGATCGGAGTGGAACGCGTGTAGGGTCACACCATCTCCGGCACGAAGACCGACGATGAGTTCGATCCGGACATCGTTCAGCCGCCGTAGATGCGAGTCGAGAAGCCGACCGACCCGACTTCGATGCAGACGCTTCGCGTCAAAGCCACGCTCGACAAGCAGATCAAGACCGGCTCTCGATAGCGTATAGACGTTCGGCGCGTTTTGGTGGCACACGGTCACATCGAGCAACCGAAGCGCCACCAGCTTTGCGAGGCGACGATACCCGGTGCTCGCGTCTCCGAAGAACAGTCGGCACAACTGGTCGGCGGTCGCCTGCGCCAACCGACCAACGGCTGCAAGGATTTCCATGTCGCGCGCCATCAGACGATAGGCGCGAGGCGGCGGTCGATCTCGGCGTGAGCGTCGTAGGGTCATCGCAGGTTACCTGATAAGGGGGCTCGTGATACTGAGGTGGCATTCCGGACAGTCGATGAAGCCTGCTTGCTGCCCGCAGGTACTGCATTCCCACGCCCAACCGAGGGTCTTTTGGTGGCAACTTGGGCATGAGAACGCGCCATACTGAGAGACGGCGACATGACACCACGGACAGGAGATGGTGGGCGCGAGTCCCCTGCGCGCACGATGCCACCGCCACAGCGCGCGCACGAGACCGCTCACGAGCCAGTAGAGGCCGACAATCCATCCAAAGGCCAAGTAGGTGCCGATGGCGAGAATCCGCCACAGGGATTTTAACCGAACGGTCATGGCACCGCCCCTGGTCCCGCGTGGGCGCTTGAGTGTTGTCCCACCACGTCCGGTGTTTCGATCGACCGACTGCGGCGGCGGCCGGCAGGAGGCTCCTGCCGACGATGTTCCTGTAGGCGGCCGTCAGCCTCGTCCTCGATTTCGCGTACGCGCCGTTCGAGGTCGGCTCGAGGCACACCGCAGATCCCCCGCTCAACCGCAGCAAACACGCCTGGATGGAGTGCCGCCACAGGCGGTGGATCGTACGGTTCGGAGACAACAATCCGAGGTTGGAAATCGACGCGTCGATCGGCCACGAGGAAATGGCGTTGCGGGAGATGCCCGATCTCGTTCACGCGATACCGGAGCTCCTGCGCCTCAGAGAGGTACTTCCCTTCGCCTGCCTTGCGCGTTCCGGGCTGACGCGGACGCTCGACTTGGCCCGTGCGCGGGAGCCACTCGGATGCGGCTTCCGCGTCTCGCTCCGAGCTGCGACCGATGATGCGCATCGGGATGTTCGTGTTGAGGACCGTTTGCAGTTCCATCGGAAGTTGAGTCGCGCCCTGATGGACGAAGAACACCGCTCCCGCGCCTTGGGAGCGACCGAGCGTGACAAGCCGTTCGAGCTGGTTCATCGATACATTCGTGAGAAACGCTTGCGGTTCGTCGATGATGACCATCGTCCTACATTCGACACGTCGCCTCGGATCGAAGGCGGCGTTCGCGAGGGCGGAGATCGCGAGGCTGCCCATCGCACGAACCGCCGCGCGTGCACCCATGTCCGCTCCACCAAAGTCGATGTTGGTGATGCTCCCGGGTCTGAAAGAGTTACCGAAGTCGAGCGGTATCGTGCCGGACAGGCTCGCCTTGAGGCTCGGCACGCCGAGTAACACGCCGAGACGTGCCACGAGGCCGTCAATTGACCCTTGAGGTTCCCGATCGAAGCGCGAGAGATCGAGACGCACGACGGGCAGACTCGAACGCGCCGCGAGCGAAGCGACCTCGGCAGGATTGCTCATGAGCCATGGGAGTGCCGGCAGCGGGATTTCGAACTCGATCGCCACGGCGAGCAGACGCGAGAGCATGAGACGTTGTCGCGGTCCAATCGACGCATCCGCGGCGTTCTCGGTGAGGACTTCGGCGATCACGTCCGCCTGCGTCAGAATCGAGACATCGGCGTTACGCGCGAGCAATGGCCATGATGGGAGGTACTTGCTCCCGAAGAAGTGAAACGTCTGCACGTGTGACAAGAGCCGTTCGCGTCGTTCGGGAGGCAACGAGGACGCCACCTGCGCCACTGAACGTCTCAGCTGATTGACCGTCTCGCCCTTCCCGTCGACCGCAACAATCGCGATCGGTTCGCCGCTCACGATATGTCTCACGAGTTCAAGCATGACCGCACCAACGAAACGGCTCTTGCCGGAGCCCGTTCCGGCCGTGATCCAGCCGGGAAGGGATACGAGGTCAGTGAGCGGTATGCGGTATGGCACCCCGCTAAGGGTGTGTCCCAGGACCACATGTGGCACGCGCGCCACTTCGGCCATGCGCTCTACAAACCGCACCTCGTCAGCGGTCAAGACAGCCTTGAGTTGCCGACGTTCTTGCTCTCGGTTTGCTTCAGCGAGCTCTTTGGCCCGACCATGGTCGTGTCCCGCAAGCTGCAATGCCAAACGTCCCAATGATTTCATGACATCTCCTTCTTCCGTTGAAGCGCAAACGCCCCGCGGGACACATCCGCGGGGCTGCATGTTCCGTATCCGGCATGGTGCGCAGAGGCTTTTCGCTCCTGCTATCGTTCTTCCCCATCGAGCGAGAGGCGCGCACGCCGACGCCCTCGCACTTGATTCAATTCATCGGCCTGAGCGTTTCTGCCGCGCCCCGAAGCCCTTTGCCGTCGGCGCCAAAGGATGACCATCAGCGCCACATGCCCGACGATCACGAGAACGACGGTCCAGAACCCGTCCGGGAGGATGGGCGTCTGTGTGGTCGATGCGAAAGCGCTATGTGTGAGGCGTACAATGGCTCCTTGTGCAATCGGGAGCGCGAGGCCCACTGCAATGGTCACAATCGCCGCACGAGCAAACCATTCCTGCAGCGGACGAAATCCCACGATGGTTGCCAAACCGGCACTAGCAATGGCGACCAACGCGAGACTGAAGGACAACCCGGCAATGGTTTCGAGAAATTCCGACATTGCCTCTAGTCCGTAGTCATGACCGGATTGCGGCGCGAGAGCGTTTCGCGGGTTGCACGGGCAAGCGCCTCGCGGGCAAACCGGCGGTCCTCCTCGCGGCGAGCGAGTTCCGCCTGCGCCTCCGCCCGTGCGTGGACTGCCGCGCGGTCGACCACCTCGGCTCCGCCCACGGTCACGCGATCGTCCGTCCGGCGGCGGACTTCGTGGAATCGAATGCCGCTAGGCGTCACCTCGGCGAGCACGAACTGCATGCCGCGCCGGATGGGAATCGCCGGATTCTCGAGCACGGACTCTGCGAGTACCAGCGGATCAACCCAAGACTGTTGCAGGGAGATGATGAGCGGGTACGTGTCATGACCATTCGTGACCTCGAAGGTGTTCGATGCGGGCTCGACCCCGGCGACGATTTTGGCGAGGTTCACTTTCGTGTGTTCGGCAAACCACTCACGGATGCGCGGCTCGAGAAGCCTGTGCTCGGGCTCGGCATCATCGCCAACCACCGCGTTCGAGGTATTGCGTTCGGAGACATCGGCGAGTCGCTCGAAGAAGGCAATCGCCGACGCCCTCGCTCCGTCATTGCCGGGCTCGACGTCATTGCAGGGTTCGAGCACGAACCGCACCGCCCAGAGTCGCCCGGAGGGCAGCTTGAGGAGCAGATACCCGAGCGTTGGGCGGCCGACATCAGCGGTGGTTCGAAGGACGGTCGCCAACGCTGATGCCCGGTCGAGGTTGAGGATGATGGGATCTGTCGACATGCCGCGCTCCGCAAGCACGATGTCCTCAACGCGACCCTCCAGCGCTCGGGCGAAGAGTCCCGCTTCGAGCGACTCCCGAATGAAGTCAAACGCTTTTCCAGGCGCCACGTCGACGTACTTTGGCTCGATGACGGCTTGGCTGGAGTCCCTGTTGAACTCCATGAATGCCGTGCGGTTCTGCCGAGCTCCGCGGCTCGCTCCACCATTGATGGGACGCAGAATGCGCTTCGCGGGCGGAACTGGGACAGGTTCGATGACATACGGGCTCGTTTCAATGTTGTTCATGGGGACCTCTTCGTGCTCGATCTTCCTTCGGCGACGACGCCGCTTTCGTTTGGGGGTGGTGAGTTCTTCCGTCATGGATTTCCCTTGGCGCTTTCGAGACGATGATGGGTTGCGTAGAGCGCACGTCGGCGCGCAGCATCGCGGTCCCATTGCGAACCTTCACGGGCAATCCGATTGACCGCTTCCTGAGCGCGCTCTCGCTCGCGCCTGGCGCTCTTGAGCCGACGGCGCAGCACGCGCAGGTGCTTCCGTTGGGGGACGTCGCGACGCCAGCGCCGCATGAGCGCCTCGGCGCACCATGCTGGGCCCACACCGGTTGCCAAGAGGATGAGAGCGTTGGCGAACGCTTGTGCAGGGACCGTCTGCTGGTCGAGGGCATTGATCACGCGTATGACCGCAATTGACCCGACCAGAGCCGTGTACGCCACTAGCACGATCATCGAAAACAATGTTCGACGGATCGCAGGTGCAACCCCCGTTTGGTTCGAAGCTTCTCCCATATCTGATTCCGAAAGGGTAGAGCCCTTGGCGGCAACGGCAGTGAGTCCAATCACGGCAAGGGCGAGCGCGAATGCAAGCGGCGTCCGTTCACGCGGCTCCACGCCAACCTCGTTCATGATGAGGATCGACCCGAGGAGCTCGACCAAGAACGTGAGGATCAGCCCGACGAGAAGTCCCACTTGCGACGGCCCTCGTGCAACGATGTCTTCGGTGCGGGTGATATCCTCCCGCAGCTCTTCGAGCTCCGATCGCTTTGCCAGCGTTCTCACCCACTCGCTATGTTCCGGGTTCTCGACCGGCTTCAGCTCGGGGCGGATGCCTTGCTTTGAAATGATCCGCTCATTCGTGAGCTCCACGCGATGCTTTGCATCACCTCGAGCTGCCAACATGATTCCGACACGTTCGAACATTCTCATCGTTTCGTCTCCTTGGCTTCCATGGCCATTGGTTGTTGTTCGTCACTCTGGAGCAGGGGTGGACCTGTCCTGACGTTCACTTCCTTGGCGCCTGCTGCAAGAAGGGCTGCGCGCCACAGTTCCCGTATCCGCATCTCGCGCTCAAGTTGGACCGGACAACCGCGGGCAGGCACGGCAGTCGACTGGACGAATGCCAACTCGATGCTGACGCCAGCGAGCGAAGAAACCGGGAGGATCCGACGCGAGTGTAGCTTCTTGACGAACTTCGCATCCGTCGGAAGAAACCCGCACTCGAAATCCCCCAGGCTGCTCACCTCGCGCGCATCGGTGACAATAACGATACGTCGGGGAAGCGTGCCCGAGTCAGCCAACGCCACCTTCCCCACTGCTTCGAATAGCGGACTGCGCCGAATGCCGGGTGCGGCAAATGCCGGCGCCATCGAGGTCATGAAGTACTCCTTTGATGTCTCGAGTAGCTTCGACTCAACGGCCTTCTTTGCTCGAGCAGATCCACGCGGTGGTGGTGGGACCTCCCGCTCTCCAACCGGATTCGTTTCAGCTACGGTTTTTGCGATTGCCCACGCGCGCACACGGCTCCCCGGTCGCTTGATTGCGTACTGAAGGCTTGCGTCCACAACGCGGATCATCGTCTCCCGCGTGCAACTGGACCCGATGGTGGTGTCGCACACAACGTCAACCGATTCCGGAGGAGGTGTTGGCTCATCGCACGCGTTGAGCCACTCGCAGGTTCTCGTGAGTGACGAGAGATCTATTCCGTCGGCACAACCCATCGTCAGAAGTGAAGTTACGAAGACGACAGTGGCGATGCGATACCTGGCACGTAATTGTTCTCGAGTCTCTCTCATGACTGGTCCTTCCGTGTACATTGGATAGAGATCAGCGGTCGCGACAATGCTCGCCTTCGGCAACTCGTCGAGGGCAGTGCACTCAACGCGGTTGAGCGCAAGCGCGAGTTAAGCAACAGCAGCTAACGGGTTTGCAGCGACCGATACCGCAGACGGTGAGGCTTCATGCTCAGAGGCAGCGGTAGTGGCTGGCACCGCCAAGCCCGTCGGTTTCCAAAGCCCTCCGCACGGCGCCTTCAGGCATTGCCCTTCAATAGCCGTGCCGGGTGGAACATAGATTTCCGTGCAGCCGCAGTTCCACGCGACGAGTTTGATCTTGCGCGTCGACCGCTTCGGACGACCGCCGGCCGAATTGGCGTCGCCGTCACCGACGACGGCTTCTTCAAGCGGAATGCCCACGTACTGCAGGAGCCGTTCGACGGGGCTGTATGCGGTCACACCAAGATACGTCCCGCTCGGCGTCGTTGGGATACCAAGTTCCGCGGCTCGCACCAGAAATCGCTTGGAGTGATAGTTGCCGGTGGGATCCCGACATTCGAAGAGCGCCTCGTGAAGATGGACAAGCTCGTGGATGACGTACGCCGCGCGATTCATGCGGCTCTTGCCGATGTTCTCCAAATTCAGGTTTATCTCATGCTTGACGCCGAGCCCGTTACGGTCGATGCGCAGCGAGCTCCGGCTGCCATTGGCAGTATGCTTGAAGGACAAGACGGCCAACGGAAGCCGATTACCGAACAGGACCTGAGTCGCCAAGAACTGAACGCGATACAACTCTCGAGCCACTGACGCGTTGTCCCAATCGGTCTCGATCGCGTGACGCGCAAGGAGCTGGTTCAATTCCTCGTCAGAGAGACTCGTCTGGAACGAAGTCGGACAGCCCGCGTCTTCGTCACGCCATTCCGCTGCGGCGTTTCTGAACTCGGGACGTTCGCGACCGATGGCCGCGAGAACGCGACGAATGACCGGAGTGCTCAGCTTCCATTTCCGAGCGGCTTCGATCGCTGCGTTGTGGAGTTCGGCGGGGTCGCCACTGGCAATCGCGTCCGCGGCAAATGCGCGAAACGCGGCCAGGGTATCGGTGAGAGGGACCAATCCGGGGACTGCTCTACTGGCGCCTTCACCCGATGTCTCGGCACCAGTTTGCGTCAGGTGAGCAGCGATTGAACTAGAACCAACGTGAACGATATCGAGGCAGGCGCCGTTCGATGCGTTCTCGACGATTTCGTGATGACATCGCAATTCCATGCTCGCGCACCTCCGCGCTCTCGCAGGAATCGTTCCTCCGAGTAGCAACGAATGACTGTTAGTGCATAGGGCGTGCCATTCCGGGATATCGCTTGCATTCGCCTAGAACCACCGAGATTTTCGACCCGCGACTACTGTGCGCGCACTGTGGATCTCGCACTATCTCGAGATTGAACGCGAGATTCTCGAGATGACACGAGAGACGTTTGCCGAATGCCTTCACGCAAGATTGTCGCCACGGCGGCATTCGAGCCTAGGAGGAAACACGGGTACCACCTGGCTCAGATCAGCAACGGCGCGCTCTCTCGACGATTCTGTTTGGTTTGGCACTGCTGTCGGTGTCCAATCAGAACGGCGGTCTCAGTTGACCCTAGGCGACGTCCGGCGCTCTGCGAGCGCGCGTTGCTACCTTCTTCCGCGTCCGGCAAATAGCCGTCGTGCGGGTTCGTTTCCGTCGACGTATCCGAGATCGCATAGGCGAAAGTACTCCGTACCTTCAGCCCCGCCGCTCCACCCCCAACCCGTAATGACACCGAGCGGAATCGCGGTGGGGTACGTCGGCTCGCCAGCGAATGCGTTAATGAATAGGGCGATCGGCAGTGCACCGGGTGCCGCAATGTCGTAACGATAGCGCCCCCAGTAGACAACCCGTCGACCGTTCTCGCTCGTCGTAACATAGAACGATTCGAAATTTCTCTGGCTAACCATCTCCTCTTGCCACTTCTGGAATGCTGGGGATAGACCCACGGGTAGCGTGCTTACCCCTGAGGAACGACCGCATTGTTCGCACTGCACGTCGAGGCGCTCCTTGATCGACCGCACGACGTACTCGCTGACGCTGCGGTCCTCGGCATTAGCCGCGCGCTCCAGTCGCTGTTTGAGGGATTCGTCCAGCCGCACGGTCAAAGATGCTGTGTCTGCCATTAGGAACCTCACTGCAGTTGTAATACAAATGAGTGCATGGAGCGATGCAATTGTAAGACAAATGAGTTCAAGCGAGATTCTTAGCTGACGGATCCTTGGGTCCGGCCGAAGGTTCCAGGACGCATGGAGCTCCTGAATTGCCGTAATCTGCAGCAGAATGGTTTAGAGGAGCTGGAGCACGTTCGGGCGCCCAACGCAACTCGGGTGGCGGTTCGTCGAGCCTCGGACAACCTGAGTGAGGCTTGTGACCTCGCCGACGCATGTACACCGCGAACACCAATGATAGTGGCGCGTCAGGGTGACCCAAAAAAACGCACCTCTCGAGCACGTGGACTGTCTGTCTACGACGAAGCGCTCCCAACTCGACTCAAATCGTCGTGCGGTGTAGCTTTCCAACACACGACGGGCGAAGTATCTGAAGGATACGCGATCGAAAAGGCGTTTGCGCTGCGACCACAAAGTGCTAGGGCCGTCGCTCTGGTTAGTTCGGCCAACTGAACGCCTGTTGCCTGAACGGTTGCAGGGGGTGTATAGTAGGGTCGCGACATGGCAGGTACCGCCATGTATTGTCAAGGAGGACAGATGGCCGATATCAGTGTTGTACTTTTCGTTGCGTCGGTTCTCGCCCTCATCATTTATGTGGGCGTCCCTACAGTCAGCAAAATTCTCGCCATGCGAAATGCCAACGCTAGTAGCCTTGTTCGCAGAGCCAAAGAACTAGAGGCTGCTGGTTGGCAGGTAGATCTGCACCAAGATCGCAAGTGGTATCTGGCGCACATTCCACGAAAACATGTGGGTAGCCACCAGCAAGCCAGTTCTTGAATTCTTCGATTCGTGAGCCTTCACTATCAGTGGGGGCTCTTTTCTTGGGGAACTGGAAGGGTTCTGCGACTGGAGGGGTAGATGGCGGACAACTCAGGCCCGAAGGTGGAGAACGGATTGGTGCGCTGGTGGCGCAGGCGATGGACCATATCCAGCCAAGGGGCTTGGCTATCTTGGGGTGTAGTCGGAGCCGCCGGGGGAAACCTAATCGCCGAGCGGCATGCCGAATGGCTCACCCGCTATCCTTTGCGTTGTCTATTGGGGCTGACGATATATCTGGTGGCTCCGCCAGCGCTTTTTTTGGCGATTGATATGCTGCGTTACGTTGTCGGTTACTTCGGTGACCGTCCAGAGAAATCAGACCTTCACAAGGGGAGCGCATCAGCTTCTGCCAAACCGTTGGCGATACATGGGTCGGATGAATCAACACTCAGCGAGTGCACTTCATCGGCTGCCTCGGGTCCAGAGATCAGCCATGTCACTTCGAACGCCCTCAAGCGTCGAAGTTCGATTCAAGAGCTTTCAGGGGACGAACGTTTCTCGGATAGCCAGTGTTCACCCGATCGCGGATCTCTTATTACTGGTTTTCTACGGATCGTTTACGCACTTCTTGAGAGTCGCTGCCAATTGCCGGCAACGCAGGCTAAGCTGCGCATTACACTCTTCGTGCCAGAAGATGCATCGAGTACGCGTCTACAGCAGATTGCTCGTTGGAGATGGGATGGGATTCATGCAACGTCTTCTACGACCGTCCAAACAGGGGCGTGTGCGGCTGGGCATGCGTGGGCCTGCAAGGAAGTGTACGAACTGGCGATTTCGCCCGAACTCGGATTTGTCAAATCGCTCATAAGATGCGGCGTAAGCCAACGCGATGCTGAAGCTCATCAGTTGCAGGACAGAACCTACTTCTGTTCGATACCCGTATTTCAAGACGACCTTGACCCTGCACCTTACCGTCGCGAGGTCCTACCCCTTGACAAGGAAGTCGTAGCGGTGCTTGTCATTGACGCAGCCGCGACAAACTGTCTGCCCACAGATTGGCAGAATGAGATCGCCATCTTGGTATTGCCTGGCCTGGTATCTGCAATGCGCCACTGCGCTCTGTTTGGCAGAGCAGCGAAATTATCGCACAACCCTGCCGCGAACATATTGGGTACAAGCTAGTTGTAGCCCGAACCAAACTTGTCGACCGCAACGTGGCATCTCGATGACTATGTTTGACTTGGTCTGCGTTACGGGGCTCTACCTGAATAGCGCACATAAGACCGTTCGGTGGTGATCTCCCGGCACCGCCGGTAACCCATGATTCGCATCCTCCTCCGGCGACCGGTCCTCCGCTGATCACAACGCGTGGAACGATGTTCACTGGCGGTCGGACTTACGCCTCGAACCGATCGACCTTCCCCCACGCACCACAGACGGCGCATACTAGCAACCCAAGATCCGTTGCAACCAAAGTGCAACACGAACGCTGCAATTGGCTAACTATTCCCGTCCACCACGAATGCTAGCGTGAGCGTGTGACCCCGGGAAGCATCGGACGAACTACTTGCTGGGACTTGCCCGCGGAGGCGGTGGCACCGAAATTCCAGCTACCATTGCCGGGGTAGATGCAGCCTGCACGGATCACAAGCGATCCCGATCCATTCGTGAAACGCAAGGATAGAGACAGGTATTATGCTGCGGCGGGTGGGACTACGTCGCTGGCAGCATCATTGCTGCCCGGAAGCACGCCGACCGTTCCGTATGACGGATAAGGCGCGTGGCGAAGTGCGTCCAAATGATATTGGCGGTCAACCACTTTTTGCGGGTATGCCGACGGAGCGTTTGGCTCACGGACCGATGGTCCAGGAGCGGCGATCACACTTCTAGGGATGGTGACCGCCAACCGTCGTACTGCGTCCCGTCGCCGATGGTCGAGGTTGTGCAGGTACCGCTTCGTCGTCTCGATCGAGTTGTGCCGCAGCAGCTCGCTAATCGTTGCAAGATCGCAACCGACCTCGAGCGACAATGTTGCCGTGGAGTGTCTGAGGGCGTGGCAGCATGCCGCCTTGTCGATGCCTGCCTCCCGGCGCAGCTCGTTCACCATTCGCTCGATCGTGCGCACCGAGCAGCGCGTTCCGAGCCGCGATACGAAGAGGGCTTCTTCGTCTCCATGGGCCAGACTCTCGCGCGTCGTGATCCATCGAGAGATGACAATGGTGGATTCCGGACTGAGCGGAATCGTGACACATGTCCCACCCTTGCCTCGAACGCCGATCAGCATCTCTTGATGCAGATCAACTTGAGTCAGATTGAGACCGACAGCTTCGTGCACTCGTAGTCCCGCTTGGGACATGACAGCAAGGAGAGCGACGTTGCGCGCCCGAAGCGTCGGGTTCTTGTCGCCAGTGGCTGCCAAAAAGAGCCGAGACAGCTCGCTCATGGTGTAGTAGGTCGCGTCTTGCCTGGGAACGCGGACGAATTCAACACCAATGGTGGGGTCCGTCGACCAAAGCGATTCTCGGAGCGCGAACCTCGCGAGCGAGCGGAGAGCAGCGAGTTCCTGATTGCGCGTCGATGCTGCTCGACGTTTTCCCGATTTGGACGGGCGACCCAGGAACGTATCGACGTCACGTCGCATCGGTTGCGGTGCGTCACTGATGGTCGCAACAAACAACTCTGCGATCAAGCGATAGCTCGCAACGGTCCGGTTCGCGCTTGTGCCCCGAAGGGACTCCGAATACCGATTTAGGTCTAGTGGCATAGGTTTGACGTGGGGATTCCGCGCTTGGGCGCAAGGGTCCGAGACGGAACGCCTCGATAACGCAGTGACTCTGCGTCAAAGAACAGATGGAATAGGCTCTGCTAGTCTTGCCACCACCTCCGCACGGTCTCCACATGGTCGCCGTCAATCGTCCGACTGAGCTTCGCACTATAGCATCGACGAGCGCGTGCCCTCAACGCGTCGAGTTGCAATGGGTGGAATTCTGGCGACCGTTTAGCGACATACTAGCGGACAGCGATCGGCGAAGCAAGCTACCGACACGCTACTCGCGCCAGTTGACCACTTCTATACGGCGAGCTCTGCGAAAGGGCTCTCTCTCGCAGCGACATCCTCTAGACCGTGCTTGTGCAGAAGCCACACCAGCTCTTGTTTGCGATGCCAATTCACCTCCTGCAGTTGGCCACATTGAGGACAACGCTCGCTCCACACGCCATCTTCGTTGCCAAGCAATAGCCTGAGCTCGTGAGGTGGCGACGCTCCAAATTTGCGATCAGGCCATGCGAAGACAAGCATCGGAGATAGACATCTTCGGCAGAGCCATTGGAACGGTTTCGTCGATGGCAGCACTTCGATGTTCAACTTTCGTGCGAGTTCGCCAGCACTCGCGGAGCGTTCGTCTTCCGGCACACGGCACCATCTGAGGCTTTCCAGCTGTGCGGCGCGTGTAGTCTCTGCCCTTTCTGTGAGCTGCTTGGAGTTGCGTAAGTTCGCCATTCTGAACTCGAGTTCGACGAGCCGCGCTCGCTCCATCTCAGGAAGAGTCTGCACTTCGCTCCACTCTTCAGTAATGCTGGCATTTACGTCGGTGCACTTCACACAGAACTCCGCCGCACGTGAACTGTGCCGCACAAGCCATTCTCGCGGCGTGTACTCCAGCGCGTCGACTTCAATCCAAGGAACGTCGAATTTCTGCGCCTTTCGCGGAGTGACCGCGCTGTTCATATAGACTTCGATTGCCAAGACCGCCTTTCCGGTGCGATCGACGAGCGCGACATCCGCCCTCAGTCCGTTCTCCAAGCTGAATTCTGTGATGGCGTCGATCGCCTCGTTCGGTACTGGGTGATCGGCGACGAATGCCGAGCAAGCGAGATTGCGACAGAGATGACGGATCGTTGGACTCAAGGAGTAGCCGCGAAGCCACGCAATCAGCTCGCACCGTATGACGTTCTTCACGATGCGGTGCCGTTCCGTCTCAGGTCCACCCTTGCCGTGGCGCTTCTTGCTCTTCCAGGCACGAGCCTCGGCGCATGTTCTTGACCGGTGGCACCAATGAAGCCGACCTATGGCACGTCTGTCGGAGCCGTCCGCGTCTCGTCGCACTCGAGTTGGTCTTCGTGTGTATACCGAGCCATTGCAATACGGGCAGCGAAACTCTGATTTGAGACCCTCCGCCTGCACCGCGAGGATCCAGTCGCCGGTCTCGCTCAGAGCAAAGGGAACGGCAAGAGAATCGTCGTATAACGCTGCCCCCAGCGGCACGTATTTCGACCGAGCGCGTGCAACGGTGGTGTGTCCGTCGGGCGAAAGTGTAGGTCGTACGCGCTCCGAAACGGGAGCAAGGCTACCTCGAGACATTTCGACGTTTCAGTGCCTACGGTTGTGAGCTGCAAATGCTTCCTCGCGTAGGCGCGACCAAACCCAAAGATCGGACCTTGGTCTGGAACGTGGCCACACTTGGACTCAAGAACCGCGATTGGTCGACCTTTTCTCACATTGAAGCATCAGCCGAACGGCACGCGGGACCTAACTCAGGTATCCGCGCTTGATTTGCCGGAAAGGTTGGGTTGGTGTCGCCCAATATCATTTGTGCGACGTTCGGCGGGTTGCATGCTCGCCGCCGTCCATCGATCGACCGGCAAGCGAATTACGGGGAGTCTCCAATGTCAACGTCAACGCAACGTGCCTCGAAGGGCACGTTTTCGATTCTGCGAGATCGCGGTAGCGCCGTTAGGCGCGCGCCGACCGCATTCGTGTTCGCCATTGCTATGCTGGTTCTTGCGATGGCGTGCGCAGGCGGTAGTTCCAAGAACGAGTCCCAAAACGATGGTGCCGCCGGAGAGCGCGGTGGCAGTGCCTCCACGAACGCCACATCGACGTTGGGCGGTCGAGCGCTCGGCGGTACGGGCGGGCTCATGTCGGGCAATGCGGCGACGGCCGGCACTGTCAATTCCGACGCGAATGGCGGGATGGCGGGCAACGCCAACACCGCGGGTGGGGCTGCCACGTCAACGGTTGAGATGTGCACGAAGAAGGAGACATCCGCGTGGGTTCCGATGCCATCGTGCCTTGTCGTGGGCACGGCATTCAGCTCCTCACCAACCGAGTGCTGCAGTCACTCGGCAGCAAACGGCATCTGTCTCTCATGGTGCACAGTTAGTTGCAACACGTGCTTGGGGACCAACTGCGAGGACTGCTGTTCGGCCCATAGCTTGAACGGCACCTGCATCGATTGCAGGCGCAATACGGATTGCGGATGCCCGTACCACTGCAGCGACAGCAAATGCATCCGTACGCCAGATCTCGGTACCTGTGTCTATCCGGACTGCTCGGATTGCCAATCAGGAAAGTCGTCCAATGGGATCTGCGTTCCGCAATGCGCCTCCAATTCCGATTGCGGCTCAACCCAGTCCTGCGAATCAGGGCGTTGCGTGACGCCGACGTACGTCGCAACTGGTGGAACGAGCGGTGTAGGTGGCGCCTCGTCATCAAGCAACGTTGGTGGTCGTAGCGCAGTTGCTGGTATGGGTGGATCGATTGGAATCGGAGGAACGGCAATTGGCGGCGCAACGGCGAGCGGAGGTGTTTCGCACGCTGGTTCGTCCTCGAACAGTGCGGGTGGTTCGACGGCATCTGGTGGAAGCACGGGCGCGTCCGGAGCAACGGCCGTCGCGTGCCTCACGAAGGTCAATTGTCCCGCCGCGAAGCCCTGGTGCGATCCGTACTCGCGCACTTGTGTCGCGTGCCTTGGAAATTGGCACTGCGGAGGTTATTATCCCCTGCTTCCGTCGTTTGGCTCGCTGTGCATTCTTGGTGGCGCGTGCTGCCCTGGACCGCAGTGCCCACCGGATGCCGTTGTCGCCGCGCCAACCTGTGGGACGAGCCTCGCATATTGCGGTGGTCCCGGCTTTTGTGACGCCTCGCGCTGCTGCGCCACGTCAACGATCACGGTGGGTAGCAATCAGTACTGCGGAAACTGCCAAACGCATGCCGACTGCTTGGGCGGATTAAAGTGCTTTGAGGGAACGTGCTACACGCTCAAAACCTGCACGACGAACGCCGACTGCGGCGCAGCGCCGTGGACCTGTATAAACGGCGGTTGTAGCCAGTGTCGCTCCGATGGCGATTGCTCCTTCGGTTTCCGCTGCGACACCGAGATTGCCCGTTGTCGCGAATGCCTGAGTGCTGCTGATTGTCCCCGCACCGGAGATATCTGTACCGGAGGGGTCTGCTGGAAACCGTGACCGGGGGCACACCGCTGATTCGCTCCTTCGAAATGCAGGGTTGAGCAAACGGCCGATTGCGCTCCAATACCGTCTGAAAGAATCCCGATGAACATATTCAAATCACTTCCTCCTTTCCGACGTCATCGGCGCATCGCGTCCCTGCAGCACACATCGATTGGCTTGGTCGCCATCGCGTCCATCCTCTCTTCTGGAGCCTGCACGAGCGAATCAACGCCACCGTCAGACTCTGCCGCGGCGGGAGCCGGTGGGACCACGACGAACGCCGTCGGTGGCAGTGGTTCAGCGTCCTGTTCGACGAACTGTGACGATGAATTCCAATGCACGATCGACACTTGCGTCGCGGGTGTCTGCAAGCACAGCATCGGTCCCAATAGTGCGGCAACGGCATGCCAGAGCGACCAGTACTGCACCGTCGAAAAAGGCTGCGTGAGCGCACCCGCCTGCGCATCGAATGCCGATTGCACCGAAGCGTGGAAGGGAGATGCTTGCAAAGCCAACGCCCGATGCGATGCCGCGAGTTCCGTCTGCATCTTCGATGTGCTCGACAAGGATGGGGACACGCACGTCCCCTACGTTTGCGGAGGTGATGATTGCAATGACGGGGTCTCCAGTATCTATCCTGGCGCAGACGAGAGTTGCAACGGCGTCGACGACAACTGCGACGGCACGACCGATGAACAGGTAGCAAACGCGCCTCTCCTATGTGACACGAATAAGGCGTGCATCGGTGGCGTATGCACGTGCAAGCCCGAGTACTTCTGCGGAACCAAGTGCGTAGAGCTCTCTACAGATCCGAAAAACTGCGGAGCGTGCGGTGTCACATGTGTTGCCGGTCAGGAATGCAATACGGGCGCTTGTACTTGTCCGGAAGGCAAGATCTGCGGTGAACTCTTCAAGAAACTGACCACGGAACCCGCAACGCTCCTCACAATCCACCAAGGGTACCTTGTCATGACACGGGCCGGGATCCTCGTAGCGACACCGACGTCGAACGCGAGTTGGGAACATGGGCTCGTGTGGACTGGCTACGTCAATGAAGCCGTCGGTGACGGTGCCTATCTGTTCTTCTCCGGCGGAATCCAATGCACGCGGGCCGCAATCGGCTGTACGGGCGTCACCGGGCGCATCGATCTTGCGTACACGATTGGTCTGAGCGAGCCGATGTCGACCCCTCCAACATTCCTCAAAGGGGCGACGAGCGATCTGGTGATCCATGGCGAAAATGGGTACTGGCCCGAGGGGGGCAGCATCTACACGGCGCGCAAGCTCGATACCCCTGGAACGCCCACGAAGATCAGTCCACTCACGTGTACCGCAATGACCGGTGATGATGCCGCACTCTACTGCGCCGTCGAATCGACGGATCTCTCGGTCGGTGACGGGTCCCTGTATCGTCTCGGGTACGACGGCACCGTCTTGGCCACCCTTGCGACTGGACTCATGCTTCCGCACTATGTGCAGGTTGCCGGCGGTTTCGTATATTGGACGGACCGGAGTCTCGAACGGGTTGCCATTGATGGGACATCGCGCACGACGGTGGCAACGTGGAGTAGGGAGTACGAAGTCTCGAGGTTCATCGTCGATGGCGCATACGTCTACTACGTCGGCGACGACGGTTTCTTCGTGAGACCCGTCGCTGGGGGCGATGCTATTCCGATTGGCATCGGTAGTTCACCTCTCGGCTATGTCGTTGATTCAACGCACGTCTACTGGTCGGACTCGACCGGCATCTATCGAGCGAAGAAGTTGTAGGGGAAGCAGGTACGCTCGCCTATCCACACTCTCGGCCCTGGTTGCTCACCCCCCCCAAGCGACTGGGGCCGAATCTTGTGTTCCAGAACTCTCACTGCGTTCCGGCGTTTCGCGTGGGGCCGGCGTGCGTACGCCTGGCACAACTACCCTAGTCGACAACCGACACGCCGAATCCCGCAACGTCCCCGAGTCGCCACCTCAACCAACACAAAGGGGCGCATCCATTTCGCATTCCCCCGCATGCGACGTGAGCCAACCAAGAGATACTGGCATGCGTTACCATCGCGAACCCCACACGTAGCCTGTAAGCCCGTCGAATTGCCACGCAGGAGCTGTCTCCTCCGGATTATTAGCGTACAATTGAATTCCGGCTGATGGTAACGAGTACCTTCGCAGATCGCGCACCAATCGTGTCGCAGCATCTTTAGGGGCGTAGAAATTACCGGACGGCCCGGACTGGGCAGGATTCCAAATGTAGCCAATCGTCCCCCTTTCGATGTAGCTGAAAGTGGCATCGCGTAGGATGACGAGATCGTCGTGCTGGTCAGAACGCGTCAGAATGTGTGACTGAGCATTGTCAAAGGCAATGAGGGCCACTGTTCCAGCGATCTCCGTGTCGTAGAGATAGAATACGGGACCATAAATGACTCCGCTCGCCACGTTGTATTCCCGGGTGTACCCGGCGCAGTATACCGGCGGAGTCGGCGAGTTCCCATAACAGCGAGGTCGTGCGTCCAGGAGTCGTGACTCGTCCCAGAATCGGTAGACAGGGCGCCAACAGAGATCGTTGTCGTCGATCACGCCATTTGCGGGCGCGTCGATGCCGTCACATCCATCCGGCGTGGCTTTGCACAAGCTCGTGTCAACGGTGCAGTCGCCCTTGCAGTTGACCTGGCCATCGCTACCGGGAAGCAGCCCTGCGCAAGTCTTCCCATCGAGAGCCAGACCATCGCATTGCTCACCGCTCTCCACGACGCCGTTGCCACATCGACGGATCGTAGTGCCCCCGCTTCCACTCTGTCCGCCGCCGGCACCACCTGCGCCTCCGAGACCTCCACCGCCCGCGTTTGAGGCGTTCGTCGTTGTGCCTCCTCCAATCCCGCTAGTGGCGCCCGATCCTCTGCCACCCGAACTAATGGCACCACCGCTGTCACCGAAGCCCCCGCCGCCGGATGCACCCGCAGATTCGGCTCCGACCGTACCGCTGGAAGATCTGCAGAGCGGGTCAGTTCCACAGTCGCAAGCGCCAGTCGCGCTCGCGTAATTCTCCTTGCCCACCAATTGGGTATTGTCGTTGCAGTCCCCAATGCCCGATCCAAACATCCGAAGTGGCACCATTACGTTAGCGTCCTTGTGCTGCACGGCACAAAGTGCGTCTTGATCCTTGTCGACGCAGACAGTCCCGAACCGTTCGGTGAGATCCGTGCCTTGGTTCCACGATGGCCGAAAATCAACTTGCTCGGTCGGTCCGCACACTCGTGCCTGCCAGATTTGCAGACCGCGCACAAACGCGGGGATTTCGAAGAATGACGTCGGAACCCACCACGAGCACCCCGCAAACCCAATGAGGTATGGGCAATCAGTCCTGCTCATACCCAGAGGGAACACGCACGTATCTTCAAAGTACTGCATGCGAACCGTGACGTACCCAAAACGACAATCGGCGCGAGTATCCAAGTCGAGATCGAGGTCGTACTCGAAGTAGTAGGAAACTCCAGCAACGAGGGCATCAGCATTGCGAATGCCAACGGCGAAGTTCCCCTCAGTCTCGTCGACAAACTTCGGATTGCGCCACGCGACGCCCCACTCCTGAGCCCAGTTCAGCCCGCATCGTTCGTCTACTGCCTTGGCTAGTTCGTCCTTGATGGGATGCCAGTAATTCCAGACGTCCTTGTAGATTCTGAGACCGTTTCTCGTGAGGTTATTCGCCCCAAGGAACATCGGATCTTCATCGCGTCCCCCTATGGGCTTGGCGAAACACTTGGGTTCAATATGTACTTCAATTTCGACTGTCGTTCGCGGGGGGAATTTAGGTGGTACGCTCCAGCCGAAATCCAAACGAAACCGAGTCCTGTTCAATTGTATCGCTGCCCAATCTGGTGAACGTGGCGCGGCTTGCGTGCGCGTAGACGTACCCAATACACCCGCACAGGCGACGAGAAGGATTGGAAGTGTTCGCATTAACCTTACCGCTCCCATCCATTCTCGCGATACGGCTCGAGCACAGGCAACAACTTGTCGATGCTCGAAACGATCGGCTGCATAATAGTAACGTCCTTCCACTGGCGTTCCCACCAAGGTCCTGCCAAAGCCGCATCGGCCTCGACCTCAGCGAACCAGACCGTATACCGCCCTGCCGCGAACGCTTCCGACAGTACCGGCAAGCCACCTTCGTGTGTCCGAACAGCCACATCAAGCGTCGCTCGGGCGGCCTCGGCAGGCTTCGTACCAGGAGGCAAGCTGTAAGACAGGCTCTCGTTCGGATCGGTAAAATCGAGTTGAAGAGTATTGATCTGTGCGACGCCGAGATCTTCGATCATTCCGAGGAATTCGTGCTCACTGAGCGAACGCGCAAAGCTAATCCTATAGGTAACGAGGCTCCGGCTCTCAATGCCGAGTGCGTGCACCCGTCGAAATGTTGCCAATACCAAAGCCTCCTCCTTGAGCGACGGCTTGACACATTCCCGCGAACCCGGATTGTAGTATTGTCGTTTGGATTCGTCACAGCCAAGCGGCGAAGCCTGCTCTTGACTGGTCCGGCTCGTACAAGCAACGCAGACAACGGCGATTCCAAGTCCGACAATTGCGGCGACCGTTAGCAACGGGCGCCGCGTTCGCGTTTCTCTCTTCGTGTCTGGGGTATTGGGCATAGGCAATCACTATCCCGTCATCGGCGTGGTTGAGAATCTAGGCAGCTCGTGGCGGCGGGCGCAATGGTGCCCGACCAGAACGCAAGAGACACGCGCGGTTACGAGTCAATCACAAGTCGATATCCACCGTCACGACCACCTCCTTGTCCGACCAGAACTTGGTCATTCCTGATGCCAAGGACCTCGCGCCATCGACTTATCCGCTTCCGAAGAGCGCTTTCCTCAATCGCGCCACCAGCCTTCCGAAGATGAGCGTGGATTTCGAGGGCAGTCGCTTTTCTCTCCGGGCGATTCCAAAGGAATCGTATCACCTGCGCCACGCCCGCGTCGAGCAGTATGGTGGCGTCCGGCGTCGATACTCGGCGAGCCTCCCCGACGGCAATGTCGAACCGATAGCCCGCCGAGACAAACGAGGCCTTGTCCGCATTGACCAGTACTCGTCGAAGATCCTCTGCGGATTGCGCGGCTCTCGTGCGAAGTTCTTCGAGCCTAACCGCCCGTCCTGAGTAGATGTCGCTTTGATTTCGAACGGCGTTGTTGTCGGTCTGAGCCTGATGCACGAGCGCCAAGTTGCAATCATGCGTCCTCGCGATACAAGCATCAAGTCCGTCCAAGATCTCGCTCCAAAGGTCGCTATAGGTTCGGATGACGGAGGTACTGTCAGGCAGCATTTGCAGGCACGCCATATAACGTGAAGAGGCGACCTGCCAGTTTCCCTTGGCTCGTTCGAGTCGCGCCAAGTCGTGCGTCAGATGGAGGAGCCCGCGCCGATGTTCGGGTGCGAGAGCTCCTGCTTGGTCAAGGTCTCGCTGAGCGTCGGCGAACTGCCCTTTGGCAATGAGGCTTCCGGCTCGGCGTCGCAAGCATTCGAATTCCAACCCACGTGAGCCCGCTGACTTCGCAACCTCGAGCGCCAAGGTTTGACGCCTATTTGCTTCTTCCACGTCGCCCAGAAGTTCGAGAACGACTGCTGAACGAGACAAGATGTGCGCGCGAAGGCGTTCGTGTTTGGTGTCTTCAGGTGCCAGCAAAGACTTCGCGTCGTCGAAGGTGACGAGCGCTTGTACTAGTTGACCTTGCTTGCTCTGAGACGTTGCGATCTCAAGCAAGACGTGCGGTCTGCCGTATGTGTCCGCTATCGCGAGCGCTTTGGCATACCAAGCATGTGCCGCCGCATGTAAACCACGCACATCCATCACGTAACCCGACACGAGATAGGCCCGAATTCTCACGTTCGGTGCGCCGTTCGACTCGATGTTCTGACGTCCTTGCGCAAGCGTGTCCCATGCGAGTTCTGGATCGTCGGAGACAAATCTGTACCACGCCAGTCGTGTTGTCCACTCGGCACGTTCCGCATCGCGAAGCTCCAGCTGCAACGCGCCGACGGCCGTGCGAACGAGATTCTCCCAGTCGGACAATTTCTCCAGCGCTTCGCTCAGTGTCACCAGCTTCGAGCTTGCCTGCTCGCGAACTGCCTGCGCCAAGAGATCTCGAACCAACGACGCGCGCCTTTTGCCGCTCGTGCTCGTAAGCTGTGTGTGCATCGCGTCGTTTGACTCTGCCATCGCTCATATATTGCCCCATCCGCTACTCGTATGTCTAGACAGCCTTGCTGTTCGCGGTGACGAGCTCCGCGGACCGAGACAAGCAGACCCACGGCAACGTCGATGCGCGAGGTCACGAGGTCACGAGCTTTGTCACAAGCTCGGCTCGCAAATGGGCTAATACATGGACATGGCCTTCGCGGCCAATACGCGCGACGAAATCTCCAGCCCGTGATGAAGAGCGGCGCCGCCCCGTTCCGAATGACTGTGGTGCGCATCTCATCCCACGAGGTGGCTTTCGCCTCAGCGATTGTCCGCAATGGCCCTGCTACGTCAGTAGTGTTCCAACAACCAATTGAATGAAGGAATTGCCCCATGACCAGAACCAGAAATCTCCCACCAACCCTGTTCGCGTGCGCGGCTTTGACTATCGCCGCTTGCAGCGAGGCACCCACGTCAGACGGAGCCGTCCAAAGGGATCTGAGTACTCTCGATACGGCCTTCGAGCGTCTCACGCGTGAAGGCCTCACCTGTGGAGTTCAGACTGCCATTTTGGAACTCAGCGACGACGACCGTGAGCACTTGGGCGAACTCGCCCAAGCGGGCCTGCGCGCGGATGAACGCGGCAAACTCCTGGACGGGAAGGAGGCAAACTGCGTTCTCCAATCGGGAGCCTCCAGTGGTGAGTTAGGGACCGCAGCGCAAGCGATCACGGGTACATGGCAAGGCGTTGCTATCCCGGAGACGAGCGGAACCGGCGGGTACTACCCAACGTACCTTACACGCGACTCGCTGTTCTACTCTTGGATGTGCAATAGCGGCTCGCCAGAGAGCCCCGCCGACTGGATTCTTGAGTACCACGTTCCGGGAGCCTACAATCACCGTTCCAGCCTCAAGATCCGCGGAACAAATTCCGTAGGAAGCTGTTATACGCACAATCCGACCGCTTCACGGGTGTACAGCGACGACGATATTCGCACGTGTGTCGGTTACTGGCAGGCACTGCTTTGTGGCGTGACTCCAACCACGTACGAGACTGTGATTTGGTGGTAACCACTGAAGCGATCGCGCACTAGCCAAACCAACCGGCATCACCGTGAAAGTGATGCCGGTTGGTTGTGTATTGCTACTAGATAAGCGGTGGGCTACGCCAGCGTGGCCGCGCCGACAATGATGGCAAGCGCGGAAAGGTACACCGCGGCATCAAGAATCCGCGGGCTCGTACGCCGCTGCGTTGCCGCAAACCAGAGCGCTCCGATCCCTACCGACAGCATCAAACCCGCTAGACCGAGGGCCAATGGAAGTACCGCGGCGTCTGTCAATACCTCGTCGTAGCCTGTGGCGAGGAAGTAGAGGACCCAGCAGCAAGCAGCAAGACCAATGCTGGCTAACGCCACGCGCCCGATTTGGCGCCAAGAAGGAAGTTTCATATGTCACTAGTGTAGGCGCGTGCAATCAGTTCCGTCAACGGTTGGCCTGTGGACATCCTTTCGCATGCATTGCGGCAACGAACGCAATAACAGGCCTCTGGATGATTCATCTCACCTGAGCGAGAACAAGTCCGTTGTCGCGGATTGACGCGGGGACCTATCACGGAGTCCGTGCTTACGTCCCACAGCCCGCTCCGTTCTTTTTGGTGGGTAGCAACTGACCGGGGCCGAAGCCAAAATTCAAAGTCACGAGTACCTTCTTTTTTCCTGCGTTCCGTGCCAGTCATCATGCGCGCAACGCCAACCAATGATGGTCGCATGCGTATGAATCGCGAATTGCCGATCGCGACGACATCGATCTGGAGGAGTCTCCATGGAGACACGGTGATGGGTTCGTTGACGAAGCGCCGACGCTTGGGTACGGTGTGAGGAACACGCAGCGGCGATTGGACGCGAGGAATGGTGCTCAACGCCATGTGTCACCATATCTATGCATCACAATTCAGCCCGTCGCGAAGAAGAGCGCTCAACGCAATTCGTCAATTGCGCTCCAACGCCCACCGTCGCGTCGCTTGATGTCGAGTTTGCGCAGGATCGACTTGTCCCTTGGCTCGATGGTTTCACCATGCGCGACTTGGCCAACGCACTTGTGGTTGGTGCCTTTCGTCATGGATTCATTGAAACGCTTCACGCTGGAATGACCTCCGAATTACTCGCTGACCCATCGCTCTCTCGAATCACCGATCTTGAAATGAAGAAGTTGAATATCGAGATATCGGCACGTCTTGCGTACTTACTCTCACTTTTTTTCGAACAACCGGAGGAGTTCGCACGACAGCTGAACTACTTGCGCCATTTTACGGACGGCTGGGAGCGTCATGCGACGATCTTCGACTTGCCCTTCGAAGCCCGTGAAATCCACAGGTGCGCGGAATGTGCGACCGCCATCTATTCACCAGAGTGGCAACACTGCCCTCGATGCGGCAATCCGATAGACCGAGCGGTCACATGAATGACGCGATTTCGAAGCTCACGATGTCATGAACGGATACTCCGTGACTTAAGCACGAACGAGCGCTTGAGCCAGGATTCATGTGGAAACAGGCGCATGTCACTGTCTCGAATGGTTGGCTACCCGCCTCAACTTGGATTCTGCTAGAATCCGTCGGGCAGCTGCAACAAGGAGGCGCACAATGGCTACGTACTAGCGACACATGCTAGCAAGAGGCAGCGTTGATGCGCTGCCTCTTGCTTAGATCGACTTGCGATCCAATAGGCGCGGGTAACGACTCGGCGTCAATGTCGAGACACCCACCTCGTACTGTTCTCTGTCGGGCTCGGGGAGCGAGCAATCTTTGGCTCCAAAAGAAAGACGCCCCTCAAGTGAGAAGCGTCTCATAAGCACCGCGAGTTTGCGGTAAGTAAGGAAGCGGAACCGCAGTCGTCACCGCCGATTGGCAGCCTCTCGATCCTCATCAGAGCGGATCTGGAGCCGTCCGGAAACAGGCAGCGCATCCAAGTTGACGTTCACCGATCCATCGCGATTGGTGTATGCGATACCAATCTTGGTCCAGAACGATTTGTCTCCGCGTTCGGTAATCGCGAAGACGGTTTGGTGATCTTGGTTCTTTGCGTTCATTTGTTCTTTCTTTTGTTGAATATCCTCGACGTCAACGCGCCGACAGAAGGTGCAGAAGGTACAGGCCGGCGGCGCGATCGAGTTCGAAGCGTTCCTCTGGGGTCAGCTTCTGGCTCGCACGTGTCGCGGCTTGGGAGACGCCGAACGCTGTTGCTTCGGGCTCAAGGGCGTAGGCGGACTCGAGCTGTGGCAGTAAGCGCTGCGGCAGGTGTGCGTCCCGAAGTAAACGCATGAGCTCGACGATCGGATCTGTGATGACGAGACTTCTCGCAGCGGCAAGCCTTCTCGCGCCATCAGCCAGTCGCCCCGGCAAATTGGCGAATCCCTCGGTGAGCTTCGCAATGAGGCGTTGCTCATCGAATGAGCGATGCGGTTGCCGAAGTGCGATCGGGTCATCAACGGGGCAAATTAGCCCGTTCGTGCATGCGAGTCGGACCAAGTGCAGTGTCGCAACGAGACTGGCAAAGCCAACCCCAGAGTTGCGAATCAGCACGTTTCCAGCCACTTCACCTACTACACGATCTGATACGTTCGCGCCAAAGGTCTTCCCCACGGCGATCACGTACGAAACGGTGCGATCGGTTGTGACGAGTCGCGAGACGGCAAGGTCGGTGTCCGTCTCCCGAAGACAGGCCATCAGCATCATCGCGAGTCGTGAGTCCGCGATCGGTGTGAATGACGGACTGACAATGGCTCGCAAGATCCCCGGCTTGCCATTGGGAACGATAGCGACGCGCGATGTACGAAGGCGCATCGCGTTGGTCCGGCGGGAGAGCCGACGATTGATCTCGTCGGCCCGTTCGAGACCATTGGAGCTTTCGAACCAACGGTCCCATCGGATCCCGAGAAGGTTGGCGAGCTGGTGGCGCGTCCAGTCGGTGAGGGCAACGGTGCCCTGACCGGGAATTGCGAGCGTCCCTTCCTCAGTCATGCGAAGCGTGTCGAGCGGCGTCACAACGTCGGGATTGTCGAGTTCCTCGTGGGCGGCGAAGTACGACGCGAGCTCCGAGAGCGTTCTGGGTCGAGGGGTCGTCTGCGAGACGACCTCGGCCAATGATTCTGAAAGGTGCGACAGGGTCATGGAATCCTCCAATGCGGGTGATTCTCGTGACGAGGGCAACATGCCTTCGACCCGAGAAGGCCAAAGTGGAGGGCCCGGGAGAAGGAGCGTCCTTCTCCCGGGCAAGCAGTGATCAGACGGCGATACGTAACGGTGGCGATTCGTGCCGGCGCGGAATACTCGGCACACTCGGTGCGATAGATTTCTGTCCCCGGTACTCGAGGCAGGACTTCGCGTATTCACACTCGAAGCAATTGTGGCCGGGCGAGGGCGGGTAGTGCCCCGCCGCGATCGCCGCTTCAATTTCCTTTGCCGCGTGGAAGAACCACAGGTTCAGGACATCGTATTCTCCGCGTTCGACGTGGTATTCCTCTACGCGTGGTGCTTTCTGCTTCAGTATCGCGTGGACACTGACGTGCGATGGTCCTCCGTGCAACGCATTTGCTGCGGTGACATAGGAGCCGACTTGGAGGTGGCGTTCGAGACTCTTTGGATGCCAGGCCTTTGAGGTCGTCTTGATTTCGACGATTTTCTGGTTCTTCGTGCGCACCAAGAGGTCGAAGTACCCGACGAGCGGTCGCGGGAGCGCTTCCCCTGTTTCCGGGTGTTCGATGTCGACCTCAAATCGCTCCTCGACGGCAACAACGTCCTGATCACCGTGCGCACCGAGATAGGTGCGCACAAGCGCTTGAGCCTTCTGCTCCAGGGTATCGGGAGTTTCGTCCTTCCACCGCATCCGAACGCCTGACGTCTCCGCTAGGAGATCCGCGGCAACGATTCGGTCTGCCCCTTCGAACATTGGGACGCGACCGGCAAGCTTCTCTTCGAAGTACCAACCGATCGCGCCGTGCACTGCCGATCCGAGCGCGAGATTGAGCGAGCGGAATTCGGGTTCGGCGTGATACACGTAGCGCATCGCGTACAAGCGTGGACACATGGTGTACGCGGTGAGCTGGCTCGCCGACGTTGTTGGTGGGATGTCAGCCATGGCTGGCTCCGTTCGTTGGGCGACCGGATCCATTGCTCGACTTTCCACGCAGCGCGTCGATCGCCCGTGAAGCGTCGGCTCGGGTGGCCCATTCCAAACGTTCAACGCCGAGGGCTTCGAGGACGCGCGTGAGTGCGCCTTCACGGTCACCAAGCGTGTACGCCAGACGAAAGAGGGCTTTCTTCTGAGCGTCCGACATCGCCCGCTTGTCCCCTTGGTGCGCTTCCATAGGTCGAGTGTCTCGACCGTGGAAACGCGCCGGTTTCTCGGGCGGAGCGCCATTCCTTTGGCTTTCGGACCCTTGTGCGAGCGCAGGTGTTGGGCGCGTTGTAATCTCGTCGTTCGATGGCACCTCGACGTCTACGTCTGCCACCGATTCGATGGAGACGCCGATCCGAATCACGAATACTTCTTTTCTGGACATGGCAGTTCTCCTAAGAGCGAATGGTTGTGGGTGACGGATGTTCACGGTTGGGCATGAGGCCCAGCTCGAGCATTGAGGTAATGCCGCTTTGGGCGACGATGAGGTGGTCAACGAATGCGAGGCCGAGGACATGTGCCGCGTCGGCGAGCGACTCCGTAAACCGCACGTCTTCGGGCGAAGGCATGGGGTCTTTGGAGGGGTGATTGTGGACGATGACGAAAGCCGAGGCTGACGCCCGAAGCATTGGAACGAAGACGTCCCGCGACGAAAGCGCTGCCTGAGAACCGCCTCCCTTTGCAAGCAGAAAGACGTCCAAGATCACCATCGCGGCATTGAGCGCGAATCCAAGGATGACCTCAGTTTCGAGCGTCGCGAGGCCGGCCGGTAATTCCGCGATCACAGCATTCGAACTGGCAATTACGTTGTCCCGCATCGCGAAGAGATTCGCGAGTTCGCGGGCACACTTGAGACGGCGTGCGACGGCTCTTGGAACGTCGCATCTCGCTTGAATGACATCGACGGGTAACGTACGGAGCCCGGAAGCCCCGACGCCAACCACAATACGTTCCGCGAACTTTGGTGAGACGAGTTGCGATAGGACTGCTTGGAGTTGCCGGTCCTCGAACGAGCGCAACCGTTGCCCTTGGGGTACGTATGCAATTTGATCACTGATGTGAAAGTACAATTGATCCTTCAACTTTCCGGTCCAATGGACCGGAACCAGTCCGTACATAGGCACGGTCTGACTCCGGTCGACTCGACTCGGGCGGCGTTTCAAGGAACAACGAGCATCGGGTCAATCAGCATCCGCGCACCGATCTACCGCTAGTTCGTCGCGAGCCCTGTGAGACGAATGATCTTCGGTCGCTCGGTTCCGCTCTTCACGACGCACTCACCGATGTCCATGGTCATGAGGATTTCCGGACGGAAAAGTCCGGCAAACTCCTTGAGCAAGAGTTCCGCGTCATCCGCTCCAGATCTGAACGCGACGAGCGTACCGATGTTGGTGAGCATGGGCCTGCGCACCTGGTCGTCCATCGCTGAGAGAGACTGCGTAGCCATGACGAGCGACACGCCGTACTTTCGGGCTTCGGCCAAGAGTTCAAGAAAAGGTCCCGTCACGAAGCTTCCGATTTCGTCGACGACAATCGTGAAAGGCAACCGCTCTGCATGCGGGATGTCGGCGCGGCTCATCGCTGCATTTTGAAACGCTCCGATGAGCAGACCGCCAAGCAAGTGTGCAGCATCTTCTCCAATACGACCTTTCGAAAGTGACGCGAGCACAATCGCTCTGCGATCCATGGCTCGACGCGCATCGAGATACGGGCGATGCCGAGTGACGATTTCGCGAACAGCAGGGCTCGCGAGAATCGCGCCAAGCTTGTTGAGTAGCGGCGCCGTGACCTGCGCACCAAAATCTTTCCCATATCCGGCAAACTCTTTCACCCAGAAGAACCGTACATGCTCGTCTTTGGCTTGCTTGAGTACCCACCTGCGATGCTGGTCGTCGACCAACATCCGCTGTGCATCGACGAGCGTCGCATTGCGCACCTCAGAAACGGCGAGAAATGCGTGTCGCATGGCGTGCTCCGTTCTCGGTCCCCAAGATTCGCTATACAGTTTCCTGACGATCGCGAGCAAATTCGAGACGACGACGGATCGTCGTTCCGGAGTGATACCGCGGAAGGGATTGATGCCGCGGCAGGCACTCGGGTTAGCTGCATCGAACCACACGAGGTCGTTCTTGCGATGCCGCGGAATGTCGCTCTGGACGGCCTCAGCCAAGTCCCCGTGAGGGTCAACGAGGAGCAAGCCATGGCCTTGTCGGATGACATCGTTGCAGTGCGCACGAAGCAGGGTGGATTTCCCCATCCCTGTACGCCCGGTAACCAGCACGTGAATTGAGGCGGATTTCGAGGCAGTTGGGAGCGGCATAAGTAGTGAAGCAATAGGTCCGGGAGAAGTGCCTTCCCGCGCAGCGAGCGCCTCCGCCCGGGGACCACGGAGGGAGCCGCCATGGCAGCCGCGGGACGGGACCCGGGCGCGGCGCATGCAGAGGGACTATGGTGGGCCGCTCCGGCGGGAAGGCACAGATACTTAGGCAACAATGGAATCGGACGCGCGCTCGGGCAAGAGCGGTATGCGACCTTCGGGAACCGTGCCGAGGGCGCGGGCAACAGGGCCGAGCCACCATTCCGCCGTGCAGATAGTGAGGTGATCCTGCAAAGCGAAGAGAAGAAAACCGGAAGGTCTACCATGGTTCGCTTCGAGGGCGGCTTCCATGAGTGCCTTCATGCGCGGTTCTGATGAGGCAACAGTGAGCACACGGAGCGCCTTGATCGAGAAGTCGCGGAAGGGTCCACTGTCTTTCGCCCAGGCGAGGTACGCGCGGTACCGACGCATCATGGTCTTCGTCTGGACCGTACCCCGATCGGTTTCGATGAGGTACGCCATGGTGCCGTATGCGGCCGTCACCGCGATCATGGCGTCCGGCCGCAGACTGACGTGTTCGGGCGCGGCGTCCGGCTCTGCGACAAGCGTCGAGAAGGAGAGCTTCTTGTCATCGGTCTCGACGCCGACCAAATCGATGAGGCCGTCTTTCGCAAGCGTCATGACCGAGAGCGCGAGCTCTCCGGTGCAAACATCGTGTCCGCGCTTCTGGCAGGGCCGCTTGAGTTGCGGTAACGACCGCCCTTCGACATGGATCCCGGTTGCCGAGGCTAGGGCTCGCGCGCCGCTTTTGGTGAGCGATAGGTAGCTCTGCTCGTCGCCCTTCAGGTGGTCGAGGCGAACCTGTCCCTCAAAGACCATCCCGGCTTTGATCCAGTCATCAACCATATCCGGCCGGAGGCTAAGCGGGCCCATCGCGGCCATGAACGAGCCCTTGGTGACGTAGCGACATCGAGCTAGCGTCGCGAGTGCGTACGTGGCAACGGAGCGCTCATCAGGATCAACGTTGAGTGGAGTGGTGGCGTGAATGGGCATATTTGCGTGCGATAGGGTTTCGATGAAGAACGGCGGAAATACCGAGCGCCGCGATGCGACTCAGGTGGCCGGGAGCGAAGAGCGGCAATTCGGGATAGAGCTCCTTGGCGATGGGCGATGGGATCCGTGGTGGCCGTTGTGCGACGAATCCGATTCCGCATTTCCCGGCGGCACGACGCGCGAGCTCCGAGAGTTCGGCAGCATCGACGATAATGGCGGTCGGCTTCTCTCGTCGGATCAGTCGCAAAATGACGGAGGCTCGTGCCGGCTCGCGGCAGCGAGTGCGACCGGTGCCGCGAATGACCCAGGGGTCGATGACAGCGTAAATGAGTCCGTGATGGACCGTGCCGATAGACAGGATTCGTGGCTCCTTCCGTGGCGGATGGCGAATAGGCATATGTGCAAAATTGAACGAGTTAGGTTTTGTGGTGACGTCATCGTGTGCGTCTCGGCAAATGCGGACGGATGATGCTGGTGAACAGGGCGGCACGAGATCGGCGCACGTCACGCCTGGGAACGTCGAGGGCACGCGTGAGCGCATCTCGGATGATGTGCTCGGGGATCTTGCGGACAACGAGTTGGTAAAAGGCGAGGCTACGTTCGTCGTCGAGCTGTTGGGCAAGGACCAGTGCCTTGTGTCGGATTTCCACAGCCGGGCTTTCGGTGGCACCCCTTCTCTTTCGCCCTTTCCCCCTTGCATCCCCTAATTCCACTTTCTCTGTCCCTAACGCCTTCTGCCTATATGTATCAAAGGCGTTATCCAGGAGTTCTGTTGACTCTCTACCCCCTCTCATCCCCCTTCTCTCGCGAGGTTTGGGTCGGGCAGGGAGGCAATCGGCGACGTCAGGCAGGAGCGAACGAAGGTGCTCGAAGCCTGACCCATGTCGGTCATGGATGTCTTGGGTCATATGGGGTGGATGGTGGTGGAGCTTGACCACCGAAGGCATCGACGACCGTCTTTGCCGCGAACGCATGCGCAAGTACGAACGCGGCTATGAGGGGCTGACGCAACTGCCAGCGATCATACGTCAGGCAGAGCTCGCCCCGGTCGTTGAGGATTTCCTTTTCAAGCCGAGCGTAGCGTGCAGCGATACGTGCAGCCGCTGCGCGCAAGTCCGTCGAACCACAAATCTCGTGACAAGCATGAGCACACGATAGGTGGATGACGCGAAGGCCGAGTGATTCGAGCCACGAAACGAGGGCGCTCGTACCAAGCGATAGCGAGCGACCGAGACCCCGAACGTCTTCGAGAATGATCGTCGGCGATGCGGTTGCTTCCAGCAGGGGCTCGAGTGCTTTGCGAATCGCCTTCAACTGGCTGGCTCGCGACTGATGTCGATGCAGGCAATGCAACGAGGCATGAATGACCGTTAGTCTGGCACTCAGACAGACGATCCCCAATCGTCGCTTCGAGGTAGACACCGCGATGACTGGCAGCGCGGATAGGACAGCCGCGCTTGGCTTGACAAGGTTCGCCTGAGTCGGTGATATGCTCCCCGCACCCGAATCGGATACGCGAGAGACTGTCAAATCGTTGGTTCCGAGGGAGGTGCAAATGCGAAGATGATTCAACCATCAGCGCAAGCAATCCCCTCGGCGCTCCCTAGAGTACACGAGGGGTTTTGTTATCCGAAAGGGCAACAAAACGGCATTTGTTTCCCCTAGGGATGTGGATATCTCGCCTCGGTCGTTTCCGCGAATAGCAATTGCAGTGGTCCACTGAACCTGGCATCCCGATATGCACAGGGGCAGGGGAAACAAAACGGGTATTGTTTCCCTATCCATGTCCACGAAGGTCGATGTAGCTTGTTCAGGTCGTTCAAGAGGTGAACCGGTTCCCCTTCCACGATCATGAACTCAAATGCTACGGTAGCGACTGGTGCGGATGGACGTGATGCGTCGACTTAGGACGCATGCCTGTCTCGCTCTTCGCTGCCCCTTCAAAATATGCAACAAGCGACAACACAGCCAGACGGGAGCAATGACCTCGCGGTGCCAATCCGCTGGTACTCCCTCAATGAAGCTGCAAAGAATCTTGGGGTCGGGCGTACCGCACTCTATGAGTGGCTGCAGGCAGGACGCGTCCCCCATCACCGCTTCGGACGCCTTATCAAAATTCATCCCGATGACCTCAAGCGATTCATCGCTTCGGTGCGAGCCGAGGGCACATGGAAGCCTTATGGGAGTCGTTCGTAGATCTGACCGCGAGAACGAATGGTGGGTGGACTTCAGATATCGACGACGGCGCATTCGTAGGCGCTCACTAGTACAGACGAAGCGTGGAGCGGAAGAGTTTGAACGGCAGCTTCGACAACAGTTTCTGGAAGACGTGTCACACGGAAAGGACCCGTTCAGCAAGCCTCCCCTATTTGCCGTCTTTGCTTCGGAGTGGCTTCGTACCTATGTGGCCACAAACAATCGCCTGTCAACCCAGCGGGAGAAGTCAAGCGCGATGCATGCGCACCTAATTCCCGCATTTGGCAACCTACGCCTCGACGAAATCACAACTGTCGAAGTCGATCGTGCCATTGCGCATTGGACTGACCGCGGCCTATCATCGAAACGAATCAACAATTTATCGACCGTACTCCGGAAATCTTTGCGAACAGCTGAAGAGTGGGGCCTCGTTGGACGTGTACCTAAGGTTCGACATCTGCGCGTAGATGCCCCGCCTCCCATCTATCTGTCGCGAGACGAATACGTGCGCGTCATAGCGGCAGCCGAGCCGGGATTCTGGAGGACGCTCATCCTGTTCATTCTGACGACTGGCGTGCGAATTGGCGAAGCCGCGGCGCTGAAGTGGGAAGATCTGCATCTGGATGATGAGTCCCCATGGGTATACATACAGCGGGCAGTCGAGCACGGGCACGTCGACGAGCCAAAAACGAGCGCGGGCCGCCGTCCCCTCGGACTCGTCCCGGAGACCGTCAGCGCGCTAAACGCACTTCCGCATTCGAGCGAGTGGGTCTTCAAGACTCCTAACAATACCTTCCTTTACCCAAACCACGCCTGCCGTCATCTCTTTGCCGCATGCGACCGTGCAGGAGTCCGTCGAGTGACATGGCACAAGCTTCGCCATACCGTCGCAACAGAGCTCATGATTCGCGGAACACCCTTGCTTGTCGTCAAGGAAATCTTGGGCCACAAGACATTGGAGATGACGGCGCGCTACGCTCATGTCGCTCCGAATGTCGCGCGGGATTACATGAGAATGCTATCGCCCGGTGGCAGTCAATCGGGCAACTGGCACCCAGATGGTCACCAACCACATTGAAGCGCACATTCGCGCGGTATCCATACGCGAGATTCCGGCTCAACCACGACAAAAAAACGACCCTCTCGGGTCGTCTTCCAATGGTGGGCGACAGAGGAGTCGAAAAAAAACTTCCCAAGGACGCGGCCGCACCAAATCCCAAAGTTCGGAGAGAACTCGACGTAATGCAACCGTGAAACGACGCGACGTCGAGTAAAATGCCGTTCGTCAGCGCACGCAAGCGATCGCCCGAGATCTGCTCCTACAACCACGTTTGGTCACCAAAGCGGCCACCACGCAAATCCACCGCGCACCACAATGGCGAGAGCGACGGTGGACCGCGTGAGACATTCGTGTAGGACGCGACGACAACGCGGAACCACAATCCAAAGTCAGATCCGCAACTTGCGTTCCAAGCACAGATTCGTTGCACACTCCCGGACAGAGACGCGTGACATGAACGAGGCATCTTGGTATCGTAAGCACGATGGTCGGTTAGTTCCGATCCGTACACCAAGGAGCATGCCAGTGGCACATGGATACGAGCCAGGAAAGAAGTTTCGAGGCGGTGAAGCCGATCGCAAGAAGGCCGACAGCGGCGTAGGAAAGAACGACGAACACGGCAAGAGCCGCAGTGAGCAGCATTCCCAGAAGGCCAAAGGTAATCCACCACCGAAAGGTTCAGGTGCGCCAAAATCTTAGGACCCAACAACCGTTCGATGGCGAAATTGGCTCGGTATTTCTGGTGGTCTGCCGGGCCAATCCCCATTCTAGCAACGGAGGAAAGACCAACCGACCGCTACATGTATGTCACCCCAGAGAAAAGCAACCATTCGAAAACGCCCCGCGAGGTGCGGCGTTCTCCTGTCCGTGAAGCGGGGGGCGTGGTTCGAGCACAAGTCCGAAGGCAATTCGACTTCGCTTGTTGAGTTATGGCTGGTGAGGGAGCTCAAGCAACGTCTTGCCGGAGTCAACATAGATGCGGCCGTCACGTCAGAGACAACCTGTGACAGAATGCGCATCGCCATCTTCTCGAGTCGCGGATTCCAAGATGTCGCCACTACCCTTACGACCGTTGTTCAGGAGAGCACGATGACCCCGGCGACATTTCGAAACGCCAAGAATGAGCTGACGCGTAGGCGACTGGTAACGAAACGGAACCCCCGAAGACCGAGACGCGCGTGGCAGAAGTTCGTTGCGGCAATGACGTTGCCAGATCACCACAAGCCGGAATCGGACGATTCGCACGCGGGCACGATACCTTCCCTGCGTCACGTTCAGACATATTGGTCACGCATGAAAGAAGAATCGGATATCGCAATCACCTGCTTTGGTCCATGGCCGACGGTACCAAGACGTCACCTCATGAAACTGATTCAGAGAACGAACATTCCTCGTATAGCGCGATGGAAGGCATCCGAAATGCGCGCCATTCACCTCCCGCGCTTACACGGCGTCAGATGGAAAGAATCGTCGTTCCACCCGCTCTACGCGATCGTTGACACGATCATGACTCTGCGCACTAATGGCACTCGACTTCGGTATGATTGCGGACAACGGCGTGGGTATGGCGTCATCGGAAGCCAACGGGAAGCAGAGGCGGTTCTTTATCGTGCCATCGATCGTCCCGAGTGGATGGCTGCGAAAGGGGAACTGCTCCGATTCCTCAGACACGTCGATGACGCAAGAGAGGACTATGCCTTCTATCTGGACGACATGGACGCGTGGGCATATGCATCGTTCCGTATCCGATCCTTCGAGGACTTCATCGAGTTTATCCGTTCAAGCAGTTACGACAAGCTTTGCGCGTACGTACGCAGTATCCACGTGTTCTGTGGAGCGCCAACCAAGTTGACACGCGCCGCGTGAACGCATGGTGTCCGATGCCGGAGGTTTACCAACGCGACTGCTTGCGGTGCATTGAAGTTCGCAACGTCCAGCAGACTCCGATACGACCAGGGTCGTGGTCCATCGGCTCATCGCATCAGCGCACAGCTTCGTCGAGCTTTGCTTGCACCTCCCGATCCATCACCTCTCCCCGATCGTTACGCTCACTCGCGAGGAAGCGCAGCACGATGTCATCGAAGTCGGGACCAAGTGCGAGCGCTTGCGCGATCCGTTCGATGTCACCGCACCACAGCGTCCTTGTCCGATGTGAATGCACTTCGTGCCAGATCCGAAGGAAGAACATCGTGGCACTCAGCGATCCAATCGGTCGCGACACGAGCAGTAGCCGGAGAAGCGGGCCATGGAAGTCCGTTGGCGCCTCCGCGACTGTGCGCAGTAAGTCGATATCGAATTCACTGCCGCTAGCCTGCCGCATGGCTTCTGCCGCGGACTGCAACGACTTCTGGCTGACGTCGCGGACTGCATCTGACGCGGCAAAGGTGAGAAACGTGGCAAGGATCTTGTCACCACCGAGTTCGTCAAGAGGCCCCGCCTGTACGAGCATCCGCAGGATGACCGTCTGCATCTTCGACGGAAGGGATATCAAAGCTTCAATGGTTCCACGCGAAACATAGCCATCGGTGACGGTCTGTTCGTCATTGTGTCGCGATGTTTCGTTCGGAATATGGGAGTAGTATAGGCGTCGCGCGCAGACGCCGTCAAGTCGGGTCGGTGTGCATCGGGTCAACGAGACGCACCGCTGACTTAGCTGTCAATTTGGTCAGACGCGGATAATTCCTGCTTACATTTGCCGATCTTTCATGACGAGCAACAAGAACGATGATGAGGGTACGAATTCGTTGCCGGGACGCGGACACCTCGCGGTCTCCTGACACTCAATTCGCGAGTCGACTCGGCATGCTCAATACGAGATCATGGACTATTCCGGTCCAAGGATGGTGAGGTTGTGGCAATACCTAAAGCGTACGGTGACGGAACCGGTCGCGTTGCAATTCATCCCGAGGCGAGGCACACTTCGCACATGATTCAAGTCGGGACATGGCAAGCTCGTCGTGGTCGTCAGGTGCGGATTGTCGCACTTATCATCGGAGCAGGCGCGTGTCTCGCCGCCTTGGCTCTCCACGCATGCGGCGGCCTGACCGGCAGCGGCTCGCGAGCATCAGCCAACGGTGGTGGAAACGCGCCTGACGCAGCGGGCACGCAGCTCCCGACCGGCGGTAGTCATGGTGGGCAAGGCGAAGGCGGAGCGAGCCCTTCCAGCGGCGAAGCGGGTAGTTCGAGCCTGTCCCCGGCAGGTGCGAGTGGTTCGAGCGCGCTTTGTCCGTCAGTGACCGGGCAGTATGGAGGTTGTGCAGTTGTTCTTGGATGGGGATTCGATGGGAGCCGGTGTCGCCAATACAGTGGATGCGCCTGCGCCCCGGATTGCCGGCGACTCTACCCAAACGTCCGAGAATGCGCGCTCGCCTGTCGCGCCAACGGATACTGCAACACAGATGCGCTGGTCGGGACAGGTATTGCGGCGGACTTGGTGGTGGGGCAAGGTTGTGGGTTCACTATATGCGTCCCAGAAGGCTTGGAGACCGAGCTGGGTCTCGACTTGGTCGGCGATTGTCAGGTGCAATCGAGCTGCCCCGGAGCCTTGACCTGTCGGCTCGCAAGTGGGACCGTGGATGAAACGCTCTGGGACCGCCTCTGCACGGCCAGCATCATCCCCGGGGTGGAAGTCCAGTGCTTCAAGTCTTCGCAATAGGCGTCAACGCTTATTGCTTGGTGCCATCCAATACCTCGCGCAACTTCGTAAGTAACGTGGCTGGCATGGGCGGCTTCTGCACGAAGTTGAGGCCAGAGCTCAGAACACCGTGGTGCACGCTCGCGTCGTCCGTGTAGCCCGACATGAAGATGATCATCTTCAGGGCTGGTCGTCGCTCTAGCATCCGCTCGGCAAGCTGACGGCCGCTAATGTGCGGCATGACGACATCCGTCAGTAGCACATCGACATGCACGTGGGCGGGTTCGCAAAGCGCAAGAGCTTCTTCTCCCGACGCGGCCTCGATGACGTGATAGCCGTGCTTCAGCAGAATCGCTTTCGCGAGCAGGCGCACCTGACCGTCGTCTTCGACGAGGAGCACCGCTTCATTCCCACGAGGTCGTATCCGGGGAGAAGGGGGTGGGACGCTTCCATGCGATGACTCGCAGGCGATAGGAAGATAGATTTTGAACGTCGTGCCGCGGCCGGGCTCGCTGTAGACCCAGATGTTTCCTCCACTCTATCCCGAACGGACCCGAGTCCTTTCATGTATCGTTGCAACGAAGAATCGGTTCGACTCGACATGATGCGCTATTCCGTCCGCCATCGGAAAGAGTGGCGGAGTGGCACAATAGCGGTGGCCATCGTCGGTGGCTAGCGGCCCTGGGCGCGCCACCCGAAACAACATGATCGATGTCAGTAACGATGAAACAATCCCGAAACGTTCCACCATCACGAGACCTTCCAGAACTTGGGAAGGCAAGTCCCGGATTGAGCACGAGGTCAGCCGCGACGCGCTTGATGCGGATCCGCGTAGGCGTGGTGGTCTGCCTCATTGCACGGGCGACGCTTTCAGGCGTCACGACACGCCCAGCCCAGCAACTCGCGTCGACAAGTACCCGGTGAACGTCGTGGCATGAGCAGGATGCAACGTCCAGGTGTCAGCGCTCTGTTATGTGTAGCCCGTTCACGAAGCAAGCTGGATCGAACACAGTACCAACCGCGACCATACTCTGCCGACTGTCAATTTCGAAACGTGAGTCGCCGACAATGCCGTCGGATTGGACCTGCGGCGGCGGAGATCGCTTCGGCATCGTTGCGGCAGCATCGCGGTACCGCTGCCCAGTACCACACGCCCAGATGATCGCGTTCTGCGGCAGAGGCGCTGACGGAGAGGCTCCGCCGAAGCGATTCAAGTACCCACGGTCCTGAATCAACCGTGACCAACCCTCGGATCACCTCATCATCCCTTGACGTCCTGCCACCAGGCCGCACAATCGTCCGATGCGCGCCCCCAATCGGAAGCTTTCCGTCGGCAAGTCCGTCACTGACGAGACCACGGTGAAGCGCGCCTTGGAGCGGTTCCGCGCGGCGCTCCGTGAGAAAGACCTTCGCTATTCGAAAGTTAGGGAATCCATTGCCCGCGCGGCCCTGGCGTTCGACAGCCACTTCGACATCAACGACTTGGTTGAGGAGCTCCGCCGCCGAAAGGTGAAGGATGCGCACATGGCGACCGTCTATCGCACGCTGCCGCTGCTCATCGAGACAGGCCTCATCCAGGCAACCCTGCTCTCGTCGCCCGAGCGCCACTTCTACGAGCCCGCATTCGAACGTCCTCATCACGACCACCTGATCTGCATCAACTGCGGAAAAGTCGTGGAATTCGAGTTTGAGGCGTTCGAAGTGCTACAGCGCGACCTAGCCGAGCGCTACGGTTTCGAACTCACGAATCACTATCACGAGCTACTGGGGCGTTGTCCCGAATGCCGCAAAGCATCCGCCAAAGACGCGCCTCGCTCTCGCGCGTCAACGTGAGGTGCGGCTAAGCCAGTCCTGGACGGCGAAGCAAGGTGTCGTTCGGGTTCCTGCGGATCCGCAATTCGACGAAGGCTTCGCCTAACGCGACGAATAGCGCATCGGCAGCCCGCTCTTCAAGGCGCATGGTGAACGGTCCGACGTGAATCGATAGATGACCGCATCCCATGCATCGCTGGACCTGAACGACTTCGTTGTGGGCCAGCGTCTCGAGCGCGCAGGGTGTTGACGAATGGTTTGACATGCACTCCCTCTTATTGCATTTGATTCGCATTATCAATAAGCAACTTGTGCTTAGATTCTGTAGCTTGGCACCCTCACTACCGGAAACAGCACGAAATCTTCCACTTCCGTGTTCAACCCCAGGAGTCACCTGCCCATGATGGGACGAAACCTGATTATTCCTCCGCTGTTGTCAGTCTCGGGAATGGCGATGTTCGTGACCGCCACTGGGCTGTGCCGTCCACCGGTGTTCACCCTAGCGGAGCGCCTAATCGGCGTGGGGGTTGCGCTCCTCACCTACGTTGCCGGATTCGTACTCGCCTCCCGCGAGGAGAGCCAGAGACGACGCGAAACGGAGTACCGTCCGCTCACGTCAACCGCGAACAGCGCCGTGAGAGCCAGTGGCAACTCCTTAAGAAGAGCGCCACCTGAGGGGCTCCACGAATTCCAACTCAATAGGTGTTCGTCGACGCATCCCGTCGCACGGATCAGCACCGCTTGGTCGATGGAACGAACCCGGACCAGCCACGAACGGCGGCGCGTCGAGCACCACAGCTACGAACCGTCGCACTGAGTCTTTCCGGCGTGCTTGGTACGACCGGACACGGAATTGCGCTCCAATCCGGCTGATCGCGTTCAAGGCACCTGACGGAAATCAGCCGCCAATTGCACCGCTCTAATGATATTGCTATTCATTCGCATCAGACAAGGAGATCCCAATGTCAGCACTCGTGACGGCCGAAGAGCATGATTGCTCACTTTTTGCAGATCTGGCAGTCGACAAGATGCCGGCCCATTGGCTCATGGCGCGTCTGGGCAAGCGCGTGTTGCGCCCAGGCGGACGCGAGACGACCGAATGGTTGCTCAATCGGTGCCAACTCACCCGGGAGGATGATGTCGTAGAGCTGGCGCCGGGATTGGGCGTGACGGCGCGGGAAATCCTACGCCTGACGCCTCGGAGCTACGTCGGCATTGAACGCGACGCAACGGCGGTGGCGTTCTCGACGCAGGCATTGACGAGAGCCGGATACCCCGACGCATGCATCGTTGCTGGCGATGCCGCACACGTACCGTTAGCGGATGCGAGCGCCTCGCTCGTCGTCGGCGAGGCCATGCTCAGCATGCAGCCGGAAAGCCTCAAGACATCGATCATTGCCGAAGCAAAGCGAGTCCTTCGCCGAGGTGGCCGCTACGCGATCCACGAGCTTGCCGTGACCCCGGACGATATCGATGCGCTACGCTCCTCTACCTTGCAGCAAGATCTCTCGAAGCACATTCACGTCGGCGTCCGCATCGGCACAGTGCGCGAATGGAAGCAATGGCTCGAAAACGCGGGATTCGCGATTGACGCCGTGACCACGAAGCCCATGCGGTTGCTCGAACCCGATCGACTCATTCGCGACGAAGGCCCATTCGGTGCGGCAAGGTTCGTTTTCAACGTTTTGCGCACCCCCGGCGCGGCACGAAGGCTTCTGAACCTAAGACGCACGTTCCGCAAGTACCAAACCAATCTTTGCGCGGTCGCCATCATCGCGCGCGTCGCCTAACATGACAAAGGAACACCATGGAAGCTAATACCGTCAATGCAGCTGAAAGCTTGGTTCTTCACGACCTGATTGCGCCTACTGAGAACGGCATCGCGAGTCGCGTACTGGGCAAGACTCAGGGTGGGTCGTTGACCCTGTTTGCATTCGACCGAGGCCAAGCATTGAGCGAACACACGGCGCCGTTCGATGCACTCGTCCTTACGCTCGAAGGCTCATTGGTCCTGACTATCGATGGAAAACCACTCACGGCAATGCCAGGCACCATCGTTCGGATGCCGGCAAACGTACCCCATGCGGTCGATGCTCCAGAACCTGCGCGCTGGCTTCTCGTCATGTTGAGGGAGCCGAAGACAAAGGACGGCT
The DNA here is from genome assembly GCA_964454965.1 of uncultured Polyangiaceae bacterium. GTDB lineage: Bacteria > Myxococcota_A > Polyangia > Polyangiales > Polyangiaceae > FEN-1139. The sequence goes on along the minus strand of CAYVXY010000010.1, from coordinate 92,037 downwards.
AACCACGGCATTGAAGCGTCTCGCCCGCGTCGCTAGTGTCGTAACTCCGCGACACGCTCCACCACGATTTGCACGCGATATTCATTGCACCCGCGCACTTTCGGCAACGAACCGGGAGAGTATCTGCGGCGAATTCGAGACGAGGAGATCCACACCATGGCCAACGACGACAAACCATCCGATCCAGTAGCGTCCGTCAGGCAATGCGCGCCGAGCCGATTGGCGGAATCAACCAGGGTGACCGTCGATCTCCGTATGTGCAGCCGTGAGGGGTTGCATATACATCTGGGCGCACTCGCGTTGGGCGTTTCTGCGCGCATCCCGAGTGAGCTCCCGCCAACCGGCGAGACCTGACGCAATTCGTCTATTGTCGTTCCAGCAGTAATTCGAGGATATTTTCCCATGGGTACCCATTTCGCCACCGTTCCGTACGGCAATCCCGAGGCTTGTTATCACCAGCTCGCCTCTCCGTTCAACGCGTTGAGGATCGTCTTGACCGTCGCACTCGACCGATATACTGCCACCGTTTGCTTAGGCGAAGATCCCGAGGATTGTTTCAGCCTCTGGCCATCGAGCCTCTACGGACTGCTTGCCGCCGAAGCCATGCGATCGCCAGTGGTATGGGCTAGGTGTTCTCGACGAATCGAACAGTCGCTGGGCGTTACGGTGAGGCAGTTTATCGCGTTACCGCCGGTATCGATTTCTCAGCTGCTTCGGGACAACTCGCAGATCCTCAATCACCGCGAACTCGCATCATTGCTCTGGGCACTCCTATTGCGACGCGAACCGATTAGCGAGTTCATGGCAGGTTGTCTGAGTGCGGAACTGGAAGCTGTTTCCGTACACCGATCGGCTACCACAACGGAAGCGTCCACTTCAGGGAATGCTCTGCTCGAGAGCAACGATGCCACAGAAGCGATAGCTCCATCCTTCTCGCGAGAGGGTAGCGTGTGCGCACCAAACGACCAACTACTCTTTGCGCACCAACATTGATCCAAAACCATCATCTCAACGCGACTAGCATCGCCCGTTATGCGGCCTAGTTGCGCCTACATGGACCGCTGGAGACATGACGAGATCCCTGGGTCAGCAACGCCTGTGCCCGGAGCCAACAATGCCATCAAAATTACGCCTTCCAATTCTCAATGAACAATCGTCGCCTGCCTTCGGTCGATTACCGCAATCTTCACGGCTCGCGGGCGTCATCGAACGCACGTTGGTGCAACATCCGGGCGTTATCTCGACAACCCATTGGGTCATGGTCGCCTTCTACCTCACCCTTATCCTGGTGCCCCCTTGGATGCCGACTCCGCCGGAAAACGCTTCGCCGCTCAGCAATTTCGTGTCGTTTTCTAGGTTCGTCATCTGGTGTATCTGGTGGCCGTTCGTCGTGCTCTCGATGCTGGGCGTGGGACGGGCTTGGTGCGGGCTCTTCTGCCCTGAAGGCGCACTGTCTGCGTTCGCATCCCGCTACGGCACCAATCGAGCGATCCCCGCTTGGATGCGTTGGGGTGGGTTCCCGCTGGTTGCGTTCGTAGGCATTACGGTTTTGGGCCAGGTGTTCGAGGTGGACGAACGCCCTATCGCGCAGCTTGCCATCCTTGGGGGCTCCACAGTGGCCGCCGTCCTCGTCGGGCTCGTTTATTCACGTCGCGTGTGGGTGTGGTGCCGCTACCTTTGCCCGGTCAGTCTGCTCTTTGGCGTGTTCTCGCGCCTTGGGGCGATGCATTTTCACGTCAATCATGCACGCCTAGCCACGTGGACGGCACCCTCAAGTGGTGCGCGAACGAAGGATCCATGCCCGGTGCAGATCCACTTGCCCGCCATGTCCACGAACCGATACTGCGTGATGTGCTTTCGCTGTTCGGGCTGGCGCGATGCGATTCACTTGGATTTTCGGCAACCTGGCGAAGAACTGCTCCACATCAACACGGCCGAGCCCCTGTTTTGGGAGATAATCTTCCTTTTCGGCGGCGCAATAGGCCTCCCGCTTGGTGTTTTCTACGGCGAGATTTTGCAATGGGATGGGCTTCGGCTGGTTTCCTTGCTGCTTGGCGGCACGCTGCTGACGATCGCGGTACTGTCGTTGCTTACGGGAATATCCACCTATGCGACACGACCGCATTCGCTAGGCCGAAAAGACCTGCGCGAACGATTCACGTGTATCGGATATCTCTATACTCCGTTGAGTCTATTCTCCCTATTCCTCGGCCTCAGCAAGCCAACGGTTGAGTATCTCGAATCCATTGGCTTGCCGCATGTAGCCACCGACTTGATTCGTCTCAGCGTACTCACGCTCGGTGTCGCGTGGAGTCTATATGTGGGCATCCGCATCCTGAGATTACAAACGGGAAGGCACGTCTGGTCTGCGTTCGTGCCACACGTCGTGGGGCTCGCAGGCATCCTGGTCGCTTGGATGCCGATCCTCTCTCGGCGCTAAACCAATCCTACGTCGTCACCCACCATCCGCGCGCCATGACTGAACATCTTGTCTTCAGAATCGAACCGAGGTAAGTGCTTGGCTCGGGTCTCTGCACTCGACATTTGAGAATGGTTAGGAGTCCGCACAGCACACGTCGCTCAGCAACATGCCTTCCCCTTCCACGCTTCGCGCCCCTCCCGCAGAATGAGACCCGCAATAACCAGCGCCGCTAACGGATCGGCCCACCACCAGCCAAAGAGCCCATTCAGTCCGACTCCGGAAAGTGCCGCAACGGAGAGCCACCAACAAGCGGTCGTTTGAAATGCGTCGGCTTCCATGGCCTCACTATGCAGCTCGCGCGCGAGTCGCTTTTTGGCCCGGGCGAGAAAGAGCATCACGGCGATCGAAACGCTCATCAAGACCGCTCCGACTAGACTGAAGGACGGGCGATCTGCCGTCCATAACGTTTGGATTGCATCCGCGGTGATGTAGGCTGCGAGGACGAACAGCGACCCCGCCACAAGTCTACGCGCTCTATGCTCGAGCACCTCGAGTCTTTCGACGGAGAGGCGCTGCTCACGCTCAGCGCGGAGGCGCCAGATCATGACAAGCGCCGAGGCACATTCGACGAAGCTATCGATGCCGAACCCGAGGATCGCGACGCTTCCCGCGAGGAGCGCCGCAATGACGGCAATGATGCCTTCCACGACGTTCCAAACAACAGTCAAATACTCGAGCCGAAGCGCTTTGGAAACTGATGTCGGCCGAGTTTCCGGCCCCGTGGCGTTGCAGGTGGAATGACAACCGCAGGTGGATGAAGCAATCGCTGCCATGAGTTCTCCGTGAGGATCGAGCCAAGGGCTCGACCCCAATATTGCTGACGCCCATCGCCCTCAACCCTTACAGAGAATTATTGCTGTAAGGTTCGAGGGGGTTTTGCGTCAACTGAGATGACGGCATGCGTTCACCATTGAATTGGCCGCCAGAGTCCAGCCGGCCACGTGACCCATATCCCCTTGCTAAGTTTGCTACCCCCCGCTTGTGGTTGAGCACTCCGCGCACATCAGTCAGGATTGTCCGAGCATTCCCCCATGCAGGTCTTCTCACAGGCAGAGTCATCCGTTCGCGGCGCGTTGATCGCACGCCGAGCGGATCTGCTCGCCCTCATCCAGAAGCGCGGCGGAGGCTTCGTGGATGCAGAAGAAATCCTGCAGGTGGTCACTGGTCGTGCGCTCGAGCATGCGAAGCAGCTACGCGATCCAACCGCCGCCGAGGCTTGGGTAGGGCGAATCGCACGCAATGTACTCATGGGCGAGCTCCGCAAGCGTCGAGCACCTCTGACGCCCATCGACGAGCTCGAGCTGGCGTCACTCGAGCAGGACGACATCGATTGTTGGTGCGTGCTGGTTCAATCGGAACAGCTCAAGCCAGAATACTCCCAGATCCTCCGGCGCGTCATCGTCGATGGCATTTCGGTGACTCTAGTTGCTCAAGAGCTTGGACTCTCGGCAAACAATGCCATGGTCCGTTTGCATCGGGCGCGCGAAGCACTCAAGGTCCGGATGAAGGCGCACTGTGGAACGACTTCGGCGCGCTCTTGTTCGGAATGCGGTTGTGAGGAACGGGGATGCTGTCCAAAGCCATGAATCGACCGGCGAACAGATCGAGACGCTCGAGTTGGGCGTGGATACAACGACTTATTGTCCTGTTGATGCTGATGGTGATGCCTGGACCAGCTGACGTCATCCAGGAAGTAGTGGCATTTGCCACGGGTATCGAGTGCTGTAACGGTAAATGCGATGATCCTTCCGGACAATGTTGTCCGAAGACCTGCTCCCACTGCCGTTGTTGCGTCCACTTCAATGCGGTCGTCCCCGTTGCAACGGAACTTCCGAAGGTATTCGCGACTCGCCAAGTCACGTATGGGCGCGGAACGGTTTACGTCCACCTAATTGGCTACCGAGCGCCGCCGTTCCGACCACCGACCTACTACACTATGGTATAAGTGGCCGCAACTTCAATATTAGTCACGCTCGACAGAGTTCGGGCGAATCCGTAAGTGGGCCTGGACCTAGAAATAGGTCCAAGCGATCAACCATAGCCGCTGGCGGCAAAGGGTTCCGGAAGGACCAGCGAACGCCGACAGCAACGTTTCATCATTTTGAAGGGGAACGCGCCATCGTTTCCCGGGCTAGAATTCCGTGTATCCCCCTCATTTCAGTGCCAATCTCGAATCCGTTCCACGGCAACTTCAACGCGCCACCATAGCTGCTGCCGTCGCTATGCTCGGGTGGCTCGCCACGACCAAGGTCGTTGCTGCACCCAGTTGCACCGAGGTCATCAACCGCTCGAACGTCGTCCAGTGTGCGCTCCGAACCAGTTTCTCCGTGCGGGCCGAGGAGCATGGTCTTCGAGGTGTCGAGGCACGACGCAGGACATCCTCCGTCCTGCTCCCGTCGAACCCATCCCTCAGCGTTACGGGAGCGTACCCTGTCGAGCGTTCCATCGATCAGCGTCCGCTGCTTTGGAGCGCCACGCTATCACAAGAACTCGAAATTGCCGGGCAGCGCGGTGCAAGGCTGCGTGCCACATCAGCGGAGACTGAAGCCCAGCGCTCCCGCCTTCTGGCAGCGAAGCGCGATGTGGCGGCGCGAGCCCTACTGGCCTACTTCAACTCCATCGCAACCACCGAAGACGTTCGAGTAACGGAACAACTGACCGCACTCGCGGACGCGTTGAGGCAAATCGCAACCGAACGCGCAAAGGCTGGGATTGGGTCTGATTTGGACGCAAGCCTCGCGGATGCGGCAGCGGTTCGGATCGAACAAGTTCAGACAGCTGCGCAAGAGCGCCGGACCATCTCGATCGCCGAACTGACGAGCCTACTAGGTGTTGCAAACTCGCAAGGGCTTCGACTCGAAGGCGAATTGGTGCCCCTAGCGGCTGTCGATACCTCACGTGATGCATTGCTTGATGCTGCGTTCGCGCGACGCACGGAACTCAGTATCGTCATGGCAGAGCGTCAACTCTACGCGAGTCGCGTCGACCTCTATCGGCGCCTGCGGATCCCGAATCCGACCGTCTCACTATTCGCCAGGAAGGACTGGATTGGCGAGCAGGCAATCGGCATAGGCCTCGGGTTTCCGATCCCTCTGCCGGCCCCCTTGGGTACCACCTACGCGGGCGAGATCGCGGAAGCGGTGGCCATGACCGAGCGGGCAGGTGCCGAGGCAGACGCAATCCGACGAGCGATTGCCCTCGAGGTCATCACCGCGCTCGCTCACGTCGACGCGAGCCGACGGCGCGTGCAACTCTATACACCTGAACGCCTGCAGAAGACGCGGCATGCCCTCATGACGATTGCCGAAGAGCTTGCGGCAGGCCGCCTTCCGCCACGGGAGGCGCTCTTGTCCCAACAGGGCCTCACGGATATTCTCTTGGGCGATGTCGAGGCGAGACGCTCGCTTTGCCTTGCGACGGTGGCAATTGCTACGGCTACTGGATTTCCCTTTGAAAGGGAGGCGCTATGAGATCGCTTATCATCCTGTTCCTTGCGTGCACTACTTTGGGATGCCACCGAACGGAGAAGCACGCCGAGAAAGCAGAAGAACGACACGCGGCGGCAGAACACAAGGACGAGAAGGAACATAAGGACGAGAAGGAACATGAAGAGCTCCCGAAACGCGTTCGACCGAGCGAGCAGGTGATCGCTGAGGCTAAGATCCGTACGGAGTCGGTAATAAGGGAGTCACTGGCGGTAGCCATCGAGCTACCGGGGGAGATCGCCGCCGATCCGGACAAGAGCGCACGTGTCGCGTCGCCGGTCGCTGGTCGCATCGTGTCCGTACGGTTCAAAGAGGGCTCGGTCGTCAAAAAAGGTGAAGTTCTTGCGACCATCCGGGTGCCAGAGATCAGTAGGGTTCGATCAGCCCAGAGCGCGGCGGCAAGCAAGGGCGCAGCCGCACGTGCCAACACCGAACGCTTGCAGGGTCTCGCTGAAAAGGGTTTGGCCTCCAAACAAGAAGCCCTTTCGTCCTTGGCCGAAGCGGAGTCGCTCGAGGCCGAGGCCCGCGCGATGAAGGACCAACTTGCCGCAATGGGTACGGGCGCGAGTCAGAACGGCTCCGATCTGGCTCTTCGCGCGCCGGTCGCGGGGCTCGTAATCGCCCGTGACGCTATCGTTGGCCAGCCGGTTACCGCTGAGGAAACGATTGCTAGCATCGCCGATCTATCCGAAGTGTGGTTCCTCGCGCGAGTCTTCGAGAAGGACTTGGGCCGTCTCGTTGCGGGCGCGCAGGCCGAGGTCATGTTGAATGCCTATCCAAAGGAGCGCTTCACCGGCGTTGTCGAATACATTGCTCGGCAAATTGACCCGGTTGCGCGGACAGTGACGGCACGTATACGCCTGAGCAACCAGCGGGACCAACTCCGCCTGGGATTGTTTGGCACGGCGCGGGTCGCCGTCGAAGAGCGGTCGCAACGTGCAGCGACAATGGTGGTTCCCCGCACGGCACTGACCGAAATCGCCGGCAAGACGGTGGCATTCGTTCGGCAGCAGGACGGCGACTTCGAAGTGCATGAGTTGGCACTCGGCGATTCAGCACTTGGAAAAGTCGAGGTACTCAGCGGCCTGCGAGAGGGCGAGGCACTCGTCATTGAGGGCGTCTTCACCTTGAAGAGCATGGTTCTGAAGGCCACCCTCGCGGAGGATGACGAATGATGGCGTTCCTCTCCGCCATCGTTTCCTGGTCGCTCCAGAACAGAATCATTGTCTTGGTTGCGACGGTTCTATTCACCTTCTTCGCGTTTGGCTCGGTCGGGAAGCTCCCGATTGACGCTGTTCCCGACATTACCAACGTCCAAGTCCAAATCATTACCGCCGCGCCAGCTCTATCCCCACTCGAAGTCGAGCAATACGTCACGGTGCCAGTCGAGCGCGCGATGGCGAGCTTGCCAAAGAGCACACAAGTACGCTCCGTATCGAGGTACGGCCTCTCGGTCGTCACCATCGTTTTCGAGGACGCGACCGACATCTACTTCGCCCGACAACTCGTCAATGAGCGGATGCGCGAGGCAGAGGACGCGGTCCCCGCTCAATATGGAAAGCCCGAGATGGGGCCGATCACCTCGGGGCTCGGGGAAATCTTCCAATTCACCGTTCGCAACGACCGCATGACGCTCATGCAAGTCGAAGAGATGCTCGATTGGCAGATCGCGCCGCAACTGCGCACGGTCAAGGGACTCATCGAGGTCAACAGCTTTGGAGGCGAAGACAAACAGTATCAAGTCGTTCTCGATCCGAAGCGGCTTCAGGCGGCTGGTGTCTCGGTGGCGCAAGTGGTCGAGGCGTTACAGAAATCGAACGCCAATGCTGGCGGTGGATACATCGAGCACAACCGCGAGCATGTCGTCATCGGCACTGACGGCCTGGTGCGCAGCCTCGAGGATCTGAAGCGCGTCGTGATCGGCGCTACGCCACAGGGAATTCCCATCACGGTCGCAACTGTAGGTGAGGTGCAATTTGGGGCTCGCCTGCGCCGGGGCGCGGCTTCGAAGGATGGAGAGGGAGAAGTCGTCATCGGCGTCGCCATGATGCTCATGGGTGAGAATGCAAGGACCGTCACGGAAACCGTCAAGGCAAAACTCGCCGCTATCCAATCCTCCCTCCCTGAAGGCACGGTGATTACGCCGTTCTACGACCGCTCGGTGCTCGTCGACCGCACGATGAAGACGGTCTTGACGAACCTACTCGAGGGCGCAGCGCTCGTTATCGCGGTGCTGCTTCTCCTTCTCGGTGATCTCCGCGCTGGGCTCGTTGTGGCAGTCGTGATCCCACTCTCATTGCTCTTCGCGGTAGTCGTCATGAGAGCGCTGGGGCTGTCGGGTAATCTGATGAGCCTAGGAGCCATCGACTTCGGACTTCTGGTCGACGGCGCGGTTATCATCGTCGAGAATTCGGCGCGCAGGTTGTCCGAACGCCAAGCGGAGCTCGGGCGACCACTGTCGAGCGACGAGCGCATCCATCTGGTCGAAAAGGCCACGCTCGAGGTCCGTTCCGCGAGCATTTTTGGCGAGCTGATCATCGCCATCGTCTATCTCCCCATCCTCGCGCTCACAGGGATCGAAGGAAAGCTCTTTCACCCCATGGCAACCACGGTGCTCCTCGCGCTTGCCGGCGCTTTCGTGTTGTCGCTTACGCTCGTGCCGGTACTGACGAGTTACGCCTTACGTGCGAGGTCGGGCGTCCACGAAACCTGGTTGCTCAGGAAGATCCAATTGGCGTTTGCCCCGCTCCTCGGTCGAGCGATGCGACATCAGTGGGCGACGATGGCGGCAGGGATCCTCGTCGTGTCAGCCGGTGTGGCGTTGTTCACAAGGCTCGGCGCTGAGTTCATCCCGCAGTTGGATGAGGGGGATCTTCTCGTCGAAGCACGACGCCTGCCTGGAGTCGCGCTTACCGAATCCGTGCAGACCGACTTGCGCGCGCAACGCGCTATTGCGCGTACGCCTGAGGTCACTCACGTCGTGAGCCGAACGGGCGCGCCCGAGGTCGCCACTGATCCGATGGGGCTCGAGCAATCCGATATCTACGTCGGATTGAAGGATCGCAGTCTGTGGCGGAGCGGTCTCACCAAGCAAGCGCTCGCGGCGGAAATCTCTGAAGCCATAGAACGAGAGGTTCCCGAGATCGCAGGAGCCATTTCTCAGCCAATCCAAATGCGAACCAACGAATTGGTTGCGGGGGTACGGTCGGACGTCGCGGCCCTCATCTATGGCCCAAACCTCGACGAACTTACAAAGCTGGGCGAGCATATTGCCGAAGTCGTACGAAAAGTCCCGGGAGCCGAGGACGTCCGAGTCGAGCAGGTGGCAGGGCTCAAGTATCTGCGCATTCGCCCCGATCGCTCCAAGCTGGCTCGATACGGTCTCACTGTCGATGACGTCAATCAAATCACTGAAACGATTGCTGTCGGACATCATTCAGGGGAAGTTCTCGAAGGCGAGCGGCGCTTCTCGATGGTGGTCCGTAGCCTTCACGGATACGCGGGTGACATCGATCCACTACAAGCCCTCCCACTGCGGTCGCTGAGCGGCCAGCTCGTTCCTCTCGGAGACGTAGCCGAATTGGAGTTCGTGACCGGACCAGCCCAGATCAGTCGTAGTCAGCAATCGAGACGGCTATCGGTCGAGTTCAATGTCCGTGAGCGCGACATGATGTCGGTCGTGAGCGAAGCGCAGAAGGCGATTCTACGCGAAGTGCGCTTACCGACAGGATATCGCGTCGAGTGGGGCGGTCAATTTGAACACTACGCGGAAGCCAAAGCACGGCTTTCTGTCGTCGTACCATTGGCGCTTGCATTGATCCTATTTCTTCTCTGGCTCGCGTTCCGCTCGACTCGTGCTGCGGCGCTCATCTTCGCGAACGTGCCATTTGCTATCGTCGGTGGGGTGGTTGCACTCTGGCTCCGTGATCTACCATTCTCCATCTCAGCTGGCGTGGGATTCATCGCTCTATTCGGTGTAGCGGTGCTCAATGGCCTCGTGCTCGTTTCGTTTGCGCGGCACTTAGAAGCCGCTGGAATGGATCACGTGACATCGATTGTGCGTGCAGCCGAACTGCGGCTAAGGCCCGTTCTCATGACGGCGTTAGTGGCATCGCTCGGATTCTTGCCGATGGCGCTGTCGACACAGCCGGGCGCCGAAGTGCAGCGCCCGCTTGCCACCGTGGTCATTGGTGGTCTCCTGACTGCAACACTACTGACGCTGCTCGTGTTGCCGGTGCTGTATGCCAACTTCGCGAAGGATGGCTCGTCGTTTCAAGGTCGACGGCACTAGCCATGTAGCGGCGACGGGCGCGCCGAATCATCGAGACGCGCGTCGAGCGCGTCGAGCTCCTTCGCTTTCTGTCGGTGATGCGCGGGTGACCTCGTCAGCTTCAGCGCGATACTTCTCTTCTCAGCACGATTTGGGAGGGTGACTTGCCGCGTGCCAGACACTGCGGTCCTTGCGAGAACCTGGTCACAGCGCGTCACTGAAACGCCATCAATCCGTCGACGCCGTAAAGGCATTGTACGGCGCCAATACGGTTCTAAAAAGTGTCGCCGTCAGCCAACCGTGTAGACCATCGCTTTCGCTGCCAATAAGCCCACCACGAGTCCGATGAGTTGACCATAGCCTACATGCGGACACCCGAGCAGACCCGATGCTGGCACTAACGCTACGGCAAACAACCAAGCGCGATGTCGGCGTGGATGGTTTCTCGTCAGTACCGCCGCCAAAAGGCCAGCGACGGCCGCGCCACTGGCACACACGGCCATGCAATGACGCATGCAGAGACCGGAGCACCCTGCGGTGCAATCGAGCATGATTGCGGACAGAGCGAGCGGCACCATGCCTGCGGCAAGTCCTGGGAACAACGCGTTTCCAGCGTCACCACCTCGCCAGATGTACACGCCCGCGGCAATCGCCAACACAAGCGCGATGACGTAGAATTCCATGCTTCGCCCGGCTGCCATCAAGCCAATGGCGGCAACCGCAAACAGCGGGCCGGCAACGCGAGCCGCCCATTTGATGCGTCCGCGCTCGTAGGCGCGCAATATAGCGCGTTCGATTTGATTTGAGTCACTGGGCATGGCCGAGGTTCCTTAGGAGAGTACGGATCTTTCCGAGAGCCCTTTCCTTGCGCTTGCGAAAGGTCGCGTCTGTGGGCGTGGTCGATTCTGCATCGAGCTCCCTCGCAAGAGTCTCGCGTAACGTTTGACGATCAATCGCGGGCAGGGTGTCGATGAGTTCGTTCACAATCGCAATAAACTGACTAGACATCACTGCGAACTCGGGATCTTGTTGCGATCCAATCAACTCGTCGACGCCAACGGATGAGGCGCGCTGGTCACGCCGCCCTGCGCGTCGGCGAATCGTCTTGACCTCCCAAGACGTGATCGCAAAGACCCACGGCAACGCGCTGCGAGTGGCGTCATACGTTTCGACCCGTTCGAACACCTGTTCTAGCGACTGCTGAGTGGCATCGTCGGCGTCTGGACCGCGACCAAGCTGCTTTTCGCAGAATCGCTGGATGATTGGATGTAGCATGTGAAATGCCTGCGACAGTGCAGAGCGATCGCCACCTGCAAGCCGTGCAAGCAGAGACGAAAGGACGTCGCTTTGGGATGGATCGTCAGCCACTGGGACTAGAGACTACCCACGAGTCGGACAATCCGGGCAAGATTTTTGGGCGTTACCCCAGCGCGCGACGGCGAAGCTCGAACGCTGGTTTGGGCAAGGATGGCTGTCGACTCCGAAAAGGGCCGCCCGCGAACTCGCCACAGACGCATGTTTCCCGTGCTGTCCCCCACAATGTGAGCAAGGCAGTGTGGCGGGTCCCCGTGCCGGTGGCGCGGCCACTACGTTGGTGGCGGCAAGCAATACGATGCTACCAAGGATCGATGATAATAGCTTCTTCATGAGGACTTCTCCGTGTCGGTTAATGTTCCGGTTGCGACTCATTGGTACTAGGCGCGAGCAGACGATTGCGTGACCGTCAGAGGTCGGTTTCTTGGCATGCTGGCTTGAACGCCCAACAACAGCAGCATGGGCCGGCTGTCGCGAACCGTCCGGCACGCATTACCAAATGACAATCGTCTTCAACCGGCGAGGGCGGTTCTCGGATCTGAGGGATGTTGCACACCTAGACTGGCGGAACCTTGCGACAGAACTGTGTGGCAGGCGCACCGGCGCCCCAGAGTACGTACGGTTTCGATCTTCGGTCCATCGCCCGAGGAGAAATCGTGCTTGGTCCATGGTCCGGCGGATCTCCATTGCATGAGCGTCGGAGAGTCAATTCTCGGGCAATATGCGACCGTTCTCCGCAGGAAGCTCACATCGACGCGCTAACGCAATGGGATGAGTGGTACGAACTCTGGCGCCCTCTTGGTACGCAGTATACTCACCAGTGAACACCCGCCTCCCCGGCGTGGCAGGCACGCGGGGCTGTGGTGTCGCGCCCACGGACGTTGGTATAAACGGTCGCGTGTACCACCTAGACCCCTTGAACGGCGAGGTGCTCAGCTCCTTCGACGGTCCCGGTGGAAGTGGTCACCAAACCACGGGCGTCGCTTGGGATGGCACGAACCTCTGGGTGCACGATGAAGCTTCGGGTCGCGCACGCATCTTCAAGGTCGCAGTGGACGACATTACCGAGGGCGGCAGGTGCAAGCAGCCCGACCTTGGCAATCTTGAAGTCCCCGATGCGGGTGACGCGGGCGGACCAACGGCAGAACTCGATCCAGTAGTAGGATCGACTGCCTCCGGCTGCTCGCTAGTTGGCAGGAGAACCGGCACTTCGGCAAACCCACTTCGAGGCATTGTCGCCATACCTCTCGTCGCAGCGTTCTTGCTGCGACGTCGCCGCCGATGTATCTGGCGGTGTGTCTTCGGCTGGCGCTGTGGTTTCGCCTGTTCGAGCAGGAGCGTCATACGGATTCTCCACGTCGAGTCCTTTTTCTTCCTGCCGATTCAGTCGCCAGGGCTTAACACTCGGCTCCGGCGATGCAGCGGGCTGAGGCTTCGACATCGACATTCCACCACAGGAACCACATGACCCCATCGACCCACCCGGCGCAGCCCGCGGTTGTCGCGATTGTCCTTGAGAGGAACCGCAGGCTGCGCAGACGAATGCGTCCAGCGCCAGTCCTGCGAGCCCAATCGACCTCATGATACGCTTTGAAGCTAGCTTCTCAAATAATACGAATCTCACACGATTTTCCATTCTAGAACTGGCCTTCGATGCATTAAGGGGATCGAAGGCAGCTACGGACAGACGTCGCTGGCAGTGCAAGTGGGAAGATGGCCATGTGCATCGGTGCAACAGATCTGTTCGCTCGCGCAGGGCGGCGAGCAATCGGCGCTCGAGGCGCGCTCTCCAGCCCTGCCAGCGGATGCATCCGCACCGCCGCCAATGGTCCCCGCAGTACCCGCCTGGGACGTGATGCCCGCGGTGCCGCCAGTTGGCCCAGAATTGTGGTCGGCATGTGAGTCGTCCGAGCTGCATGCGGCAAGCGCAATGGCGCTAAGTCCTGTGACTGTCATCATCGATCGTAGATTCATGTCTGGGTCCTCTAACTGAAGCTGACGCGGGCTCTGGACATCAGGTTGGGGTCGCTTCCTTGGCCGCCTATTCCATCATCGACATCTGACCGTGTCCCATGCAGCCCATGGCCGAGTGAGCCCGATCTAAAGCGTCTTCCATTGCCGACATGCCGCTTTGCATCTGGGTCGTCCCCTCAACGTCGTTATCTAACAGGTCGTCAGCAAGCATCGACTTGCCTTGTTGCATCTCGTCCATGGCCTGCTGCATCGGTGTCATCATATCCGTCGTTCCAGCGTCGCAACCTTGCATCATGGTCTCAGACATCATGCCCATTGCGCCCTGCATCTTGGTCATACCCTGGCGCATCATGCCCAACCCGGACTCCATGTCCGCGACGCCGGGCTCCTTCGAACCGGCACCAACCTTTTCGAGGCCGCCTCGGGTGACGGTGACTCCCTGGCGGGCTTCGGTCAGTCCACTAGACATTTGTTGACCCGCCGGATCTTCTTGCGTCGTCGAACTGCAGCCCAATGCGAGAGGCACGACGAGAGCCGCGATGGCTAGGAGACTAAGTGCGGTGGACCGTTGATTGCGTTGAGACATGCGATTACCTCGTGAATGGCGCGGTTGGATCACGCGGTGCCGAGCGCCAATCGGCCGCACGCGCGTTGTTGTTTGCTGAGTCTACCGCGAGAATCCTGCGACGCTCATCGACCCGACGAATCCGTCGCATCTCCGTAATAGTCCGATATCAATCTACTGTACCTGTGGAGAAATACTTAGTTGAGCTGGGAACCAGCTGGTTGACTTAGTCGATGAAGACCCCTCCCTGGTGCATACCCATGGCGCATTGAAACAACACCTGCCGTTGTTGATCGAGTGGCAGTGGCACCCGCACTGGTACGTTGAGCGGTAGATCCTTGGAGACGCCGAGTTCAGGCAACAGGACTTCTTTGGCGCAGGTCTTGTCCGTGACGCGCGTGAATTCGAGCAACAGCTGATTTTCTCCGGGACCTTCTGCAGCCTTCACCGTCACGCCGTTTGGCGTGAATCCCTTCTCGTCGACCGTGACTTTCAGGATGTGCAGTTTGGCATGACTCGCCGATGGCAAGGCGGATGCAACAGCTTGACCCTTCGGCGTCGCAGCCGCGGCCTCCTGACGGCTGCATGCCAGAAACTTGCCGGCTGTCCCCAGCATCCAGAATGCTGACAATAGAACCGTCGCCGCCTGTCTCGGATCGATCATGACCTGCTCCTCCACTACCCGGTGCCTCCAGTTCCAGCCATCATCGCTTCGGCTCCCGCGGAGCCGTTCATGCCTTGTCCTTCAGACATCGAGCTGTTGCCCATGCCACCCTGCCCACCGGTTGCTGACGTGGTGGTTGCGTCACGCGGTACACAGACAGTCGCTTTTCCGTGACCTGCGGCATCGTCGCGATTGCTGCATTGGTAGCCAGCACGACAATCCGAATCCGACGCGCAAAGGGCGAGACAAGTCGCCAGCGGGGACAGAACACATTTGGCTCCGTCGGTGGGATTTGTCGCCGCCTGGCCTGGGTCTTCGGGACAATCATGACCATGCACGGCGCAGTCCTTGATGGCGCAGTAACCTTCGGGCCATTGCGTCAGGCAGGAAGGCGTGCCGGAACCGCCGCTTGGGCATTGGCTGTCGTCGGAGCAAGCCGCGCCAACCCGCTGCGTTGTCGTTGCCTCCGTGGTGGTTCCTCCGGCTACACCGGACGCTCCAGCCTGGCCTCCAGTCGAGGAACCGCCACTCGTTCCAGAACAACCGATACCAAATCCGAGGAACAGCAGCGGCCATAGCGCGGCCGACTTGTAACGAAATTGAGCTTGATTCATCTCGTCTCCAGTTCGAGGCGGCACGCTCACCACACCGCGACCGCTTTGCGCCTCGGCAAACCCTCGTAGCCAGTCCTCTATATGGGCAGCAGCGACCAGCTCCGTGACACCGAGGCTCGACATTCTTTCCGTTGCCCCTCGATCACCGTGCAACGGAACGTTCTGCCTGCCCGGCATGCCGGCCGATCTGCGAGCACAACCGAACCGTCCTCTTACGTCAGGCCGAAACGTGTCAGTGCCCATGCTCGCCGTGAGAATGCTGATGTCCCTTGGGCTCTGAGTCCGGTGCCGACGGCGTGGTCGCACCGCTTCCGGGCAATTCGCCTCGATCCGGGGCGCTTGTGGGTGACGGGATCGCGAGCGTATGCATGTGAGGCTCGCGCGACCAAGGCGCCAACCCCGGGTGAAGCATGTCGCCGCCGATGTGTCCGGCAAAGCCCGCTGATACTGCGCCGACCACGGTGAGTACACGCGCCAACGTCATCGCGCGACGCACCCGGCGCAAGCGCTCGAAGGTCACGAATATGGCGGCCAAGACGAAACTGACCCCCGCAGCAATGCCGAAGAGGCGGTGCCAGAAGAGCTTGTCCAAGGGCAGACCGGCTTCCTCGGCATGGGGTGCCGCCAGAAGCCCCGCAACCACAGCGAGGACAGTCGCACCGGCAACTGCCTGCAAGACGATCCGCCAGTGACGGTCGATGCTGTCGGTGCCTCGACGCCTGTTGACTACGGCCATCACCGCAGCGAGCAGGCCCAAAGCGATCGGGAAGTGCACGAGGACATGATGGAGATAAGCGACGATGGCATGCATAAGGTCTCCCAGATTGCGTTCAGGCAGTTGCCGGCAAATCACCTTCCGTCGGAGTGTTGGCAATATGGATCTCATCCTTTGCGGGCTCGTCCTTAGGCCCGCCGGATGCAGGCGGCAAGTCCCGTCGCTTCCAGAGTTTGTAGATCGCCGGATAGACGACGAGTTCCATGATGAACGACGTGATGAGCCCGCCGATCATCGGCGCGGCAATGCGCTTCATCACGTCCGCGCCTGCCGAGGTCGACCACATGATGGGCAATAGGCCCATGAACGCCGCCGCGACGGTCATCATCTTCGGACGCACCCGTTTGACTGCACCATGCACGATGGCTTCGTCGAGCTCATGGTCGTTCCCGAGCTTGCCGCGGTTCTTCGCGTCATCATAGGACAAATCTAGGAATAGCAGCATGAAGACACCCGTCTCGGCATCGAGGCCCATGAGCGCAATCATGCCGACCCAAGCGGCAATCGAGACGTTGTAGTCGAGGATGTAGAACAGCCAAATGGCCCCGACAGCCGAGAACGGCACGGCCAGCATCACGAGTGCTGACTTGAACATTGAACGCGTGTTCATGTAGAGCAGCACGAAAATGAGTGCGACAGTGATGGGCACGACGAGCGTGAGCGTTTCCTTGACGCGCTTCATGTTCTCGTATTGCCCGCTCCAACTGAGCGTGTATCCGGACTTGAGCTTCACTTTGTTGTTGACGAGATTGCGTGCCTCTTCCACGTAGCTCCCAATATCGCGGCCACTGACGTCCACGTAGACGTACCCGGCAAGAAAGCCGTTTTCGTCGCGAAGCATCGAAGGACCTTGGACCAGTTTGATGCTCGCCACCTGCTCGAGGGTGACCTGAAATCCGGCAGGGGTGGCGACCAGCACGCGGCGCAGCCTATCGATATCGTCGCGGAGTTCGCGCGGGTACCGAACGTTGATTGGGTACCGCTCGCGCCCCTCAATCGTGGTCGAGACATTCTCGCCACCGATCGCGCTCATGATGACGTCCTGCAATTGACCGATCGTCAACCCGAAGCGAGCCAACTGATCGCGTTTCGGCTCGAAATCAACGAAGTATCCACCCGCGGTGCGTTCGGCATACACGCTTCGAGTACCTGGCACATCGCGTAGCAAGCCTTCGATCCGCTCCCCGATTCTTTCAATCTCCGCCGTGTCAGAGCCAAATACCTTGATCCCGATCGGCGTTCGGACACCTGTCGAGAGCATGTCGATGCGCGCCTTGATCGGCATGGTCCAAGCGTTGGTGACCCCGGGGATCTTCACCGCGCGGTCCATCTCATCGATGAGCTCTTCCCAGGAAATGTGATCTGACCAAATGGGACGTAATAGCGGTTTGGTCCAGTTGGGCCAGCCGTCGTACCATTGCGCCTTCTTGCGCCATTGCTCGGGCGGCTTCAGAATGACGGTCGTTTCCATCATGGAAAACGGCGCCGGATCGGTCGAGCTGTCTGCTCGCCCAGCTTTGCCGAAGACACGTTCCACTTCGGGGATCTTCTTGAGCACGCCATCTTGAGTTTGCAGAAGGTCCTCCGCCGCGGCTACCGAGATCCCAGGCAGGGTCGTCGGCATGTAGAGGACCGTGCCTTCATTTAGCGGCGGCATGAACTCGTTGCCCAGTTTGAAATACACTGGAACGCTCAATCCAACAATGGCAACCGCGCCGAGAATGATAAGCTTTGGGTAGCGCAGGACGAATCGACAGATGGGCTCGTAAACCCGGAAGAGGGTCCGACTGATCGGGTGTTTCTCCTCCGCATAGTAGGTGCCCACGAATGTTTGCGTGAATAGCCACGACAACCACCGTGGCTTGAACGTGAACGGATCGATGCGCGCGAATAGCATGCGCAGGGCTGGGTCCAAAGTCACTGCCAACGCGGCGGCGAGCGCCATGGCCAACGTCTTCGATATCGCGAGCGGTTTGAAGAGCCGTCCTTCTTGATCCACCAGGGCAAAAATAGGCAGAAACGCAACTGCGATGACCAGCAACGAGAAGAATACCGAGGGACCAACCTCTTTCAGTGCCTCGAGCCGAATTTTGTAGAAGTCCCCCTTTCTGCCACCTTCTTGCCAGAGGTGGATCTTATTGTATGCGTTTTCAACCTCGACGATGGCTCCATCCACCAGCACGCCAATCGAAATGGCAATCCCAGCCATGGACATGATGTTTACCGTCACCCCCATATAGTTCAGGGGGATGAAGGCGAGCAGCACCGAGATCGGGATCGTCAGGATCGGGACGATCGCAGACGGGATGTGCCACAGAAAGAGTAGAATCACGAGCGAGACGATGATCATCTCGAGCAAGAGCTCATGCTTGAGCGTGTCGATGGCCCGTTCGATGAGCCCCGACCGGTCATAGGTCGGGACGACTTCGACACCTGCCGGCAGTGAGTAGCGAAGGTCCGCAAGCTTTGCTTTGACGCGGTTGATCACGTTGACGGCGTTCTCGCCGTGACGCATCACGATAATACCGCCAACCGCATCGCCTTTCCCATCCAGGTCGGAGATCCCACGCCGAATCTCAGGGCCAAGCTCGATTCGGGCCACGTCGCGTAACAGCACGGGCACACCGCCCGTACCGGTCTTGACCACGATTTGCTCTAGGTCCGAAAGGTTGCGCGTGTAACCCCGCCCACGCACCATGTACTCTGCGCCACTCCATTCGAGTAGCCTGCCGCCCACCTCGTTGTTCGACTCGCGGATTGCGCCAATCACCTTGTCGAGCGGGATCGACAGCGCTGCGAGCTTGTTGGGATCGACCGTGACTTGGTACTGCTTGACGTACCCGCCGATCGAGGCCACTTCGGCAACTCCCGGGACAGCCTGCAATGCGTAACGCAGGGTCCAATCCTGGTAAGAACGCAGCTCGTCTGCCGTGTGGGTCTTCGAGTGGTCAACGAGCGCGTACTGGTAAACCCAGCCGACACCCGTCGCGTCCGGCCCGAGCTCGGTTTGGACGCCTTCGGGTAACCTCGACTGAATCTTGGAAAGGTATTCGACCACTCTAGACCGCGCCCAGTAAAGGTCGGTTCCGTCTTCGAACACAACATACACGTAACTGAAGCCGAAGTCCGAAAATCCCCGAATGGCGCGGACCTTTGGCGCCCCGAGGAGTGAAGTCACGATCGGATAGGTTACCTGATCTTCGATGACGTCCGGCGAGCGATCCCACTTCGAATAAACGATGACTTGAGTATCGGACAAATCCGGCAAGGCATCGAGCCGTATCGTCTTCAGAGTGACGAAGGCGAACACGGAAACGACAGCAACGCCCAGCAGTACCAAGAAGCGATTCTTGGCCGAAAACTCGATGAGTTTGGAAATCATGGGTGGGATCCACTGTGGCCAGGGGCAGGTGCCGGTGCGGGAGATTCTGCAGCCTGCGGCGTCAAGGCTGCCCGCAGTCGCGATTCGGAATCGAGCAAGAAGTTCGCCTTTATTGCGACTCGTTCGCCGGGAACGATGCCACTCAGGATTTGAGCTCTACCGTCCGATCGAATGCCCACCTTGACCAGCCGGGGCTCGAACCGGCCATTCGCGGTATTGACGAAAGCCACCTGGCGTACGCCTGTATCCATGATCGCCGAATCCGGTACGATCGCTCCCTCGTCTGTCTCGACAGGAATTTCCACGTTGGCGTAGCTCTCAAGCTTGAGCTTCATCTTGGGATTGGCAAAATTGAACCGCACCCGTAGCGTTCGAGTGTCTGCATTGAGATACGGGTAGATGTACTTGATCTTGCCGGCTAGCGGTTGCCCAGGGTCGTTCGCAAAGGTGATAGTCCCCTCTTGTCCAATATGCACGGCAGTGGCTTCGCTCTCGTAGACGTCTGCCTCAATCCAAACCTTCGATAGATCGGTGATGGTGAAAAGCTCCATGCCTGGTTCGACTTGCTGGCCCTCGAACACGCTCTTGCTCATGACGATCCCACCGACCGGCGCCGCCAAAGTCACGGTGCGGCTCACCGGGCCATTCTTGTCTAGCTCGGCTATGAGGCTCTTCGGCACATCGAGCAGCTCAAGGCGTCTGCGCGAAGCGGACATCATGTCGTCTGCGCCCTCGCGCACGGCTAGCAAATCCGAGCTTTGCATCGTGCCGGAAGCTTTCTTGGCCTGCAGGTACTCGTGCTGTGCTGCGAGGAGTTCCTGGGAGTAAATCGTGAGAATCGGTCGCCCAGCAGCAACTGGCTCCCCGGTAAAGTTAATGTAGAGCTTTTCGATCCATCCAGAAATCTTGGTATGCACATGACGGACTCTCGTCTCGTCCGGACGCACCACGCCCACAGCGCGAATCGTCCTAGTGATGCGTCCTTTTTCCGCGACGGCTGTCCTCACGCCTGCGAGCCGCAGCCCTTCCTCCGAAACTTCGATCGGTGCTAGGCCCGGTACAGCGCTGGTGTTTCCACTCACCTCGTCCGAGTAGACGGGCACGAAGTCCATGCCCATCGAATCCTTCGCCGGAGTCGGCGAGGTGACCTTCGGATCCATGGGACTTCGGTAGTAGAGCAGCTTGCGTTCGGCTGGCGCGGCGGCTTTGCCGGCTTCGTTCGAGGCTTTCGGCTCGAGCGGCATGTTGCATTTGGGGCAACGCTCCGGCTTGTCGGACACGACCTCGGGATGCATGGGGCAGGTCCAAATCTGATGATCCGCCGCCGCTTGTCCACTGGCTGCCGAATGCACGTGCTCTTGGCCAGAACCCATACCCGTGGAAGCGCTTGCGACGCTTGCTCGATGCTGCGCCTCTTCGATGGGAACGAGGCGCATCCCACAGATTGGACAATCACCGGGCTTGTCCGAAATGTAGGTCGGATGCATCGGACAATGGTATCGCTTAGCTTGGGCCGAGGACTTCGAGCAGGCCGTCAGAGTGACGCTCGGAACTGCCAGAGCAAGCAGCAAGACGACGAATATTCGAACTATCGATTTCATACGATGATCCTTGCTCCCGATTCAACGCGGAGGCTCTGTGAGCGCCCTCAGCTCAGCCCATGTCATCAACCGATCAGCTTCCCGACGGGACAAGCCAACCTGTGCTTCGAGCCAGATCCGAAAGTCTTCGATGACGGTCGCGAAATCCGCTCTCCCGGTCGAGTAGGCATTGCGGGCCGCATGCAGCGCGAGCGACGCGCTTGGAATGATGGAATCGCGGTAGAGTCGGATCTGCTGGGAATCGCGTCTGAACCGAGCCAAGAGCTCGGCGACGTCGGCCCTGAGCTTGAGCTCGATGGCCTTGTATTCACTCTGCGTCGCTTCCACGTCATGGCGCGCCGAGCGAATCAATGGATCTTGCTTGGTCGAGCGCCAAATGGGCAGCTCCATGCCGAAGCGCAGCGTGATGATGGGCTCGCCCGTCGTCGTGGCTCCGCCGGCAAGGCCAACCAAGAAGTTCGGCCGCGTCTCGGTCTCGGCGTTTTCTCGCCGACGGCTGGCAGCGTTGATGGCGGCGCGCTGCACGATAAGCTCGGGTGATTTTGCGAGCACTTCATCGCTAATTGGACCGATTGCGAGCGGGACGTCAGGCAGTCCGTCGAGGCGCGGTACGGTCGCACTCTCGGCACGCACCATCAGGCGATTGAGTCGAGCAACGAGGATCTCACGGTTGGTCTGGATGTCGAGCAGTTGCTCTCTGAGCTTGCTGCGTTCGACTTCAATCTTCGCGAGTGCTTCCTGATCTGCGGTACCGCTGGCGAATTGACCCGTCACCGCGCCGACCATGACCTGGATCAACTGGCTGGCGCTCTCGAGCGCCCGTTGCTCCCGATCGGAGGCGTAGACTTGAGCAAATAGCAGCCGCACCTCCGCGGCGATGCGAGCCTTCGTGGCGCCAATATCAGCAAAGCGCATGTCCGCTTCTGCCTGAGCAGCATTGCGGCGGGCTTGTCGCTTACCAACGCCTGGGATGACTTGGCTTATCTCCCCCTGAACCATACTCATCGGCGCCATCGGCTGCCAAGGTGGCCCCATGCTTTGGTACATGAGTCCCACCATTGGGTCAGGCAATGCGCCCGACGGGGCCACCAATTCGCGGGCGGACTGTTGCCTGGCTTGAAGGGCCGAGAGCGTTGGCGCCTTGGTGATTGCCAGGCGCAGATATTCTTCCAGTAGTGCCTGCGCAGAACGCCGTTGTTCCTCGGAACCATCTGACGGGTTCGGCTCTTGAATTGTCTGCGCGCCGGACGGACGCGCAAACAGCATTAGAACCATCGATAGAAGGTAGGCGGCTCTCTTCATAACTCTGTCCATGCATATGGTGCAACGCCTTCGTAATCAACTAGGCACGAGCCTCACGGGTTGTGACGTGTTTTCGTGAGAAATCTTCAAATAGCGGATTACGTGGCTGTTTCGTTGATCGGCGGGGAGCTCGCGGATCCCCTCTTCCCACATGTCCTTCAAGTCAACGGACTGTGGGCGGTGGACCTTAAGGGGGGCTAGGAACCGCGCGTATGGCAGGCCTCTCCCCGGCATGCTTGGACGTTGGACGAACGAGCGCTTTACACCGATTTGTGGCTCACTTTCAACGTCTTGGGCAACCTCACCAGCAGCGTCTCGGATGGAAAAGAGTCTCAATTGCGAAAATCTTCTTCCCAATCCGTCACGGCTGTCGCCCCTCACGCCTAGATCCGATGAAACGCCAACGACACCTCGTCGTCGAGCGCTATCAAGAGGAGTAATCACCATGAGCGCGTCGAAAAGCATCTTTTCCATCGGAACGGCGCTGGCGCTGGTCATTGGGGGTTGCGCCGCGCCTCAGCAGCTGACCATTCAACCGGTGATCGGTCCCGACCCCTCGGCACTATCAACGGCAGTGAAGGGGCGTCTGGCGGTGTACACGGACGTCGAGCTCACCGGATCTGGCGACGGGCAGAGCAGCTCTCGCAGACCCTATTCGCTCTACGATTCGACCGGTCGCCTGCTTGCTGAGATTCGCGGCGGCTCGGAGTTCGCCGCCGATACGGTCACCGTCACTGCAGGTGAATATCGTGTCCAGGGCATTGGCCTTTCCGGCAAACGCATTGATGTCCGAGTACTCGTGGAGCCCGGCAAATTGACGGAAGTGTATTTTGACCGGAGCCGCAAGCTCGAAGCGAGTACCGCGCTAAATTCGGCAGTGCTGGCGCCCGATGGGAGTTTCCTAGGCTGGCGCGCCGAAGGTCTGCAAAGCCGTGAGGACCATCGACATCCCGACGTATCCGTCGCTGAATGAACGATAGCTGGCATCGACCGATCCTGCTCGGGATCCCTAAAGGGAGAGCGATATATCCCAAAGACAAGTACATAATACTCTCGCTCTGTCGCGACTATCGTCAAAGCGCCAGCCGCAATTGTGCGGGTGGTGCGGCCCCGACCCACGAAAACTACGCACACCTGAGCCATCGGAGAGCGTCACCGCGTGCGTAAGGAATGTGGCCTCTGCATTGCATGGAGAAAAGAAAATGAAACTCGCCCTAATCATCATCTCGATTGGCCTTTACGTGTTCGCGGTTGTTGCCTGCAACAGGCCAGCGTCGGCAAGCGCGAACGCATCTCGGAACGCGGCTACCGCGGAACCGCTCGATCACGACCACGACCACCAGCATGCGACGGCAATGGCTAACGAGTCCGGCACACAGACCGTCGCCATCACCGTGGGCGAAGACGGATTTGCACCCAACCATGTGGAAGTTCAACGTGGCAGCAAAGCGACCCTTCGGTTCACGAGGACCACGGACAAGACCTGCGCAACGGCAGTTGCCTTCCCCGAACTAGGCTTGAACAAGCCCCTACCACTCAATCAAACGGTCGATATCGAGATCCCCGCGGACAAGGCGCGCACGTTAACGTTCCAATGTGGCATGGGCATGTACAAGAGCAAGATCGTGGTACTGTGAAGCCGCGAGCGCGGTCACGCATCAGGCGACAGGAACACATTCATTGCGCGCCGCTCGAGTCATAGGAGGCGGTGCGTCGCTATTGAAGCGACGGCGCTGCTGAGCGCCATCGTGTGTTGGAGGTTTTAGTATGAGCTGCCCCGAATGCCACCCAAGTAAACGTTCGCTCTGGCTCTGGTGGGGAGTCGGACTTACTATCGTTCTATTCGCATTCGTTTTCGGAAACAATGACTCGAAGCGGTCCGTACCTTCATCGACGGCTCCCACATGCGCATCCACCGCATCCACCACTTGCAAACCGTGAAATGAGCACATGCCCTATGTCTTCAACTTCGACCTCGATTACTTTGGTTTCCGGTCTACTGATCAGTTGTACCATGGGGAACAACATGAACGGAATGGATGGCATGAACGGCATGTCTTCCGGCGGCACGATGACCATGGATTTCACTCCACCCAAAGTCATCGCAGTTGTACCATCGCCGGGGCCGTTCGATTCCCAATTAGCAGAAGACCTCGATCCAAGCGCCTCGGTCGTCGAGGTATCGATCGAAGCAAAGCCGTCAGAAGTCGAACTTGCCCCTGGACGTGTGGTGCGAATGTGGGCCTACAACGGAGTCTTGCCGGGTCCACGCATCGAGGCGCGCGTCGGTGATACTGTCCGAATCCGTTTCAAGAACTCATTGCCCGAGCCAACCACGATCCACTGGCACGGGCTACGAGTCCCGGCTGCCATGGACGGCACGGCCGTAGCTCAGTCGCCTGTGCCACCTGGTGGCGAATTCACGTACGAGTTCATCGTGCCGGACGCGGGAACGTTCTGGTATCACCCACATGTTCGCTCAGACGAGCAGGTGGAGCGTGGTCTCTACGGTGCATTCGTTGTGCGCGGAGACAACGAACCGACTACGACCACCGATCGCACGGTCGTGCTCGATGACCTGCTCGTCAATCCATCGACATGGGAGCTCGAACCATTCGATGTCATGCAAGAGGCAATGGTTGGGCGCGAAGGCAATCTCCTGCTTGCGAATGGCCGTGCTCGACCGATCGCCTCGGTGCAACCTGGAGGGTTGCACCGCTTTCGGTTTATCAATAGCGCCAATGCCCGCTACTTTCGGCTAGCGCTTCCTGGGCACAAGCTAGTCCAAATCGGCAGCGACGGCGGATTGCTGACGATATCGCGTGAGCTGGACGAAATGCTCCTCGTGCCTGGGCAACGTGCCGATCTCGTAGTGGCAGCGTCGGGCGAACCAGCAGAATCGTTCGACTGGGTGACGCGCTCCTACGATCGAGGTCACGGGATGGGAACCGAGCCAACGGCCAACGTCTTCCAAATGCCCAATTCCGACGAGGCAGTCGCAAGTGTGCCTGAGGTTCCTGCGTCCTTGGCGAGCATCGCCGAACTGCCTGCGCCGAGCCTGAGCCGCGAACTTCGACTCGAGGAGTCCATGGGCTCGATGGAGATGACTATGGCCGGAATGGCGCCGAGCTTCTCGATCAACGGTGAGACGTATCCCGACGTTACGCCGCTCGTCGGTGAGCTTGGAAGCGTCGAGGAATGGTCGATCGTCAACACGACCGAGATGGATCATCCGTTCCATTTGCACGGCTTTCGCTTTCAGATCGTCTCGGAAGCGGGCGTCGCGACCGAACCACTCGCATGGCGCGACACCATCAACATTCCGGCCAAGACCACAGTCAGAATCCGCGTTCCACTCGAGGACCACCCAGGAACCTGGGTGTATCATTGTCATATTCTCGAACATGCCGAACGCGGCATGATGGGAGAGCTCCAGGTGAATACTCCATGACTCGCCTTCAAGCGCCTCGCGCCATAGAACCGAAGCATTGCGGCTGGCGCGTCATCGCAGTGGTGACCTTTTCGCTATGGGGTTGCTCTCCGGCTAAGGTTCAGCCCAGCAACGCCACCAATCACCCTGCTGTGCAACGGCACGTGCCAGTCGAAGAGCGGCAAGCCTACGAACGGGCTCGGCCCGTGTTGGAACGTTACTGCGCCAGCTGTCACACGTCACAAAGAGGTTCTGCCGCGGCGCTTGTCCATTTCAGCATGGACGGGTATCCCTTCGGTGGGCATCACGCAAACGAGATTGCTGGCACCATTCGGCAGGTGCTCGGAGTCAACGGCGAGAAGGCCACGATGCCGCAAGGTCGGCCTGGGGTCGTCAAGGGGGAGGAATTGCAACGCGTCATCGATTGGGCCGACGCAGTCGACCGCGCCCAGGCGAGCGCTCTACCGCATGGCCATGAGGGCGGGCACTGAGCCCCATGGCGAGCCAATTTCGTGGTTCGGTAGTCCATTGGCTCAGCGCGTTGCCCTGTCGCGTGAAGGCAAGCAGCGAGACCGCTGCTTGGTACGGCTTCGGGATCCGCACGGTACGTGAAGGAGGTCGAGATGTTGCTGAATCGTAGCATCGTTGCGTTTCTTGTGCCGGCACTCGCGCTTGGAGGCTGTGGTCCCGCTGCAGGGACACAGCCGCGCGACATGAGTGCCGCTCAACACAACGCGATGGCGGACAAGAGCGACCGAGAGGCTCAAAGTCACGATGCGCGTTACGATCCGAAGGCCATCAGTACTCAACCACGCTGCGCTGGCGACGAAGGCAATATCTGTTGGACCGAAACGAACAATCCTACTGAGGAACATCTGGAGAAGGCCGAGAGGCTCCGTCGGCTTGCCGCGCAGCACCGCACCGCGTCGCAGGTCCTTCGCGATGCGGAAGCGGCAGCCTGTCGCGGCATTGCCGATAACGATCGCGACATCAGCCCATTTGCCCATTTCGAGGACATTCGAAGTGTCATCCGACTTCGCAAAGAAGTCCCTTCCCCAACGCCGAGCGTCGAGATCGTTCGAGACGAGGGGGTTAGGGTTCTGTTTCGGCCTACGCCGGGCCTCACCATGGAGGCACTTCAACGGGTCATCAACTGCCACTTGGCCCATAACGTTGCCGTTGGACATAGCATGCCAGAGATGCCGTACTGTCCACTCGTGCCCCGCGACGTCAGGGCGACGGTTAGAGCCGTCCGTGATGGAATAGCGGTCGATATTCGTGCGGACGATGGGGAGATCCTAACCGAACTTTGGCGCCGAGCGCAGATGATTGTGCCGGGCGCTTAGGGCCTCTTTCTGGGGGCTGCGCATGTCATGGATGCCCGATGGCGTATCCCGTCGCTCGAGTCAGGATGTTCGCATCGCATCTGCTCCACGAGGTCGAACGAGGGATTCGTCGGCCTGCGCGGTGGAAACGTCGGGCATAGCGTAAACATCCCCTGGCCCCGAAAACCGAGCGATGCCTTTTATGACAACCTGGGGCTGTTTTGGCTCAATTTTCCGTGCCTGTGTCACGGCCACGATGACTCGCGCCTAGATCCCGGAGGTCTCGATTATGCACCCAGCGCGACTACTACCTTTTACATCCATTGTTTACCTCCTATGTGCCGCCTGTGATCCAGGTACCCAAATCCCGACCCCTGAGTCGAACAAGCCAAAGGTGATTAGCGGTCAAGGTGGAGCCGGAAGCGGCGGCACCGGCGTCGTGGGCAAGGGTGGACGTACGTCTGCAACGCTGCCGATGGCAGGTTACGCTGGCGTCCCCATCGCACGCCCGCCAGCCGTGAGCGTCAATGGACAGCTGCGCGTCGAAGGGACGCAGCTCGTCAATGAGCAGGGCGTTGCAGTACAGCTCAAGGGACCAAGCAGCATGTGGCTCAATTGGGAGAACACCGGGTATGCATCGGACCCCGATGGTCTCAGGTTCCTACGCGACAACTGGCAGGCATCGTTGATCCGCGCCGCCATGGGCGTAAACGTCAGCGGCGCGTACCTAACGGATCCCGAAAGAGCCAAAGCGCAAGTGAAGGCGATCGTCGACTTGGCGCTCGAACTTGGGCTCTACGTCATCATTGACTGGCACGACCATGAAGCCGAAGCGCATCAAGAGGAAGCAACTGCCTTTTTCACGGAGATGGCGACCCAGTACGGTTCCTACCCTAACGTCCTCTACGAAACGTATAACGAGCCGCTCCAGGTCGACTGGGTCACGATCGTCAAGCCCTACCACGAAGCTGTCGTAGCCGCGATCCGTGCTGTAGATCCAGACAACGTGATCATCCTCGGTACTCCCAACTGGTCGCAGTACGTCGACCGGGCGGCAGCCAACCCGGTCGCAGGGACCAACCTGATGTACACCCTGCATTTCTACGCTTGCTCTCACACGACAGCGCTCCGCCAGCGCGGTGATGCTGCACTCGCCAAGGGCCTTCCACTCTTCGTTACCGAGTGGGGCGCGACCAATGCCGACGGTGGCGTCACGGGCGAACTCTGCCTGGACGAAGCATTTGCCTGGACCGACTGGATGGACCTGAACAAGATTAGTTGGACGGCGTGGAAACTGGACGACTGCACGGATCTATCCTGCTATTTCAGGAGTGGCACGCCGAAGACTGGCAATTGGACGGACGAACAACTCAATGGTCACGGTCCGTTCGTGCGTGACCGCATGCGTGAGTAAAGAACCTTCGGGGAATCGCTATCGGTGCCGTCACCACATTGGCGGGGCCAGTCACTGACTCCGACGATGCGAAACTGTGCCGCCCAACGCCAGACTCTGCATCTCGGTTTGTCAGTTGGCGAGCACAATCGCTAGATCCGTCAGATCTCGACCGACCATAATCTCTTGACGGGTCCGCACGGAACTCTCCGGAATGAACCATCCGATGACGCCGGTCGTCTCGATGAAGAGATCGAAAGCGACTTTCGAGAGCGTCGGCTGATCTGCGACAGGGCGCACCCGCAGATACCCGGTCGCCGCAATACCCGTCGCATCGATCACAAATGAAAGCGTACGATCAGGGAGGATCTTGATATGGTAGTCATGAGCACCGCAGTTCATGGTTGCACTTTCAATCTCGATAAGCCAGTGAGCGCTCGCTTTGCGCTTCACGTTCAATCGCTTGATATCTGAGAAAAGAGTCGACCATCGATCGACTTGACTTACGCGACGGAAGGTGTCGTCAGGTCCGGTGGCAACAGTTACTGTGCCGTGGACCCACCGAGGGTCCTTGCTATCGCGGACGATCCGAACGGTGGATGGCCCAGTCCTTGGTCCGGCGATGGCGAATGTGGCCAGCGACGTTACAACGAAGGCCAGGAGCAGGGCCAGGAGAGTTCGCAGGGGCAAGTACCGGCATTTGCCACGGAACCAATGGGACATGTCAACTATGGGCCTGAGCTGCCCCGCTCGTGACAGATTGCCCTTCAAGCCCCCCCCCAAAAAAAAGTCCAAGACGTTGAATCGAGGCAGTCGCAAGAATCTAGTCAAGCGCGCTGGGTCGACCGGGAAGTCAGATGTCTATCGTAGCATTACCCAAGTTGGTTCAGAGTCCCTCGCGCTCCGCATGAGATCGCCGTCATGCAAGGGTGCCCAAACGTCATCCGTGGTGGGCTCGCTGGCTACTGCGATGCTCGGATCACGTAGGTCCTCAATGCGCTCGCTGAGCGTAGGTCGTTGCAGCAAATAGAGCGGAGCGCGCAGCTGGTGTGCGTAGAGCGTATTGCCATCGGAAAGCAGAAAGCTTGCCTCGCCAAAGTGGGGCACAACCTCCAGCTCGCGAGTGGCCTTTCGGAGCGCCTGATCCATGCGGTCGCGAGGGCAATCCGCCGACCCGTGGACTTCGTCGATCCTTGTCATGAGGTACGCAAAGAGGCGTTCACTGTCCGTTTCACCTTGGATTCTGGCACGGCGCTCGGGGGAAGTGCGCGCCGCGAGATATTCGAGATCCTTCACGGTGCCATTGTGCGCGAATACCCAAGGGCCCGATTCGAACGGGTGCGTATTGTGCGCGGCAACCCTGCCGCGCGTCATTTGTCGCACATGCGCGACCATCATATCGCCGTGGATCTGCGACGCAAACTCGTGGAACTCGTGATCATCGACCGCGCGCAGCAAGCTTCTGTGCGTTGTCCAACCCACGCCGCGGTGACCAAGAGCGATCCCCCAGCCGTCGGAGTGCGCCTTCGATAGCTTGGCCAGGCTTCGAGGCGCCCCGCTGAGAAGGAACGCGAAGGATTGCGTGGATGCGGATACGACTCCGAGCATTCGGCACATGATTGTCTTTCTCGATACGACACAACACTTCCTGGAGATGAGAGTCGCGAGCACGCGGCCCCGACAAGACTCGCAACCAGACAATCGCGTCTGGTCGATCGCGTCGGCACTGCAACTTGGCGACGGGCCGAATGCGGTCTATTACGTACGGAATGCCGCGGCCTATTGCGGATGCCAAATTGGTCTCGTCGAGACAGATGACTCAGGCGAATTGCGCCATCAACGAACATTGGCAGCTGTAAGGAGACGCGGTTTTTCTGTCACTTCTTCTTCCCGAGCGAGCTAGAGCCCCACTTTTGTACGCGTTCCTGCAGAACGCGCACTGCTGATGCGTACGTTTCCTCGTTACCTGTGAAATACCCTCCTCGCTTCAGCGATTGTACGAATTCGCTCACGTTTCCGCGTTCGGCTGCGTCGAGGGCTTCGGGATATTTTCGCGCGAGCAACGACAAGTAGTCCGCTGCGCCTTCTTCAGCCGACAGATGGGCGCGAAATC
Organism: uncultured Polyangiaceae bacterium; assembly: GCA_964454965.1. Classification (GTDB taxonomy): domain Bacteria; phylum Myxococcota_A; class Polyangia; order Polyangiales; family Polyangiaceae; genus FEN-1139. The sequence continues at coordinate 61,348 of CAYVXY010000010.1, read as the reverse complement.
GACCACTGCTGATTCGTGAATGGATCCCAGATCCTTCGTGAGTCGCCCAAACATAACTTCGCCCGCTCGAACTCTTGCCTCGAATCCCACCGAAATTGTAGTTGAACATCGACTGTCCGCTACCGGTCTCGTGAGCCCACTGCGCCGTAAGCACCTGCAGTGCTTGTTCGCTCGGAGTCTGTCCTGTGAGCCGCGCATAGGCCAATCGAAGCTCCCGCGCCGCCTCGCTGCCCGTCAGCGGAGTGCGTGTCGCTTCGACCTCACCGTCCACGGGTGAGGCTTCGAGTGGTCGAGTATTCCCCATCGACACTGCTTCATGGGAAATAGGCCCAGACAGTTCGACTTCACAGCATGCGAGACAATGGGACATCGGATCCCTGTTTGACGCCACCGGTGCTGGCGTTGCGTTACTGAATCGAGGTGATGCGTCTGGATTTCGAAGGCGTGGTGCGCTGCTTGCCGGCAATCCTTGAAGTGCATCCGCCGAAACCTCGCGTGGGCTGGCGCCCGCTGCTTGGGCGAGCGCAACGCCTAGCAGAATCACGCTACCAATGAAAATCGTCGTCATCGCATTCCTTCAGTACAAAGGTTCTCGCCTACTCAGACGTACACCATGTTGGGCCTATGGCTTATCTATCCTGTCCACCTCATGGAGCACGTGCCGGGTGCGTCGGATGGCTGAGCTGCAATTCCGACTCATGGTTCAACCGAACTCCTCGACGTCAACTGGTTTAGGCGCCGGCAACTGGCGGCGTGACGCGTATTCGTCGGTTGGCGCGAAATAGTCCCGCGTCAGGAGACCGTTCAACTTGGGGTGTTGCCTACATGGAGGCACTCTGACGTCTATGGCTGGATAAGTTTCCCAGTCCTCCTCGCAAGTCGCGGGTAGCTGGGGATGGCGCTTGGGTGGAATCGGATCGGTATGGCGCTTATTCGGTCACGTTGACGGTCGCCGTCGCCTAATCAATTCTGAGCCGACGAGGTCTTCGCCTCTTCTGGCTCAAGAACGGTGAAGCATGGCCTGGTTGCGTCACCCCTTGGAACACTTTTCTAGCGACGGTCAACATCCTTGTCGTAAGTGCGACGCCGCTTACCAGGCTCTGCTCGAACGCGCCTTCAGGCGTGATCCTGCTGTCAGCCAATGGCAGGCAGGCAACTGTGGACTTTCGACCATCACCACCTCACAACGACGAACCAGGATGAGCATGAATCATGACCAAGCGTCATCAAGCTGAAGCGCGCATTTCAACAGGAGCGGTCGAAGGTACGGAGAGAACCACCCCTGTGAAGGAGCCGATATCTCGAATCGAAGCCAGCTTCGGCAGCACGCCGAGCCTGTGCCACGCTAGGTATCTTGTTGCTGCCTGCTTGAGTGATTGCCGTGCTGAGACGGAGGCAAGCGTGCCTTGTCTGTCGCGATCACACGATATCGCGTCTGTTGGTGGCGCCGATACTTGCAGCAGCTGGTCAGAATCGATGGGCGATGTTGCCTTCGGCCGGGATCCATCTGGAGCTACGACGAAGCAGCTGGACACTCATTCCCTTGACGATTGTGGAGTGATGTCGGTTTTGCTCACCAAAGTTGGTTCACAACGGCAATGGAAGCGGTTCTCCGGGCTCATGAGTTGGCTCGAGGTCACTCTCACGACTGCCAGGTGGTGGGAGTCGACGGGACCTGGGGACTTCGTCGCGATTCAGGTGCCGCTGGCAATGTCGGGTGAAGCCCTATTCGCGCTATGCATTGCGCTTGACGGGCAGACATCGCTTCGTGCCGTATTCTGTGATCCTGCCCGTTGCAGACAATCCGGTTGCCCGGTGCAAACAACAGAAACTCGGTTTGACTACGAAGTGGGCGGTGTAAACGGTGACCGTTGTCCAATTGGTATTCGTCAATAGCCAGATATTGCTGCGCGAAGCTCGACACCGGTCACCGACGTCACCACGCTGCTCGGCATCACGCACGACAAAGTCAAGGTCTGGCTTCATTGTGCTCGGCAAGCGACGCGAGTACGAGTTCTTGCGCTATTGCGGAGCAGCGCAGCGCATGGTTGCCTAGATTGCCCTTGCGGTTGGGCGGCTGCGGGTGGCAGTTGCAGTCCGGATGCGGCGTGCTGCCGCAAGACCCAGTTGCTGCCTGTGGATTTCGAGTGCACTCGATGGCACGTTTGGTGGCCATCTTGGGCCAATCTTGCGCTGCTCATTTGACCGAGCCCCAAAACGCGACCAACCGACTGTCACGCCAAACCGAAGAATCAGGTCTTCAACGGGCCTATCGTATACATTCGTTGGCGTGGAAACATATCTGAAACAGAGCGGAATTGCAGGTACCTGTTATGTTCTGGTCGGTAGTGACGGTAGTGACATATGGTGGCAGTATCGCCATTCCGGGAGAATCAGCACATGACGATTGACCATGGGACATCCGTGATACTTCTAGTTCTAGCACTAGGTGCATGCTCGTCATCTCCGCCACCCAAAGCGCCAGGAACGAATCCGGGCGATATGAGTGCCGACGAGCACGACAAGAAGGCGATGCAGCACGAGCAAATGGCTGCTGAGCATAAGGACGAGGCGAATTCCGTTGGCTCGACGGGCAGAACGCCACTGTCGGAGGAAGCCGCTCGTAAGCAGCACCAGACCAAGGCCGCTCAGGAGCAGGACATCGCAAAACAGCACAGCGATGCAGCGAACAAGGCTGCAAAGCCATAGCGACTCGCCTGCAGGCGCGGACGCCGTGCGCGTTGGGAGCGGACCCGCTCGTAGCGGGCCCGTTTGCCAACAGGGTGTTCTTGCAGCTACTGATTCCTTCGTCTTTGTCAGGTGACTTCAGCATATTGGAACGTGGCACGGGAGACTGGACCTTCGTCTTCCAAAAGCTGGTCAGGCTCGCCCAGCCGTTGAGCCGCGGACCTTCCCGTTCCACGCCTCTCGCCCTTCGTACGCAATGAGGCCGGCAATCACGAGGGCCGTAATCGGATCAGCCAACCACCAGTCGAGCAGACCGTTCAAGGCAACGCCAAGCAACGCTGCGACCGACAGCTACCAGTAAGCCGTGGTTTGAAGCGCGTCCGCTGCCATCGCGTCACCGGGCAATTCTTGAGCGAGTCGCCGTTTCGAGCGCGCCAACCAAATCATCACCGCGATGGACAGTGCAAGCAGCGCAACACCAACGGCAGAGTAATGCGGTCTATCGCCACCTCGCAAAGTCAATGTTGCATCGACGACAACGTAGGCTGCCAGAATGAATAGTGATCCCGCGATCAGCTTCCTTGCGCGGCGCTCCGTCTTCTCGAGTTGCGCCACTGAAGTGCCATTGGTTTGTTCGGCGCGCAAACGCCAAAGCATCACGATTGCCGACGCACACTCAGTGAGCGGACCGCACGAGGCAAGACGTATCTTCTCAACGGACTATGCAGCCAGCTGACGATCTCGCACGAAGTCCGAAACGGCGCTCGGCAAGTCATGTAACGTTTCGCGCGTAATATAGCTATCCAGTCGCGTGTCACCACGTTGAGACACCTCGTATTCACGAAGAATACCCTCAAGGCCGATAGAGCATACCAGATCAACCACGCGTTCCTTCTCAATATGAGAAAGATGAAACCGCTCAACGATGCAACGCTCAACACCGATGTGGACCATCTCGTGCACCACCGTGTGCGAAGGCGATTTGCGTTTGAATCCTCCATCGGCGTCCGTACGGATGATGATGCGCCCCTCCCGAAGATTGTATGAACCGCCCGTGCCATACCGCGTCAAAATGATTGTGTACGCAGGGAGAATGGCAAATCCCCACCGGTTCTCGAATCGGCGACATTCCTCAATCGCTTTTCGAACGACGTCCGCTTCCTCCTTTATGCGACGAAGCCCGACAGAGTAGTCTTCAGGCGAGTACAACTCCACACGTACCATCTGTGTCAATTGCTCACGGAGGCGAGCGCGTTCCGAACTTGACTTCGAACTGGCAAATTGGTCCACGACGGGGCTATTGGGCAATACGATGCTGTAGCCGTGCTCCTGGTAGAAGGGCAGACGGTCGAGAAGATGATTGACATACGCCGCCTCCTCCTCGGCGTCGGCACGTCGAATGTGAACCATTGGCGAGCTCGCGGCTCGACGGAAAGGGAGGTAATTCTGCGTCATAGTAACGCTGTTGGTGCAGGCGGTGCACTTGCCGGAACGACCCGAGCCGAACTGGCTTCAACGGTGGGCGTGCCACGGGAGGACCGTGCGCACCGAGAAAGCGTGCCAAGCGCCTGCACTCCTACGTTAACGCGAATTCTACAATAATTCTCGTTGGTTGTCGAACGTGAGCGAATGGACTTGCGACGCAAACACCGATCTGCGATATCGAGATGGCGTGAGAAAGGGCGAGTAAGATGGAAACGATCAATGAGCCTCGTGAGGATCGCTTGCTGGACCAGCGTCAGTGCGCCTTTGGCGAAGAGGTACTGACGCAATTCAGCGGAAACGTGCCAACAGCAAACGAGCAAAATCCGTCTGACTGTGACTGTGAGGACTGCGACTAGCGTGTCGTGGAAATACAGCGACAACTCATCGTCCGATGCATCGAAATCCAACCTGACGGACGCTTCTGGTAAAACGAAGCGTCCGTTGTTTCTTGATGCGTTCTCCGACGGCTCTGGATTTGCGCTCAACCGTGACGACCCATGCGGCGTCAAGTACCTCACCAACAACGGGTTCCGCAGGTTGAGTGAACTGATCGCGATGGTCGGCGATCCCCCAATTATCTCTGCAGGCGAGCAAGATAGGGATGTTCTGTCGCTGGCAAACCAGGGACTAGTACGATTCCATGGTTGCGACGCGTCTCCCCGATACGTTGCCACGCAACCAAAGTCCTTCGTTGCGTGGCTCCATGTATCCAATGCCTGCAATCTGCGGTGTTCGCATTGCTACATCCCGCAGCTCAACCGAGTTCGACGAGTGCCTGAGGAACGCAGTCTGATGTCGCCCGAGACCGCCAGGCGCGCGGTGCGCGAGCTGGTGAGGTTTTGTCAAGTACGGGGCATTCGGAGACTCAAACTGAAGTTCTCCGGTGGCGAGCCCACGCTCAACCCCGTAGCCATCGCGTGCGCCTGCGATGAAGCCCTGCGTGCGGGCGCCAACGCTGGCATAGAGATTGATTTCACCTTACTTACGAACGGCGTATTTGAAGATCCGGATTTGCTGGAGCTAATGTCTCGCCATCGATTCGGTGTGGCGGTGTCCATTGATGGGGACGAAGTTGCTCACGACCGCGTTCGGTACACCATCGATCATGCCGACGGTCGCAATACCCACAAAAAATTTGGCACATGGATGCGCGCAACGCGGACGTGCGAAATCCTACAAGACTGCGGGTTGAAACCATTCGTTCTCTGCACGATATCCGAGTCGAACTATCACAGTGTCGGCCGTCTTGCGGAGTACTGCGTCGAGAGAGGAATAGGGTTTCGACTGAGCCCGGTTCGAGATCGCTCAAACGTGCCCTCTCATGAATTACAGGCGGATGTGGCGCGGCATTTTGCTGAACTCTATGATTGGATTGGTCAATCGATGCCTCTTGATATGGCCGTCGAGCGCAACGCGGCATTCGGTGAGATTAGATTCCGCAAGCCGAAGGCAGTAAACTGCCGTGTCCGCCGCAGTGCCATTGCGATCAACCATAAAGGCGGCATCGCGGCTTGTCAGATGACGTTGGACGCCACCTACGGAAGCGTTGACGATTCGGGCGGGTTGGAACAAGCCTTTGAACGAATCGCTTCGACGTCAAATGAGGGAGCAACGGTGCCAACCGGAGATGAATGTGCAGGCTGTGATTGGCGCTACGTGTGCGCTGGTGGTTGCCCCGAATACACTCGTGCAGCGATGGGCGATGTGAACGCTGTTTCTCCGTGGTGCGAGTTATACCGTTCGGTTCTGCCGCATTTCGCTCGAGCGATCGCGCTCCAGCTGAAAAGAGCCGGCGACCGCCGCGCCATGGCGAACCCGACGTGATCAACGACGATTGCGATGGCGACGATCCACGAGCTACGCCGCCGAGTCCCGGGCCAGTTCGGCTAGCCAACGATAATACGTCGGGCGCGAGATCCCAACACGCGATTGGATCTCCTCTGGGGAGAACCCGCCTGTACGAGCAAGTTCCACAAAGGCGTCAAACTTCCCTTGATTGCGCTTTCGTTGCGACTGACGACAGGGCAACCGTACACTTGAGCACGTGTCGGGGCGGAAAACATCGCTTGGCAAGTCAGCAGTCTGAATAACCTCATTGGTTGAAAACAGCGTTACTCGGAGCATCAGGTTTTCGAGTTGCCGTACGTTTCCGGGCCACGGATATGACTGAAGCACCTTGAGGGTATCGTCGGCCACTGTTCGCGTGAGGCCCTGATCTCGGGCGAATTTGCTGACGAAGTGCCTAGCCAAGAGTGGTATGTCCTGCGGCCTCTGGCAAAGAGGTGGCACATGGATAGGCACCACGTTCAGGCGGTAGTAGAGGTCTTCGCGAAAAGTTCCGACTCGAACCATCTGGAGGAGATCGCGATTAGTCGCCGCGATGATGCGAGCTTGGAGCGGAATATCTGTCGTGCCACCGACTCGCCGAAACTGGCGCGTTTGGAGGACGCGAAGCAGTTTCGCTTGGAGGGGCAACTCGAGCTCACCGATCTCGTCAAGAAACACGCTGCCATTTCCTGCGTGCTCGAAGAGTCCCGTCTTGTCGCCATCTGCTCCCGTGAATGCGCCGCGCACGTGCCCGAATACTTCGGACTCGAATAAGTCGCTGGGAAATGCGGCGCAGTTGGCGGCCACGAAGGAGTGCCCAAATCCGCAGGACGCTTGGGTAATGGCCTGAGCAACCAACTCTTTGCCCGCGCCGTTGGGACCGGTGATGAGAACGGTCACGTAGACTCTCGCAACGCGCTCAACAAGTGCGACAACCTCCTGAAGGCCAGGATAGACACGTAGGAGTTCTAGGTACTTGACGGATTTGGCGGTTCCTGTATCCTGCGAGCACTCGCTTGGCCGCTGTGCAAGATTGGGGAGATAAGGGTGCTCAGAACGTAGATCGCCGCTCCCGCGGAGCGGCCGACGAGTAGCCGATCGTGGCTGTGGTTTCATCACTGCCTCCGGTGAATTGGTCGGCGTGTTCAGACGTCGACCGAACTTGTCGGTTCGCTCCCTTACTTTCCGGGCGAACCGGGCTCATGCACATGCATGGGCCTTTTTCGTATCTAACGACGTGATCGTGCACCGACGGGCATCCCGACGCAAGCACCAAACCGCTGGAACCATTGGATTCCATTGATCAATATCCGTGGCTGGACCTGCGGACCTTGATCAAGAAGGAATCCCCAGAGATCCTGCGCTTGGGTTACAGTCCTTGATCAAGGTGGCGAGATCGCGAGACTCCGCAGACTCCTGCACAATCAGATTCACCGCTCTCGGCGGCGAGCGCCGCATCGAGATTCGGCGACTGCCCGGTGGCGGTCTCCCCGGCGTGTGGGGAAGCTCAGCAAAGGATCAGCGTTCCTGGCAGTCCGTCCTTGATATTCCCAAACGCGGCGTTACCCGCAAGGCCAACAGTTACCTCGTCCTCCAGTTGCTCATGGGCGTTGCGGTGCGCGCAGCCAAGGCGACCGGCAGTGATGTCGCCCGTTTCGTACCGATCGATGTGTTCGACGGCAAGCAGGTGCCCGGTTGGACAGGAACCGTAAGCGCTCTTGGCCAGGCCGCACGGTACCTCGCAGGAGGCCCTCTCATTGATGTCGAGATCGGCAAACGCGGAGCGAGTAGTCCAACGCCCACGCGATGCCGCTACTCTCTCGCCGTCGAGGACGTGGAATTTGAGCCGCCGATTGACATCGATTGCGGAGTCGATGCGTACGGTCTTCTCAACGTCGTGATCGAATGGCTCATGACCCATGCTCCCTGGGTTCTTTCCGAGGGGAAGCTCGTGGAGAGGCGGTCGACGACGCTTCGCCAGGCCGCGGCATTGACGACTCTCGCCGACCCAACTCCCCCACGACATGACGCGAGCAACGGTCAAGCAACGTGCTCGAATGCCGCTACGCTGTCGACGATACACCGACGACTGCTTGAGCCGCTCATTCTGCCGAGAATTCAACGGCAGGTCGTCGTCGACAAAATCTGGCCGCGCATCGAGCAAGGGATACGCCGAGCAGCGGTCATTGCGATTGTTGGACCTGCCGGTTATGGGAAAAGCGTCATCCTCGGCGACATCTACGATCGAATCCGTAGCAGACCCGAGAGACTTACGACGGCGCTGGTTCTCTGCAGCAACGTGTTCGACGATGATATTGACCAAACCGTGTTGATGCGGGCCGTAGGCACGAGCATTGGACATCCCGAATGGAACCTGCGACGTGATGAGTCCGAGGCCGGGCATCTCCGCTTCATCCTCGTTGACACCGTGGATCTCATCCTCACGCCTCGCGGTGCAGTCGCATTTCGCGACTTCGTTGCCTCTGTAAATGACATGGGAGTTTCAGTCGTTTTCACCTGCCGCGACTGGGAATACGAAGAGCATCTCGAACGCGCAGCACGGTTTCACACCCTCGAGAACATTGATCGGTATCGAGTACCGGCATTCAGTGACGAGGAGCTACGCGAGGCCGCCCTCGGATACTTGGCGCGAGAGGATGCGTGCCTCCCAGACGAGCAGCGAATAACCTACGTGAACCGATTGCTTCAAATGTCCGCTGACGCGCGGAGCTTGGATAGCATTGTGCGAAGCCCCCTGTTGTTGGGACTTGTCTGTCAGCTCTTCCCGCCTCCATCATTGCCCCCCGCAGAGCTTACGACCGCGCGACTCTTCGACATCTACTGGAGCGTCATCATTCAAGTCGGGCGACGAGATGGCGCATACACGCAAGCAAGCATAGCCCGGGAGCGGCTGTGTCTTGCTATAGCCGAAAAGATGTACACGCTATCGCAGAGCAGCGGACGTGTCGTTGAGCGGGTCCCCCGTCAATTCGTCACGCAAACGCCGCATGGCGATCCCGAAGCACTCCGTGAGATCCGTAGCGCTGGCGTCGTCGTACCAACGGAAGACGATCGCGGTCTGCGCTTCTTTCATCAAACCTTACAAGAATACGCGATCGCCCGCTGGCTCACACAAACCGAAGGTGCGCTACACGAGTTCATGTCGGTGTTCACCGAACTGGACCGACATGACGTCTCCCCTTGGGCTCCCGTTCTTCGGCTTGTACTCGTGATGTCGGAGTCAATAGAACGCTTGGATCTCGTTCGGAAGCTGGACCTGCGCCACTTCACGATGTTTCGAGCAGCTGCATTCGCAGCAGGCGCAGCTGGAGACGAACTGCTGGCCCAGCACCTGTTCGAGATTGCCCGCACGCAGGATGGAGAATACGAGCGCACGCTCGTCACTGCCATTGATGCGGGACTCGGTCTCACGCATCCGGCAATGTTCGGCATTGTTCGCCGTCTCATTCATGAAGGAGATCCAAGCGCCGCCACCGAAGCTGTCGTTGGCGTGGCATCCACCTGCAATCGCGACATACACATCGGACAAACCGCGGTATTCTGCGACGTTTTGGATGCCGCGTGCGCAAGGCCAAAGTCCTTTGCCAGCCAGCTCTGCGGCCGCTTCTTGACGTTGCTTGAGCTCCCGACCGATCAATCACTTCCTGATGTCTGCCTTTCGGCGCTTCGTGACTATTGGAGTTCGTTCGGTGACCGAGCGCAGGCCGTCACAATTCGGGCACATCTCGCGAGAAACGTTTCGTCTTCGGCACGTCAGGCACTCTGGGACGTAATCCGTGCAGGTGAGCCTCCTCCGGAAATCAGCCAGGAAATTGCCGGGCTCTGGACGCTTGCTGATGAAGGGACGCTTCCGCAAGGCGAAGTCGAGTGCGCTGAGCACCTGGTCGGTCGCCTCCTGGAGCACCGTTCACGCGGATGGACCGTGGTCAACGCACGGGTTGTGGGGCGTCTTGCGTCTCGCTACCCCTTGGCAATCTCCCAACTGTTCCAGCTATTGATCCAGGGACAGTCGTCCGCAATTCAAGGAGCCCTCATTGCACTGTCCGAGCTATGTCGCGTTGGACACGCAACCAAGGTTGTCGACACCCTGCTTGCGTTTCCAACCGACGCACTTGACAAGAACCGAATTACCGCCGTGATGAGCCTCGCGGACGAAATCGGGCTGGCGATGTGGACCGAATCCCCTTTTCCTGTCCTCCGAAGTGAACGTCTAGTTCCGTGGCTCGCGCACTGGCAGGGAGCTGCGATCAGCGCACTGGCGCGCCAGTCGTGTTTCGTGGACGTTGCTCGAACCGCCGTTGTCGACATTCTTCGGGACCTACCCAGCAGCAGTCGAACATGCCAAGTTCGTCGCGTACTGGAGATCTTGAGGCAATATTGCGACACCGCCGGTGTCGCCATTCCTAACGATTTCCTGTCAATGCTCGAAACGCTCGTCGAACGTTCGTCTGCTGAGGCTGACAGCGCGGTCATTTCCGCGGATCTTGTTCGTCTTCGCGGTGGAACCATCGAGGATGCGTTTGAGGTGCTCGTCCCCGCTGCTTCGAGCAAGCAGCGCAATGCGGCGCTTCTTGCCTCTACCCGAATCAGCGAGTTCGCCGCGTCGAATCCAGAGTTCGATCCGAGTATCCTTACTCCCGTTCTACAATCACAATTCCCAGGAGTTGCGGCAAACGCAGCATCTGCCCTCGTCGCCGCGTTGAGGCAGCGACGATCGCCGGATAGGATTGTCGAAACGCTCGCGGAACGATTCGCAACAGAACGGGACGCACGGCTGGTCGTGGAATTGCTCGAGGCGGCCGAATTGGCCATGCAGCACTCGGATGCTGGAGCTGCTGCCCTTCTGCGCGCGGCCAATCGCCAAATCCGGTGTCTGGCGGACGCCCGTCCGCACAACGGAGGCGTCGTGCTCGGGCTTGTTCGTTTGTTGTCGACAATCAGCCACAAGCACGGCCTCTTGCCCGAAGTGAAGGACGTCGCTTGGCGCCTTCTTCGAACGCTTGATATTGGACGCGTTGGCGACGGTGAACGCATCAGCGTTCCCCTGATAGCCAATTGCGGCCGGCAGAACAACGCCCTCGACTCGTTGGTTCGCGAAAGACCGGGTATTCTCGAGGGTAACGCGACGGCCGTGGCGATCGCCATCCGCCGAGTACAGGGATCGGCATCGCCGCTGCTCGATGACTTGCTGAAGTTGTTTCCAGCACATTCCCGACTGCGCGGGATGGTAGACACTTGGCGAGCCAAGTAACACCCTTTGCATGGCAACCTCAAAGAGCGACAAAATGGGGAGATTGGGACCAGAAAGTGGCTCACTATGCTAATCTGTCATTCGGAGTGGCCGCCGTGCAGTACGGCAAGTCGCCCTGACGGAATCGCAGTTCAGATTCCGCCATTGGGAGAGAATTCCAGAATGGACGCACTCGCGCCTCGTACATGCTCGAATCGAGGACCTGTCATGCATCCGCGAATGCAGGCACCGATGTCGGGCCGCGTACATGCCGGTCACGACGAAGAATGCAGTCGTGGCGAGAGCATCGTCAACAGGCAATGCCGCTCGACATCGTTTCCGCACGATCTTACGAACAGCCAACGGGTGACGCAGTTGGAGGGACTCCGGGACAATCGACCCATTCCTATCACCTAAGTGACAGCCCCCCAAAGAGAACCAGACTTACCAGAACAGGGCCCCACGCCATGTGGCAAGTAACGAACGAAAGACACGATGCAAGTCCGCTGCTTGGCTTTCTGCCGCTGTTTGCGTCCATGGCGAAAGATATTGAAACGCTACTTGGCGTCGATATCGACCTTGAATTCATGGTTGAGTTTGCCAATCGTCATGTCCGGATGGCGGCCATTACACCTCGATGGGAAGAGGCTGGACTACTTACGCTCCAGCGTCTGACTTCAGATGACTTTCCGATTTGGATCAGACACGGGTTAGAGCGCGAGACAGAACGCCTCAATTCCCTGGGCGACGCGATCCGAAGCACGGATCTCGACCGACTTACGAACGAGGAGCTCTCGCTCGAGTTCTCGAAGGTTACTGAAGCGCTTCATGCGTTCATCGTCTTCAACAACTTCGTCAACACGTCTGATTTCTACCATCATGTCCTTACCCGAACAATCATCTCTTGTTTGCGCGAAGACATGACACCTGGTTCCGCACTTTCGGCAGAATCCGCCTACACCATTCTTACCACACCTGAGACCCCCGTTTGGATCCAAGAAGAGGAGGAGGACTTTCTTCGGATTCTCCGGCAACATCAGTTTGATGCCTCACTCCATGTGACCAATTCCAACGGAGTATCGCTCGAGAATTGGAGCCCTCACGAAGACCTTCGCATTGCGCTCGAACACCATGCGAGCAAGTACTTCTGGTTGCGCTACGAGCAAGAAGGGGAGATCCTATCAGCATCTCACTTCCACGCCGCATTTCAGCAGATGCTACGCGAACGCATCAATGCGCAACTCGAACTAGATTCCATTCGCGAGAGACGGGCGGCATCGAAAGAACAAATCGACCAACTGGAGTCAACACAGAGCTTCGGACCGAAGACGGTTCATCTGTTGCGAGTTGCGCGAATGCTTGTCTACTGGAAACTCCATTTACGGGAAGTCAAGGTTCGATTCTACTGCTCCGTCGACCCGCTCATGGCAGCGATAGCGTCACGACTGACGCTCGATCGGTATCAAGTCAGACATCTGACGCTCGAAGAAGTACCAAGTGCTTTGCTGGGCGCGGTTACTCTCGACGCGTCCGCAATTCGTCATCGAATGGAATACTGCGTGTTTCATTTCACACGACATGGTACTCGCCTCTTTGAGGGATCGGTCGCCCGAACAGCATTTAGCATCGTGCATGAGGAGAGCGTCACCAATGACATGACCGAAGTTCGAGGGACATGCGCGTTTCCAGGCGTTGCCCACGGAACAGTAAGACAAGTACTGACTGTCAGGGATGCCAACGCATTCCCCAGCGACAGTGTATTGGTCGCCTACATGACCGACGTCGGCGTTGTATCCGCCATGAAACGATCGAGTGCCATCGTTACGGATGTCGGAGGCGTCACCTGCCATGCGTCAATTATCGGCTCTTCGACGAAAACCGGGGTGATTCGAATCGTCTTGGCGTGACGTAGTGGTGCGACTCGGAAAGCCAAGCATTCACGTGATCCCGTAGTCGCGCCGTGCGAGGCGTGGATGCGGACCATCGGGTAGTGTTGGGCGCGATGCTCGCTCGTGCGGTGACACCGCAGCGGTATCGCCTTACTCGCCGAGCCATTGGGGAGACTTAGGTTCTATGCGGCGATGTCGGTCGGGACTGGGATTGGTGGAGTCAGTCCGAGCGCGAGGAAGCGGTGGATCCCCTTGTCATCGGCGACTGGGTTCGCGGTGATGAATCGTAGCTTGGTGAGTAGGTACTGGTGGTTACGGTAACCTCTGGCGCGACGCACCAAGGTCTCCCAGTTGTTGTTCAGAGCCTCGATGCGTCCCGTTGGTGGACGGTGGGCGCCGAGAGCAAGAATCCCTGTCATGTGGTTAGCAAGTGAGTCGTGCAGTTTGCGCATTGGCACGTTGTCTCGGCGCCGAGTGCGGCATAGGACATGCCACATGCCTTCGGCCATCGCAGTGTCGTCTGGGGCTTTCAAGACGGCTCGAAGTTCATCAACTACCTGATAGGCCCGAGCCAACTTCGTGTTGAGGGAGAAGAGCCGACGCAGCGTGGCTTTCTCATTGTCGCTGGTTCTCTCCCAGGCCTTCAGGACGATCCAATGGGTACCACGACCCACCGCTCGCAATTCTGGTCCAGCGCGAAAGAATACCGCACGCCGTAATTCACTGAGCGCTTCACCGGCTCGCTTCATGATGTGGAACGGGTCGTGGACGACTACCGCGTGTTTGAGCTCTTGATCGTCAGCAATGGCTTTGCGAAACGGGGCGTGCATGTCCATCGCGAACAGCTCGATGCCAGATTTCTGTTCGGGCGTGAGGGTCTGCAGGAAACTCGTAAGGGTCTCTGCACTTCGGCCATACCCAATCCAGATGGGTTCGCCTGTTGCCAGGTTGCTGACGATCGTCACGAAATCTTCTTCTAGCTTGTTGCGTCGGCCCAGGTACTTCTCGTCCACGCCAACCTGCGTGAGCAGTGGCACTTTACGGGTGTTGTCCCAACGCTCGATGGCAGCAAGTTCTGCACGTCGGACCGTATGCCAGCTCAATCCGTACTTGGTAGCAACGTGCACCAATGGCATCGAATACGCGTCAAGTGCAACAATCTGTTGAAGCCGGCGTGTCTGCCGTTGCTTTGGATCTGCCCAGCCAAGCACCTCCACAGCGTGGCCCTCGCAGCCGGGGCAGTTCACTCGAATTGGCGCGTACTCGATCACCACACGATGCCCCGCCCAGGACAGGTCAGCCCAGCGGCGAGTGTCACAATTTTCGTGGCAAGTACGAGGGCAGATGGCCAAGCACTGGGGGCAACGAGGCGCCCAACGGCGCCCCATCACGAGCACCAACACTGCGTCCCCCGCAACGACGTAGCCAGCTATCGGCTCGATAGGCTTTCCCGAAGCACTCTCCCATCGCGCTTCTACAACTTTCCACCCACAAAACCCAGTGATCTGTGACAGAATCCGCGTGCGCTGGCTCATCCTGGCTGGTCTCCTTGGTGTTTCGCAATTCCAAAGATCAGCCACCGCAATCAGGCGGTGTCGATGAGTCAGCGCTCTATGTGCTGACGGCGGTTCCCCCCAGAACACGTCCTATCCGGTTGAAATCACGCGGCCCGCAAATCGCCGAAGAGCGCAATTATCGCTCGCGAGTATCGCATTCCATGTGTTATTGGCACAAAGATAGCGACGAAGGTCCTACTTGACGGTAACGACGTGGCCGTCAATGCAACCGATGGCATCGTGAAGATACTTTCGCGACAACCGCCCTTAGTGCCAGATCGTCGCGACGATGACGCGGATGTCGACTTCTCGATAACGCACGCATTACCCAGCGCTCGCACAACTTGTGCAGATGGGCCTAGAGTCGTGCATCTAGACTGCGTTGCAGCGACCGATGTGCCGACTGCGGGTGGAAAGGGTGCCTCGCTCGGTGCCCTAACGCGCATGTCTCTGCGAGTCCCGCCGGGGTTTGTGATACTCACCACAGCCTTCGCTGACTTCCTTGCGCATTCACAATTGGCGATGCGCATAGGCGACCTGCTTCATTCGATCTGCGATCACCGTTCGCTTGCGCGCAATTCGGATCTCATCCAAAGGGCCATTCTAGGCGCAGAACTCCCACCGAGAATCGCCACCGAGATTGAAAATGCATTCCTATTGCTCGCAACGAGACATGTGGCAGTCCGAAGCTCGGCCACCATGGAGGACGCAGTGTCTGCCTCTTGGGCTGGACAGCTGGAGAGCTACCTAAACACTACCCACGCCCACCTCGCGGTCAACGTTCAGCGTTGCTGGGCATCGCTATTCTCCGAACGCGCACTCGCATATCGGAAGCATTGTGAAATAGGCACAGGCACATTCGACACCGCTGTGGTTGTTCAACAGATGGTTGACAGTCGCGTATCGGGAACGGCGTTTTCCTTGAATCCGGTGACGGGAGATACTCGCGTGATTTTCGTTGAGTGTTGCATTGGTCTCGGAGAAACGTTAGTTCTTGGCAGAGAGACTCCTGCCTCGTATGTTGTTGCGAAAGACACGTTTTCTATTGTACAAAGGAATCCTGGCGCTCAAAGATCGGGTATCAGACGAGCCCAATCTGGATGTGGTAACGAGAGTTACAACCTGTCCGAGCTTGAAGTCGCCAAAGCGTTGCCTTCGGATGACGAAATTTGCGAGGTGGCGAGGATCGTTGCTAGGATCGAAACGTTAGTGGGGTTCGCAGTCGATGTCGAGTGGGCGTTTGAGGGGGAGTGCCTCTATGTCTTGCAGAGCCGTCCCGTCACAGGAGTCTTCAGCTAGAATAGATCGACTGTTCGCGTTTCGACGTGGCGTGTATAGCAGACCATCTGGGAGTTCCCCATGAGCGTGATAGTCAACGATCTGGACATCGATAAACACCTTGCGAGCGTATTGGCGATCGGTCGTCGCACACCGGAGTTCGCCGTTGGTGAGCGCGTACTCTTCTGGCCTAACGAGATTCTTACAGGGTGGCGATCACAAGAGAAGGGAGCTCTACTCGTGGCGCTCGATCAACGCTCCGGTGTCCTTGTAGGCTTCCTATTGTCTACATTCCTGAATAACAAGATCGCCACGGTCGAAAACATATACGTCGAGCAGTCCGCCAGGAGAAAGGGCATCGCGAGCGTCTTGCTCGACGCATTTGAGCACCGAGCCCGTGACGCAGGCATGAGAGCATTTCGATCGTTTGTGCACATTTCGAATGACGCCATGTCCCATTTGCTGATGAGGCGAGGCTATGGCAACGTAACAAGGACGCATTGGTGTTCGTGCCGCCCGGACGCAATCACATCACGGCGAACGTCACCACCAGAAATGGCAGGTTCAGTCGTGCGATTCGTCCAAATGGAAGACATTGATGCGACGTGGCTCGCTGGTGCCTGCGATAGAGGACTTGCCAATGGCACGTCTGGGCGTGACCACCACTCCGGACCGCTATTGCCATTTGAGTGCGCAGACGTCCTAGCCGCTGTCTTTCAAGATGAGTCGCCGATCGGCCTTCTCGCGGTGTCCATTCACGAGGGAACATCGAAAGCGACCATAGAGAGCATCATTTCGAGTCCATCTATATCCGATCCGGTTGTAGCGGATTCGCTGCTAACGTCCGCGATGAAAGCCATCGCCGGCCAGAATATTCAATGTGTCACCGCTCATCCGGTGATTGGCAAAACGGAATTGCTAGAACGGTTGGTATCACTTGGGTTTATTCAACATCGACCGTTCCTTCTGTGCTCCAAAATGGTCTGATCGTATGGAAAGACGACCAAGGACGAGACTCACATGATTACCCTCGATCAAGATGAACTTCGAAGTCTCTTTCTCGGGTCTGCATTTTTCTCGTGCGGCGGTGGCGTACCCCGTGACGTAAGCATGTTCGTTATGAGCCGGCTCGGAGACGACGCCAAAGTCCAATTGGCATCTTTTGACGATCTGTCAACCGATGACTGGCTCTGCACTGCCTACGCGATTGGCGCGAGCGGTGGTACCAAGAAGAACTACGATGCTCTTGTAAACGCGGTACGGCAACTTGAAGAGTCTATCGGGGCTCCGATCCGTGGTGTCATACCTGGCGAAATTGGCTCCGAGATCAATGCGCTTTGGGTGGCGGGCAGATTGGGCATTCCTGTCATCGACACTGACATGGTTGGCGGACGCGCCGTTCCGGAGGAGCAAATGGACGTGTATGGTATTCATGACTTGTCGCCGACTCCAGTTGCGGTCACAAATGGTGACGGCGATGTCCTGTTGGTCAGGAATGCCAGCGATCTTGCAGTTCTGGAGGCCGTCTATCGAGCTTTCGCCGTCGCGTCAGGCGGCTACTGCTATGTGGCGGGAAGGCCATTGCGACCTTTCGACGCTCGAGCAATTCTTCCTCCTGGAACAGTATCTCGAGCGCTTCAAACGGGCGACAGACTACGACGGTGCTATTCTGCGCGGGAGGCGGCGGATGCCTTGGAGGAAGTTTGTGGGTCTAGTCTCATAGGCGCCGGTACGGTTGTTGACAACAAGTTGCGTCACGATCCAGGATTTCTTTCTGGCGTGCTGCATATCGTCGGCGCCGGTCAATTTGGAGGACTTGCGTTCGATTTGCACTATAAGAATGAGTTCACGTTTCTTGCCTGCGACGGCAGATACGTCTGCAGCGTTCCCGACCTGATTTCCCTTCTCGACGCGTCAACGTTGATGCCGATTTCCATTTCTCAGATTGCTGCGGGCATAGACGTACTCGTAATGGGAACGCCGGCGCTCACGTTCTGGCATTCGGAGCACGGCATTGCGCTGTTTGGACCAGCACGTTTCGGATTCGACTACGATTTCCAGCCACTGGGTTCAGGGAAACGTGGGCACTGATGTTCAGCACTTGGGCCACTGTACTCCTGCGACGTTTTGATCCGTAACCCGTCCATGTTAGACTGTGGAATACAAACAAGCATTATGATTGTGTTCCTAGTTAGGCATGGGGAAAGCGTGTCCGATACCAGAAAGCGCTATGACGGCGACTACGACGATCAGCTGACGGATTGCGGCCGAGAGCAGGCGCGTGTCGTAGCTTCAAAGCTCGCTGAACGAAAGGTGCAGGTCGTTTTTTCCAGTGCCCGCGTTCGCGCGGTAAAAACGGCGGAGATTATATCGGCGGCGTTGCATTGCGACATGGCGACTTCAAGTGATCTGAACGAACAGGATATCTATGGTGCTTACCCGGAGCTGAGCTCCCAATGGCCGGAAGAAGAGTACCGGAGGCTTGGAGAGCTTGGACCTTGCAGCCCCGACGCGCCACCGGGCATTGAGACATACCAAGAGTTGACGAAGCGAGTCTCCCGCTTCGTTCGGATGGTTCAGAGGTCGTCGCTAGATACCGTGGCGATAGTTACTCATGGAGGACCGATCAGGAGTATCATGAGGGACATTTGGGGACTGGGCGAAGTCGAAGAAATGACGAATGGCGCAATCATTGAAGTTGAGGTGACGAAACATCGTACGAACGTGCGCGCCTTGGACGGGATTCGTTTGGGGCACAGGCCCCTCGCAGCGTAGTAGCTATTTTTCCTGCGCTCGAACAATTACCCGAATCGCATTGCTCACCCGCACGTGCTCCAGCTCCCCCCGCTGGACCATCGCGTAGATCATCCACGTGCTCACCTTGAGCACGGCCGCCGCCTGACGAACCGTGAGCAACCGGGTGCCTGCCGCCGTCCGGGACGCTGACTTCTTGCCCCGCGAACGTCGAGACCCACCGCCTCCGGATACAGGCGA
Organism: uncultured Polyangiaceae bacterium; assembly: GCA_964454965.1. Classification (GTDB taxonomy): domain Bacteria; phylum Myxococcota_A; class Polyangia; order Polyangiales; family Polyangiaceae; genus FEN-1139. The sequence continues at coordinate 42,380 of CAYVXY010000010.1, read as the reverse complement.
CTTGGCTAGTTCATGTAACAAGCGTGCAGCAAAATCTCCGTGAATGGGTGCTTCTCGTTGGGACCGTTGGACACGGCCCTTTGACCCAACCTGAACGTTTTCGCTTCCTTGCGACGCGTTGCTAGCGTCTGCTAGCTCCGTGTTACTCGCTCTTAATCCGGAGGCTATAGGTTCGATTCCTATATGGCCCACTGTCGGGAGACAGTTCTCCCTCCCTGAAGAAGACTCGGTGCTTGGCTGCACCGGGTCTTCTTCGTTTGGTCGCCAGGGTCGGTCGACCAACGCTGCGAACTCCCGCTCCGTAGCACGAGCAACGAGTCGCTCAGTCTCAGTCCATACGCACTCGCCGAGTGCTTCATCGCGCATGTCATCGAGAGCCACTCGGCAGGGCTTTTCCTCCTTCGTGTCGGCGAAGTAGCTCCCGGAGCTCTTCTCACTTCCGGCGCAGTCGCGAGGTGAAGTACCGCCCTCGCGCCTTGCTCGGGCGATTTGAAACCACTACGACATGCCAGTTACGACTCACCCGGCGGGATTGTCTACGTAACCGAAAGCGAGCCGAGCAACCTACCGGCGGGGATGCGAATCGACATCCACCCGACACCATCGACCGGCCCTGTCCGTTAGAATGTCCTTCACCACCGTTGACAACGGTTCTCCCGGACGAACCGCGCTCAGGCGCGGCGATACATTCTTTATCAAACGATTGCATCACAGCCAGATTTTTGTCCAAACGCGACGCAACAAACATCCCCCATTGCCCAGTCAACAAGAGCACATGAACCTACCCGCTTCGTAGATACCACCCAACAAGTACCAATCGTTCGGGAACGTTTGATACCCTCGCAACTCACAGCGGGGATACCGCACGCAAGAAAGCACTACTACAGGACTACAGGGATAGACTATAGTGTTGCACGAGGAGGTCATCAATGAGCATTTCAAACAGTGCAATTTGGACGGGTATTTCCCTGGCAACGATCCTGACATGGGCATCGAACACGAGCGCGCGGCCCGACTGGGGTAGCCCAAGGACATTGAAGCCCATCATTTCGGCAAGTTGGCTGCAGGCGAACGCCAATCGCGCCAATCTCGTCATCTTGGACGTTCGACCGGAGCAGAACTATCGCGAGGGACATATCCCGAAATCGGTCAGCGCACCGTTTCAGATCCCGGAGTCCGCTTGGGTTACGATGAAAGACGACCTGCTCCTAGAGATCCCAAGCCAAACTGTGTTGTTTGCAACGCTTGGGTCATTGGGGATCCTGCCGAGCTCGTGGGTCGTCGTAGTGTCAGCGCCGAACCCAGGAGAACCAGCATCTTACGGATTTTCCGCAGCTACGCGTGTGGCACAAACACTCATCTATGCCGGCGTAACGAACGCCTCTGTCCTGGATGGTGGCTATCCCCAATGGATAGCCCAGGGCGGGTCCGTCGCAACCGACATCCCCATCGTTTCCCCGGTGGCTTATTCGGGTGAAGCGCGTTCGTCCATCTTCGTTTCGACGCAATACGTAAAGGAACACATTGGGCGCTCTACTCTGCTCGACGCGCGAGGTTCCGATGTCTATTTCGGAGTGACGATCGAACCGTTCGCGGACAAGGCCGGCCACATCCCCTCTGCGAAGTCGCTACCAACACCTTGGCTGTGGTCGACAGACGGTATCTTCAAAGAACCAAGCGTGCTCGGCAGAATGGTGTCGGGTGTTGCCGGTTGGTTCGGCGGTCGCGAGATAATCGTTTACTGCGGTGTCGGTGGGTATGCGAGTGCGGCCTGGTTTGTATTGACCCAGGTGCTCGGTTACCCGAACGTGAAGTTCTACGATGGCTCGGTACAGCTATGGGCCAAAACCGAACCCATGATTCCCTACCGTTGGGAGTGAGACTGTCACCTGATTGCATCGACGCAGGATCGTCCGGCGGTCGACGCGGTTCTGCTACCCCATATAGTTTACTGCACGCTAGGAGGCGCTCGCTCAGCTTTCGACCAAGCGAGCGAGCGCTTTCTGGTAGTCCTCACTGGCCTGATCGGCATGATGGTGAATCATCTTCCACTGGCCATTGCAACGCGCCAGGACGTCCGTGCAGTTGACGCTGAGCGGTCTCGGGTGATCTGGAAAGTACATGAGCGATTTATAGGTTCCAAACGTGTACGCCATATCGCCAATCACGGTAACCTTGAGATCGTGGATGGTTCCGATCCCATCAGTGCGGTTGGCATGTCCCCGATAGTAGGAGAAGACAGCAGCTGACTCCTTCCAACAGGCCCAAACCTCGTCCCACCCAATCGCCCAATGTCCAAACGGATGAACCGTGGATACGTTATCCGCATGAGCCCATATCTCGGCCATGGCCGCTGTTTCCCCATTGCAGAGTAGGTCGTCGAGGGCTTCGTAGAACCTCAAGGTGGCTTGGCGAACTGCCTGTTGATCGTCCTGCACAATCACTTCTCCCACAGACATCGCACTGTTACGCATCATGGTCAATGGCTCATTTATCTCCAGCTCTCTCGAACCTTGGAGGTGGACAGACCACTCTCGCGAGCTAACCGGACCAGTTGCATCATGGTTAGTGCGTTGTCGGCAATGATACGACAGTCGGTCGCATCCAGGGTACTCAACATGATCATGAGTTTACGGATCGCAATCTGCCCGTGTTCGGCCTGCGGCTTCATCTCAGCCGCATTCCAGGCGCAGCCGCTCAGACTCGAAATCGCGCGACATGCGGCAAGCGCCTCACGCTCGAAAGCAACTGCCGTCTCTGCAGTCCAGAAACCCCAGCACTTGACTTCAAGTTGACCTACGTCGCTAGACTGGATTCGAAATCCAATGGCGTTGGTTTCGGTCATTGCCATGTTCAATGAGCTCCGCCCAAGAGTCACGCCTGAATCGTACACCAACGAGACGCATTGGCACGGTCTGCTCTGCAACTACTGGAACCTCCTCACGAGCTACAGCACCTAACCCACTAAATTCACTGAAGGTTTATGCGGAGCGCTGGAGCAGTACTAGAATCACGTGAGGGGCCAACCCTGCCGTTGGCAGCCCGACCCGCGTGGACGCGAACATTGTGTCCCGACGGACTAGTGGGTTAGACCCTGAAATGAAACCTCAGTCTTCATGAATTCAAGGGCTTGCCCGATCCAGACATGTGAGCGCCTCTCGCTTACGCCCGGTCTGCATACACTTCATTGGAAATATGGGTCCACTAGGCCGGGCACCGTGAGCATTCCTATCAGGTTGATCCAACGCTGAAAACCTGCCAACGCGCTCAACCTGCCGGTCTATGGTTGAGGACTGCCAGACTCGGGATGCAGATTAGCGTTCGCCTCGTCCCGAGCCACTCGTGCACGCTGTCGGTAGGTCTGAGCATGGCCGTGCTGACCGGTGGATGTCACGAGTGAGCGCCGCATGGACTGCCCGCGCCAATGTTGCCCGCGTATAAGGCTTGGCCAGCCAGATGAGCCCGCCTTCGACGGCGCGCTCCACGAGTTCGCTCGGAGCATGCCCGCTGGCGATGATGGCTTTTTGGTCGGGGTAGAGCGCTCGAATCTTGTCAAACAGCAACAGGCCATCGTCCTGCTCGTTGAGGAGCATGTCCAAGATCACAAGATCGTAAGGGCTTTTGCGCGACGCATCGGTTGGCGCATCAGCCGTCACATTAGTAGCATTGGCCAGGAAGAGCTCGTAGGCCTGCCTCCCACTGCCCAGGGTATCTACCTGGTACCCCAAATGATTGAGTACCCTTCGGCAGGTACGCAGTTGAACTGGCTCGTCGTCAACCACGAGAATCGTCGCATCACCGCCTGGGTCTTCCGCCAAAGGAACCACGGACCGTTGCCTCTCGGTGGTGCGCGGGAAAAAGAGTGTGAAGGTCGTTCCACCACCAACCACGCTTTCGACATTGACGAACCCGCCATGCTCTTTGACCACCCCGTGGACGATGGCGAGCCCGAGTCCGCTGCCACTGCGATCGCTTAGGTGCTTATTGCTGAAGAATGGCTCGAAGAGTCTGCCTACGTCTTCAGGCGCGATCCCACGGCCCGTGTCCGACACGATGACTAGTGCGTAGCTGCCCGCCGCAATGGTTTCATAGCCGAGACAGGGTTCATGCAGAATTGCCGGCGCCGTACGCACCACGACCTGTCCGCCACTCTCCGTGGCTTCAACGGCGTTATTGACCAGATTGGCGACAGCGCGCCCCAGGTGCGACTCCGAGCCGAGGACGAACAATGGTTCGGCACAAAGCTCGAGGACGACTTGAGCCGGTTCACGCGTTTGTCGAAGAGTGTCTGTCGCTAGGCATCGAGCAATCGCTTGGTTCAAGTCCAATGGCACTTTTGCCGCGTGGCCGCGACGCCCCAGAGTCAACAGATCCTTGATCGTCTGTGTTGCCCGCAGTGCAGCTATTTTGATCGTCTCGATGTCAGCGTGAAGCTCGACGACGGAATCGTCAAGAGGCGACAGCAGTCGACTCAGCTGCTCCTGAATCAGATCCGGCAACGCAACGAGCGGTCCAAGCACGTTGTTCAGGTCATGTGCGACGCCACCAGCTAACACGCTGAGCGACTGAATCCGTTCTGCAGTCGCCTGACGTTCTTGTTCTTGAATGAACCACTCATGCAGTTTCGTTTGCCTCACTATTTCTTGGTGGAGCGCAATACTGCGAAGCGTTGCGCTGATTTGGTCTCGGACGATCTGGTAGCCGCTGACACCAGGACGCACCTCGAACACAGCTACGCCCAAGAGCTGCGCGTCGAAGGCAAGCGGAAAGACCAGAAACGTCGTGCGTCGCTGCTGTGGAAACGCACCGGGCGGGAGCAACGACTCCGCTGGGAATCGTGGCATTTCTACCTCGTACGCGGCTCCGTCACGCACCGCAACTAGGCACTCGAGTTCGCGCTGATTCGTGTCGGCAAAGTGAGAGATAAACGCGCAATCCATGCCGAGTCTGAGCAGCGAACCCGACAGGGCAGATTTGAGCGCGGGCAGATCTAGAGCCGCTCCAAACCGTTCCCCGATGTCGGTCAGTCGAAAGAACTCGAAGTCATGATCGAGTCGCAACTGTTCCTGTCTGCGAGTATTGGTGAGCGCAATCAAACTACGTGCTTGGTGCCACAGATCCTGGAGTTCAGGCGTTGCGACTGTCTTGAATTCTCGACGCAGCCACGTGATCGTGGTTTGAAGATTCTGGTAGCGTTCATTGCCAGAGCCGACGGCTGCCAATACGTTTCCCAACTCGACAATGAACGCCTCGGGCTGCCCAGAAAACTCTCGCTCGATTGCGTCTAGCAGGGAGAGAGCATCTGGATCCTCAACGGAGCGTGCGGCCTCGGGCGCCTGCACAAGGCTTCGCAAAGCCGCCGCTCTCGACGCAACCTCGTCGCGTGAGGGCACCCCAATGCATGGCACCAGCGGACCAATGGGCGGGGATGCATCTTCATGGCAGCCGCAAGACTCGCGTCGAACGAATTGGGTCGTGAGCGACGAGACATCGGGAACGAGGCAGCCAGAGAGCTGCTGCACAACGAGTTCGATCGCAAGCTCGACCATGGCTTCGAGTGGTTGCGATACCGTCGTCAACGGCGGGTTGCCCAGGCGAGCCATTACTAAGTCATCGAAGCCAACTACCGCAACGTCGCGCGGAACGCGATAGCCGTGTGCAACAAGCTCGTCGACTGCCCCAAGGGCCATTTCATCGTTAGCGGCGACCACGACGTCGGGCTTGTCCGAGCCCGCCAGAAGTCGCTTAATTGCAGCAGTTCCAGCATGACGACCAAAGTTGCCAAACTCGACGAGCCGCGCGTCGAAAGGGATGCCGTTTTGCTCGAGCGCCAAGCGATAGACTTCGAAGCGAATGTTCGCTTCTGCGTTTTCGTTTGGCCCGCGAATGAAAGCGATCCGGCGATAGCGATGCTGTAAGATGAGGTGCTCAAGCAACGCCTCCATGCCCAACCGATTGTCAACATCGATGCTGGGAACGCCTGGCACGACCAGTCCGACGCTGCATCGCGCCAGCGACTTGTAGCGCTCGAAGAATGCAACTGCGCCGCTGAGCCCGCAGTAGGAAGTGATGGAACTCGACAAGGCAATGATGCCGTTGATGCGCGGAGGACGGAGCAAGTCGTAGATCTGGTTGTGCGCGGCAGAACCCGGATCGGTGTGGTTGAGGGCTCGCCCATACACAAACACCAGGTTCAAATCGCGCGCCCTGCAAACGCGTTCGAACAGCCCACGAAATTCCTTCTCGTATCCGTCCGCGAACAGGTTCATGTAGTCGACCAGAACGGCGATCGTCTTGCGCTCGGCTGTCTTGGCAATCATGCAATCAAACACGGACCGGGCACGTGCTCACGGCTCCGAATGGCTTCGGCTAGCTAGAGTGGCACGCGTCTTGGCTTCCGTCAGAACGGACGTCGAACAGATCCAATAAGTACGCCCAGCGCCTACACGTTTGCATACTTGCGCACACTGGAGCGGATTCCGCAGAGACTGAACAACGGCGACCGAGCCAGGACCCATTGCTCGACTGCTCTTTCCACTGATGCAAGTCCGAAATCCGACATGACGCAGACCGAAGTCTGAGCGTGTAGCAGTATCAGGCACGTCGACATTTCTGCTGCGCGCACGAACGCTCTTATTGGTCGGTGCGTGGTGGTCACGAATATCGGCGACCTGCCCATTGTGCTCGAGAATGACTCATCCGCGACGGGATCGCCCTAGTCCGAGCACGAATGAATCCTACAGAGGTGGCTGCGTGCCAGATAGCATTTTGATTCGGTAGGCTTGCCCGTTGCCCAGCGACTCTGGAGACGGTATCGCGGGGTGGTCGCTGCTCGCACCTCGTGCCTAGCATTGCAGCCGCGAGCGCGACGTGAGATTCTGCCTGACTGATGCGAAGCACACTCCTCGGGCTCGCTTTGATCTTTGCCTTCGGACTAATGGCTTGCGGCAGTCATGACGTCAAGGGAGGGAGCATCCTGGATCCCTCTGCGCCCTATGCACATGGTTCGGACGGAACCTTGCAAGGCGTTGGCGGACTGGGCGGGCAGGCGGGTGCATCATCGAGGTCGAGCAACGGGTTCTCGCCAGCGAATCCACTGGGCGGATTCTTTCGCTATGGAATCAACGCGGGGTTTCCAAACCCGAGTTGGAACGATGGGGACCTCGCCAAGCTCGAAGCCCTTCGTGGCTGCAACAGTCAGCGAGTATCTCTACCGGAAACTCACTTGGACCGCTGGGGCTTGGGGATCGAGCTTGCTGATTTGGCCACGTACAGTTCCTTGGGGCTGACTGGTCATGTGGGCTTCTTGACTTCGCCGACGCGACCTCACTCTACGGCACCCGCATCGGCCGCTGAGTGGGAACTGGTCCATTATGTGCCGAGGAATCTCTACGAACCGATCCTGTTGGACGATGGCTCGATCAATCCCGACAACTATTGGGGTAGCTATGTCTACCAAACGGTCAAGACGTACAAGGACTTGATCAAGATTTGGGAGATTTGGAACGAACCCGACTGGGTAAGCGATTGGCAGGTGACCGAAGCCTGGAGGCAACGCGCCCCCGTGGCGGCAGATTTGCCGCGATTCAACGGAAGCATCTACGATTACGTGCGAATGCTTCGCGTCTCGAAGGTGGCGGCAGGCTTGGCCGATCCCGACGCCAAGATCGCGACCGGCGGCATCGGCTACCCTTCATTCCTCGGAGCAATCCTTCGCTACACGGACAATCCCGTCGATGGCACGGCGACGACGAAGTATCCAACCACGGGAGGTGACTACTTGGACGTCCTTAGTTTCCATCACTATCCCGTTTACACGAAGGGAAGCTCCGACTTGGCGCTCGACGGGTACCTAGAGCAGGTGGAAAGGCTTTCCGCCGAGGTCACCCAGGCCGGAGCGAGTATCGACGGATGGGAGAATACGGAAACCGGTGCGCCACACGCGCCGGTCGCAGCGTTTCCCGGTGGTGATGAATATGCTGTCAATTACCTGCTCAAGGTCATGACACAAGCGCAGGCACGCGGCATCGACGGGGTCGATTGGTTCGTTCTCTCGGATGCCAAAGCAGTCGAATTTGCCGATGATCCGTACCAGCTGATGGGGCTCTATTTGCCCGTTGCCGACCTCCGAACGACGGATGAAGCTGAACCCACAAGTGCTGGCATTGCCTACAAGACGCTTGCAACGTTCCTTAGCAAAGCCAACTATGATCCTGCCGCGACCGCCGCACTCGCCCTGACAGAATCATTGCGCGGAGCAGCATTTCAGTCGTCCGAGGGAAGACTCACCTTGGTACTCTGGGCACGTGCCACAGGAGCGGACGAAACGGCCACAGGGAGCCTTCCCAGTTCATCCGCCTTCATAAGGTATGATTGGGACTACGCTCGGACTCTCAGTTCTACCTCGGTTGCCACTGGCCAACCGCTGCAGCTCACCGCAAGTCCACGCATTTTCGTCAAACAAGACTGAATTCGGTTCGAAGCACTGGCCGAACTTCTCCACGTTTCATGACGATGTAGGATGTCGTCACGATGAAGAATTGTCGCTGCCGTCAACCGATGCCCACCGTATGCTTCTGGCATCATGTCGAACGCACGCCTGTTGCGGTTCACCGCTCTCATCGCCTTGCCATTCGCGTTGACTGGGTGCCCACGAGACAAGAATGCTCAGGATGAATTCGTAGCTGCTGACGCACAAATCGCGTTGGAAGAGTCGGGCTTGGACGCACAAGCGCAAGCTCTTTCGTCCGACGTAGTCGAGATTTCCACAAATTTCACCATTGGCGCTGGTGTCGAGTCGGCGATGCGGAACTTGGCTGAGTTTGTCAAAAGCCAACTTCCTTGTGCAAGCGTGAGCCGAGCAGGAACGACCGTGACAGTCAACTATGGCGTTGCCGACGCCGTCTGTCTCTACCATGGACACGTCATTACCGGACAGTCCGCCGTGACGATATCCCGCAACGATGTGGCGGAAGTCGTACTTGAACACGAATGGAACGGTCTATCCAACGGAGTCGTACAGGTCGATGGCACCGCCACCGTCACCTACAACCTCACCGTTCCGAGCCGCCACGTTGTCCATGAGGGCACGGCAACGCGGTTGAGCGACGGATTCGCTATGGAGGCTTCCGGTGACCGCGTCCAGAAGCCCCTGGCTGCGGGAATTGCCGAGGGAATGGAAATCAACGGGGCTCGCGAGTGGATCAGCCCGCGGGGAAGCTCGAGCCTTGACATTGAGGGGGTACAAGTGCGCTGGATCGATCCAGTGCCCCAGGCGGGCAGCTATCGACTCACAACGCCGAAAAATCGCGAACTCACGCTCGGGTTCGCCAGGTTGGACATCGATACGATCACAGTGACGGTCGCCAGCGGCAGTCGACGGTTCAAGTTCAATATCTCGAGACTCGGTATCGTCAATCAGGTCGAGTAGGCCCCCGCTAGCCTTCAGTGGCTCGTCCAGCCCACGAAGCTGCTGGTGTGGCGCACAGCTGGCCTACTTTTGCAACAACTGGAACGAATGAGGCCACCGGTCAACCTGTAGGCCCGAGCTGCGCCAGAGTATGCATGCGCAAACTGCAAGCTCTAGGGTTCCGGCCATTAGCTCGCGCTACGACTTCCCAACTGACTGGATTTTCGTCGGATGCCTGCGTCGGAGCGCGCCGATCGCGATCAGGGCGAACAATGCGCCGCTCGGCCCAGAATTGTGCCGAAACAGCTGACACGAGCAACCCGTATCGAGGGTACCGCTTGCGGGTCCTGCACCAATGCCTGCAGATGGGTCTGGCACTCTGTGCGACTCGCCACCCAGCGTGGCAGCTCCGCCAAGTGCGGCAAGGATTTCACCACCTGATGCGCTGCGACCACCGTTGACGGTGACCCCCCCTTGGCTAGCGGCGCCCGCGTTCGTTTTGGTTCCGCCACTAACGGCATTCCCACCCGTCGTGGGCGTGCCGCCGCCACTGACAGGACTCCCACCCATCGTGGAAGCACCACCACCGCTGACAGGACTTCCACCCGTCGCAATCATACTGCCGCCAGTCATATTGCCCCCCATGGGTGTACTGCCACCAACACCTCCCGGCCGACCGCCACTCGATAGGACGACCCCACCACTCGCAGGGCTTCCGCCAGTCCCCGAGGCGCTCCCACCACGGCCACCCAACGATCCAGCAGCGGTACCTCCAGTCCCTGTACCACCGCCTGCGACCCTGAGCACGAGATCCGCGCAGTTGAAGTACAAGTCGCCGGCCGCATAGGGTGGACCTGCAGTCGTCATGATTTGGATCAACTGCAAAGTGCAGTTGGAGCATTCGATATTCGGCAGCGTAACCTGCTGCTCATAGACCAATCCATTGGCGCCGCTGCGATCTGCAATGGCATCAGCGAGCACGACGGCACCGCTCGGTGATGCCGCGCCAGGCAAGCCGAAGTCCTGACCATCACTATCGAAGGCAAGGCGAAAGTGTCCCGGATGTTGAACCGTCTCACGCCAAGTCACCGTGATCGTCTCACCAGGCTTGAAGGTGGTGACGAGTGCTGGGTTCGTCGTGCGTTTGTCACCAGTGACGCCGCACGGACCCAACTTGAGCTTGGTTTGGTCTGCCTGATTGCTCGTCGTCAGGTAGTAGCGCGAGAGCGGCGCGTCCAACGAGATGTGCGCTTGGGCCAGACACGGCAGAGCCAGTATAACGGAAACAATACCGACTGCTTGGAAATTTGCGCTCATCTTTCGCCTCGAAAAAGCGTGCTATGCATAGGACGCGACACCAACTACTGGTAGCCCGCGCCAACCTATCCGGCGATAGCAAGTTCCGAAACCATCCTAGTTGGCTACTGCGGCAGCAGTCCGATGCGCCTTCTGCCTGGGTCTTGCGCCCCCGAGTGCGGCGACCTCGCTCAATGGAGCGCGATGGCGCATGGCGTCACTAGCCTTCCGCGAGGTCAAGACCTAGGTACACGTGCGGACCCACTTGCAGCATGAATATCGCTTTCGACAACAGTTACGCAAGCCTGCCAGAGCGTTTCTACGCTCACATCGCTCCGACGAAAGTGCTCGCGCCCCGCGTCGTTAAAGTAAATCACCCACTTGTGGAGTTACTGGGCCTCGACCACGCGCCATTCGCTTCGCCCGAGGCAGCTCAGATCCTGGCGGGCAATGTGGTCCCCGATGGCGCAGCAGCGTTGGCGCTCGCGTATGCAGGGCACCAATTCGGCGGATTCGTGCCGCAGCTTGGCGATGGGCGGGCAATCCTTCTGGGTGAGGTCGTCGGTGTCGACGGCAAGCGACGGGATATACAGCTCAAGGGCGCGGGTCGTACGCCGTTTTCGCGCGGAGGTGATGGTCGCGCAGCGCTCGGTCCAGTGTTGCGCGAGTACATCGTGAGCGAGGCCATGGCGGCATTGGGCATCCCCACTACGCGTGCCCTCGCCGCAGTGACCACGGGCGAGCCGGTGGTTCGCGAGAAGGCCCTGCCAGGAGCGGTCTTGACGCGCGTGGCCGCAAGCCACATTCGCGTGGGAACCTTCGAGTTCTTTGCCGCGCGCGCTGATCGCGAAGCGCTGAAAATACTGACAACCTACACGCTCGCCCGCCACTATCCGCTCGACCCGTGCGCCAACGTCAAGGCTCAGAACGATGCACTGAGACTACTCGAACGCGTGATCGAGACGCAAACGATCCTAGTCGCAGCATGGCTCGGTGTGGGGTTCGTACACGGCGTAATGAACACCGACAACACCTCGATCTCTGGCGAAACCATCGACTACGGTCCTTGCGCCTTCCTCGACGAGTACGATCCCAAAAAGAAGTTCAGCTCCATCGATCACGCCGGACGATACGCGTTTGGCAATCAGGCCCGCATCGCCCAATGGAACCTCGCACGGTTTGCCGAGACACTCCTGCCCCTCATCGCTGACGACGAAGAGCAAGCAGCCCGTCTTGCCACCGAGCAACTGCAACGGTTCCCTGCTCTGTTCAACACGGCCTATTCCCGCGTGATGCGCGCCAAGCTCGGACTCTTGCGCGAAACCGAGAACGACCAGGCTCTCGCCGCGGACCTCCTCGAGCGGCTCGCCTCGAGTCATGTCGACTATACGGTCTTCTTTCGTGCACTATGCAACGCGACCGAAGACTCCTTGGCAGACGCGCACATGGCGTCACTGTTCGATCAGCCAGCGATATTCCACACCTGGGCCCAAGCGTGGCGAGCAAGATTACTCCTAGACGACGGCACGCCCGAGGTGCGTAGCCTTTCGATGCGGCGAGCCAACCCGGCGTTCGTCCCGCGCAATCACCGCGTCGAGCAAGCAATAGCAGCTGGAATGGCTGGTGACTTCGAGCCATTCGAAACGCTCGTGCGGGTACTGCAACGGCCCTTCGACGACCAGCCCGCGTTTGCGTACTTGGCCGAATCACCCCTACCCGAAGAGCGAGTGACTCAAACCTTCTGCGGTACTTGAACACTGCCTGGCCGCACTGAACACCCATGCGCTAGAGTCGCCATAATGAGCCCTATCCTCTCCATATCCAAACTGACCAAGACCTACAGTTCGGGACTGATCGCGTTGAAGAGTATCGATATTTCGATCAACAAGGGGGAGATATTTGCCTTGCTTGGCCCGAACGGCGCGGGCAAGACGACGCTCATCAACATCGTTTGCGGTATTGTCACACCGACGAGTGGCACCGTCAGCGTCGATGGCTACGACATCCTGCGCGACTACCGAACCACCCGATCCAGGATAGGTCTCGTCCCGCAAGAACTGGCTACCGACGCCTTCGAGACAGTGTGGGCCACCGTCGCCTTCAGCCGTGGATTGTTCGGCTGTGGCCCCAATCGGGCATACCTCGAAAGCCTTCTGCGCAGCCTGTCACTTTGGGACAAGCAGTCGGAGAAGCTCATGCGGCTTTCGGGCGGCATGAAACGACGGGTGATGATCGCCAAAGCGCTGTCGCACGAACCTCAAATACTGTTCTTGGACGAACCAACCGCGGGCGTCGACGTGGAGCTGCGTCGTGATATGTGGGCCCTCGTGAGGAGACTTCGCGACAATGGCGTAACCGTCATCTTGACCACCCACTACATCGAGGAAGCAGAAGAGATGGCGGATCGGATTGGGATCATCTCCAAGGGCGGCATTGTTCTAATCGAGGAAAAGAGCAAGCTGATGCAGAAGCTAGGCAAACGCCAGCTCACTTTGAGCCTGCAAGTGCCCATGGCAGCACTACCGGCTGAGCTTGCGGGCTATTCGCTCACGCTGAACGACCACGGCCATGAGCTACAGTTCACGTTCGACCCAAGTGATGGGCGGACCGATATTCCGACACTACTGCGTCGACTATCTGAGTTGGGGATCGGCTTCAAGGATCTGAATACCCATGAGAGTTCGCTCGAAGATATCTTCGTCAGCCTTGTTAGCGACCGTTCCGGAGCGCAGTCATGAATCGAATTCTGTTCAACCACCATGGCGTATGGGCCATCTATCGCTTCGAGATGGCTCGATTCATGCGCACGCTGCTACAAAGCGTAGTTGCGCCAGTCATCACCACATCGCTCTACTTCGTGGTCTTCGGCTCGGCCATTGGCTCTCGCATGTCAACCGTAGGCGGCGTGGCCTATGGCGCATTCATCGTGCCGGGCCTCATCATGTTGTCGCTCTTCACTCAAAGTATCTCCAATGCATCGTTTGGGATCTACTTTCCCAAGTTCACGGGTACGATCTACGAATTGCTTTCGGCGCCGATATCGTTCCTTGAAATGGTCATTGGCTACGTCGGTGCGGCTGCGACCAAATCGGTCATGCTCGGCCTTACCATTTTGGCAACGGCTACTTGCTTCGTACCGGTGCAGATTCTCCACCCGTGGTCGATGCTCGCCTTCCTACTACTCACATCCGCGAGCTTTAGCCTCTTCGGTTTCGTCATCGGGATCTGGGCCAAAGGCTTCGAGCAACTCCAATTCATTCCGATGCTGATCGTAACCCCTCTGACTTTCTTGGGTGGCGCCTTCTATTCGATTGACATGCTCCCTGGCCGCTGGCAAAAAGTCGCTCTATTCAACCCGGTCGTCTATCTTATTAGCGGCTTTCGCTGGAGCTTTTACGGCATTTCGGACGTTTCCGTTGGTATCAGCTTGGGCATGACAGTTGGTTTTCTGGTCATGCTGCTGCTCCTGGTTTGGTGGATGGTACGGACTGGATATCGGCTGAAAAACTAGGCCCTCACCGCGTACTGTCGATCCTCCGGCAACAGGATGTGCGTCGCATCAGCATGAAGACGCTAGGGTGACTCACGTGTGCCGCTTGTCAGCGGGCGCGCGCCCATTCGGTCCGTCTAACTCGCCGCCCTGAGCTCCCGAACGAGCGCGCCCCAGCTCACGCCGTCATCGATGCCTAGATCGCGTGCAATCTCTGCCAATGCCAACTCCTCGGCCACCGTCACTGACGCAGGCGCGTCCATCGCTTCTGCGGTCGTTCGTGCGATTGCTTCAGCATACGCAAGCAGAATTGATAGGTCCTCCACTTCGAATGCAGCTTCGTCGGGTGCGTGTGCCAAGAGTAGAATATCGTGTAAGCCTTCCTTGAAATAGGCAAGGTCTGGGCACCTGCGGAGCCATCCTCTGAGGATATGCTCTCCAGCCTCGCCGATGGCGAAGTGGTTATGCGCGAGATTCACGAGCCGTATCTCGCGCTCGGGGCTCATCTTACCCGAGGTCCAGGCAACGTATACAAGGGGCAGGAGCTTCAATACTTTGTAGTTGGAGGGATTGATACCGAGATGTCGGAGTGTCAGCTGTAGTCGATCGCGTTGCATGAGGCAAAGAACGCAAGATACGTGCACAGCGGATGCCCCAGTATTGTCGCCTATCGCCACCTGCCTGGAGGCAACACCTACTCTAACCCGCCGTAGCTGCCGTACTACTTGGTGCGACACGCGCAAGTTGAACGCCGCATCGCGGGTACCAAGAGGATCCTGCTCAACGCGACCACGCAGGACGTAGGATCGCTCGCCAGTGTGCGCAATGCAGGTTAGGAGCGAGAATACACGTTCATGAATGTGGAGTCTGGCTATCTGCTGCTATTTCACTCGGACTCTCGTGTAACCGCGCGGCCCGCGGCATTTCCTTGATGCCGCCATTCTCGTATCTCCGCCAAGATTCAACGCGCCGTCGCGCGTGCATCCTCAATTGGTCCTCAAACTGGCTCGCCCAGGCCCTCAATTGCTGCGGCGTGTGAACCTGACAAAATGTACGGCTTGCCCATGCTTGGATTGCCTCTGCTTGTGGGATGAGCCTCAGGACGTACTTAACGTATCGCTCAATGTCTCTTGCTGCAAGGTGGCACGCAACAACGAGATCGGGCACGGTCGAAAGCGCGTCTTGGAACCCGACCCAACCCGAACTTGCGTAGCCCTGCTGCTGGAAGTTGAACCCATTGCCCCTAGTTAGGTAGGCGTTTGCCTCGTTCGCGAGCAAGTGGTCATGGGGGAGTCGCGGCAGATCGTTTCGGTTCGCGGAGAATCGCGTATCGCTACTCGGGGGCTCAGTTGCGATTGATAGATTGACTCTTGGAAGTAACGTCTGGTGGTTCCCCAACGATTCGCTTTCCAGCCTGCGGCCCGTTTCTTCCTGCAGGATGCACGCAAGGGAGAACCCGCGGTCCCATCTGGCCCGGCTTTGGTAGTCCGGGTCGGACGGAAGCGACATTTGAGTGTCCCATGTCGACCTGACTTGACCATCCTCATGTACTACTCGTTTGACCTTGTAAGGATCGCCTTCTACGTCAAGAAACGTGATGTTGACGAATAGAGCCCCCTTCCAACCTCGCATGTTTCCGGTGTCGCGCAACAAATGCCTAACCTCCCCCAAGAAGTTCCTGGCATCTTGGCTGAGGTCCGTGTTTACGAAATCGTGAGTACTATAGACTTGCCAGTCCCTGTAGAGAGCCAACAAGCCATGGCTTTCCACGGCCGCCGTCACGTTCGGAGCGGAGAGGACTTCCACCAGCGGCAAAGCGTCTCTGTCGTGAAACACCTTGGCCAAGTCTGCGATGAATCCTTCTCCTTGCTCGTCACCGCCACCGGATTGACCGTCCAGTTTGAATGCATTGGCGACGGCGTCTACCCTCGCACCGTCGCATCCGAAGTCCAGCCAATGCTCAGTCGGATCCAATAGGAAGTGCGACCCTTCGCTTCTTAGTTTGTCCCAATTCCATAGCGACAGGTCACCCCAAGTCTGCCCTCCGGCCCCAGGGTGTCCATACCGAAAGTATTCGGAATGTCGGCTCGTATCTGCGCCGCTGCTGGCGCGAAATAGCGGAATGTCAATGACGATGTGACCGCCGACGGCGTGGATATCGTCGATAGCATCATTGAATTGGTTGTAAGCGACCCACTGGGCAAACATATGGCTTTCCGCAGATTGCCTTGCCAAATGAATATCTGAGCCGTTGGAGTGCTGTTCCGTCATGAACCAAGCATATTCGTTGAGCCAATTGCGATTTTGCTGCTGGTTGATCGTGAATTCTTCAAAACGATCGCGCCGGAATGTGCTGGCGTTCTTCACGAACACCCGATAGGCCAATAGTCGCAGTTTCTCTGCGCGATCGAATTCATCTTCATACTGGACTGAGCGGGGGTCCTCCGTCGTTCGCGTCAACTTCATCAGTCGGTCATCGCAAACCTCGGGCACGCAAGTCCAATCAATGTACAATTCGTTCAGCGCGTAGACGCTCACGGGCGAATAGGGGCTGATGTGGGTCGACTGGAAAGGGGGCAGTAAAATGAGCGTGTCAATGCCTTGTCTCGCGAACACGTCGCGGTACATGCGGCCAAGGTCGGTGAACTTGCCAATCCCGGGACGCCGCTCGTCCCGCAATGCGTATATCGGCAGCGACATCGAGACATGCTTTCTGCGCACGTCCATCCACCATTCGGGATTCTTCTTTCTTATGGGGCAAAGCGACCGCGCGAACGTCTCCGTACCCATCGTCAACGTGTCGGTCGGTCCAACATTCCAGACGAGGGCGGCTCGTGATTCAGTGCCGCCCTGACGTGAATCATTCGGTCCAGCGCAGGGGAATCGAGGAGCCGGTGGCCCCAACTTATGCACTGCGCGAGCGTGAGTTTGATCAACGGGATTGCTCATTTCTTCGTGCTCCTGACCCCCATGCTGGTCGTATATCGGTCGACGGATTGCTCGAGCATGTCTCGTGCAGCAAGTGCCTCAAGTGTGTGGACTCACGAGGCAATCTTCCTTGTTCCCTCGCAGTACGGCAAATCCAAGTAGGTCCTCGCCCACATTCCATGTCGACAGCGAGCTCGACCTGCGCATAGCGCGCCGAGAACGCCTCAGATCCGCCATTTGCGTGAATCTCTATCCGGTGGCGGGCCGACCTTGGAGCAACCGAATCACCACAACCGCAATCGCCAAGACGAGCAGTAGATGTATGAATCCGCCCATCGTAAACGAGGTCACGAGGCCAAGCGCCCACAGGACACACAACACTATGGCAATGGTAAATAGCATTTTCTGTACTCCTTCTGATTGCGATGCTCGAACGTCGGAGTCCCCGATGTCTCGGCACGTCACCGCAGATGCACCAACTGGACCAGGACGGTTGCTGGTGATTCCCGGTCTCCGCAGGGGTCGCCAACTACATCCGGTGAATCCAGCGATCGGGCCCGTTTCAGAGTGGCTTGCCTCCCAGCGCTGATTTCACTGGAGTCATCGGACACATCCGAAGCCGCCCGGACCGGCAAGCAAAGACGCAAAGGGTGGCAAAAGCGCTAGGGACTAAGCTCGGTGCGTGGCAACCTGCAATCTGGCGTGGCATTCTGCAAGTTGTCTCACGTTGCACGGGCTCTTCAGTTGCCTGGACCGAGTCAGGGCCCTCGGGCGTCTCCGATACCAAGGGGGCAGAGCTTTGGGTTGTTGCCCGCAGGAGCAGCGAATGGCTACCCGCCAATTGGCCTGACCCTGATCAATTCAAGTACTCGATTGCGTCGCACGTCGCTTGAGTCCCCAAGACAGGGCGCGTTGCCATGATGGGCGCTTCCTGAAACTAAGTCGTCGCGGCATTTGACCCGGCTGCGCTTCCGTCGGCTCGGGCCGAGAATCAATGAGGTCAGTATCACTCGCCTCGTAATCGACAAGAGGATCCCCAATGGCGGGGGCGACGCTGGTTGGAGCCATGATACGCACAATCGCGGTACGGTGGGCCGCGACTGAGACTTGGTCTTTCTCGATCGATTGCCCCCCCAACAGCTCAGTCGCAAACAACCCAGGCAACTGGAGGGTGCGCTCGTGGTTGCCTTGGTTTATGGCGACGATGCAACGGTTGTCGTGGGTGCGGCGCTCGAACGCGTAGAACCGAGAGTCAGCCTGGAGCTTGCGGAATCGACCATGGCGTAGAGCGGGATTGTCCTTCCTGAGCGCGATGAGCTTCTTGTAGTAGGCAAGCAGTTCGGCGCGCTCACCGTCTGCATCGTCGCTCCGCTCCCAATTCCAGGGGTAGCATCGGCGACAATCGGGGTCCTTGTCACCCTCCATGCCAATCTCGTCACCGTAGAAGATGCAGGGTGCGCCCGCCCACGTAAACTGCATGGCAATCATGAGTTTAAGTGACTCGAATGCATGGGCGTCGGCACCCCCGTTGTGCTTCGCAACGATGGTCATGGGGCGTGCCGTGTCGTGGCTTCCGAGCAGATTCAGCATGACGTTCGTGGCCGACTCGGGGTAATCTCGTAGCAGACGGTTGAGTGTCTGATCGAAAGACTGCGCGTCTGGATTCCCCTCGGCAAAATGGGAGAGTAGCGCCCGTTGGAAGCGGTAGTTCATGACTGCGTCGAATTGATCACCCTGGAGCCATGGGGTGGCGTCATCCCAGATTTCGCCGACGATGTAGGCGTCAGGTTTGGCTGCCTTTACGGCACAGCGGAACTTCGGCCAAAACCCCTGTACGACTTCGTTGGGTACGTCTAGTCGCCATCCGTCAATATCCGCTTCATGCAGCCAGTAGGTTGCCACTTTCAGAAAGTATTCTTCGACTTCCGGGTTGTTGTGGTTGAATTTCGGCAGAGTATGGAATCCCCACCAGCAGTCGTACCAGTTCAGCGCGTCACCATCGTTGCAATGCTCAGGAATTGGCCAATTCCGTACGTGAAACCAATCCCAATAGCATGATTGTCGCCCGCGGGTTCTTACATCAAGAAAGAACGGATGCTGGTCGGAGCAGTGATTGAATACCCCGTCGAGAATGACCCGCAGTCCCCGTGCGTGGCAGGCGCCCACCAGCTCTTGCAGCATCCTGAGGTCCCCAAACTGGCGGTCTATGGCAAAGTAGTCGGTGGTGTCGTACTTATGGTTGCTCGGACCTTCGAAGATGGGCGTGAGATACAAGGCAGTTATGCCAAGTTCAACCAAGTAGTCTAGTCGATCGAGAATCCCTCTGAGGTTCCCGCCCATGAAGTTAGCGGTAGTCGGTTGGGTGCCCCACGGTTGGGCGTTTGGTGATAGCCCATCGGCTTCGCTTCGAGCAAATCTGTCAATGAAGATTTGATAAAATATCGCGTCATTCACCCAAGCTGGCGTCACCAGTGCCGAAGACGACGTCCGATCTTCGAGATACCAAATGTCGTTATCCGGTTTCGGCCTGCCGACGGCAATTTCGCGTTGCGGAACATGACAAAACCAGTTGTGCGGAAGTCCGTCGTGTTCCTCGCCCTTCGGGGTGATCCACCAACTTTGGTCCGGCCTGCTGACGCGCAGAGCGTATTCGAAGGGAATAGCTGCGCTCACTTTGATCGAGAAGACGTCGTGGCCGTTGGTTTGTCTTTCAAAACTCAATAGTTGAGCTTGCTGCTCATCATCGGTGCGGAGCAACAGGCGCGGCTCCTGCGGATAGGCTGATTCGAGTTCCAGCTCAAGCAGCACGGACTCATCGTCGATCTCAAACGTTACGTGATTGTAGTGGGGCATATCGCAACTCCGGTCTCCGATCGGTCGGGAATTCAAGCCGTCGCAATTTCCGGACCGCGAGTGCGACTGAGGCGTTCAAACCCGACTTCAGATGCATCAGCCTGCTCAGATTCTCGGGGGTTGTACGCCGACATTCGAAGCGGTTGAACCAAATCCCGAGCGGTCGCTGACCAACTGCAGGTATCCCCTGCGCTGGCCTATTGAATGGATTGTCCGCAATCCCGGGTAAAGCCTTCAGGGCCGCCTCTCGACAGGGTTCTCTGGAGACCCATCGAAGGGCGAATGCGCAAGCCACATCACATGCGCCGAGCAAAGGCACCAGCTCATCGAGCACGCGAACATGCTTGAAGGTGACTCGTACTCTTGAACCAACCAGTCAGTCATTCAGGCGCTGCATGCGCGGCTGCGGGGGCTATTACCATCAGCGGCTTGAACTTGTTGCTACGGTCCAACGTTTGCATTGGCCCACGTCATCAGCAAGGGAACTACGATGAAGAATGAACTTCATGACGCCTGCGCCGAGGCCTGTCTCGGTTGCGCAACTGCGTGCGAGTGTTGTATGACGGCGTGCTTGAGCGAAGCGGACGTCGGAACGCTGGTGGAGAGTATCCGCCTCGACCATGATTGCGCCGAAATCTGCCGATTGGCGGCAGCTTGGTTGCAGCGGGACAGCCGCTTTGCAGGAACGATCTGTGAGATTTGTGCGATCGTCTGCACGGCGTGCGGAGACGAATGCGAGCGGCACCCCACGGAAAACTGCCGGGCTTGCGCCAAAGCCTGCCGCAAATGTGCCGAGCTTTGCCGAACGATGGTCGGGGGAGCAGTCCCAGAGACGTCGAGCTCGGTCGGTTTGGCCGAGAGCATCGAACGCTGAAAACTAAGCTGCACAATCTGTTGCCCTAGTGGCTCCTGGTAGGCGGATCGGCGACTAGTAGAAGGAACTAGCTGGAAAATCTCCAGAGATCGGCAGGTCCGTGTTGTTCTCGACTATGAAGGGATTCATGCTGACCCAAGTGGTGCGCTCATGATCGGCGCTGTCCAGAAGCGCCGCTTGTGCAGCGTAAGAGCCCGCGTCCAACATGATAGTTGCAACGCCATCGCTGCAGCGTTGCCTGAATTCGTCAATCGGCGCGCCGTCGGGCGCCGTCACGGCAATGTCGATGTCGGCGGCGACACCCTGATTACACTGATTCGGATCCGCGCTATTGATGATCGTCCAATCCACCGTGAGTGTGCCCTTGGAAATGTACACGGGAGCCGGCCCTGCGTCATTGCCAGAGAAGAAGCAGCCGGGTGAGCTACACATCAATGCTGTAACGACTACAGTCGCAACACGTCTCATCGTCCGGTCCTCCTGTGTTCCCTGCGATCACCATTAAGGTTGTCGGGGTGTTCTGATCCGCGCGCGGGTGGCGCCGGTGCCCTGGACGCAATGCGTGCGGGTGGCGCAGCGAAGGTACGACGATTGGCGGGAGGTGCCTGTTGAACGTAGGTTCGCTATCGATACAGGGGCGCCGGTTCCTGCCGGTAGTAGGCCCAGCGCGCGCCGTCGCGGTAGTGAGTGCCAACGGTTATTTATGTAGGAGACCGTACGACCTTCGTAGTACCGATGCGGGTAGGCCTCGATATTGGACGGGACACAATTCGTTTCCACGTACGCCGAGTCGGCTTGGAGGCCCACATATCATCCGCCGAGCGCGGAGAGCATTGCCAATCCTAAAAGGCCAACCAGGACTTGTCTGAGCATGTGTAACTCATTTCGAATGAGGAATTCATCTGCAAGACCGATGCCAACTGCGGCGGCGCCTTTGCATTCACCTTCGAAACGGAGCGCGGATATCAACAGACAATTGCATTGCCGATTCGTTCGGTGCCGGCACGCTCGTCGGGCTCGACTGTCGCCAACAGTCGGCAACCATTTCGCCGATTCCGGAGCGCAGGACTGGCATTGCAGGATAGCTTAACTCAAAATTTGCGCTCGTCGAAACGCTGCGCTTCACGTCAGTCGTCTCCTACCGAATGGAAGCGGCAACTCGTCTGGCCATCTCATTGCGCGAACCCCTCAGGCAAATAGCTAAAGAGACCCGCGCCATCTTGGTGGGAAGCGCGGGCCACGAAGCTCACCCCCTCATGGCAATAGCTCCACGATTGCTGCGAATGAACTCGGATGCTCGCTCGAGCTCCTACGATCACGGGTGTGATGTTCAGTGAAAGAGGGCAAACTCGGAATGGAGTTCAGATTCACTGAGTGCGTGCCGCGCCAGTGAGCCTACGGCGCCAATCGACAGAACTTATACGACTACCGCCGGCGTCTGTCTTGTCCGGTCTACGTGCCCGTTCAAGCGCAGCACTTTGATGTCGCGCTAGAACGGCACGATCCCATCGCCAGCGTGCAGACGGTGACTGCTCGACCTCGGAGTGAACACTTGCGTTCACGGTCAAGGGCCGCCTGCTAGCTCCGCCGACTGGAGGAGCACCAGCGACGCTGCTGGCTGAATCAGATGCAGTGCGTTCGCATTGGGCTTTTGCGCTCAGGTAATCCCAGATTTCGCGAGCGGATCTCGATATCGGCGCAACTGATGAAGAGGATCGCACCCCATGGCAGCTGGATACCTCTAACTCATCGCGAGATTCTACGTCCGAGGTTCCGGCACTCACGGCTGCGTCGATGTAGTTCGGAGCATCGGGCATGGGGAGGAGAAGGCAGGCTTGAGCGTTGGAGCGCTCAGACTTCATTCCTTCTGTGTCCCAACTTTGCGACCGACTTATGCCGAAGGAATCCTCGCTCAGTGCTCCGCGCTTGACCTTCGTCACGATATTTGTGTGATGGGCCATGAGCACCTTCGGCAATAGCAGCTGCAAGTTGTACTTGCCTACATGGTGTGCATAGTCAAAGCGCACTACTTTGACGACCTGCCCGCCTTCGGCAAACACATGCGAAACGATCTGGGGGCACTTAGGACCCAAGTCTTCAGTTTGGATATGAAACACTTCACCCCCTACCGATACGTTGGCGTTTAGGCCCATCACTCCAGGTCGACTCAAGTCGCGGTTCATCATGGGGAATTCCGCGATCGGTAGCGAACGTGAGTGCGCGATGGCTTCTATGGAGGGATGCATGCAGAGCCCGTTCCGCCAATGGCTTTGCCGTGGATCGCGGTGGATCCGTGAAGAGCAGCGAATCGCCCGCTTCAGCCTGGCCCTTCCGCGCCATCGAAGCAAGTGAACACAATTCAATCCGGGGAATTGCACTCCTTGTGCCACCCGCGCAGAACAGCCCTGCCATCGGATTCGCAATCCGCGAAGTACTCAAGAACGCCGGACATGCCCGCTCAACTACGCGGTATGTGTCACTAGCCGAGAGGTGCCCATTGTCCCTACAGCAGCACGCGTCCGATGGCACAGTGACACGACCGAAGCGGATTCCTTTATAGCGCCGCTCGGTTTGCCAGTTGCATTGGCAGTATGCGAAGGGGGATACTGGCAAATTGTCCATCTTGCACGACTGGCACCGAGCGGTATTGCTCGACCGGCAATTTTGCGGAGCGCATGCGGCAAGTTCTTCAATAAGACTTCATTCTGACTTCGCGCTCGCCAGGCCATTCACGAGCCTTGACCCAAGCCTTTCGCAAGGCGGTAGATTCGCATCGCGTGACCCCTGAGCACAATTCCCTTTTTTGGCGTCGCGTCTATTGTCCGTCAAGCTTGCAATGTAGACACATCTCGAAGCCAGTGCGACAACGTCCCCGACACGGAGGAAACTGCCTGCCAATTTGCATTCTGCGGATCCGTTCGTCGTCCTGGACGGTTCCGCCGAAAATGCAGACGCGAATGCCTACGGACGGCGCTTGGCCCAATCTGTGCACTGCCACGCCGGCCATATGAGTATCATCGGAAAAGTAGCGCTAGTTACGGGTGCTGGTCAGGGGATCGGACGAGGGATCGCTTTGCGCCTTGCTCGGGACGGAGCGAATATCGCGCTGGCGGACGTAAATGGCGCAGCGCTTGCGGTAGTCGCTAAAGAGATCGCAAGTCTGGAACGCAAAGTGGCTCTGTTCGTCGCGGATGTCAGCGACCGTGCTCAAGTGTACGCGGCGGTCGACCATGCCACCAAGGAGCTCAACGGCTTCGATATCATGGTGAATAACGCTGGAATCGCTCAAGTGCAAGCGATTGCCAACGTGACGCCAGGCGAGGTAGAACACATCTTCAAAGTCAACGTGCAGGGAACGCTTTGGGGGATCCAGGCTGCAGCAGCGAAGTTCAAAGCTCTTGGGCGCAAGGGCAAAATCATCAATGCCTCCTCGATCGCCGGACACGAAGGTTATGCACTGCTCAGTATCTATTCTGCAACGAAGTTTGCCGTTCGAGCTTTGACGCAGGCTGCAGCCAAGGAGTTTGCGGTGGACGGCATCACCGTGAATGCCTACTGTCCAGGTGTGGTTGGAACTGCTATGTGGGTCGAGATCGACAAACGCATGGCCGAGCTTACAGGTGCCGCAATTGGCGATACTTACAAGAAGTACGTAGCCGGCATTGCTCTCGGTCGTGCCGAAACCCCTGACGATGTCGCCGCCTTCGTCTCCTATCTGGCCGGACCTGACTCTGACTACATGACAGGCCAGGCGCCACTTATTGATGGTGGAATGGTCTATCGCTAGAACGCGGAGCAAGGTTTATCGTCCTGTCTGTCGCCGCTCTGGCCTATTCCGTCGCAGCATGTGTACGGCGATTTCACGTGCGTTGGGCGGAGTGTGCTCGCGAGCCAGAATCGGGGATGGTGACTCGATTCCGCCTTTGGCGGGGCAAATGACGGACTGCGCTTCTCCGAATGCGAAATCACGCCGGCCTTGGGGCATTGCGGAATATAGGCGAACGTGTCTAGGTGAACGCCAGAAGCCAGTACCTGTCTGCGGCGATCGCTATGGCGAGCATTCCTTGCACTCGGGACAATGCATTTCTTGCCAGTCGCGATCGGTGTTCGTCGGGCCGTGTAATGACGTCCGGCATAAATTCCAGGCCGTTTGGTCAGCGCGACGCGATCCCGGCGCTTGGGCGCACCACAGGTAGGACCAATGGCTCGCTATCGAGTGCCCGCTATTCGACACTGCAATTCTCTAGGCTCGCTAGGCGTCGTCAACCTCGTCGCACTGCCGCGTTGCGTACTGGCGTCAGCCCAAGTTGACGTAGGCTAGACGGGACGCAGCAGGTCTTGCTCTTATGCGCGTCTTCGCCGCCCGGCAGGCAGCCGGCAGAACCCAATCTGCGCAAGCAGATTGTGAAGCTGAGCCTCACTAGCGTACAATTCAGCGGCAAACCGGTCGCAGCAGTATTCGCGCCTGGATCGCTATAGTAGACTCTCCTCCGATCAGACCATCTAGCGGAGCTGCAGAACGAAGAAGCACTGACACCGCGGAGCGACCGAGGCCTGCGCCCACGTCACCTGAAACGCAATGGCCAACGGCAGGCAAGCCGATTCAACGACAATCGACCGCCTTGGTTGGGAGCGGGACCCTACTGGCGGGCAGTCCTCGCGCTGACGCAATACTACGCAGCATTGCGCGTGGCATTGATGACGGCGGCAATCCCCTTCAATGCCATCTTGCGTGCCTCGATGGCGGATGGGCAGTCCAGAGTTCCGTCGCGCCGATGCTCATTGTAGCGGGCAAAGGCCGCGTGTACTATCACCAGTAGCGGCAAGACGATTTCTTCGCGAAAGCGAACACTAGCGCGTACCAACGGGTCATTGGACAAGAGCCACGGTTGACGCGACACGCGCAGGATACAACGCTCGACGAGCGCTGCTTCGTCGCGCAGGCGCCGCCAAAGCAGACCCACTCGTTCGTCTCGCTCGAGGTGTGCACTGATGTCGAAACGAGACTTGAGTAGGCTCATGGCTGCATTGTCTAGCAGAGCTCGGAAGAATCTCGAGTCGCGATAGAGTCTCTGTAACTCGCTCTCGCGCCCTGAATCGATCAGGCTTTGCAGGGCCGCACCAAGCCCATAAAATCCTGGAATCTGAATCTTCAAGACGCTCCAGGAGGCAACGAAGGGGATGGCTCGCAGATTGGCCAGTTCGAGACTTCTGCTGGCGTGGCGACTCACGGGGCGGCTCGCGATCGTCAAGTGATCAAACAATGGCAGCGGGCTATTCTGATCGAGAAACGTAATGAGATTCGGATCATCGCGCAAGGCGCGATACGCCTGAAAGGACAATGACGAAAGCTCGTCGAGCAGGGGCACGAATTCAGCAGACGGGTCCTCGACCCCCATTGGGTAGAGAAGATTCTCGAGATTGGCCGTGAACAATTGCTCGATGTGGTAGCGAGCCATCTCCGGATTACCGAAATTGCTACTGATGGTCTGCCCTTGAATCGTCAGTTGCGTTTCCAGCTGTTCGATATTTGCATCACGCGATCGATAGAAGCGATGGGTATTGCCACCGCCGCGCGCGGGCGGTCCCCCACGACCATCGAAAAACACCATGCACAAACCGTGGCGGCGTCCAAGATCCGTGAGGCGCCGTTTGGCTTGGCGAATGCTCCAATTCGCCGTCAGGTACCCTCCGTCCTTCGTGCCGTCGGAGAAGCCCACCATGACGACTTGTCGCTGACCGCGGCGTTCCAGAGCAGCACGATATCCTGGCACTTGTAGCAGTCGGCTTAGAATGGCTTCCGCATTCTGCAGATCTTCTATGGACTCGAAGAGCGGCACGATGTCCAAGCGCCCGTCATTGGGAGAAATCCCGGCGAATTGGGCAAGAATGAGCACCACTAACAGATCTTCCGGGCCGCGGGTGTGGCTGATAATGACACGATGCATGCCGAGTTCGCCGTTGTTCAGCTGAATGTCGGGCACCAGGTGCAGCACTTCCAACGTATCTCGAACGAATGGGGAGAGCAGCGCGACAGCCTCGGTCGGCAAGGTCTTCCCACTGTTCAACAGCCGTTCTAGAAGCTCAATCGGAACGGCCTGAGCCGTATCCGCATTTTGCAGCGTGGTTCGCTCGACCCTGGTAAGTTCGAGCTTCGCGCCCATGACCTCGACGAGTTCGCGCAGGCTGTCAAAGAAGACATCACTGCTTTGTCGTAAATCGAGCGACGCAAAGTGAAACCCAAACAGATGCACCTTGATGATAAAATCATCGATCTCATCGAGAAACAGGCCTTGGTGTTCGCGCACTACCAGCTCGCGCAGAGCGACGAGATCTTGCTGAAGCGCATCTGCAGTAGCATACGGCTTCAGGCTCATGCTCGTGAGGCGGACGGACTGCGCACTGCCACGGTCTGCGGCCTTGAGCCAGGTGATGCGTAAACGTTCGAGGATACCCAGTATTCCTTCGTGTGCTCCATCGAAGGTGAGACGCCGGGCGAGCGCTTCGGCGGCCGTGTGGTGACACTTTAGCGCTCGCTCCTTAAGTAGCTGTGACACCTCTTGGGTTACTTGGGCTGTAACGAATGGGTTGCCATCTCTATCCCCGCCTGGCCAAAAACCAACCTGCAGGTTTGGGCGCAGTGGCAAGTGCTCGGCGAGATGCTCCCGACCATGGGCGACCACGAGCATCCGCGCAATGATCTGCGGCAAGACGTCGTAGAAGACCGACTCGAGCGTGCCGAGTACGCCTCGCGCTTCATCTACGGGTGTGGGCCGCTCGCGATTCGAGAATCGAGTTTTCCCTAGTTGCATAAGTAACCGCTCTACTTGGGCCGGGTCATTGTCATTGAGGGCCACTCGCAGGTCCTGAATGATTCCCTGAACGGCATCTGGATAAAACTGGGTGGGATGGGCGGTCAGTACGACACGCGTTGCAGTCTGTTCGAGCAGTCTACGCAAATCCTCACTACGGTCGTCGCGCAATACTGCCTCCAGCAAATGAGAAACGCTGCCGGCAGCGGCCAAGTCGTGCGTGCGCTCGAAGGACGCTTCCTCCAAGGCATCGAATAGGACTACCTGTCGCTCTACGAGTTGCAGAAATAGGAACAGCGCTTCATTCTCGGCGACGCCCGCAAGCAGTGGGTTCTCTGAAAAGAATCGCTCGACGATCGTGCTCGGAGCGGCATTTTCCGCAAGATGCCGTCGGCAATGTTCGGTAAATACGGGCAATAGGCGCCCCACTCGCCGCAATAGGTCGTAGGGCAGACCGAGAAACAGCCCGGTGTAGAGCCGATAGCGCGTGGCTACCTGTTCGTCGAAGGCGCGTTCAGGTTCGTGAAGCAATGGCATGACTAACGCTTCTGACGGCCGTTGCTAGTTGGCGTCAAAAACCTTCTAGGTTCCAGGTGCATCTTTGGCAAGCGGTCGGTCCCCCGACTTGCCTTATTCACAGCTGAGACTGGTTGGTGCAGCTTGGGAGGGAGGCAGCCAGGGGTCCTGACCACACCGCGAGTTGGATTGAGTCCCCTGTTGCGATGAAACGCGGTCGGGATGCGCGCCACGGCGCGGCAGTAGCGTAGGCAGTCGCGCGATTGGTGCCGAGAACCGCTCGTATTGGCGCAAAATGCTTAGCATTTGCCGGATCGGTCCGTAAAGTACGCATGGCGCTCAAGGCCCACACGAATCCCCGAAGTATTTTCGAGGACGACCCTGCCAACCGACGCAGGCTCGCGTTGTGGATGTACGCGCTCACCATGCCTGGGGTGGTCGTCGTCACATACTTGCTCGCTGAGTCATCAGCGGTGCGCCTGCCGGCGTCCCTGTCGGTGCTCGGGCTCTGCCTCAGCGCAACGCTTTGGATCTTGATTCGCAGCGCACTCAAGCTTATTGATTGGATCTTGATTGCGGGCGTCTTGCCCATCGTCTGTTGTGGGTGCTGTTTTGCCGCCTGCGGGCATTCCGGGCCGGGCTTCATGTTGGCAATGGGCGCACCCGTAGCCTGTGTTGGGGTCATCTTCGCTCTACCCGTCGTGGGCGCGGCAGTGCTGACCGCGGTGGCGACGAGCTTCATTGTGGTCGTGCAGCAAGCCGGCCTGACTGCAGGCCTTGCAAATGCCTTGCTTACGGCGTTGACTCAAGGCGTGGTGGCTTGGGTCACGTATGGTGCCTCCAGCCATCACCGCACGGTTCAGAATGCCTTGCGGATAAGCCAGGAGAAGTACAGCAAGGCATTCGAGAACAACGGAGATGCGATCTTCGTTGCCGAAATTGCGACCGGAACGTTCTTCGAGGTCAATCGCGGCTTCGAGAGACTGACAGGTTATTCGCGACGTGAATCCGTGGGCAAGACATCCAAAGAGCTGGACATCTGGGTGGATTATCGTGACCGTCAACGGTTCTTCGAGGCATTTTTGGCAGACGGATGTGTTCGCAGCTTTCAGACGCGCTTTCGAGCCAAGGACGGACGGACTTTCTGGGGCGATACCTCGGCTGATGCAATCGAAGTGTGTGGCAAAGCCTGTGTCTTGGCCGCGACGCGCGACATGACCGAGCGCCGGCAAGCCGAAGAGGTCAACGCCATCTTTGGCGCGAGCTTCGAGGGGGGAGCTGTGGCCCAAGCGTTGACCTCGCTCGATGGCCAGTTCATTCGGGTTAATCAGGCTTTGGCGCAGATGCTGGGCTACACGCGGGACGAGCTCGTGGGCAGACTCTTCACCGACGTTACCTGCGGTGAAGATCACGGGACGAGCACCCAAGCCCAGGAGCAGTTGGTCCGCGGCGGGGGCTCGCTGCGGTTCGAGAAACGCTACCTGACCCTTGATGGGGCCACGGTTTGGGGCGATGTAAATCTGGCGATGGTTCGCGATGCCGACGGTCAACCAAGGAATTTTGTCGCGACCATCGTCGATATCACCGAGCGGCGGCAGACACAGGAGCGGCTGCGCGAGAGCGAGGAGCGATTTCGGCAGCTGGCGGAGGTCTTTCCAGAAACGATCTTTGAAACGGATCTCGCCGGAATGATCCTCTATGCCAATGACCACGGCCGTTTGACCTTCGGAATCACCCAGGCTGACATCGACAGGGGAACCAACGTCATCGACATGGTTGCGACTGAAGACAGACCGACCGTGCTGCGGAGGATGGCGGATCGCCTCGAAGGCAACCACCCCGGCGCCTATCTGGAGTATCGAGCGCTGCGCATGACCGGCGAGCCATTCGATGCACTGGTTTTCACGGCGCCAATCCGTCGACAAGGAACCATCGTCGGGCTGCGTGGGTTCGTCCTCGACATCTCGGCGCGCAAACGTGAACAGGATGAATTGCGGGAGAGCGAAGCGCGCTTCCGCAGCTACGTAGACAACGCCCCGATTGGCGTCTTCGTGTGCGACGAAACGGGTCGCTCCTTGGAAGCCAATCCCGCGGCGACCACCATCACGGGCTTTTCAGCTGACGAGTTACTTGAGATGACCATTGCCGACTTAGTGGCGCCGGAGTCGCAAGCAGTGGCAGCCCGCTGCTTCGAGGAAGTCGCAATAGTTGGTCGAGTCAGTACCGAGTTTGCCTTCCGGAAGAAGTCCGGAGACTTCGGTATTTGGTCGTTGCATGGCGTGCGCATTTCCCCGACGCGATTCATGGGATTGGTCATCGACATCACCCTTCAGAAGCAGGCGGAGGCGACCCTAATCGAAACCAACACCCGTCTCGAGCAGACCACGGTCCATGCCGAAAACATGGCAGCTCGAGCCGAAATGGCCAGCGCTGCCAAGAGCGAATTCTTAGCAAACATGAGCCACGAGATCCGCACGCCGATGAATGGCGTCATTGGGATGACAGGGCTGCTTCTGGAAACCCAACTCGATAGCGAACAGCGGCGGTACGCCGAGACCGCGCGCGCCAGCGGAGAGGTGCTACTTGGGGTGATCAACGACATTCTAGATATCTCGAAGATCGAATCGGGAAAACTCGTCGTCGAAATGGTCGATTTCGACTTGCGCACGGTGTTCGACGAATGCCGCGGCATACTGGCATTGCGCGCTAAGGAGAAGGGACTAGCCTTCAATTGTCATATTGAGTCGCCGATCCCGCCCCAGGTGCGCGGTGATCCGGGCCGATTACGGCAGGTACTGATCAATCTGGTAGGCAATGCCATCAAGTTCACGAAGACCGGCGAGGTGGTGGTCAGGGCGAGCCTGAAGTGGGAGGCGGCGCAGCACGTCGTTTTGCACTTTTCCGTGCGTGATACTGGCATTGGTATCCCGCTGCATCGGCAAGATATGCTCTTCGAGAAGTTCACCCAGGTGGACGCCTCCACCAGTCGCCAATATGGTGGGACTGGCCTAGGTCTTGCCATCTCCAAACAACTCGTCGAACTGATGGGCGGCGAGATTGGCCTACGAAGCGAAGCTGGACGCGGCTCGGAGTTCTGGTTCACGGCGCGGTTCGAGAGCCAACCGTATCAACAGTCTGACGCTGACGTCGGCATCGAAGGTCGGGACGCGACCTGGAACGTCGTGCCGAAACGGGTCGTTGCCAACTCGTTTGAGCTGAAAGAGTCAAAGGACCTCGGACGCTCCGATCTTCGCGTCCTCGTAGCCGAGGACAATGCGACCAACCAACAGGTCGCTGTGGGGATCCTGCGCAATCTGGGAGTGAATTCCGATGCGGTGGCCAATGGCCACGAAGCGCTCGAGGCGCTGCGACATGTCCACTACGATCTGGTGTTCATGGATGTGCAGATGCCTGAGATGGACGGCTTCGAGACGACGCGAGCCGTCCGCGCTCAAAGCGGAGTCCTGGAACCGACGGTACCCATCATCGCGATGACGGCTCATGCCATGCAGGGGGATCGCGAGAAGTGTCTCGAACACGGGATGGATGACTACATTGCCAAGCCCGTCACCCCGCTCGCCCTCACGCGCATCCTCGACCAGTGGCTGGTCAAGTCGAAAGCCAGCCGAACTGGCCCTGCCTTAGCCGCCATGACCGCCCCTGTCGATGCACCGGGCGTCACCGCG
This sequence comes from uncultured Polyangiaceae bacterium, assembly GCA_964454965.1. GTDB lineage: Bacteria > Myxococcota_A > Polyangia > Polyangiales > Polyangiaceae > FEN-1139. The sequence continues at coordinate 10,516 of CAYVXY010000010.1, read as the reverse complement.
ATACCAGCCGATCCTGCCCCGATCTTCGTCGAGTCGGCGCTGCTTGAGCGACTGACAGGGGATCGCGCCCTGGTGCGAACCGTCGCGCTCTGCTTCCTGGAAGATATTCCCAAGCAAATCGAATCGCTGCGCGGTTCCCTCGACGCAGAAGACGCAAAGGCCGCAGCTCGCCACGCTCACAGCCTAAAGGGGGCTGCTGCCACCGTAGGCGCGGAATCCCTGCGCAACCTCGCGTTTGCACTGGAGCAGGCGAGCCTGGCAGAGGACCTTGCCTCCGTGAAAGCCAGTCTCGGTCTCTTAGAGCGCGAATTTGGTAGGGTGCAGCAGGCCATGCAAGAGTCGGAGTTGCTCGGGGCGGTATAGCATTCCCCGGCGGCTGGCGACCCCGGCGAGTTGACCACAATGAATGAACTTAGGTGTCAGCCTTGACTCGCCGCTAGTATCCCGAAGGCTTATGCTCTTTGGACAGTACCTCATTCGCATCAGTGCCGTAACGTCTGAAGACGTTTTGTCCGCACTGGACGCTCAGGACCTGCGCGTCGAGCGATTTGGTCGCATTGCCGCCAGGCGAGGCTATTTGGACGCGACGCGACTGCTCGCCTTGTTGGACGACCAATTCATCCACAAACGCAGACTCGGGGAGACCGCTGTCACTTTCTGTTACATGACGGACGAGCAAGTAAGGAGCGTTCTTATCGAACAGAAGGAACAGCGAAAACCCATTGGCCTATTGTTGGTCGATCGCGGTGCTTTGAGCGAACAGCAACTTCACAAGCATCTCGCTGACTACTTCGCCATGGAAGTGACCGATCTCTTTGCATAGGGAGGTCCAGCGCCTGCTCGGCCAGTCCACAAAACCGCGACCAACGATGCCAACACGGCGGCGCGTGCCGCGTCGTTCGTTATCGCCATGGCTGGGACAGAACATGGGGCGAACTCGAGTTCGTCAAGTGAAAAGGCCATCCCAACCGAACACAGTGGACAGAAAGCGCAGCTCGGCTTCGCCAGCGCCTTGGCGAAGTCAGTGGGCTAGGTGGTAAATGATGCCCTTCTGAATCCGTGATATGCGACCGTGATCAAATCGTGGCCTGGCTCCCATTGGCCAGGTCGGAATCCCTCCCAATGACGAAACTAAATCCCCTCGTACTCCTCAGCACCACGCTTCCCTACCTTATTTGTACCGCTGCTTGCAGCGACACCGTACCCGCGTCGGACGCTGGCCACGGCGGAAAGTCGGCCGCGGCAGGAAGCGCAGCATCGCTTGCCGGAGCAAGTCAGACCGGCGCAGCGGGCAGTTTCGCCGCGGGTGGAGCAGCTGGAGCGAACGGAACGGCCGAGGAATTCCTGATGGTCGACGACTTCGAGGATGGCGACGACAAGCCGCTCATTCCAGGTGGCTGGTACAGCTACACGGACAGCCCTGACGGGAAGTCCACCCTGACCTTCACTGGCGCTCCGGCCGGGGCCATTGCCATGAATGGCCCGGGCTATCAATCGCAGAAGTCGCTCGAGGTAAGCTTCGCGTTCGATCGAGGCACACTTACCTACGATCCTTATGTCGGCTGGGGCGTCTCCCTCGCTACTGCTGCCAATCCGATCGATCTGTCCGCCTATTCCGGGATCGCCTACGACTACTTGGGGAGCGCCCATCGCCCGCGGGTCGAGAACGCCAACGTGACCGACTACGACGAGTTCGGAGCGAACCTACCTGCATCCGCTTCTTGGAAGAGCGTCACCCTGCCGTTCACGAGCCTCGCGCAAGAGGGTTGGGGCAAGAAGGTCGCGTTCGATCCCTCTCGTTGTACGAACATCAGCTTTGCAGCACGTGGGGCTTCTGGCACGCCGGGGGGCACGGTTCAGGTCGACAACCTGCGACTCGTCAAGAACATCGGCAAGGGCTCACCCAACATGAGCGTGAACCCGGCCTCTCCGCCTGCCGATGGCACGCTTCCCACGCTCGAAATCACCAATCCACTCCAAGCCAAGGCCATGCAGTATTTGACCCGCGGCTACAACATCACCAATTGGCTCGAGCAAGAGCCGTTTGCAGGGACGTTCACCTACGACGAAGCCTTCGTGGCCCAACTCGCGCAAGCTGGTTTCAAGAGCCTGCGACTCCCGATCGATCTCGACAACTACGTCGCGTCAAAGACTGGTACCGGAGACACACTCAGCCTCACGGTCACGGCTGATCTCTTCACGATCCTCGATTCCTTTGACACTTGGACCAAAGCGCATGGGCTGTCGCTGACCATTGATTATCACCAGTACTCAACACTGCTAAACAAGGCAGATCCGGATTCCATTGGCACCGCAGTGCAGCTCTGGGGCAAGGTCGCCGAACACTTCGCAGCCAATCCCCGTGAGGACATCTTCTTCGAACTGTGCAATGAGCCTGAGCTCGCCTTCGACGCAGATCCGACGGCCGTCGAGTGGACTGCGGTTGCCGAACGCATGATTGCTGCCATTCGCGCCACCGACCAGACCCACAGCGTCATATTCGGGGACGTCCAGTGGTATGGAATCGATACGCTAGCGCAGCGCGCGGTACTGTCGGATACCAATGTCATCTACGCGTTCCACGACTACGATCCGTTCATCTTCACGCACGAGGGCGCCGGCTGGACGGCACTTGCCAGCGTGCACGAGCTGCCTTACCCCTATACGCCAGAGCGCTGGTCACAGTACTACGCGGATCTCGGGTTCAGTCCGTTCATGGAATCCTGGATCCTGGGCGCAGCGCAAAACTACTACCGCGACGGAAGCAAGGCCGCGCTACGCAATCATATCCTCGCAGCCAAGCGTTGGGCCGTTACCAACAACGTGCCAGTCATCTGCAACGAATTTGGCGCCTATGACGGTACCTCGCTCCTCGAGGATCGTGTCCGCTACTACACGGACGTCATCAGCATCTTCGAGGAACTCGCCATTCCATGGCAGCATTGGTTCATGATCATGAACGCGAGCGGCACAGTTACCCCCGCCGAGTACGCAACGGCCATGCATCTCGGGCAGTAGGGCCCCGAAGCTGGGAGGCGCCCGTGAACCAGTGCTCGCGGGGTGACGGGCGCTGCCTGAGTTGCTGCTTGAATGGCGCAGACTACTGGCACTGCGTATGGCGCTCTGGCCTGCTTGCCACGGCAACGACCAGGCCTACACCGGCCGACGCGACTCGATGCTGATTCGAATCGTCGGATCCGGAGCTGGCGTGCAGCGCAACGTACCATTGACATTCTCGCAGTTCATCGGCCGACAGATGAGCTTGGCATCCGACCAATCGGTGTCCGAGAACGGTTCATAGGTGTGCTGCACGCACACGCAATCCTCGGATGAGGTCGCCTGCAGCACCTCGCCGGGCTCGTACTTGCCCAAGATGATCACTCGAGCGTCGCTCGAATCACAGGGCATGGCCATGCCTTCGGAAACGCGCACGCGCACGGCGCCGGGACCCAGCATCGTCACCTCGACCGGAACTGCACTCTCACTTTCGGCATGAGCGTCTCCGGCAGCGAGGGAGCCGAGCAGTCCGAGTGGAGCGGCGAGCATTCGAAGGAGCATCCTTGGCTGGTCCATTGAACGTAATCGGCGGTGCTGCGTCAAGCGCCAATGCGCCATCGTCACCTGTCCTTGGGATTGGTCGTCTGCGCAGTTTCGTCCGCCGCGATGCCACAGGACCAACAGAAAAACCCCAAAACTGTGCGAGTTTGAGTCAAAAACTCCCGCTTTTCGACAAACGCGCTAGGCTCCGGCCCCGCCACCCTACGGCACCGAGAGATTAGCGATGACGACCAAGTCGATGGACAAGATCATGGCGCTGGCCAAGCGCCGAGGATTCATTTATCAAGCCTCTGAAATCTACGGCGGTCTCAATGGGTTCTGGGACTACGGACCGCTTGGTGCGCAGTTGAAGAAGAACCTGCGCGAGGCCTGGTGGCAAGACGTAGTGCTGAACCCCTGCCGCGGCGTACGTGGGCCAACAGGCGATGCAGTGCGCATGGTGCCACTCGACAGTTGCATCATCCAGCACCCGAAGGTCTGGGAAGCGAGCGGACATGTAGCGGGCTTCAGCGATCCGATGGTGGACTGCCGCGAAACCAAGTCGCGCTATCGCTTCGATCACTTGCTGGCCTTTGCGCCCGAAAGCGGCGATCGTCAGGGCAAGCCCTATTTTTGCTACATGCCGGACAGCACGAGTGAGACCAAGCAGAAGAAGAAGGCCGAGAAGGCTTTCGGCCAAATCAAGAGCATCCCACTCTCGAGCATTCCAAAAACGGAATGGGAGCAGGTGCTGGCGCCGGAGGCCGAGAAGGTGGGCAGCCTGACCGAGCCGCGTGCCTTCAACCTGATGTTCAAAACCTATATCGGCGCCACGGCATCGGAAGACGACGTGGCATTCTTACGGCCCGAGACGGCCCAAGGGATCTTCGTCCAGTTCAAGAACGTGCTCGATACCACGCGCGTCAAGGTGCCCTTTGGTATCGCACAAACGGGCAAGGCGTTCCGCAACGAAGTTACGCCTCGAAATTTCACCTTCCGCAGCCGCGAATTCGAGCAGATGGAGATCGAGTTCTTCTGCCACGAATCCGAAGCCGTCGAGTGGTACAAATTCTGGCGCGACACGCGCATGGCTTGGTGGCAGAGCCTTGGGCTCGCCGGAGAAAACCTGCAGCTACGCGAACACGATCGCGACGAGCTAGCTCACTATGCCAAGAACGGCGCGGGCACGAGCGACATCGAATACCGGTTCCCCTTCACGGATCCGGGTTTCGGTGAGCTCGAGGGCATTGCCCACCGCTCGAACTTCGATCTCTCGCAGCACCAGAAGTGCGCGCGAACCAATCTTGAGTACTTCGATGCGGAGCGCGGCGAGCTTTTACCCAACGGATCGCACAAAGGCGAGAAGTACCTGCCGCATGTGATCGAGCCCTCGGCGGGACTCGATCGCGGCGTCTTGGCCTTGCTTTGCGAGGCTTTCACCGAAGATCCGTCGCGCCCCAGCCCCGAGCTCCTAAAGTTCCATCCGCGCATTGCGCCGATCAAGGCCGCCGTGTTTCCACTCGTCAACAAAGATGGCATGCCCGAGATGAGCGAGAAGCTACATGGTGAACTACTGCAGCGATTCTTTCGCGGCGGCTTCGTCGAACACGACGTAAAGCAGGCGATTGGCAAGCGCTATGCGCGGATGGACGAAGCAGGGTGCCCCTACTGCTTCACGATTGACGGTCAGTCTGCCGAATCACAAACCGTAACGGTGCGCGACCGCGACACCGGTGGCCAAGAACGTCTGGCCATCGATCGCGTCGGCGATTGGCTCGGCGAGCGCCTCGGTACCTGACCTGAACCATGCGCGGCGCCCGTCGTTCGATAGTCGGGTGTCGCGCGACGAAACCGCAACCGTCACGGCGCAGGATACCCATACTTCGACCGCACGTGGCGCCAAATATCACGTAGCATCCAACCGTCGGTTTCCGTGACTACGCTCGCCGAGCCGGCATTCATGACCCAGCTCGTCCAACCCGAGGGTTGCCAGTCATAGAAGTCGTCCATCCCGTGGGCATGACCCATTTCGTGCGCCAGTATGACGAATGTGCTGGCGTTGCTCTTCGCCGAGCTCAGAAATGTACTCGCTCCCATCATGAAGCCCGTGGCGGAGCCCCAACCGGTAAACGTAGTAACCGTCCCATCCAACCAGAAGAATTCGTCATAAATGGCGCTGCTGCAGCTCGAAAAGGTCTTGCCCGGCGCCCAGGTGCCGCAATCGGCGGGACAGTCAGCGGTGCCGTTGACAACTACCTTCGCGGCGGTGGTTGAATCGTCCCAGTTCAGGTATGACCTGTTCCGCGCGGCCCAGACAGTTACGCTGGTCGAAATGTCGGTGTAGGGCCAGCAGCCCCAGCCCTTCAACTGATCCCACCATTGCTTTTCGTTCTTCTGGATAAGCGCTTCAAGCTGATCGCGTTCAGTCGCGTTGATGGTGGTCGTCGAGTCCCACCGAACGCAGTATCTCATGATCCCCTTGTTGGCCATAACCTGGTGGATCTTGATATTGCTCGCCGCTTGAATCACTGAGCCCGAGTGAGCCCAAACCTGGTCGAGCCCGGCGGGCAATCCCGTGTTGCCGTTTGCCGATGCTGGGAGACTCCAGGTGGGGCTACAGGTGGCTGCGCCGCCGGTTGCGGTTGGTGCGCCGCCCGCTGCACTGCCACCAGCGCTCTTGCCGCCGATCGCTGCGCCCCCGCTGGCGCTGCCACCCGCGGCGTTTCCACCTACGGCATTGCCACCAGTCGCGCTACCACCTGCGCTCTTTCCACCCGCAACGTTTCCTCCCGCTGCGCTGCCGCCGCTCGCAGTCCCGCCTGCGTTCTTGCCGCCAGTCGCCGTGCCGCCGCTCGCAGTCCCGCCTGCGTTCTTGCCGCCAGTCGCCGTGCCGCCGCTCGCAGTTCCACCTGCGCTCTTGCCGCC
>CAYVXY010000010.1:0-3954 GCA_964454965.1 uncultured Polyangiaceae bacterium | reverse complement strand
TCTTGCCGCCAGTCGCCGTGCCGCCGCTCGCAGTTCCACCTGCGCTCTTGCCGCCTGCTGCGTTGCCTCCCACGGCGCTTCCGCCGTTGCCTTGGTTCGTGACGCCACCAGTGGCAGCGCCGCCAGTGCTGGGATTTGACGTTGCGCCTCCGTTACCCAACTGACCAACAGGATTCCCACCGCCCAGCCCAGTCGCTCCCCCAGTGTTCGCCACCGCGCCACCAACTCCACCGGGATCGACCGGACCACCGTCGGCTCCTGAGCAAGCAATGACAAGACTGATCGAACAGAGCGCCACGAATCCTTGGCAAGGGATAGCTAGGTGCATGGACTGAGGCCTCCAACAGCGGGAATTTCGCGGACTGGCGAGCAAGAGTGCAGACGTTGAACGTCCGTTTCTCGGTAAGTCGAACCGGACCCACCATCCCAGGCAGGAAATGCAACGCCTCACCGTCGGCCTGATTTGGCGTGGGCTCGAGGCGAACGCCGCTCGCAGTTTCCCGCACTGAACGCCTAGCAGCCAACCCAGCCGGACGCCGTCACGCTCAACCCAAAGGTGAACCCATGGGCTCCGAAATCATACAGTTGACCTCGACCCGGGGCGTTGTCTGGCATCTGTCGACGGCAGGAGCCTGCCACTGCTCGCGCATTCAATAGCGAGCCACGGTGGGGTCGACCAACAGTGACCAGGCATCGATCCCTCCGCGCAGATTGTAAACCTTACGGAACCCCTCCTGAATTAGCTGAAGGGCGGCCTGCTGACTGCGCGCCCCATGGTGACAGTGAAGGGCAATTGGAACACTAGGTTCAAGCGAGAACAGGTACTCTTGTCCTGCGGAATCGAGCGGCTTGGCAACATCAATCTTCGCGATCGAGCGCTCGCTCTCGGGGCGCACGTCGAATAGCGCCACTTCGTGCCGATCGAGCATAGCCTTGAGCTCGGTCGCGTCCAATTGAACGACGTGCGGAGGCTCGTTGGGGTTGGAGATCTTAAAGCCACCATTGTCCCCTTCGACGAAATCGATCCGCACGCCCTCCGCACGTCGCGCGCTCGCCCGGTCCAGCAGCAAAGACAAACCAGCGGATTTTACCTCGATGTCTTCCTCCGCGCGCGCGCCGAAGTATAGGTCATGCTCGAAAGCTGCGCTCACTTCTAGCCGCAACGCGTCGAGCCCCTCATCCGTTTGAACCTTCCGGATTGCTGCCACGGCCGTCTCGGTGATGGCAATGCTCGGAACCTTGATCTCGAGAGCCGGCTGCTTCAGGAGTCTTTGGAGCTCTCCAGAAGCATGCAGTTCACTGACGATATCGCAGCCGCCGACGAATTTGCCGTCGATGTACAATTGAGGGATTGTCGGCCACTCGGAAAACTCCTTGATCCCATCGCGCAGCTCGGGAGCGCTGAGAACGTCCACGGTCTCGTAGTTTGGTAGTAGACCATCGAGGATCTCGACTACCTTGGCGGAGAATCCGCAGCGTGGCAGCTGTCGCGTTCCCTTCATGAAAAGAACGACCTGGTCGGACGACAACAGCTCAGTAATATGCTTGCGGATGGATTCATTCAATTCCATGGTCACTCCTACGAATCGTACTCGAACGATGGCCTAAACGATGCAGCTATCCAAGAGCGCACCGGGATTGGTGACGGGCTTGGAACAAGCTCGATGCCGACAAACGTAGGCAGCCGGCTGCCCGTCGACTGCGCCACGACCTTTGCCCATCGGGACGTCCTCGGCAAGAGCCAGCACTCGCGCCGGCTGGTAAGCGCGGTGTACGGCCCGCACCAACGCACCGATCCCCTGCTTGTCGCCGGCAAACACGATCTGGCTCGGGCCGCTTCGAGCAAATTCCATGGCCGCCAGGAAATGGGCAAACCCGAAGGGGTTCCTTGCAGCTGAAGCGCCAAGCATTTCTAGGACCTGCGCAGCCCTTTCTGCGTAGAGGGCAGTAGCTGTTAGCTCGTGCAGCCGCAGCAGCGCAAGCAGGCTCGTCGAGAGCCCAGAGGGCCAAGCATTGTCGTACGGCGCGCGCGGCCGGTGCACGAGCTGCTCCCCACCCTTGGGCGCCAAGTACAGGCCACCGTCCCAGAACCTCTCGAGCAAGGCATCCACCAAGGCGACCGCCCAATCGAGGTAACTCTTTTCGAAGCAGGATTCGTAGATATCTATCGATGCATTGGCCAGATACGCATAGTCATCAAGGAACCCCGGGATCTTCGCCGTGCCGTCATTCCAACCTCGATATAGGTTTTGCATGGATGACGTCATCTGTTCGCGAATGAAATCCGCCGCGCGCCGCGCTGCCACCAGATAAGTTTCGTTTCCCGTAGCCTGGTAGGCGGCGCAGAGCCCCTGAATCATCAGGGCATTCCAACTGGTCAAGACATTCTCATCGCGCCCAGGACGAACCCTCTCGGCTCTGACTACGCGTAGACGTTGGCTCAAGTTGCGCAGGCGCACTTGCTCGGCCGCATCGAGTTCCAATGCGCGGTGCAGCACGGAGGTACCCTGCTCGAAGTTACCCGTTTCGGTCACGTCGTAGGCACGGCAAACAAACGCTCCATCCTCTTCGCCTAAGACTGCATTGATTTGTGCCTGAGTCCAAACGTAAAATTTCCCCTCTTCGCCTTCACTGTCCGCGTCTTCGCTCGCGTAAAATCCTCCCGCAGGGTGGGTCATCTCACGCAATACGTAGTCAATCGTCTCCTCGAAAACGCTGCGCCATCGGACGTTGCCTGTTGCCTTGTAGGCGTCAGCGTAGAGTTTTACGAGTTGGCCCTGGTCGTAGAGCATCTTCTCGAAATGCGGAACCGCCCAGCGCTCATCGACGCTGTAACGAGCAAAGCCACCGCCGAGGTGGTCGTAGATCCCGCCTTGTGACATCCGGTCGAGGGTCACCGCCAACGACTCTAGCAATCGAGGTTCGCGTGTACGGTGATAGATTCTCAGGACCAGGTCATGGCAACTCGGGTTGGGAAATTTTGGCGCGCCTCCAAGTCCACCGTAGACGAGGTCGGTGTTCTCTGCGAAGAACCGCGCAGCCTCTGCCGGAGCGTCTTGGTCTTGAGGCAACTCGCCTGCCAGTAGCTGCTCATCGAGCACGCGGTAACCCTGCTTGAACCGCTGAATACTTTCGCTCAATTGCTCGCGATGCCGTATCCAGGCGTCGCTCAAGCCGAGCAGCACCTTTACGAAGGAAGGTCGACCAAAGCCATCATCGGGCGGGAAATACGTTCCGCCAAAGAACGGCTCAGCTTGTGGCGTCAAGAACACCGTCAACGGCCAACCGCCGCCCTGCCCCATCATCTGAACGACCTTCTGATAGACGTCGTCGAGATCCGGTCGCTCCTGGCGATCGACCTTGATGTTGACGAAATGTTCGTTCAAGACGCGCGCCACGTTCGGATCCTCGAACGACTCGTGGGCCATGACGTGGCACCAGTGGCACGCTGCATAGCCCACCGACAGATGGATCGGCCGATCCAACTCCCGCGCTCGCGCTAGCGCCTCTTGCCCCCAAGCGTACCAATCCACTGGGTTTTCGGCATGTTGCCGCAAGTAAGGTGAGGTTTCGTGGATCAGTCGATTGGTCATGGAGTGATCGGAGGGATCACCTAAGGAAACTGACCCCTATACGCAACCGTGCACGCCCTGCAGATCCACGACCGCTGGGGGCCATGGCCCTGTTGAGGTTCTGCCTTTTTGGGTTGGGTCGACGCGGTAACCGCGCTTGCGGACTGCCTTTCGAAGAAGCGCGGGTAGGGTCTTGTTGGGCCGACACTTGGATAGAATCTGGCCCAAACTTGAAGCGTCGGTTCGCCTCGCATTGAGCGCCATGCCACGAGAAACGTGGCCGGTCACCACGCAACAAGGCGCATGGACGTTGGCGCGGCGTTGTGCGGCGCGGCGTTGTGCGGCGCGGCGTTGTGCGGCGCGGCGTTGTGCGGCGCGGCGT
>CAYVXY010000009.1:216631-366804 GCA_964454965.1 uncultured Polyangiaceae bacterium | reverse complement strand
GGCCATCGAGCGCTCCGGTAAGCTGTCTCGACGCCCTTTGTATCCATCCAGGTCCAAAATTCCAGCGCAAAGGGAGTTTTTCTACGGCCTCAACGGGCATTGCATAACCCGCGGCCACAGCAGTATCACCTAAAGGCGTCGGCGAGGAAGGCAGTCGCAGGACGTAGGATAGAAGCGAGCCGAAGGTGAGCGACGGACGGCGACAGACACTACTTCTCAACTTGGATGGCCGCCGGGTTCATGCAAGAGTTGGGCAGCATCATATCGGCTTCACCATATCTCCGACTTCTGGACTATCGAAATCGCCACGGCGCTCGTCTGGTTCAACAACTTCTTCATCGCCAAAGGCGATTAGCGGATTGCGACGCCGAACGATGCGACGTGTACTCTTGATCAACTCAGGTTCAAGCGTTGCCATCCGTTCTTGAACGTGCGTCACAACCCCGCGTCCACGGACGACCTCAAGTCTGCCCAAAGACTCCCCAGTCTCGGGATCAGTCAGGTCTTCCGACGAAACTGCATAGACGAGGAATCGACTGCCAATCCTCACACCGTCGATACTCCCTCGGTTGATTACAAGCTTGTCCCGAAAATCTATCTTTTGGACGACTCGCGCTGGAAATCCGCGTGGTGATAAACCAGTCGATTCAGGATCTGAAGTCATGGCATGTACTCGTGTGGAGCGCTCGGTTTCACGCGAAGCCGCTTGAGGACTCCGGCATCATTCCCCGTCAGTTTTTCGACGACCCCGTTGTTCGCTACGACCTGATTGAGCAGGACCTGGATCTTTCCGTCGACCTGAATATTGCGAACATAACCTACACCGACGAGTTCCTCGAAGTCGCTTTCGTCCATGTAATACACGGAGACAACTACGTCGTGGCCGTACAGATCTGACTTCTCAAGCAGCAAGAGCGCACTAGCTCCTCCGTCGGAACTGGCGGGGCCCATTCGCCCGTGGAGTACGCGAGGAAGCTGGGACACTCGCCGCATGGAGGACAGGGTTTGGATAAGGACGGCTACGGCAAGCAATACGGTAACCAACGCTGGAGTAGCCCAACGAAGCACCGTCACTACGAGAACGGTAGAATTTGCATTAACCGGGATCAGCCATGAGACAATGGAGAATGCGAGCCCAAGAAGCCCAATCAGGTACCCATGAACCTGAGAGAAGGACTCTGCGAGCAATTGTCGGGTCGAAGTCGCCATGGTGGACAGACAAGCAATTCCACGAATACCGGAAGTTCTCACTAAGGTCAACAGCGCTTGGTGGTCTAGCGGGTGGACTTGAGCATCATTGGCACTCGCGGATATAGGGTTTTCTCAAGGCCTATCTCCAACTGCCGTGTTGCATGGGGCACGCGTCGAGTCTGCCCAACTCTACACTATCCTGCAACCTCAACCCCAAATACGACCGGTGGATGGACGCGTCCACATTCCGATCTGTCAAGCGGGACAGAAGACGTTTCCGCCTTCGGACGCTCAAGTGGCATCTGAGACCCAGATCTGCACTTTGCCGTGAAGGCTGTTGTTACGCGACAAAGAATTGGTACGACGCCGGACTATTCCACCGTCGTCAGGATAAGCGCCTGGAAATTTGAGTGGCGTGCAGTGTTCTCGCGACGCCAAATGGCTGCGCCGAAGTCGCGACGCATCAAACAAGAACGGCTGACAGCGCAGGAAGCTGCCGTTAACGCTCGGCAGCTTGCTGTCACTTGCGCGTGGAGAAAACGACTTGGGGTCATACCGACGCGTCATCTCACAGTCGCAAGTTGGTGTACCTTCGTCGATGTCCGGCCATGCCAGCCGCACAGCTGAACACCACCGCAACCGCACGGCCATTGCGAGCGGAGCGTGCTCGGAAGACTAAGCGATGGTGGCGCTAGCTAGCCTTTCGCACTCCCCGTATCGCTCGCATCGAGATCACGTGCAACCACCCGCAACAACCAGCTAACAAACGTTTCTACGCGGGCGTTGGCGCGCATGTCCGTGTGCGAGACAGCCCAGAGGTCACGCGAGGGCCCAGCGACACGCGGCAATAGTTTTCGAAGACGCGGCTCGCGCGCTGCGACGAATACTGGCAAGAGCGCGATGCCGTGACCTTCGGCGCATGCCAGGGCCTGTGTTGTCGTTGTATTGGCGCGCAACACGTAGCGCGGCTGCGGCAGCACACGCTTGAGCCATTGCACCTGCGGAAGTCGATCGAGCGATGTATCAAAGCCAATCCAGTCGTGGGCGGCCAGCGCAGCTTGGTTGCGCGGTGTGCCGCGACGCTCGAGGTAGCTCTCACTGGCGTACAGGGCGAGTTGCATGACCCCGAGGCGACGCGCGACAAGCGCTGGCTCCTTCGGGCGCGCCAAACGGATTGCCACGTCGGCTTCGCGCCGCGAAAGGTCGAGCAGGCTCGTGTCAGCTCTCAAGTCGATGGTCAGTGCAGGGTGGGCTTGGCGAAACTGGAAAAGGGCAGGCACGAGCACATAGTGAATGAACCCATCTGTCGCGGTGACACGCAAGGTGCCTTCGAGGCGCGCATCCGCCGCGTCGAGGGTGCGCTCGGCAGCGAGCATCTCGGCTTCCACTCGTTCAGCGTGAACGAATAACGCGAGGCCCGCAGGTGTTGGTAGCAAGCGTTCGGGCGTACGCTCGAAGAGCTTTACACCGAGAGCTTCTTCGAGTGCTGCGATGCGGCGCGCCACCGTGGTTGGAGCGACACGAAGCAGGCGTGAGGCCGCTTTGTGACTGCCTCGGCGCTGAACAGCCAAGAAGTAGCGTACATCGTCCCAGAGCATGGGGCTGCATTATTGCAGGCGCGAGCTGCACAGTCACGCCCTGCCGCGTTCGAGGCAATTGGCGCATGGTTTCTCGAAGTCGCGTACCCCTCTGCCAGAAAGTGGCTCGGGGATTTGATGAACGAAAATGGAGCAGAGTATGAATTCCCAGACTCTTATGACCCTCGGACTAGTGGCTGCAACGACCTCGGTCGCGCTCGGAAGCGTGAAGGGGTCCATGCACCCGACGCAGAATCCTCCGACGACCTTGCGCGCCCTGTATGGACTGAAGGCTCCGACGCAACTGAGTGCGGCGCACACGGCCCTCTTGCTGGTCGACTTTCAGAGCGAGTTCTTTCAGGGTCGCTTGCCTTTGCCCGATGGAGCGCGCGCCGTGGCGGCCGCGGCGCGGCTTGCGTCCTGGGCTCGGGGCTCGGGGCTCCTCGTCGTAGAGGTTCGCAATATCGTGCCACGCCCGGGCAGCCCGATCTTCGCTGCAGGCACGGCCACGACGGAAATCGTGCCTCAGTTGGCGCCTCATCCTGAGGATCTCGTGCTCGACAAATCGATGGCGGGCGCGTTTTCGCGCACGGAGCTCGACGCGCGCTTGCGCGCACGCGGTATCGATACGCTCATCGTCGGGGGTCTCATGACGCACCTCGCAGTTAACACGACGGCCAGTGATGCTACGGTCCTCGGATATCGGGTGATTGTGGCCGCCGATGCCACAGCGACGCGCGCTTTACCCGGCGCAGCCGGCTACGCCGGCGTGGATGCTGCCACATTGCATCGAGTAGCCCTTGCCGCCATGGCCGACCGCGTCGCGGACGTGATGTTGACGGAATCTATTGTGATGCTGCCCGTAGAGCGGTGAGTGACTAGCGAGCTCTGGACTATTTAGGCGTGATGACGATGGATGGTGCACTGCGCTCTGACGGTCCGTGGAACACGGCCTCGATGTTGTTTCCGTCGGGGTCGAGCGTGAAGGCGGCGTAGTAGCCAGGATGGTAAGCGCGCTCAGCGGGTGGGCCGTTGTCGCGTCCGCCTGCAGCCAGAGCGGCCTTGTAGAATGAATCGACCGTCTCTCGATCTGGTGCCTGGAAGGCGAGATGGACATGCGTAACGTAGTCCTTGGCCTCATCTACGAACAGCTCATCCGCGTAGAAGTAGCGCGGCCCTTCCTGAATTGCATCTGGAAGGCCAAGCGCGACGAACACCGCCCGGTAGAAGCGCTTGCTGGCGTCGAGATCGGAGACGCGCAAGTGAATATGGTCGAACAGTCTACCTCGATGGAGCTGCATGGTGTTTCCCTTGTGGCGAAACCTAAGTTGGACGACACCCCTCGTCAAGAAGCGACGATCTGCAACCAGCGCCAGCGGCTATCGCGGCTTAGCGGCGACCATGAAGGCGATGTTGGCATCCGCCCCGACGTCGGGCTGGACGATGTCGACGAAACCCGCTAGCTTTACCTCGTCCTCGAGCGTGCGCTTGCTAAATACACTCACCGTCGGGGCCTTGCCGAAGGCGCGCATGATCCGCAAGATTGGCCCGTAAGGAACCCAAGACCCGCCGAGGCAGACGGTCGACGATACGAAGAAACCGCCTGGCTCGAGCAGGCGAAATACCTGCCGAAGCATGGCCGGCAGATCGTCAGCTAGGTGCAACAGGCTGTAGGCACAGATGCCGCGGAGACTCCCTTCCTCGAACACGGTGAAGCTGTCGTCGAAGGGGCCTACGTGAAATGTTGCGTTCGTGACCTGGGCGGCTTCTGTCTTGCCGCGCGCGATGCGAATCATCTCATTCGACAGATCGAGTCCGTGGACCTGAGCGCAGCACGGAGAAAGCCTCAGCGCCAACGAACCCGTTCCGCAGCCGATATCGAGGACAACGTCGCGCGGGGTCATCAGAGACTTGGTGATAGCGATCTTCCGCTCGAAGGCGGCGGGATTCTCGACCGGCTTTTTGGCATACTTCTCGGCGAGATTATTCCAGAAGGCGGCGTTGGCGGTCATGTTTTGCTCCTTGTCCGTCGGTGTCGGTAGTCAAGGCAGACTGACGCTCCTCAAGCACGATGTCCAGGTGGACATCGGAGGCGCAACTCATCAGGCAGCGTGCAAGCCCCACTAGATCGGCGTGTGGCAGCATGCCTCAATGTTGTGGCCATCGGGGTCGAGCACGAACGCGCCGTAGTAATCCTTGTGGTAATGTGGTCGAAGTCCGGGTGGACCATTGTCTGTGCCTCCGGCGGCCATCGCAGCCCGGTAGAAGGCGTCCACGAGCAGGCGGCTATCTGCGCGGAAGGCGACGTGGAGGCGGGGGCTCTGGGGACTGCCCTGGTGGATCCAGAAGTCGGCCTTGGGCGGCACACCGAATCCCAGTACTATTGCTCCACCTGCAAATTCCTTGGGTACTTCGATGAGCATCTTGTAGCCAAGCGGGGCGAGCGCCTCCTCGTAGAAGCGCCGACTCTTCGCAGCGTCACTCACGTCGAGCCCAGTGTGATCGATCATGTTCCCTTTTCCTTTGGTTTCGCTTTCGTATTGGGACTTGCGATTCGGCTGTCAATGGGTAGGCCGTTGTATCTACCAAACCTGCCGTGACTCGCCAAGTCTGCGACAACTTAGGCTGGCGCACGCACCTAGCGCGACATTGCAACCTTGTTGCAAGTGCAACAAGGCTTTCAACCAACAATGGGCCTAATTTGCAGCGCAGCCAAACGTCGTAGTCACAGCGAAGCGACCAAATGGCCCGGAATTTGCCCCGCTTACCATTGCACGACCCCGCGAATGCCGACCGCTAATTTGCCCGAGATGTGCCCTCTTGCCTGATTTCCCTCATCCTCCTTCACGCATCGCGGCTAGGATCTCAAAGGAACGAAGTCGCGCAGTATGATCGAAGATCATGGCTGTTGCCATGAGTTCGTCGACTCCCGTCTCACGCAGAAAGTCTGTAACGCCTTGCCGTACCGTCGTGGGTCCACCTACGATCGCATAGCGAAAGAGTTGCACGAGCGCCTTGCTCGCCGCCGGGTCGAGGGTGGCGCGTTCCGCCACGTCGAGCGGCGGCGGAAGCTGGCCCGGGTGTCCGGCGCGCAACGCAATAAATGCCTGCTCGAGCGAAGTGAACAGGCGCTGCGCCTCAGCGTCAGTGTCGGCGGCATACACGTTGATGCACGCCATGGCATATGGCTCATCGTATCGAGGCGACGGGCGAAACTGCTCGCGATAGATGCCGAGGGCGTCGTGCAGCAGGTCTGGCGCGAAATGCGCCGCAAACACGAACGGCAGACCGAGCGCCGCCGCAAGCTGTGCGCTGTAGAGGCTCGAGCCGAGTAACCAAACGGGCACGCGGCTCCCCGCACCCGGCACCGCACGGATCGATTGCCCTTCGACGTCAGGCTCAAGGTAGCTGATGAGTTCGACGACGCTCTCGGGAAACGCGTCGCCCGCCTGCTGCTGGCGACGGAGCGCGCGCATCGTCACCGGATCTGTCCCAGGTGCACGCCCAATGCCGAGATCGATGCGTCCGGGGTAGAGTGCTGCGAGGGTACCAAACTGCTCGGCAATGACGAGGGGCGCGTGATTCGGCAGCATGATGCCACCAGCGCCGACGCGGATGCGTGAGGTGCCTTCCGTGACGAATCCGAGCGCGACTGCCGTCGCTGCGCTCGCTACGCCAGGCATGTTGTGGTGCTCGGCCATCCAGAAGCGTTCGTAGCCCCAGCGCTCGGCGTGCTGGGCGAGGTCGCGCGAACACCTGAGTGCCTCGCCCGCGTCACTGCCACGCGTGATCGGTGCCAAATCGAGAATGGAGAGCGGAACCATTCGAGAGCTATGGGTCCAGGGTCAACGCTCCGCAAGCGCTGCCGCAGCGTGTGAAGGCCAGCGATTCGTGCTCGGGGTCAGTACGCTCATTGTCCGGATCATTGGACTCTTTGGGGTGCTACCAACTTGCGCTTACTGGCTGGTTTCTGAGATTGGCGAGCAGACAACCAAGCAGCGCAGGTAGTTCGAAAAGCACTGTTATCGCGTCGCACCAAAACCAAAGCTCAGCCAACGCATGGCAGAAGCCAATGTTGCCGCGCAGGCGACCAGCGTTGAACGGCAGGTCAACCATTAGAGAAGCGGCGCGTGCTCTCGCGCCGCTGTCCTCTGGATTGACCAGCTAAAATAGTTGGCTGCCGATGTCAGTTAGTCAGCCAATGCCGGAGCCGTCCAAGTAATCCATTTGGCCAGATCGGCAGTGCCAGCCGTTTGCGGCGCGATTCTTCCGTCCGCTGCAGCCTTCTTGGTAAGGAAGGTGCGAATGGCCCGCTTCAGCGGTTCCCCCTGAGTCGCGGCATAGAATGAACAATGGTTATGCGGATCCGACGGGTTGCCGCCGTTGTACTCGATGTTCTTTTCGACACCGAGTGCCTTGTAGACTACGGCACCAGCCGCGCTCGCCGCATGTTGGCAGGACGCACACAACTCACCAATCCGCGAATTGTCCAGGACGAGCAATCCGCGTGGAGCGTACATGGCAACGAGTGAATGCGTGTCTCCGGGAATGGTATTCACCTTGCCCTTATAGGTTCCAAAGGTCGTACCAAACCATCCCTGTGCTTCAGTCCATGCAGAATCCAATGACTGAGCTGGTTTCCCGTTTGGCCCTGACGGAGAGGTGTTCACGACGCGGAACGCCGAGACGCCGCCGGTGCCGGATTCCTGCGGAATCCCCAGTGCAATTCGCTCGTCAAATGCGCCGATGGTAAATGCACCCTTACCGAGCCTGGAACAGCCGGTGACTCCTATGGCCGTGGGGTCGATAATATTGTTCCGCCCCGCATCCCGCTCAGTCACCAACACATCGATGATCCGGCTGACACCCCAGGCCCAGCCAACCTGAGCGCTAGCACCCGTACTCCCATAGATGTTCGTGAACAGGCCGCTTCTGCTCTTTTCGTCGGCAATAGCGCTCATGTCATAGGTGATAATGGCAACCCCCTCGCCTTTTACGATGGAGGCGTCCAGGCTGCCGCCGCCCAGCCCAATGATGGCCGGAACAGCGCCGCTTACACCGGTTGGCATACTAATCGATACGCTGAAGTCGATGCTCTTGCCGCCATGCGCCACGTGGACTTTGATACTGCTAGCAGTCACTGATCCGGTAACCGTATCGGGTTTGCCCGGTTTTGCGCCATGAATGTATTTCTCAACGACCTTCTTCAGGTAGGCTCTCTGGCAGCGCCAATCCGACTTCTTGGCAAGGCGTGAACCGTCGGCTGTCGCAAACAGATCTGGCAGGGTACTGGCATTCGCGTCTTTGGGGTCACCAACGGTACAGTCGTCACCGTAGAACTCTTTGAAGTCTGGATTGTAACCGCCGGTGGGGTTACCTCCGCCCGCAACGCCGGTCGCGCCGCCAACTGACGTACTGGCTCCGCCACTGCTTGTGCTGGTCGCGCCACCCTTTGAGCTGCCGCCAATTGAGTTGCCGACTCCACCGGTGCCGCCTTTTGAGGTAACGGCTCCGCCGCTGCTGCTCGCGCCGCCACTTGAGGTACTAGCTCCGCCGCTGCTCGTCGCGCCGCCATTTGAGGTACTAGCTCCTCCGCTGCTCGTCGCGCCACCATTTGAAGTGCTAGCTCCGCCGCTGCTCGTCGCACCGCCCTTCGAGGTAGTGGCTCCGCCACTGCTGCTGGTAGCGCCACCATAGGAAGTGCTAACTCCGCCGCTGCTGCTGCTGGTAGTGCCACCATTTGAAGTGCTAGCTCCGCCGCTGCTATTGGTTCCTGTGGAGGTGCCCCCATTGGCAGTAGGAGCTCCTCCAGTGGCAGAGCTCGAAGCGCCGCCAGACGCGGACGCCCCGCCCGTCTGGCTGGTCACTGGCGGAATCGGCGCCGGCTCGCACGCGACCATCATGAGGGAGAGAGCTGCTGCCAGGACTGTCCAATCCACCGCTCCAATGCGCGCGAGTTTTGCCATGTGTCCTAATGCCTCCAATTTCGATTTCTGATTTTCAGATCATTCAAAGTGATACTCGAAGCGCATTGAGAGTCGGGGCCGAGTATCAACCGTGCATAGTTGGATCTGCATTCTCGACTTCACATCAGACTCGAGACCACGCAATGCGGGGCGGCTGACGCATGATCGTTTCCCAGACACGGCTGCCCAAGCAGTCGCAAGATGCGCGTACGAGCTGGCTCCGTCCCAACAGTCGGCAACCCACTGCGCCTGAACGCCTCGATATTGCATGTCATAACCAGCACCTGCCATGGCAGCGCCATCGTCGGAAAACGGGAACTACCAGCCAAAATGGCTGGGGACGATGACAGCGATCTGCACGTCACAGGTACAGCCGTCGAATGCATCCATCAGCTGCCAACTGTTGCCGCGGGCCGGAAGCGTGAACGGATACCTTCGACGATCTTGCGAAGATGGTCGTGCGTCACGGGCAGTGGCAAAGGGATGGGGGATCCGTTATGAAAATCGAACGACGCCTTGAGTCATTTGCAGGAGGAAGCGGTTGCGTCCCCTGCCAATGCAATCGCCGAGCGACTGAGCGATCTCTGCGTAACGGTCTACGGGCCGACAGACTCCACGCCTGTTCCAGTGCCGCGAGGAACCCAGTATTGTTCCAGTCCCCAATCTCAGACGCACGTGGGTGCTGGCGAGACCCAATAGTGCACAAAGCTCCGAGGTTGACGCCTACGCCGAACGTTTCGGATAGCTGTACGCGGAGTTGGTCATGATGTGTTCTTTGATTCCAACCTCATGGCGCCCGAACAAGTCTCGACCGATGGTGCACGAGCTCGTTCTCGTCGCCTCTTTGGTTCTGGTCTGGTCACCCGGTTGCGGCAGTGGCACAACGCCGCAAGACCGTGCGACTTCTGACGGGTGCGCTTTCGCTTTCAATGTGAGCAAGAATGAGGTGAGCGCCAAGATCGCGACGGTCGGCGTGGTCGAGTGGTCCTTGACGGGGAATGCACCTTCAAGCGCCCAAATTGTCTACAGGCTAAGAGACGCGGCGAGTTCGCTCTTGAACCAAGGCGGGGAAGCACCGGTCAATCTCAGCAAGCCCAACTATCGAACCTTGCTCCTTGGCCTCAAGCAATCCAGTGACTACACGTTCCATATAGAGGCCACGCGCGACGGGATGACTTGCAATAGCACGGAGTATGCCCTTCCCACGACAGGCAGCTTCCCAGGTTCACGGCCTGTCAGCGTAAGGGTTGTGCAAGCCGACAAGAGGGAGCCCGGGTTCATCGTGACGAGCTCGGGAACTACACTACCAAACAGCGCCTTTATCATCGATGCTGACGGAGACGTCGTATGGAACGCCCCTGGCCCTGAGAATCCCGCGCGCGCGCAAATGGACTACGAGGGGGACAACATGTGGATTGTCTCACTCAACATGATCAATACCGGCGGAGAGATGCGTTACGTGTCCATGGATGGGGAGCAAGAACAACTGAAGATCCCCGGCCTGGAGAACTCGCATCATGATCTAACTGTATTGCCTGGCGGCAAGGTCGCAACCCTCGTTTGGGTCAATGCGCAAATCGACCCCGAGAGCAACCTCGTGGTTCGCTCGCCGGACGGCACGCTTACCAGCCTCTTCAGGGTCGGGAGCAACCTCTACTTGTCGGACGCGTTTCACGCCAATGCGATCCACTACAATACCTTCGACGGCAGTTTCACGATCGCGGATCGCAATCCCAACGTGTTCGTGAAGGTGAGCTCGACCGGTACCCCGGAGTGGCAGGTTGGCGGGGGCTGCGACGGAGCGCCTGCGGGTAACCATTGTTTCCCTCAGGATTGGCAGGTCGTTCACGGTCACCACTTACTGGAAGACGGAACGTTTGTGGCGTTCAGCAACGGCTTTGCGGGCTTGTCTCGGGTTTTCGAGTTCAAGTTGACCGACACCCCGAGTTCCTTCGAGTCCGCACAGGTCAAGAACTACGAGGGAACTGCCTCGAGTTTCAACATGGGAGACGTGCAGCGACTACCGAGCGGCAACACCCTAGTTACCTATTCAACGGATGAGCGGATTGTCGAGCTCGATGCGGACTGGAACGAGGTGCAGACTTTTTCAGCGCGTATCGGCTACGCGAGTTGGCGGCCAACGCTCTACGGACCTCCGACACGACCGTGAGTTCTCGCGCTACGGTAGTTGTTCGACTTTCGCGATAGAAGCGCTCAGCTTCCCGTGCCGCTTGTGCCTGCCATTGCGGAAGAACCGCCGATGCCCGCGGAGGAGCCGCCTCTCCCACTGGTGAACCCATCTGGACACTTGCTCTTGTACCCTTGGCAGGTTAGGACCCCCGAATTGCCCAGAGATTGGGCGACCTGCCTCGATGCCGCCCCTGACATGATGGTGTCACAGGTCACTTGGTTTGCGATTCCGAGAGCACCAACGCCAGCTGTCATGCATCCCTCGAGCTCCCCGACGGTAGCCCTGCAGGTTGCATAGACGGTAGGTGTGGCATTCACGCAAGACATCCCAGCTGCCAGGACTGACGGCACCGGAGCGGATAGGTTCACTTGACCGGCAGGCGCCGCTGCGGCGTCACACCTGGCCATCTCCTGCTGACATTGCTCGAGAGTTGTAAGCGTG
This sequence comes from uncultured Polyangiaceae bacterium, assembly GCA_964454965.1. Classification (GTDB taxonomy): domain Bacteria; phylum Myxococcota_A; class Polyangia; order Polyangiales; family Polyangiaceae; genus FEN-1139. Next base: position 355,438 of record CAYVXY010000009.1, on the reverse strand, counting down.
TGGACGAACTGGGTCTGGATGATGGTCAGTACGCAGCTCCCTCGAGATTTGTCGGGATCGGTTGCTACCTCGAGTGCCGGGGGAAAGATCGCCTGGCAGAGCTGACCGACTTCAGCCTGAGTCAGTTGATTGACCGCCCTTTCGGGGTCCAAGCCAGAGCTGATCCCAACCGGTCCAATGCCACCGGATCCGGCTTTTTCGCTCATCGCAGCTTCCCCTGCAACTCCATCGAGGGAAGCGCCGCCAGAGCCGCCGCCAGCTAGGGGCGCTTCTGCCCCCGCGACTCCCTTGGAGGGAGTTCCCCCGACCCCACCGGTTCCCCCGGTTCCGCCACTGGCCGGCGGAGCCGTCGGGTCTGTGTCGCTCCGACAGGCCACCGCAATCCATCCAACTGCCAGACTTAGGGCTAGTCTCCCGAGGAGCGACGTCTTCATCTGATGTTCCTTGTTCGCCACTCCGCGAGAGCAAGCCCAAGAGCACCTGACCTACTGCAGGGTCGGCGTGGTCCAGTCGATCACCTTGGTGTGATCCAAATCGAAATTGCTCGCCGAGGGTTTGATGGCAACCGTTGTTGTTGCGGTCTTTGCCTTCAGGAATTTATCGACGAACGCGTTGACATTGGTGGATTGACTTGCAGCGGCCGCACAGTGGTTGTGGCCTCCAGTGAAATCGAAGCCGATGCGATCTTCAACTCCCATGGCTTTGAAGACCTCTTTAGCGGCCATGATCGATTTGTATCCGGACTCATCACCCAACCACTCATACCCCGGATTCCCTAGAGCGATGATGGCTCGGGGGGCAATCATGGCGATCAACTCATGATGATCGTGGGGCAGACTGTAGGGGTCCAACGTCTTCATGCTGGACATGAACCAGCTGTAATTGGTGTTGTCGATCTTTTCGATATTGGTGCCGGTGCGGGTTGTAAAGTCCTGTGACGTTCTCCACGAGGTGATTCCACCGCCTCCCGACTCCTGCGCGATGGTCAACGCAACGCGTTCATCGAGCGCTCCCGCGAATAGGGCCATTTTCCCAGCGTACGAACAGCCATGCACGGCGATTTTGGTCATATCGATCTTCAGCTGATCTTTGACCTGTTCAAGACCGTCGATCAAACGGCTGATCCCCCACGACCAGCCGTTGTAGTTTCCGCTCTTGTTCCACATGTCGGGATAGACTTTGTAGAACGGATCGGTCTGCTTCCGGCTTGCATTTTGGTCTTCGAACAACACCTGATCGTGCATGAAGGGCACCTGGGTGCAGCCGGATACCATGCTTGAGTTCCCGTTCATGCCGATGACGACACAACTGCCACTCCCGGATACAGTCGAGGTGATAGTCATGGTGCCTGAAGTAGTCGTTACCTTGACGCTCAAGGTGCTACCGGAAAGAGTGGCTGCGACCGTTGGCGGCTCGGGCTTGGTGCCAATTTCGTACTTTTCGATGTCCTTCTTGATTTCGTTTCTTCGGCACTCCCATTGCGCCTTGGTACTGATGCGGGTCCCGTCGTGCATGGCGAAGGGATCGGGCAGCTTGGGATTCTTCTTCGAGAGCATTGCAGCGGCAGTTGCAACACAGTTGGCACCGGTGTTCTCCGGGTAGCCAGTGGCTGCACCACCCGTTGGGCTGGCCCCGCCGCCAGCAGCTGCGCCGCCCACGGTTGAGGTGGCACCGCCAGCGGCCGTACCGCCGGTGGCCGATTTGCCAGCCGTAGCCTGGGTACCACCGACTGTCGTTGCGCCGCCTGCCGACTTGCCGCCAGTGGCCGCACCGCCAGCGGGGTTGGCTCCGCCGCCTGTGGCTGCGCCGCCTGCGGGGCTGGTTCCGCCGGCGCTCGCGCCTCCGCGAGCCGTCGAAGCGCCACCTGTAGCGGCCCCGCCGGCCGCGATGCTGCCGCCCGTGGCGAGCCCACCGGCCGCAACACTGCCACCCGTGCTGCCACCCGTGGCGACTCCGCCGGCCGCAACGCTGCCGCCCTTGCCAGCGCCGCCACTGCCAGGTGCTCCGCCCGCTTCGAAGCCGCCAGCTCCGCCAATAGTCGTGCCGCCCTCGGAACAGCCGGCGAATGCGAACACAGCTATCAGTGTTGCTGCAGGCCGGAAGAAGGAACGGTTTGCTTCGACTGTCTTGCGGCGATTGTCGTGCTTCATGGGTGCGCTTCCATTTGGGTGAATGGCGTCGAGGGCCTAGCCGCCTCGCCGCCTTCGCGTGTTCGTCAAGGACACCTCGGGTTGTCGAGTAGAACCTGGCTCTTCGAATCGAGCAGTGGCACCCGGAATTCGTCTCCGTTACGAAATCGGACAATGCCCAAGGTCATTTGAAGACCCGTTCGAGTCCCAGAGTAAAGTTGCAAGTGGAACGCATAGGGCTGTTCCCAACGTCATCGTCGTAGGACTAACCGATGCGTCCTGACCGCGCCGCGGGCCGACGAATCCTGGAGCCGTTCCCTTGCCACGTGGTTTCCGAAACCCTCGCCGCATAGCGAGTGGTGTGGAATCGTTCCGATCTGCCTACTCCGACGGCAGGAACGTCTTGACTCGTTCCTTTTGCTCCTTGGGTTTCATTGCCTTGGGATCGCCTAAATACGTCACGGGACCCGTTGGGCCAGCAAAGACGATGCGCTGGGCAAAACCACTCGTCTTGCCAAGACTGCGTAGAATTACACCGCAATCGGCGATGAGCGGCGGTGGGGCCTCATCCGGCGACATTTTCACGCTGCAGTGATCGTAGAAGGCCAAGCGCTCGGCGTCGCCCTTGCGCTCTTCGGCGAATCTCGCCATGGCCGCGTCGCGATCGAGTTCAGTGCCGTCGAGCGATAGCTTGTCGGCAAAGGCCTTGCCCAAAGTCTCGGGAGTGGCGGTGCGCAGGGCGGTTTCGAATTCGAGCACCCGTTGGCTCGCCGCGGCGCGGAATTCATCGGACTTGTCGTCGCTGGTCACAGCAACGACGCGGTCGCAACACAGGCCAATCCTGGTTGGGTTCTTCTCGTCAATCTTGTGGAAGGATCGCGCAGCGCAGCCTTCTGGCCCGCCGCGCACCGCAGCACCTGGGTAGTCTGCCGTCAACGTCCAACTCTCGAATTGCCCGACGGTCGCGTCGAGTTCGCAAGCCCGTTGCCACTGAGTCTCGAGGCACAACGCCTTGCCCTTCTCATGGCAATGAGCGATCGCTTCCGACCAAGTCAGGTTTTCGTCACCAGAGACTCGCTCAAGGCTGAACTTGATGGTCCAGGTTCCATTCGGCGCAGGGCCAGCGGGGATCTCGCGTGACGAAAGTGTCGACTGTCCCGCAGTCGCGTCGCTAGCCCCTGCACCGGCTGAGCCGGCCAGGCCAAGACTCGTCGCCGGCGCACCGGCAGTTGCCGACACAGCAGCATCCGTCCCCGCATCCGCTTTGCCTTTGTCGCTACAGCGGGTGCAACCAACCAACGGCAGAACGAACAGCATGACCGAGAGGCGCGCGTAGACACTCATCTTGACTGGGGAATCTATCGCGAAATCCCTTGCGTCGGTCCGAAAAACTGCCGGATTCTACGACCCCCCAGACAAACCCTTCAAAAGCGCGCTCGTTCGTCGAATTGCGCCTGCGGGGTGCTGCTCGGATGGCTAGCTCGAACGGCTCGGTTGCCAAAAGGGCTGGACAATAGCCCCCCACCTCTCCTAGTGGTGACGGAGCTGCAGCTGCTGCCCGATGCGTGCTCTCACCTACCCACTGTTGGTGCTTCTGGTCGCACTGCCGATCGGATGTAAGAACGAACGCGAATCCTCGAAAAAGAAAGTCGAAACGGTTGCCTTGCAGGCCAGTGTCACCGTTGCTCCCGCAACGACGATACTCGTGCCACAAGGCCCCGCGACTCCCCCCATCGCATCGATACCCGAACCAAGTCGCCATTGTCCACGTGACATGGTGTTGGTACAGAATCGCACCTGCGTCGATCGGTACGAGTCTTCCCTGGTCGATACCGGAACGGCGACGTCGCTATCGCCCTACTATCCGGTGCTTACTGACTACAGAGAGTTTCTGCTGGCACGACAGCGCGAAGCTCAAGCTTTGGAGGCTGCTGATGCTGGTCGCTCCGCGAGCACGCCGATGCCCGAGCTCTCACCCGCGCAGGCCAGCGGCAAGCTGACACCAAAGGCTACGAGCCGCTCCGGCGTCGTTCCAAACGGACATCTGACCATGGCCACTGCAAAGTCGGCCTGCGAAGCGACGGGCAAGCGCCTCTGCGGCCTCGAAGAATGGCAGCGCGCCTGTCGCGGTGAAGCCGACCAGAAGTTCCCCTACGGCGCCGAGTATCGCGCCAAACAATGCAACGTGTTTCGCGAAGCTCATCCCGGCCACATCCTGTACGGTAACTTCTCCGTTGGAATGCAGGATCCACGCATGGGCACCCTTGAGAGCGCACAAGGTCCCTTGCTGCGCAAGACGGGGCAGACGCGCCAATGCGCCAGTCGTTGGGGTGAGGACGCCATCTACGACATGGTCGGCAACCTCGACGAATGGGTCGACGATCCCGAGGGGACGTTCGTCGGCGGGTTCTTCTCCCGCGCTACCAAAGAGGGCTGCGATGCCATCGTTACCGCCCATGGCGCGAACTATCGCGACTACTCACTCGGCGCGCGTTGCTGCAGTGACGCCAAGTAGCGCCGCAGCAGCAGTCGTGCTCACGATGTTCGGCTCGATCCCGTGACGTTCGATCGCGCGAGCGAACGCGGGCCGCGCGCGACAACGCGCAGCGTGTAACTTCAGTCGATTGAGCGAAGCCAAGGGCAGTCGCATCCGCTGCACCCACCCCGCGATGGTTGCAAGCAGCGCGTCGGCAGGCCCGAATTCGTCTCCAACAAGCCAAGCATTGTCACCCAACTCGGCGTCGACAAGTGTGAGACTATCGACGATGAGTCGAGTCACCTGTTCGCGCAGAATCCTTGCGCGAACAGCGTTGTCTGCAACGAAGCGTTCGGGTCGCACGATGCATCTGACATAGGGCTGAATGGTGGTGGATAGGCAGGAGTACCAGCGCAGTGCCTGAACGCGTTGCCAGGGATCCTTCGGCCACAGCGCGCGCTCCGGATGCATCTGGTCGAGCTCTTCCGCGATGGCTATGACTTCGGTGACGAGTCCTCGATCGGTTTGGAGCGCCGGCACTTGTCGCCAGGGGTTCAGTTGTGCGTAGTCGGCACCCCCTGCACCATCGGTGAATAGGGCCATCATCTCCAGCGTGTAGGGGTGTTCGCACTCTTCGAGCAAGACGGCCGCCACGAGCGAGGTGCTTCCTGATGCTGCATAGAGAGTATCCATGCCGGTAGGGTGGCGAATCTCAACGCTTCGTCCAATGAAGTCTCTTCATGCTATTGATGCAAGAACGTCATGGGTCATACGCTCGATCTGAGGTTTCTACAGTTGGTGGTGGCCATCGCCGACGAGGGTACCTTGACGCGTGCTGGGCAGCGCCTGCATCTAACGCAATCCGCATTGAGCCATCAACTGGCAGCGCTTGAGGAGCGGTTCGGCATCGAGGTATTCCGGCGTCAGGGTCGTCAGCTGCAATGGACGCCACTCGGTGAGCGCCTTTTGTCTCGGGCGCGTTTACTCATCAACCAAGTCGAGGCGCTCGAGGCGGAACTCACACGGGCCCAGCCGTGCAAGCAGGAACTGCGCCTCGTTACACAATGCTTCACTTGCTACCATTGGCTCCCCAATTTGCTCTCGCCCTTCGAAACTAGTCACCCGAGCGTTGCCATCTCGCTCGTCGTCGAATCGACGCGTCACGCCCTCGATGCCCTGGATGCCGACGCCGTGGATTTGGCCATCACCACTGAGCAGCGGCAAAATCCGTGCTACGAGCGCCTGTTCGTTTTCGATGATGAACTGATGATTGCGCTATCGCCGAGCCACGACTTGGTAAAGAAGGAGCGTATCGACTACACCGATCTGCATTCCGAACGGCTGCTCGCACATCCACCCTCTGACGCGGACAGGCTTTGGTTTCAGCAAGCCGTCGGGTGCGACGTGGCAACCTCGCGCCCACGTGAGGTCCAGCACATTCCAGTGACCGACAGCATCATCGCTCTGACCTCAAGCGGCTATGGTTGCGCGCTTGTGTCACGGCGGTCGGCGGCGCCAGCCGCAGCAGAAGGACGCATCGTGCTGCGTGGATTCTCCCCGCAGCCACTCACGCGCAGTTTCTACGCCATGTGGCGTCGGGAGAATCCGAAGCGACTACCGATGAATGACTTCGTGCAGGCGGTCGTGGAGCATTGTCGGGGGTAGCCAAGTTACCGGCCGAGATTCAACTCGGAGTCAGCGTCGTCGGGACGCGGCCGCTCTGCGCTGATCCGATGCGCAGTCTCGATGGTGCTTATGGGCTACGGCGGAGGGTCGGAGTCCTCGACCACGCGGTGCCACCGCATTGGTGCCTTACAGGCCCGTAGTCCGAATTGGTGCCAATTTCAGTCTGACTGGCGGAACGTGATCGAATGTCGTGCTTCAATACATGAGCAAGATGGGATGCGTGCCGTGTCCATTGACATATACGAGCAAGAGCGCTTAGCCGAACCGGTTGGGGTCTCGGGGATCCAGTCGCTGATCGACGATTCGTCGTCGGTTGGTCAGGCATGGGGTCCGCCTGGAGCGGTCGCACAATTGGTGGCACAGCATTCACGGTTCGTTTGGTGTCTGCTGCGGCGCTTGGGGGTAGCCGTCTCCTATTTGGATGACGCGACACAGCAGGTCTTCATCGTCGCTGCTCGGCGCATGGAGGACATGGCCCTGGGACGTGAACGTGCGTTTCTCTGTGGAACCGCTGTGCGTGTCGCATCGAATTGCCGTCGCGCAGCTGGCAACTATGGCACCCGCCATGCCGAAACGTGCCTCGACGAAATCCAAAGTGGCATACCCAGTAGCGACTCGCTGCTGGAGCAGATGCAAGCACGGCGCATGCTCGACGCGGTGCTCGACACGTTGACCGAAGACCTTCGCACCGTTTTCGTGCTCTCGGAAATGGAAGGACTGACCGCACCCGAAATTGCGACAATCGTCGACGTTCCGCTCGGAACGGTATCGTCGCGATTGCGTCGCGCGCGCGAGCAATTTCGCGTCGAAACAGCCCGTCTACGCGAGGCGTTTCTTGCCGGGGAGGCACTCTGATGAACGCCCAATCGACCAACTTCGACTATGACGACTTCGAGCTATATCTGCTCGATGCCGCCAAGATAGATCAAGCACCGTCGGACTTACCCGCGCGGCTCGGTATCGCGCTTGGGCTCGGCGTGCCGATCCTGCTCGCCAGCGAAATGGCGTCTGTGCTGCCTACCACGACTTCACTCTCGGCAGGGGCTGGGGTTGCTGAAATCTCTGGGGCCGCAGCACACAACGGGCTGTTCGCTGCGGTCAAAGCCTCCCTCGGCTTGAGTGGCTCCACGCTTTGGAGCACTGCTGCTAAAGGGATCGCCGTTGGAGTGCTCTCAGGTGCCGCGCTCGTGGGAACAGGCCAAGCCGCTTTCAGCCTTCTTGGTGGTGATAGCGCGTCATCGAATTCCGTCGTGGCACACTCGCTCGAGCAGCAGCGCTCGTCGGTAGCCACTGCCGTGTTGGCGCAACCTGCGGTTGCCCAGGAGAACGATATGCCCGCGCCGTTGCCATCTCCAGAGGAGTCGGATGCGGACGATTCAGACGTCAGGTATGGCTCACATGAGCCTAGCCGTTCTCCTTCCAAGCACTACGTCACGTTCAACGGCGGGTTCTCGACACCGATTGGGCCGGCAGAACCCGAGCCGGAGAAGACGACGCGCCGTCGTTTGCCAAGGCCGATCTTCCCAGAAAAGACCACAGCCATCGCGCGCTATCCCCTGATTTTCGATGACGTGAGTGCGCTCTACGATACACCGAAGAAACAGGCTACTGCGGCGCCACCTCCAGCCGCTCCTATCGATCTTGGGCCGCAAATCGATCCGACGGAACTCTCGGTAATGCGAACCAAGGCGCTCGCGCATGGTCGAATATTGCTCGGTCAAAGCAAAGCGGCGCAAGCCCTGCTGGAAATGAATAAGTTCCGCAAGGCAGTCGGTGAGCGAAACTTCGGGGTCGATGAATTGCTGTTGCACATTGAAGCATTGGCCATGCTCGGGCGCGCCAAGGAAGCTCAAGACGACGTTGCCATCGTCGAGCGCCTAGCTCCGAATAGCCCGGCCTTGCGTCAAGCACAGCTGCTCGCTCGCTCGCGGTTCGTCAGGTAGCAATTCGGCGCAGCTAGGTGGCTTTTGCTTGGGCGCGCAGCACGGCAATTGCCTCCGCGGACACCCCGATCGACAAGAGAAACGCTTCGGCCCCGCCGAGCTTCTCAATCTCGTCGAGCGTCGCCTGAAGGCTCTGCGGCGCTGTGCCCAGCCCAGATTCTGCGGTACGCATGTATTCGGTCATAACGACCTCTCGCGAGGCTCCAAGCAACCGAAGAATGAGTGCCGCCAAGATGGCCGTACGATCACGGCCATAGATACAGTGGAAGTATACCGGGTAGGCCGAGGCGTCGCCGAGGACGGCAAAGGCGGCCAGCAGCGAGTCGTGCGCATGTAGATCGGCGCTGTAGTCCGCTGGACTCAAGTTGTAGGGCGTCGGCATCGGAGCAGCCACTTGTCGGGCCTGGCTTGTGACACAACTGGGCGAAGGCGCCCGTGCTGCCTCGGAAACGGTGCGCAAATCGATGACGCTGCGGATCCCCAAGCTGGCAAACTCGACGCATCCGTTCACACCAAGCGTGGCGAGCTGTGAGCCTCGGTAAAGACGGCCGCAGCTGACAGTACCATTGTCGAGTGGCACCCCACCGAGCCCACGCGCATTGGGCACCAATCCCGAGAAGATCCAGGGTGTCGCGCCGCAGATCGACGTCGCCGCGTAGAGCTGCTCGGCAGAGACCGGACCCGTCGCGTTGCCACCCGTTGCGGTCGCAACGCCGCCACCTGATCCAGTGGAGGAAGTGCCTCCGTTCGAACCGATCGAGTCTGCGCCGCTAGAAGCCATAGCTCCCCCTTTGGCCGGAGCACTGCTACCGCCGATACCTTCGCTTGCGCCTGCTGAAGCGCCAATTCCCGAACCATCGCCCGCAGCACCACCCCCCGGTACTCCGCTCTCACCATCCCCCAAGAGTCCCGTGGACGCGCCACATCCGCAGAACAGATTTGCGATTATGAACCAAAGGACAGGGTACCGAGACATCAATTCAAGACTCTCTGCCGGTTGTTGTAGCTCAGAAGTGTCCTCTGGGTGTCGCGACGCCGCAGAAACGGGCCAAGATACGCCACCTGGGGGGTAAAAGACCGTAGGCCTCGTCCCCAGGACGTGCTTTCCGTCGACGCTACAGGTCAGAGAGCCTTCTTGTAGACCCGGTACTTCTTGTACACATGGGCGCCCATCGAGCGGATCCCGAGGTTGATCGGGGCATCGTCTTCGCGCGTCCAGGAGAGCTCACCCCATTGGTAGCCCTTGGCTACACCACGCTTGGCAACCTCGACATACATCGCAGCGGAGAGCCCCCCATATCGTTTGACATTCTGCCGAATGTCTTTTCGGATCCCCAGAAACATCAGCCGGGTGGACTTGGGATGGCGTACCTTGAGGCGCCAGAGCAGCTTGGCGGCTCCAATGGGCAGCCCGTAGTTGAACAGCTTGCCATTGAGCCCGGCAAGCGCTTCGTTGAGGTTAGGCAACATGATGCACATGGCCGCCGCTTCGCCGTTGATGTCGGCGATAAAGGCTATATCGGGGTCGATGATGAGCTTCATCTCCTCGACGACCTTCTTCGTTTCATCCGGCAAGGCTGGAACCATGCCCCACTTGCCTGCCCACGCATCGTTGTAGATGTCCATGATAATGGCCATCTCGGTGTCGAGATGCTTGACATCGACGCTGCGTAGCTTGACCTCGGGCATGCTCCTAACCTGTTCCCAGGCTTTGAGAACGCGGTTTGGAAACGGTAGGGTGGCGTCGTATCGCCAGCAAAGGAGGTCCTTTTCCTTCTCACAACCGTAGGCCTCGATCAGTTCGCCTTGGTACCGACGCGAATGCGCCATCATCAAGTTTGGCGAGTACTCGAAACCATCGATGAGACAGCCCACCTCATCATTGAAGTAGAGAGAGACTGGACCAAACATGCGCTTCATGCCGCGAGCACGCAGCCACGCGCTAGCCGTATCGAGCAGCGCGCGCACGACCTCTGCGTCATGAATGGTATCGAGGAACCCGAAGAACCCAGTATCATCGCCATGTACCCGCAGGTATTCGCGATCGACCGTCACCGAGCAGCGTCCGACGAGACGACCTTGCCTACGCGCAGTAAACAGCGTGACCTCGGCCCGCTTGAATAGCGGGCTCGCCCGCGGCGATAAGCGCTGCCGAAACTCAAAGTCCAGTGGAGCCACCCAAGACGGATCGTGCTTGAACACTTCCAAGCCTGCTTGGACGAAGTCATCAATGTTCTCGCCAGGAATATGTTCTCGGATTTCGATGTCCATAGTGGCTATCCCATACACGACGGCAGCGGCTCCGAACCGGCCGGCTCGGGTCAACCACTATCACAAGTCATTCGGCAATCTAGCGAATATCGTCCCTGGCCACACCGACGTGCGGTCTCAGCACGGGCGTCTGGTTTTCGCCTGCGCTAGCGTAGGTCGCATGCGCTACCGTCGCAATCTACGTAAGCTCGGTCTAGGGCTACCGTTGCTTGCTGTCGCCGCGTTGGCCGCCTCATGCGGATGCCAACGGGAAGGTAATGCCTCGGATCCACCAGCGGTTGCATGGTCCGCGGCCAATCCGATCCAAGTCGTCGACTTGTCGCTGCCGAACGAACAGTACGTTGCGTTCGGGGTAGCCGCACACGACCGCAATTGGAGTAGCGAGGATCTGAGAGAGTCTACCGCCCACCTGAGGGCGCTCACAACGACAAAACCGGGAAGCCTTCCACGCTACCAAAGTGCACGTTCCGGCAAGATCTTTGCTCGTATTACTTCGAGCGACAACTTGGCAGTCTTGAGCAATCCTGCTGCGTCTGTTTCGATCCGCCTACCTGCCGCCTTGCTCTACACGCATGAGCTCAATGGCATCTACCAGCTGTACGTGGCCGCGCTGCAGAGCAAGACCGTCACAGGAGAAGACTTGGTAGAGCTCCACGGGGCGCGCCTGCGTGCGTGCCGAGTATTGTTGGAGCTCGCGGAGGAATTCTTGCCTACGCTTGCCAAGTCGGATCCGAAGTACCTGGCGCGAATCGAGGGAATTGAGGCAATGCGTAGTGCGACGAGCGACGTGATGCTGGCCGCCGTGCGCGCACTGTCGGAGCCGCTCGCTTATGGATTGCCAGCGCGCAAACGACTCGTCGAGTCCTGTCGCGAAACCTTCCCCGCAATCGCTCCTCGACTGGCTGTTGCGAAACGCGACGCGCTCGTCCTAGAACTCAAAGCGGCAGTCGGCCGTCCCAACCTGTCCAACCTTCAGCCAGAATTGGGCATGCTGCAGCAAGAGGTGACGGGCACCGTCGCAAACACACCCGAGCGCGACGCATCGTGAAGGACCGCACCGCGCGCAACCTTTTGATTTGACAGCAGTAATCGAGCCGATTGGCGCGGTGTTGACGCCGCCGACAATTGTTGCTTGCTGCCCCCGGCGCATCGGACGATGATCGCCCCATGGCCAAGCTTCAAGGAGCCTTCACGCTCGGGATCGCTGTCGTCATCGGGTGCGCGAACCAACAGGCCGCGCCAGAGCCACAGACTAGTCCACCTGGCGTGGACATCGAGTATCGAGAGCGTGAAGATGCTGCCGAACCTAAGACCACCGAGGACGAGCCCGAGGCCAAGTCGGAGCCCAAGCAGGCAAAGTCTGCCAAGGACGACGAGAGCAGCTCCCCCAAGGATAGCGGCGAAAGTAAGCCTTCCGCCGCCAAGAAATCCTGCGAGGGTGCCAAGAAGAAGGACTGTGAAGTCATGATGGGATGCGCTTGGTCCAGCGACAAGAAGTGCATCAGTCAGTAGCGGGACGCTACTTGGGCCGCGCGTATTTCCGCCAATCAGTGTTCTGGACCCTACCTGTCTTCACGCACCGCCACGTCGAAGCCGAAGTTCATAACTAGACCTGCCGTGATTCCGCCGAACCGCGTGACGCCCTCAATCGTCATGCCAGCTACCTCGTAGGACCACGCGACGTCGCGCCGCGATAGGTCGACCCCGACGAGCAACGCTGCGCCAATTCTGGGACCAATCAAGGTCGAAAAGGGACGATCCGACAGTCCCAGCCGCAACGTGAGCGATGGGACGCTTACCGCCGCCCCACTCGGGCCGTAGCGCAGATCGGAGGTCGCGTAGTTGCGCATGCCAAGCCCTAGGGTCGCATCAATGTCCACCCAGTTCGTGAACGGGAAATAGGCCCCAGCGAATCCGCCGAATTTGCGCCACCGATCCCTGTCATAGTCACTCGCTTCGACCGCAGCCCCGATCTCGACGTACTGCCACCTCACGCGCGTCAGACCGCCCGTAATGGCACGGCCCTTCGTTCCTTCGGAGTTGGAAAACGTCGTTAGCCCGGCGTAGCCCTCCAGCCCCACGGACCACCCCGATTTGAGGTCCAGGTGGATGCCGGTGATTCGAGGCGTCCGCACCGGCTGCGCTGGTGCCTGTACTAGTGCCAGCGGCTGTGCTGGTGCTTGCACTAGTGCCGGCGGCTGTGCTGGTGCTTGCACTAGTGCCGGCGGCTGCGCTGGTTGTGCCGACTGCGCTGGTTGTGCAGGTGCCGCCGGCTGCGTTGGTTGTGCAGGTGCCGCCGACTGCGCTGGTACTTGTGCCAGTTCCGCTGGTTGTGCAGGTGCGTCCAGCTGTGCAGGTGCCGCCGACTGTGCTGGTTGTGCAGGTGCGTCCAGCTGTGCAGGTGCCTTCGCGGAAGGTGCAGTCTCGGCAACCGCGGCCTGACTTGCGCCCAGAAGTAGCAGCACAGCCGTCGCACTGTAAGTCATCGCCAACGTCACTCGCGCTCGCGCATTCATCATTAGGATCATTTCCGCAAAGGGCCAAATCGATCACAGCTGCGAGAAATATTCGGTCGTGCTGCGACACAACGATGTGACCACGCCGTGCCGGCCAAAAAGCCCAGGATCGAGGGACTTCCCATTTACTGCCAGCCTAGCGTCACGTAGTGTTTGCTTGCAATTCAAAATTGGAGGAAGTCTTGAAGAAGCTCAATCGAATTGCCTACAAAATCGAGCCAGGCAAGTATTACGATACGCCCAAGGAGCTTTGGGGCTTCCGCAGCGAGCCCGGTAGCGGTTCGCCAACTGCCATTGCCCGCGACTTCCTCGAAGCCAACCGCGAGGCCCTTGGGTTGGATGTCGGCTGCTTGCCACGCAAACCGCAACGCGTCATCTACAGCCGTGGGGCGACGCACGTCATCTGGCAGCAGCATTGGAAAGCCCGGCGCATCCATCGCGCCTACGTTTCCGTTCATATTGGCGCCGACGACAATCGCGTGTACCTGGTCAAGAGTCGTGCAGTCCCCCAGGACGTGCTCGAGCGAGCAGTAGAACCACGCATCGACAGCGACCGTGCCACTCGTTCGGCCATCAAGTCCATTCGAACCAAAGGTGAGGTGCGCATCGTTGGCGCTCCGCAGTTGATGTGGTTCCCAGCCAAGCGCCTAATCCACCCAGCTTGGCGCGTGCGCGTCCACTGTGCAGCTCCCCGTGCCGAGTACTTGGTGTATGTTCATGCCGAGACGGGCAAGTTCATTCAAGCCTACGACAACCTTGCGGCAGTGACGGGTAGGGGACGGGTGTTTCTCCCGAATCCCATGGCAAAGGATCGGAGCTACGTCCCGCTAGAGGGCAAAAATCGGGTCCAGACCCCCACCCCTCAGTCCTACTCCGAGGTGAAATTACCTCGGTTGTTGGGCAACGGGTACCTCGATGGATCGCATGCCACGACGAAGCTTACCCGCGAACGTATCCGTTGCCGGAACAACGATTTTCGCCTGGACTTCCAGCGCCAAGGTTTCGAAGAGGTGTCAGCGTACTACCACGTCGATGCCGCCATCGCCTATCTTGAGCAACTTGGCTACAAGGGCAAACTCCGCATCTTCGTCGAGCCCATTGCCATCAACGCACGTGGTACCCGAGAAGACAACTCTTGGTACAGCCCTGGCGACCGCACGCTCACGTTCGGCATTGGTGGCGTAGACGGCGCCGAAGACGGCGAAACCGTGCTACATGAGTTCGGGCATGCCCTGCAAGACGCGATTTGCCCTGATTTCGGCCAGTCCTTCGAGGCCGCAGCCATCGGCGAGGGGTTCAGCGACTACTTCGCAGCAAGCCTCTTCGATTCACTGAAGCCTCGCAAATACAAGCCCACGGTGATGTCCTGGTTCGGCGCCTACGAAGCGGGAGATCCTCCCTGCATCCGGCGCCTGGACTCGGAACTGACCTTCGCTGATTTCATCGACCGCGACCATTGTGAGCACAAAAATGGCCAGATCTGGTCAGCCGTGTTGTGGCAGATCCGCAAGGCCGTCGGCCGAGACACGGCCGATCGCATCATCATCGAGAGTCACTTCCAGCTCGATGGCTTCACGAGCTTCGCCCGGGGTGCACGTGCAATACTCGATGCCAACCGCAACCTGTTCGGGGGCGCGAAGGAGAATGCCCTGAAGGCGCTGTTCAAGAAGCGCGGGTTCACTCAGGTGTAGTAGGTGGGGTTTGCTAGAACGCGTCCACCCATGTTCTGATGCCCACGATGAGACGAGAAACAATGCAGGATATCGCTGCACGAGCCGCCGTGACGGCAGGCGCGCTGTTGCCCTATCTGCCTCTTCTGTCTCTCAATCACATTTACATTACGGACGATGGCTTCGCGTCCGACATCTTCAATGGTGAACTGCCCGTTCGCGCTCTGGCCGGGCATTTGATCGCCGCCGGACAGGCGCCGATATGGTCGTCGAGCCTTTGCTCGGGCATGCCGCTCTCGGCAACCAGCGTGCTTGAACCGCTCTCGTTGGGACTGTTCGCCTCGTTGCCAGTAGCAGCGGCCCTTTGCATCCTAGTCATCATATGCGTGCTCGTCGCTGCACATGGCGCGTACACTCTGGCGCTGCGCCTCGGTGCCGAACGGGTTGGCGCGTGCCTTGCTGGCATTGCATACGCAGGCTCCGGCTACATGGTCACCCAGCTCAAACACCTGGGGATCATCTCGACGGTGGTCTGGCTTCCCTGGGGCCTGTTGCTCCTCGACCGAGCGCTCGCTCCCAGTTGTGCGACCCGCGGCAACGCAACGCAGCCAGTTGCACCATCACCCGACATCGGGTCTCGGTTACGCGATATTGGCCTATTCGGGTTGGTCTTCGCGGAGCAGATCCTGTCGGGGTTTCCCCAATCCGCGTATATTTCAGGACTGGTCTATGCGGTTTGGGCGCTCGTGTTGTTGGTCCGCCTACGCGGGCGAATTGGAGTCATGCCGCTCCGCGCCGTGTTTGCATCCGCATTGGCGTTGGCGGTAGTGCTCGCCGTAATGAGCGGCGCTGTAACACTTCTACCCCTGGCCGAACTGGGAAGTACCTCCGACCGCAGCGGCACTCAATCGTGGCAATTCGCCTCCATGCTGCCCTACTCCTGGAGCGATGCCCTAAACTTCTTGGTTCCCTATGTCAATGGCAATGTCGCCGATGGCACCTACCATGCACCGGGGTTCTTCTGGGAGAACTATGGTTATGTCGGCGCAGTGACGTTCGTGCTCGCCCTCTTCGCCGTAGTACGCGGCATTCGGCGCCCACGGGTATTGCTCCTGTTCTGCATCGGCATTGGAGCATTTTCGCTGGTTCTCGGCCCCAACACGCCCGTATACCATTGGGCTTGGAAGTACCTTCCGGGGATGGGGCATTTTCGCTTTCCTACCCGATTCCTCTTCGTGGTCGATTTGGTCCTCTGTATCCTAGGGGGCATTGGCCTTGGTTTGTTGCGCCCGATACTCGATCACCCTCTTGCGCGCGCGGCTCCGCACCTCGTGGGTCTCGTGCCTTCAGTCTTCGTACTGGGCACAGCACTCGACCTCTTTGCACATCAGTCGCGGCAAAATCCCTTCGTGCCCGCAAGCGAGTGGCTGGCAAAGCCGTCTGTTGTCGTGACCATGGGCGATACGGCGAACGAGGCACGACTCTTTTCACCGTTGCACAATCACTTCCATGGCCTGGCGTACAAGGCGGCGCACGGTTGGGTCGACTTGACCCCGTATCGCAAGCTACGCGAAACCGTGGCCCCGAACACTGGAGTCCTTTGGGGAGTCGCCACCGCCGATTGCTACATGGGCATAGCTCCTGCCTGGCACGTCGATGTCTGGGGTGACCACTCGCGGCGTGGCCTCGTGGTACCCGCTATGATGCGCCTCGACAAGGACGCCGTCGTTGCCAGCGCTTCGTTTGCACCAGTTCTAGGAAGCTATGGGGTAACGCATTTGGCAAGTCCCATACCGATCCGTGACCCTACGCTACAGGAGCTTCCCAGTATCGCACCAGTTCACCTGTATCAATTGCCGGGAAGGCGTGCGCGCGTGGTTCCTCGAGCGCGCGTCGTACAAAGCAATCAAGAGGCCGCCTTGATCCTGACACGACCGGGTTTCGATCCAGATGGGGAACTGCTGCTGCACAGCCCCTCACTCGAGCCAGCGTCTGCACCGACGAACGGTCCCGCGACTCGGGGCAAAGCTTGGGTCGTCAAGGAGGACTCGCAGCACCTCCACGTGCAAGTGGAGGCGCCCGCGGGGGGGTACCTCCTATTGGCTGACAACTACTATCCTGGCTGGCGCGCGACCGTGGACGGAACCGCGACAACCCTGTTCCGAGCCAATGTGTCGTCGCGCGCAGTCCGGCTGCCAAGCGGTTCGAGGAGCGTCGATTTCTACTACGAGGCAGCCCCCTTCTTCAAGGGGTTGAGGATCACTGTCGCCAGTATCACGCTATTGCTCGCGTGGCTGATTGGGTCGACAATCCTCGTTGCAAAACGGCGCCTTCAGCTCACTCTAACGCGCGGCGATGTGTGACTCTCGTTGAGTCGCCATGCTGATTCTTCGAAGTCGACGAACTTCGAGCGGTATCAAGCCCTACGCGTCCATACTGCCTATCGCGAAAAGTACTGTGGCCGGCGCTGGGATCCGATCGCCCGATTCGATGTCGAAAGCAACGTCATGCCACGTTGGGTGAAAAATCTGAAATACTTCTTCGGATTTGCCCTCACTATGCCGACGTTTGGCCTGCGTCGTTCGATCCCATTGCCGACCTTGATGACTCTGGGGTAGAAGTTGCGTATGGCACTTCGACGACACCCGTCCATGTTCGCTTGGATTGGGGTGCTAGCTGGTTGTAACACGAGCCCAATGGTGCCGCCGCATTCGCCCTGCGTGCCACCCGCATCGGCTCCGTCGAGTTCGGTTTCCGATCCCGGGTTGGTTGCGGCGTCGGAACTCGTTGCGCCCGAACGTTGGTTGGTGCTTGGAATGTTTCCGAACCCAACGCTCGATGCCCCAACGCACTCGGGTGCCATGCGCGGCGGAGTAGACAGAGACTACCTTGAGCCTATCGGGGGAGAGGCCGATGCAGTAGTCACGATGGACTCTGCATCACGATTCGCCGCACCCAACGAACCAATCGAAGTGCGGGAGGCAAGGACGGCTCCCCTCGGGCTAGTCGAACTCGATCGAGTGTTCCCCCAGAGCTCCAACCGCATTCTCTATGCGTATGCAGAACTTACATCTGATCGCGACCAAATTGCATTCATCCATTTCGGTATCGACGACAGTGCTAAGGTTTGGGTCAATGGTAAGCTCGTGCATGACCGCTACCATCCCGGCCGTCCCGTAATACGCTGGTCGGAGGAGTTTCCAGTTGCCCTCGTCCAAGGTAAGAACCGCGTCCTGGTGAAGGTGGACAATGGCTGGATGGGCGCAGGCTTCATGTTCGAGCCGTTCACTGCGGAAGCGCACGAAGCCAAGATCATGGATCGCGCCGAACAGCAGTTTGGCAATGAGAACATGGAATTTGGCGACGGCAAGGGGTTCATACGCAGCGAGAACGCCCTGCCCGAGGTGGTTTGGCAGAATGCGGCGTTTGCCCGTTGGGCCCTCGGAGCGGTTGATATCGCCTGCTCCTGGTATGGCCCAGACGGCAAGCCAGCAACCATTGCCAAGGAACCTGGTCTATACACGGCTATCTCCAGCTACCGCACCAAGCGGGGTCTGACTGTCCGTCGCGCTCTACCGCTCTTACGTGCATCCTACGGGTTTTGGCAGAAGCTTGGTTTGGAAAAGCCAAGGTTCGCGAAACCGGAATTCATCAAGACCGCCGACTGGAAGGAATTCGAGAAGTCAGCAGAAAGATGGGCGGGTGATTTCGTTCAGACGGCTCCTCAGCACGATCGATCGATTGCTATCGTGCTGGCCGAACTCGTCACCCCGCAGAAGAGGCCATTGGTCAACCTGGGTGCACACGCGTCCCTCGTACGTTGGCAACAGACCGAACTCGACTTGAAGCGCAGTATCCTCCGGATGGGTGAGGCAAGACACGTGGGCCCCGCACGTCGCACGAGCCCCGCTCCCATCTTGCGTAGCGGTACTACCAAGCAAGCCGGAATCAAGCCCGAAGCAATTGCCGAGCTGCGCAAGATTGCCACCGAATGGGCCAATTCGGACGGTCAACCATTCGTGTTGGCGCTGGCGCGACACGGAGTTCTGTTCCTACATGAGGCGTTCGGCAAGCTCGACGGCAAGACGTTGCCCTTGGACCATCACTTTCGTCCAGCTTCGATCGGCAAGAACTTCGCGGCGTTGGTCTTCGCGCAGTTCATGGAACGCGACTGGCTCAGGCCAGGCCAAATGGTGGGGGAGGTATTGCCGAGTTGGCCACGCAGTGGCCCCAAGGCGGTCACCTTTCGCCAGCTCTTCGACCATACCGCGGGCCTGCGGGGCCACACCACCTACTCCGGTCTCGACAACCCTTGGCTCGAGGAGGTCGTTGCCGCACACACGTTGCCATCCGTCGAGGTTGCGGTGCGGTACGAATACGAGGGCGATGGTGGCAACATAGCTGCCAAGGCCATGGAACTGATCGACGGTCGCGCGTTTCCCATCCTGCAGCGCGAAGTCCTATTTGGGCCTCTCGAAGCGGACTCCATCGATCAGTGGGATTGCGGATGGGCTGCCGCAGCGACGGCGCTGGATATGGCCAAGGTGGCACAGATGCTCCTGCAAAAGGGCGCCTATGGAGATTGGCAATTCTTCGGCGAGAAGACTTGGCAGGCACTGCTGCCAGTACCACTCGCGGGGCTTTATCCGAAGTTGAATGGGTCCAATGTCGAGCGTGGCATTGGATTGGAGCACGCCTGGGACCCCGAGGACGAGGTGACAGCGCCGACGGATGCGGCGCATCTCCCCCCCAAAAAACTCCACAGCGTGGGACACGGTTCGGCGTCCACAAGCATCTATCGCGTCGACTATCAGCACGACATCGTCATGGTGGCCGGACGCATGAGCGCCCCTGATGGTGAAGCCTACGACAGGTACCTCCACCGTTTCGTTCGCACCCTTGACGCCGCAGTGCTGAACTAGCGACACGGACCTGTCGAGTTGGCGAGCCCTTTGACGCTCACCTCACTGGCGTGAGGCGTAACCCACTGAGTCACGCGCAACCCTCGCCTGGACAGGCCGAACATCCGCATCCGCTTTGTTCGAGTGTCGTCAGATGGACCAGCGCTTTCGTAAGACACACACTGGTTTGGTTCGACTGCTCGGCGGATCGTCGCGGGCCAGTGCGCCATTTTCCCGCAGAAACAAGGCCAAGTGCCTAACTAGTTCGAGCGTTGGGGCGGACTGGATGCGTTCTCGTCGTAGCGCACTCGCGGATGGGCGTGTTTGCGGCATGTGCAGCGCTGTCGCCGCGCTGATGCGGCAGGAGTGTCACGCCTCCCACATCCGTCTATCGTTCGCCACCTCTGGCGACGAGATCACACTCACTTCTAGTCCTAGCCATACTGAGGGGGTGTCATCGCGCAATCTGAAGTGAGTCAGTTTTTACCCGCAAAGCGTGGGTGCATCGTGACCTTCTCGGCGCCATTTCGCCGAGAAATCTGCGCGATGAAGTATTGGCACGCGGAGTGCACAAGACTTCGCATGAATCGCGTGCTCACCCCCAACTTCAGCCTGCCTCCGCTCAGTGTGGCGCCATCTGGACATGGGCAGTCGCCGGAAAGTATCCATGCCACACAGGAAGACTTGCGCCTGTTGGTGGTGGACGGAACTTCCTTGACTGGCGATGAGCGGCTGCACCTCTGGCCACGGGACAGCGAAGTACGCGATTGGTACATTCAGGCGGCTCAGCAAGGGGTAGCCCTCGTGGTTGTTCGCACCAAAGACACCATAGAACTCTATACGACTCAGCGCGACCGTCAACTTGCCTGTTCTGTTCCGCTACTAGCGCTGGCTCAGCGCAGTCAGGCGCGACCAGCGCTATCGCGCGTGCGCGTGACGCCGCACCGCGGGATAGAGGCAGCAAGACATCTGTTCGCCTTGACCGCTGGCATCGGGACGACACGCGGCAAAGCAAAAGTGACGCTGGCGCGTATCGAATTCGCCGCTTTGCTCGCAGGCAAGGCTGGAGCACTCAGCCCAACCATCGATTCGCTGTTTCGCGCTGCCATTCAAGTGGGTCATCGCGTCGATGACGAGGCTCTGGTGGGACATCCCAATCCGAGCGCAGCCCTCCGTGAGCTAGCCGACATTGGCGCCGAACGTATCGTCGAAGAGGAACTATTGAATTGGAAGGCGGAGCAATCACGCCTGCACCGATCCTTCTCTCTGACTGAGAACCTGGTCAGAAACAGCCTGAAAGCTCCGGCTTCCACTCGAGAGTCTGAGTTTCTCGAGGATGACGAGGCGCCGAGCGGCGTCCGGATCCGAGTCGCGACGGATCTTGGCTTGATGTCAGCGACTGGACTGAATCTGGTGGACAGCGCGACGGGAACTCGACGCTGAGACGGTCAGCTTACCAACAGATTTTCCGGCAATGGGCAGAGTTGACCTGCTCCGTCGATCGTAACAACGGTCACCTCAGCGACGAAGACTGCCTTGGGCGCGCCATCGAGAAGCACCTCCTGCTTGAAGGTCAATCGATAGTCCGACGACCGAACAACTCTCGAATGCACGTCGAGTGCGTCATGCAAGCGCGCGGGCTGCTGAAAGCGCAGATGCATCTCGAACACGACGAAGAGGACCCCTTGCTTCTGCATTTCGCCGAGCGAGTAGCCATTCAACCTGAGCATCTCGGTGCGAGCTCGCTCGCAGTACTTGAGATAGTTCGCGTGGTAGACGATCCCCTGCGCGTCGGTGTCTTCGAGGTAGACGGTGATTGGGAAATGGCACTCTTGCATTGGCAGAATGAGCCTAATACCTCGAATCGACGGAATCCTGGTACAAGAAATCGGTGAAACCAACGAGAGGTCGTTCCCTTGGGCACTTTCTTGCCGGGCCGAAAGCTCAGTGACCCAAAAGGCATGCAGCCATGCTTCTGCGGGGCACTGCGGACCCTATTGCCGACGGTTTCGCAACAGCAGCAAGCCGACTGCCAGCAGGAACAGGCCCGTCAATCGCGCGCTATCTGACCGCGGTCGAGCGAATTCGCACATCATGTATGCGCCGTCATACTCGGGTTCCGAACCCCGATCGTATTCGACGTACGCTTCCATGTTGCCGCGCAACTGAAGCAAAATCGCCGCTTGTTCTGCGAGGTCAAGGTCGTCTAACGCCGCCGACTCTCGGTCGACCAAGGCGATCGCGTCGTCTAGGGTGGCGACTGCCGCGGACTTGCTGCCGCCGTAGTATTGTGTGCAGGCTCGCTTCTCGCCAATCGTGGCGTTCACGAAAGCCACGGTACGCCTGACGGCACGTTGTGAGTAGTAGCTGGTCGTGTCGCTCAGCGCTTCGCTACCCGCATACGCTGTAGTGCCTTGCTGCTCTATCGATTCGCCAGACGTCGCCGACGAGTAGACCAAGCTCAAGTTCGCAATGGGCGCGTTTTCGCGGGGCCAACTTGTCCTAGGTTCCAACCTGACAACAATGGCTCCGTGGCCGCGTGACAGAAACACCGTGGGCACCGTAAGCTCCACCGTGCTGAGCCCAACTGTCGAGTCTGCGGCACCGTAGGCCTGAGAGATTGCGTAGTTAGCGGCAGGGGTCAACTTGAAGTGCAGATTGTAAGCGAGCGGCGTCACCAAGTAGTCAAAGTCAACATCGAAAACTTCAGTGATTCTTGCCGCATCCGACAGGTACAGGTAGTTGTTGCCCTTGAGTTTCGAGATCGCAAGAACAAGGCTTTGATTGAGATCGGTGCCTACACCAAATAGAGTCAGCCCAATATCCTTCTCGGCGTTGTCCGTGGCCAGCGACACGAAGCTGGTCGTGTCCGTATCTCCGGTGTTGGCGATGGCATCCGTAAACACCATGACGCGGTCGGACACGCCCGCAATGCCACCATGCTTTTCTACCTGTTCGTACCCAGCGCGGAGTCCGGCGGACAAGTTGGTGCTGCCACGTTCGACGATCTTCGGCAACAGTGCGCGAATGGATTCGCGATCGGATACGGGAGTGCTGGCGAGCAGCGTTTCAACCCGATCGTCAAAGAGTACGATGGATAAGCGATCTGACTCGTCGAGTTGATTCAGAAGCCGAGAAAGCGCCGTGCGGACGGCAAGAATCTTGTCACCGGCCATGGATCCCGAGCGATCCACGACCACAGACAGGTTGAGCGGTGCTCGAACGAAGCTGGCCGCATCCATGCCCGTATCGAAGCCCAACTGCAAGAACACAGCACTTCGCTGGACATCGAGGGTCGGCGCCACGGCGTAGGCCGAATTGATACAGAGCTCCCTGGTGCAAGGCACGCTATCCAACGGGAAATCATGTGCAGCCAATACACCTTCGACTGTCACGTCTTCTGGTCGCGGTATCAGGCCATTGGCGATCTTCTCGTTGGCTAGAGCGTCGTCTTGGGCCCCACCCGGAGTAGCTCCTAGGTTGCTATTCGCACCAGAGGAGCATCCGACCACGATGATCGAAGTCACCATGACCGCGACAAGCGAAGCATACCAACTGCGCGATTTGCGCAAAAAATCCATGTCCATTGCTATCGACTCCTACCCACGAACCACTGGTAAGAGCGTCGCAATGCGGGAAGTGTTCCAAGCGTCGGCGCGTAGAGACGATGGCGTCTTTTTCCGGAGATTTGTCGCCCACAAGCACACTGCCACCGCACGCGCCCTGACAATGCTGTCGCGGGACGGCGGGGACTGTGGCAAGAGGCGCACACAGCGACCGGTTCGGCCAGCGATAGCGCTACACGGTTCCGAATCTGCCTAAGTGCTCGGCTTGGGTCTCGCGTGTCTTGACAAGGACGGTCGAATGACTTCCTGGGTGGACAGTTGGTGGCCGTTCTCGGTGGCGCTTGCCAAGGCGATGGATTGCGCGCTCAATCACGCTGCACGCGAAGACTGCAATCTCAGAAGCGCGCGTGGTTTGGTGTCGGGTCGCTCCAGTGACGCTGCAACCTAGGGCGACCCGACGTCGCTTGCAGCGAGACGGCTGACCGGAGCGAGCACTCCATTCGTCCCACGAATGTTGCCGCGAGCAGCAGATTCGCGGGATTTACGTTCGAAGATCGTCGATCCAAAATTGACAGGAAAGAAATCAAAGCGGGGTGACGTATGCTCGCCCATTCGATACGTAGCCCTTTTCGCTGCTCGTTCGACCAAGGGAGAAGCTCGATGAACACGAAGTCCTTATTGGCAATCACTCTAACTGCGTTGACCCTAATTCCTGCTGCCTGCACCATCACGACAACCAAGGACAATGAAACCGGTGGCGGCGGTTCCGCCGAAGAAGGCGGCACTGCGAACACTGGCGGCACGACCGTGAGGGGCGGGACCACTTCGACGGGTGGCACGACTTCGACGGCGGGCGCCACGAGCGCAGCAGCAGGCACCGCGAATGCAGCAGCAGGCGCCAACGGCGTTGGCGGTGTCACCGCAGTAGCTGGAGCCGGTGGAACTACTTCAGTCGCGGGCGCCGCGAGCACAGCGGGCGCCGCAGGTTCGACTGGTACTGTCGGCTGTACACGCGTAGACGTCACGGACGACATTACAGCGGCTACGACCTGGACATCCGGAAGTGTCTATGTGATTCCGGCTGGAGCCACGGTCTACGTCAAAGCCACTTTGACGATTCAGCCCGGCACCGTCATCAAGTTCGGCTCGGCCTCAAGACTCTACGTTGAGACTGCCGCTCAACTCAATGCCGTTGGTTCCGCAACCGCGCACATCGTCTTTACCGGGCTCAAGGATGATTCCGCCTGTGGCGACACGAACGGTGACGCCAACGCTTCACAACCAAGCGTCGCTGATTGGGTATCTATCGCCGTAGAAAGCAATTCGTCCGCCTTCGACTACACGGAACTGCGCTATTCGACCCTCGGAATCGAGCTGGACGGCACGAACCAGAGCGTCAAGCACTCGGTGCTCACTTCGAACACCATTGCGCTGGATGCAAAGGATTCCAATCCTCCAGAAACTACGGTGATTAAGGACAACGTTTTCTACGGCAACTCGTATCCCATCCTCATCAACGGTGGCACGCCGGTGGATTCCACGAATACGTTCCACAATCCCGCTTTGGCGACGCAGATCAACACTTTCCAAGCCATCACCGTCACCACAGATGTGGACAATTCGGTCACCTGGAGCAATACCGAGGTGGCCTATGCCCTATCGGACTCTGGCGCTACCTACTACGTGACCCCGCCAGCAGCGCTGACGCTCGCAGCAGGCGTGGTCCTCAAGTTCGGTGCCGGCTCGAACATGACTGTCCTCACGGGCGGCTCGGTGAACGGCTTGACCACAGCGACCTTTACTTCTTACAAGGACGACAGCAAGCTCGGTGACTCCAACGGTGACGCCGCTGCCACTACTGCTGCCGCAGGCGATTGGGAAGGTGTGCGCGTTATTACGAGCACGTCCGACACTTGGTTCATGGAAGCCAACGTGCTTTACAGCACCCCACACGTGAACTAAGCAACGTAGACTGCGCCAAGCAGAGCAAACCCGAGGGTGATTCGCACGTCGAGTCACCCTCGGCCTCATTTGTTGGCGCTCCACAGCGCTGCTTGCTGAAGAAGTGCCGTGGCTCCGCCACCGGGAACTCACTCACAGTGCCGCACGCCGGCGGCGACCTTGGAGCTGCTATCCGAGCTCCTTCTTCAGGGTCACCATGGCTGCCTCGAACAGCGCGATGTTCTCGGGCGAGTCCGGTGCCTCTGCAGAGGTTTTTGTGGAGAGCTTGGTGATCATGGCCAGTTTTACCTTGGCTCGCATGCCGGCAAGCTTTTCGGCTTCGACGAAGTAGGCCTCGAGTTTTTTGCCCATTTGGCCCTCACTTCCGGTTCTTTTCTGCTTCTTCCATCAGCAGATTGAAGGCGGCCAGGACTCCCTTGAAACTGTCGCCGAATTTGCCGATTTCGTCGTCCCCGGACACGTCAATCTGGAGGCCTTCGATATCACCTTGTGCGAGCTTCTCCGAGACACGGGTCAGCTTGGCAATCGGAACCGTGATCTTGGTCTTGAGTAGGAACCATGCCAGGAGGAATGCCACCGCAGCAGCAAGCGAAGCCACGACGATCATGTTCTGTCGCAGCTCCTGTCCGGCGTGGCTGATTTTGCTGCCGAGTTGCCCAACGAAGGCGTCGATGGGTTGCTGGATTGCCGCGCTCTTCTTGGTCACGACGACGACATGGTGGTTGACATCCTTCGACACTGCGAATCCGGCAAAGACTGACTCGCCGTTTTCATCAGTCATTGCCCCTGCATTGTGCCCCGATGGCTTTCCGGCCTTGATGGTCTGCATGTACTCCGCTTTGTCCAATACGACATTCTTGTTGTTGACCTTGTCCTTGTTGGGTAGCGAAGTCGCAACCACCGTCCCCTTCTGATCGATCACCTTGACTTCGAATAGATCTTGATCATTCGAACTTACGAATGCATAGATGAAACTTCCATAATCGAAGACGGCCTTGAGTTGCCCTAGGTAGTCATTGCCCTTAGGGTCGCGGATCTGCGAGATAATCTCGATTCCCCAGCGCTTGGCGCTGGCGTCCCATTTGACGGGGCCGACGTATTGTCCGTCTTTTGCTTCGTTGGCTTGCTTGTACCAGAGCTCTCCACCGGGTTCAGGTTTGTTCTTCTTGAAACCCTGGCCTTCGAAGAAGCATTGGTCGTCTGCACCTTGGTCGAAGTCACCGGTGGCACCGCTCGCCGCCACGACGTAGCCGCGAGAATCCGTGGTGAAGAGCTCTGGGTACGCTAGGCTCTTCGACAGGTCGATGAGGTAATGCGACGCCGCAGGGGCGATGTCGTTTTCGGCATCTCCATCGCCCTTAGCAACTCCATCTTTAAAACTGCGGTCCTTCTCACGGCTCCACATCTCGAAGAGCGCCTCGAGACTCTTGTCTTTCGCGGCTCTCGACGCGTCGACAAGCGTTGGTATCTTTGCCCAAGTCCGCACCATCTCGTACTCGTTCTTCATCTGGCTATCGAGAGAGTCGCGGATGCCAATGGCGATGTTTTCGAGGTTGGTGTTGGCAGTCCCGATCAATACATCGGAGCTGGATTCTGAAGTAACACCTTCGATCTTCTTGACTTCATTCGCTGCAAAACCGACAAGACTAGCACTAGTGACTACGATGCCCGCAGCGAGCACGACAAGGATGGAGTCGCGGATTTTCATGATGGTAGTCCTTGGTATGGGCCGCAGGGACCCGTCGACCTCACGTCGAATTACGGGTGACCCTCACGCCTACGTTAGGGGCAAGTGCTCAGAAAGTGCTAGATGCGGCCCAAAGTCCCAGGTCTACCGTCTCTCGCGCTTGAATTGACTGGCTTTTCTGAAAAAGTGGGAAGGTGCCATGGGCTGACAGGGATACTGCGACTGTCCGCACCAGACAGGCCTCCGGTGTGAACAGTCGTACGTTGGCGCAGCGGCAAATATCGTCACTAGGCGACGTCGGGGTGCCATCGGTGTTCATCTGGCCAGCTTGGCCGTGTACCACGGGTGACACCCACAGCGTTCATTTGGAGAATGCCTGGCGAACATCGCCTGAAGGAGTGATAATTGGAATGTTTTCGGTGCTGCAGAGTAACGCCGCATAGCGGTATGCAGAGCATCACTAAGCGCGCATCGTGCTGTGGCCCGTCACCAACCGCGTGCGGTCGAGCCCAGTCGAGCCAGCCGCGACCCAGGTCGCTGCCTGCGCGACGCCGACAGGCGCGGCTATGCATTAAGCGGCACAACGGCCACAGCGATACCTCTCCTCAATGAGAGGGTGCCTCGCCGTGCTTCACAATATTTGTTCTCACTCACGGCGAAACCGGTACTCGAATGTCTTGGCACCTCGGGCAGCCGGACAATGCCCCGGCCAATTTGCGGTGATTCTGCGGGGTTGGCGCAACGGGAGGACTAGCCATGTCGGTATTGAGCGTATACTGCACCACACGCGAGCACCGGAATTCGCCTAGACCGGATGAGGAGCGCCCATGATGACTTTCTCGAGAACACCGCTACTGACACTTACGTCACTCGTCGCCTTTGGCGCTGGCCCTGCGTTGATGCCGCTCGGATGTGACGGCAAGGAATCGAAGTCGACGACCGCTGCCGAGACCACATCTGGCGGAACCACGACACAAGCAACGGCCGGTGGTGCAACTGGTTCCGGTGGTGAGGATATCACGTTGAGCAGTGGTGGCACCGCTATTTCAACGACGACAACGCTGCCAGACATCGCCTGCAGTTCGGATGTCGAATGCAAGGCCTCTAGCTTGCTGTGCAATAAGTCGACCTCGAAGTGCGTCCAGTGCCTTCAAGCGGAAGACTGCGCGGCGTCACCCGTTGGCAAGTTCTGCGATGTCGCTGGCGGCAAATGCGTGGCCTGTCTCACCGCGACGGATTGCCCCAATCCTGCGACGACCGACTGCATTGCCCAGGCATGTGTCCCTGCTAAGACTTGCGTGAACTCGCTGGGCTGCGACTCCGCGTCGGCCCCAGTCTGCAATGTCACGACGAGCCGCTGCGTTGAATGCCTCAGCGCCGCGGACTGCACTGCGAATGGCAAGGTCAATTCGGTATGCGTAGCGAACCAGTGTCAAGCCTCCTGTACTGCGACCGCCGACTGCACTGATGGCACACTCTGCAACACCGCGGCCACGCCAGCCTACTGTGTGGCGTGCTTGACCGACGCCGATTGCACGACGGGAAATCGCTGTTCTAGCGGCACCTGTATTACGGGAGGCATATCGCCGACCTGTGCCGGTAATACCGCGAAGCCCTGCGCGGCAATCCCTGCGTTTACCGGGACGCAGGTCCTCGATGGCTATGCGGACGACTTCTGCAACGTGCCAGGATTCGTTTTGGCCTTCGATAGTACTGCGGGCAAAGTCAACCGAGCAAGTGGGGAAGATGCCAGCGCCACCTACCCAGAGAAGGCGACCTTCAGAGTGGCGTGGTCGACGAGTTTGGTCCACGTACATGTCGAGGTCGTCGATCCGAGCGTCAATCCCAACAAGAACCCGGCAGACATTTGGAATGGCGATAGCGTCGAGTTCATGATCTCGACGAACAGCAACCTGACGGGGTTGACCTCGACCGACGCGAATGCGCTGCATGTCATTGCCAACTCGACGATCGGCGTCACTGTTAAAGCCAGTGGCGACAGCGGCACACATACCCAGATCTCGGATGCCAATTTCTTCAAAGCTCTGACCACCAGCCAAGGCTATGCGGTCGAGGTGAGAATGCCCTGGCCCGGGGGCGCTACTGTGACAGCGGGGACTGCCATCTACTTTGATGCGGCAATTAACTCTGCGCGCTTGAATACGACCGATAGTACGGCTCCGCGCAACGCTCAGGCCCTCTTATTCCAGTCTCCGAATACGACAAAAACATCGTGCACCGGCGCCGAGGTGGCACCGTTCTGTGACGATAGGCTCTGGTGTTCGACGAAGTTCCAGTGAGGCGGGGCAAGCACCACGGCGGCTGCCACGCAGCCGCCGTGGGTAACGCGACACTGAATACTCAGAAGATGCCCACTTTGGGCTTGCTGAACGTGTAGGAGTCAGGCGCAGGGGCGTCACTTCCGCTGCTGCCCATCGCGCCGCCACCTCGCGCCGCACCAACGCAGACGCCTGCCTGCGCCGTACAGCGCTTTGCTTTGGCGCAGACATTGGAGGTAGCGCAATCGCCGGAGGACGCGGCGATGCAGGCTCCATCCTTGAGCGAGCAGGCACCTTCAAGCTTGCAGCGCGAAGAGCTCTTGCAGTTGGCGGCAGCCACGGCCGCACATTTGCCGTCCTTGACGCCGCACTTGCCATCGCTGGAACAAGCTGATGACACCTTGCAATCCGCTTCAGCCGCAGAGCATATCCCATTTTCGGCGCTGCAGCGCGCCTCTTTCTTGCACGCGGTGGACTTGGCACAGTCTTCGTTCGATGCGGCAACGCAACGTCCACCCTCCGCAGCGCAGGTGCCAAATCTCGCGCACACGCTTTCGGACTCGGGTTTGCCCTCCAGAGTCCCGGCACAATGCAGCCGAGACAGTGCCACGCATTTTCCATCCTTTTTGACGCAGAGTCCATCGGACGTGCAGGTCTGCGTGCAGTCCGCATGGATGGTCTTGGCCAAGTCGACGCAGTTGCCCTGATCGGCATTGCACATCGCAGTACTCTGACAGTCCGCCGCGCTCTTGCAGTCGTTATCCGTTTCGGCGCTGCAAGCGCCGGCCTTGGCCGTGCATTTGCCATGAAGCTTGCATGCCTCGGACGCACTGCAATCCTGATTCGAACTGACGACGCAGGCACCGTTCTTGTCAGGCGAGCATTTGCCCAATTTCGTGCACTCGGGCACGGACTTACACGCGTCCGCCTTGTCACAGCCACAGGCCGTGCCTGCCAAAAAGAGCAGCATCCACCAACCATTGCACTTGCCCAAGTCCATCATGATTTGCCTCGAAGCCGCAGAGCTGTCCCCTCGAAGTGGGGGCTAGGTACGCGGCCACCCTAGTCGGCTTTGGTGCCAAAGGTCTACTGCCCGCCGTCGGCTTTGTGGCGCGACGCGACGAATGTCGAACCGTTGGGCGTGCACCAAGGTAGTCGGGCCGTAGCTTTTTGATGAGCGTGAACGCATCGCGCCGCGCAACCTGCAGATTTAGAGCGGCGGTTCGATTTCGAGCCGAAAGTCTTGCTCCGCCGCATAGCAATACTGGCCCAATGACGGCGAATGGGTCTTCATGTGCAAGGTATGCCCGTCGGGGTGGATCTCGAAGTAGCGCAGATACCCGAGCCCACCTTGGTCGAGCATTTGGTAGTTCACCAGAATTTGATGCACGACGTTGCCGGCGTCACCGCGGCTGGTCAATCGTCCTGTGCCTTGACCGAGAACGTGACCACTGACAACAAGAAAGACTCCGGGGTGACGCCGCACGAGCGCGTTCCACAGCTGCTCACCGTCGTGACTGCCCTCGGCCACCAACTCGCCTTGGCCGGTGCCATAGTCGAATGGACTCCAGAGTTGATCGGGGCGCGTTGCGCGATTGTAGCGGGTGCTGTCATCGTAGACATAGGCGTGCGTGGCAATAATTACCCGATGGTCCTTGAAGCGCAAAAGCACCTGGTTAGCCCAATCCACCGTGACCTGTCGTGGGCTCCACTCCAACATGAGCACTCCGAGGTGGAATCGTCCCGTCTGCAGCGAATAGAAGGCGTTTTCGATGTGACCCGGTGTCATCAGCACGCGCAGTGCGCCGCTCGATTTGGCCCAGTTTTCGTCGAAATACATCGAGAGCTGGCTCTCACGGTTGTCCGTGGTGCCATTGTTGCCAACGTCGTGGTTGCCCGTGGTCAACAACAGGGGAAATCCGCTGGTAATTGGCGATAAAGCGTCACGCACGAAATTCCATTCTTCTGGAGAATTGTGGTCCGTGAGGTCACCCAAGGAAATGGCAGCAAGAATCTGCCGCTGTGCGCGCTGTTGTGCAATCCATTGCGCTTGGTTCTTCAGATGTGGGTAGCGGCACGCAGAGTAGTATTGTGTATCTGGCAAGAGCACGAAGGTTACCGCACCCTCTGGCGCCAAATCGCGTTCCCGATCGAGTGTGGCGCTGAGCGACCTTGGCCACTCGGGGTGCGACAGTCCCGGCGGAAGACCACAGGGTGGAGTCTCGATGTCCTTGGCGGCAGCACTTGATCGCGATGTAGCCACAGCATCGCCGGGTGCTGCATGACGTTGGTTACACCCGACACCATTCCAAGCTGCAATTCCCGCGAGGCACGAAAGCGCAAACACTGAGGCTGTCGAGGAGTGTCGGTGGTCTTGCTGCGAATTCATGGCCACAGCGACTAATATCCGAGTCGCGATCCGAATACTAGCCCAACAGATTGGTCAGAAATCCGGGTCCGACCCCGACGCGAACGAGCTTCGGCGAGGTGTCGAAGGCGCACCGAACTACCCCAATGGCGACGGATTTAGCGGGGAATACTGGTGCTGTGTTTGGCGCACCACTTCTATGTCAGCTAGTCCTTCAGCAAGCGCTCCTTGAAGCGGTCCACCATTGACTTGACGACGGGGTTGTAGCCGTGCCCCGTACTAGCGCGCTTGGTCGGGCTCAAGTCCTTTGGGCATATTGACCCCACCACGACGTTGTCGCTCGCGGTCGATTCGTGGAATCCGCGCAGCACCTGAAGCTGACGCAGACCGGGATAGGCTTTGGCAGAGTACTGCCTTTCACTGGCAGACCCGCAAGTACGGTCGAGCCATCATGCGGCTTTGCCTGCGCGTACTAGCAAACGCTGTAGGCGCGCATGATCGATGGAACGCCTCTGCTACCCAACCGAATCTCCGCGCGGTGGGGGATACCCTTGGCAGGATCACTCTTGCGTTGAGCAAGATCGCGATGGGTGCTCCGGCCTACGCAGCATCATGTCGGCGGTAGCGCCTGGTAGGCGGAGAGCTGCCTTGGCGGCAGTGTCCATCGCGGTTTCCCCGACGTCTTGCGAAGGACTGCTATCGTTTGTGCCTCGACTGGTCGATGCGCTGCAACCAATCCTATTTGGCTTCGTATGAGCTTGCGAGGGAGTACTTATTATGAAAGTCAGCCGAACGGCGCGAAGTCTGAGTAGGCCCAAGTCTCGTCGGAGCCAGGAAACGCCAATTCGTGGGCTGGGATGCGCAGCAGTGCTGGGGGCGGCAATACTCGTCACGGTCCCGGTGTTAGCTCAGAGCACTACCGAAGCAGCCAAGGATGAGGCTCGAGACCATTTCGATCGAGGATTGCGCTTGTTCAATCAGCTCGACAATGAGGGAGCATTGGCCGAGTTCACTCGCGCCTACGAACTGGTGCCGAATGCTCAAGTCCTGAAGAACATCGGCCTCGTACAAGCAGCCATGCAACGCCCGGTGCAGGCCGTCGAAGCGTTCGATCGTCTTCTTGGTGATCCCGCTGGCCTAGACGCCGCGTCACTCGAGCGTATTCGCACTGAGCGGGAGCACCAACTCGCAAGAGTGGCCAGGTTGGAGGTTGTCGCGACCGTGCCGAATGCAGTCGTGGAAGTCGATGGTATCGAGGCCGGTCGAACACCATTGCCGACTCCATTGCGATTGGCACAGGGTAGTCACGTGGTCTCGGTCGTTGCGGCTGGACACGTACCACTTAGGAAGCAGCTCAATCTGGTAGGTGCCACGAGCACCAAGGTCGATTTCGCGCTCATCGCTTCCGACTCCGCATTCGCGCATCTCGAGATTCGGTCGCGTGTTCCGAATCTCGAGTTGTTCGTGGACGGTGAAGCTGCAGGTCAAACGCCACTTGCCGCCTCGCTCGCTATTGCACCTGGGGCTCATCGCCTAGAGGCGCGCCGTGTGGGCTATCGAACGGTGTCGCAGGACGTTCTGTTGGGTCCGGGAACCACGGGGGCCATCGACATCAACCCCGACGTGGATACCAATGCCTTGGTCACCGAAGGTGGCAGCCTCTCGTTATCCGTCAGCGAGCCCGGCGCGATCCTTTTCGTCGACGGAGAATCTCGAGGACCCTACACCACACCCGTCCAGCTCGTGCCCGGGACACATTGGGTGCGCCTCGAGCACGCGGATTTCTTTCCAGTCGAACGGCGAGTCTCGGTCGTCCCTCGCGGCACGACAGAATACGTGATTGAATTGAAGCCAACACCCAACAAGCTGGAGCGCTATCAGAGCACGACTCGGCGGCGCAGCACTTGGGGTTGGGTAACGACGGTGACGGGCACCGCACTTGCGGCTGGAAGCGTCGGATTCATTTGGTACAATAGCGGGCAGAAGTCAGACAAATCGGCTGTCTTCGACGAGCAGGTCGCGCGCGCCAGGCCGGGTGGCGACTGTGACCCCAAGGGGATCCAGAACCCCACGTGCCGAACGGAGTTGGAGCTTGCACTGAGCGGCCTCGAACGAGCCAGAGATCGAGACGTGTATGGCTGGATAGGTCTCGGCGTGGGAGGCGCCGCAGTCGGAATTGGTCTCTACTTGCTGTTGGGCAACGACGATCCGAATCGCTTTGCGCCGAAACCCCAAAGTGATGTCTTTGGGCGGCACAGAGTAGCACCAACAGCGTGGCTCGCTGCCAACACCGCCGGTGCAGCGTTGACTGGCACCTTCTGAGATCTGCCTCGCTTTGCAGTCATGTGCCCCCACACTGCGTCGGGGTGTTGAACCCGCGAGTGGCACATCGTTGAACAATGTACGTTGTAGGAAAAGATGCAGCGTGCTAGTCGCAGGGATCATAATTGGAGGTGTGTATGCTGCGGTTGCAACGTCGTTCGCTCGGTAAGTTCGCGGTGCTTATGGCACTCAGTTTGGGTGCCGTTTGGTCTTGCAGCAATAGTGACAAGGAAAGGATCCAAGCGGCGGGACTCGCGGAGGGCTGTACGCTCAACTCTGACTGCTTGAACCCTTTGGTCTGTACCTTCACCCGATGTCACGACGAGTGCAAGTCGGACCGCGACTGCCCTGGTGAGCAACGCTGTGTCAAAGGTGACGACGGATACATCTGTCAGCTGAAGCTCGAGACGGACTGCACCAGAAAGCCCACAGCTTGCCAGGGTGAACAGGTCTGCGGAATTGATGGCGAGTGCCGCGACAGTTGCTCAAGCAACACTGACTGCACCAAGGGGCAGACCTGTGCAACCAGCGGGGAATGTGCCAGTACCGTCAGCACGAAGGATATTGTTGACGAAGAAGGCAATATTCTGGTGGATACGTTCGTCGATCCGGACGACGGCGCTGGCAACTCGGGTGGAAGTGGGGGATCGGCTGGCACGACTTCCAACGGTGGTGCCACGGGCAAAGCGGGAGAAGCGAACTCGGCGGGCTCCGGCGGGCTTCAAAGTAGTTCTGGGGCGGGCGGCGTGGCGGGGAGCGCCACCACTGGAACCGCCGGTGCAAATGTTAGCAGTGGCGGCGCGACCTTGGCTTCCGGGGGCAGCGCAGTTGCAGCTGCCGGCAACGGTCAGTCTCTTGGTGGCGCAAACGCTGCCGGTGCGACAGCGGCAGGCGGCACTAGCGCGTCGGGTGGCAGTGGCAACATGGGTTACGCGGGTTACGCGGGTATGCTCGTATGCAATCCCGGTTGGGGCAACTGCGATACCAACCCGACAGATTGCGAAACCAATCTCGCACTCATCACCAGCTGTGGGGCATGCAGTGTCGCGTGCGATCCCGCCCATGGCTCAGTCAAATGCGACGCGGCTTCGCTGACGTGCGTCATCAACGTCGAGGCTGGCGGCTGCAGCACTGGCTATGCGGACTGCAACAAGACCGGCACTGATGGATGCGAGGCGAATCTCGCTTCGGATGCCAACAATTGTGGTGCTTGCGGGCGCAGTTGCGGCGGAGGCAAGTGCACGAGTAGCCAATGCGGGGCTGCCGTCGCTTTCGACCCAACTGGTGCATCGACCCTTTCGTACTCCTACACTGGCTCGGCCTTTCTTAGCGGCAACCAGTTGGTCAAGTTGAACACCGACAATGGAACCGAGATTCGCACCTCGGCGCTGCCACCAACCACCCCTGTTTCGCAAGGAACCGTGCTGGCAACTTCCACGACTGCCATCTACGCGATGGATGTGGACGCAGCCAACGTGTATTACGCCATCGCCGGGTCGCCGGCCTCGATACTATACAAGCCGCTCAACGGTGGATTGAGTTCGGCTGCGAAAATTGCCGTCAACATGCCCGACTCCAACTACGCACAGATCATCACCAGCAACGCTACGGCCTTCTACATGACGGCCTATTCTAGTGGCACCTATCAGATCCTAACGGCCGCAAAGACACTGACGACCGCCAGCACTGCGGGACCGCTTTCTGGAATGACTGGGCGCGCGGCAATGTCTAGCTTGGTCGTGGCTGGGACGAGTGTGTTCTGGATTGAATCGCCAAATATCGTATTCGTTGCGCCCTTGGGCGGTGGAACGCCCGTGGCGCTCGATTCGACGTCGCAGAGCGGCTACTATTCCTACCTGCGCCTAGTTAGCGACGGAACCTACGTGTATTGGAACACGTACAATGGGGCTAGTAGCCGTATTCGCCGCGTCCTGGCCGCCGGCTCGCCCACGAGCACCTCGGTTACAGACGTGGCAATCGGGGTCAACAGTCCGGGCGCAGGGCTCGCCGTCGATGACGCACATATTTACTTCTACTATTCGCAACAAGTCTATCGAGCTGCGAAGGACGGCAGCACATCCGTCGAACCGCTCGCCAATCTGAATTCGACGCCATACTTCTACAACCTGTTTGCCGTCGACAGCGGGTTCGTCTACGGGACCGGCAGCGCGGGACAAATCGTGCGCGTTTCGAAGGCCCTTGCTGCTAAATAGGGCAGCTGCGGTTCAGTCACCTTGCAGCCACGAGAACCACTGGGCGTCTCGTGGCTGAATGACGCACCATCATCCCAGCACATCCGCCTAGTCCAATCGGGGCGACGCAGCCCCGATGATGGCTTACCGTCTCGAAGCGGCGCGGGGCATGAATCCGTGGTAATTTCCGCATTGGCAATGGATCAGATCTCGAGCGAACGTGAGTTTGCCGCCGGGCACATTATCGCTGGCAAGTTACGCATTGTCAGGCGCCTTGGTGCGGGCGGCATGGGCTCGGTCTATGAAGTCGAGCACGAGATCACGCGGCACCGCCGCGCGTTGAAGCTACTTCACGCGCAGATGGTGCAGGTACCCAGTATCGTCGAGCGATTCCTGCGTGAGGCCTCAGCAGCCGGTCGCATCGGAAATCCGCATATTGTCGAGACCTTCGATGCAGGGCGTCTCGACTCCGGCGAGCCCTACATCGTAATGGAACTGCTTCACGGCAGGACATTGGCGGAACTGCTCGATACAAGCGGTCCGCTCGAACTCGAAGCTGCTTGCGAAATCCTCATGCAAGCATGCGCCGCAGTAGCGGCGGCACATGCCGTCGGCATCGTACACCGGGACCTCAAACCGGAGAATCTATTTTTGTCGGGTCCCGATCAATCATTCGTCAAGATCCTCGATTTCGGGATCTCCAAGTTCGATGCTTATGCAACGGGAGTGGAAGCGCTGACCATCGACGGCTCGCCTCTCGGTACACCCTACTATATGGCCCCTGAGCAGGTGCAGGGTGAAAGGACCGTGGATGGGCGCGCGGACGTCTATGCGCTTGGTGTTCTACTGTACGAATGCCTGACGGGTCAGAAGCCCTTCGTTGCGGATACCTTGCCGCATCTCGCCGTTCTCATCTTCCAAGGGAACTACGTACCAGCAACTGAGT
Source organism: uncultured Polyangiaceae bacterium (assembly GCA_964454965.1). GTDB lineage: Bacteria > Myxococcota_A > Polyangia > Polyangiales > Polyangiaceae > FEN-1139. The sequence goes on along the minus strand of CAYVXY010000009.1, from coordinate 318,524 downwards.
TGCGCCCCGGATTGCCAAAGGCGTTCGACCACGTCGTGGGCAAGGCCATGGCACGCGATCGCGCCGATCGTTTCGCGACACCACAGGACCTTTCCCTGGAGTTGTCTCGACTAAAGTGTTCGCTCGCGCCCATGACAATGGGCAACGAGCCGCGGAAGGATTCGCCTACACCTTCGCGCGTTGGGCAGCTCAATCGGGCTGCTCCAGCACTGACACCGGATGTCTTCTCGAGCCCTGCCCGATTCTTGCCCAGACCAACAACATCACACCGTTCGCGGCGTTGGCTCTGGGCCGCGCTCGGTGCCGTCACCGTGCTGTTGGGCGTAGCCGGACTGATCTATCGCTCACCGTTACCCGCAGCGCGTCTGCACGTGGACCCAGCATCGGCAACACTGCTGGCGGCAACGCCCGGAGTACCAGCAACGACAGCTGCGGCTTTGGATCTTCGAGCACCGACCGGATCCGCTGCAACAGTTGACTCCGCGGCACTGCCCCTACTCAGCGCCGTTGCGAGCACGCGTGGCGCGTCGTCGATTGCGAGCCCCAAACCACCAAATAAGGTACCCAACGGCACGACAGCGCCTTCGGGCACTGCGACCCCGAAGCCAATGAATCGCGCCAATGCCTATGGCCTTACGGAGGGCAATCCGTTCCACTAGTTGGTCGGATTGCTCATGTTTCTGATTGAGTATGCGCTGCAACGGCAGCGAGTGATCCCGATCAAAGGGTCGGGGCAGATGGTTCTGCGGTGCTTGGTTTTGCGCCGAGTTCTCGCAGTAGATGGTCGGCGTGTTCCACTTGTTCCAGTAGCCAGAGCACGTAGCGAATATCAACGTGGATACTACGCGTTTCGGCCAGCGCTACCCAATCCGACGCCACAGACTCGAAGGTTCCATCGAAGGCCAAGCCGACGAGCTCGCCATGCGCATTGAGCGTCGCGGAGCCCGAGTTGCCGTTGGTAATGTTCACGTCGGAGATAAAATCCACTGGGACGTCCCCAAGCATTGGGTCCATGTAGGCGCCAAAGCGCCGTTCGCGAGCAGCCTGAAGCAGGCGTTCTGGGACAAGAAATGGTGCACGGCCTTGGTGTTTGTTCACCAATTCAGTCAGTGTCGTGAACGCGCGCGACGGCTTACCGTCCGCGCGCTTCGGCTCCTCACGCACCACACCGAATGCCACACGCAGGGTGCCGTTCGCGTCGGGAGGCACATTGGGGCCAAGTAGATTCAGCAAGGCCTCCATGTAGAGTGGCCTTAGCTCGAGAAGCTTGCCCGTCAGTGTCTTGCGACGTGTCTCGGCGTCGCGAAGCAAGGAACGTAAGGCAACCGCCAGGCGAATCAATGGATCCGGGTGTGACCGCAGCTGCTGCGTCGTGGCTTTCCTGAACAAGCCTAGACGTAGCTTCGCATCCAAGAGCTTGGTCTTGGCGTAGAGCGCTGACACCGAACGACGAATCGAATCGACCGTCGGCTGTTTGCCTGCAATGAGCTCGAGCGCGGGCGTCCGTTGTTCCGCGGGAACCTTCAGCGCGCGCTCGAGGGCAAGACCTAGCACGGTCTCGTCGAGTTTCTGGTGGTACTGCTGATCGATCTCGGCAAGTTCGTCGCTGAGTGTGATCCAATTCCGCTCCTGGTACTCTGGATCGCGTGCCGCGTCGGGGAGAGCGCGCTCTTCGGCCATACGCACGATGCGGTTGGCCGCCGAAACCAGCCGCGGCATCGAGATCTCCGCCTCAAGCTCAGTGTCGGCCTCACGTGTCTTGGCATAGGTGGCAAAGGCTGCAGCGATGCCCTCGAGTGCCGCGCCATATTTGGCAGAATCGCGCGGATTCGCCGCAATGCTCGCACGGAGCCGGTCCGCTTCGGCTCGCTTTCTTGCAAGCAGGTCGACACGCTGCAAGCCCTCTAGCTCACCGAGATACTTCGTGCGAATGTTGTCGAAGCCGCGAACCCAAGACACAGCCCGAATCTTGGCCTCGCGATCCATCGACCCAAGCGTCTCGAATGCGGCAAGGTACTCGTCGAACATGCGCACGCGTCGGGGATAGAGCCACTGCACCGCGTCCATGACTTCTTCTGCGGTCTTGTGTCGCGACGTGCGCCCCGGAAAGCCTGCAACGACCACGAGATCCCGAGGACGCAGCGGGGTCTCGGCGAGTCTTAGCCAATGCATGGGTCGATACGGAACGTTGTCGGTCGCATAGGCCGCAGGATGACCATTCTTGTCGACGTACGCACGAAACAGTGCGACATCACCAGCGTGACGTGGCCAACGCCAGTTGTCGATTTCGCCGCCGAAATTGCCAATCCCCTCGGCGGGTGCGTACACAATGCGTACGTCGCGCAGTTCGGCACGTTCGAATAGCGCATAGCGAAGCCCCTCGTAGAAGTTCACGAGCTGGCAGCGCAGGTTTGGGCGCTGCAGTTCACAGCGTTGAACCTGCTGCTTCTGCGCCATCTGATACGCCTTCTCGCGACCCAGATCGTCTTTGGCCTGATTCAAACTGGCGCGCACTTCCGCGGTAACGTCGCGGATTGCGAGCGTCAGAAGAGCGCGTGCAGTAGGCCCGCTCGAGCGCTCGTCGCCACGCGTCTTGGCCAAGAACCCGGTCTCGAGTAGGTTGTCCTCGGGCACCGAGTTGTATTCTAGCGCGTGCACGGCGCAATGGTGGTTGGTCGCGATCAAGCCGTCCGGGGAGACGAACGAAGCCGAACAACCGTTGAGATTCAGGATCGCGCCAAGCAGCTTCGAACTCGGATCGGATAGCTCCGCTGGATCGACGGCAAGGCCCATCCGGCGCAATCTGTCGGCTTGACTCGGGATCTGCTCGGGTAGCCACATCCCACCCGAGTTCTCCTCGACGACTGCGCTCGGCACTGTTGGAACCGACGCGGCCGCCCGGGCTGGCACCTGCGTCGCCGAAGACTGCGTCTTTTCCTTGGACGCCATTCGAGATGGTGTACAGCCAACCGCGAAGGCCAGAGCCAGGTAAGCTAATTTTGACACGGCGCCCCTTTAGCATGTTGCCTGGTTGCGTTCACTCGCCGATTGCCTCAGCTCTGACATCCTCGAACGGCTGGTGTAGTCTCGTCTGTCAGGCTGACAGGCGCATCGAATCCAGTCATCAAGTCGTAAGACAGATTGTCTCTATTTGCGGCAGATTCGGACGAAAAGGCCTCGGTTTCGTGTGGCACGCGGTTTGCGATGGCGCCACGGAATGACACCAAACAATCGCCTGCAACCTAGCTACTCGTTCAATCTACGACACCCAACCGAATGCGGCATGACCTTGATGGAAGTCATGCTCGTCATGGCGATCATCGCCATGGTGACTGCTGCCGCTTCCCTGTCGGGGATCAAGGTGTTCGGTGACTCCAAGGAAAAGAGTGCGCTCATGGATGCTCGTACCATCCGCGCGGCGGTAAAAACCTGGCGAATGACTGAGGATTTCTCGGCGTGCCCAACCATCGACCAGCTGGTGACCGACGGCGTTTTGGACAAGGACGGCCATCGCAGCGACCCGTGGGGCACGGCCTTCAAGATTGCGTGTGTGAGCGAAGATGTTACGATTCGCTCGGCGGGACCCGATCGCGAATTCGAAACCAAAGACGATCTGAAAGTGCCGAAGGAATAGCTTCTGGGCCAATTGCACAGCCGCGGCAACCCATTTGCGTGCTAAAGGCTTCGCGATGGATCTCGCTTGGTCCGAACTCGTATTGCACGTCCTGGCACATCTGAGCAACACGGCTGAGTTGCCCAGTAGCTTGTACGCTGCGGACTACCTGCGAGCCGCAACGCTTCATCTGGGTGAGGTGTCCGAGCGACCTCTTGCCGCTGACATTGCCGTGCTTTCGTCGCAGCTGACGACTCATGAACATCTCGCCGGGACGCAACTCGTGGCGCGTTTGCATCCATCGCTCGCGGCGGCGCGCCGTACACAACACCTCGATCTTGCTGCTCTTATACCCGATGCTGACACGGACATCGCAATTCGCGATTGTCTGCTCACCCAATGTCCAGTGACCGCAGAGCTGCTGCGATGTGCAGCTCTGCTCGAAGCTCCCCATTTTCAGCGTTGGCCGCTGCCGCATCTCGAGGATCAGCAGCGGAAGCTCGAGCGCGTCTTACCTTTTTTTGGGGTCGTAGCGCCGCGGCTACGCCAGCTACCGGTACGGATGCTGCGCGTGCTTGGCCTGCGCGGGCGCGCTTGGCTCGACGCTATCTGGGTCGGAATCCCGGTCCCATGCGGCCTGCCCTCTTGGAGTCACGTGCTCTGGCAAGCCTGTCACGAGGCAACGGTGCTCGAAGTGGCAGATGGCCTCCAAAGTGAACAGCCCTCAATCTCTGAGCGCTCGGTGGAGCGGGTAGCCGTGGCTTTGCTCGCGCGCCGAGCAGCCAACGCACACCTCACGTCGGGCCACGTCTCTTGGCTGAGCCGCATGGCGCCCGAAACCCGGGTGTGGACTCAAGTGTGCTCATTGTCGCGCGAAGAGCGACAATGGCTCGATCAATTCGTCTGAAGTGCCCTTGAGTGGACGCCAAAGTTCCTCGAGTTCGCGTTGGCGCCGACGCGCCGCAGGCGTCCAAGTCGCTAGGTTCTCGTCGATCGTCGCTTCGAACCGCTCCCGGGCGGGCCCTTGGTACGCGAAGCGTTGCCGCAACGATCCGAGACGCGGGGCAAATAGTTCGAAACATCGCCGCATCGAGTGTTCGAAATCGAGTTCACTCGAGGGGTCGTTCCATTCGGAAAGAAAGTCCTGGTCACCGTCGAACCACCACCGCGGCCGATGCGGAACGAAGCCCGTCTTCTCGTGCCAGAGGTCGAGGTGCTGCTCAATCGAAGAACCCGGATAGAGGCGATACCGATCGATGCCAAAGAAGCCCATTGTCGGCAGATCCGAAAGAAAGAGCCGATCGAGGTAGAGCGCCGTTCGCTCGAGGCTCGCTTCAGTTTCTCCCGGGAGCCCGACGATCACGTTGGTGCCGAATGGCACGTGAAACTCGCGACTCCAAGCGGCAATATCGAACAACTTGTCTAAAAACTGTTCGACATTACCGCGCAGCTTGCCGGTGGAACGCAGCAGCGCCGGATCCCCTGATTCGAGCCCGAACCCGGGCGCGACGTTGGCACGCGACATGAGGCGAAAGTCCTCACGTTCGAGGAGATCGCCACGGGTGAGCAGCCAGATTTTTTCGGCTGCTAGAGGCTGTCGCGCCAGGCGCTCGAGGAACTCGCGGCGCCAGTCGCGATTCATACCGAACAGTGCGTCCGCAATGCGTAGCGTCTTGCCAGAGAGACCGAAGAACCGTTCCAGTCGCTCAATCTGCTCGATCGCCTCGTCGACGGATAGTGCCCGCCAGTGTACGGTGCGTTTGCTCCGTTCCATGCAAAAGGAGCAGCCATACGGGCAACCACGCGAGAGATACAACTCCAACCGATTGGCAACACGCGAAAGGACAGGACGATAGCGTTCGAGCAGTTCGAAGGGGACCGGGATGGTGCTGCGCGGATCCGTTGCGCCGCCCACGATGATCGGTGCTTGGGGGATCATCGATGCGTGGCGCATCCCCACGAGGTCGGCCAGCGCCTGTTCTCCTTCGCCCACCACCACATAGTCGAACGGACTGTGTTCGATCTGAAAATCCTCGGGCCGCGCGCTTGGATGATATCCCCCCACGACGAACCAAGCGCCTTCGGCATAGGGCCGTAGCCACGCCGCCAAAGCCATCACCTTCAAATAGTCGTAGGACGAGTAGCAGGAAATCGCAACGATGTCGTATTGCGCATGTCGAAAGGCCTCCGGTGATAACCCCCCCAGCGCACGCTCGGCATCTAGATCGTACACCGTGATCGAAGCAAGTCCGGTGCGTTGCACAGCGGCTGCCAGGCTCAGGATCTGCGGCACCCCGAAATTGCCTTCGGCACCAAAGACACCGCCCGGCCAAACCAAGGCGATCTTGAGCAGCTGTGCATTATTGGACGTTGCGGTCACGTAGCTCTACTCGCGCTAGCTCGAACCTGTATTGCCACCTGAGATGGGCGCCGACAAGCATACGGTCATGCCTCCGGTGTTGGCACCACTCGCGCCTGCATTGCTCGTGCCTGCATTGCTCGTGCCTGCTGTCTGGTTTCCAGCAGTTCCGGCAGTGCCCGCCGTCGATGTCTGACCGCCACTGTAGAGTGGCGGAGAAAGACACACGCGGAACCCGCCTGTGTTTGCCACGGCTCCCGCTGCGCCAGCTGTGCTCGGTCTGCCTGAGATACTCGCTGCACCAGCCAAGCAGGGATGCATCCCGCCCGAGCCACCTTGAGCACGAGCACCGCCAGCACCACCCATGCCGAGGCAGACGGTCATTCCACCGCTGCTGGTCCCTCCAATTGCCAGCATGCCGAGACAGGGAGTCATCCCGCCGCTGCTGGCTCCACCAGACGGCGCGATGCTTAGACACATTGTCATGCCACCGGTGCTGATCGTGGTGGTGCTGGTGATGCCACCGCCGTAGGCCATGCTGAGGCACATGTGCATACCACCGGTGCTTGCCTTACCACCGGTGCTCGCGTTGCCACCAGATCCGACCGCGTTCTGGCCCGATTCGATATCTCCGCCACAGGAATTGGTAGCAGCGCTGACAGCCACGAGCGCTAGCGCCATGTATTGGGCGCGTCGCGCCAGGATGATCTTGCGCGCCTCAGCCGCCTCGGCGTCTGGCGTCTCAATTTGCTTCTTGGTCATGGTTCAACTCCAATATGCACTGTGTTGTCGACGGCTCGCTGATGCGCAAGTGTTGGGTCTTCGGAGAAGTACTGTTGGATCAGAGGATCGAGCGCACGCGGCGTCCCGTCGCCGCGATGGGCGCTGGAGGCACCGCAGCCCCCGAGGCAAGACGGAGCAACCGCGCATCCCTGGCAGAATTCTGGCAATTGGCTGCGATAGCCTGCGACTTCGGGCGAGCTCATCACCGTCGAGAGGTCCCAATCCTCGTCCAGAATGTCACGCCCGCCCGCCAAGCGCCCCGCGTGGAGCGTGCAGAGTCGCAAGGCGCCGTCGGGACCGAGCGCAAACTCTTGATACGGACTCCCGACGGCGCATTGCCCAAACTGAATCGGAGCAAACTGGGATTGGTCGAATAGGCAAGCGGGGACAGGCACGGTACAGCTGATGGGCAGTCCCGCTCGTGCAAAGGGATGCGCCTGCTCGAATGCCGTAACGAGATCCTGACGTCGAGGCAACCACGATTGCATCCGCCCAAGCGACATCCCGGCTGGACTAAACCGACTGAGCGCAATCTGCCTTGCGCCGATCCCTTGCCACAGCTGGATGATTTCGGCAACGCGTGCGGCATTTTTCCGGGTCACGACGACGCAGCCCGTCACCGACACACCTTCCGCCACCAGAGCGGCGGCTCCACGAATCGCATCGTTGAACGAATCGCGTCCCACGTGCTCGCGATGAAGCTCTCGAGTCGGACCGTTCAAGGTGATCTGAACTGCAGCCAAGTCGTACGTAGCCAAGCTCTTCGCCAGTTGCGAGGTGACCAGAGTGCCATTGGTGATGAGCTGTACGGGTTTGCCCATACTCGCAATCCCGTCGAGCAGTGGAAACAGCGCCGGATGACTCAAAGGCTCACCGCCGGTCACGGTCACTATCGACACATTCCAGGCAGCAAACAGTCGCTGCAGTCGCCGAAGCTGCAGTTCTGCCGTAGGCTCGCTTGCGGCTGCAAGCTGTGGCGGCGACAGTGCACTCCCACGGGTTGGGTTGTAACAGTAGGCACAGGCCTGATTGCAGGCGTAGGTCAGTTCGAGCGCCAACGCGCAATTGGGCTGTCCCAATGGCAAGATACTCATTTCAGTGGCTGCCACGCGCGGGTCCCCCCAAGCGCACTCCTGCGCCGCTACGCCACTGACGAAGACCCGAGAGGAGCATGCGAATTCGGCGCATTATGCAGAATCCGTGCCGTTCGTGTCGCGCCAAATCGCCGACGATTCCCGCTGCCCCTAGGGGTGGGTGGCGTCTGCGCTGTGCCAACTTGTGCCAAGTTGCCCAGGAATCGTCACATCGCTGAGTCGTTTATGGGGTAGAATTGCACCAGCTTTGGGCAGACGGGAGGTTCCGATGAGACATCTTGCTTGGCTCGGTCTCGCGACTATTTTTTGGGGCTGTGGCGCAAGCCAAACGAAGGACCAAACCGACGGCGCTCGAGGTGGCACCGCTGGTACGACCACTACCGCTGACACTGCCGCTGGTACGACCGGCGGTGGTACCGCTGGTGCGACCACTACCGCTGACACTGCCGCTGGTACGACCGGCGGTGGTACCGCTGGCGTAGCCGGAACGACGAGCGGAGTAGCGGGGGACCCAACGCTACCCACCGACATCGCAACTGAGCTCACGGGACCTTGGGACAACACGCCCGCTGGCGCCGACAGAGCCAGCCAGGCAAGTCAGCTTTCGGCACTTGCCACCTTGACGACAGAGGGGCTGATTGCCCGCTCCACGGGTGCGATGAACGCGGCCTTAAACTACGCGCCCGCAGAAGCAAAGTGGCTTGAGCTCATTCAAGGCTCCGCCTTGGCGTTGAACGAGAGTGAACTTGCAACATATCGGGCCAAGGGCTTCGTCATTTCGAATCGCCAGAGCTACCCAGACTTCTTCTATGGGTACAAGACCATCTATGCGGCAGATTTGCCGATCTACGTGACAGCGGATTCGGTCCTGAATGCCCTTCACCGCTCGTACGACGACATTCTTGCGGACGTCGAACGCAGCTACCTAGCCGATACACTGAACCAACTCCTGGCGGGAATTCGAGGGCAGATTGCTGCTGCATCCATCAGCGATGTCGCCAAGCATGATCTCGGCTTGCTGCTTGGTGTCGCAGCAGGCCTGCTCAGCACCTCGGCGACTGGTCTCGACGCCGAGATGCGGCTCTTCATCGACAAAGCCAAGGCGGCCTCAGGCATGGAGACCCTGTCGCTCTTCGGTCGCGATCGGAAAGTCGATTTCTCACAGTTCTTGCCGCGCGGGCACTATGCGAGCGATCTGAAATTGGAGGCGTATTTTCGCGCCATGATGTGGCTGGGTCGCATGGAATTGCGCTTGACGGATGTCAAAGATGACGGCACGCGCGTGCTGGTGCGGCGAGAAGTCGAGGACGTGCTGGCGTTGCAGGAGCTCATTACAGAAGCCCAGCTTGCTCAGTGGAGGAGCATCGAACAAATCGTCGCCTTGTTCGTCGGCGAGGCTGACTACATGATGCTGCCGCAGGCAGCGCAGCTGCGCGATGCCCTCGGGATCCCCAATTCCGTTGGATTGGCAGCCATCACCGATGAGAACCTTCTCGCGACCATTGATGCGGGCAGCTATGGTGTTCAGCGTATTTGCAGCCAATTGATGCTTGTCCCCGACCAGGTCACGACTCTGCCCAACAGTTTCGCGTTCTTGGGGCAGCGCTACACCGTCGATAGCCACGTATTCAGCAAGGTCGTCTATCCCAACACTCCTTTACCTCAACGCCGCATGATGCCCAATCCATTGGACGTGGCGTTTGCGGCACTTGGCAACGATCAAGCAGCGCCGCTGCTGCGCACCGAGCTCGATCTCTACGGCTATGCGCCGAACCTGGGTCAGGTGCGGCAATTGGTCGAATGGCACGATGCCAGCTACTGGGAGTCCAGCATCTATACCCTCTGGGTGAGCGCCCTGCGCCAACTCTCTCTGGGCAAGTACGATGCAACACCGCTGCCAGCTATTGCCCGCACCGAGGCCTGGGGTAGGCGACTACTTAACAGTCAGCTTGGTTCTTGGGCTGAGCTACGCCACGACACCGTGCTTTACGCCAAGCAATCATATACCGGTATACCATTGTGCGAATACCCCGATGGTTACGTCGATCCGTACCCGGGACTTTTCGCACGCCTGCGCCAATTAGGCACCGTCGCCGCGGAGAAGTTGTCCGCGGTGCTCCCTAAGTCTAGTCTGACTGGCAAATTCAACAAGGTGACCGGCGAAGTTATCAATCCGGTAATCTACTTCCAAAACTTCGCCCAAGTTGCGGCGCGGCTCGAGCTGCTCGCCACCGAAGAGCTCACCGGCGCACCGCGCACTGCAGCAGATCTCGCATTTCTCAACGATGCCGTGGCTATCAAGAGTGCGGACGTTGTGTGCACATTTATTGACTATCCAAGTGGTTGGTACGCGAAGCTCTTCTACGACCCGTTCGCGGCGCTCGAAGCAGATCCGACGATCGCCGACGTCCACACCCAACCCTCCGACGACCTGGGCAATATCGTTGGCAAGGTGCTACATGTCGCCACTGGCAATCCGCGGCTCATGGTCGTAAGTGTAGATAGCTGCGAGGGCCCGCGCGCCTATGCAGGCGTAGTCTCCGCCTATTTCGAACAGACTACGGACAACTTCTTGCGCAAGACCGATGAGCAATGGTCGACCGAAATCGCAAAAGCAACCCCCGCAGACGTACCTTGGATGCAGGACGTCGTGGTGCGGTGATCGATGGACGCTAGAACCGCTCCCGCCGACTGTGCCTGTCGGACATCGGGAGAAGCCTGAGCCACCAGGCAGCTGTCGGTCCCGCCGACAAGCTGCCCGATGATTGGCCGCGCTCAGCTGCCCACAAGCTTGACGAAGAACGGGGTCGCACAAACGTCGCGGGTGATCTTGTGGGTGAGCTCACCAGTAGTTTGGTTGACGCTGAAGACCGCGATGTTGTTGGAGTTCTGGTTCCCCACAACTAACACCGAGCCGTCCTTCGAAAGCTCGAAGTGGCGAGGCAGCGCACCGCGCGAACTCTGGAACCCAACCGCGCTGAGTTGGCCGCTAGCCGCGTTGACGGCGAAGACGCCTAGCGATCCTTCAGTGGTGTATGTTGCCGCGGTGCTGTAGCGATTCGACACGTAAACGAACTTGCCAGTTGGAGCCACTGCCAGCTCGGACGCGAACTTGTCCGTGCCAGTATAGTCGGCAGGCACGGATGAGAGCGTCTGCTGTTGCGTCAACGTTCCCGTCGCATTGTCGAAATTTAGGTAGCTGAGGCTACCTGCAACCTCGTTGATCGCATAAACCCATTTGTCATTCGTGGGACTGAAGGCGAGGTGCCGAGGCCCGGTATTTGCCGCCGTGTTGTCGGCATCGCTCTGGAACGTGCTCGTCAGGGTCAGGCCGCCAGTTGTGGCATTGAATTGATAGACCGCAACCGTATCCGAACCACGATACGGCACGAGGACGAAGCGATTGTTGGCACCTGGCGCGAACAGCGGCTGATGCGAGGAAACACCGTCCAGTTGTGACGCGACCATCGATCCAATCGTGCCGTCCGCTGCCACAGAGTAAACGTAGACATAGTTGGCACTGTAGTTTGCGGCGAGAAGGAAGTGCTCCGTGCCGTCCAGAGCCACCACCTGGGTCGAGGGATTTCCAGCGGGTATGCTCGGCGCACCTGCGGTACCGGCGGCACCCGCCGCGCCAGCACTTCCGCTAACATCGGGTACCATCGGAACGGACACCTTGCCGAGTACGGCGAGTGCACCAGACGCCGGATCCCGAGAAAGGGTTGTGATTCGACCCTCGGTACGACTATTGACGTACATCCGATTTTGGGCGGCGTTGAGCGTTGCCCAAGAGTTCGAGACGCCTGTCGTGTAGGTGCCAACTGGCGTCACTGCCCCAGTCGCTCGATTGAGATTGAAATACATGATGCTGCCCGTGGTGTCAGCGCAAGCGACGTAGAGGCCCAATGGAGCCGTCGGAGCCACGCCAGCTGTGCCGCCGCCAGCCGTCACTGCGCCAGCTGTGCCGCCACCGGCCGTCACTGCGCCAGCCGTGCCTCCCGCGCCACTTCCAGCTCTACCAGCTGCGCCGCCATTCCCTGTGCTGGGGCCGCCAGCAGCACCTGCCGTGCTGCTACCTCCCGTGGTTGGTCCCCCAGCAAGCGATCCGCCCGAGGACATTGCCGCCCCAGCTGCTGTGGTCCGACCAGCTTCGCTCATATTCACGTTTCCGGCTGCGCCAGCTTTTGCGTTGTTGGTCGTACCGGAAGTCGCCTTGCCACCCGTTGCCGCACCTGCCGTCCCTCCACCAGCGCTTCGCCCGGCCACTGCGTCATCATTGCTCTTATCGTTGTCTGAACCGCAACCTACGCAGATCGCGGCTGCGCTTGCGATTGTCGTCCAGAGACGAAGGTATCGTTGGGCGGATTGGTTCCGTGATTGGCAACTGGTCGCATTTCCCATGGTCGGTTCCTTTGGCGCTGCCAACAAATGAGGCAGCTTATGCCTGGGACCGTAATCCCACGGCGTCTGAACGGTCAAGCGAGTTTCCGCAACTGCGTCATCGGTCATTCTGGAGCTCCCGTGGTGCAAATGCACGGGTCGCATTTCTGGCCCGGCATGCCGTATTTGTCATGCGACGGTATCGCGGCGAAGCGCGTGTTTAGCTGCGCGGCACGTGTCTAGCTGCGCGGTTTGTGAGCGCACACACCGCGAAAGCCGAAATCTTTCAGTGAGCTACGGAAACCGGAGGTTGATCGGTGAGTCGTAACACTTGTGCCGCGAAGTCAGATTTGTGTAACTCAACGCTGGATGACGGATCCCTGGAGCCGTCTGCTTGTGCAACGCGGGAAGGTATGAGTAATCTGTGCCAACCGGGAACGGAATACTTCCACGGTACTCGTTAGCCAGACTGCCATAGAAGAGGAGGACGGTATTTCGATGTCACAAGCAATGGCCACTACGTGCGATGGTGCAGATGACGGCGTTGCCGAGAAAGGCGCGATCAACTATCCGTTCATCATCCTCATCACTTTGGTCGCGACAATCGGCGGCTTTTTATTTGGCTATGATAGCGGGGTGATCAATGGAACTGTCGATGGGCTACGTCAGGCATTCCATTCCAACACTGCGGGCACCGGCTTCAATGTCGCCTGTATGCTCCTAGGGTGTGCAGTCGGAGCGTTCGTAGCGGGCTGGTTGGCGGACAAGTTTGGGCGTCGGACGATTCTCATCGTTACTTCGATTGGCTTTGTCGTGGGCTCCTTTGGCGCAGGCATTGCAGCCACATCCCTGCAGTTCATACTCGTGCGCCTGGTGGGGGGTTTGGCGGTTGGCGCAGCAAGCGTGCTCGCGCCAGCGTATGTCTCGGAGGTTACCCCAGCCAAGTATCGGGGCACGTTGTCCTCGATACAACAGATCGCCATCATTGCCGGGCTGACGGCTTCCTACACTAGCAACTACCTCTTGGCGCGGCTGGCGGGGGGCTCCACCGTGATTCTGGGTTGGGGATTCGAAGCATGGCGCTGGATGTTCTGGGTGATGGTCGTACCGTCCGTGGCGTTCTTCTTCTCCTTGCTTCTCATCCCAGAGAGTCCTCGATTTCTCGTCGCCAGCGGGAAGAAGGAAGAGGCGCTCATGGTGCTAAGGCGCCTGCTTGGCAGCGACGCGCACGCCAAATTGGTTGAGATCGAGGCATCCCTGAGCACGGCTCACCACCGGCCAAGACTGGCCGACATTCTCGATTCCACGACCGTGTTCCGTCCGATAGTCTGGTTCGGCATCGCCCTAGCGAGCTTCCAGCAGCTCTCGGGAGTCAACGTGGTCTTCTATTACGGAGCTGTGTTGTGGCAGGCCGTTGGTTTCAAGGAGAGCGACGCCCTGCTGATCAACATCATCGTAGGCTTGGTTGGCATGGTGGGCACTTTCATTGCCATGGCGCTCATCGATCGAATTGGCCGCAGACCCCTACTTCTCATTGGTTCCGTCGGGATGTCCATCACGCTGGGGATCTTGACCGTGATCTTCGGCACCGCGCTCACCAACAACGGCGTCCTTCAGCTTGCGGGAATGCCGGGCATCATCGCGCTTGCCAGCGCTAATCTATTCACTTTGCTGTTCAACATCTCGTGGGGGCCAGTCATGTGGGTCTTGCTGGGCGAAGTGTTCCCGAACCAACTACGGGGTTCCGGGATGGCCGTCAGTGGTTTCTCCCAGTGGATGGCGAATTTCGCGATCACCATGACTTTTCCTCTCCTGCTGACCGCCAGCACCGGGCTTACCGGTGCCTACGGCCTCTACACTGGCTTCGCCGTCCTTTCGCTCGTCTTCGTTGTCAAGTTCGTCCACGAAACGAAGGGCAAGGAGTTGGAGGAGATGAAGGGCTGACGTCCGCCCAAGGTAACCTGGGTCTCAGTCAGCCCATCCTTCTATCGAACGCCAAACTTGTAGATGATCTTGCCCTCGTACTCCTCGCCGACGTCGAGCGTCGTTGAGGGAAAGGAAGCCTGGTTGGGAGAGTCCGGGTAGTGTGAAGGCTCCATGCAGAAGCCGTAGTACTTCTGATAAGTCGTGCCGCCCTTGCCTACATCTCGCGGTGTCTGACCGGTCAGGTTCTGGCCGGTGAACAATTGCATGCCTGGCTCGGTCGACCAAACTTCCATGACACGACCCGAGGTTGGTTCGTAGGCGGTCGCTGCGTGCGTTAGCTTGGCTTTGCTCGACTTGTTTAGCGCGTAGTGGTTGTCGTAGCCACCGGCTATGCCCGCGCCGCCACCGCCGACCAAGTTCAAGAGATCGTAATTCGCTTGATAGTCCTGCCCAAATGTCTTTGGCTTGCGAAAGTCCATCGGTGTCTGAGCGACGTCGCGCAATACTCCCGTTGGCAGGAGACGATCGTTGATCTCGAGCACCTTGCCGGCGTTGACGGTAATGACATGATCGAGGATTGGCGTGGTCGGTACATTCCCTAGATTGAAGAAGGAGTGGCTGGTCAGATTGACTACAGTCTTCTTATCCAGCGCTTCGGCGCGGTACGTCACGCGGAGCTCATTGTCGTCGGTCACACTGTAGTTCACCTTTACTTCCAGGGTGCCTGGGAAGCCGCTGATGCCATTAGCGGGATCGGCGTCCTCAGCGTCCAGGTATGTGAGGCTCATCTCGACATGCGAGTCCGAATGTTGGGTAGCGTCGTAGACGCGGAACCGTCCACCCTTGGCACCAGCGTGAAGCACATTGTTCTTTGGCGCGGCCTCGTTGATGGCAACTGAGTAGGTTGCCCCATCTAGAACGAAGGTACCACCGCCAATCCGGTTGGCGTAGCGCCCGATGAACGCACCCATCGATGGTTGGCCGTTTCTGACTGTGTCGATAGTCTCGTAGCCCAAGACGACGTCACCCAAGACGCAGTCCCGATCCGGCACGACGATTTGCTCAATCTTGGCACCGAGGTTGGTGATCTTGACGAACATACCTCGATGGTTCTTGATCGTGTATAAATCGGTATTCTTGCCGTCTATCACCGACTGGAAGTCCTCCCGCTTCAGTTCGACGTAGGCGTCGTTGAATTGCTGTGTCTGGTTGTGCCCTCGCGCCTTTCCGCAGTGCTGCGCGGTCCCGCGGTCCCCGTTGCGAAGCGCTTGAGATCCTTCAGCGAGTTCCCCTTCGTTCGAGTTCGTGCCACATGCAACAAGTCCAACGCTTGCGAGATAAAACACCGCAAAATACGACGAATTCATACTAGTTGCTCCTATTTCGTCGGGGGACACTTCGCCCCCGACATTTGACATCGAATAGCACCTCCTAGGCAGACTCACACTTGCGCGTCAAGGCACCACGAGCCGAGCGCCCATGCCACACGAAACTAATGGCAATTTCAATCTGAGGTTGTGTGCAACGGCCAGGTCTGTAGTTCCCGCAGGAGATTCAGAGCAGTCGCGCAAGGACCAAGCACTATCATGCCACTTCGCTGCGCCCAACCTCCGTCGACTGTCCTCGGGAATGCCGGGCGGCAGTCGGACGGCAGTTGGGATTTCCGGCAGGCACGCAGGCAGGCACGCAGGCACGCAGGCAGGGAAGGTGGACGGGTTGACGTCACCTGTTTTCTTCGGCGCGGTCCCGTCCGGTACGAGCTGCGTGGGACGCACGTAGCCATTACTAGAGTCGAGTATTGACTGAACGGGCTCTGTCGTTGTGTCCGACCGGCAAGTCCCCGCAAGCATCTCGTGCCACGGCGAGAACAACCAGCGCTCCATTTTGGCATCGCGCTCGGCGGCGGCTCGACAAGCTCGGTCCCCAACAGTAAGTGCGGTGGTCGTTGAGCACTGTTGGCGAGGATACCGGGTGGAGTGGTCAAGAATTGCCAGGGTGGTAGGAGCGTGTCGCTGGGACGAGCGATTGGCGACATCAATCTGCCGCTTCAGCAATTGTCGCCCCGGATCCGCGCAGCTCTCCAGATGCGGGCTTGCCGAGCGACTCTGCAGTGTTGATCGCAACACCGCCACCAGAGTCTTCTGGCTGTTCACTCATTCGCATGCGAGATCCACCTGGATGACTGGAATAGCTACGACGACCCATGAGTGAAGTGTTTCAATGCAGCGACGCGATGGTTGCCCACCAGCCGCACCTCTGGATCCACTCTCACGTCGAGTGCTAGCGGTCCTTGGAGCAAAAGACCCTCCCGAAGCGCGAGCAACAGTTCTGTCTTGGTGTTGATAACCTTTCCTTGGGCGCCGTAACCGCGGGCAATGGCAGAGAAGTCGATGACCTGTGTCGCAAAGGCATGGCTTCTGCCAAATTGTTCCTTCATGCCTTGGTGAACCATGTTGAGCCGACTGTCGTTGATGATAAGGAAAGTTGCAGCAACGTGGTGTTGGACCGCCGTAGCGAGCTCACTTCCATTCATGAGAAATCCTCCATCACCACAGACAACATAGACCCTACGGTCGGGCTCAGCGAGCTGGTGCCCGATTGCCATTCCCGAGCTTGCCCCCATCGAGCCGAACCCGAGTGTGCTGTAGAAGGTCTGTCTGCTGCCAATTCGCAAACAACTGATAGCGACAGCCAGATGCTCGCCAATATCGACACAGAACACCGCATCCGCCGGTGCGACCTCGTTCAGACATTCCATAACCTGAAAAGCATCGATCCGCACGGGACGGGACGCTACGCGACCGGAATGGGAGAAATCTTGGGATGGAAGTGAGCGGCGAGGCTCGCTTTTCCCGGCACTCAGGCGGACCTTGTCGAGAATGAGTTCAGCTGGTCCAACCAATCCATACGCCGCGCCATAGTTCTGCCCGACCTTTTCGCCATCTATGTCGATTTGAATGAGGGTTTTGGTTGGCTGCAGAAGGGGCGTCCAGGCGTTGGTCGAAAAGTCACCCAGACTCGACCCAACAACCAACAGTACGTCGAATCCGCCGCTCAGATACTCAAGTACGCTGCGATGGCCGCCAAATCCCATGACACCAAGAAAATTGCTGTGATCCTCGGCAAAGACACCCTTCCCTTTGGACGTGACTGCTACTGGGATCGCGAAGTCGCTCGCAAACGCTTCCAAGGCGTTGCGTGTCGTCCTGGACCTGCATCCGGCACCTGCGAGGATCAGAGGTTTCTTCGCTGCAGACAGAAGACCCGCGACCTTGCGACATGCCTCGTTGTCAACTTCGAACGTGGCATGGCTCCGGCCCGCGATCGCGGTGCACTCCACGGTTGCGCTGGCTATATCGAGAGGGAAAGAGACGAAGACTGGTCCCGGTACGCCGTCCATCGCGGCGCCAACAGCGTGGCGAAAGATGCTGATGGCTGCATCGGGCCGAACGATCTGCTTCGCGAACTTGGTGACGTGTCTCGCCATCCCGACTGCGTCAAGCGCGTTGGGCCCACTCTCCTGAAACGCGTGGCGACCGAATGACGCCAGCGGAGCGTCCCCGGCGATGTGAATGATAGGGATTCCTTCGTACCTTGCGGAGGCTAAGCCGGTGAAAGCATTTGTTATTCCAGGCCCAGCCGTCGTAATAACCACCCCCGCTCGTCCCGTTGCCAAGGCATACCCCATCGCAAGAAAGACGGCGTTCGTTTCGTGCTTGGCGACGACAAGTTTCAAGCTTGGGTGGTCAATCAGGGCGTCGAATATGGGAGCAACGAGCCCTCCCGGAATCCCGAAGACGCGGTCAATCCCGAGCTCTGAGATGACACCGACAATTTGGTGCGCAACAGTATTCCTCATGAGCGTACCCTGGACCCGTTCAGTAGAGTGTGGTCTGACATTTGCGTCGTCAACGTGGGGTCTAATCGGAAGACTGATTCCGGTGCGGTCGGGGTCGATACAGACCATCATACGTCCAATCCGGCATCGCCAGAAGCAGACGGGGATTCTCGGTCAAGTGCCTGTTGTCAGGGATTGGGTCGGACTTCAAGATTGGGCAGCTGATTGCTGATACCTGGAAGTCAGAGAAACACTGATCTGCCTGCGGCATGGTCCTCAGCAGGCTCCCCTAAAGTAGCCGCATGGCGACCCAGTGACTCAGCTTTTCCGCGAAACGCTAGTGGTACACATATATCGCTAGGCAAATAGTAAGTGTCATGACATCGAGGTCTGCGAAGTTCTGGGATTCCTGACACGGTTCTACCGCTAGACAGATACTACGCTTCACACGGTGAGGAGGAGTGGTCCCCGCGTCTCAAATGTCTGAATCTACAACACGATCTTGGCATTCTGCGTATCGTTGGAAGCCGGAGCATGCGGCCAGATCCTGGCCAGCTCGATCTTCCTCGAATCCCTGCGTCGCGTGAGTCGTCCCTCACCCGAAGCGCAGAAGCACGAGGCGACATTTGGTTTGGCGCGGTAGCCAAACGGACGGAATGGATACTGAAGCACCGTTCTGGGTTTCGCATCCTATTGTGCTTCAGCTTCGGCTTCACACTGCGCTACCGTTCGTTGCCGCACAGCCGGAACATATCTGATTGTGCATTCATGTCCAGGAACAGCACCAGATGAGCTCAGCACAGCGTGGAAACGACTCACCCAGATTTGGGGCCGCTATCCGTGGCGTTGGTGTCTACGAGCCAGATGAAGTCCGAACGAACGACTTCTGGCCGCGGGAGATCGTGGAGCGTTGGCAGCAGAAACGCAAGGGCCTTGCTGGTTTCTCTGCGGACGCTGCTGAAGGCAAGGACTACCTCGAACCCATTATGCGCGAAGAGATAAACGCGGTGAAAGGTGATCCGTTCTTGGGTTTTGTACGACGGCGGGTCGCTCCGGCTGAGATGACTCCGTCCGAAATGGAGGTTTGCGCGGCCAAGGCAGCGCTTGATCAGGCGGCGCTCACGCCACGCGAGCTGGATGCAGTGATGACCTTCTCCTTGCCGACCGACATTGAGCAGCTCTCGACGGCGTTCAAGGTTCATCATGACCTGGGAGCTACGAATGCGGTGGCAATTGGCGTGTCGATGCTCTGTTGCTCCATCAATGCGATGATGGAGACCGCTCGCCAATACATCATGAGTGGCACATGGCGACACGCCCTGGCTGTCGTCTCGACGAAGTACTCCGACGTCATGGATTACACGTCGTCCGTGTCAGTTCTTTCCGGGGATGGTGCGGGGGCGTTGGTGCTCAGCCGATGCGAAGACGGGCGCGGTATCCTCGGTACGCATCTCAGATCCTGGACGCAATTCCACGATGCCATGACTGGAGTCCGGCGTAACCCCGAGTTCATGACCATGCCGCGATATGACTATGGGAGAACCCAGGGGAGGCAGCATCGCGCCTACTTCAGTTTCGGAGATGATGGGGGCGCTCGGCGCGTTCTTGGCGCATTGTCGCAATGGGCTAGAGAGGCCGGACACGAAATTGGTCGTCGCACCGGATACCAACCCAACGACGCCGACATTCTGGTCACCAACGCTGCACACTCACGATACTCGAGGATCGTCGCGCGAACGATGGGGGTCGATCTCGCCAAGATCGAAGACAACGTGAGCGAGTATGGCAATATGGGTGCAGTCAATCTGCCCATGAACATGTATCAGGCGCTACAGAAAAAGCGCATTAGCGAGGGCACCAAAGTCTTGGTTTTTGGCCACGGCGGAGGTGCAAGCTACGGCGCGACGCTGATCGACTGGGTAGATAGAAAGGACGCTTGAACCCATGAGATGCACGATTCTTCGTTCGTTTCTGGCTGTCTTCTTCTGGTCCCTGACTACTATTGCACAGACGGAGGTTGGCCAGGCCAGACCCGTTCTGGGGCCCATGGTCATGAAGTCTTTTGACGAAACGTTCTTCACCCATGGTTTTGCGGCTGATGCGCTAGTGCTTTTTGTCGTCGAAGCCGGGTTCGTCCCGCAGGTCCGCGTGCTCAATCGCCTCACGATGCGGGAGATAGGTTCACTGCCGCAACCTGCGGGTGGCATGCAGACGCCGCTCAACATTCGCATTCGCAACGTCCGCCAACTCTCACCCACCGAAAGTCAAGGCGAACTGATTGTGCTCGATTCGTTTACACCTGACGCAACGGGCAAGCAAACAAGCTTCCTCTACGAGTACTCGTACCGCTTCTCGCTTCTTGGCGGTTTCTCGGCAACTCTGTCTGCGCTGCACCCGTTACCCATGAACAGTAGTCCAGCAAACGTCTTACCGAATGGCCTCGTATATCCACTTTCCTTCGATCTTCTCCCCGGCGGGGATGTGGTCGTAGTCGACATGGTGGCACTGTGGGTTTCCGACGATTCTCTCGAGAATTGGCGAATGGCGCTAGTCTCTCCCAATTTCAACATGGGACCGTACTGTACGACGGTTGCCATAGATGGCCTTGAAGTCCCAGGCGAGTGGATGAGCGTACGGGACGAGAACTACCGCAAAGCGGTAGTTCCCTACCAATGGCGTGGGCCAGCACCGTTGCTGCCAGGGCTCAAAGGCGTTACGTATGTACCGCCAGTTGATAGAATTGTGTTCGTGAAGACGGCTACCCCGGGCGGCATCTTCTGGATCCACCGCGATTCGTTGCTCGATGCGACCGTCCCTCCATTCGCCAAACCCTTCGAGGCCCTGGTTGCCCCTGAGTTGGGGCTGTCGGACCTTGCTGGAGACGTAGCATTTGACGTATATCACCCGAACAGCGAATGGGTGTATTGGCAGCGCACTGCTTCGGAACCGGGGCAGAATCACTGCGAGAATGCACACCCGCTCTCCGAAAAGTTCTTTCCAATCTATCGGGTGAACATTCGAACGGCGGAGGTCCAATTTGTCGCCGAATCGTGGATGCTCTACGATTTCAGTTCGGTACTAAATGTGCTACCTCCGCCCTTCCCGAACAGTCCATTCACCATGCTTGTGTCGAGCAATGTTCAGGAAGAGCGTCTAGCAGTCACTAACGCTCTACGCGACGACTATTGGCTCGTCACGCCCACTCTGGTCCCGGTGGTTTTTGTCGACAGTAGGTCGTCGGGGTCACGACGGAATGAACACTCCGTTTGGTCTGCGGCGTACCTGCACTAGCATGGTGGAAGAGCCAGCGCGTGCAGGTCGGGCCAGAATCGCGAGCTGTGTTCGGTGTCAGTGCATCCGATGCGTAGCGGCGCGTTCGTTCGATGGACTTGAGACTAGGACTGACCTAGGCCAAGGCGGCCACACTCAGTCGATGGCTGGCTGAACTTTGCAGCACCTGAGCGTGACGACGACCGCCTTCGGAGAGAAGCCTGAACTCGACGCTAAAATCGCAAGGCTTTGACGATGTGTTCGAGTGCTTCAGACAGCCATGTGCTCGCTTCAGACGCTGATTCGCGTGGCCGATTGTCGCATTGAAGGAGGAGACTGGCCGATGGCAAGACGAAGTGGAAAATTCTAGAGGAAGTCGACAAGTACACTCTCACTCGGATCGGTGCTGAAGATCACCGCTCTTTCCAAGTCTCACAACCACGTGTGGCGGCCAAGAGGCGAGGAAACGTCTCGCCGCCCCCAACCAAATCAGCATCCGTCTATTTCACTTCGACCCGAATCTCCGCTGCCAAAGCCGCGCCCGCGTCGCGGGTGAAGTTGGCAAAATTCGGGTACTCTTCGAGTGACACGCGACCCGCCGGGATCTTCGTCCGCCGCTCAAGAACGAGCTTGTTGCCTTCGACGCGGTCCTTGATCCAGACCTCGCGGTCCGCGCTATTCAAGCGACGTTCGGCGGGGAGGTTCTTCACGCTTGCACCTGTCGGAAGGTCGAGCTCGACGTGCAAGGACTGATCGCTCGAGTCATCGAGTACCATTGGGGTCTCGCGCACGGCAAGCGCGCCGAGGGCCTGGATTCTTGGGGTAAACGGGGCTGACAGGACGAGAGTGTTGCCGACCTTTTCGGCAAAGCGCGGTACTTCGACGCGGGTCTTGAGCACCAGGGGCTCATCACTCTTGTCGCGCGGTCCGATGTCGAACGTGACGAGGCGGGCGCCTTGCAGTGCGGGCGCGATGAGCTTGCCCTCGACGAAAGCGCGCAGTTGGTTGTCCGGTGCCGAAGCCACGACATTGCGCAGGATCGTCGCCACCTTGCCGGTGAAGGTCTGAATGATCTCCACGGTCGCCGAGCCGTCCTTGGCGAGCCGCCCCGTTAGTGACGTGTTGAAGGTATCGATGGTGGCGCCCTGCGAGAGGCGGCCCAGCTTCGGTGGATCGCTGTTCAGAAGGTAGACGTCAGCCCCGCGGATCTCGGCAGGAAGGTAGCCAAACGACGTGAACTTCTCACCAATCGTTAAGTCGACGGTCTCGGCGCCGGCGCCAACACGCAGCACCAGTTCGCCGTATTCGTTCATCTTGTCGAAGGGCCCAGCAGGCGGCGGCTGCAGGCGGTTTTTGGCGACGCCGAAGGTGTAGGGAATGCCAATCGAGCGACAGAGTTCGATGAAGCCGCGCCAGCGATTGCCGCGGCGTCCGGTGATAATGCGGCGTCCATCCGTCTCGTCGCCCTCTTCGACGTTCTCGACCACGAAATGGTAGAGCTTGCGGGCCTTCTCGAGGGGTCGATCGGGTGTGCCCTGGACCAAACGCCGCGCAATCTTGGTGATGCGCGGATCGATCGGGGCTAGGATCGCAGTCGCATCGAGGAATTCTCGCAGACGCAAGGCATAATCGGCACCCCAACCCACGCGTACGTTTGGCATGACTTCGCGTGCCGACGGCCGGTAGGGCTCACTCGAAGCGGCAGGTGATGCATCGACGCGCCAATGGTGGATCACGAGACCGTCGCGCCTCTCGATCTTCGGCTCCGGCGCACCAGCACGCGACTCGACGACGAGGGGCCGATTTGCCGGACTCACGATAACCAGTTCGCTCCTGTCGTAGGAGAGCTTCTCCTCGCGGAAAAACCAAGGATGCCCGAGGTGCGACCGACCATGCTGACCGTCGCCGTGGAAGCGCACGATGACTTCGGTCTCGACGTAGTCGCCCACCTCGAGATGTGGAAACGTGACCGTCGGTTTCGAGGGGACGATCTCGGGCTCAAAAGTGCGACCGTCGGGCTTGATCACCCGCAGGTGCAAGATGTTGCCCGAGGGCGGACGATATTCGGCAAATTCGCGGATCGCTTCCGCGCTTTGTATGTGCACGATTTCGTGCTCGAGCATGCGACTTGAAGCGTCCGCTCGGATCCAGAACGCGGCATAGTCGAGCACGCGCGCGGCAGTGCCGGGAAGTTCGCGTCCGCTCTTTTCGTAGGCCGCGATGATCGGCTCGGCCTTCATGCGGTAGGGCTCGAGATCCGTCATGCTCTCGACCAAGTCGAGGGCCTCCTCGAGGCTATCGGTCTCAGCACCGGCCTGCACGGCATCGACGATCGCGCGCCGCAGCGCGGATTTCTCGCCCCGAGCCAAGGCGTGGTCAGCCAGCGAACGACGCACACCGGCGTCCTTGGGGCGTTTGGCCAGCACGATTGCCAGCTGTTCGAAAGCCTTGTCGAGGTTTCCCGCACGTTCCATCACGTCGGAGATGCGCTCGGCTATGTCTTTGCGATCGGGTCGACGACGTTTCAATCGCTCGAGTTCTTCGAGGGCCAGCTTCCAGTCTTCACGCCCAAGCGCGCGCCGCAGCGCGATTTCGTTGTCGCCGTCAATCTCGCGAATACGTTTGACGAGTGCTTCTGCCTCGTCCCAATTGCCCCTCGAATCCAGGAGCTCGATGCCTGTGGCAATTGCATCCGGGTCGCGCGGAAACAGGCCGAGCATGCGAGCAACGGCCCCTTGGTACTCGGGTTCCCAGCCCAGCTGTCGGTACAGGCGCACGAGCGAGCCAATGACGCCGGGAACCTCTGGGTGACTCTGAGCAATCCTCTCGATCTTGGAGACGACCTCTTTCGCGCCGGCCTGTTCGGCTTGAAACAGCGCCAAAGCAAGCGTGGCTTCCCAAAGCTCGGGGTCCCGCTCCCGCGCCTTCTCGTGCAGCGCGCGGATAATGTCGCGAACCTGGCTTTCCTCGAACAGCGGATCCCGTTCCGCGAAACGCGCAGCCAAAAGCAACGAGGTTCCGGTGGCCGTCTCCGTGTCGGCGATCAACGGTTCGATGAGTACGCTGGCAACGTCACTTTGACCTTCCTCGTCGGCAAGGCTTGCGCCGGCGAAGCGCAGCAACGCATCTCCCGGATCCTTGATCCGACCTTGATCGACGAACCGCGTAACCACGTTCGGATCGGGACCGAGCGTGGGCCGTCGGATCGCGTAGGGAGCATTCGCCTCGGTCGTGGTGGTGACGCCCGCGGGTCTGCCACTCGGATCGACGATGCGAATCGAAGTCATTGGACTGGCCAAACGACTGAGTAGACGATGACGGCCAGCTTCGAGCCGCAAACGAACGCCGAACTTAGGCCAGACTCCAAATAGGCGCGTATCGCGCTCGAGGACTGGATAGTCATCGACGAATACAGTGCGCGCACCCTGCACTGCAATGACGAGGTCGCGCGCAACCGGCAGATCGAGATAGGTCTCGACGTAGAACACTCCGTCGTTGACGGGCTCCTTGTTGCTCACCAAGCAGCCGTTGCGCTCGGTTTCCAGCTGGCTCGGTGCGATCTCGATTCCAGCCTCGGCGGGCCAACGCTTGGGCCAAGGGCCAGGAGCTTCGGCGGGCAAATTGCGGAACAGATCGCGATTCGCTCCATGGCCAAAGGGCCCCGCGAGCCGCAGCTCTTTCACACAGCCAAATTCACGCGCCGCGCGCTCGTTCGCGCTCTCCTGCCCAGGCGGATCGCCATCGCGTCGCGTCTCGTTGACCCACCAATCGGTGAGTTCTCCGCGCGCGCGCCAGCCGATGTATTGTGGGTCAGCCAAGGTCTGACTGACCCAGCCCTTCCAGGTTTCCCAAAGCTTCGGATCGTTGCGCTTGAGATCGAGTGCATAGTGCACTGCTGCCCAGGCCAGCGTCTCGGAATTCGCGTCCTTGGCGTCCAGCCGTGCCTTCTCGGCAGCCTTCAGGTAGCGGTTGGGAGCCGACTTGAGGCGCCCGTGGAAGTGATCGTCGAGAGCAAGAGCAAGCTCACCGCGCGCGGTTCTTGCACCACCGAGTTTCTCCAAACGTGCACGCGCACGCTTGACCTCTTTGGCTTGACCCTTGGGTTCCAGGAGTTCGGCGATGAACCAACGCTCGACGAGTTCCAAATCAGCGGAACCGGAAGCGCTGCGCCGTAGCTTTTCGACCGGGAACTCAGCGGGTCGATGTGTCCCGGCGCAACCGATGAAGGCTGCGATGGCAATGGATCCGAGTGTGAAACTGCCGAAGGTCGAGCGCGTCCTCGCACGCGTTGACCGGAGTGATTCGGGGCTTGATCCAGCGGACTGAGAGAATGAAAGGCGTCGCGAACGGGTCATGGACGTCCTATGACGAGGCGTTTGCCGAAGGCGCTATCGACCTCCGCACAGAACTCCCGGAATTTGCCATACTCGGCGGGCAAGATGCGTTGTTTTGATAGGTGCAGCCGCGAGCGCACGGTGACGCGATTTGCGCTGACGTCGACCTCGACCGAGTAGCTACCGAATGCGCCCGTTGCCTTGGTGGTCTGTGGCGACGCAATCACGACGTGTCCAGCCGGCAACTTGATGACGTAGGTCTCGTCGAACTGCGGCATGCCGAGCAACCGTACGTCGCGTTGGCGGCTGGAAAGCGCTGCGTAGGTTGGGCTCAACCGCAAGCTCGGAGTGACGGACAGACTCAGCTTGCCATTCTCGCGTCGCGCCAGTTCCGGCGTCTTGCCGCGGACGTCTACCACGACATCCTTCTCGATGTCATCGAGACCTTCCGCGGAGAAGCCGGCAGAGCCTGGCAACAGGGCAAAACCGGGGAACTGACGTCCCAGCTCGACCGTCATGCGCTCGCGGCGTGTCGCTTCCGCCTCGTAGCTGTGGCGGTATTCGGGGGCGGCCGAGCCAGTGACCACACTGTGCATCTCGAGCAATCCGCTGCCGTCCGGTTCGAGTTGCGCCATGACCTCGCGTTTGAGCAAGTCGTCTGCAATTCCGCGCTCCGGTAACCGGACCAACTCGGATTTGCCTTCGTTGACGCGCAGAGCTATGGCCCCGCGGTCCATCACGGGCAGCTCCCGCGTGCCGACGCCTTCTGCCGTACCGTCCAGGTACAGGTCGAGCGACGGCACATAGGCGATGGCGTGGTCGAAGACGGCTAGGCTTGCGATCTTCGATTCGAAGCCACCGCGGATCTGTGTGCGCAAGATCACGATGGTAGCGTCGATGCCGAGCGACTTGAGTAAAGTGACAATCGCCGTTGCCTTGTCCTTGCAGTCACCCCAACCGCGCGCCACGGTCTGCACCGCGCGGTAGGGCTTGTAGCCATAGACACCAAATTCGAGCGCGACGTAGCGTGTATTTTTTACCACCCAACCGTAAACGGCCTTCACCTTCGCGGCGTCAGTCGTGGCCTTTTCCGTGATGCGTCGTGCCAGGCGTCGCGTTTCCTCGTCGGAATCGAACTGATCCTTGACGAAACCCCAGTACCAACTGCCCATCGTCTGCCAAGAGTCGAAGGTCGAGGCATGCACGAACCCAGCCACTTCCGGGAAAGGCGGCATCTTGGGTTCGGGATCGATGGGGGGTAGCGCGGCGGCAAAGAATCGGTCGACGCGTTCCGTGCCGGACTGCGTAACCTCGTGTTTCAGTTGGCCGCCGAGGTTAGTGTCGAAGTACATGTGGCGACTCTTGGGTGTCACCAGCACGTACTCGGCATTGTGGACCGGTTCGTCCGATTGCAGGTATGCTACGTCGCCGAAATAGTCCGCATATTCGTTGCGCGGGACCGCATCCTCGATGCGATAGCGAAGCTCCACGACGTCCAACGGATCAAGGCGTGGGAACTGGACGTAGAAGTTCCGGGCCGAAGTGTACATCGAGATCGAAGGATCGTTCGCAGCGGCCTCGCCCGATTCGACGGCTTCGTCGGTCCGGCCATCGCCGCGATACACCTTGGCCCCACGCAGTTGCACGATCTGGCGGTCTGCTTGGTATTGGAACGCATACTGGCGGGCCATTGCCGCCGCCGCGTCAGTGAGTGGCTGGAACACGATCTGCCGGAAGGTGCTGGAGAGGCCATTGGGAAACACGGTCGTGACGGTCAGGTCACGCAGCGTTCGGCGATTCTCCCCTTTGGCAGCGGCGTGGCGTAGCGGCAGAAACTGTTGACTCGTCCAGGCGTAGCGCTCGTCCGAGGTCTCACGTTTGGGCTCGAGATGCTCAACGTAGTCACGCGTGTCCTTGTCTTGCGGCATCAGGTCGAGCACCCGACGCAAGAGCGCAATCTGTTCGCGCTGCTGTCCAAGGCTGCCGCGCAGATTGGCGTAGCGACGCAAGACCTGTGTATCCTCGGGAGCCAAGACCAAAGCTCGATCGTAGGCATCGATGGCCCGATCGAATTCGCCCATCGACTCGTAGGTGCGCGCAGCTAGTGCGAGCGCCCAGGGGCCATGTGGACTCATCTCGAGCACCCGACCCACCCACCAGGACGCGGCCTTTCGATCGTGCCGTGCGACAGACAACTCAATCATGTGACCGAGCCAGGCGCCGTCGTCGAAACGTAGGTTGGCGTAGCGGCGTTCGACCTCGTTGGCCTCACTCGAGCGGCCGAGTTCGCGCAACCGCTCGGCGCGCGCGCCCAGGAGGCGCACACTGGAAGGGTTTTGTTCGAGGGCCTGCTCCAAGGACACCAGGGCGGTTCGCGGCAAGCCAACGGCAGAATAGAGCGAGGCGCGCTGTACGACTGACTCGACGTTGCTTGGATCGAGGCTGAGAACGCGCCCGTAGATTTCGAAGGCCAATGGCGGATTCGGACCGCTGCGCTCAAGCGCGGCACGTCCGAGCACTACCCGATAGTCTTCGGTGCGGTGCTTCTTCTGCTCTGCCTCGGCTTTTTCGATCCAGCGAGCACGTTGATTGCGATCCTCGCCGAGTGCAGCGGCCAGGAGCAGGTGTTCGACCGTGGGCGCCTGTTCGGCGGCCTGGATCGACAGATCGCGTGCCAGGTGCTGGGTCTTGTCATCACCGCCGGTCAGAAGGAGGTATTCTGCGTATTTTGCCCGTACGTCGGGGCTGACGTTCTTCGCCGCGATGGCCTGGTCGAACAGCGTGATGGGGCCTGAGACGCAAGCAGTCCCCTCGCGCTTCTTGCACTTGTTATCCGCAACGACACGCTCGGACGACGGAGACGGGTTGGGCTTGCCGGTCTCAGGCTTGGCTGCCCGCGGGACCTTCCGCTTGGCCTTCTGTCGAAGCGTCCTGATGTTTGCTCGGGCCACTTCTCCGGCTTTCGGATCGTTGGTAGCTTCGAGTGTTGGGTCGGGTTGCCCTTCGGGATCTGCCAGACGCAGCGACAACATCGGCTCATGTTCGTCGCTGCACACCTTGACTGTAATGTCGTTGTAGCCCGGCTGTAGCTCGACTGTCGTCGCAAATCGATCGACGTCATGTTCGCGATACCAGGTGTCAGTAAGTGTTGCCTCACCATTGAAGAACAGCTCGAAGGCGCCCGCCGCGCCCATCCACAATGAGATCGGGCGAGCCTTTTCAGGCTGCTTCGTCGCTCGAACGAAGGTGGTCACGTAGGCGCAGATCTTGCTCTGGGGGCGCAAGAGCGAGCCGAGATCGAGCCAACCATACGGGAATGCCTCTCGCGGCACCGAGCGCCAACGGACTTGTCGCTCCTTGCCCTGGTACGCGCGGCCAAAAACTATCGGCTCGGCGAATTCCAACTCGGGAGCGTAGTCCTTCGCCAGGCCGGTCTTTCCCTCGTTGTCGAACGGGCCGACCACGAGCCATTGGTCGACGAAGCCGAGCGACTTTACTCGCTGCTTCGCGGCAGCGAAGTCGCCGCGCCGGGTGCGAGCAAAGGCACCGAGAAGGCCCGCGTAGACACGAGCCGAGGGAGTCAACGACGGTGCCGTGGCTGCGGCTTCGAGGGTGGCTTCGATCCTGACTGGATCGAACCGGTCCCAGGTGGACCAGATTCGGCGGAGCGCTCCGATCTGAGCTGGATATTTCGAAGTCTTCAGCTGTTCGACAGCGCGATCGAACTCTGAGGCCGGCATTGGGCTTGCGGCCACTGCCACCCCCGTGACGGCGATCCAAAGGGCCCCAAGCAGCATCGAGCAACGGTAATTCACTTGTGCGTTCGACAAGCTCTAGTCGCTCGGGTTCCTTGGGGCAATCTATCGATGGCCGGCTCTGGCTCGGGCCGTTGTGTCGGCCACCCGACCTCACCGACCTCGGACTATTCTAATGGTGCCTGGATCGCGTAACTGTCTGTTAGCCGACCAATTAGGCCCAGTGCCCGCTTGATGGAGTGCGATTGGTCATATAGAAGGGGTCCTGCTCGAACGTTAAAGTCGGTACTCTCGCGAGGCCCTAATTGGGTTTTCGAGGCCCGGGTAGCTGTGCGACCCTTAGGACCCGGCTCAACGGAACATGTCAAGAAGCGAAAGCCCGGCAACGGGGGTCTCGCGGAGGCTCGGATGGTCAATCCCCAGATGGTGATGTACGAAGAGGAGTTCAACCAGATCCAAACGGTTGTGGACCGTCTGGTGAAGGAGGCGAACGCCAAGGTCGTCTTCATCGTCGATAAAAATGGTCAGCTCATCGCTGCAAGCGGTGAGGTGGAAAATATCGACACGACTTCGCTAGCCTCGCTGACTGCGGGCAACATCGCCGCCACCGGCGGAATTGCCAAGCTGCTCCGGGAGAATGAGTTCGCAACTCAGTTCCACGAGGGTGAGCACGCGAACATCCATATTCAGCTCGTCGGCAATCGAGTCATTCTCGTCGTGATCTTCGACGCGAAATCGAGCCTTGGCCTAGTCCGGCTGAGAGTACGCAAAGCGAGCGACGAGCTCAATCGAGTCTTCGAGGCATTACTGTCCAAGGTGGCAGAACCGGGCGGCGACTCGCCGTTTGCGGAAATCACCGACGAAGACATCGACAACCTCTTCAACGACTAAGGCATCGGGCATGAGCTTTATCAACTACATGGCCCGTGAGATCAACTGCAAGATCGTCTACTACGGGCCTGGACTCTGCGGCAAAACGACGAATCTCCAGTACATCTACGAACGAACGAATCCCGAAGCGAAGGGCAAGATGATAAGTCTTGCCACCGAGACGGAGCGCACGCTCTTCTTCGACTTCCTCCCGTTGGCACTTGGTGAGATCCGCGGCTTCAAGACGCGTTTCCACCTGTACACCGTGCCCGGGCAGGTGTTCTACGACGCGAGCCGCAAGCTTATCCTCAAGGGTGTCGATGGGGTCATCTTCGTCGCCGACAGTCAGATCGAGCGCCTTGAGGCCAACCAAGAGAGCGTAGACAATCTGCGCATCAACCTGGCTGAGCAGGGTTACTCACTCGAGAAGATCCCCTACATCGTCCAATACAACAAGCGCGACCTGCCTAACGCCATGACGGTGGAAGAGCTTCGAGAGCTCGTCAACCCGATGAAGGTGCCGGACTACGAAGCTTGTGCTCGAACGGGCGTTGGCGTGTTCGATACGCTCAAGGCCGTCAGCAAGGCCGTACTCACCGAGCTGAAGCGCGGCGGCTGAGCTCACGATTCATGCTTGACGCGGCCGCTTCCCGAAAGGGAGCGGCCGTTTGCATTGGCGAGTAAGACGTGGGGTCCATTTGCGCGTAAAGTCTGGGTCATGGCCAACGCGCGCCGGCCGCCCAAGGACCCGATTCCGAAACCGCTCGATCGCCAAGCGATCGAAGGCAAGGCACTCTGCTACTTGGACCGTTTTGATGCCAGCGCGTCGCGGCTACGTCGCGTACTCGAGCAGTTCGTCCGACAGCGCGCCAAGGGGCTGTCCGTCGAGGCGGAGCCCTTCTTGGCGATCGTGGGTGAGACGCTCGAGCGCTACCAGCAGTCGGGACTCGTCGATGACCGCAGGTTCGGCGCGACCATGGCACGCAGTCTCGCGGAGCGTGGAGCGTCGCGGCAGGCGATCAAGACCAAGCTCTACGAGCGCGGCGTGGCGACAGCCATCATCGATGAAGTCGTCCAGGGACTCAACCAGGATGGCGGCTCCGAATTGGACGCGGCGCGGGCCCTCGTCAAAAAACGCAAGCTTGGCAACTATCGCCCTGCGAGCGAACGGCGTGAGAATCTCCGACGCGACTTGGGCGTCTTGGCCCGGGCGGGGTTCGCTTTCGACACGGCTAAAGCGGCGCTCGGCGTCGAGGGGGTTGAAGACGCTGAGTTCTAGCCACTGAAATCACCTGGCATGCCGCTGCTTTCGCGCGGTGTAGACAAGCTCATCCGTGCGTCGGCTTGACCACTCCGACAACGACCACGTAGGCAACGCTGGAAAAAAACGTTCCGCGGCGGGTTCTGTCAAAAAGCTCGTCCGCCCACGAGTTCATTTCGGTTTCCTGCGCAATGCCCGCCGCAAGTGCCTCTCGCCGCAACCAGTCTCCGAATGGCGTCTGAGCAGCGTCGAGCATCACGTGGGCGAACGACTCGACTCCGAGATCTACGCAGCCTGCTTCGGCCAGCAGTCGAAGAAGCTGCCGCCCTGCCGAGCCGTTCGGCCTCATGCGCGTGGCGAAGAAGCGCATCAGACGACGTTCGAGGTCGAGGTCGGTGCAGTCTACCGACGCGGAGTGCCAGTCCGTGTCAGCGAGCAGCAGGCGCCCCCCGGGACGCAATACTCGAACCATTTCGCCCACGACCGCTGCAGGTACGTACGACTCTGGCAAGACCTGGAGCAGCCGCTCAGCCCTGCAGGCGTCAAAGCTAGCGTCCGGGAACGGGAGCGCACCCACGTCACCCATGACGTGCAGAATGCGGTCGGATAGCGCTGCGTCAGTCGCTGCTGCCCTGGCCTTGGCGACCATGTCTTCGTCAACATCGAGACCAACGACACGTCCGTCAGGTGCTACGCGCGCCGCAAGGGCAAGAGTGTCAGTTCCAGGCCCGCAACCCACGTCGAGCACGGCCTGCCCTGGGACCAAGCGCAACAACTCGTGCGTGCGTTCTTTGATGGCACGCATCCGAGAGGCAACTTCCTTCAGATACTCGGCGCTGACGTAACCGGCTGATTGGGGCACGCCTCCGAGTATCACAACTGCGACGCGACGGTAAGTCGAAGGGCCTCTGGTGGCAAACCCCGGCCCCAATGCAGCCAGAAGCGCGGCATCATGGGGTGAATGCATCGCTCACTCGACGCGTGTCGGAGGCTGCCGCCTGAGGTTACTTCTCAATTCAGCGATATGGCTTGCGTCTCGCCCCCCAGGGCTACCGCGGTGGGCAAACCAAGGTCTGTCCGCGGGTCACAGGTAAGTTCCCAGGTTGCTGAGCACACTCAGGCCGGCGACGGAAAGGAGCAGAACGAGCAACCCGACGGCAAACACCGCGACAACGATCTTCTTGCGCCGCAATCCGTTCAGTTCCGCCGGAAGTTCCAGCGATGCACTCGCATCGTCGGCCACGACGGCAACTGCAGCCTGCATGCCGACTCGGGACCGTGCCTGCGCCGTTGTCTGAGCGGTCGTGACGTGCTCGCGCGTCATGACCGCTACAGCAGGGACAGCCTGAGCATGGGCTTCTGCCTGAGCTGCCCGCGCTGGCGTGATGTCCTTCGCTGAGGCGCTAGCCGCTTTCTCGAAACGGACCTGGCAGTTGCGCAGTTCCCTGAGCGCCGCTTCAAGCTCGTTCTGCTTTGCCAGCAGTGGAGCGATCGATTGTTCGACGGCCCTATTGACCAAATGGTCCATGAGCACTCTCAGCTCGGGCATGACGGCACGAACGACCTCGTCGCGCGTCGCGCGCGAAGGAACGGACGCACCTTGACTGACTGGAAACGCGGAGGATTGGACCGACGATACAACGGAACCATGGCTCGAGGTTGGACTTGCACTGGCGGCGGGTCCATTCCCGATACCAGCCAAGGGCGCCGGTCGTTTGCTCATCCGCCGCCCGGGTCTCACGCTGGACTGTCTCACGGCGGACTTGCGAGCAGAAGGTGCCGGCGGAGGATTGCGTTGCTGACTGCCCGTCGTATCCGTTGCCATAGCCTCTAGGATGTACGATTACCAGACTCGGATCCAGTATCGCGCGCGACATTCGAATCGGTTGCCAATCGCTTTGGCAGACGATTGGACGTGTTCATATGCACCTCACACACCATGCGCACGAGCAGGACTATTCGGCGCAATCGAGTACACTCCGTAGGTGGCTGTCCGGCGTGGTAGTTAGATGGCTTTTGGTGGAGGAATCCGCGTGGTGCGCTAACCCCAATTCCTAGCACCCCCCATCCGCCTCAACAGGTTGGACAAAAGCAGTACAGGCGGGTTGAATTGTGTTCCGCGCACATGAGCAGTCAGCAAACGTCCATGCAAGCGCATGTGAGATTGCCCACGCAGTTCACGGGAGTGGTCACCCAATGATAGACCGGTCCCAACACGACTTCGTCTGTGACGCAGGCAAGCCCCGCGGATTTGCAGACGTCGCAACTAGTGACCGAAGAGCATGCCCGCCAATGCCGCTGCCGGCGGTGCCCGAGCCACTTCGATTCGAATTGCCGGCATAAGACGTTGCCCCGCCGCAGCCGAGGGCGGAAAGTACCTGCGGCGCGATCCAGATGAAGTGGCGCATCGCAGAAGTATGGCGCAGCTTCGCGATCCGGGTAATCGACTCGGAATTTCGTCCAGTAGCGATCGGTGTTCGTCGGGCCGTGCAATGGCATCCGGCGCAAGTTCCGGATTATTGGGTCAGTTCGGCGTGACCACGACGCGTGGCTGCACCCTAGGACGGCAAGGAACTGGCGTGGGTCAGGTGCGATTGGGTGGAGCGATGAACGAGCGGCAGCGCTCGCGTATCCTGCCATAGCTGGCTTGCACTGCGCGAACATGGGCGAACATGGGCGCAACAACACTGCGCGGCGCGATTTGCTGCGATAGTCACCAATTCTTGCACCAGAACCGCCACGCGAACTCATTGGCACGCTTGGCACGCTTCGTGCGATGCCGACCTCATCAGATGAGCCCCACCAGATGAGCCGACGCGGCATCCAGGTGCAGGTGCCTTGCTGCGGAGGTTCAGCTTCGGCTGGCCTAGATGAAGCGTCGCTTCGACCGCGACGCCAATGAGGTGTTCAATGCGCTCCACGATCGTTATCACTTTCGCTCTCGCTATCTCCAGTGTTGCTACATGGCGACATTTCTCGTCGAAAGAGACGTGCCGTGACATCTTGCACGACGAAGACAAAGCGTCTAGCGACGAGTCCGATGATTCTGACAGGGCCGTGACAGTCAGTTCTCGGTTGTACGCACCCCCGCCGCTCCAATCAGCCACGGCGCGTGCCCCGCTCGTGGAGGAAAATGCCGTTGCTGTCGCGGCACCTGTTGCGAAGCCGCCGAGCAAAGCGGAGCAAGCTGCCATTGTGGAGCGTGCGCTCATCGAGGCCTACCCGGAAAGCGCCACGTTGAGATTCGATGAAGCGATGGAACGGCAGCCCACGAATCGCGCCTGGAGTGCGGAAGTGACGGATGCAGCAATGCGATTGCTGCGGAGCAACACCTCGGAAGGGACACAGTTATCGTCGGTGGATTGTCGGCAAACGATCTGCAGAATTCGAGTGAACCATCGGGATATCGAGGCCGAAAAGGCATTTTGGCATTCCACGTTCACTGCGGATGGGCCGTGGTCTGACCATCTGCAGGGAGGCCCGTCGAGATCGTCTGGCGACGCACTGAGTTCGTTCATCTACTTCGCGAACGAAGAGGGGGCTCAGCAGTTTGTCCAGATCGATGCGCAGATCACCGAGGACACAGAATTTGCAATCACGCAGGCCCTTGAGGAACGGGGGCTTACGGCAGACAACAGCTAGTCCCGATGTCACTCAAATGTAGGACATCACTCTATTCAATCACAACGATGGCGCGATTGCGCCGAGAAAGGCAAGAAAGACAATGAAACGATTACTCCTAGGATGCTTGGCAAGCGCAACTATGTTCCTACCGGGAGCCGCAAGTGCTCATACGATTACCCCGGAGTTGGCGATCATGCGCTACTGGACTTCTGCCGGCACGGCATTGTACGTAAGGCAAACGAGTACTTTTTACACCAGCGGGGCTGACTGCGGGGCGAACTGCAAACGATTCAACGCTGACCGTGAGCTCAGCAGCACCCGACAGAACGAGATTCAACTCAGGGTGAAGTCCAATGAAGCACTCATGCCGAGCAGCGAGAGCTGTTGGTACTACGATCATGACGGCCCCACGTACAATTGGCGACCGACCACGGACGGCTCAGGTTGCATGAACTACATCCATGCGGATGGGAAGGAAAGAACCTGGATGAGCGAATCCGCCGATTTGAAGAACGGCGCCTACGAGTATTGGACGACTCACTTCTATCCGGCGAACAGCCCCCTCAAGCCCTACATGGCCTATGGATACTTCGATGCGGGTGTCTGGAACTGGATCTGGGTCTATGGCGGTGGGTACATCCCGATTGTCTGAGACCATGCAGTCATAGGGCGGGGCCCGCAACTCGGGCCCCGTGGCGCTTGGACGATTGTTGTGTGAGTCTCATGCACAGGTACCACGGCGACTAGTTATGCTTGGGAGCGTGTCGGTTCCAGTAGTCGATCTCTACCCCGAAAGACCTGCGCCGAACCTTCGCAGAAATGGACCGCATGGACCAACGTCGCTTGGCGCCTTTCTCGCTGGCGCTTCAACGGAGCCTTTCGCATCGAGCCACCCGTCCTTGCCACTGCCGCAATCGTGCTCATCAGATAGGGCCACCACCCTTGGTACCGTCGGCACTACTCGGTGAGTGACATTCCATAGCGCGTCTGGTAGGTACCACTGTCGCCTCAATAGGCATCCCAGCTGATGACTATGTTGTGCACGGGATCTGAGGCAACTATCTCTGAACCGTAATTGAGCGCCGCCGGCAAGTCGCGACCGTAGGCGTTCGTAGCGACGAGCAGCGGCGCCACATGACCGTACCCGCAGAGCTGTGCGACGGCAGCCTTGGCTTCGGGGAGAAAGCGAGTGCGATCGTCAGGTGCCCGCGGTTGAGTAAGATCCACCGCTCGTGCTTGAACCCGAAATGCCGCCCGCGGTTGCGTCGGTGGCGTTAGTCCAACCGCCCGCAATGGTGGGCAGTGGACAGTGATGCAGCACCTCGCAGCGATTGCGGGGACTGGAGGCATCTACCATATCAGCCTCCGTTGGAACGCATCCGAAGATCAGTACATTCAATGGGACCAAACAACTAGCCCGCTCGTTGGACGTGGAACAGTTTCCAACGTCGTATGGCGTCAACATCGGAATCCGCTGCCGCGACCCCTGATTGTGGTCAAATCCCAAAGCGCCGACCTACGGCGATGCCGAAGTGGGCGGAAGTTGATCTGACGGTTCCGTTGGCATCGAAGTGGGTTCGTTCTTCCGCAAAATGCGGTTACCGAAGTGGAAAAACGCGTCGCGCTGAGCATGCGGCAACGCCGCTGATGAAGTGCTGTCACTCCGCTATGGTCCATGGCTAGACGTGGGCATCATTTGGTAGTCAGGCGACCGTGCCGCCCCTGCTTGCGCACGGCCTGCTTACCGCGAACTCGACGCTTTGCTTGGGTCAACGGCGCAGTCGCTACGGGACCTAGCTCGTCGGCGGCTGCCGCTCCTTGAGGTTCGTCATCGGACGCACCGCCGCGGAAACCGAGCAACTCGAGCAATCGGGGTTCCTTGATCGTCGCTCGCGTGATCTGGCTCCACTCGACATAGAAGTCCCAAAGCGCTGTCTCGGCTTTGCGGATCTGGGCCCGCTGCAATTCGACGTCTGGCAATTGGGGAGGCTTGGCGTTCCGGAAGTCCTCGATGAGTTTCCGCGCCTCGTCCAGACGAGCGTTCGTCAACCCACGTTTGCGGAGCTTGGCCAATGCAGCGCAACTGTTTGCGTCCTTGGCACGTTCGAGTTTGTCGATGCGATCCGCGAAAATGGGAACGATAGCCAACGACAGCTGTCTTGGTTGATCGATACCTGCAAAGATTTGGCCGTACACCCGCGGGAAATCCGCTTCAAGGCACACCTGCGCGATTCGCATCCAGTGTTGGCGCCATGCGTCCAATGCTACAAACGTTGCATTCACCAGCGGGACCGTCGTCGGGACTGCTTGCGTCAGCCCAAGCGCACGCAACAAGTCCCAACCCTGGTTGCGCTCATTGGCGGTAAATCCGTATTCGGCAAGGACCGTGCTCACACGGTCATCGCGCAAACCGATCAGGAAATCCAAAACCCGTCGCATCTTGGCTGCGGTTCCCAACCTGGCCATGTCGCCCTCCCTAGGCTCCCAGAACAGTCGCCAGCACCCTAGTTCGAGGTGTTCCCCGGTGTCTATCGGTCTTTCCCCAGAGTTTGGACGCTTTCCCCGCCGATATTGCCAAATCCCCTGGGGATCCACGCCGATCCCCAGAGATTGGAGCCGATCCCCAGGGATTGGAGTCGATCCCCAAGGGGAATCGATGGGGATTGCCGGGGATCTCCGCGAATTCGCGGGGATCGCGGCCAATATCGTGCAGACGACTGCGCGCCTCGCGGGAACGGGCCCCAAGCGAGTGGTACCGGCTAGATTGGCTGGGGATTTGTGTCGACGGCGATGGTCGGAGCTTGGGGCAGCAGGTGCGAATCCAATCAGGCCGCCGTCCATGGTAGTAGCAGATCGCGCGGTCACGACGCAGAGTTGCTGATTTTGCCGGACCGTCGAGGTCCTCGACGCGATTCGCTGCCACTTCGAGTTCGCGCTCAAGCGTAACCACGACGCACAGGCAGAAGGGCTCTGCCTACCGTTTGGCAGGCACAGCAGCAGGCCGCGGCGCGACTGCAGGCGCTGGAGCGGCAGCAGCCGGTGGCGCGACAGCTGGCGGGACAACAGCAGCCGGCGGCGCGGCAGCCGGTGGCGCGACAGCTGGCGGGACAACAGCAGCCGGCGGCGTGGCGGCAGCCGGCGGCACGGCGGCAGCCGGTTGCATATCCGCTGGCGGCACAGCAGCAGGCGCCGGAGCGGCACCAGGCGCTGGAGCAGCACGCCACGCATCGAGGTGGCGCATGAGACGCCCGCGTTGATCTTCGGGTAACCCCCAACGCTGCGAACACACGTTGACCCAGTGGTCCGGCACGGGGGCATTG
Organism: uncultured Polyangiaceae bacterium; assembly: GCA_964454965.1. Taxonomy (GTDB): domain Bacteria; phylum Myxococcota_A; class Polyangia; order Polyangiales; family Polyangiaceae; genus FEN-1139. Next base: position 280,097 of record CAYVXY010000009.1, on the reverse strand, counting down.
ATTGCAATGGGCAAGGCGACGAGCCGTCGAAGCTTTGCGACCGAAACCGACGTCTTCAAGATGGGAACGCGGTGTGTCGCTGTCGAAGCCATGCCAGGCGTGACATCCAACAGCGTATCCTCTTGATTGGGAGCGTGCAGCGTGATCTGGCGACAGCTTGCGATACCACCTTCGGTTCCTTCGTCGCGCAACACGACAGTGACGGATGGTTCGGCATAGGCGGGAGCTTGTATGAACGTGATCGCGCGCGACTCGCCGAATGCCAACGTGATGCGATCCGATCTCGCCTCGACACCCGCAGCGCCGCTGGGGACAGCTGGGACATTCGAAGCTTCGGTCGCAGCTGGTTGGGGAGGAGTGGGTGCCGGAGCCGGCACCAAATTGGCAGTCGCGGGCGCACCGTCTCCCGTCCAGAACGAAAACCCAATGTTCAACATCAGGGACGTACCGCTGAGATCGACTGCCCCGCTGTCGCCCCATTTGGCCGTTGCCGAGGTCCGCATGAGCATGAGCATGGGATCGATCGAGAATACGTCGGCGGGGTGAGTCCGCAAGCCAATGAATGCACCGTACTGCGTCTCGCTCAGGGTCGTCTCAACCGACGCAGCAGGCGCACTATTGGTGCCGGGCGTTGACGTGGTGGAGGTTCCGGAACCAAGCCCTGCCGTGAGCCCAATGGTAAATCGCGCCTTGCCGCCACGCGAGCCTGCAAGATAGCCGAGATAGGGTGCAATCGTGAGGACTGACGTATCTACGTCGGAAGCCGTGGCCTCGGAACCGCTCTTCGTCGAGGCATTTCTGTAGCCAAATCGAGCACCCAGATCCCAATGGTCGCCGAACAGGCCCCCGAGTGAAAGCGCAGTATTTCCGGGTAGCCCAAAACCAGAGTCCTTGGATACAACCTTCGTTTCTGTCGGACTAGTGCTATTGCTGTCCTGGGTGTAGGTCCCGTCTAGGGACGTGCTGCCGTAGATGGAAGTCTCCAGGCCTAGATGAAACCGCGAGCCCGATTCAGCGAAACTCCGTTCGGTCCATGCCACCACTACCAATGCGATTACCCAAGTTCCCTGGCTTGCCCGTCGTAACATGTGTCGCAGGTACTGAATTCGACCATGGCTTGTCAAGGAATATCATCAGCAGCCGTTGAGCGACAAGGAGGACCCGACGCTTGCTGTCGCGCCAGGTGCTCGAGTGAGTTCAGTTGGCATCCAACCTGGTGTGTCATGGCTCGAAGCGCGCGGGCGATACGCTGTGTCACTGGTAGAGCTGAACCAGCTGAGTGGAGCCAAGACTTATGTCGGTTTCGCGTCGCTGGCGCTCATCCTCTCCCAGGAACTGCGCGTTGACCAGCAAGGAACGAGTCCTTCTTCGAATCCGACAACAATGGCACGTTGGTCGCTCGTCATTCCGACATCCAAATCGAGATTGGGACGGTACTGACGCTCTGGTGAGAGGTGGATTAGGGTTCCCCTCGGCGTCGAGGTGAGCGGAACTGCATCGGAGGTTTGGAAACCTAGTCAACTGTCTGATGATGGTCGTTTCAGTTCCGTTTCGACGAACGCATAGGGTTTCGTCAGCCTAAAGGGCCGCATTGGATAGTCGCTCAAGAGCGGCATCAGCATGCAGATAAGTACGACTAGACGTGCAAGCCTCTCAGGTGGCAGCGCACTTTAGAGAACTGCGCTTCAAGTCGGAGGATCGGCTGAACAGCAGAAGATCGTCCGCACGCAACTTTCGTTCAGTACGGCCATGTGCCGGTGTACCTGCTACTGGAGCGCCACCTTGCACACATTGATTCGGTGAGCGCTAGGAATGCTGTTCGACCATTGACTGAGACCGATATAGAATTGCCCGTGGCGCTGAGTGCTTCTCTGCGCCCCATCCTCACATGAGTTGTGCAGCTATTGAGAAACGTCCCGGGCAGCAGGTGGGTCGCTACACAATCTGCGATCAGCTTGCTTCCGGCGGAATGGCCACCGTGCACTTGGCGCGCCTGGTCGGCTCGGCCGGGTTTTCCAGGGTCGTCGCCGCCAAACGAATGCACCGGCACTTTCTCGCGGATCCGGAATTCAAGAAGATGTTTCTCGCGGAGGCTCAGCTCGCAGCCCGCATTCAACATCCCAATGTCGTTCCGATCTTGGATGTACTTTCCCTCGACGACGAGCTCATCATCGTCATGGACTACGTCCATGGTGAAGCATTGCATTCCCTAATGCGTGCCACGCTGAAGGTCCAGCAATCGATTCCGATACCTGTCGGCTGCGCAGTTGTTGCGGGTGCTTTGCAAGGTCTACATGCCGCGCATGAAGCGAGAAATGAGTCCGGTGAGCCCCTTGGCATTGTTCATCGCGACGTATCTCCACAAAACATTCTGGTCGGTGCGGACGGCGTCGCGCGCGTCCTCGACTTTGGAATTGCCAAGGCCCTTCGCGCCCAGAATCAGACCGATCCGGGTACGATCAAAGGGAAGTTCTCCTACATGGCACCCGAGGTCATTCATGGTGGCGCCATAACGCGCCAGACGGACGTGTTCTCAGCCGGAGTCATGCTCTGGGAACTTCTGACGGGCACCAAGCTATTTGGCGGTGCCAGCGACCAAGAAAGAATACGCGGGATTATTGCCGGTACCTATCCATCGCCGCGTGAATTCAATCTCCAAGTCTCGGAAGCGCTCGAACGCGTTGTCGCCAAAGCGCTCCAAGTCGACCCTAAGAATCGCTTCGCAAGTGCCCTGCAGTTTGCAATTGCGATCGAAGTAGCGACTCCAATAGCGTCACAACACGTGGTCGGCGACTGGGTGCGCAGCATTGCAACTAGGACCCTCGACGGACGGATGAACCGCATTCATGAGATCGAGACGTCAGTGGTGAGCATACCTGCTCCGCTCAGCCTCCCGCCGCTGCAGTCGTTGATGGTGCCAGCAATCAAGAAGAACAAGAGCAGGCAAAGCATCCTGACAACCGTTAGTTCACCAACGGCAAAACGTAGAAGCATTCAGCGACGCGGGGTGATTGCGATGCTGGGCGTCGCGCTCATGGCAGCGCTCGGTCTCGCTTATGCGCTACATGGAAGCGCGGGTGCGTCGGACGTCCGCCTTTCGGAGTCCTCTGCATTGGTGCCGATCAGCGACTCGACGCCCAGCGTCATGCCCGCGCCCAATGCAGATTCGAAAACAGTCCAGCCGATTCCCGCCGTTGCGGCCAACGAGTCGGCACCGCGAGCGGCGGCTTCTGCCGACATAGTTGAGTCTCCACAACCACGCAGACCTTCATCGTCCCGTGCCGTAACCTCACCACGCCCCCGAGCCAAATCTCCTGCCTATGCCAAGCAGTATTTGCCAAACGAGCTTTAGTCGCCTGTGCTGCATCATGGCACTCTGCCTCGTAGGAACCTGGAGTGCTGGTGTTGTCGCCGAGCCTTCTGCGTCCAACGCCACCGTCACCGAGACTGCCGATTCGCTATTCGGCGACGCAGTTGCGCAGTTCAAACTGAAGAATTTCGCAAAGGCACTAGCGCTCTTTACGCGCGTAAGCGAACTGAAGGATAGCCCCAACGTTCGACTGTACGTTGGGTATTGTCATGTTGAACTCGGCAACGACAAGGCGGCTCATCGCGCTTTTACGCGCGCTGTCGAGCTGGCTCTCGAAAGTGGTGATGCCAAATACGTTGCAGCGCGCAACGCCGGCCAAGATCAACTTACCCTATTGAACCTTAGGCTTGCAAAGCTCACAATTTCGATTGTCGCGGGTCAGGATTCGTCCAAGGTCAGTCTGGACAATGAACAACTGGAACCGACGCAGTTGGGGTCTCCGATCACCGTCAGTCCAGGGTTGCACCACATCGTTGCGGAGTCGAAGGGCGCAAGACCGGTCGTGCAGGACGTCGAGCTCGAAAAGGGTGGCAACAAGACCGTAACACTCTTGTTTGATAAGTCCGCCGGAGTTGTGGCGCAACCACCCCCGCCGCCACCAACCAGAACTGGTGCCGCTCCAAGTTCCCATGGCCCGCACTGGACTACCTATGGTCTAGCTGCAAGTGGCTTAGGACTCGTCGGTCTTGGTGTATTCGCGGTTGCAGGATATCAAACTCGGAGCACCTTCCAACAACTGCAAACGGAGTGCGACACTGGCTGCTCAGACGGCGCCCACCGCAATGCGATTGCCAGAGGGAAGACTTATCAGACAGTGGCAAACGTCGGATTGGCTGCGGGAGCGGTTGGTACCCTGGTAGGCGCTGCTTTGATCTATTGGGGACTGACAGACGAAGCGAGTGCCAAACCGGCGGTTGAGCTCAATGCTGGCGCTATGTCGATTTCGTGTGAGGGGAGTTTCTAGCCGTGTCAACGCAAGCTGCGCGCGCGCGATTCGATGTCCTTTGGCCCGCACTAGTCGGCGCAAGTATTGGCGCCTTGGCATGTACTTACAATTTCGATCAGTTTGCGTCGCAAGGGCACACGGCAGAAGGAGGCTCACCGACCACCGCAGGGGCGACTGGAAGCGACGCGGGCGGCGCGGCGCAGCTTGGCGGTGGCGCGGGAACGACCGCTGCCGGCGGCGCATTCAATGGCGGTGGCGCGGGAACGACCGCTGCCGGCGGCGCATTCAGTGTTGGTGGCGCGACAGACGATGGAGCCGCAGGTGCTGGCGGTTCGGACGTCGGATCCGGCGGTACAAGCGGGACCAACTTGGATGACGGCCTGGTGGCACATTTTGCCTTCGACGAGACCACCGGGGAGGTCGCAACGAATCGGATGGATGCGACCAAGAACGGGAAATACGTCGGCGCCTGCACGCATCCATCGGGACGAATTGCCGGGGCAGTCGGGATTCGCAATATTTCGTCGACAGTTAGTTCGGAATGGGTCGAGCTCCCGGTGGGGCTCTTGGGCGGCCTGTCGACGCTTAGCTTGTCGATCTGGGTACGTGACCTTTCAACGGCTCGAGATGGCGGGCGGCTCTTCCACTTCAGCAAAGGGACCAGCGACGAGATCTACTTTTCTCCGGATCAGCTCAATCCAGCGACTTCGCGCGCCGGAGGTCATCTGGGAGGGGTACGCACCGGCGCAACGTTTGTCGACCTATGGGCTGCGAGCCCGACGTTGACCGACAAGGTTTGGCATCAAGTCGCATTGACGTGGAGCGCTGCGAGCATCGATCTCTATATCGACGGAAGTTTTGTCGGAAGCAAGGCGAACCCCGGCGTGATACCGTCCGATCTCGGCGCAACGTCCCCCAACTGGCTCGGTCGAACGTTGGACGACGGGTTCATCGCACTTTACGCGGAAATGGACGACTTGCGGATCTATAACCGGAGCATGACGGCCGGCGAAATTGCGCAACTTTACCGGCTGCTTTAGGCCTCGGTATTGAGCCACCTACTTCAGTCCAGCAATGAATTGCGACACTGTATCGACTGCAGCGCTATCCACCTGTTTCGACGCCAGCGGCGGCATCGCAACCTTTGCCATGCGCGTACTCATTCGATAGACGAGTGCACTCTGCTCGGGATGACCAGGTGCGACTAGCGTCGCGGGACCGCTGACGTCGGGATTGGTGCCCGAGGCAACGCCGACCGTCGAAAGATAGAATGGCGTGACAGTGACGTCACTCAACATCGAGACGCGTTGCCACAGATCGAGCGCCTTGTACGGCAGGGTCGAATTCGGATTGTGGCAGGTGCCACAATTGACATGCAAGATCCCTAACGCAGCTTGCGCGGTTGCGTCGCCGGGCAGACGCGCTGCAGATGGCACCAATTGCGACAAGCGCCCCTGCGCCTGCAGCTTGGCAACCGTAAGCCCCGAGTAGTCATAATCGAGTTGAAGCGAACTTACACCAATGAAGCGCCCCGGCTGATTGTTGTGGCAGGTCTCACAGTCCGTCGCGTTGGGCACATCGTGATCGGTACCCAATGCAGCGGGCATGCCGTTGGGCACAGCAACGGCATCGCTCAGATCTTCCGCCCATAGGTAGGCTATCATGCGATAGTTGCGACTCGAGACGCGCTCGACGAGTCGTGTCTCGATGCGCTTGCCGTTCTTCGAAAACTCCTTCCACACCTTGGTACCGACGGGAAATTTCCAATAGTCGGGGTCGCTCGTGTCGATAGTTGTGCCCGAAGGCAAATAGATCCATCGCCGCTTCGTTGCACCATCAGACCAAAGTTCGAAGCGCGGGGTGAATGGAATCACATCGGCACGCAGAGACTTCATGTCGGCTTCGAAGAGCCCGGTTTGTGACAGGAGATCGGTGTTGCCTACACCCGCAGAGCCTGCGATGGACACGGTAGTGGCCCCCGCTGTCGCCACATTCCCCGAAACACCTGAGGATCCAGCGGCGGCGCCAATGGCGGCTCCGGCACCGCCGTTTGTTGCAGAGATGGAAACAGCGCTTGTGCCACCAGTTGTGACGCTGCTTGATCCACCCAAAAAAGTGCCTCCCGTCGCCACAGCGCCAGCGCCGGTGGTCGTCAATTGACCACCGGTCTGATCCCCACTCTGACCTCGCCCACCTTCACCTTGGTCCACATTCGCGGCGGTGTTGTCGTGATTGCTGCAGCCGCTCGCGATCATTGCGACAAACAAGGACAATCGATCCCAGTGGTTGCAACGAATTTGCATGTTGATTCCGCAGCAATGAAATATGAGGCGGGCACTTGGGGGCATGAGACTGCGCCAGAGCAGCTGCCGAGACTGGGAAGTTATAATGACCTTGGATTGCAACGCCAAGTGGGTGTCGCCCCACTACCGAATCGCCTGCCTCGCTTTAGGCATCCCGCATGCGCAGCACTTCTTTGCTCCAGAATCCTTCTTGTCGTACATCGTTGCCGGTTATTCTCTTGCCAATTCTCGTTGCTTGCTCGGGCGGCTCAAGCGATAGCGGGTCAGCGGGAGGCGTCACGAGTGCTGAGAGCGGAGGCCAGAAGGGCCAGACGACGGGTGGAACTACTTCGAGCGGTGGAGACGCTGCGCGCGGTGGTACTTCGGGTGCAGCAACCGATGTTACCGGTGGAGTGAGTGCGGTTGGTAGTGCCAGTTCGACGGGTGGAGCCAACGCGGCGGGTGGAGCAGCTGCGATCGGCGGTGCCAATTCGGGAATTGGCGGAACCAAAGCCACGAGCTCAGGTTCTGCCGGCGCGACGTCCGCGATGGGCGGCGGAAATGGTGGCGGAAATGGTGGCGCAGGTGGTGGCGCACAACCGAACGGCGGTGCACCCGGTACGGGTGGCAAGTCCTCGAGTGCAGGCGCAGCCGGTAAAGCGCCAGCGGGCGGAACAGTCGGAACTGGTGGCAATGCGCCAACGGGTGGCAAGGCTGGCACGGCCGGCTCAGCATCCACCCACCAAGCGACCTGTCCAGTCCCTGTCGGAGCAGAGATGCCCGAAGCGTCCGTGCCTGCGGGTTACTGCGCTTGGGTATTCGCCGAAGGTCTCAGTTCGCCGCGCGGCGCGGTCGCTGACGCCCAGGGTCAGCTCGTAGTCATCGAGGCCGGTACCACTGGGGCCGTGACATTGCTTTGGGATGCCAACGGTGACCGCGTCAATCAAACCAGTGAGCGGCTGCGGATCGCCACTGTTTCTGGACTGAACCACGGCGTTGCGATTCGTGGAGGCTATCTCTACGCCTCGACACCATCGACCGTCTATCGCTGGCCCTACGACGGAAGTCATAGCGCTTTGGCCAATCGCGAAACCGTGCTTTCGGCAATGCCCGCTGGCGGAAACCACGTGACGCGCACGCTGATGTTCGATGACGCAGGCAATCTATTCATCAATATTGGTTCCGCTGCTAACGTCGATCCCAACTCGAATCGCGCGCGGGTCATCAAGCTTACCCCGGCGCAGATCACAGCGGGCAACGCCACGTTCGCCGACGCCGCGATCCAGGCCGATGGCACCCGCAACGAAGTTGGGCTGCGCGTCGACAGTCGCGGTCGCCTATGGGGCGTCGAGAACGGCATCGACGACCTAAGTCGCACCGATCTAGGTGGTGATATTCATACCGACAATCCCTCGGAGGAGCTCAATCTGCTCAACCAGCCAGGAGGCTTCTATGGTTATCCCTACTGTTGGAGCGAAGGCGTATTGCCGACGAACTACGCGCTCGGCAAAGGTACGCAATGGGCCACTTCGGCAACGATGTCCGACGGAACCCATACCGATACCTGGTGCCGCAATGCGGCAAATGTTCAGGGTCCCAAACTGAACATGCAGGCCCATTCGGCACCGCTTGATCTGCTGTTTTATCAGGGCGGTTCGTTCCCCGACGACATGATCGGCAATGCTTTGATCACGTTCCATGGCTCCTGGAACCGGTCGCCGGCGACGGGCTATAAGGTCGTTGTCGCGCCGTTCGGTGCCGACGGAATGCCGACCGGCACGGTCACTCCGCTGCTTGAGTCGACTGCCGCTGGGGACACTGGCGGTGGCTGGTCGCACCGACCCGTATCACTCGCCATGGGCAAGAGCGGTGAAGTCTACGTGACCAGCGACGCCGACGGCCTCGTGATGGCCATTGGGCATGATTAGTTTTGTCAGTTCGGCGTGACGACGACGCGTGACCGAACCACGCGGAGGCCCATTGCTGGCAGGAGAGATAGTTGCGATTGCAACAAGCTCGCACCGTAACGTTAGGTATGGGCGTCAGCCCAAGTTGGCGAAAGGTTTCTTAGGCTCACTGACGTCTATCTCGACGGCAAAGCGAACCCGCAGTAATCACGCCGGACCAACCACCAAGCGCACCGCGAGCGACGCCTCGGAAGGGCGTCACTCGCGTTTGATTCCACCGGGCCAATCAGGCCCGGTTCTGCGGATCGGTCTGCGCGTCCGCGGACTCACCATGCCTGTTAGTGGCCGGAAGTAAACGTGTTCACAAATACCCAAGGACACCAACCGCAAGCCCGCCCGTACCACCCGAAACGTCGCCCTCGTAGCCGGTGACTCCGCCGGTTCTGTCCGTGAAGCTGCCGGTGAGCGCAATGCTAGCACCAGCGCCTACAAGGAACGCGAGATGTGGGACCGGTGACACGACCAGCATGAGCTCGGGACTGACGAAAGCCCCACTCACATCCATGACGTACTCCGTTTCGACAGGAGTGTTACTGGAATAGAGCTTCGTGGTTGCGGTTCGATAACTTAGACCCGCCCGCGGCCAGATACCGACATAATCATTGAACATCAGCACATAGCCGCCGCGAACGCCAATGCCGAAGGCCGAGGTGCCGGGGTTTTTTGTCTTGGTTTCGACGGTTGAGCTGGTTCTCGAATCCTTTTCCGTGCGTTCCCCGGAATTCGATGCATACATCAATGAGCCACCAATGGTGAAACCCTTGACGACGACATCGACACCCAACTGGGGAGCGAGTGTTGCGCCATCGCTGCTTCCGAGGAAAGTGAACGTGTCCGAAGTGTTCTTCTCTTCGAACCCACTCATGCCCTGGCCCTGATACTTGGTCGGCGTCAGCGTCGACCAGGTGTGCCCATATCCAAAGACGTTGTCTACACTGAAAGCCACCTGCAACCCTTGACCAAAGCGAAGGCCCGTATTTTCTGCGGCAGCTGGGGCCAACGCGACTGGCGGCGACTCTGCAGAGCTACCCTGCTCCTGAACCGGCGCTTGAGCATATTGTGCGCTCGCGACCGGGGCGGGCTGCACTGTCGGTTGCGCCACGGGTTGCTCGACGGGCTGAGGTGCTAGCGCGTTGGATGCGGGTGAAGCGGCGGCGACACATTGACCGGAATCGGTGCATGTTTCGTTGTTGCCACAGGGTGGATTGCAGTTGGAAACGCATCGCCCTTGAACGCATTGAAACCCCGAGCGGCACGCCGGCACACATGACTCGGGTGGCGGAGCCGTCTGCGCGGGTGCCGAGGGGGGCTGTGCCGCACCGGCCACCGTTGCAGCGCCCATGGTCGCTGCGGCCAACGAGAGTGCGAGAAGAAGAGGGGGTTATGACGCAGTTCTCCTTGATGCCGAGGGGGGCCAGATAGGCTGCTCTTCACGTTGGCACGCTGCCTGAGTTCATAAGTCAGCCGCTAATAAGTCCCTACAAACCGCGCCACATTGCGTGAAGTGATTCTCGGTGTCAAGCGAACGGTTAGCAACGCCTTGGTCGACTTGAAGATCGTCGTTTCGCCCCCGGAGTCGTTGGGGCGCTTGACTTCGGGGCCATTTTCGCGGCAAAACGAATGGGATGAGCACCTTGAGTCTACGCCTATTCGCATCTATCGGGCTTCTTGCCGCATGTTCAAGCACCAGCCAGACGACAGCGCGCGGCGATGGCGGGGATTCTGGGGATACAGCCCATCCGACAGCCGGCGGAAAAGTCAACGCAGGCGGTGCGGCTACTGGTGCTGGAGCGGCTAACCTCGGCGGGGTGGTCAGCGGTGCTGGAGTTGCCAGTATCGGCGGAACGACGACCGGCGTTGCCGGCGTTGCCGGCGCAGCCAACGGCGGAGCGACTATCGGCGTTGCCGGCGCAGCCGATGGAGGCAGCATAAGCGGCATCGCTGGCGCAGCCAACGGAGGCACGATGACGGGTGTTGCCGGCGCAGCCAACGGAGGCACGATGACGGGTGTTGGCGGAGTAGCCAGTATCGGCGGAGCAACGATGAGCGTCGCTGGCACAACAAATGGGGGAGGTACAGCCGGAAGTGTCAGCCTGACTGGCGTAGCCGGTGCAGCGGGTGCGCCAGCGTTCTGTGTCGGCAAGCCCATCGGCACGGTATGCGGCATGCCTGGCACCTCAACGACTTGTCAGAGTGAGAAGTGCGTCGCCCCGAGCGATTTCCTTGGCATGTCGACCATCGCATTGGGCGCTACCGCTGCAACCAGCACCTATGATGATGACTGTCCTGTCGGGCACTTTTTAGTTGGGTTCGAAGCGGGCGTCAAGGGTGGCAGCGGAACTCGCGCGGTAGCGGGTTTCGCTGCGCTTTGCTCCCCAGCTAGCGTGTCCGCCCTTCCCGACGGCGGCTACAGTCTTACAGTTGACTCCGCAACCATCGTGCGGGTTCCGGTAACTGGCGTCCGTGGCGCGGCATCCAGCTTCGAAAAAGCGCCAACGCAATTCCTGTGCGAAGCTGGTTCGGTCGTGACCGCGCTAAAGGGATCTGCGGCATACGGACAGGTGGTAAGCGTAGCGGCGGCCTGTTCTAAGCCCACGGTCGGCTTTTTCAACACTACCTCTCCGACCTTTGGCCTGAAGATGACGGCCGTCACTGACACGGCAACCCAACAGTCCGCTGCTTTGGCTGGTGACTTGTCCACGACAATGGACTGCCCCGCCGATAGCGTTCCACGTGGTATTCACATTCTGGCAGGGGACGCGATTGACGGGCTTGCATTACGCTGTGCTGCGCCACCATTCGCGCTTCCTACGAGTACCGAGGGCGTGGGGGACATGGGTGGCGCGGCACGGCTCGACGCTTGCCCATCCGGACAAGTCATGACCGGGATCGTTGCGAGTGTCGGGTCCCCAGGCTCCGATCAGGCGAATCGAATTGCGCGTTGGTCGACACGTTGTGGCACAGTCTCAATCGATCCGATCTCGTCCAGAGCAACCATTACTGGGGATACTGCTGTTCCAGCTACGTTGGTGCGCGGGACATACTCGCCCGTAACGGCGTTGCCGGCAATCAAGTGCCCAGTCGATCAGGTCGTTGTTGGTCTTCAAGGCACGGCGACGGGAAGGCCACTGCAGTTGTCGCTCAGTTGCTCGCCGCTCTCGGTGGGAGAGATCGCGGGGTCATGGGTTGGGCTGAAGCCCGGAGTTGTCACGACGCTCGAACTGGTCGGCGCGATTGCAGGCGCGAATGCATTTGGGCCCTACAGTTGTCCCCTCGGTACGGTGGCCGTTGGAACCAGCCTGCGATCCGGGGAAGTGATCAACCGCGCTGCGCTGATCTGTGCTGAGCTGGCAGTGAAGCCCTAAAGATCTCAGCTATTCGTTCCAACGCTTGCGCAGTGGACTATTCGGATATCGAGCGCAGAATTGCGCCTCGAGACGCCGAGCTTCCACATTTCGCCCGAGCATGAGGAGCGCATCGATCTTGAGCGCATCACGCTCTTGTCCGAGCAGACGCAGAGACGTCTCGCCATCGAGATCTGCCAATGACTTGAGTGCCAAATGCCCCTCCCCGACTCTGAGCATTTGACGGATCTGGGCGACGCGTCGGGCCTCGAGTTGGGCCTGCTCGCCGAAGCTATTCTTCGGGACCGCAACGGGAACTAGGCTGCCACCTGACTTGGCGACGATAGGGGGAATGGGGTCAGCCTCCAAACGTTCTGGTTGCCCCGGTTGCACGGACTCCGCGGATGCGCCGGGCGCAGGCCTTGCTGCCTTGGTTGCCACGACGCGCATCGGCGTGGTTTGCGCCGTCGGAATGGCAAGTGACGGACCGGTGTTCATCGTTTCGCTGATGACATAGTGAGTGGACAAGGCGCAGATACCGATCCCTGTACCCGCGGCGACCGACTTGAGGGTGAGCAACAGCACGCCCTTCGATAGAATCGCTTGCGCCCCCGTCGCCGCGCCAGCGCCGGAAGTCGTCGTCGCGGCCAAGGCAGCGCCCTGCCCAGTAGCGGCACTCGAGGCGCCAACGGCAAGTCCTACCGCGGCAGATTTGCGGACCAAGCCCTGCCAGGTAGTTCGACGCAATCCAGGCGGCGGGACGTCGTGACGCGCGACGCGCAGCAGGTGAGTCACTTCGCTCGGGGCATCGCGCAGATCCAGGAGTCGTTTGGGTTCGGTCACGACGAAGTCCCCGTGGCAATGGGATGAAAGCTCGACGACTGTCCAGAGAGATGGCGAACGGCTCGCTGAAAGGCGACTCGACCAAGCCGGAGCCGTGAGTAGACCGTTCCAAGCGGGATCCCCAAGAGCGCGGCGATCTCCTCGCTGGGCAGCTCCTCGATTTCATACAGCACGAACACGGCGCGTTGATCGAGATTCATTGCTTCCAACGCGCGATCGAGAAACGCGACTTCTTGGTGGAACGATACCGTTTCTTCTGGAGAACGGGTTGCAGCGCAATGTTCATCGACCAGCGAAAGGTCCATCACCTCGCGCCGCAGGTGAGCGCGGCGTCTGCGAGTTCCCGCGACGCCGAGGGCGATCTGAAACAGCCACGTAGAGAACTTCGCCCGCCCCTCGAATTCCGGCAATTTCCGATGGGCGATCATGAAGACCTCCTGGATCGCATCCGAAACGTCCGATTCCGGAACGCCGAGGCGCCGCAGGGAACGCCAGACGAAGTCGAACTGGGTCTCGTAGAGCGTCTGGAGGTCCATTGCCTGTGGGGGTGCAGGCGCTTGCAGATCGGTCCATGGTTTCAAGCGCCTCTCCATTAGGGGGCCATGCCCATGACTTCCATCACAAGAATTTGCAGGAAATGCCGGTTCCGATCCAGGCCCCGAACCCTTGGTTTCGAAACACTGGTCCGGAATAGCCGTCAATGTTGAATCGATGCTGGGTGATAGGAACGAAGGCCCCTGCCCGCAGGTAGGTCCCCCATGAGCCTGTCATCAAGTAGTTGACCTCACCAAGTCCCCCTAGGGCCCAGAACAGTGGCTCGGAACGGCGATCAGTTGGAAATCCGCTAGCCTTTACCAGCAATTGTCCTATCCAGGTTCCTTGGCAGATCGACAGCTGAAAGTCAGTGTGCCATCTACCCTGTGCGCAGAGCCCTAGGCGCGCAAAATAGGTCTGCCCCCGAACTTTTGCTTCGCCGAAGGAGCGTTCCTCCGCAGCGAAACCCGCCATGGCAGCGCGCAGCGATAGGAACGAGTAGGAGGCGGCTCCTTGGATCTCCAGGCCATAGGCCACCTGGGGGATCAACCCGACGATGAGCTGAGGTCCGGCGTCGATGCCGAATCCGACGACCGGTCCTGAACTAGAGGCTGGTTTGGGGATTTGTCCTCTAGCCCGTGCAAACGTTGGAGGGACGCTGGTCGTACCCACGGCACCTGCAACGATGGATGGCGACTCCCCTTGACCGGAAGGCAACGATTCTGATGCCGCGGCTGCGCGGATCTCGACCGTGGCGGATTGGACACTGCCTTTGGCAGCCGCAGGAAAATCGGCAGCGATCCGGGCGTCGGGATCTAGGAGCATTGTCAGCGATACGACGAGGGGATCGAGCAGAAGGCTGCAGTCTGGGGTTCCGAGACGTAATTCGCGTGTGCCCGTCTTCGTACCAGAAGCGGTAATGGTGGCAACGGCAGCCGTATCCTGCCTCTGGAATTCTATGACCAGCTTCAACTTGCCTGGCGGACTGCTGAGCGGGTGGCAAAGAAGTGCGTCTCGAATCTGCGAAGCATCGGGACAGTCCAGTGTGGTCGGGTCGCGGTACACCTCCAACGAGACCCTCTCGGTGGCCTCTACTGCCGTGTGGGTCCGCACGCTGGCCGCCGTTGGATTTGGCTTGGCGTTCGCCGCCATTGGGATCAGGGCCCATACCGACACGACGATCGAGCCGAATAGAGTCATCTGTGACGGCCGCAGTCGGGTTGGCTGGTCGTACCAAGGCATGAACCCGCCGCCCAGGAACGCGCCGTGCTGAAGGGACTTCACTTTCAGTGATGGCAGCATAGCGATGCCGCCCCAAAGAGTCGAGCGGAACGGCGGCGCGTCGGCAGAAACCGTCGAGAAGGAGGCTGTAGTGATGAAGTGGTGGGCAATGCTCGGGGTTCTGTTGGAGGTTTCGGGGATCGTCTTGGGCTGCACCGTCGTCGAACACAGTGTTGGCTCGAGTCACGCTCTCACTGGTCAGCCCTGCGAGAGGGTTGGGTCAGAGTTCGTGGACGCCGATGGCTGCAGTTCCTGCCTGTGCACCGACAAGCAGCTCTGGGAATGCAGCAAATCGATGTGCGACGGCTCCTGCAAGTTCGAGGACAAGTTGTACCCCAATGGCGCGTCGTTTCCGTCATCTGACGGCTGCAATACCTGTAGTTGCACGGATGGTCGCGTAGTCTGTACGAAACGAGCCTGCCCAGTACTAACCACGAATTGCAGTTATGCAGGTGCGTCCTACAAGGATGGCGAGGCATTCGCCGCAACGGATGGCTGCAACAAATGTCAATGCAGCGGCGGCATCGTCGACTGCACGACACTGACCTGCCCAGTGAGCCCAGTCGCCTGCATCTACAACGGTGCAACTTACGATGAAGGCAAGACCTTCCTTGCAGAAGATGGCTGCAACCAGTGCTACTGCAAGGGCGGAACGCCCAACTGTTCCACAGCGAAGTGCACCGGAGAGCCAGGCGAATGCATCTACTCGAACGTTGCCTACTCGGAGGGCGCCAGCGTTCCACAATCCGATGGGTGCACGGTTTGCCAATGCGTGAAGGGCAGCGTTGCCTGCGATGCTTCCGCGTGCCCACCCATGGCAGGTGAGTGCAAATACGAAGGTGTCAAGTACAAGGATGGCGAAGCCTTCCCCGCAACGGATGGTTGCAACAAGTGCCAATGCAGCGCCGGCAAGGTCGATTGCACTACGCTGACGTGTAGCAGTACCTCGAGTGGATGCGAATACAATGGCGCGACCTATGCTCAAAGCACAAGTTTCCTGGCCGCGGACGGCTGCAACCAGTGTTACTGCAAGGGCGCCACCACCACCTGCACCACTGCGAAATGCACCGGCGCGCCGGGCGAATGTATCTACTCCAATGTAGCTTACGCGGATGGTGCCTCAGTTCCGCGATCGGATGGCTGCAGCGTATGCCAATGCAAGGGTGGCATCGTGGGCTGCAACACTTCAGCTTGTCCGCCCCTTCCTGCGGAGTGTAAGTACGAAGGCGTCATCTATAAGGATGGCTCGAACTTCGTTGCTGCGGATGGTTGCACCAAGTGCAATTGCAAGGCTGGCCAAGTCTACTGTGGGAAGGATGGTTGCGTGGCCATGGCGGGTGATTGCAGCATGGACGGCGTCACCTTTCGGGATGGCCAGGTATTCAACGCTGCCGACGGCTGCAACGAGTGTAAGTGCGCGAGCGGCACCGTCAACTGCACGAGCAACGCCTGTACCAGGCCGGAAGGTTCCTGTACCTATGCCTACGTCGTGTACAAGGACGGCTCGGAGATCCTCGCCAAGGACGGCTGCAATCACTGCTACTGCACGACCGGAACGATTCGCTGCAGCAATTCTGTCTGTGAGTAATCAGTTCGGCCGATCCGTCACATCCTTCGTCGAATGCGCACACCGGTTGGGGGCTCCCAGCCGGTGTTGCCTTTTGGTCGACAAGGCGTACGAACTAACGCGCTTGCAAGCCAATTGGCGCTGCTTGGCTTGACAGTGCCGCGTCGTGCGCCCAAAGGCTACCCACGATGCTTGGCTTGATCTTCGATTGCGACGGCGTACTGGTTGATAGTGAAGCGTTGAGCTGTGGTGCTTGGCTTCCGGTGCTCGCGCGTCGCGGCGTTGCGGCGGAGCTCGGCGATATCTTGCCCTTCATCGGGAAGTCGGACCGAGCACTCCGCGAGCACTTCACGCGCCAGAGTGGCATCGAACTCGGGAGTGACGCAACCCAAGAATGGCAAGCTGAGTACATGAGCGTCGCGAGCGGTAGGCTGGTGACATTTCCTGGCTTGCTGGCGTTGCTGGAGACCCTCGAGCGTCAACACGTAAGGCTCGCCGTGGCCTCGTCGGGTCCACCCGCAAAGATCCGTTTCAACCTGGAGCAAGTCGGGCTCGCTTCGCGCTTCGCGGTAGTCGTCAGCGCCGCGGAAGTTTCGCAGGGCAAGCCCGCCCCTGAGCTATTCATCCTCGCCGCGGCGCGCCTGGAACTCGCTGCCGCGGACTGTGCCGTCGTGGAGGATTCGGTTTTCGGCATTCAGGCGGCACGACGCGCAGGGATGCTGGCACTTGGGTTCAGTTCGAGCCACCCGGAGAGTACGTTGCGCAACGCGGGCGCACACCACGTGTTTGGTGACTACGCTGGGCTCGCTGCGTTGCTCGAGGAGATCTGCTGATCTACAAAGACGGTTTCGCTTGGGCAGGTGTCTGCGTGAGTACATCCACATTGAGTATTGCGTGCGGTAGCCCAGTCGCTTCGACGTTGCCTCTGCGCACCCCTTCAGCGTCTGGACTTGTGTAGAGTTTAGACATGGTTATCCGATCTATTTTGGGTAACTTATCGTTTCCTCGCTGTTAATAACCTTTCCTATTTTGGGGGTTGGCGGTCCGGTGGTACGCTTCTGCTCGCCCGCAAACCACCGTGACCTCATCGTTCCCACCCAAAACAACCCACGACTCAGGCCGGTCGGGGCGACCTCCGAGTGGCAGTTCACCCGAGCTACAACTCATTGCCGAGTACCAATTCCGGCGATTTATTGCCGAAGGAGGTATGGGTTCAGTGTGTGTCTACTTCGATCGCGCACTGAAACGCGAAGTGGCTATCAAGCGCATGCTGCCCGAACTCGCCTCAAGCTTCGACGCCGCGGACCGCTTCTTGAGTGAAGGTCGCGCACTTTCGAAACTCAAGCACCCGAATGTAGTGGACGTCATGAGTTTCGGTGTCGATCGCGATGGCACTTGGTTCTTGGTCATGGAGCTTCTACAGGGCCAGACCCTGTGCTCGCTCCTAGACGCTACGGTCCGGGAAACCCAACGCCCAATCACCCCGCCAAGGGCCGCGGCTCTGGTACTCCAAGCTTGTGAGGGGCTATGCGCCGTTCACCGAGCAGGGCTGGTCCATCGCGATGTCAAGCCTGAGAATTTGTTCGTCGTGTCGCAGAACGACGGGACCGAGTCGGTAAAGCTCATCGATTTCGGAATCGCGAAGATGTCGAGTTTGACGGGCGATAACGAACCGAAGACTCAATCGGGGGATCGCATGGGATCACTCGCGTATATGTCACCTGAACAGGTGGGGGCGAAGTCGGACATCGATCATCGCACAGACATCTACTCCCTTGGCGTGGTCCTGTACGAACTGCTCTCGGGTGCGAACCCGCATTCAGGGACTCAACCGGGTGAAGTGTTCGCTCAGATCCTTCGTCGTGACCCGAAACCTTTGGACCAGATCGGGATCTGCCTACCAGAAGGCCTCGCAGCGGTAGTAGCTCGTGCCATCGCGCGTGATCGCAGGGACCGCTACCAGCACGCTGCCGAATTCGTCGATGCGCTTAGGCCATTTGCACCCGCGAGCCTCTGGTTGGCGCGCCCAGATCCCATGGTTCTGGCGACACCAGGTGAATCGCCCAGTTCTACGGCGGAACGCATTTCGGAATCGATAGTCCCAGAAAGTTTGTCGCCGACAGTGCGTCTATCGCCCAGTCGCCGAGGGCTGGAGGCAAAGTGGAGCACTCGAGCGCGATACCTGGTTTCGAATCGGTGGTTCCGACGTGCAGCTGCAATTCTGGGCGGCGGCGCGGTAGCCGCGCTACTGGGCTTTCTCCCCACTGTGTGGGCGATTCGCCAGCGCGAAACGCTAAGCAACGCCAGCTATCAGCCGCTGCAGGTTGACCAAACGGCAGCTTCTGGCGTTGTTGCGTCGCGAGAGCTTTCGACCCCGCTGAACTCCGCGGGTTGCGCTGCATTCGATGGCGCGCCTGCCAGCCGTGTCAGGACCGGGGGTGGCGAAGCGATTGCCAGCAGTGGAAACCCTATTGGCAGTGCTCGACTAGGCAAGGGCGGTGCATCAGGAGCAGGTAGCTACCCCAAATAGACCTCGGGCAGGGGCCCTCTTCTCCGAAGGCTCCTGCCCGACAACGTTCTATCGCCTGTTGTTTATGGCAGCGCGGTCAGCGAAACGTCATCGACGTATAGATCGCCGGAGTCTGCCCCGACGAAGAGCTGCAGCTTCTCGATGCTGGTACAGGCGGTGAGGTCCACAGTCCCAGAAAGCTGCGCCCAAACGCTGTTGCTCGCCGTGATGCCAGCAAGCCAAGGATAGCTATCACTCGTGGCCCCGTTGCAGCGTTGAACGGTCTGGAATTTTACCGCCCCAGACCCCGCCGCGAGATTGCCAACGGTCACCCAGGTATTCGCCTGGTAGCGCTTGCCCGGGAGAACCAACGGCTTGATGTCACGGGCGATCGCCGCGTACTGCTTCAGACCCGCGCCCATCAGACTCTGCGCCCCGGCATGTGCCGCGGTGGCCACGACCCCAAGCGAGGTGTATCCCCAGCCGCCCCACGCGCCTTGACCAGTCTCGAAGGTGCCGTCAGTAATGAGGTTGGACGCGCCACCGCTGTTGTCGAGCACCTGGACGTCATCGACGTAGAGATCAGCGCCAGCTCCCCCTTCAACCCAGAATTGCAGTTGCTTCAGGTTGCACGTTGGTACGGCAAGCGTGCCCGAGATTTGAGTCCAGGCGTTTCCATTCGGTACCGAAACGGCGCCGCTTACCCAACTGTAGTTGGTAGAGGTCGATCCATCCGCGTTGATGCAGGTGGCCGCTTGGGTCACATTCAGGGTCTTGGCTGCGCCGTCGTTGGCGTCAACCGATACCCATAGACTATATGGATAGCTTGTCCCGGATTTGACTACGCTCGTCACATCCGTCGCGGCCGGGGCGTTACTGGTGCGATTCGCAACTAGTAGGCTCTTTGCGCCGCCATGGAAGCGCGCCGTGGTAGCGGAAACCGCACCGCCGCCCCAAGTAGTCCAGCCCGTTGTGCCGGATTCGAAGGTCCCGTTCGCGATGATATTGGTGTTTGTCACCTGGCGAACCGACGCGTGGTCGATGTAGAGATCGACGTTCGCGCCAGGCCCTTCGAGCCACATCGAAACGTTTGCTAGTTGGCAGTCGGGAACCACCAGATCGCCAGAGAACTCGACCCAAGTGCCGTCATTGATGGTCTTGGTGTTGCTCCAGCCGCCGAGACGGGGATAGTCGGTTGACCCGTCTTTGCACTGAATTGCCGTAGTCACATATGCGTTGGCCGATGCTGCCCCGCCAATCGTTGCCCATAGGCTGACCTTGTACGTCTTGCCGGGAACCACGAGACTCGTGAGGCTCTCGACAAGTGGACTGTTGCCCGGGCGCCCCGTCATTACGACTGAGTGTGTTCCACTGACGGAGCGAGCCGTCGTGTTGGCAATGGTGCCCGTACCCCAGGACCACCAACCGTCCTTCGTTCCCAATTCGAGATCGCTATCGGCGATGATGTTCCGACCCGTCCCGGTCGGCGCCGCAAATTGGAGCTTGTCCACGTTGGCACCGCCGCCGTTGAAGCGGACAAAGACGTTCTTCTGTGCACCGAGCGGCGCCCAGGGGATCGACGCCGTCTTCATCGTGCCCCAACCACCGGTAGGCGCGAGCGGGACAGTCGCAACGGGTGCATTGTCGAGACTGTCGAGGTGAACGCTCAGAGTGATCGTGTTCGAACCACCCTGGGCATAGGCAACGTTGAGCGTATTCCAATTGTCGTTGAACACGACCTTTTCGAAGCTCAGCCACGACCCGTCGCTCGCGTAGGCGACAACATTGCCCGCGGGAAGGAGCGCGTGCGCTGATTCGTACTGCTCCGCTTCCAGGGTGATGGATGTAGCGTCACCCGTACGCGGCTGCGGAATGTACGTGGGAACGGGACAATTGGTACCACCCGCCTTGAAGCACTCAATCCAAGTGAGCGCGGGACGCAGGCTGCCGTCCGTACGGGTCAGGTAGGAATCCGTCTGCCACATATTGCCTTGGCGGTAACCCCAATGGGTGATCCCCAAGACCGATGGGTTCGACCACATCGTCGAGAAGACATCCCGCATGCGGTTGGCCTGCAATGCGTCGTCAGCGAGGTTGAGATCGAGCTCCGAGATGTAAAGCGGCAACCCTGTCGCCGCCAAGGCATTCAGATTCGCCGTAAGCACCGAAATCTCAGGGGCACGCTCGTAGAAGTGACCCTGTTCGCCAATTCCATCGATGAGGCCACGATCGCTGAGCACCTTGACAATGTTCAGATAGCTCTGAGTGGAACTTGCCATCGTGAGAATTGAGTAGTCATTCAGGAGAAGCTCGGAGTTCGGGAAATGCGCACGCGCCATCTCGAACGCCTTCACAACCCAATCCCACCCAGTCGTGCCCGCGCCGCCGAGGGCTGCCGCGTAGCTCGGCACGGCATGCAGTGGCTCGTTCACTACATCAATGAGCTCGACATCGGGGTAGCGCTCAGCCAAAGCGGTCATCCACTGCTCAATCTCGACGAGCTGCTGCTCGGGGGTCAGAGCAGCGATCCATGCCGGCTGCTGCTGACCCCAGATGAGCGTGTGCAGCTTGAAGGGGATGTGGTTAGACTTCGCGAAGTTGTACGCGATGTCCAGATCCGACCAGTTCATCTGGTCGTGAATCGCTTCGACCGTACCCCACTTGCCAGCATTGCCCGGAGTAACCTGGCTAAAATGCGCCAGTAGGCCCGCATAGTCTGCCGCGTTAGTCGTAGCCGTTCCGAGGAACTTGTTCCCAATCGCAACCAAGGCACGCTTGGTCTCAGAGGCTTGATTCCCAGTGAGATCGTAGGCCGTTGCGGAGTAGCGGTGGCGTCCGTTGAGTGCGTTGGTCACCGGCACGTCGAGGGCGTAGGGGGCCGTGCTGTCCGTTCCGATCACGACTCCATCCTGCGAAAAGACAACCTTCGACACAGCAACATTGTCGGTCGCGGTGGCAGTCAGGGTAAGCGTCCCATTCGACGTGAAGAGACTGCCGCTAGCGGTGAGCTGAACTGCAGGCGCTGCTTGATCGCAAGCCAGGCCGTTGTTCGAGATGATGAAGGTGTCAAGTTGGGTGTAGTCACCATCGAACTTGAGCTCAAAGGTGTATGTCTGGCCAACGTCCAGTTGCGAATTTTCAATCGAGTCAAGCGGGCTCAGTAGGTAGCCATTCTCGACGGCCTGAGAGCTGCCATTGGCGACATGCGTTAGCACTGCGCTGCGAGCGTTGATTAGTACCGCAAACCCCGTCGACGTAGCGCCACTGACATTGGTCACGCGGATTTTGGCATTGAAGCCCTTGTTGCTGACTCCGTTGACGTCCGCGCTGACAGAATAGCCGCAATCGGCACCCTCCACAGCTTGGCTCGCAACGCCGATTTCGGTATTGGCGCTCTCGGTGGAGGAACATCCTCCAACCGCAGTCGGCGCCGCGCAGAGCGCTAGCGCTCCCAACAGTCGCCTAGCAACAGTGTTCAGCTGAAGTACGCGTGAGTATCCAGTATATGGCATATCAGATCGTTCCCTGTACAGTTGAGCAAACGCGGGCACCACGCCCGACGCATCCGCAACATGACACAGGCGATCGTTGTTCGCATCCGATCGAACAGCGATCGACTATCTCCGAGATCAATCGAACCATCGGCTACTATGATTGATTCAGCCTTCACTGCTTCTTCGTCTTGCCATTCGTGCAACAACAGGAACGGCGTTCATTGCATGAATGAAAGACACGCCGTGCACATGAAGTGCATTCAAACTATCAGTGCAACGGCCACATCGTGGTCAACCGCGAAGAAAAACGATTGCGCAAAGTGTACTGCAAGATGCTCGCTCATTGACTTTGACTCATGGTCACAACGAGGTTGCGCATGAATTGAACGGCGTTCTTTTGGACGCTCGAGTTGGTCGAGTCGAATCTACAATTTCGAGTATTGCTGTGGATTCGGATGCCATGCCGTCGGAGCAAGTACTCAGGCTCTTCTTCTCCGGTATTCGCTTATCCGGCGAACCGGCGGTGCCTCTGCTACTAGGCAGCTCGGCAAGATCACGCGCACTGATACGAAGAGTATCAGCTTCGAGCTGCGACCCCCGTGGCCTTCACGCCTAGTTCAACTAATTGGCCCAGAGCCCAAGAATCGCTCACACCACGTTGGCCGTGCGCAACCCTGGATCGTGCGCGCCCACCGAACTGCGCTCTTTGGCACCCGAGAAACGGCAACGGCCGCTCACAGGAGCGGCCGAGCTGTTTTTTGCGACGCTACAGACCTAGAGTCCGTTGCATGTCGGTTGGCGGCTACTTCATAGCGTCTTTTTCACGTTTGCAACCATGAAGTCAACGCTTCCAACGCCACTCGCTGCTTCGACAAGAATCTTGACCTCGAGCAGGTTCCCAAGTTTCCAACCTTTGGCGTCCCAAGTCTTGAAGTGCTCGGAGACAGATATGGTTCCGCACTGGCGACCCGTCTTGCGAATACTGTAGAATTGGTCCCAGGCGGTGACGTTGCCGCATCGGTTGCCACCGGTTCCGGTCGTGTTGCGCTTGACGAGGTTGTAGGTACCCCCATCTAGGTCAGCTGTGCCACTCGGTGCAGTACCCGTATTGAACGGCATCGCGCTGTACGAGTCATCGACGATGTACCATTCGATGCATGGGTTCGTCGACCACCCATAAATTCCCACGTATGAGTATTGCCCACCGGTTCCATTCTTCTTGAAGGCGAGATCTGCCGTAATGTCTCCGTAGGCGGTGAATGCCTTGCCGGCGGTTCCCCATTCGAAGCCCATGCGGCCAAGGTAATCACCCGAATTGTTCCACGAGGCAATGAACGCCGGAGTGCTAAAGGTGGTAAGGCTTCCGGAGCCTCCATTCGACCAGATTTGCCACGCGAGGTTGTCCTTGCCGCCCTGACTATTGCCTGAATGCAGCGTGCCGCCAGTCGGCATGGCAGGGATAGTCGAGCAGTCGAGTCCCGGTGTTGTGCTCGTTGCACCGGCAGTCGCGGCACCACCCGTAGCTGCTCCGCCAACCGCGGCCTTGCCACCAGTCGTTGCGCCGCCGATACCCGTCGAGGTCCCGCCGGTAGCGGCTCCGCCAACCGCGGCCTTGCCACCCGTCGTTGCACCGCCGAGGCCGATCGCTGCACCGCCAACCGCGGCCTTGCCACCGGTAGCGGCTCCGCCGACGCCGGTCGAAGTACCGCCAGTAGCTGCACCGCCAACCGCGGCCTTGCCACCGGTAGCGGCTCCGCCAACGCCGGTCGAAGTGCCGCCAGTAGCTGCTCCGCCAACCGCGGCCTTGCCACCGGTAGCGGCTCCGCCCGCCGCGGTGCTACCGGAGCCACTCCCTCCAGTAGCCTCAGTTCCGGTGCTCGCGCCTCCGGAGGTATTGGCGCTGTTGCCTCCAGATGCGGAGGGGCTGCTGCCCCCTGCGCCCCCACTTGGGACGAGCAAATCCGTGGTCTCGCAACCCGCCACTCCAAATGCGACACCTAAAACAAAAGTTTTCAGTAACTTCGTACGCACGACCACCTCCGACAAGAGATTCTTGGTCCATTCCCGCTACGGGATCCGTTGATCACAATTCGCGAGATTACCAAGCAGTGTGGCCGTTTGCCGAAACGGCTCTTCCTGTCCTCGTAGATCAATTCGATACACCTGGATGAGGGCTTGATTCTGCGAGGGACGTGGGCTCAGTGGCCATTGCCAGCAGCGGCAAAATGTGTGGACCGAAAGCAAAATGCTTGGGCCGAAACCCCGAGCAAGCGACACTGGAACAGGCATCAAAATCGACCTTGCGCCGCGTCAATGCAGCGGAGGCGTCCTAACTCGATGGCGAGGCGTACGTTCCCTGGTCCTGCGTCGATGCCACGGTTGTGTGTCTCGACTTCGCGCGCGAGGCATAGCGCGTGAGAAGCGACACTAAGCTCTCGCACCAAGAACCTCTCTTCCGCTACGTCGCGGACCAGAGTGCAACAGACTTAACGATGCATCAACAACGTCATCGAGCCACCGTTGGTGGCTCGATGACACGTGCGTGCGGCAGTCTTTGGGGCGAGTGACTAACGGCCCGACTCTCGCCGGCGCTTGACGCGAAGTGCCAACAAGGCGAGTAGGCCAAGCCCCGCAAGGGACGTCGAGCTCGATGACTGATCAGCGATTCGGCAACCGCAACCGCTTGCAGGTGCCTCGGCGTTGTCACCACTTCCCGGCGTCGCGGTGCCGGTGCTGGCATTACCACCGCTGGCATTGCCACCGCCCTTACTGACGCTGCCCGTCGTGGCATTGCCACCGATATTCGATGCGCTGCCACCGGCAGCGACCGAGGTTCCGCCGCCACTGCTTGTCTGTCCGGTCCCGCCCGAACTCGAAGCGTTGCCACCCGCATTGGGATTGCTGGTGGCGCTGCCACCATTCGAGGAACTAGTGTTGCCTCCTGCGTTGGCCGTAGCCGTGCCACCCGAGCCGCCCGACGTGCTGCCGCCGCTCGAAGTGCTCGTGTTGCCACCTGCGTTGGTCGTTACCGTGCTCGTTGAGCCGCCAGCTGAAGTACCGCCTTTGGAGCTGGCTCCGCCAGCATTCGAGGTAGTGCCACCTTTGGAGGTGGTTCCACCGACGTTCGTCGTACCGCCTGCGTTGGATGTGCCGCCCGCGCTGGGTGCACCACCCGCGCTGGTTGCACCACCGGTGCTCGTCGCACCGCCCTGAGGTGGCATAGTGCAGGGCGGTGAAGCGACAGTCACCGTGCCGTTGGCATAGGCACCGATATCAGGTGTTCCGGACCGCGTCTTCGGGTGGAAGCACTTGGCTACGCCGCCAAGATTCTTGATGTAGTCGAGGTCGACGGAATACTGCCACCAACTCCCTTTCGCGATGCTGCCCACCATGGTGGGAGCCTTCTTGGTGATGCACTTGGGGTCGAACCCCGCGTCGTTCGTGGGCGCCCCGCTTGAGCCCTTACCGATGAGCGTTGACCCGGACTTCAGGGTAAAGTCCGGGTTCGTACCGTCCGGATCCGTGAAGTATGACACCGAACCGGTGGTCACCGTGTTGCTCGTCCAGCCCGAGGTCGGTTGGTTGTAGATTGCAGCCGCGCCGGGTCCCGTTCCCGTTGCCACGAAGACGTTGTTGAGGAACGTGACGCCCGTGGTCGTTGAGTTCGAGGCTTCCTGAGTAAAATACACCTCTCCCGGATTGCTCGGACCCTGGTCCTGCGAATCCTGGGCATCGTGGTAGCAGGTGTTGTTGATGAATTTCGTGCCGGAGCTCTTGGTGAGACGAAAGCATCCTCCACCATTGCGGAACGCGATATTGTTTCTAAAGGTTGCGTTGTTGGACCGCTCGTCCACGATAAATCCGCTTCCATCCGTGTGCTGCTGGGCGTCCATGTTCTCGAACGACAGACAGCCCTCAACCAAGGCTTCGCCGGAGCTTTCGCTCGTAGCGTAGAGAGTGATCCCACTCGACCAAGAATGGAGCAAGCTGCTTCCGTTGTGCGCCGAGATGCAGTTCTGAATGCGGATGCCAGACGCACTGTAGTGGGTGAAACCCGTGCGGCCGTTCCCCTCGCCGATGCAGTACCGGTATTCGATATTGCCATTCGAGGGAGGTGTCTCGGGTGGGGTCGCATCTGTCTTGACCCAGTGGTTACCGAAGCCGGTGTTCCAGCCGCGCGCGACCAGCCCGATGAAGCGCAGGTAGCTCCCCTTGGTGGTTCCAGCCGATCCCACGCCAGTTGTCTGTACGTCGTCGCCAGGTCCCTCGAAGATGGGTGTCGCGCAATCGTCCGCTTGGAAAGTGATCCACGCTGAAGCTGTGCCAGACGTCTTGACATCCAGCGCCGTTTTGTAAACGCCATCCATCAGGACTACGGTATCGCCCGCCGCAACCAAGCCGACCGCGGAGGTGAGGTCGCAGGGAGCAGCCCGCGTGCAGCCAGCGGTCTCGGTCCCGGTCGGTGAAGCGTACAGGGTTGTGGCCGCGTCCGCAAATGACGCAAACGCGAGGGTGGCTAGCAACGGCGAACATAGGATGATGGGCTGTCTCATGGCAAGTAACCTATTGCTTTTGCAGGCGGCGCGCAGGTCAGAATCGCCTGTATTTTATGGGGCGTGGTAACGATACGCGAAGGGCTACTATCGGGCTTGGTGCGCATTCACGAGCGGCCCCACCGGGCGAACTCGTCAGGCAAAATGGACACGGTCCGACCACACTTCGCGTGCCCCTCATTCCCGACGACCGGGGTCTTGATCACCTTCGATGACTACGGCCCAAGCCAGCACTCCGAAGCAATTGAGGAATAAACAGCAGCTCTTTCCACTAGTTGCAGGTGAGCCGTGACGGCGGCGATTCGACGGACGAACGAAGACGACGGTCGGGTCAGCCTTGCGTCGTGGTCGGGAGGTTCCTGAAGCCTTCCCACTGCCGCCGTCTGCAGTCGATCCGCTGCCGATGATGAAATTGCCGCCAGACTCGCCAGCGGTACCCGTGCTGGAATTGCCGCCCATGGTCGTTTCGGTGCCGGTCGCGCCGCTCGTTCTTTCGCACCACCCGCAGTTCCGACGTTCGGGTGTGCACATGGAGCCGACGTCCGGCGTGCCGGATCAGAGCTTCGGGTCCAGAGTTTCGAAGTCCATCGCGCGCCCAAGCATGGAAGCTGGCTCGAAATTGATCATCGAGTATCGTGCTACCATCTGCGGCACACTCTAGCTGTGTGGACAACCCATGATGCCCTCGCCGTCTACAACTTCACTGTGCGGTTCTTCTTCGCTCGGCTTCAGCTTTCGCCGCCGATGGTCGCGTCGCGTCTCGCCCGGTGGGAGGAATAGGAAGCAACTCGTGATGCGCTGGCGGTGGGCTGCGTTGCTTGCAGCGCTAGTCCTCGGAGCGGGCTGCGCAAGTGACGATGACCCCATCACTTCTGCAACGCCCGCCACCGAGACGCCAGATGCGTCGATCCCTGCCACCGAGATTCCAGACACGTCGGCCGAGGTTTTCGATGATACGATTCCTCACGAGTTCATCATCGAGATTAGCCAGGAGGAATGGGAAGGCATCACCCAGGATATGCTCGACTACGCCGAGGACTACCCGATCCAGCCCTTCTACAGCGGTGACGGTCGTGGCTACCGTACCGACCACTATCGCGAGGCAGACTTCATCTACCGTCGCAGCGATGGGACTGAGGTCAAGCTGACCCGGGTGGGGATCCGTTCGCGCGGCAATGAGTCTAGGCGCCTGCCTTATCAGAACGGCCGTTACTATAAGTCGCACTTCAAGGTGAAGTTCGACGAGACCTTCGAAATGCCGACGGACGATCCAGCCGCCGCAGCGCTGAGCAAACGCCGTTTCGCCGGGCTGAAAGCCCTGAACTTCAAATGGAGTCGGTACAACACCTGGGACACCTACGCGAATAGGTCGAAGATCAACGAGCTCTTCAGCTACTCGCTCCTCGACGAAATTGGCGTCAACGTTCCTCGCATGTCTATGGGCACGCTCAAGTTCCGCATCGCCGGTACGGAGGTCAATTACGGCCTGTATGGCATAGTTGAGCCCGTAGACAAGCCGTTCCTCAAGCGGCAGTTCGGAGCGTCTGATGGGGACCTTTACAAGTGCCTGTACCTCGAGCTCGATAAGGGCCCGGATCTGACTGAGGAATCGCTCGCTGGCAGTCACGTCGGAGTCAAAGACGTGGATACGAACTATCGGCCCATCTACGATCTGCAGACCAATGAGACGACGAGTGACCACTCAGCCCTCAAGGGCTTCGTGCACCAACTCAATACGTTGGAAGGGCAGCAATTCGTCGACTACATGGATGCCAATTTCGAGGTAGATCGCTTCATTCGCTACCTGGCGATGGGGATCTACATCAACAATTTGGATGACTATCGCTTCTTAGCCAACAACTACTATTTGTTCTTCAACACAGCGGGCAAGGCTGAGCTCATTCCCTACGACTTCGACATCTCGCTAGGCACCAACTGGCATGGCGACATGGGGTACGATGCTTTCATCAACGAGGACATCTTCAACACCAAGAACCTTCCCGCTGCTTGGGGAGACAATTCGCCACGACCCCTTGTGGACAAGGTGCTTCTAGTCGAGAAGTACCGCGAACAGTACGTGAAATACCTCAAAGACTACATCAATCCCGCAAGCAAGCTCTTCCTCTTCAGCGAGTATCGGACCAAATTCGACCAACTGTTCGCGCTATACGGAAACAAGACCACGAACGACACGGTTGATCTCGACCCGATGGGCTTGGCAGGTTACGAGCAAAAGTACTTCTTCGACAAGACCAAGAACGTACTGGACCAGCTCCAGCTCGGGTACTCGGGCTACGAGGTGGAGTGAGCGTCACGACTTGCAGCACTGGCGCGCCTGTCCCGTCGGTCATGCCACGGGGCGGCCAAGCAAGGTTCCGATGCTTTCTAATTGCGTTGCTTGCCTCGCCGTCTCGGAATCGATACTGGAGGCGATGGCGCTAGAGGGCATCCCGTAACCAGGGGACCGCTGACGGCCAAAGCGGCACGCAGTGGTCATCCGCAGAACCAGCCCCCGCTCAACGACGCGATGATAGATTTTGTTGCCTTCCGCGGAAATCTCGAGCCACCCGGACGAGTATTGCCGCACAAGAACGGTTCCACCGCGGTCGAATTGCTGATATTCTCTTTGTCAAACTCTCGATATGCTCCGTCCTGGCTTCGGTACTGCGCATGGCGTTCTCATTGAATCAAGATAAGCACTGGGCGTCACAAGTTGTCCGCAAGGCGCTTTCTTCTGGCTCGAATACCGAGCTGCTCAAGGCATTGGTCGAAGCGTTTCCCGGCAGTTGGTTCTTCACCCGGCTTGACGCAAGCTTCGCCTTCGTCAACCAGCGGGCCTGTGACGAGCTTGGCTACACACGCGACGAGCTCATGGCCTTAACTTTGTACGACGTCAATCCGAGCATGACGCCCGCGATTTGGAAGTCCCTCATCGACATGGGGCCGTTCATTCCCGCTTCGGTCAGGACGATGCATCGCCGCAAAGATGGCAGTGTATTTCCGGTGGAAGCGTTCGGTTCCCGGATCATTCTTGGCGACGAAAACGTTTCGGTTTCCTACGTCATCGATCTGTCTGAAGAGGCCCTAACTCGTGAAGCCCTTGCCGAAAAGAAGCACCTGCTATCGTCGCTGCTCGAACAGGCACCAGTCCTGGTCTGGCTCGTCGATCAGCACGGCCAAGTCGAACGTTTCGAAGGAAGCATACCTTCGGTCAGTAGCAATGGCCAAGGCGACACCGTAGGCGAGACAGTCAACGTTCTACTCCCCAACCTGCCGGAATTGGTGCTTGCATCGACACGCGCTCTGGCGGGCGAATCGGTGGACGGCACCGCTTCACTTGGACGCTTCGCTTTCGAGTATCGCTACATCCCGAGAAGAAACGACGCGGGAGTTGTCATCGGAGCGACGGGCGTTGCCATGGACGTTTCGGCGCGACATGCCATCGAGCAGTCGAATCGACGCTTGATGACTGCAATTGAGCAATCCGAGGAATCCGTGGTCCTTCTCAACTCGGAAGGCATCATCGAGTACGCTAATCCGGCTTTCGAGGCCGTCGCGGGTACCAAGGAGACGAATTCCGTTGGCTCACGTTGGACCCGACTCATTCCGAAACGCGATGAGCCCGGCAACGTGTCAGATCAACTCGAGCGTGCCATTGCCGAAGGCAATGGCTGGCGAGGTACCATCCAAGGCCCGCACGATCCGGGCGGTGACTACGTCGAACAAGTCAGTCTATCTCCGGTACGCGACTTGCAGGGCCGTGTGGCGGGGTTCGTCGTGGTCGGGCGCGACATAACCGAACAGATGCGCGCGCAGGAACGCCTTCGCCAGGTTGAAAAGATGGACGCGATTGGTCAACTGGCGGGCGGCATTGCACACGACTTCAACAACCTGCTCCAGGTCATACTCGGCAATGTCAGTCTTTGTATGATCAAGGGCCCACCCGAAGATCTTCGCAGGATGCTGTCCGAGGTGGAGCAAGCAGGCATGCGTGCGTCAAGCTTGGTCGCGCAGCTGCTCACGTTTAGCCGCAAGAACGCTCCCAAACAGGCCACAGTCGAGCTCGACTATCTCGTGACTCGCCTCTTACCTTTGATACGTCGGATGCTTGGTGAGCACATCCAGGTCGAAGCAACTATTGAAGACGCACCTCTTACCCTTTGTGGTGATGAGAGCCAACTGGAACAAGTGGTCTTGAATCTCTGCGTCAACGCTCGGGACGCAATGCCCGAAGGGGGTCGGTTGTTGCTCAGACTCGGACGCGTCGAACTTGAATCCGAGTCGGCACTGCTTCAGGGGCTTTCGAACGGCGGCAGCTATCTCTTCATCGAAGCTATCGACACCGGTTGCGGCATGACAGAAGAGGTCCAAGTGCGGATTTTCGAACCGTTCTTCACGACCAAGGGCGCCGGTTCCGGAATTGGTCTTGCTACGGTCTACGCCGTTGCAAAGCGACATGGCGGCAAAGTGGAAGTTCATTCACAACTGGGCAAAGGAAGCCGGTTTCGGGTGATGTTTCGGTGCTCGATGGAGGGTAGTTCATCGGTGTCGAGTTCTGTGGTTCCGTCGCGCCGCTCGCGCACCGGTCGCATCCTGCTCGTCGAGGACGATCCGTCGGTTCGACAGGTCACGCGAGCATTTCTCGAGCACGACGGCCACCAGGTGTTCGTTGCGCGAGACGGGATTGAAGCCATATCCATCATTGAGCGCGAGAGCGCGAACTTGGACTTGGTCGTATTGGACGCAATCATGCCTCACACCAGCGGTCCAGAAGTGTATCGTCAGTTCCGACAGAAGAGTCGCAAGCCGGTGCTCTTCGTGACAGGACACGGCTTCACCGCTTTCGACACACTACCCGAAGATTCCGCACGCGCGATACTGAACAAGCCATCTACTGCACTTGAGCTCTCGGAGGCAGTGCAACAACTTCTAGCGCATCGTATCCCGTGTTCCTGCCCGAACTGAGTGCGTGTGAACGCTTGTTGAAGCGGAATTGCTCGAGAGGAATCTAGCTTACCAATTTCCCGTCACGACCGCCTGCGCCTGTCCACGCTGCACCGCAGGAACGAAGTGCCATGCGGTCGATATCGCCTTTGGTGCAGTCAAGTAGAGGACGGCACTCGTAACAAGAGCGACGCCGCCAACACCAAAGCATGCAAACGAGATGGTTCGTTCGCGCTTGGCGTCTGCAATTGTGGAGTCAAAATCGGAGATTTCCTGCAGTGAGCAGCCGCGACCCGACGGACAAATGGAATCGGCGGCTTCGTTCTTCGAGTTGACGCGCAGGCCGAAGATGGTCCCAGCCGCAATGCCGGCCACACCCATTGCGGCAGCGACGTACGCGCCGGCGATCTGGTACCGTGGAGGCAAGGATATTTCCTGACGCGCCTCTTTGGCTGGCTCTGGGGACATGTTACCGAAAGGCTGCATCGGCCGTTCTTGTTCGCTGGTCCCGGCGGGAGGAGCCGGCGCCTGATCGACATCGAGCAGCGGGGGAACGACGACTTCAACGCTTTGACCTTCTGGTGGAACGGTCACCTGAGTCTTCCAAGATTGTTTGCCCGGTGCACTCGCCTCGAACACGTGACCGCCGGGATCCAGAGGGATGGGCCTGCCCTGGTCCGAAGCGAGTAGAGCAACGCCGTCGCGCAGGACTAGAAGCCCAGGGTGTTGCTCGGCAATGCGAACGATTACATGCGACAACTCGGAAAAAAGCGCCTCCGCACGTTGCGTGGCGACGTCCTTTCGATCCTTCTGGTTCGTACGCGCAGCTTCGTCTGCGACATCGCGAAACTTTGCCCAAGCGCTAGCCGTACGACCCAAGTGTTCCCAGCAGTCTGCTAAGTTGAATAGGGTACCAATGCCTCGATCGCGCAAATAGCTCTGTTCGAATTTTGGACAAGCCTTGGCATATTGCCCATTTTTCACCAGGCTGCGTCCCTCCTCGAACAACAGGCGCGCTGCTGCCGCATCGGACTGTGCCGATGTCGCACACGTCGCTAGCGCGACGACCAATCCCGCGGCAAATGCCGCTGCCCTAACAGAGAAAGCTGACTGCATGATGAACCTTTGAACGAGCACTAATGCGGACTTGCGAACAGATCGCGCTTGGCTGCTGGCTCCGCTTTGGCCGTGTTCTTGCGCAGACGCGCGGACCCATCCTTGGTTTGTCCGCTCCGTTGCACTTCGGTGGAAATCGGTTGAACTACGATACTTGGAGGCGCTGTCGGTACCGGTGTCACTGTGACAGCATTGCTGGAAGCCAGTTCTACGGCAGCCGGCTGGGCGGCGAATTGGGCCGACGCCGCTCTGTGCGGCAAGAGCGTCTGCTGTCCTGCACGTCGGAGTGCGAGCCACGTAACGAGACTCGCCGCGGCAAGACACAACACCACGAGCCCACCCACTGCACCGACCCGCCCGAGAGGTAGTCGAGGCTTCGTGTGTCCCCAACTGGCCTCGGTTGGAGACGAACTTGGTACGCCATCGCGCTCGGAGGATGGCGGCATGACGATTGCGGGAGAGGAAATGCCCGCATTGGAAATGATCCGTGAGATCCGCTCGACAGAGTTCCGTGCGCGTTTCGGGGCAAATTGCCGAAGGGCGGCGGCAAGTTCCGCCACATTGGCATAGCGCTGCTCGCGGTCCTTCTCCAGACACTTCAGAACGACTGCTTCGAGCTCGAGGGGGAGATCTGGTCGCGACTTGCGGATGGGTGTTGGAGGCTTGGATGCAGCCTTGAGACAGACTTCCGGCAGGGTATCCCCGGGGAATGGAGCAGTTCCAGTCAACAATTCGTACAGGACCACTCCAATCGCCCAGATGTCGGTGCGTGCATCCACGTCCCGCGCCGAACGCATTTGTTCGGGAGACATGTAAAAAGGTGAACCCATGGTCGCAGCAGGTGCGGTCATGCTCAGGTCGGACCCCAAGCTGGCCAAATCCTGAAGCTTGGAAATCCCGAAGTCCAAGACCTTGATCGACAGCAATCCGTCACTGCGACGCACACAAAACAAGTTGGCAGGCTTTAGATCTCGGTGAACGATGCCCATCCCGTGCGCATCAGCGATAGCCTCCAATGCCTGCAGGACGAATTCGACAGCTTGCTCGACATCCAATGCCCCACGTTGATGCAACCACTGCGCTAGATCACCTCCCTCTAGGTACTCCATGACCATGTAGGGTGCACCATTGTCGAGAGTGCCGACATCACTGACGTGAACCACGTGCTCGCTCTTGATGCGGATAGCGGCCTTCGCCTCGCGCAGAAACCGCGCTGCCGCTTCTGGGTGCGAAAGTGCTGCCGGCAAGAGAAATTTGATAGCCACGGTCTCATCGAGCTGCAGATGCTGGGCCGCAACCACCACGCCCATGCCGCCCTGTCCAAGCACGCGCAATAGGCGATACTTGCCAGCAAGGATGGCTCCTTCCTGCGGGCGTGAATCGGCGAGATCGTAGATTTCCTGCATGGTTGTGCTCGTCGTCGAGCCAACGCTCGAATCCTCGAACCTAGGTCACTCTTTCCCAGAGACCGTTTTTCGTCAAGGACTTGTTCGATGCCCATATGCCAGATGGCTGTGGAAAATGAGCCACTTCTGCGTAGGTGCCACCTGCCACCTGCCTCGGACATGAGAAGACAAGCACTTGACGGGGCAGGGGGCGTACGTGACACTCAGGGCGTGGGAATTGCAGTCTCGCGCTGTCGCGCGCTTAGGCAAAGATCGATGACAAGGTGGGTTCCTTTCGCAATTGCTTGTCTTTCTGCCTGCAGCATTCACGATCGGCAGTTGACGGCTGAATCATCCGAAGCGGGCTCGGGCAGTACCGCTAGTGACAGCAGCGGTGGAACGAGCCAAGTGGCGGGTTCATCGGGCCACGGTGGTTACACGACCATGGGTGGTACGCTGGCGAGCGGCGGATTGTCCGCTGCTGCAGGTACCTCAACGGTGGTTGCACAGGGTGGAGCGACGGTTGGCGGCGCCCTGAGCGCCGCAGGAACTATGCCCAGTCTTGCAATGGGGGGAACAGTGGCCATTGCTACCGGTGGTGCCGAGACCGCTGGTTTGTTTGGTTTTGGCGGCGCAGCTACTGCGGGCGGCGTCACGAGCATAGGCGGCGTCACGAGCATAGGCGGCGTCACGAGCATAGGCGGCAGCACGAGCATAGGCGGCAGCACGAGCATAGGCGGCAGCACGAGCATAGGCGGGACTTCTCCAGGGCACGAATTCGTCCCCATCACGAACAGTTGTGGCATCGGGAGTCCGCAGCGATGCCACGAAGAAAGCTGCTGCACCGCCATCACCGTGCCCGGTGGAACCTTCCCGATGGGGCGCAATGCGGTGCTTGGCAGTAGTGACTACTACGCCGATGGGGCCGCTCGCGAGCTTCCCGAACACAGCGCGACGGTTAGTACTTTTGCCTTGGACAAGTACGAGGTCACCGTGAGTCGGTTTCGGGCATTTCTGAGCGCCTACGACACCTGGCACCAATCCGGTGGCTTTCCGAGCGTCGGCATGGGTGCCAATCCAAACGTCACCGTTGGCAATACTGGCTGGCAAAGCGACTTTGCACTTCCGGCCACTTCGGCGGCACTGACGACGAGAATGCAGGGAGATTGCAACAACACCTGGACGGCTTCGGGCGATACCAACGCAACGAGCGCCATCAATTGCGTTACGTGGGAGGAGGCATTTGCATTCTGTATCTGGGATAGCGGGCGTTTGCCCACGGAAGCGGAATGGGAGTACGTAGCTGCTGGCGGAACACAGAACTGGCGCTACCCCTGGGGCTCCGAAGATCCTGCGGCGGAAAGGGCGCTCTACGCGGAAAGCGTCAATTCACCAGACACGCCGGTTGGGAGCAAGCGCCTGACAGGCGGCAATGGCTATTTCGGCCACCTCGATTTGGGCGGTTCGATGCAAGAATGGGTGCTCGATTGGTATCGTGAAGACTACTACGGGACCACACTGACCTGTAGCAACTGCGCAAACACCATCCCAACAACGGGGTGGGGCGGTTACCACATCACTCGGGGCGGCGCGTGGGATGCACCCGCAGGCTACCTCCGCAGTGCGTTCCGCGGCTACTACACTTGGCATGGGGGGGGCATGGGCTTGCGCTGCGCCAGACAAGCACAGTAGAGCTGCCCGAGAGTTGGCCCAACCACTCACGCTCTTCGTTCGTGAGACTAGAAGCAGCGCCATCCTCAAGCGCGACATTGCCGATCGTCGCCTGCCAACTCTGCCAAATCACGGGCAATGGACCGACGAAGCGGGCTAGCACCTCCTTCGGACGCTGGTACAGAGTCGTGCCTTCTGGTAGCGTCCCAGATTACTATGACGCCTCGCAACCGAGCGCTTATTGGGCTATTCAGCGTGTCACTGGTCGCAATGGGTCACGTTGGTTGTGGCAATCGCGCGGCAGTCGACAATTCGCTGGCCTTCATTTGTCACCCCGGCAAGGCGGCATGTCTCACCTGGCAGGTGGGGCAGGTCTGCAATGCTCAGGGTCAATGGGCGACCTTCCAATGCACTGGGAGTCTGAGCTGCAACGTTGAGGCAGGCGGATGCGTCGAAAGTGGATCGGCCTGCACTGAAGGCGATTGCGCCGAGTCCTGCACCCCCTACATGCATGAGTGCACCGAGGCTGGCCTGCAGCGCGTCTGTCGCGGTGACGGTTTGGGTTGGCGCAAGAGCGAGTGCCCAGCTGACAGTGTCTGCGACAGCGGCGCCTGCATTGGCAACTGCACGACCGGAACCAGCAGCTGTACTAGCGGCGGACTGGTGCGCACATGCCGTAGCGATGAAACTGGGTATAGCGAGAGTGAGTGCCCACTGTCGATGAGTTGTCTCGCGGGCAACTGCGTGTCGAAAACGACCGCCAACTGCACTCCAGGCAGTAGCATCTGCTTGAATGAGACGACCGCTCTCGAGTGCCTGAGGGACGGCTCGGCCCACGCCGTCAAGGATTGTCCCAGGGAAACTACATGCATTGGAGGCAAGTGTTTCGGTACGGTCTGTGCGGCGGGCGAATCTCGCTGTGTGGATAGTGCCGTTGCACCGTTCAGCGGCGTGCAGACGTGCAATGACGATGGCACCGAAAACTTAGTGACGAATTGCGCTGCCGGCGCCGCTTGCGTCCTGAACAAAGTGAGCGGCGCACCCGAATGCTACGTTGCGCCATGCACGTTGAACGAACAAGTTTGTGGGGATCCCGACTCGAATTCAGAATCGACGACGCTGCTCAGCCGGTGCGAGACGCTCTATGATGGCAAGATTGGCTGGGTGGCGTATCGTTGCGAAGCTCCCAGTACCTGCAAGGTGACGAGCAACTCGAGTTCGTCGACCCGTACTGCCAGCTGTTATCTGGAGTGCACGCCGGGTACTCAACGCTGCAAGGACAGTAACGTCGAGGTGTGCAGCGAAGACGCGAAGTGGGAAGTCACAAAGTGCAATCGGACCAATGGGACGGAGGACGTTTGCGTCTTCGTTCCCGGCACCAAGCAGGCCGTCTGTGGTGACAAGGCGTGTAAGACGCTATCGAGCAGTGCCACGAATTATGCGACTCGTGGTCGCTGTTCGTCGGACCTGATTAGCCGATGCGGAGAGGATGCGCGCCTTGGCGACGCAGTCGCCTGCGAGAAGGGACAATGCATGGCGGCTACTGACGGCTTTGGATCCTGTGAGGAACCATCGGTCTGTCAGCACCCCGATGGTTGGCGTGAATGCGTCAGTACTAACGATTCGTACGTCGAGTGCGTCGCTGGCCATTGGGATCCCAAACTGTGCGACGCTGGTGAGCTATGCAAAGAAGCCGCCGAAGGCCTGGCAGCATGCGGCGACCATTGCGTGCCCGGCATGCAGCACCGTTGCGTTGACGCAACGAACTACCAAGACTGCTTGGATGACGGGACTTGGGGGCCTGCTTTGCCCTGTGGAACCGGTGAATGCAATCCCAAATCAAACGACTGCGAGTCCGCGTGCTTGCCTGGGGATGTGCGATGTATTGGGGAGATCGTTGTTGCTTCCAACGGGTCATCGCTCGGTTCGCGCGCGATGCAGTTCTGCAGCAGCAATGGCAACTGGACTACCCCGGCTTACTGTAACGCCAATACCTTGTGCCGGCGGTCTGGGCTGGGCAGGACGATTGGCTGCGTAGAATGTGTGGGCGGCACAGTGCTTGGCGGGAACGAAGAGGGAGCCATCGACGACCGTTGCAGCGCCGATTTGACTGGACGCCAAGAGTGCGAAGACGACAACACCTGGCCTAGCTACTTTGACCGTTGCCCAGGCGCAACGGAACACTGCGTCAAGCAGCGGTACGGCAGCATGACGGGAACCTGTTCTGACTACGGTTGCAAGACAAGCACGGAACGCTCCAAACGCTGCATCGGCTACGAAACGCTCTCGACGTCTGTCAAGGTCGACGACTGCTGCGCTGGCGAATGCGACAGTTCGAATGGCAAATGCTTGCACCGCCAGCGGCACTTCGATTCAACTTGTGCCGCCGTGAGCTCGTGTCTTACCGGGTACGACACCAGCGGGACTGCAATTTACGAGAAGCAGTGTTGCACGGGCTTCTGCAGTTCGGGCAATGGCTGTCTCAAGATCAAAGCGAACGCGTGCGCGGCAATCGAGAGCTGTGCCGTCACTAAGCTCGATCACCTCGGTATCTGCTGCGGCAATTGTCAGACAACGGGGCTCTGCTTGAAGGACGGTGACTCGCCCCATCCCATGAACGAGTATTTCGCTTGCGGAACCTCGGACAACTTCTGCTGGGGGCTCGGTTCTTGCGCGCTGAAGAAGAGTGGCGACGGCACCGGTGCCATGTTTGCCAATTGCGTCGAGTAGCCGGCGATGTCCGACACAATTGGGGCGAACTCGAGTGATGCTGCATCATGGCGGAGTGGAGTCGCTCGATTTGTGGACGGTGCGAGGATTCACTGCACAAGCGCAAAGCAGTAGAAGCCGCCATAGCCTCCCCCCGCGCCTATAGTAAACAGATTCGGGACGGCGCCTCCATTGTCCTGCAGATTGATGCCTGCACCACATCCTGACTCATCCACCGCGGACACCCAACTGCCTTCAGCCCCTTTGTATGAGTTACGCGGCCAGGACCTGCCCATGCGGGGTCTCCCGGTCGTAGCTACGCGCTCAGCCGTTGTCCAGTCGAGACATGTGGAGGTAGCACCATAAAGCCTACCCTTGGCGTTGCTGCCGGTGACCGTCCCGTGGTTATCAACTTGTCCTGTGCCATCGGGATCGTGGTTCGGTACTCCACGTTCGTTGGGTAGGTCATTCATGATCGTTGGATCACCGTTTTGGGGACGTATCTGGATCAGGTCAGCTTTAGTTGGCGCAACTAAGCGTCCGAGTCGATCGTACCAAGGGCCTTCGCCGATGCGGTCAATGGCGTCCACCTGTAAGCCATTTTCGTCGGCGGTCGCACTGAGGAAGGCTCGCCACTGCTTCGTCGCGCACCCCGGCATGCTCCGCTCCGCGATGGCGACACAGATCTTGTCAGCACCACGCAACCCGGCGCCAACACCAGTTTCGCCGAAGCGCAAATCGCCACCGAAACCGCTAAGACTCCCTGAAAGCTCCTGAAGCGCCCGGAGGCTGGTTACGAAGAAGCTGAACTTAGCCAGAACGGTGGCGTCACCACCCGCCCCAGCTCCGCCAACGACTCCCAATCCCATGCCGCTAGCGCCGCCGCTCGGAGGGATCACGGAAACTCCACCACTCAAGGGCCACGCGGAAGCACCGCCCGATACGCTAGCACGACCGCCCGACGCCGAACGCGCGGTGTCTCCACCCACGCTGGTAGGACCGGGTCCGACACCAGCGTGGCCCGCTACCGGCAGATGGGGCCCATTCTCCTCAAGAGTGGACGACTCAGGTTGTCGCGTAGCGCAATCTGGGGAACCAAGAAGCCCCACCAAACCCGATGTGGCAATCAGCCGCGCTGCTCTGTTCATGATGGTCGCCTCGAAGCGTTCAGGTGGGACGTTTCACCGCTCTTTCTTATGCAGCGGTGACATTATCGCAGACCATAGTGCTAGTCCATTCACTTCGATGGCGACTTGCTCTAGCGCCGCTGAGAGACGGTCAAACTGGAGTTCGGTGAGAATGGAACCCGCCGGGATTCGGCGGCTGTATCGTGCGGCGGTCCGCCTCGATGTCGACGCAGGCCACTAGCATCGTCGAGGTCCAAAGTGAGAAGTCCGCGACTGCGCTCGGGACGGTTGATCTGACAGCGTCAAGAGATCTGCCGCCGGCCTCTGCCGCCACAGTAAGCCGCTCTTAGCTCGTTCGCGTTCATCCGTATTCCACCGTCGCGGAGGACTTGTACTTGGCCCGTCGCAAGCTCGAGAGAATTCCGAGCAACAACAAGAGTTGACTCGTTTTTCGGACTCGTCGAAGTCGCCCCAGTGAACAACCACTAGAGTTGCTAGTCAATGCGTACCCTTCGAAGGTGGGCGGGAAACGATGTGTCAAGGCGCGCGCGTCTGGAGTGGCGCAGACGGGGTCAGTGAGTGGCCCGACATTGCCGTAGGCATCCACGCTTGCCACGGCGACGGCGCAGGACTTGCCATCCATTTGGTTTGCGTCGGTCAAGCCATGCATTGATTCGCCCAACGTCTGACCACAGAGCATCGAGGCCGGCGGTGATTGGCCACAGATCCAACTTGAGTAGAAGCGGTCAGGGTCTTGCGCGTCTCGCGCTTGCCGCATCGCCGTTTCAGTATAGGGCTCGAGCTCATTGCTGGTGCATCCGCCAAGCGCATTCCGGTTTTCAGCGCAGTAGAAATGAAAGTGATGAGCGTGACCCGAAAGGTTCAGGTTCCAGGTGAGGTAGAGTGATTGTTGATCGGCTTCTGCGCGCGGATCTTTCGGTACCCACGGCCCCACCAGGGCGTAGTACATCTGGTGTGTGGCGGAAGCACGCAACGTGCCATTCTCGAGCAATAGGAACGTCACGGGCAGGGAATTGGGCGGTGGTCCTGGCGCCGGTGGCAGACATTCGTCGCAACTACTCGCAATGCGCGAGGTAGAAGTGGTCCCTATTCCAAGAAGCTGGGCGCCCGTGAAGTCTCCGCTTGCGGTCAATCCCTGGATATCAAGCTCACCGACTAAGTAACAACCAGACATGGAGTTGGGCGCAGCAAACTGAGCAGCACAGTCACTCCCGCCTGCCCACACTTGCAGTTCCGAGTCGTTCGTGATGACCGCGAAGTCGACTTCGAAGTGATACGATAGGTCGGCATTGGAGCAATCTTCGCGTGAGATCGTAAGCTGAAGTTCTGTATCGCTAGACGCAGGTGACGCAGTGCGCGGGATGGATCGCGTGATGCGTGGGATGGATCGCAAAGGAAGTTGGGGCAATGAGACCGTCGCGGAGGGCGTGGTTGTCTGCGACCAACATGGCTCGCACCACGCTATGACGACGACGCCGACCCACTGCCAGACGACGCGAACTGGCAATCCATCGAACACGCCAGCAATTTGTCGTATATCTGCCTGCAAAGCAACCCAGGAATGGAATTCGAACCGGTGGCTCTGCGGTCGTTGCCCCTGGGCAAAATGGGCAGGCTAGTAGAGCTCTGGCACAGCATGTTGGCGAGGATTCTGATCACTTCGTGCTAGTCGAGCATTGATGCGGGGTCAAAAATGCTGGTATCGATCAATTATGGTAAATCCGCCTGGAAAGTTGCCTGGGCTTCACTCCTGCCTGGTCCGGTACAAGGTCGGATCTACGGTAGGAGTGATCTTGCTGACCGATCTAGCAGGAGCCCAGAGTATGGTGCCACCGCTGGCCCCCCACGCAGCTTTGACAAGTGCAACCACGGAGCCAGCAACTCCAGCCGACGCTCCGCCGGTTGGAGCTCCAGTTGGCAGCGCGGCTTTCCCGAATTCGGTCTCGCCGCAACCGCCCTACCCACTGGACGCGACCCCGGCATCTGCGCCGGTATCGACGACGGGCGCAGCCACACCAGTAGCAGCGCCTCCGTCCTCCGCGGCGAGGCAAGCCGATGCGCCCGAGCCACTCGCGTCCGCCAACGTTGTTGCACCCAAAACCCTTGAGCCGAGTCCCAATTGGTCGGTCGGCGCCGGAATTGCCTGGACGTATTCTGCGCCGTTGTACTTGGAGAACCCAGTGTTATCTGGGCCCAACTCTGCAGGTACGGCGACGCTGGGTGGCCTCGGCGCAATGGTGTCCGTGCAATCACTTTCGCCTACTGCACTCACGTTCCTGGAGCGTCGCCTCTCGACTGGGCTGTTTGTCTTGATTCAACCGGAGTTCAACTACGGTCGCACTCAGTTCCCGAACCAGAAACACGCCAACTACTCGAGCAGCTATGCGCTTGGGCTTGGGCTGCGGTGGGTCGCCAATCCGACTGCTCCGGTCGAAGTTGGGTTCGCGCAATCCTTGTACGTA
Organism: uncultured Polyangiaceae bacterium; assembly: GCA_964454965.1. Lineage (GTDB taxonomy): Bacteria > Myxococcota_A > Polyangia > Polyangiales > Polyangiaceae > FEN-1139. The sequence continues at coordinate 237,972 of CAYVXY010000009.1, read as the reverse complement.
GGTAGAGCGGCCGCGGGAACCTCCTACAATGGGATGCTGAGTACCGATAGCGGGAACGCCGTTGTCACCGCTTGGGCAACTCCGACAACGACGAGTTTCGGCACTGCTTCGGCTTTTGTAGCTGAACGAGCCCTAATGTCGCAGCTGTGGCTCAGGGTCTCGGCAACATGCTTCAGGCTCACGTGGTCGAAGTCCGAGGCTCACTTCGAACTACCAGATGGTTCGACTTACGCGGGCGAGTCGCGTCGAACCTTTGGCGCAAAATTCGGTTTCGAGCCCGCATTGTCGCTGCGCTTGGCGTTCTAGCGCGCGGGGCACGAGCGTTCCTCAACGTTCTAGAGGCTTGCCAAGCCGCGCTCAAAGGTCCGCCCCGATCTGCTGCTTCATGTTCATGAAGAGCCACACGACTTTCGCGGCGAATGGGTTCCTGCCCTCCATGGTCCAAGTAGCCGATGTCCGATGACCTTCTGACGTAGGTCGGAATTGGGTGCGGTTTGACGCCTTGAACAGCGTGAGAAGCTCAAGTTAGCGCGCCAAGGCTCGGGTCGGGAATTCACGGAATTCCGCTCCAACTAATGGCTTCGCTGTCGCAATGGTGGGCCCCATTTCGTCCCACTCCACGGTGTCACCGTCCCGCAGAGGTGTATCAAGCGGTCTGGGTTGGGCGTTGATGCGCACCGAATCTGGCGCGGGCAGCTCGTCGGCTACCTTGGTCAGAAGCACGTGGGCCGTGGATCCCGCGGGCAGTCGAACCTGATGGCCACCTCTGAGGAACACAACGAGTGATTGCTCATAGACCTGCTGCTGCAGATGCGCGATGAATGCATCGTGGTCAACTGCTGCATCATGATTCTCAATGAGACCATGGAACCACTGACAGTGACGACGCGTCGCGCTTTCTGCCAGAGCCTCGGACTTGTAGCGCCAATGGGCGGCAATGCCAAACTCTGCTTCGACGTGCATGGCTTGAGTGCGGATCTGAAACTCGACCGGTTTCAGCGAGATTGCTGGTACTGGGTAGACGCAGGTGTGGAGCGACTGATAGCCGTTCTGTTTGGGGAGTCCGATGTAGTCGTCGAATGTGCCAGGGATGGGCCTGAAGTGACTATGGATCAAGCCCAATACTACGTAACACTCTGGGACGGAATCAACGATTACCCGCAGTCCAAGACGATCCATGATCTGGTCCAGATTTAGCTCGTGCCGACGCATCTTGCGGTGGATCCCCCACAGCGTCTTGAGCCGGCCCGACACTCGCGCACGAACACCGTTGCGGTCGAGCACATTCGCAACCTTTTCCGCCATGAAGTTCAAGCATAGGTCGTCTGCCTTCTCGATGGGCGCCACGGATTGCGCCAAGGATTGGTAGAGGTCAGGCTCTAACACTCTGAAGCAAGCATCCTCAAGTCGATTGCGCAGAGCACCCAATCCTAGAGCATCTGCCAATGGGACGAGCAAGTCTCGACCCTCGAGCGCAAGCGCTCGAATCTGACCGCCACCCATGGAACCCATGGCTTCCAGTTCTATCAGCCGAAGTCCGATTAGGGCAATGACTACCCGTGGATCATCGCTCGCCGAATGCAACACGCTCGCGCAGCTGCCATGGAAATTGGCCGCGTCGTAGCTGCAAGAGCCTCCTGTCCGACACACTTCGTCGATGAGGTCAGCCACGCTATCGCCGAAATGGTGGCGGAGTTCTTTCCGGCTTATCCGGTGACTGCGGCAGAGCGGCATCAGGAGCATCGCGGCAATCACCTGAGCGTCGGCATATTGCTCGATGAGCAGTCTTGCCACATCAATAGCGAGTCGTCGGTCAGAGTCCATCAGGGTTCGGGTTGCATCGAATGCGCGCATCACCAGATCGAATTGACCTGCATCGAACGCGACCTTCGCGCGCCTTCGCAAGGCTGAATCCATCGAGCCTTCGGTTTGGCTGCGCGGGTGGGACATATCGATGTCTCGATGGCTCTCTAGTTGGCTGTCCATGCTAGGTCTCGCTGCGGTTTGCGGGTGCGGCGGAGTTGCCTGCATTCGCTGCGGGTAAACCCCGAGACCCGGCGCTTGGTTATGGTCTCCTCTTTCAGCGTATCTGGCCGCAGAGGGGCTGCGCGTCGAGTTTTGCCTCTCAGCCCAGTGTCGCTGAGAGGGCTATTATTTACACCCAAGCGAAAGCGCATCAAGCCACGCGCGAGGTCGCATAGATCAGGGAATAGCCGCCCTGGGCAGTGGGTTTTCCGTAGCGTGAGCTTCTGATCTGTCGGCACAAATTGCCGCTGGATAGGCCACGAGGCCAACGCAAGAAGGAGGTCATTGTGTTGTCTACGCGAGGTTTAGTTGCCCAAAATCACAAGGCATTGCTCCCATTCGATTTCGAATCCACCACCGCAATGGTGGCTGCAGACAACGATTTCGAGCTTCGGTTCCTTCGTCGTGCAATGAAGTCCGCAGGATACGAAGTGCTTTCCTCGAAAGTTGGCGTGCAGCTCACCCGTGAGCTCCGTCGCCGCATCGGCAAGACGCTCAAGCACAATCCCGTAGAACTACTGGTGCTCCGAACCGCACACAGACCCTGGGTGGCCGTGGCCCTCTTGGAAGTGATTCGGGAGAGCTACGCAACCCTGCCCATTATTCTCATCATCGATGGCGCCCCTGAGCTGGAGTCGGAGGCGCGGCGGCTCGCCGTGGACGTCGTTCTCGACGCGCCCGTAACCGCAGAACAGCTGTGGCGCGCAGCCCGGGACCTTGCGCCGCTCGAATCGCACGCGGCGTTTGCGTGGGCGCGGGAGGCCAAGCCGCAATAGAGGTCGCCGCGAGTTGCGCAATTGCTCGATGCTGGGCAAATTTGGTAGTTCGCTCTCGATTCAGTCCCCCAACACCTCGCGGATCTTGTGCGCGAGCAACGTTGGCGTGAAGGGTTTCGGGAGAAATGCGCGCTTTGCCGCCGCGGCTTCCACATCATGAGCATACCCAGATATCAATAGAATCTTCATATCTGGGCGATGCGGAGCCATCAGGTCGGCAAGTTCGGGTCCACCCATCGCAGGCATGACTACATCGGAAATCATTAGGTGGATCGGGCCCAAGTATCTTCGGGCAACCTCGAGTGCGGCTCTTCCGTCCTCGGCCTGCAACACCTTATAGCCCGCGCTGTCCAGCATCTGCTTGATCAACCTTCGGATATCTTCACTATCTTCCACGAGAAGGACAGTGTCAGCGCCGGGAGGAATCGAGCCAGCTGCGGGCGGTGTAGATTTCTTGGCGCGCGCGCCTTCCAGCCGCGGCAGCAAGATCGAGAACGTCGAACCCTTCCCTGGAGTGCTCTTCACGTCGATGAAGCCCCCACTCTGCCTGATGCTGCCATATGCGGAGGCAAGACCGAGCCCTGTTCCAGCGCCGGTCTTCTTGGTAGTAAAGAAGGGTTCGAAGATCTGCTTGAGTGTTCTATCATCCATTCCCGCACCATTGTCCCGGACCGCCAGGCAGACGTAGGGTCCAATGGGCGCCACGTCGTTGCCGATCACGAGGGGCTGATCAAGTTCGACGTTTCTCGTTTCGATGGTGAGCTCGCCTCCTCCCTGGTCCATCGCGTCACGTGCGTTGATGGCCAAGTTCATGAGCACTTGCGCTATCAGGGCGGAATCCGCCAAGACACAACCCACGTCGGATTCGAGCTGCGTCGCTAGATGGATCTGCTCACCCATCAGTCGACTCAACATCCGCTGAGTGTCCATCACGAGCGCATTCAGATCGAGTTCCTTTGGGGCGATGAGCTGGTTGCGACTGAGTGCCATCAGTTGTCGCGTCAACGTGCAAGCACGGTCGCTGGTCTTCACGATGTCGCGCAGCATGTCTGCCATGGACGTGTCGGGCATGGGCTTGGCGAGTAACGCAGAGGCGCTGGCGATGATGATGGTCATCAGATTATTGAAATCGTGGGCAATTCCAGCTGAAAGCCGACCAATGGCCTGCAGCTTCTGCGCTTGCCGCAGGTCGTTCTCTAGTTGGTCGCGTTCGGTAATGTCTTCGATGGCGAGCAGAACGAGCTCTGGATTTCCTGCCTGCTGGAGCAGCCGCCGGCCGTTGAGCAGCAGCTTGCGGAGTCCAATCGTCGGCAATTCGTGTTCCGTTACCAGCCCAGTGAAGGGCTGATCCCGATCGATGGCGCCCCGCAGCAGCTCGACCAGTGCACTATTATCAAAGGATTGCCCTGTCACCTCACGCAGATGACGCTCTTCGACTTCGTTAGGGGTAGAGCCGAACATTTCTAGGAACGCACGATTTGCTGAAGCCACATGGAGCGCCTTGTTCAGTACCACGAGTGGTATCTGGACCGTGGCAATGATGCTTTCCGCGTAAGCGCGCGCTGCTTCGAGTTGCTGTTCGCTGCACTTCAGTTCGTGGACGTCGAAGACGCTGATGACTGCCCCATCGATTTGGTTTTGCGCTGTACGGTACGGACGGACGCACAGATGACGCCAACAGCCGAACCTATCTCGCACGTCCTGCGCATGGACTTCGGAGGATTCTTGGACCGCCAAGACCTGGCTCATCAGATCCACCCCCACGAGTTTGCAGGCCACATTCGTCAGCAAGCACCCAATGTCGCCCGAACTCAGGTCGAACACCTCGACGGCGCTGGGACTATAGCGCCTGATTCGCAAGTCTCGACCCACCATGACGATTGGGATTTCGACGCTGCAGAGCAGGTTGGACAAGTCGTCACTGAGAAGCATTGCTTCTCGGATGCGGCGCTGGAGCTCCTGGTTGACGGCAGTGAGCTCTTGGTTGCTGACTTGCAGCTCCTCGATGGTGCTCTGCAGTTCCTCGAGAGCGCCCTGCAGGTTCTCGTTAGCGGCCTGAGTTTCTTCGTTGGCTGACCTGAGCGCCTTGTTGCTACTCTCCAGTTCTTCGATAAGAGCGCCTAGGTGAGCCTGCGTTCTCGCCAATTCCGCTTCGATTTGGGCGCGATTTGAGTGGTCGTTGTCATCGTCGCAGATCGCTGCATTCAGGTTGTGCACTGGCGTTCGTTGGTCGTCTTTATGCAGTCTCCCTGCGGTTCCCTGCGGTTCCCTGCGGTTCCCTGCGGTTCCCTGCGAAGCCCGTTCGAACATGACTGCGAAGTAGCGTTGGCCGCGGATCGAAAGTGGCATCGCCCGCAGGTTGACGTCTGCATCGTGGTCATTCGTGCGCACGCGGAGGCCCTGGCGAACCGCGCTGCAGCCAGTTTGCTTCGCTTCGTCGATGATGGCGCGCAGTTCAACCAGCAGACCGAAGCCCGCCATGTTGAACAGATTCATGCTGGCCACGCCTTCTGCGGGCGACAGAAACGTTCCGGTGTGGCCGTGAAACTGCTGAATTTCTCCTTCCTCGTCAACCAGTACACCTGCCGGAGCGTACTCTTTGAGAATCGCGCGTTCGAACTCACGCTGGATTTCGTGACTGAAATTTGGCTCAGTTGGGTGAATCGCTCTCGGGGGCTGCGTTCCGAATCCTGTCAGTGCTACCGCTAGACTCAGCGACGTTCCGCTGGAATTGGGCTTTCTGGTATAGATTCGATGCTTCGAGGCTGCGCCTGCAAAGAGGTCTGACGAAGCACCGAGCGTCTCCGAACTCCCAAGCACCAAGGTGCCGCCATCATTGAGGACGTGATGAAACAGGACCAGGGCTCGCTTCTGCAAAGCGGGTTCGAGGCTAGATAGAACACCTTTGCAGCTGATCAGATCCAGGTTCAGGAACGGCGGGTCACAACTCATGTTGTGCTGGGCAAACACACACAGATCGCGTAGTGACTTCTCCACCTGATAGCCGCCATCTACCTTGACGAAGTAGCGCTTGAGCCGCTCTTTCGACATGTCCGCGGCGATGCTCTCTGGGTACCAGCCGGCACGAGCGGTTTCCAGGGCCGATGCGGCTAGGTCGGTGGCAAACAATTTGACGGGTGCGTCACGTGCTTGGTCGCGCAGAACCTCCGACAAGCAGATGGCCAGCGAATAGGCGTCTTCACCCGAGGAGCAGCCCGGTACCCATAGACGAATGGGCCTGTCGCTCTGGTGACGTTGAACGAGCGATGGAAGGAATTCTCTTGCGAGCGTCTCGAATACCGCTGGATCACGAAAGAATCTTGTCGCATGGAACAATAGGTCGTGGTGCAGCGCGTCCAGTTCGTTCGAATCGCTTGTGGCAAGGGCCACGTAGTCTTCGAACCGGTCGAGCCGGCGAAGCATCATGCGGCGACTGATCCGACGGACAATGGTCGGCCGCTGGTAGTCGGTGTAGTCGACGCGCTTGACGTGCTGAAGCTTGCCAAGCAGTGTCTTCAGTGCGTCCTCTTCTGCGACTGAGTTGGTGTTAGCGGGCGGGCACACGGCAATCCTGGTGTGGGAGTGACGACCAACGCGACACAGTTCATCAACGATGCCCTCTGGAGAAAGCGTGTAGTCGATGCTGCCGCTGTCGATAGCGCTTCGCGGCATGCCGCTATAGTTGGCAGTTGCGTCTTGGGCCATGGTGATTCCGCCATGGGCTCGGATCGCTCGCGCTCCGTAGGTCCCGTCGCATCCGATGCCCGAAAGGATCACCCCGATCGCTTGTGCGCGTCGATCTTCGGCCAAGGAGCAAAGAAAGTGGTCGATTGGCAGGTGATTTCCGCCGCCCGCGGTGACCTGGGTGACGCGCAGCGCACCCTGATGGATGCTAAGCTTTGCTTCCGGTGGCGCGACGTAGACATGATTCGGCTCCAATACTACGTTGGCCATGGCCTCGAGCACTGGCATGGTCGTGAGGTGACGTAGTGAACGCACCAAGTCGCTCTCAGCGGTGGGTTCCGGATGTTGAACTAGGACGTAGGCCATGCCTGTAGTAGCTGGCAGATGGCGGAGCAATTGAGAGAGTGCCTCAAGGCCGCCCACCGAGGCGCCTATGCCGACGACCGTGAGCTGGAGCTCTGCAGATCCGTTCGCTTTGGTCGAGTGGATTGGGATCATCACTTCCCTTCCTGGGTTCCTGACCCCCCCTCGAGGGCCCGCTCAGCAAATGAACCCACGCTGAGGACGTGAGCACTTTATCACCCAGAAACGGGGGTGTCAGCCACAGGTGTTGAGTGCCCATGTCCCATAGAAATCGTGGCAGTTCCGTTCGACTTACATGCGGGCTCTGACTGCCGGTCAAAACGACGACAACGGAGGTGGCGTTCAGCTAACTGCCCTGTTGATTGAATGAGTGCAGCGTTCAACGCGTGTGCCTAGACCTACGATCCCGTCTCCGTCTTCTTGAGTCCAAAGAGTGGCGTAATCCCCAGGGGCCCTGAGATTGGGAATCGAGCAGAAATGGGTGGGCAAGAGTCCAAACGACGCCTGATGACTTGTCGGCGAAGCGCGGGCGCAATGTCGTCTGCGTCGCCTTCGCCCCACCGAATGAACTGCATCACACGCCGGACTTGGTCGTAGTTGGCTAAAAAGAGAGTGAAGGCCCGTTGGCGGTTGAGCGTGAGCACCGACTCGACCAGCTGCAAGTCGTCGCCATGCTCCTCGACTATTGACGCTAGCTCAGCAATGACCTCGGCGTGCGCTATCTCCTCCCATCGGATGCCTGTCGAGCATTCGATTCGTCCCCAGTTCAGGTTGAACAGGCAGCATAGGCGCTGAGCTCCATTCATGCCATCGAGACATCTTCGGGGATTGGGACAGTCGGCGAAACAAGAGCGGTCGAGGACATGGGTGGACAGCAACCGGCTCGCTTCGGCAACGAGCCGATCGTGAACGGCGGGCCATTCTTCGAGCCATTCCCGGAGGCGCTCGAAGGACACGCGTGTGCTTTGGTACAGCCAATGCGCATACGTCATGCCGCGCACGTAGAGTTCGAGCCTGTCAATGGCTCGCATATCGAAGTCGGCCAGACTCGATGCGACTGCGCTTCTCAGCGCCAGGATCCTCGGCATTCGGTCCAGCACTACTTGAGCAACAACAGGTATGTCGATGTCGACCGCGATGAGCCTAAAGGCAGGAATCGCGTCCATGTCTGCCTTGGCCAATTGGTAAGCACAACGCTGCGTCGGCCAAGGTTGGTCCTGAGTTGGTAAGTGATTCGGCATGATCCCCTCTCGGATTCATCTAGTCTGCCCGTTCGCATTCCGACGTGATATCGCCACGATAGGCCGACGGTCGGGCAGACGCTGCGCTGACACCACTGCACCAAATCCCAGGAATCTTGAGTGACTGTAGCAATGCCTAAGTATGAGTCCGGTGCGACGTGGTGTGCTCGCGTCGGAAGTGATACATGCATCGGGCGCGTCGTGCTAGTGGATTTCTAATTGGGGAAATGAGTGTCGGGGTCTCGCTCTACCCCGCGACGTTGCCATTCTGGTGGGCTAGGTCGCCTCTCGAAAGGGGCGCATTTTGGCTTCTAGCGCGTATTTCTTGGAGTTTTTTTGTGAACAATAGCTCATGGTTTCGCATCCAACCGATCCGGATTTCGGTGCTTGTTCTTAACGTGTTGGTTTTGTTGGACATCACACGTTCGGCCATCGGTCGCGAGTGATCGAAAAGTGTGTGGATTGGGTCGAAAAGCCTGGGGCCGCCTGCCGGCACCGTATTGGCAGCAGGCGGAATCGTTGCGTGGACGCCTGCCTCGGTTAACACCCACCAGCCGAAGGGTGAAATTGCGCATGGGGCAAATTGGACCCATGGCTGGGCAGCAACGCGACTACCTGTTCAATGGCAAGCGGCCCGCATTCCGCCGAGGATCGGGAATACGCAACGGCCCAGCTCAATGCTGACTGCGGAGCGGGTTTCTAACCCGCCCTTAGCCAGCGAGCTGGGCCGTAGGCAGCGTCGCGGCAAGCTACTGAATCGAGATCTGACCCTGCTGACAACCAAACAAGATCTGGAGCGAGGCTTGGGAACTCTGCTGCAACAACTTGCAGGTGTCACCGCAGATTTGCACCGAGCTGTTGGTCGAGTCCGTGTAGCTCCAGCCCTTCGCACAGGTACCAAGGTCGTCAGGAAGCAGCAGCCTGTAGTTGCCCAGGCCGTCGGAGAAGAACATGTTGACTAAAGTCGGATCGAGCTTCTGGCCAGCGTTCGCTGTCGGCACGCCGTAGTTGCAGGATAGGACCGATGCCGTGATCTTCTTCAACGCGTCGCCCAGCGCCTGACCGAAATCGGTCGCTTGAGACAGGTCGAAATGGCAGTAGGGCGCCGCGGTGTCCTTGCAGTTATCCGCTGCGGTCTGGCCAGAGCGCGCCGCCTTGGACAGCCAGTCGCGAATGTCGGCATTGGTTGCTTCGTTCTTCTCGCTACCCGGAGAGCCAACCACGAAGGTCTTGATCTCGCTATTGGTCCAGGCATCACCAACGGAGGCGATGATCGGATCGGTCGGGGTCGGGTAGTTCATGATGCCAGTGCCGAGACAACCCTCCTTCTGCGTCGGTTGGCCGTCGGTGATAAAGACGATGTAGCGCCGCCCGGTCAAGCTGGTATTCGCGAGCTCCTGGGCTGCCAACTTGTAGGCGTCGTGAGTGGGTGTTGCCGCAGCGGGTTTCGGCGTCATCGCGTCGAGCGCGCCAATGAGCTTCGTCTGCTGATCGTCAGTGGCCAGATTGAGCGCGACGTCGGCGGAAGAATCCACGCAAGCCGAGGGGTCACGGGCGTTCACCGTGTCGGCAATGATGTCCATATTGGGGTAGAACTTGATGCCGACTCCATAGGTCGATGGGAGGCGCTGGACTGCCGTCTTCAGCGCGTCACGAGTGACTTCCCACTTCGATGCCGTTCCCGTTGAGGGCGACGTATATTTCATGGACCCGCTAACGTCCACCAAGAACAGGATCACCGCCGGCTCCGCCTCGGCCTCGACCGCTGAGCCCTGACATGCCCTGACTGGATCGGCCAAGGCCAATTCGACCGCAGCGGCGTCTACTGGAACGGTCCCATCCGCGGTCGTGGAAGCTCCCTGCACGGGGTTGGCGCTCGTCAGGCCAGTCGAGGATGCTCCCGTGCCCGAATCAGCGCCGGAACCTGTGCCACCTGCAAAAATGCTCGTCTGCGAACCGACGCCGGGGTTGGGATTGGGATTGGCGGCTGTGTCGTCCGTGTTCTGCTTCGCGCAAGCGAAGAAGAGACTCGTTGCCAAGTACCCGCACGAAAGAAGTAAATATTTGGAGTGGTTCATAGGAATCCTATACGCCAAAGGCCAACCATTCAGCCGCCGCACCAGTGCGAGCCGTGGGTATACGTGGTGCAGTTGAGCGGGCAGTCGTTAGTTTCCAGAGGTCCCGGAAACCTGAGTGACGCGCGGAGTTTACCATATTCCAAAGGGGGATCGCTCCGGCCACGTTGCGCGGAGAAGTTATTCTATCCGAACGTTGCGCCGGAGCATATTTCGTTGACACGACATTCCGCCCCAGCGCGATGGTTGGAGGTACGACCCCCCCCACAGCATTCCGTCGGGGCGAGACTCTCTAACAACCCCGAGCTGGGAGCGGAAGTTGGCCTGATTTGTGTCCTGCTCGTCTGACTTCTGAAGCGAATTGCGAACCACATGGATTCCAATGGAACGGGCGCAGCGGATCGGAGAATGCATGGGAACGATTCGCGTCGCAGATAGGTGGTGTCACGACGACGAGGTAGCGCTGCTCAGGGATTCGAGTCAAAAAGTGAGCACACGTCAGTCATGACCGCCCGCGTAGTCCCACTCAAGCTCGAGCAACGCGAGTCTTCCAAGCTGGACGATGAAGCCCTAGCGCTGGCCTGTGGCAGCGCCGAGCCTTCCGTCGTGGCAGAGCTATTCGTACGCTACCACGAGTCCGTCGCGCGATACCTCTCACGGCTGGTGCATCATCCGTCGGACGTCGAAGATCTGTTGCAGGCAACGTTCCTGGAAATCGCGCGCGGCAGGGCACAATACAGCGCGCGCTCGAAGGTGCAGACTTGGCTGTTTGGTATTGCGACCAACTTGACTAGAATCTTCTGGCGTTCCGCGAGACGCCGCAAGAGGTTGGAACGCGAACTGACTCTCGTCGAAACTCACACCATCAACGAGTACAGTACGAGCGTGATGGAATCGCAAGACTCGTTGCATTGTGCAAAGCTGGCGCTCGATCTGTTGCCCGAAAGCCAGAGGGAAGCCTTCGTGTTGTGCGAACTCGAGGGACTGACCGCCAAAGAGGCCGCCGAAGTGCTGCAGACGAGTGAAACGGCCGTGTGGAAGCGCGTGTCGTACGCCCGTCAGACCATCCTACGCTCCTCCAGGAAAGGTCAGTGTTCGTGAGCTGCGGCGCGAAGCGGGATCGTGACGCATGGGCAAGATTGGGCTGTTGCGCGCCGCTGCCGCTTGAGCTCGCCCTACACGCCGAGAAGTGCCGCTCCTGCGCGCAGTTCTTCGCCGAAGTGAAAGCGGCGCGGCAACTGGCCGCCGGCGCAGCGATTCATCGGCTTTCACGGGCAAGACTCGGCGACATGCAGGCAATGTTGCGGGCGGAGATTCGGCGTCCGCCGATGCGCAGGTTCGTTAGACGGGGGCAACGGCAGCGCTGGCAGTGGCTTGCTGCCGTTGCACTTGGACTGCTCGCGGCAACTGCTGGGGCAGCCGCGGTCCGGGTTGGTGATCAGGTTCGCGCGAGATGGACGGCCCCCAGTGTTGTCCCCAGATAGCCTACTCGCCAGAGCGCAACTCGATCCGTTGAATCTACGCTCCATACTAGAGAGCTCAAGTCTGACCAACGCGCAAGGCGCCTGCATCCTGGTGATGGTGCAAGCGCCCTGTGTGACTCAACCAGAGGAGCCACGCGCTGCGATATGCAGCGCGCGGCTAAGGGAGGCGTCAGCCAACCTTGAAACAACCGATGATGACCTCGATCTGTGCACCCGTGTCTGCCTGGGCCGCGCCACAGGCGCCGGTGCACAAATTGATGATCTTGTTGTCCGAGCCGGCCGCATACTCCCAGCCGTTGGAGTCAGCGCAACCGTCGCTGCGTGGAATGGTCGAGTAGCACTTGTTCGGATTCTGCGCGTCGGCGCCACTGCACTTGCCTGCCCCGCAATCAGCGTTGCTGGAGCAGGAGGTACCACCGTTCGGGTAGTACATGACTTCCACATCATTCGGATTGATGAACTGCACGTTTCCGTTGGGATCAGTGGGCGGCTCTGGAACTGGGTACGCGCAGCTCACGACGCTTGAAGTGTTGTCGACGATCTCGACGAGTGCGGCTACGAGCGCGGTCGTAAAGTCCGTCGTGGCACTCGTGGTCAGGTCGATCAACTCAGTGCCGCCGGCAGTAGCCACCTGCGCCATCTTCGTGATCGGCGTGTACATCAGGCTGCCGTCGCTGCAGGTGACCTGATTGACCGCTTCAGCACCAGGGACAGCGATCATGAACGTGGTGATGCCCTTGGTGTTCTTGTAGTTGCCCGCCGCGTCGATGAACGGCTGATACTGGGCATCGCTGATCCCTTGCGCCCCATTGCAGCTGGCAGCAGTGGCGCAGCTGGCACCAACCGTAGGCACGCCGTCAGTCAGGACCACAACGTAGCGGTTGGACTGCGCGTAGACTGGATCGGTATTCCAATTCAGCACGTGATCTGCGCTGAATTGCCAGATGTCCTGAGTCGGCGTCATCTGGATTTGCCCTTCGGCGTTGACGTTGCTGACGATGGCGGTCGAGTTGCTGCTAAGTGGGGCAATTTCGATCGCCTGCAGGGCGTCTGTGCAGGGGTTTCCTGGTGGGCCGTAGCCCTTGTAGTGGAAGTAGGTCAGCCCCACAGCGTACGTTGGATGATCCGTGGCAAGCTTCGGAATGGCGGTCGTGAAGGCATTCTGCAGCGCCTTCCACTTCGTCAGGCCCTTGGTCGAAGGCTGCTCTGCGTCGCTCATCGAGTTGGTGTTATCCAGCGCGAATTCGATGACTGGTGGAGCAGTGGAGGACTTCGTTTTGCCCGACGTCTTACTGCAGGCCACGATTGCGCCGCCTCCGGTGCCCTGACCCGTGGAGCTCGAGCCACCTTCGGTGCCGGTCGTGCTGCCCGTACCGTTGTTGCCGGTGCCGGTGCCGGTGGTGCTACCCGTGCCGTTGTTGCCAGTACCGGTACCGGTGGTGCTGCCTTGACCGCCTTGGCCGCCCAGGGTGGCGAAGCCATCCCCACCGATATTCAGAGTGCCGGTGCCGTTGGTGCTGCCGGTGCCATTGGTGCTGCCCGTACCGTTGTTGCCGGTGCCGGTGGCATTGCCGGTGGCGCCGGTACCGCTACCCACCGTGGCATCATTTGGGTCCTGCTTTGAACAGGAAGCTATGGCTCCCAGGATCAATACGCCCACACAAACACGTAGGTTATGCATTACCAGTCCTCCAAACCAAGCAGCCAATGCCAACAGACCAGACGCACATGGTAGGCGGAAGAAACTTCCGTAGATACCATCTTCGACCGGCGGCGTTTGGTTAGTTGCTCGCTCTTCTAGGTTCCTGCTAGGAAATCTTCGGTGTGTTGCCGGCCAGCCGCGACCGCTTCAAGGTCGTGTAGGCCATTTGGCTGATTCGACGCGATGACGTCGAGCACGAAATTGCTCGATGCATGAACATGGTGTTCGAGCGGGCGAAAGGAAGCTCGCTGGAATGAAGTCGTGCAAAACAGCTCTGGACCCAATGCTTTCGCTAGGTTGAGAATCGCTCTCAATTCCAAGGAGGTCCCGACGGTCAAACAGTCCGTTGCCACTCGACAAATTCCCTGCCAATAGAAACCAATAGATTGGGGCAGGCTATCGCAACGCGAACCAATCCCGCAACACGGACGTGATCTGCAGCAATTCCACTTCGGAAATGATGTAGGGAGGTGCCGTGTAGACCGTGCGGTCGAATGGCCTCAGCCAAACCCCTCGATCAGCAGCGAAAGACTGGAGCCCCAGGTGCACGCTTGGAGATGTCACTTCGATGACCCCAACTGCACCGAGCACCCGCGTCTCCTTGATTCCCGACCCTCGAATCGGTAGGACTTCGCGCTGCAGCTGGGCTTCGATGCGAGCGATCTTCTTCAGATAATCGTCACGCTCGAAAATTTCGATGCTGCGCAAAGCCACGGCGGCCGCCGTCGCGTGCCCCATGAACGTCGGCCCGTGCATGAATGCGTTGCTGGGGCCGTCCCCCAAAAATGCTTCGTAGATGCGATCGTTGGCCAACGTCGCGCTCATCCCGAGGTACCCAGCCGTCAGCCCCTTGCCAAGGACGAGAATGTCCGGACTGATGCCTGCGTGTTCGGCTGCGAACAGCTTGCCGGTGCGTCCAAAGCCGGTGGCGACTTCGTCGAACACCAAAGGTACGCCATGCTGGTCACACAATGACCGGGCGACGCGCAGGTACTCGGGCGGATAGAAGTTGAATCCTCCCGCGCCCTGCATGATAGGTTCGACCACCATGGCGGCGAGGCTCAAGTGGTGCTGCGCGAAAGCCGCCGTAAGCTCAGCTATCGCCCGACCAAGGGAATCTTGGTTATCGAACCCAACGGGTGGATGCACGAACAGTTGCTCGGGCAAGTAACCACGAAACAGGTGATGCATCCCTTCTTCGGGATCCCCAATGCTCATCACACCGGTCGTGTCACCATGGTACGCCCGGTAGAGGGCAAGAAATCGATCGCGGCCCTGAATTCCCAAGTTCTTGTGATATTGAATCGCCATCTTCATGGCGACTTCCATGCCAACGCTGCCGCTGTCCGCGAAAAATACGTGATTTAGCCCTCGTGGAGCAATCGAGGCAAGCTTGTTCGCGAGTGCCCGCGCTGGCTCGTGACTGAGCCCACCCAACATGACATGCGCAAATCGATCGACCTGCTGGCGAAGCACAGCATTCAGCTCCGGATGGTTGTAGCCGTGAATGACGCACCACCAACTCGAAATAGCGTCAATGAGCTTGCGCCCATCCGCAAGCTCTAGCGTACAACCCTCGGCGCGGGCCACATCGTACTGGCAGTCGAGTCCGCGCATCTGCGCGTAGGGGTACCACAGGGCGCCGTCGCGCGTGCTGGTCATGGGAACACCTGCTCGAAGGTGAAACCCGCCTGGCGAAAGCCCTGCAGGTCTTCGGCAATCCCGGCACCCGCGGTCGTCAGCATATCGCCCACGATCGAGGCATTGATCCCTGCCCTTAGCGCGCGTTGCTGGTAGTGGCGAATCAGCAGCCGCCCACCGGCAAAGCGCAAGAACGCCCTCGGATTGATGAAGCGAAAGAGGGCAAAGGTCGTCAGCACCTCGTCCTCGCTGAGAGGTGCTGACGCTTGAAGGGCGGTACCAGCAATGGGATTGAGCACGTTGATTGGGATTGATCTTATCCCCAATTCACGCAACAGCAGTGCAAGCTCGATACGCTGCTGCATCGTCTCGCCCATGCCGATGATCCCCCCCGAGCATGGCTCGAGGCCCAGCTGCTGCGCCTGCTCGATGGTACTGATCTTCTCTTCGATGTCGTGCGTCGTGCACACCTTGGTGAAAAACGAAGGCGCCGTCTCTAGATTGCAGTGGTATCGCGTGATCCCTGCTTCCTTGAGCCGCTGAAGCTGCGGTCGCGTAATGAGTCCCATCGAGGCGCACAAGCCGACATTGCAGCGTGCCCGAATCTCCTGGTAGATCGCGATGAGCTGATCCAACTCGGCATCGGTCACGCGCTTGCCACTCGTAACGAGCGAGTGACGAGCAACACCCTGCTCGGCGTTGCCAACAGCCTCATCCACGGCACACTGCCTGTCGACCATGGAGTACACGTCAATCTTGGAATCGTGCCAGACCGACTGACTGCACCACTTACAGTTCTCCGAGCATTTCCCGCTCTTGGCATTCGTGATCGAACAAAGGTCGATGATACTGCCGCAGAAGTGCTCGCGGATGGCGTCGGCCCCCGCGTACAGGGTCGACTTCTCCAGTGTCATGGACAAGCCTAAGGCATCAGCGGCGGAAATGAGGTAGCCGCCCTTCACCTTCTCCGTAAGCTCGACTATCTCGGCGGCATCCATGAGTTCTCTACTTCTTCGGCAACAAGCACGACTTTCCGTGGAACAAGCGCTCTTGACGCTCTCGCCATAGCATCCGTTGGCCAGTGCGACCAATCGACTGCCGTGTCGATGCCGTGTCTCGGCGCGTTCGCGTGCGAACCGACCCTACTGGGTGATGTTGCTTGCCAAATCCTAGGGATCTTCTGTAGTTATTGAACCCGGTGTCGCACCTAGTCCGTCAAATCTGCCTGATCGTCATTTGGTCTCATCGACTAGCTGCCACAGAATCCTTGAGTGGCTACACGGAGGTTCGGTGGGAAGCAATTCAGGGTTGTCCGAGTGAGAGTGAGGTGGCGCGTCTGGTCGAAGAGCGTTTGGGCCAGGCATTGGATGCGCCACGCGAACAATCACTGCGCTTGCACGCCAAAGTCAGTCGCAACGACGCAGGCGAATACGAGGTGGTCCTAGCAACCGAGGGGGCTAGCGGCAGAGGCCAGCGGAGAATTGCGAACAGTGATTGCACCAAGCTGGCTGAAGCAACGGCGCTCGTGATGGCCATTGCTATCGATCCGAAGCAAGTCGAGCAACTCGCGCAGCACACCAACGGTCATGCCCGCCTCCAATCCCGGTCAGAAGCGCCTTCGATCGATGCACCAACCTCCTTCGAGCCCGCAGCTGCGGTGTCGACCACTTCAAGGCAACCAGTACCACACGTGTCGATCTCACTGACCGGCAAGGTGCTGCCATCTGCAACGTCGGCATCGCCCGTGGGCGCTCGCCAATGGGGTCTAGGTGCAACCGCGCTAGTCGGAATTGGGATTTTGCCCAACATCGATCTTGGCACGATGGCAATCTTGAGCTACTTCCCATCGACGGGGTCGGAGCTGCGCATCGGTGCGGGTGCCCTTCTGCCCGATGACCTGCATATTGCGGGCAGCAACGGCTCGATGCGCGTGACAGCTGGATTTCTCAACGCGAGCGTCTGCTTCGTGCCGACGCGGCAACGCTGGCGTACCCACGTCTGCGTGGGCGCTGAAGCTGGACTGATCGGGGCCAAGGGCAGCAATCTGGACAACGACCGCAGCACGAGAGCGACCCTGAGTTCGTTGGCCACTGAGTCTGGGCTTGGGTATCGGCTCACTGAGCGCTTCGGGGTTGCAGGTTCGGTGTCGGCGGGGGTTGGCCTCCTGCGTCCGCGGTTCGGCGTGAAGAGGGACGGCGAGCCGGAGTTTGTCTATCAGTCAGAGCCGGTGGCCGTCCGATTCGGGTGGGGCGTTTTTTGCGATCTACCGTAAATGGCGGGGTCACGAGATTCAAACAAATGAAACCGACCGCCCGCGGATACGAATGACTGTGCCGATGGCTGGCCAAGCAAGCAAGGTTGCCGAATCTGCCGGCGACATGTCGGCCAAATCTCCCTTAGCCGATCTCGAAGCCGTCTATCGTGAACAGCATGGGTTCGTTTGGCGCAATGCTCGGCGGTTGGGGTGTGATCCAGCGACGCTCGACGACGTAGTCCACGAAGTGTTCCTGGTGGTCGCTCGGCGGCTCGACGAGTTTCGCGGTGAAGCCCACGTCCGTTCATGGCTATTTGCCATCACTTACCATGTCATACAACGGCTTCGACGCGACCGCGCGCGATACGCGAGACGCCTCGATGAGTACGGCGCCTGCCGTGAAGCGTCGGCGAGCAACGTTTCGGGACCACAGGAGTCGGGGCATGAATTGCGCTGCATGTTGCTGAGTCTCTCGGAATCGAAGCGTCTCGTCTTCATCATGGCGGAACTCGAAGGAATGACCTCGCTCGAGATCGCCGAATGCCTACACATGAAGGCAGGCACAGTCGACTCACGGCTGCGCGCTGCACGGCTGGAGCTAGGGAGCATGATCGCGCGTGAACGCGCTCGAACGCGGAGGTTTTGGCCATGAACATCGATGAGCATCTGCGCGAATTGATTGAAGCCGAGAAAGCCGCTCCCGTCCCGTCCGGCACAGGTGTTGAAAGTTGGCGGCGGCTGGCAAGCGCCGTTATTTCTGGCGCGCCGGCCCTTTCGGTACCGCTCTCTACGATCCCGCTGACGACGGGCTCAATGATAGTCGAAGGGGCAGTCGTGGCTGTGGTGGTTGGCGCCATTGGGACAACTGCCATCGTTGCTACGGCGCCTACGCATCTTTTTGTTTCTGCCACGCCGGCGGTAACCATTACGAGTGCCGTGGATACAAGTCACGTCGTCGCCAAGGTTCCGCTCAGCCGTGAATTGCCGACAGCGGCTGGTTCCGTTCTGAAGGGGCCCGTACGCGTCGCGGCGCCACGCCCGGCGCGGGCATTGCCGGGCGCAGTCGTTTCCGAGCCGTCCACACCAGCGCAACCGGCCTCGACGCTCGACGAGGAACTCCTGCTGATTGTCCAGGCAAAGCGCCAAGTCGATGGCGGTCAACCTCACCTGGCGCAAGTTTGGCTGGATGAGCACCGTACGAGATTTCCTGCGGGCATGTTGTCAGTGGAACGCGATGGACTAGAGGTCTTGATGGCGTGCAGCACCTCCGATTTGGCGGCTGCCCAAGCCAAAGCGCAGACTTACGCGTCGAGGTATCCCGGTTCACCTACGTTGGATCGCATCCGCCGGGCCTGCTTTCGCGATTCGGCAAGCAATATTCCGAAATGAATCTGCAACGCCTTGGGCACTGACTCTACGAAAGCGGGGATGAGTCAATATGAACTTTCTACGAGTATCTTCTCGGGCAGTGCTTGGTTCCCTGGTCACGGTCGCCTGCAATGGCAGCTTGATCCACGAAGTAGGCGACATCAACTCGGCAGCTGGCGCAAGCGGGTCGACCTCTTTGCCACCTGTGGCGGGGGGCATGGCCAGCAGCGGCGGCGCAAGCGGGTTGACCTCTACGCTACCTGTGGCTGGGGGCGCAATCGGTGTTGGGGGCAACGATTGGAACGGCACGGCGGGGGGCCCCTGGGTGGTGGCAAATGGGCTAGGGGGAGCCACGGGTGTAGGCGGTACCAACTCGCGCGGCGGCGGATCATCGAGCGGGGGATTGTTCATCGATCCCGCTGATCCGAGCTCGGAGGGCGTCACCCTCTATTTGGCGTGGGTCGACTTCATGTCGGGCACCGGATATAAAACACTCGAGGTTACCTGGCACAACGGGACTGATCACAGCATATTCTTGGACACCAGTTGCCCGGCGGACTGGTGGCGATTGCAGGGAGACAGCTGGGTAGTCGGGCTGGGCGCGAACGATGTCTGTCCCAATAGCAGCGGCATCCGCTTAGCTGAACTACTCCCAGGCACGACATATCGCCGCAATGGCGCGCCCAACCTGGCCTACTATGGAGCTGGCACCTACCGGCTGCGTGGAACCTACTGGTTGGGTTGCGGAGCCGGCAGCTGCACTTCGTCACACCAGGCTGCGAGTGCGGCCGTGAAGGTCGTAGTGCGGACGAATGAACCGGGTGCCGCAGGCGCAGCGGGTGCCCCGAATACTGGCAGCGGTCTCGCAGGTACGGCAGGAGTCGATTCGACCGTGACTCCCGACGGATTGCATGCCACCTGCAGCGCCGATGGACCGTGCGCAGTTGGTCAGACGGCAATTGGCATCTTTTACACCAACAGCGGTGCTCCGGCATGCAGCTGCGAGATCCCTTGCGATCCGGGTTCATCGACATGCCCCTCGGCTACCTCGTGCCAGTTCGTCAGCGACGGACTTGGCTCCTTGTGCCAGTAGAAGCCAACTAGGCAACGGGTCTGTCATCATCACGCGCCGAAGCCAGTTCCGTTCGCGGCTCTGACTTCGGCGTTGTGTTCACCGCAATTCGTGCCATGGACGCGCGCGAGAATGAGTCGTCAACCGCAACCAAAACTTACCCCAAGGGTGCTCGATGTCCCGCCGGTGTGCACGCCGCCAGTGCTCGCACCCCCAGCGCTCGTCGTGCCCAAGGTGCCCGCGCTGCCGCCAAATACCCCAATGATCGGAACCGCTCCCTCGGCGCTAGCCGAGACGCCGATAGTGCCACCCGTCGAAAGCGGTAACAAGCCGCAATGTGTACCGGAGAGGCCACTGGGCGGCCAAGTGCCGGTGCCGACCTTGTAACCTAGGCATTGGCCGTCGACGCAAGTCACCTGAACTGCTGGTGGGATGCATGAGGTGCAGTAGGTCTTTGGATGCGCTGCGATCTGAGCTTCGAGCGCGGCTTTGTCGGGCAGGCCAACCACCGTCATGGTGGTGTAGCAGGGGTCAACCACTGCACAGCAGTCATTGTCTGACTTGCACTTGAAGCCCGATCCAGCCGCGCCAGCATTACCCGTTGGCGGACTACCTGCCATGCCACCTTGCCCTGCCGCGTTGGTGCCGCCAGTCTGCGCGGAGCTACCCCCATTGGACATGCCGCCGCTAGTCGATGCCTTGCCTCCTGTGGGAACGGCGATCGCGCCGCCCGTCGACAACTGGCCGCCGCTCGATGCGGCGGTTGTACCGCCCGTTGACAACTGGCCACCACTCGATGACGTGGTTGTACCGCCCGTCGACGACTGCCCACCACTCGAAGAAGTCGTCGTACCACCTGTCAACGTCTGACCACCATTCGACGACGCCGTCGTGCGACCGCCTGTGGCCTTGCTCTGCGCGCCGCCGCTCGATAGCTGGCCAACACCACCGCTCGAGGTGTCGGTACCATTCGTCCCGCCACCACCACGCGCGTCAGTCGAATCGCAACCAACGAGCAGCATTGTCCCAGTGGCTAGAACGATTACCGACCCATTCCAAACATGTCCATTTCGTCGCATCACTTGCCTCCTTGCGAATCGACCCCGCCTACTTGCCCCGCCAACCCGGTGGCCTCAGCAATCGCCCGATTCAACTGTGCCAGTGGCACATTGGCTGCCGACAGAAAGCGCTGATCCCCGTGGCACATTGTGACCGCTCCGGATCCGGTCCTGGTGGCGCAATCCGTTGAATTCATGGCGCGTTTCATTGCCAGTGCTGGTCACCCTTTCGACGCGAAACCAGCTCCGTTGGCTGCAACTAGCAACGCGTATGCCATGACCTATTTGGTTAGCCCGTCGTGATCACGTAGAAAGGCGAAGACGGGCCGGGATATCCGAGTCGCATTTGTTGACCACTTTTGCATCGGCCTGGGCCACCTATCCACCGTGACAATTATTGCCCCGCTGGTGCGCATGGCCTTGTTCGCGACGCTGGTACCCATCCTCACGGCATGCTCAGACTCTGCGACGCGCTCCGATGCCTCGCTGGGAGGCGCCAGTGCAACAACCCAGGGCGGCTTCGCTACGGGCGGTGCGGCGCAAGGCGGCTTCGCTACGGGCGGTGCGGCGCAAGGCGGCTTCGCTACGGGCGGTGCGG
>CAYVXY010000009.1:162428-216531 GCA_964454965.1 uncultured Polyangiaceae bacterium | reverse complement strand
CGCAAGGTGGCTTCGCTACAGGCGGTACGACGTTAGGCGGCACTGCTACAGGCGGTACGACGCAAGGTGGCTTTCCCTCGGGCGGCGAAGCGCGTGGTGGCTCTGCACAAGGAGGTACGACGCAAGGTGGCTTCGCTACAGGCGGTACGACGTTAGGCGGTGCTGCCAAAGGTGGTACAGCGCAAGGTGGCTTCGCCACGGGCGGCTTGGCAGCGGGCGGACTTGCCACGGCTGGCTCGCCTTCCTCGTCGACCACAACCGTCAACTACACGGCGGATAGCTCAGGCATCTTTGCAAACCCGGAACGCGGTTTCTATCATCACGAGGAGACGCATGCGAATAGCCACGTGGCGCTGAGGGCTCAACAATTGACCAGCTATCGCACGAGTGAAGCCATCACCCTCATCTTGCGCCTGTACTACCTCGAGAGTTTTCGCTCGAGTGACATCAGTGCCACGTACCTCGACGCCATTGCCGCTGATCTGGGCGCAGTTAGGCTCGCTGGGCTCAAGACGATCCTGCGTTTTGCTTACACTGACAGCATGACGGCGCCCTACGGAGATGCCAGTCGCGCGCGTGTGGTAGGCCACATCGCGCAACTGGCTCCGATCCTGCAGCAAAACGCCGACGTCATTCTGGCGGTTCAGGCTGGGTTCATTGGAGCCTGGGGTGAATGGTACTACACGGACTTCTTCGGCGATCAGGGGCAGATCAGTAGTGCTCAATGGGACGACCGCAGAGCCGTCGTCGATGCTTGGCTCGCGGCTCTGCCGAGCCCGCGTACCATTGAGCTACGCACTCCGGCGTTCAAGCAGCATTTCTTCGGAGCCGCGGCGCTCACTTCGAGTGAAGGCTTTACCGCGGCGAGCAAGGCCCGAGTAGGACACCACAATGACTGCTTCGTAGCGAGCGCAGACGACCAGGGCACTTACGCCGATGTGACTGCTGACAAGGCCTATTTGGCAACTGAGAACCTGTATTTGCCTCAAGGCGGCGAGACCTGTGCTGTCTCCACCTACTCCGACTGGACGCATGCAGCGTCGGACATGGCACAGTTACACTACACCTACCTCAACCGCGACTACAACACGACGGTCCTGGGCAATTGGGGTAGCAATATCGACGTCGCGCGCCGCTTGCTCGGATACCGGATTTCCCTCGTGAGTGGCACCTACGCCAACTCGGTTCCACCCGGTGGGGTGCTCTCGGTCTCGTTCTCGCTGCGCAACGATGGCTACGCGCCGCCTGTTGGGCCGCGCTCGTTCGAGGTACTGCTACGTCACGAGACAACGAATAGTCTCCACCGAGCTCGATTGACTGCCGATCCACGCCGTTTGGTGCCAGGCGCTGGCCACATGATAGATGGAAAGCTGTGTGTACCCGCTTCGATGGCCGCCGGCAACTACCGCCTCTGGCTCGCTCTGGCAGATCCCGCGCCCGCGCTGCGCGCGCAAGTTGCCTATGCCATGCGGCTCGCCAACACCGCACTCTGGGATGCGAGCACCGGGTATCATGATCTGCAGCATCGCGTGACTATTACTGGAGAAACGGCGAATGCTGGGTGCCCGACGGATGGCATCGTGCTGGTGGCAGAGTAGCCCGGGGCCGATTGCTGCGGCAAAGCGGCTCGAATACGCTGCATCGATCGCGTATCATTCGGTCTCGCAATGAGGCACCTAACCTTCTTGGCCCTGCTCGTGGGACTGCTACCC
The DNA here is from genome assembly GCA_964454965.1 of uncultured Polyangiaceae bacterium. Lineage (GTDB taxonomy): Bacteria > Myxococcota_A > Polyangia > Polyangiales > Polyangiaceae > FEN-1139. Next base: position 214,819 of record CAYVXY010000009.1, on the reverse strand, counting down.
GCCTGCCACCAGGGTCGTCAACGCTCGACAGCGCAGAAAACCATCCCGGTTGCAACGCCAGCGTCAGCGACCGCGCCGCTACGACTAGCCTCCTCAGTCAACTGGCACGGTCGCTACGTCGAAACCACGATGATGCGCGATACCAGAGAACCTGCTGACAGTAGCGGATCCGAACCGCCAAGCATTCGCGAATACCCAGGGGCTGCGCGCATCGAGTTGCCGCGACCTCACCCGAAGTCACGCGTGTCCCTCGAACGAGCCCTCTACCGGGAGTCGGCGAGTGGTGCGGCACCTCTCCCGGATCTGCTCGCTTTGTCCGATTTGCTCTACTATGGCTACGGTGAGACCGGTGGTAGCGGTGGCTTGCGTGCGGCCGCGTCCGCTGGTGCCCTATATCCCACGGATATCTTCTTGTCGGTGCGTCGCGCAAGCGGGCTAGCGCGCGGCATCTACTACTACGATCCCCGTCGCCACGATTTGGTTCGGGTGGCAGCACCACAACCTTCAACCGCAGTCGACGTACCATTGTCACTGATAATGGGCGCCAGTTACCGCCGAACCGCGTTCAAGTATGGCACGCGTGCACCACGCTATGTAGCCCTCGATGTCGGACATGTCGCAGCCAACCTGCTTTTGACGAGTCGTGCCCTTGGTATCGATTGTGGGGCAAATGAAAGGTTCGCAGCGCAAGAGCTCCAAAGAGCCTTGGGCCTAACGGCAGAAAGTGAAGGGGTACTCATGGTTCTCGATTGCGCTGCCGCTGACGCACGTTCGAGCCCACCCGCGACGAGAGGCACTGCCAACTCGGCGCGTGACTTATTCGATGTCATTCGCGAACGGCGGTCCCACCGGCGATTCCTCGAGGCACCCGTAGAGCAAACGGGGCTTGAAGAACTCACAGCTGCAATGAGTCTCCTTGGCAAAACGGATGTCGTCCAGACTTGGCTCTTCGTGCGTAGCGTCTCGGGCTTGGCACCCGGCCTGTATCGACACGACACCGCGAGCGGCAGACTCGAGCTCGCACGTTCGGGGGACTTCTCCTCGGAGGTCGCGCACGCCGGACTCGATCAATCCATGCTAGCTGAGGCGGCGTATGTCGTCGCTTGGACCCTGGTGGACGAGCAGGTATTTGGTAGAGCTTGTCTTCAGGTCGGCATCATGGGTGAGGTTGGCTACTTGATGGCAACCAACCAGAACCTGGGTGCCTGCGGCGTGGGGGCTTTCTACGACGCGGAAATCGGCGAGCTGTTCGGTGATAACCCGCAACGGGCACTGTATCTGCTGGCGGTCGGCAAACCCCGCTGAACCGCCACCAGGGCAAACGGGCCACTCTAATTGTCGGTCGCGCGCCGCCCGGATTTGCGTGCCTCGCCGTTTGGCTGCATCGCTGCAGGCTTGCGGCGCGGCACGTAGGAGCGGCGTCCACTGCCGTAAAGCTCGCGCAGCTCCTCGAAACTGGTCACGCCCGAGTTCTCGGCGATTTTCGCATGCCCCGTGCAGAGCAGGACTGACCGCTGGTCGAAGGGAACCTCGACGATCTTGAGGGCAGAAAGGTCGCTCTTGTTGCGGAAATTCTCGCAAACCTCGCAGGTTTTTGCCATGGTCGCGATCGTGCCTGGCTTGCAGGCGTGAAGCCAAGTTTTCGGCCTTGCGCGAGGAGTTTTGACCTATTGTCCACTACTTGGCTGAGGACGGCTGCTTTCGGTGTTGAGTCCTCACGGCTTCAAGCAACCGTTGAACAGGTAGGGGTGATACTCGAGGCCGCCCTTGAGGTTGTTGACGATGACCTGTCCGTCCACGTTGCCACCACCGCCATCCAATGTGGCGTAGGGAGCCAGGATTGAACCTTGGACTCCGATGCTGAGCACGGTCATCGAAGTGGCTTCGTAGAAGTTGTAGAGGATCCTGTGACACCAGGTGGAAGTTCCTGACTTGCAGTTGCCTGGACCTTCGGGAAAAGTAAAGCCCTTGCCTGTCCAATTCACTGTCGTACCACTGACGTTGATCAAGACGGTGGAGCCAGTCGGGGCGGCGAACTTGAGGCCGTAGGCGGTAAGATCTGCTGCGCTCAAACCGAACACATTGAGGGACGCGCTACCTCCGGTTAGCGTCAGGTACCCACCTGAGACAGTTGCAACTCCCTCGGGCACCAAGGTCTTGAGGGCTGCGCTGTAGTTCTTCATCTGCTGATCGAGAGCCGCGAAATCGACGACTGTGGTGTGGTAGATCCCGCAGCTGCCCGAGTGTGCGCCAACAAACGTCCCACCATAGGCAGCCCTGCCGGCAGGCACGCTAGGATCCCCCGTGATATTTCCGCCAACGACGAGTCCGTATTCGCTGCAGCTAGTCGTCGTGGCAAGGGTGGCGTTGACGCTATAGCCGCCACTAAACGCCAAGTTCCCTCCAACCCACATCCGCCCTTCGCTAACCGCACCATTCGGCGCCGCGTCCTTCAGCGCCAAGACGTTGACCTTGGCGATGCTCGAGGGGAAGCATTCAACGAGCGGTCCAGCGCCAGCGCTGCCCGCTTGATTGTCAGGTGTGCCGGTAGCACCCGCGGAACCGCCTACATTGCCATTGCCAGCAACAGCGTCGTTCGAGCCCGCGCTGCCGGCAAGGGCACCCGTCGAGTTACCGTCGGTGGCAGCTCCCGCAGTGGCATTGCCACCGGTTGCTGCGCCGCCATTGGGGCTACCTCCGGTTGCCGCACCGGCGATGGACGTGCCGCCGGTCGCGGTGCCGCCCGCTGCCGCCCCGGCAGTCGCGGTACCGCCGACGCCGCTGCCGCCGGATGCGGCCGCACCACCACTCGCAGCGCCGCCCTGGCCAGTACTGGTTCCGCCGAACGCTGGCACGGCGGTCGCCCCGGCACTGGCACCGCCGCTAGTAACCGCCATGGAGCCCGCGGTGCCTGAAGACTTCGCGCCGCCAGTAGCTGCGCCGCTCGTGCCACCACCGGCAAGTCTATCGGTATTGCCCGTACTGGGAGAGCTTTCGCCGCAACCAAGGAGCAGAATCGCGCACAGACCCAGGACATCATGCGTTTTGAAGTGGACCATTGACTGACGTTGCCTCGAATTGCTCGGCGTAACAGATTTCAATCCATCCTCATAGCCACAACCTCTTGATCACCGCGACAGAGTTGCTCACGTGTGAAGCTTTCTGGTTGGGTTGGAACGGCGTGGCAACGGCATGCGACGAACACCGTGCGCGGCTACAGCGATGCGCTCACGAAGTCACTGTCGAAGGAGGTATGATTCTAGTCGACACTGGACTCGCCGAGCCATTGTGGAGCGAGACGTTCTATGCGGCGATGTCGACAGCGACATCCTTGACGCTCCTCTAGCCTCTGGTGTTTATTGGTTGCCGACCGCGAGGGACCCACTGCATGAGTCTGCGGCGCTCGCCTGTCGGGGTGCAACCTAGGAAGCCGAGCTTCCGATCCTGCTTACCGGCAAGCGATTCTGAGGCCCGGCTTCCAGTATGCTTGCCGGTAGCCTGACTCGAGCCTGACTCGAACCTGACTTAGCAGTCCGCGCCGAGAGTGACGCAGCAGTGGTGACCATAGGAATTCCCTGAGAGAGCGGGCGCCAGGCTCCGGTGGGGGCTCGCAGAACTGTGATGGCGAGCGGGCACTTTAGCGATGTTCTACCAGTTGTAACCATCTGGATATGCGAAGGATTAGTCGCCATACATTTCGCTAACGTCAGCCGCTTCAGCTCTGCACCCAACCCCTGCGGCTAACTGCAGGGCTCTGCGGCCTCGCGGCCTCGCGGCCTCGCGCGATTCGGTTCACGCTCGCGCCGTTGCTGCGTTGAATCGGCACAAGGAACCCTTCATGACGACTTGGCCTGTCATGACGGAGACCTGTCATCTGTTGGCAACACGCCTCAATTACGACGCCGAGCTAGCCTTCATGCGCAGCGCGGTTGTCGGTGCGTTCGAGATTTTCCGCCTAGAGCCGACACACCTTCCGCGAATCGAGACATTGATGCTCAAGTACCGGGATCTTCCAATGGATCTAGCCGACGCATCTCTGGTGATTGCCGCTGAAGAACTGGGGTCGGGCAGAATATTGTCAACGGATCAACGCGATTTTGGTGCCTATCGATGGAAGTCCAGAAAGCCATTCAAGAACCTCCTGACCTGAATCGTTGATCCGCAGCGACGCTGCCGTGGCATATTGGACGAATGCTAGAGAAGTTCGAACCCCGCCGTCGAACACGTGCCAAAAACCAACTGCTGCCATCGATTTGCCTAGCAATGTTGATCGGTTGTAGCGGCAGCCCGAAGTCTCCGATGGGCACAGGTGTGGGCGGCTCGAGTGGGCTGGACCATTCTGGAGGAACCAGTGGGAGTCTGGCAACTATGCCGACCGATGGTGGTACAAGCGCTGGCGGCACCCAATCGGGTGGGGCGAGTAGCGACGGCGCCGCAGGTGGAACCGGCCGCGTGCTGATCCACGCAGACTTTCAGAATCGTGCGTTGGGCAACTACACCCAGTCCATGGTCAGGGAGGACTTCTCGGGGACTGCTACGTGGAACGATGGTCTGGACGAGGGCCGTGCAACGGTTGTCGACGAGAACGGCGAGCGCTTCTTGAGGGTCACCTACAGTGCGGGCATGTATGGCCCAAGCGATGGGGGCGTCCAATTCCTGGTTCCACTTTCTGGCTCGTTCGAGGAGCTCTATTTGTCCTATCGGCTGCGCTTTGCTCAGGGGTTCGACTTCGTGCGGGGCGGCAAGTTGCCCGGTTTGGTTGGCGGCACGCATCCGACGGGTTGTGTCACTGATACCGCAGGTTTCTCCGCACGCATGATGTGGCGAACTGCCGGCGCTTGCGTGCAGTACCTGTACTTTCCCGAGAAGGTCAATAGCTGCGGAGACGACTTTCCGTATCGCGTCGGCGGAGCCAACGTCGCGTTCGTCCCGGGTGAGTGGCATCGGGTTCAGCATCGAATCCGGATGAATTCGCCGGGTGTGCACGATGGCATTCTTCAGAGTTGGTTCGATGGCGGGCTCGCGCTCGACAATCAGGCCTTCATCTATCGCATCGCGACGGAATCGTTCGGCATTGATGCACTCTATTTCTCTACCTTCTTCGGCGGCAGTGACGCCAGTTGGGCACCGGCGCTCGCCCAAATCGCGGATTTCGATGATTTCATCGTTTCCGATAGACCGATCGAGTGACGGTTCAACTACCTCCCACTGCCAAGCAGTCGCGGCAACGTCCGGTTGATTCCGTACGGTAAGGTGTGGATCTCGAAGTTGCCGAAGGTCGCCGTACCGGTGAATCGAACCGCGCCTCAACCCACCAACACGCTGACGATCTGCGGCACCAACACCGAGGCGGCACCGCGCGCCGCAAAGCCACGCTGCGCGCGTTCGGCCAGCACCGAGAACGGGTTGGGTTCCGGATTCACATCAATGATCGGCGTACCCAAGCGGTAGCAGAGTTGTCCAATCTGCGACGGCAGGTTCGTGGCTCCGCTCGTGCCCACCACCAGCAGTAGATCGGCGTTGGCCGCTGCCTGCATCGCGCTGTCAGCACGGTACAGGGGTTCGTCGTAGCATTCGTCGAACCAAAGAACATGAGGCCGCAACCAAGCGCCACATTGCGGACAGGTGAGCCGCGCCTTGTCTTTGGCGGACAGCGGTGTGCCTGCGTCGCGCAAACCAAAATCAGGTTGCTCGAGTAGGCCTACGCCGCAGTCGTCCGCACAGCGAACCCAGGCTGAATCGCCGTGGATGCAATAGGTGCGCTCGTGCGTGGAGCCGGCGCGTCGATGCAGTCCATCGATGTTCTGGGTCACGAGGCGAAAACGCTCGTCGCAATGCCGTTCGAGCTCGACCAGGGCATGGTGTGCCGGGTTCGGCGCAAACTTCTTGCATATCCCGAAACGGTACAAGTACCAACGCCAAACCTCGTCGGGTTGCCGCTGGAACATGCGCGCGGTGGCCATCTCTTCGGGCATGTAGTTGCGCGAACCGACGACCCAGTATCCATCCTTGCCACGAAAGGTCGGGATCCCACTTTCCGCAGAGATCCCCGCACCGGTCAAGACACAGACGTTGCCCTGACGCGACGATTCGAGGATCGCCTGAAGTCGGTCGTCCATCGTCATCTCCCGCGTGCGCTAGGCAAATACCGACTGCCGCTACTTGCCTTCGTTGGGATTCTTTGCGGCCTGACGTTTCTTGGCCTCGTCGAGTTCTTTGAGGCGCAATTGGATGCGCTCCTTGACGGCCTTGGCTTCGACAACGAGCTCGTTGTACTTCTTCAGGCGCTTGTCACGTTCGGTGGCGGTCTCGGGGTAGCCCTTGGCAGTGGCTTCGGCCTTGAGGTAATCCGCGTAGGCTTTCCAAGCCGTGATCGCCGCGTCGCGTTGACCTTGACGCTCCTTGAGATCCGCAAGCACGAACAACGCGGCCGCGTGAATGGTGGTGTCTTTGTCGGCAAGCCGCATCGCGTCTTGGTAAATTGTCTCAGCGTCCGTCAATTTGCCGGCACGCACCAGGATCTGCCCTTTGCGGAAGTGCCCCAAGGGATTCTTCGGCTCGAGGCCGATGGCTGCTTGATAGGCCTCTTCCGCCTTCGAGAAGTCGCGGGCCATCGCGGCCTCGTCGCCACGGCGAATCGCTTCCCAGTAGGGACTGATCCCTTTCTTGCCTTTGGGATCGCGGCGCACACCCGACGCGTCCTTCTTGGCAACCTCTGTCGCCTTGGGTTCTGCTTTCGCGCCGGCCGTGGTTTCCGACTTGGCTTCGGCTTCGGCTTTGGCTTTGGCTTCGGTCTTCGTCGAATCCGACTTGAACCCGCCACCGATCTCGAGCTTTGACTTGCTTGCGGTCTCCGCTTGAACGAACGCCGAAAGGGACAAGAGGCAAACGCAAAGGATGAGGCTGCGACCAAGAAGCATGGGAACTATCCTCCGAGGAGTGGGGAGCCTATCACAAGCACCCTGAAATCGACCCGGATTTGGCCGGCGCGGTGGCATCTAGCGCTGTTTCGCCTGGGTTCTGGGGACTGAACGGCTGTGAGCCGCCATGGGTCAGGCCCGAGGACGCCGCTCCTTGGAAGGGATCTGTCCTACTTCTGACACACCCGGATGTAGTCCACGAGCATCTGCTGCGGAAACACGGTGGTGCTGTCGGGGCTGCCAGGCCAGGTGCCGCCAACTGCAACGTTGAGGATGATGAAGAACGGATGAGTATAGACCCAAGTCCCGCCGCTTGGCACGTTGCTCGTCGTCTTCGTCGAATAGAGTGTGTTGTCCACGTACCAGCGGATGCTCGTAGCATCCCACTCGATCGCAAACAGATGAAACGCTGAACCAACTGCCGCGGTGAGCGTGGTGGTTCCGGTCAGAGGATTGCCGCCGGAATAGCCAGGACCATGCAGGGAACCGTGGACGATGTTGGGCTCCTTGCCCACGTTCTCCATGATGTCGATCTCGCCGCACGCTGGCCAAGTATTGGTGGTGATGTCATTGCCCAACATCCAAAATGCTGGCCAAATTCCCTGTCCAACCGGGATCTTCATTCGGCCTTCGATGCGACCATATTGCCAAGAGTGCAGGCCTTGCGTCTTGAGGCGCGCTGAGGTGTAGGCCATGCCACCCATGGACTCCTTGCGCGCCGTAATGACGAGATTACCCGTGCCGTCCATCGCGACATTATTGGTGGTGTTCGTGTAGTACTCGAGTTCATTATTGCCCCAACCACCGTTCTGGCTGCCTAGATCGAAGGTCCATTTCGTCGTATCCACGGCGCTGCCTAACGCTCCGTCAAACTCGTCGGACCATACGAGGTTCCAGCCCGTGCCCGAGCAATTGGGCGCGGTACCGCCGCCAGCAACGCCACCGGTTGACGTGCCACCAGTCGTTGCATTGCCACCTTTGCCAGCGGCGCCGCCCGGCGATGTGCCACCCGTCGTAGCAGCGCCGCCCTTGCCCGAGCCGCCCGCGACGTTAGCAGTGCCGCCCTTGCTCGAGCTGCCCCCATTTGCGGCGCCGGACGTCGCATTGCCACCTTTGCTCGTGCCACCTGCTGCAGTCGTGCCGCCTGTTGCGGCACCGCCTGCTGCGTTGCCACCCTGGCTCTTGCCGCCTGCTGCCACACTGCCGCCCGTTGCGGCGCCGCCTTGACTGGACACGCCGCCGCTACTCGTGGCGCCGCCTCGGTTGTTGGTTTGTCCGCCCGCGGTAATGGCACCGCCCGAACTCGCAGTCGTACCACCTCTCGCACTCGATCCGCTCGTGTTGGTCGCCCCGCCCAGCGTCGAGTTGCCAGATTCCGTCGAAGAACCCGAGCAACCTACCGAGGCTGACACGAGCAAACAGACGAAGGCGAAGCGTCGGTCGTTAGCACGCATGATGTGAAAAGGATGCCACGCTCCGTTGATTGACACCAGCGCGAGATGGGCGATCCGTGGAACTGCGATGGCGGAAGTGTTTGACGGGGCAACGTTTCTGGCATCAGGCGTCTTTGGGCTACACCAGCCCGTGCTGCTTGAAACTCGCAACCGCGTCGAGCACCGTCGACTCGAGGCTGCGTGGTTCCCAGCCAAGAAGCGTTCGGGCGCGCGTCGAATCGAAATCCCAACGCTTGCCGAGATCTCCGACGATGAGTGCCACCTTCTTGTCGAACACGGCCGTGAGCCGCACCATCCAGTCAGGCAACCGCCGTGTTGGCACACGGTAGCCTCCTTTCGAAAGGATGGCGGCGAGCTCTTCGACGTGGACATTGGGCAAGGCACAGCAAATCCGCTGACCCTTGGCCTCAGGAGTCACCATCGCTCGGTAATGCAATTCCGCAATGTCGCGTACGTCCGCCAAGGCTAGGTTCAAATTCGGAAGACCCGGCGACTGTCGCCTCACGAGTTTGAGCAGGACCTCGTTCGTCACACCGGGATCGCTGTCGAGGATCGGACCAAGTACCAATCCAGGGTGGATCGTCGTAAGCTCGAGTTTCTTGTCGTCGGGCAGGGACCGGACGAACTCCCAAGCGGCCATTTCTGCGACGGATTTGCTCCTGTTGTAAGCCGACAATGGTGCGTCAAGCCGACTGAAGTCGGACTCGTCGAAAACGTGAGACCCGTCGCGGGGATGTCCGGCGAAAATCGCCGCAATCGACGAGGTGACCACGACGCGACGCGTACCCTGTGCTGAGGCTGCACGGAGAACTCGGAGCGTTCCGTCGCGCGCCGGCACGATGAGCTCGTTTTCGTCACGAGGCGGCCGGCTTGGCACGGGCGACGCCAAATGAATCGCGTACTCAATGCCACGAAACGCGTCGCTGAAGCCCTCGTCACGCGTCAGGTCTAGCCGAACGAATTCGAGACACTCGATGTCTTGACCGGTTCGCGTGAGTGCTTGACGAATCGCTTCGACGCGTTCAAGCGATCGCAACGAGCCTCTTACCGAATACCCGTGGGCGAGCAGCGTCCTTACCACGTGCAATCCGATGAACCCCGAGATCCCTGTCACGAGAACGGGTTGAACGGTGATCGGTCTGGTGGGTTCAACGAAGGCCATGGCGAACGGCAGGTTACGCTCCGATATGCCGCCCTTCCAACTGCAATTTGCTGATGCTTGCCGATCCGGCGCGCTTGACAAAAATCGCACGATTCCGATCCACCCACGCCGCCCAAAACACCCATAGCCAGTTGGCAAAGCCGGTGTACGCAAGGACGGTCGTGTTGGGCGGCGCAGTGCCGTTGACGGAGCCGGCGTAAAGCAATGCGAGAAGGGCAACTAGCCCTGCCAAACCAATACGGCCCACTTTGCCCGTAGGCACGGTCGTGCGTAGATACAGGAGCACTCCCAACATGAACAGAGACGACTCCACTGCAATGGTCGCCGGAATCGAATTCCAAAGCCCCAGCCCGACCTTTGGTCCATTGGGATATAGGGGCAAGTCGGGAACGTGACTGATGTAGTCGAGCAGCCAATGGCTAAGCACACCGAATCCGAGCACGATGGCGCCACGATGATCACGCTTCATCGCCCAATACCCAAGGCCCAGAAGGACACCCCAAAGCAGATTGGTCGCCAGACTGTGTGACCAGGGATAGTCCCACATGTCGAGAAAGTTGACCGCGGTAAAGCCCTTCTGGATCCGTACGTGTTCGACGCCGGCCAGTATGAGTGGGGGCCACAGCAGATCCGGCACGCTAGTCGCCAGAAATAGCCAACCGAGGCTCACGCCTGGAGCAAAGCGTTTCAACGCAAACCCCGCCGCTTGGTGTCCAATGAACATGGGCTTTCTGGCTCCTTGCGGCCGAGGCTAGCACACAGCTGCGACTTGACCACAGTGCTAAGACACCAGATCTGTGTCTAGCCTGACTTGCCCGGGACCGAACCGTTCGTCGAATCAGCAGCGACGAGCGTTTCTTCATGTGCGACGCGTTCGGTTATGTCCAACGGGAAGCCACACCCCGAACCGACCCGAGGCATGTTGGCGTCTGTAACCTTATGTTGCCCCATGACAGAACTGTTGCCTGACTCAGACACCAATTGAATGACACGTGACAGAATTGACGCGCCACCTCCGCGCTCGGGGTTCTCCGCGGTGGGGTAGCCGAGCCGACGCAGTTGGTAGGTATTGCCTAGTTCGCCCAGAAGCTGCTGGCATTCACCGTGGTATTGCGCGGCCTGTTCTGCATCACCGCGGACTTGCCAAGCTTGCGCCAAAGAATGGGTGGCTCTGGCGCGCTCCAGGGTGTCGTCCAGTTCCGACGCCAAGGTCAATGCGTGTTCTAGCCGTTGAATGGCAGCATCGGTTTGGCCTTCAGCCAACGCGAGCTTGCCCAAAATCCGACTGGCGCGACAACGATGAAGATCGTGCGAAAGGACCAGGGTGGCGTTACGCTTCTCAACTCGAGTCGCAAGTGTTCTGGCGCGATCGGGGTCATTGCGATCCAACGCCAACGCTGCGAGATTGAGCAGGATCGAGTGATGCAGTTCCCAACAGGCGACATCGGGCTGTGCCGTAAGCGCTGCGGCTTCCTCGAGACAACCTTGTGCATCTTGCAGCTGTTCCCAAGCATGCAGAGCCATTCCCCGCAATTGCAGCCCAAGCCCCAAGACTACTGGATTGTCGAGGGAACGGCCGACGCCGATCACTTCGTCGGCCATGTCCTGTGCCTCGCTCGTGCGCCCCGCATCGAGATAGGTCATCCCCAGCCATACTTTGGATTTGCTCTGGACGAATACCACCTCCGCTTGAGATGCTTTTTCGACGAAGCGCCTCCAGGCCTCCTCAGTTTCAGCAACTTTGCCCTGACGGAACGCGGCAAACACTCGGACTTCCATCAGCCATGATTCGAGCAATGCCGTCGGATGCTCGCGTACGTATTCTTCCAGTGGCCGCCACCAGCGCGATCCATGCGTGTAGCCACGCGTCAAGTCGACCCAAAGACGGGTAATCAATGCACCACCGGTTGCATGCACCCGATCGTGCTCGGATAACGGCGTCTTTCGATCGCGCCGGATTACCAACAAGGCCTCTTCGGAACCGGCCGCCGCCTCGTCGAACCGGTTCATCAAAACGAGCGTGTATACCCGAGCCATCAGATAGCCGACACGAGGGAGCCGTCGTGACGAGTACACGAATGGCAACAGCTGGTCTGCAGCGTCGAGCGCTGACTGCGATCGCCCGGAATAGGTGTAGCAGTTCGCGAGGTAGGTGGTCGCCGCAAAGGAATCTAGCAGGCGCGCCAGAGTGAGCTCTACGGGCCTTGGCCGCAACCGCAAAGCATCGAACAGCGCGGTAAGAGCCACGCAAATCGCCACTGAGACTGCGGCACCGAGTACGCGACTGAGCGGGCCGATCGCCCACAACATACCGTAGCGCAGGTGATAGTGCCGGGCGCGCTCAAGGTACTTGGGACCCTGCTTGTGATCGTGGTAGAAGCAGATGCGACCTAGACGATCGTTCAGCTTTCGTTCAAGCTCGCGACGTCGCAAGAACGGGGCTGCGGGCAACAGATCGAAGGCACGCTGGTAGGCCTCGCGCGCGTCGAAGTAGGCAAAACCCTGATACCGTGTGTCGCCAGCTTCAACGAGATACTCGAGCGCCTGGCGTGCATCGCCAGCCTCGGCAAAGTGATGTCCCAGTTCCGCTGCGTGATCGCGTTCGTCGTCCCCTTGTTGCCGAATCAGCAGGGCAATGTGTGCATGCAGCTCGCGTCGCTCAGCGGGGCTCAAGCCTTGGTACAGAACCTCACGCAAACGTGGGTGGTGAATACGCAGTTGACGATCTTGCACGTCGATCAGCTCTTCACGCCGCAAATCGTCAACGGCGTCCAGAAAATCCTCGTCGGTGGTTCCCATCAAGACGTTGCCAAACTCGAAGTCAATCGCACGACCAATGACAGCGCCAATGCGGGCCAAATTGAGTGCCTGAGGCGACAGCATTGCGACACGGCGGGCCAATGCTTCGGACAGACTCTGGGGCAGCTCCGAGGCATCGAGTGAATCGGGGAGGAGCAGGCGAGTGCGTTTGCGCTCGATCCGTCCGCGCGCCGCTAGATCCCTGAGGATCTCGAGTACGAAGTAGACATTGCCCGAACAGATGCGTTCGAGGTCTTCGACGAGAGTTGGGCTAGGCGTCACCGGACCGAGTGCGCCGATGATAAGTTCACCGATTTGCGCCAGCGTCATTCGGTCGAGTTCGAGGCGACTACTCAACGTCAACAGATGCGCCAAGGACTGTGAAACGGTTTCGCCGTCCCGCAGGGTTGCTAGGATTGCGACGTTGCCGTGCAGTCCCGCAGTGACTACGCTGACTAATGCATCGATACTGGCAGCGTCCGCCAGATGAATGTCGTCGATGGCCAATAGAATTGGCCGATGCTTCGAGATGTCGTCCAGAAACGTGGCGAATGCCAGGTGAAGCACTCGACGCGCGGCTACTGGATCGAGTCGCTGAGTTGCAGCGTCTGCCACGACGTTCGAGCGCGAGAACCCGAGAGCGGCCTTACCGCCAATACGCGACAGTGCAGCATCAGCCGAGGGCAGGTGCAAGAGTGGGGCAATAAGCGCCTGCAACACCTCATAGGGGCCGCCAGCAAATCCGCGGCCAGTCGCCCGAGCGATGACGGCACCACGCATACCGGTCTCGAGCAGCGCTTCGTCGAGCAGGCGCGTCTTACCCGCCCCCGCTGGTCCCGCGATTACAAGGGGGTTCGGCTTGCCAGAATGCGCCTCGATGATCGAGTTACGCAACTCACCCAGCTCCCGACTGCGACCGACGAGAGCCGGCGTACGCAAGTAGATCGTCGGATCGGGATTGTAATCGATGTCGGCAAACTCACTCAGCCGCGCCACGACTTCCATGGCGCTCGCTGGACGATTGGCGGGCTCGGGAGCGAGTAGGTCGCATACGAGCCGAGCGAACTCCGCCGGCATGTCCGCGCGGAGTTCACGCAAGTCACGTGGATGCTGGGTCTTGGACTTCAGCAGTCGCACGCCGGTCGAGGCATCGAAGGGCAGTTGTCCCGCAGCGATCTCGTAGGCCAGCACGCCCAAGGCATAAAGGTCGCCTCGCACGTCGGTGGGTGAGCCCAACCACGCCTCCGGTGCCAGGTAGGCAAGCGTGCCAGCAACGGCTGAGTTTGAGTGTCCAAGCCGTTCAGTCAAGCCACAGTCCATCAGCTTGACTTCGATGGGTTGACCTGACTCCGTCGGCAAGACGCGAACGTTCGCCGGTTTCACGTCTCGATGCACGTAGCCGCGTGCGTGCATAAACGCGAGCACGTCGGCAATCGATAGCAGAAGCTGGAAGATTGCGTTGAGTGGCAGTGGGCCGACGGTCGACAAGTCCTCACCGACCAAGAGTTCCATCGTGAAGTAGGAGGAACCATTCTCGAGGATTCCGTAATCGAACACCTGCACGAGTCGCGGATGCCGAAGACGAACCATCGCGCGGAATTCCTGCTGCAGAAAGAGCAGATTGCGCGGCTCTTCCTCCGACAGCTTCAATAGCTTCAGCGCGACATCGCGATCGAGGAGACGGTCGTGCGCTCGATACACGACACTCATGCCGCCATGGCCAAGTTCCGCCACAACGCGATAGCGCCCACCGACGATTTCGTCAGGAGCGATTCGAGGAGGCCGACTCGTAAGCACGACGTTCAAAGCTAGTCTCAGCTACGGCACAAGTCCGTGTGCAAATGTAGGGGTGACGCGGGGCGCAGGTTTCCTTACCTGGACCCGCGGCCCGGAGCCTGCAGAGGCTCAAGATCCGGGTGTTTGTATGTTGATCGGCCTATGGGAAAGCCGTCGGTGCATCCATCCTATTCTGAGGCGGCCCTTGCGCCGTCCCAGACCTCGAGTCGGTGTGGATCGGGTCTGTGCACCCAGTTCGGAGCGCTCGGGATCGCCGTTCGCCGAATTGTCTCGGCTGGAGTCGAGGCCGATGGTGGATGTGCCTGGTGGGCAGAGGCAAATGCTGGACCGGTTTCGGACAACTGCGAACGCAGGGGCCAGCGCGATTACGGGGGTCATGCGCCAATCGAGTGTTCGTGGAGTCACGAACGCGCTAGAACCTGTCTCGACGTCAGCTCGTGCAAACCACACCAGCGACGCGACTCCTGAGGCTGTCATGCGCGTACTCTTCATCGGCGGAACTGGAATCATCAGTACTGCAGTCAGTCGCTTGGCAGTGGCCCGCGGCATTGATTTGTGGTTGTGCAATCGCGGAGAGCGTCCCGTTGCGATTGCGGGTGCTCGGCACGTTCGCGCGGACATCAATGACGCAGCTGCCGTGCGCGCGTCACTGGGTGACGAGCACTTCGACGCCGTCGTCGACTGGGTGGCTTTCGAGCCATCACACATCGAACGCGACATGGCGCTGTTCGCCGATCGCACCAAACAGTACGTGTTCATCTCGTCCGCGTCGGCCTACGAGAAGCCTCCGCGTACGCCGATCATCACCGAATCAACGCCATTGAAGAACCCCTTCTGGGACTACTCACGCAACAAAATCGCCTGTGAAGACCTGTTAGTGGGCGCCTACCGCGAGCAAGATTTCCCCGCGACCATCGTGCGTCCTAGCCTTACATACGATACGGTGTTGCCAATCGCCGTCGGCGGTTGGGGCTGCGCCACGCTGTTGGATCGTCTCAAGAGTGGGCGTCCGATCATCGTGCATGGCGACGGCACGAGCCTCTGGACCGTGACACACGCCGAAGATTTCGCGAAGGGCTTCGTGCCATTGCTCGGCCATCCGGGGGCCATTGGTCAGAGCTATCACATCACTACAGACGAGATTCTGACTTGGAATCAAATCTACGCGGCGATTGCGGACGCAGTTGGCGTCACTCCAAACATCGTCCACATCCCCTCTGAGTTCATTGCCGCGGTCGAGCCAGAAATGGGGCCGGGTCTGCTCGGTGACAAGGCCCACAGCGCCGTCTTCGACAACAGCAAGATCAAGCGCATCGTGCCGGACTTTGTGGCGACCATTCCATTTCACGTCGGGATCCGCAAAACCGTTGCTTGGTTCCAGGCCGATCCCGAGCGTTGGGTCGTTCGCCCCCAGGTAAATGCAGCCATGGATCGTGTTATTGCGGCGTGGCAGAAGGCCAGGCAATGATCGCCTTGCGCGGGCATCACTGCTCTCGCCGGTAGACTTACATTTGCGGCTGGAGTGCGCGCAGGTGTGCCCTACTGTGTGGCCTTGTCGCGATCACGCCTTCGGTTTTGAGCGAAATCGGTCGTATCAAAACCTATGGCACTGGTGCCTTTTGACGGTGGCTCCTGATTTCCTTCCCCACCAACTTGGCCGCGCATGCCGCTAACGCTTAGTAGGAGTGTTTGGCTCGACCGGACTCCGCCTTCCATGATTGACGGCCGCAACACCTTGGCAACGATTGTGCAGAGCTCCGCGGTCGAGCTTTTTCAGGTTTACGATATCGCCATCGCTCCGGTGCTCGCTGCCAAAGTGCTGCCAACTGGACTCGACGAGCAGCTTTCGTCCGCTTCCACGTTTGCCAGCCCTATCATGACAGGAAGCTTGGGACTCTTCTTGCCTTACGCCATCCATGCCATCGCAAGGCATCCGGTGCAGCGATCGTTTGAGCCAAAAGACTGGACTCGAGAATTATGCAACCAACTTCTGGGCCGCATCAAGAATCGCCTTCACGGCTGCGACATCGATCTGCGCACCGGCTTGCCCACGAGTGTCACGGGGACACTGCTCGACCGACATCGTTCCGGAAAGCCCCCAGAGGCCATTTTCGGTTTTCGCACCTTGCGTGGGGAAATCACCGTAACTCTAACCGGCAACATCGACTATTCGCGCATCCGCTACACTGGCAAGAACTCAGCAGCAAAAGAGGGCGATGTGATCCTATTCTAGGAAAGGCCGAAGCAACCTTGAACTCGTCAGATTGGTGGCTCGGGAGGCATGTATGAAGAAGATTCTGATTGTCGATGACTCCGAAACAATCCGGATCACCGTAACCGCAACGCTAGAAGGCGCAGGATTCAACGTCGTGCAGGCCGTGGATGGTCTCGACGGCTTGGCTCGATTGGCAGAGCACGAGGTGGCACTGATTATTCTCGACGTGAACATGCCGCGACTTGGTGGCCTCGAAATGCTGGAGAAGATCCAAGCGGATCCGAAGTTCTCGAAGATCCCTGTCGTGATGCTCACGACAGAGGCCCACTTCACGCTGATCGATCGCGCTAAGAAACTAGGCGCCAAGGGCTGGATGATAAAGCCGGTGAAGCCCGAGAATCTCATTGCAGCTGCGAAAAAGGTTGTTTCCTAGGGGGCGTCATGTATCTCGAAAAATGTTCTGTGACCGACACGATCAACGAACTGGCGGCCGTATCCTGCACTGAGCTCTTTGCCGATTACGGTGTCACTCTCACTAGGGGACATTTCGATTGGGGTGCGTCGAACGATCCGCTCTTGTCCAGTGTGATGGGGTTCGTCGGCGAGCAGCTGCGCGGCACTTGCCTGCTGGCCTGCGAACGGGCTCCTCTCGACGCCTCCTGCCCACCAGGCGGGCGAGCACGAGATTGGATTGGAGAGCTCGCGAACCAGCTCATCGGCAGGCTCAAGGTCAAGCTCCTCTCATACGAGATTGATGTGGCACTCACCACGCCGATTGTTCTGCAAGGCATCCGGATTCAGCCGTTGCCCAGGGCGTCGCTCGAACCCGCTATGTTTGCTGCGTCGAATGGCGTCGTGTTGGCGTGGATTGAGGTCGAGGTGAAGGACGGGTTCAGTTTGCCGGCACCGCGCCCCGCCGACGCAGGCGAGACCGGCGAATTGATGCTTTTCTAAGCCTTAAGCCCCCCAGCCCATGGGTGCCTGGCGTTGAATCGCACGAGGCCGCCGTCAGAATACGTACACGTCGCTCGTCGACAGCAGCGTCTGTTGGTGATCTAGCAGCGCCGACATCGAGGCGGCGATATCGCTAGTGCGCAGCACTACATAGGCCTTGTCGCTGACGGCAAACGCATACATGTAGTCGATGCTGATCCCGCAATCCGAGAGGATTTCCAATGCTCGATGCAGGGCCCCTGGAACGTTGGGAGTCGTCAGACACAGGACCTCGGTTAGGCTGACGGAAAAGCCGCGCGCGGACAGCACCGTGCGCGCCCGCTCCGGGTCGGATACGACCATGCGCAGGACTCCGAAGTCCGACGTGTCCGCTACGCATTGGGCGGTGATGTTGATATTTTCGCTGGCAAGGGCGGCCGTTACTTCGGTCAGACGCCCAGAACGGTTCTCGAGAAACACGGACAGCTGGTTGATGATCATGACGTGACTCCCCAATGGCAATCTGAATTAGACGAGCTTGCGTTTGTCGAGAACGCGCTTGGCCTTGCCTTCGCTGCGTTCGATGGTTCTGGGTTCGACGAGTTTGACGTCGATACCGAGACCAAGTGCGCTTTCAAGCGCACCGCGCACGCGGTGCGTAAAAGTCTCAAGCTGACCTACGCTGTCCGAAAAGACCTGTTCGTCGACTTCCACCAGCAGTGATAGCTTGTCGAGGTTGTGCTCGCGTTCGACGACGAGCTGGTAGTGGGGGGCCAACTCGGAAATCTCGAGTAATACTGTCTCGATCTGGGAGGGAAATATGTTCACCCCACGAATGATCAGCATGTCGTCACTGCGCGCCAGGCACTTACGCATCCGGGTCGTCGTGCGACCGCACTTGCAGGGCGCACGATCGAGTTCGGTCAAGTCGCGGGTGCGATAGCGAATCAGCGGCAAACCCTCCTTGGTGACCGTGGTAAACGCCAGCTCTCCGCGTTCACCAACCCCCAGTTGCCTACCGGATTCCGGATCGATAACCTCGGGGAGGAAGTGATCGTCTTGGATGTGAAGCCCGGCACGCTCGGTGCATTCGCAGGCAACACCAGGCCCAATGATCTCACTTAGGCCATAGATGTCCATGGCAGCAATGCCCAGCTGTTGCTCGATTTCGCGACGCATACCCTCGGTCCAAGGTTCAGCGCCGAAGATGCCGATACGCAACTTGAGTTCTTCGCGAGCAATCTTCATCTCGCGCATGGCTTCGGCCAAATGCAGTGCATACGATGGCGTGCAGGCAAGCACAGTCGAACCAAAGTCACGCATGAGCTGCACCTGACGTTTGGTGTTGCCGCCCGAGATTGGAATGACCGTAGCGCCCAGAAGCTCGGCGCCATAATGCAGACCCAAACCACCTGTGAATAGACCGTAGCCATAAGCCACATGGATCACGTCCTCGGGCCCGGCACCTGCCCCCGAAAGGCAGCGGGCCACCACCTCCGACCAGAGCCGAATGTCTGCTTGCGTATAACCAACGACAGTTGCGCGTCCGGTCGTACCGGACGAAGCGTGCAATCGCACAATCTGTCGATTGGGAACCGCGAACATTCCAAACGGATAGCCTTCACGCAAGTCGTCCTTGGTCGTGAACGGTAGCTTGCCGAGATCCTCGAGTGAGCGGATATCCTCGGGCGCAAGGCCATTTTTGGTCATCTTCTCGCGGTAGGTTGGAACCGTCCGGTAGACTCGATCGACCACTTGGCGCAAGGATGTGCCCTGGCGTTCCATGCGCTCATCGGCACTCATGCACTCGGCGAGTTTGTTCCAGATCACAGTCTTTTTCCTCTCTCAGGCATGGTTGGCGGGCGCTTGCGTCGGTGCCAAAGCGTAGCCACGTTCAAACGCCGCTAGGTTGATAGCACGGTGGGCTTCTCGAACACTCGAGGTTATGGCACGCTGCCACGATGCAACGTCGGTTTTGCTCTGCCTGGCGTAAGCGCCCAGCAAGATGGTATTGACGGTCTTGACGTTGCCTATAGCCTGCGCCTCGGCGAGAGCATCGATGGCAATCGTTGTGATGGGAAGCGTTGCCAATCGGTCGAGTAAGTCGCCCGGATAGGCCATCTTTCCAGTTAGCACAGGGAGGGGCAGGATCTGCTGAGTGCTGACCAGCAGAGTACCACCCGGTCTCAACATATGGGAATAGCGGGCCGCCTCGAGGAGTTCGAACGCTATCACGACGTCCGCCCTCCCCGCTTCGATGACCGGTGAGTGCACCTCTGGGCCGAAGCGAACATGGGTCACCACACTGCCGCCGCGCTGGGACATGCCATGGATCTCCGAAACCTTCACTTGTAGTCCCTGTGCGGAGGCGAAACTGCCAAGAATGCGCGCAGCAAGCAATGCCCCTTGCCCGCCAACCGCAGAAATCAAGATGTTGTTCGTCATGGCCTTAGGTCGTCTATTGGGAGGTGGATACGGCCAGCGCAGTCAGTGAAATGGCATCGAACGAGCAGGTGGAGACACACAAGCCGCAGCCCGCGCAAAGCGTTGGATCGACGTCGACGACCGTTGCGCCCAAGGACAGGGCTGGACAGCCCAAACGAATGCAAAGTTTACACGCCTCGCACTTCTCGGTGTCGATGACGACCGCTGGTCCTTTGGGTGCAGCGCCGCGCTTGAGTACGCACACGCGGCGCGTCACGATGACCGACAGTTCCTCGCGCGCCACTTCTTCGCGAATTGCGGTCTCGAGCGCCTCGAGATCGTACGCGTCGACCTCACGAACGTTGGCAATACCCAACGCCTTCGCTAGGGCAACGAAGTCGAGCACCGGAGCAGGCCTCCCCGAGATGAGCTTGCCGGTCGAGGGATTCTCCTGATGACCGGTCATTGCCGTCGTTTCGTTGTCCAGGATGATGACGGTCGAAACCCCACGGTTGTAGACGATATCGATGAGTCCCGTGACGCCGGAATGCCAGAACGTCGAGTCACCGATGACGGCCACCGTCTTCTTGGCGAATTCGGGGCCACGCGCTTTCTCGTAACCGAACGCCATGCCCACGCTCGCGCCCATGCAGACGGCCGTTTCCATGGCGTTGAGGGGCGGAAACGCGGCTAGTGTGTAGCAGCCGATGTCACCACATACGTGGAGCTTGAGTTTGCGCAGTACGGCAAAGGGGCCCCGGTGGTGGCAACCTGGACACAGCACGGGGGGCCGCACTGGCAGCTCACCGAGGACACCCGTATCGAGTAGGGGTTCGGTGCCCAAGTCAAGCGCGCTGCGCACAATCTCCGGATTGAGCTCCCCGATGATCGGCACGCGCTCCTTGCCAACGACCGCAATTCCCCAAGCTCGAAGTTGTTGTTCGAAGATCGGTTCGAGTTCTTCGACGACCACAACGCGTTCGCAGTGTTGGGCAAACTCGAGGAGCCGTTGGTGCGGCAACGGATAACTCATGCCAAGCTTGAATACGCTTGCGCTGGGCGCCACTTCCCGCACGTATTGGTACGCAATCCCGCTGGTGACGATGCCGAGGGCCTTGTCACGCAGCTCGAGGCGATTGAGTGCCGTTGACTCGGCATCTGCCTCGAGGTCGCGCAAACGCTGCTCGGCAATCACACGCCGCTTCTTGGCAAAAGCGGGAGCTACGATGTATTTCCCAACGCGATTGTCGTGCTCGCGCAAGGCAACGTCGCGGCGCGCGTGCGTCTCGACCAGACTCATCGAGTGGGCTACGCGCGTCGTCAGTCGCAGGATGACGACCGTATCGAAACGTTCGCTGAGCTCAAAGGCAGCACCAACGAAATCGAGGCATTCCTGGCTGTCAGCCGGTTCGAGTACCGGCAATTTGCCGACCATGCCAAAGTAGCGAGTGTCTTGCTCGTTCTGGGAACTGTGCTGTCCTGGATCGTCGGCAACGACCACGACCAACCCAGCATTGACGCCAGGGTACGCAATCGAGAGCAGCGGGTCCATCGCCACGTTGAGCCCGACGTGCTTCATCGAGACGATGCTGCGGGCGCCTGCGATACAAGCGCCAATGCCGATCTCGAGCGCCACCTTCTCGTTGACGCTAAACTCGCTGTTGATCTCTGGGTACTCGGCGAGGTACTCGGTGATCTCGGTGCTCGGGGTTCCCGGGTAGGCAGTGGCCACGCGCACTCCTGCTTCCCAGGCGCCTCGCGCGATGGCCTCGTTGCCTAGCATCAGCTTTCGCATAGAGTCTCTTTGTCACAGGGGCGAGTCGACGTCAGCCGACGATGAGTCGCCCCTAACGCGTAGCAAAATCCGAACCGGCGGGAAACCGAAGAACCGCATTGGGGGCTTCGAGCCGAAACCAGGCGGCAATTGGCGCCTGAACGCTCGAGAGCTTCACGCAGTGTCACGGAAACCATTGCCTCGAGGGCATGCCTTTGCGCAGGGATTGCGCGATTGCCGGATTGAATCGCGCCGTCAGCCACGCCGTGCCGACAAGAAGTGCTCGATATTGCCCTTGGGCCCTGGCACGCGACAATCGCATTGTCCTACTACTTCGAAGCCTGCAGCGCAGATGGCGCGAACCGCCTGTTCGATGGCCAAGCGTCGAATTTCGGGATCTCGAATCACCCCTTTGCCCCGCCGCACTTGCTCGCGGCCGGCCTCGAATTGGGGTTTGATCAGCGCAACCAACAGCCCCTCTGGTCGAGTGATCTGCGCGATGGCCCCCGCGAGTTTCTCGAGCCCGATGAACGACGCATCAACAACGACCCAATCAATCGGTTCGTCGAAGTCACTCGCCACGAGGTAGCGCGCGTTGACACCCTCGCGTGACACCACCCTCGAATCGCGCCGCAGCTTGTCCGCGAGTTGTCCCTGCCCGACATCGACGGCATAGATCTTCCGAGCGCCACGCTGCAACAGGCAATCGGTGAAGCCACCGGTGGAGGCGCCAACATCGACGCACACGGCACCTTCGGGCGAGAGCGCCAAGTCCTCGAGGGCGTAGGCCAACTTGTCACCACCGCGCGAGACGAAGGCCTGACCCTGCTTGACGGTCAGTTCCAGATCGCTTCGAATCGGTGTCCCGGCTTTCTCTATCCGCCGCTCACCAGTGAACACCCGACCAGCCATGACCAGAGCTTGGGCCTGACTCCGTGTGCCGCAGAGCCCCCGTTCGACCAGCAATACATCGACTCGCGTCTTCAAGATGGTTCCATTATGACGCGTTGCGATGCAGGCACAGTAGAATCACATGAGAAATATGTGCAAAAGTCCAGGATTTGAGTTGAAGCAGCCAGGTGCCACTCCCTATTCGCACTGCATGGCTCCCTCGCGAATGTTGCTTTGACGCCGCAACCTGAGGCAGGATCCGCCTGTTTGAATCGTAAGGTGTGCGGGCCCGGAGGGACTTGTCTCATCTTGCGCCGCAACTGAAGGAGAAAAATCGATGATGAAGCGTTCTGTCTCGGCGGCTATCGTGCTCGCCACAACGACTTTTGGTTTTGCCGCAGCCGCCCAACAGGCAACCGGAACAGCAGAAGGTTCCGCCGCGATCGGTACGGGGACGACGGGTACCGTTAATGCCGACGCCACCGCGCCGGCTCCTGCGCCCGCTCCCGCTCCCGCCCCCGCTGCCGCACCCATGCCCGCCGCGGCGCCCGTCGCAGAGGGCGGCGAGAGTGACCATGACGCCATGGCTGGGCGCCTCGCATTTGGCTACCTCGGGTTCATGAATATGCCTTATGGCTCAATAGGAAACGCCAATTCGAACGCGTTCACCACGACCGCGGCTCCGATCATTGGGATGCGCTTCTGGCTCAATCCCGGTTTGGGCATCGACGCGGGCATCGGATTAGCGACGACGTTTGGCACGACCAAGGCCGAAGCTGGCGGGGTGTCACAGTCCGTCAATGCTACGGCTCCCACCGGCATTGGTGTGCATTTCGGTCTGCCGATAGCCTTGCACTCCGCAAAGCATTATTCATTCCAAATCATTCCTGAAATGAACCTTGCGTACGCGCAACAGGCGGTTTCCACGGAAGCAAACGGAGGCGCCGGTGCCATCGACCGTTCCGGTCTCCATTTCGATCTGGGCGCGCGCGTTGGCTCCGAGATCCATTTCGGGTTCATCGGCATTCCAGAGCTTTCGCTGGTGGGCTCCGTCGGTCTGCGCGCTGCAATCAATCAAGGCAAGACCGAGACGACCCCCACTGGCGCCCCGACCCAGAAGGTCACGGACACCCGTACCGTCGTCGAAACCACCGTGGGCAACAATCCCTGGGACATCTTCACCGGCAGCGTGTCGGCCTTCTACTACCTCTAACCTCGTTTTCGCGGCGATTCATCGATTGGCGCGCGTTCGTCTCCGGACGGCGCGCGCCCCTTCACGGAGGTTCGGATGCGTCTTATGAAACTCAGCGTCCCCCTGGCGGTGCTCGCGTTAGCTGCAGTTGCCTGCGATGGCGACAATACGGCTGGCACCACAATGAATGCGGGCGATACAGAGAACGACCCCTACGCCGGAGTTGCCACACAACCAGCGCCAAACACTGCCACTCAGGCGGCACCCAATACCGCCACTCAGGCGGCACCCAATACTGCCACTCAGGCGACACAAAGCCCCGCGGCGTCACCCGGTTCCAGCGGGAGCAGCACTGCTCAACAATGCGCGACTGTCTGCAGCCACATCGTGGCGATGGAATGCCTGGAACCATCGGAATGCGCCGCCCTATGCCCTGCGTTTGAGGCAACGGGCGCTTGCCAGTCCTACGCTCAGGCTTTGGCAACTTGTGCTATGGCCGCAGCCGACTGCAATGCCTTGGACGCCTGTGAAACGCAGGCTGATGCGTTGGATACCTGCATGGGAGGCGGAGCGAGTACACCGACAGCGCCGCCGTCAACCACGAAGACGCCCACCATTTCGAATCCAGGGAGTTGCTACACGTCCAACAGCTGTGCGGGTTGCACAACGAACTGTGACAGTTGCGTTTGCGTACTCCAGGCGGCAGGCAGTTCGTCCGCTGCGATTACGACGAGTTGTGCGTCACTCTGTACGTCAAGCTAGCTATCTTTTGCGTCCCGAACCTGGCCAACGCTAGCCGTTGGCCAGGTTTGGTCAGGTCGGCGTAATCACGGTTCTGGTTCGAATCAGCCAAAAGTCGCGAAATTCGCGTGAGGCACGCCCCCTGCAAACGCGGGGGCGTTGTCTCCGTGCGCCTGGCTCGCCGTGGCCCTTGCGGCCCTGTTCGGGATACAGTTCACACTGCATCCTTACTTGGCCTATCCGGCGGCAGCGATGGCGCTGTGGTTGCTGCGCCGCAAGTTGAGCCCTCATGCGCGCATCCTCGCCCTAGTTGTCGCGGCAGCGTCAGGTTATCGCGGGCATCGCGCAGTGGTCGATTTTGTGACCGAACGCGACTCAGTGCGTCGGGATCTGGGCGCGGCTGCACGCTGCGGCGGTGAAGGCAGAGTGGTCCAGTCGCCCATCTTGCGCGATGGGCGTTTCGTGGTGGTCCTCGACGCGCACGGTCTCGTCTGCGACACGGCCATTGGCGGCGAGCACCGGGTCAGGCTCGTGGGGGCGCCCGATGGACTCGGTCGTGGCGATATGGTCTCGTTCGTCGCACAGCTTGGCCCCGTGGCGCCTTTGCGGCAGATCGAGCTTTCTGACCCGATCCCCCGCCTGGCGGCTCTGGGTGTCGTCGCCAGTGGCGGAGCGTTGAGCGTCGAACGCGTTGCCCTAGGTTCGGGTTGGCGTCACGCGATCGATGGCGCGCGCGCTTGGGTGCGGCGACGGATCCTTCTGACTTATGCGCCCAAGGCGCAAGCGCTCGGTCGCGCGTTGGTCTTGGGTGAGAACGACCTAGAGCCCGATGAACAGCTGGCATTCCAGCGCAGCGGGTTGTCCCACCTGTTGGCGGTCAGCGGGACGCATTTGGTCTTTGCCGTAGTGTCGATGGTTGCAGCCATGCGCGCATTGCTGTTGCGCTGCGAGAGCATCGCGGAGAGTGTCGACGTCGGGCGCTATCTGGCACCCTTCGGTGCGTTGCTAGCCCTGCTCTACGCCGATTTCGCTGGGGGTAGCGGGTCGGCGTGGCGCGCCGCTTGGATGCTGGCCGCAGTCTATGCGCTCACTGCCTGCAATCGGCGGCTCAATGGTCTGCGCGCCTTGGCGATCTCGCTGGTCGTTGGCGTGCTGTACGATCCTCTGGCGGGGTACGACGTTTCGTTCCTGCTATCCGCGTTGGCGACGTTGGGACTCGTAGTGATTGGGCCGGTGCTTCGGCGCCCCGTCGAGCGCATCGGGTGGCGACCATTGCGTTGGCTGGGTGAAGCCCTGAGCACGACCCTGGCCGCGATGATCCCCTGCACGCCGTTGCTGTTGCTCTTGTCCCCGGACATCACCATCGCCGGGCTCGTCGCCAATGTCATAGCCGGCCCCCTCGGTGAAGTAGCCGCATTGCCTCTTTGCTTGGTGCATGCAGTCATGGCGCCCTTGCCTTGGATCGAACAGGGCCTGGCCTTGGCAGGCTCTGGTGCTTTGCTCGCCGTGGGTGCCATTGCCAAGGTGAGTGCCGCCGTCGGTTGGGCCAGGGTCACGCTGCCGCCACCCACAGTCGAGCAATTCGCTGTGATTGGTTTGGGGGTGCTCGTAGCCGCAACGATCGAAGGTCCCGCTAGGAATTCGGCGAGTATGTCCCAAGGCCCGCAACGACGGCACGTGCTTGTCCTTTTGTCTTGCGTCGCTATCTGCCTTTTCGTCCTCGAACTGGTGGCACGGCGCGCGGGTGCACCAAGCGGTCTGCTCCGTGTAACGGCGGTCGATGTTGGTCAAGGCGATTCGCTCTTAGTCGACCTGCCTGACGGACGTTTGATGTTGGTCGACGCTGGCGGCGCCATTACCGGAGGGCCAGATCCGGGTCAGCGGGTTCTTTTGCCACTATTGCGCGCCAGGCGCCGCAAACACATCGACATCGCTGTCTTGACGCACCCCCATCCGGATCACTTTGGCGGACTGTTGACCGTGCTGCGTGAGATCCCCGTTCGAGAGTTTTGGGAGGCAGGTGAGCCACGCGAGCATGGTGAGGGCGAACTCGTTCGGCTGCGCCGTGATCTCGCCGCGCGCGGCACGAGAATTCGGCATCTGCCGGATCTATGCGGTGCATACCCAGAACGCTCCCGCGCTCTCATTCAATTGCTCGGACCTTGCCCCGATGTCACCGAGGGGCACAACGCCAACAACCAATCCCTCGTCATTAGACTCGATTGGGGGATGCGTAGCGTCATTCTTTCGGGCGACGCTGAAACGCTCGAGGAGTCCGAATTGGTGGCAAAATACGCTGCCCGTTTGCGCGCCGATCTGCTCAAAATCGGCCACCACGGGAGTCGAAGCTCAACGAGCGATGCTTGGCTCGAGGCCATTCGACCATCGGTTGCGCTCGTTTCAGTGGGGCTACGCAATCGGTTTGGGCATCCGCATCCGACGACGCTAGCGCGACTTGCCACGGCGCATGTGCCCGTCTACCGCACCGATGAACTGGGAAGCATCGAGTGGCGTACGGATGGATCGAAAGTGACGCTGAGAACGGCTACGACGCGACTGGGCGGCGGACCGCCTTAGTGATTCACATTTGGCGCGATCTTCGCGATCGCTTGTCGCGCATGAACCAGCTGGGTTACGCGCTCGGCGAGCGGCAGGCAGCGCGGTGGATCGAAGTCCGCCATGAGCACCACTGGTTGCGTCCCCTTGGCATTGCAGCCAAGGATCATCAGTGACGTTGAGCCGACCGCTTCGAAGTAGCGTTGAGGCAAGGTCGACACCACTTTGGGAGCAAACGCGTCTTCAATGAAGAAGTCTCGGTTGGAATGGTAAGACAACGAGAACGGATCCGTAGCCGCGCGGGCCGCCATCAGCGGCAGGCGAAGCTCCTTGGCCAGGCCTTCTGCATCGTCGCCTATCCCACCAACGACGGTGAGCTCGCGACGACTCAGAGTGGCGCGCAACACCAAGAGCCTCGGCACTTCGAGCAATTCTCCCACGGCGGTGAGCAGTGCCGCGAGCAGTTGATCGGAACTTCCAGAACGCTTGAGCTCGGTCAGCGCTTGCGCCACGGCAACGTCGAGTTTCTCGCACCCGGTTGCGGCATCGGCAAGAACGGGAGCGGGCGATTCCACAGCTCTGGCGAGTTGGATTCTCGCAACCTGCGGCTTGGCGCGTTCTTGACGCAGACCAATCCCTCTTGCAGCTATCTCGGGTGTCACAACGGGTGAGGGTTCGGTAAGCACTAAGGGTTGGGGCGCAAGTGGCACCGATGGCTCAGTCGAGAGCAAAGCCTGAGGCGTCGCTAGTGCTTGGTTCTGTCGGTGCTGCTCCCCAGCCGCTACCACGGCTTCTCCGGTCAACCCCTGCCCAGACAGCGTCGCCACGGTGCGCGCAAATCGACAGCTCTGCGTAGCTGCTCCGAGCAGCGACGAGTAGCGCTTTTCGAAGGACTGCTGCGTGGTTTGCAGCAGCTCCGCAATACCGTCCGAGTCGAGTTTAATCAGGCTTTTGTGACGATTGAGCAGTGCTTTCAGCGCGACAGAACGTTCCGCGGGTGTCGAGTCATTGGCAACGATTTCGCAGAGTTGGTTCGAGAATTCGGCAAGCGCGGCCAGCTTGTCTTCTTCGCGTTTCATCGTCCCGGTACGCTCCGGGATGACGCTCATTGCCGCTATCATTTTTGGCGGGAGGCGCCAGCGCTCGGCAATTCCCACGCCGAGTTTATGCATCGAGATCCCGAGCACGCGTTCAGAAGCGTGATTCAAACTCGCGCCCTCTTGCTGCATCAAAGCGACGATTTGGTCATAGAGTTCGGGCAGATACACCAGAACCAGGTGTTTGCCCAAGTTGCGAAACATCGAACAGACCGTGGCTTGTTCGGGGTCATCCAACTCCGCCTCGAAGTATAGCTGGCGCGCGATTTCGCCACTGACCAACGAATTGATCGCTGATTCGGAAATCCGTTCGGCGTGCTCTTTGTTGCCTTTGTTCTTGAACACACTCGTGCTGAGCGCCAGCGAGCGAATGCGGTCGAATCCGACAATAACGATGGCATGCTGAATGCTGTAAATCTTTCCGCCAAAACGATTCGCGTACGTTGAGTTGACGATGCGCAGTAGCTTGGCAGTAAGCGCGTAGTCCTTCAGAATTGAGCTGCCAAGCTGTTGCGCCGAAAAGCTGCCCTCGAAGTCAGCACGTTTACTCACCTCACCCACGTTCTGCACGAAGGCAGGGAAGTCACCCCGCCGCTGCATACGTGCGAGCAGGCGATTCAACGTTGTGCGGTCGGATTCGGTTAGATTGACCGTCGCTGCAAGGTGACTTATTTCAAGGTTGGTCGTTTCGGCAGACTCGAGATGCAGCTGAACGTTGGCCCAGGCACGACCATCGTTGCCCGCGTCACGAGCCAGCAATTGGCCCGACCCGCCTTCGCCGCCATGTCCGATGGAAGGACTCTGATCGGCAGCCGTCGAATTGTCGCTCGGCTTCTTGACGCGATTCTTGTCCGAGCCGCGGTTCATCTTGTCAGGCGCACCCAAGAGTGCCCCGTCAGACGGCGTCTTCGCGAGCGCCGGCGTCTTTGCCGCGACGGGCGCCGGCGTCTTTGCCGCGACGGGCGCCGGCGTCTTTGCCGCGACGGGCGGCGCTGGTTTCGCGACGGACTTGAACTCGCCGCGCACAACCAGTACTGGATCCCCAGCCTTCACGCTTGCCGCGAGAGTTGGTTCCGCGGCTGCAACCTGGAAAGCGTCGATGGTGCCTTCGCCCAGAGTTGGCGCCGTCGGCGACGCGCTGTTGGTGTTGGCCAAAGGACTGCTCTTCTGGTCATCCGAAGGGTCGTTTGGGGATTGAGCAGCGCCGTCTACCGTACTTTTCGGTCTGCGCTGCGAAAGCACTTCGAGTGCCTGCTCGACGACGGGACTTGGTGTTGGCACCGATGGCAAGCCGAGCACGGTGTCCGCATCGACGAAGAGGTCCTTGCCATTGGTGGACGCTGACGTCACATCGGCAGCGTCGATTGCCTCCGACAAGGCCCCAAGCGACTGAACGCTCGAGGCTGGTTCTTTAGCCTGTAGCCCGGACCAGCGACGTAGACCAGAGACTCGATCGAGTATGTCCTGCGCCGAAGCAGGGCGATCTATCGGATCTTTGGCGAGGCACGCCTCGATCAACTCCGAAAGCGCCTTGGGGACGTCAGCAACGATTTCGTCAATCGGACGAAATTGGTCCCGCACATGCATCACGAGAAGCATCACGGGAGAGTCGTGCTCAAAGGGGGCAACTCCGGTGAGCATCTCGTAGGCGATGACGCCGAGCGAGTAGATGTCGCTTTGGGGCGTAATGCGATCATTTTGACCGAGCGCTTGCTCTGGAGACATGTAGCGTGGAGTGCCGATGATCTGGCCGTAACGCGTCTGCTCACCCTTAGTGGTCATGATCTTGGCGACCCCAAAATCCATGAGCTTTAGCCGCGGTGGATCTCCACGCACCAGAAAGATGTTTGCGGGCTTGAGATCTCGATGCACGACTCCAACGGCATGGGCGGCGGCCAGACCAGCGCAGATCTGCTCGAGGAAGTCGATGACCTCATCGCAACTCAAGTGGCGCTTGATGCGCATCACGGCCGAGAGATCACGACCGTCGAGCAGCTCCATGACGTAGTAGAGACGACCGTCGAGCTCACCGAAATCGAAGATGTCGACGATGTTCGGATGACGCAAATTGGCGGTGATGCGCGCTTCGTCTAGGAAGCGCTTCGTCAGCTCGGGAGGCGCCTCGAGATCCTGTCCGAGGAACTTGACGGCGGCTTCGCGCCCGAGTGCGGGATGGCGCGCGACGAACACCGATCCCATGCCGCCCTGCGCAAGTGTGCGTTCGACAACGTAGTTGCCAACGCGTTTGCCTATCACGGTTGCGGCATTGCCTTCGAACATCGACGCTTTGGAACGCTCCTCCAATCACAGCCGGGACCGGTTTGAACCCCTGAGCTGTGGCGGTCAGTCTAAGCAACGGACGGACCCAGTGGCCTGGAAAGGCCTTGATGAACGCATGCGTGGGAACCAGAGACCTCGCAACCAAGGACTGCCGTCGGATATCTGGCACCATCGACCGCCACGGTAACGGCAGGTGAGTGTTTGCCTACAGGGAGAAGCGGCAATCGCGCTTACTTGGGGGCGTCTTGTTTCGTGCGACGTGCACTCGACGGGTTTGATCGCTTCTTTCCGTTTCGGTGAAGTTTCTGCCGTGAGAGTGACAACTGTAGGTTGTTGGGCTGCAGTCACGACGCCAAATTCTAGTCATGCGGTTGGATTCGGCGTGGGTAGGCCACTGGGCAGCTCAGCAGTTTGCTGCCGAGGAGTCGTCACCTAGCGAAAGGGTCAGCTTCATGTCTAGAACCAGCCTTAGCTTATTGGTCTTTGGCACTGCGATCTTCACCGTCCTGTCGGCCTGCAGCTCGTCCTCCACGGGTGACGAAGGCACGGCTGGTCCAGGCACCCGTATTCCAATCGACGACGGCCCAACCGATCCCGGCGGCGTCGATACCGATGGCGACGCAATAGCCGACACGATCCCGAAGGCAGGCGATGGCAATGGCGGTGAGATCCCCATCACGAAGAACACCTACACCAAGGTGGTGGAGAATTCCTGCAACCTCGAGGTCAACGAACCCGAGACCTTTCCCGCCAAGCTCGAGCTGGTGGTCGACGTCAGCAGCTCGATGACACAAACCGCCGCGGGTAGTACGCGTAGCAAATGGCTCGAGACTCGTGACGCCATCACCGATGCCTTCGTTGGCCCTACCACGAGCGGCGGAGGTTTACCGGACAGCATCTCCATCGGACTGCTGTTCTATCCAAACATCTCCACGAACCCGAAGCCCACACCGGCTGACATCACGACCTGCGTCAAGACCGACGCCATGATCCCGATGGGACCCTTGGGAACGAATGTCGCTGGTTCGCAGCGCTCGACGTTGCGCGATGCGCTCACCAACATCCAACTCGGTCCGCAAGGCACTCCCACCTACGATGCGCTCATATACGGCACCGATGTGGGGCTGCTTCAAGGGGGAGCGAGCTTCGGCGGACAGCCCTATGTCGTCTTGATCACCGACGGCATGCCCACGTTGTCGCCACAATGCAGCAATCCGAACGGGTCCATCTCCGATGTCGATCCGCAACCTATCGTCGATTTGATCGATTCGGAGTGGAAACAGAACCGGGTTAAAACCTTTCTGGTTGGCTCCCCAGGTAGCGAGAAGGGGCGTGCCTGGATGTCGAAAGCTGCGGTGCTGGGGCAAACGGCTGCCGCTGGCTGCAGCGTAACGGGGCCGAATTGGTGTCACATGGATCTTACGAGCCAACCTGATTTTGGTCAGGCCCTGCGCGATGGACTAGCAGTGATTGCTGGTCAGGTCGTGTCCTGCAACTACGACGTGCTGGCCAAGGGCTTAGATCAATCATTGACCGTCGATCCGATGCTGACGACTGTCATGGTCAGGTACGGCGATGGCTCGAGCGCTCTCGTCAATCGCGACGACACGCCGGAAGGCTGCAACAGCGGGTGGCATCTCGACGCCAGCAAGAAGCAGGTCGTCCTGTGCTCAGACACCTGCAGCAGGGTGCAGTCGGATCCCCTCGCTGGGATCACCGTGAGCTACGGTTGCCCAACGCCAACTGACCCAACCATCCCTATCTAGCGACGGTTCGCGTGAGCGGATCGGAAATGCTTCCCCGTCCAAGTTGACAGCGCCTAGGCTTCGCCGCAAGGTGGCGGAATCGAGATGGTCCCGAGGCAGCTACCCAGTCCGACGCGGGTGTTCTACACGGCCGAGCAGATCGCGGAGCGCGTCCGAGCTTTGGGCAAGGAGATTACCGAGGACTACCGCGGACGAAATCTCGTCGTCTTGGCGCTGTTGAAGGGAAGCTTCGTGTTCGCAGCAGACTTGATCCGAGCGATCGATTTGCCGCTGCGAGTAGAGTTCTTGGGCCTCGCCAGTTACGGTGCTGGCACCAAGTCGACCGGCGCCGTCCAGATCACTCAAGACCTGACGAGCCCAATCATCGACGAAGACGTATTGGTCGTCGAAGACATCGTCGATTCGGGGCTTACCTTGAGCTATTTGCTGAGGCAACTCGACACCCGCGGACCAAGGAGCGTCAAGGTCTGTGCCTTGCTGCACAAGCCGGCCCGTACCAAGCAGGAGGTCCCGATTCACTACCTGGGCTTTACGATCCCAGACGAGTTCGTCGTTGGCTACGGCCTCGACCACGCGCAGGCCTACCGCAACCTACCCTATCTAGGAGTCTTGGACGTCGAGTAGGGCTCGCGCGGCGGACGGGGCCACTTGGGTGAAACCCCAATGCGACTAGAGCCAGCCAAACTGCAGGTGACCCCCGTAGGCAAAGCCGGATAGATCGCTATCGCGAGGCCTCTCAACGCTGCTAGCTTCATTCATCCCCGTGACTATGCGATAGGACACTTGGGCGCCAAACCGCATCCAACGCGTCAGGTTCAAGTGCCCACCAATCGAAGGTTCGAAGACAAATACGGGCTCGACCTCGACGCTTCGCCGACCTGACCAATCGCCGGTCCACTCGGGCGTATACGCGACGCCGCCAGCGCCGACGAGCGTTCCAATGGTAAAGTAGTAGGGGTATCTGCTGAGGAAGCTGTAGCGCAGCAGGAACCCGCCGTAGCCGAAGCTGAGCTGCTGCGGATCTCCGAAGGAGTCCTCGGGACCTGTGATGTGCGACGCTAGTCCGTATCCCGCGATGCCAACCGCCAGTCGGTGATCCAGCAATACCGCTGCCTCGCCACCCACATAGGCGACGTTCTGCCGCATGGTGCGTGACCCCAACACGCTGATACCGCCGTATCCGCTAACCTTGAGCCCCTTCTTCGACAGCAGCGTCGGTGGTCCTTCGTCTTTTGGCGCAGGCGCTGGCCGTGCGGAAGTAGCAGGCATTGGCGCCGCGGTTGGCTTCGCCGCATCCGAGGACGGTGCAAATGTCGCGGCGTCGCCGGATCCCGCAGTTGCGATCGCGGAGGCCGTTATGGGTGCCACAGCCGCCGTTTCGGTCGCCGGCACGGCCGGGTGGGAGGAAAAGACCTGCGTGGCGGGCGCTGTTTGTGCCACCGCGACACTGGACACCACGATGGTGGCTAACCATGCACAAATCTCCGGTAGCTTCTGCATCGGAAGGCTCCTCTCTTTCCTCGGTGCCCAGTCGCGACGCAATCGTTCATCGGTTCGACTGGTTTCTTCTCAGCCGCCAACAGCAATGTCAATGCAGCACGTATAGACTTCTGAACGCCCATTCACAGTGGTCCACCCCATGTCGAGAACCTGTTCCCCGTTTCGGTGCTGCCATCGGCAATTCGTGTTCGAGCCATCCACCCCGGGAATGGGACTTGGTGTCATCGGATTGTTGTTGGTTGCGTCGTGGCTTGCGCCGCTGAGCGGTTGCGCCGTAAACGACCACAAGGTGGACATGAACATGGGCGTGGGTAGCCGCAGACCCGCAACGCCCAAACCTCGCGTGGTACCAACGACTCCAGACCTACCGAAGGGATCGAGGAGACGTCACGTAATCCTGATGATTGGCGACGGAATGCAGCTGGCACATGAAATCGCCGGTAGTCGTTACCTCTACGGGGTAGACCGAAGTCTCGCGTTCCACGATTTTCCGGAACAGACGTACAAGACGACCTGGGATGCCAACGTCTACGATGCGCGAGCGACCGAGCGTAAGGATGTCCCGCCCTATTCCCCGGAGAGTTTCGATCCCAAGGTTGGCTACGATCCAGCCATTGGCGGGGCAGCACCCTACCCCACACTCGAGGACAATGAGCTGCGGCGCGCCTATTTCTTGAGCGGGATCTTCCCCGACAGCGCTTCGACGGGCACTGCCATGAGCACCGGGACCAAAACCTATTACTCCGGGATTGCTTGGCGCCTCGACGGCAGTGGTCCCCTCGAAGCCAGTCCGCAGTTGCTGCGTCGCATCTACGGCATGTCGATTGGGTTCGTCACGACCGTGCCGTTCTCTCACGCCACGCCGGCAACGTTTTTCGCTCACAGTTCCGGTCGATTCAACTACACCGAGATCGCTCACGAGATGCTCACGAGCACGCGCCCCGATGTGATGATAAGCGGTGGGTGGCAAAACAGTGGCTACTACGATAGCGCCGACTTCGACACCCTCGTAGCGTCCAATGACTATGTCGTAGTGCATCGGGAAGACGGGGTGGATGGAAACCAAGCCATCTTGGCCGCAGCGGTGCAGGCCAAACAAGCCGGGAGAAGATTGATTGGGATCTTCGGTGACGGCGATGGCAACTTCCCCTCTCCCGTGCCCGTCGACAGTCCCGGCAATCCGCAAGTAACCCGCGGCTCGCTCGAGAGCCCATCCCTCGGCAACGCGAGCATTGCGGCCCTCGAGGTGCTTTCCCGAGATCCCGAAGGGTTCTTCTTGCTGATCGAACAGGGGGATATCGACTGGGCGAACCATAACAACGACTTTGGACGTATGGTGGGCTGTGTCTCGGATCTCGACGCCGCGGTGCGTGCCGTGGTCGCTTTCGTCGATCGCCCCTCGGACGAACTCGATTGGACGAATACAACCCTCATCGTCACGGCCGATCACGCTAACAGCTACATGCGCTTCGTTAGACCACTATACGAAGGCGATCTGCCAGCGCAGATTGGTTCCACCTATCCCGACGGGGAAGTCACCTACGGCACCGGCACTCATACCTCCGAGCTCACTACCGTCTACGCCAAGGGGATTGCGGCGGCAAAGCTGCACGACTACGAGACCCCGTAT
This sequence comes from uncultured Polyangiaceae bacterium, assembly GCA_964454965.1. GTDB lineage: Bacteria > Myxococcota_A > Polyangia > Polyangiales > Polyangiaceae > FEN-1139. Next base: position 179,688 of record CAYVXY010000009.1, on the reverse strand, counting down.
CCCGACCTTGGCATCATCGACGATACGTCGATCTACCGCGTCATTCTGGATGCGGCTAGGCGCTAGCGACAGCAGAGGTCTCTACCCCTAGGGTTCCGCGATCGCGAGCTCTAGGAGTTCGTCATAGAGGCCCTGTACGATTAGCTCATCTCCGGGCGCTGGGATCAGAGTCGCGTCCGGAAAGAGCGCCATCCTGTTGGCTCCGCGACGATGACCGAGCACACAAAGCCGGTGCTGCTTGGCAACATCGGCGAGGCTGCGCCGACACCAGGGATCCTCGTCCCGGACCTGAATCCGAACCGTTACGAGCAATTCGTCGTCGAGCAAGGTCGTAGCAATCACGTTGCCAACGACCGCAGCGGCAGCAAAGGTCGGCGCAGCCAGGGCGGCCGTGCTCAACACGGCACGGATGTCGAATCCAGCATGAACCTTGTCCGCCATGTTCTGATCGAACATACGCATGACAACACGAATATCCGGACGCTTCTGCCGCGCATCGAGGGCAACCTCGAGGTTTACCAGGTCGTTGTTCGTAGCCACGACGACGGCGCGCGCACGCGCAATGCCGGCCTCGTCAAGCAACGCCTCGCGTCGCGCATCACCAATGAGAATTGGTGCACCGTCGCGTCTCACCTCCGAGAGGAACTCGGCCTTGTCGTCGAAGTCGATGACAACCACCGGAATTCCCAGGCGATGTAGCGTCAAGTACGTACGGTAGCCAACCCTGCCAAGTCCGACTAAGATGACATGATCGGACAGCGACTCTGCCATGACGATGCTCCACGTGCGTTCGTTGGTGCGCCGATCGCGCAGTAATGCCCCAATCTCGACGATGCCTTCCAGCACGACCCCAAGACCTACGACGGGCAAGACGAAATGCATGGCTCGCAGCAGCCAATGCTTGGGCAGCGTTGCTGGATGGTCGCCAAAGACGAGCCCAAACGCCGAGTACACAGCGTCGAGAAAGCTCGGTGTACTGCCAGAGGGAATGACGTACAAAACGCTACCACCCATTAGCAGTACAGCCACCAGCACCAACAGGCGCAGCCGCAATCTTCTGCCGAGGGCACGCAGGAGGCACCAGTCCCGAAATAGACGCCAACGCAAACCACCGATCGAGCGGCGGCTCACGCGTAGACCTTCGATCCGTGGGATTAGCGGCAAGTTCGACTCTCGACTAGGGGGACTGTTCTGCTGCGAGCAGGACTTCGCCGAAGTAGGCGCGATGATAGTCGGACAAGGGGTAGAGCTTGTCGATGGCGGGTTCGATGAACCGCGTTGGATCGAGATCCACGTGTGCCAGCACGCGGCATTCAAACAGCAAGCGCGCGGTCGAAACCCGAGGCACGCCGATGCGGCGCGAGTTCTCTGGAACCAGCCCGGAAAGCTTCCATTTGTCCTCGTGACGGCCCGAAACGCTACCGCAAACATCCAGAGCGCCACGCCCTTCGGGCCCGAGGAAGTTCAAGGTAAACTCGCGGTGGGCCTCGAGCAGCTCGTAGGTGTATCGAGTTGGGCGCACGTAAATGGTCACCACCGGACGGTTCCACAACGTCCCCATGCCGCCCCAAGAAACGGTCATGGGATTCGGCTGCGGGTTGCCACCAACCAAGATTGCCCACTCCTTGTCGAGCAGGTGAAACGGGCGAATACTGAGCTCGGACAGGGAAATCTCTTGCATGACGCGGGCAGGGTATACCACAGGCTGATGGTTGGCAGAAATGGGATGTCGTCCCAATTGGTCGGGCGCTCTATTTCGGCTTCGCCGGTCCAGGGATCGCCGCCAAGCGCGCCAAACGCTCGGCGATTTGCCGTTCCACGCCTTGATCGCTCGGCTCGTAGAAACGCGTGCCGAATAGGGCTTCGGGCAAATAGCTTTCGCCCGGCACATAATGGCCTTCGTAGTCGTGTGGGTAGCGATAGCCCTCCCCGTAGCCGTCTGACTTCATCAAACGGGTTACGCCATTGCGCAATCGCTTTGGCACGGGCAGAGCTCCGCGCTCCCGAACTGCTTCTTGCGCCGCGTGCCAGGCGACGTTGACTGCATTCGACTTGGGAGCGCAGGCCAAGTAAAGGCATGCTTGGGCGATCGGGTACATGCCTTCCGGCATGCCCATGCGACGAAATGCGGCATCAGCATCGATGGCAACGCCCAAAGCTCGTGGATCGGCGTTTCCGATGTCTTCGCTGGCAAAAACCAGCAGGCGCCGTAACACGAACAGTGGGTCGTCACCTGCTTCGAGCAGACGCATCATCCAGTAGAGGGCTGCGTTGGGGTCGCTGCCACGTAGCGACTTGATGAATGCGCTGGCAATGTCGTAGTGCTCGTCGCCGTTCTTGTCGAACAGCAGCGTGCGTTCGTCAGCCGCGCGACGCACCGCCTCGAGGTCGAGGGCTTTCTGCCCTGGCTCAAGCAGTGCCACTGCGCTTTCGAGCAGCCCCAAGGCGCGACGCGCGTCCCCACGGGCAGCGTCGGCAATGGCCTCGAGTGCCGCCTCTTCCGCCTCGATCTGAGCCTGACCGAGCCCGCGCTCCGCGTCCGTGAGCGCGCGACGCAATAGCGTGACAAGGTCGGCGATCGCGATGGATTCGAGACGGAAAACGCGGCAGCGCGAAAGCACCGCAGCATTGACGGAAAACGAGGGGTTTTCGGTGGTCGCACCCACGAGCGTGATCGTCCCCGCCTCCACGTGCGGCAAAAACGCGTCCTGTTGGCTCTTGTTGAAGCGGTGGATCTCGTCCACGAACAGGATCGTTGAACGCCCGTGGTAGCGCCGACGCTCGTCGGCCGCAGCGATCTGCGTGCGGAGCTCGGGGATCCCGGACAGAACTGCACTAAATGGAACAAATTCCGCGCGCGTGGTGCGTGACAGGACGCGCGCGAGCGTCGTCTTCCCGGTGCCCGGGGGTCCCCAAAGGATCATTGAGGGCACCCGATCGTCGGCGATCGCCCGCGCCAACGGCTTACCCGCGCTGAGGAGATGGGTTTGGCCCACCACTTCGTCGAGTGACCTCGGACGGAGCCGATCTGCCAATGGTGTGGCAAGTTTTGCCTCGGGCCCCCGCGTGGCTGCATGCTCAAGCAGCGTCGGCGCGTCGGAATCGCGCCCGCGCCGACTGGTCATGTGCCCTCGCGCGGTGGACGCTCACCGAAGATTGCGGTGCCGACGCGCACCAAAGTGGCACCCGCGTGGATGGCTTCCTCGAGATCGAGCGTCATGCCCATGCTGAGCTCGGGCAAGGCCGTGCTATCGGCGATTCGATCGCGCAATTGCCGCAATCGGTCGAAGTGAGGGCGCGAGAGCTTCGGATCGTCGAAAAACGGCGGAACCGTCATCAAACCGACGGCGCGCAAGGCCGTTTGCCCACGAATCGCCGCGAGCACAGCAGCCGCTTGCTCGGGTTCACAACCGCTCTTCTGGGCCTCGCCACCGACGTTGACCTCGATGAACACGGGAAGCTGCCGCGCCGTGGCTGCGCCGCCCAAGCCACCAGCCAAGGGGCATTGTTTGGCCACTGGCACTTCCGCGGCGAGGGAACGCTTGCCGAGCTCTTCGACGAGCCGCACCGAATCGACGCTGTGCACCGCCGAAACGCGACCGACAACGAGCTTTGCTTTGTTGGTCTGCAGATGGCCGATGAGGTGGAACCGCAAATCCGAGAGATCGGCAAGTTCTTCGGATTTCCGCACGAGCTCTTGAACGTAATTCTCGCCAAAATCGCGTACGCCCTCAGCGTAGGCCCGACGCATGTCTTGACTCGATTGAAGCTTCGAAACCGCCACCAGACGGACATCGGAAGGACGTCGCCCGGCAGCCACGGCGGCGCGTTCGATGCGCCCACGAATTGCGCCCAGCCGATCGGCGATCGAATCCATGCTCGAATTCGCCTAGGGCGCCGCCTTCTTGAGCACTACGTCAGCTTGTCGCATGGCCAGAGCATCGCCCGATCCGGCAGCAAGACGCCCCTTGAGCGTGTCGCTCTCGTGCGCCAGAACCAGAGTGCCGTTGTGAATTGCTGTCAGATCCTCGCCGTTGGCAACAAGATTGGCCCGCAATTCTTCGCCATCGATCTGGCCGCGTAGGCCAAGTTCACCCAAAGCGCCCTTGAGCGTGCCCGAGACCCGCCCGTGGTTGTCCACGACGATCTCGAGCGCCCCTGGACCTGACAGCTTCTGACCGTTGTCCTTCTCCCAAGCACCAGGTCCACCCTCCTTGGTCGTCGTGGTCGAAGCACGCCGCAGGGCAGCAAAGTCGCCTTTCCAAGTCCCAACGTACCAGGCACCCGAGGCGTTGGCCGCATCGCCTGGTGTAGCAACGCTCGAAGCCGCAGCGACGACAGCTGCGCTTGCGGAAGCTGCAACCGCAGATGCGTCGCTATTCTTGGATGCAGCCTTGTCACAAGCCGCAGCGAGAAACAGAGCCACGATCGACAAGCGCTGCATCGTTATTCTCCGGATAGGGGTCGTCGACTTCATTGGGGTTTGCACGTCAGCTCGTCGGACCTAGCATAGTTTTGGCGCGCGCGTGCGGCCTAGCCAGCCAATCCCGCAAGGCGGGTCGTTACGTAGCCCGAAGCAAGTGCATTCGTCCAGTCGAGCCTTTGCCGCGATTGCGCAAGGTTTGCCATCGCGTGGTACGGGTAGGGAACGGCAAGGTGCGTCGTAGTCCACCCATTGTCGCTACGCTCCGCGATGGCGTAGCGCGCATCGGGTGAACCGGTCTCAATGACGTGAGGATACGGCCGATGAGCAGCGTAGGCTGGCAAGCCCACGCTGCCGGGATTGACGATGAGCTGACCCATCGAAGCGCGCAGCGACCGTGGGACGTGCGAGTGGCCGCAGGCAACCAGTTCCACGTCACGCGGCCCCAAGCGTTCGTCAACCTCAGACTGCGTTGCGACTCGAACCCCTGAAGCCTCGACCGTCTCGAGGAAATACTGCATGTCGTTCGTTGGCGTACCGTGACAAAGAAGTACTTTGGAACCAATTCGTGCGGTCGGGGCGAGCGACGCCATCCACTCAAATACTCTTGGCGTAAGGCAAGGGTGGGTGAAAGCGTCGGATAGGCCCCGTTCGCCAGGGTCCAAGGTGAGCAGTTGGCGCTCGTGATTGCCGGCAAGCTGCACCCAGTCTTGCTGCATCAGGAATTGCGCGGTTTCCAGGGGCAAGAGCGGACCCGATAGACTATCCCCCAGGTTGACTACCACATCGACGCCACGAGCCTCCATGTCCCGGACGACGGCCTCGAGTGCCGGTAGGTTTCCGTGGATGTCGGAGAGGATGGCAATGCGCATGGTCTAGTCTTGCTGGTTGCCCATCTGGTACGGCCACTCACCGCCCGAAATGCAGAAGGGCCACGATCGCTACTCACGACCCTGGCCCCATCGATCCGCTCACTCAGCGTGCCGGTTTCTTGCCGGAGCCATCACCGAGGGTGCTGATCTTGGCTTCGAATACCAGCTTGCCGAGCTCAGGATCCTTTTGGATGATCTGGTACTCGTTCGGCACCTCGAAGGTGATTTCCGACGGCGGGTTCTTCCAGGGTGCCTGGCCCTTGTCCGGGCCGGTGATCTTCACGACGATCGTCTTGTCGGTTTCCTTGCCGAATTCGACCGGAATGCGATGGGTCCAGGAGATCGCGCTGCCCTTGGTGCGCATGGCCAGGAGAAACCAGTTGTCGTCGTCGCCCTTCTTGAAGTGGTAGTCATCTACCTGCACCTTCTTCTGAGCAGCAGTCATGCACTCGGACATCTTCTGATTGTCACCCTTGGTCTTGTCGTAACACTCCTTGTCTGCCTTGACTCCGACGTCGGACTCCTTGAAGGAGAACTTGAAGACGATGTCCGGCGCCGTCAGGTGATCTTTGGGCTTGCGCACGACCGCGGGCATGCCGGTATCGTTTGCCTTCTCTTCCTTCTTCTCGGCCTTGTCCGCCTTGGCCTCTTTCTTCTCGGTGTCGGAAGCCTTAGCCTTATCGTCCCCCGCAGCCTTGTCGCCGGACTTGGAAGAGGCATCTTCGGCAGGCTGCGAGCTTCCGCCACAAGCAGCCAGCGCCAACGCCACGACAAACGAGGTCACGATGGTTCGAACTGTCAATTGCTTCATGCCCCATCTCTAGCGGCGCCGGGGCGCGGCATCAAGGGATCTTCGAATAACATGGCGTTTCGGCAAGCATCAACGTCGCCCCACCGTCGCATTCGCACGCGATTTCCGCAACCTCGCTGCAGAAATGCGCTTCCTTGTCACCCCAGTAGCAAGCTGCTGAGCTCCAGCCTGGCCCAGCTGAAGTCCCGCTCGGGCACCTCAAAGCGGCACCATCACCCCCACGCCAACACCGAATCGGGGCGAGCCGCCGCGATACGACCGCAATGCGATCAAATGCGTCACCAGCGTGCAGGTGCGATGCCGTGCTCCCTCACAACCCTTCCAACGGCCGTCTTCGCTGCGATCGCCTTCCTCGTCGAAGTACTGCACTTTGCCATCGGGCAAGACCGCAAGCCAAGCCATGTCGCGATGCGGAGGCGCGGCGTTGGCAACGCCAACGTGTCCCAGGTACTGATTGCCCGACCCCACGAGCTCGCCAGCGGGGAACAGGATCCCAGCGGCACTGTCGTCATCGTCAAGAATTCGCCCAGCGCGATCAATGACAAATCTGAGTGTCCCACTCTCGAACACGCGCCCTTGCGCATCGAGTTCGATTGGTGAATTGTCCTCGCGATTCCAGGTGGCAGGTCCCAACACGAGCGGTGCGCCGCCGTCGGCCCAATGCGGTGGTGGCGGCGATGAACAAGCGACAGAGCCAAGTACCAAGAGCGAGGCGATCGAGAAGCGCATGACAGAGTGCATTCTAGTCCGATCCCTGGCTCGTGGCCCGCTCTTGCAGCCGTTGCATCGCGGCTTCACTGACAGGGCCGCAGGATTTTCAGGCCATCCACCGTGACCTCGCACAGGCCGGGTTTACCGCCGTCCTTCTTTTTTCCGCCGGCTTTGGCATACGTCAGCACGATATTGACCGTTTGATCCTGCTGCGCCAAAACCTTTGCCATCCCACGCGCGTAGCCCTTGATCCCAACGAGCTCGACTCCAGCACCGCGTGGCACCTCGACGGTGCAAGGGGTTTGGTCACAGACCTGGAATCCGTCCTTCATCACGGTGGTGCCAGGCAAATTCGATTGCACGGTGAGCACGACTGCCTTGGTTGCAGCGCCATTGGCATCGGGGGCTGGGTTGGGTCGGGGTCCCGCGGCAACGTCTGCTGACGCCGACGCGGCAGTCGGCGTACCTACGGAAGACACCGGCGCGGCAACGGGCGTCTCAGAGACCTGATTCGTCTCGGCGGAATTCGTTCCCAGACCCGCTCCATTGCCCAAGGTGGGCTGGGATCCTGACGACAACGGACCCACTGCCACCGAAGGTTGTGCCCAATGACTCTTGGCGCGCTCACCGAAGTGTCGGTAGCCAAGGGCAAGGCCGCCTGCCGCCAGCAATGAAACGCCGAACAGCACCAAGCTTGCCCGACTTGAGCGATGCGCCGAGGCGGGCGCTGCTTCGGAGCCAAATTCGGCTGGGGTCGTCGCCACGCCAGAACCCGTGATAAGCGTGTTGGTAGAGTCCCGATTTGTCGGGTCACGCGAGTTTTCGTCACGCGCCTTGCTGGTGCGCGCCACAAGGTCAATGGGCAGCGGGTCAAGTCGCTCGAATTGCGGTGAGGTTGCGGCCCCAGCGGCACGCGCCGGACGGAAGCTCCCAACGTTGACCTCGGGTAGCGGCAGCAGGCCCCCGAGTGGCGCCGCGACCCGGCCTTCCGGTGCCTTTTGCAGGACCGACGCCAGCTCACGCATCGATTGGAAGCGCTTCTCCGGCGTCTTTTCCAAGCTGCGCATAATGGCCAGCTCAAGCTCATTGGAGATTAGGGTGTCTGGGGCAATGGCTCGGATCGGGGGGACTGGCTGAGTCATGTGCGCGGTAAGCACGGCCATGAAGGTTGTACCCGTGAACGGCACAGCACCTGTCACCATCTCGTAGAGAATGACACCAAGGCCATAGATGTCGCTGCGCAGATCCACCGAGATCCCCTTGGCTTGTTCCGGGGACATATATTCGGGCGTGCCGAAAATCATCCCCGTTCGCGTCAGGCGGCGGCGGCGCACAGCTCCCTCCTCTTTCTCCTCTTTGCCCTTCAATTGGGCGATGCCAAAGTCGACGATCTTTACCACCTCGTCGGCATCCTCGGTCAGGTGCAAAAAGACGTTTTCTGGCTTCAAGTCGCGGTGAACGACCCCTCGCGCGTGGGCCGCAGCCAACGCACGACACATCTGCAACGCGATGCGAACTGCGCGATCCGGCGCAATCGTCCCACTCTCAGTCAACTCGCCAGCAAGGTCACGACCAGAGAGATACTCCATTGCCAGAAAGAAACTGCCGTCCTCGAGCTGCCCGAAGTCGAAGACATCGAGCACATTGGGGTGCTTGATGCGAGACGCGCTGATTGCTTCCTGCTGGAAGCGCGACACTAGTTCGGGTTTCGTCGAGTACTCGGCGCGCAGCACCTTGAGGGCGACGCGTTTCTCGATCAAGGAATGCTCGGCAAGGTAGACGACCCCCATGCCGCCCTCACCAATCATCGCGAGTAGCCGGTACTTGCCGGCTACGATATCGCCTATCTCGATGCTCTTCGGTCGACTCATGGTCTCGGGCTGCTCTTCGGCGCGGCCTGGGTTGTCCCAGCCAACCCAGTGGGGCTGCCTCTCGGCAGAATAGGGCGGATTCGGGGAACATTGCCAGCATTCCCAACCAGGGGTAAGGGGGATCGAATTTCGTCTCTAGCGGAAACGAGGAGAAGATGTCAGGCTCCGCGGTCCCATGATCATCGTGATGGAGCCGGACGCAAAAGAAGCGGCCATCGAACAAACGATTGCATTTCTCGTCTCTGCTGGTTTCGACGTACACAGGTCCAGTGGAGAGCACCGTACTATCCTGGGTGTAGTTGGGGATGTGACCAGTGAAGACGTCGCGGTGGCTCACGAGCTCGCTGGTGTCGCTGAGGTGGTTCGCGTCACCGAGTCATTCCGTCTCGCTTCACGACGCTTTCGCCACGATCCCACGATCGTAGACGGCCCCTGGGGTACGATTGGCGGTACTCAACCTTGGATCGCGCTCGAGCCTGTTGCCGAAGAGAACAAGCAGGCCGGCCTCGAAAGTGACACGGCCGGTCCTCCGGTGACCGATGTGCCCTATCGTCTCGTCGCAGGTCGGCCTTTCGACGCTGCAGTGTGGCGCGGTCGGATCACCCCGGAGAATGTGGGATCACTGACGTGCTTGTCGCTGCATCGTCAGCCGTCGGAACGCAGGTTTCCTCTCACGTTCGTCGAACGTAGTCCCAGTTGGGGCGCTGCGGCTTGGATCGGTGCAGCGGAACGCGAACTCGAGCGACAAGATGGCTCTGTCGTGTTGCTCGAGGCCGGCGGGGAGTATCCGACGGGCGCCCGCACCCTGGAGATCGCTGCGATCGCTCGAGCGCGCTTGCGCACCCATCTGCCGATCGTCGTCGATGTTCCCACCATCGCTCAGCGAGCGCGCTATTGCGCTGCGGTCGCGGGCGCTGCGATCGGGGCAGGCGTCGACGGCGTCATTCTCAGAGTTTGGGTCGGGCGCGAAGGCGCTCAGCCCCGGTTGCCTGCCACTTTGAGCTGGCATGAAGGCGTCGAGCTTGCGGAACGCTTACGACGAATGGCCAGCACCGTTCGAGCGCCATGAACATGCCCGCGGGCGCAGCCGGTGCGACAACGAGGATGAATTGGCCTCCGGAACCCATACATCGAGTCCTCTGGTACTGCAGGCGTTCGTCGAGAGGTAGGCTATGAAACGGGTGGCTATCGTTGGTCTTGGACTCATCGGGGGTTCCATTGCCAAGGCCCTGCGAGAACGCCAAAGCGATATCTTCTTGTTGGCGGTGGACCGCAGTGACGTAGGGTTGCGCACTGACGTAGGAGCCATCGTCTCGGAGTTCGTCCCAATCGACTCGCTTGCCCAACACCGCGCCGGCATCAAGGAGTGCGATTTGGTCGTGCTGTGTCAACCGGTGCGCATTATCGTCAACACGGTGAGCGAGTATCTCGCGGAGCAGACGGTCGTAACCGATACCGGCTCCACCAAACGGCTCGTCGCCTATCACGCTGGCAGCGGAGCGGCTGGCGCCTGGTTCGTTCCCGGCCATCCGATGGCCGGCAAGGCCCAAGGTGGGTTCGAAAATGCGACGGCAAGTCTCTTCGAAGGGCGCCCCTGGATTCTCTGCCCCGAAGGACGAAACCCCGAAGCGGTGGCTCGCGTCGAGGGATTGATCGACTTGGTTGGAGCCAAGCGGGTCGTGATGTCTCCCGAAGAACACGACGCTGCCGTGGCAATTACCAGCCATTTGCCACAACTTCTGGCAAGTTGGCTACATCGAGCGGGAAGTGAGCGCAGCGCACTCGCGGCGGCCGGCCCGGCCTTTCTTGACATGACGCGCACGGCTGGTGGCGCTGACTCGATCTGGCAGGACATTTTCCAGACCAACGCCGACGAGGTCGGCCACGCGTTGCGAGATGCGGCGTTCGCGTTTGCGGCCTTGTCCGACGCTCTGCTCGCCACGCCGCCCCGAATCGATGTCATCCTCGAGGTGCTGCGCAAAGCGCGCGCCTCGAAGAATGGGTAGTCACAATGACGGCTCCCTTATCCAAGCGCCGGGCTGCAGCACACCAACTACCCCTGAACTAATGGGACCCTGACCGACTCGGAGCGCGATGTGTGCCAAGTGTGCCAACCGATTCCAGCGAATTTGTGTCTGGATGCCAAATCTTGCGGCACAGATTGGCCCAGAGTGTGCTATAAGTGAGCCACCGGTATGGTTCGAGTGCTTCGCCGCCCCCTGCCGCAGCTTTGGGCTGTCATTGTTCTGTTCAGCTATAGCTGCGCCAACGGTGGCGGTAGCGAATGCGACGCACTCAACCCTCAACCAGAAGACGGCTGCTACGCGAATCCCGTAGAGGGAAGTGGTGGTTCGCCCATGGGGCGCGGTGGCAGCGAGAACACCGGCACCGGCAATGCTCCAATCACTACGTCGTCGGGCGGAATGGCGATGACGACGGGAACCACCGTCCCAGCTTTGGGTGGAGCAACTGGTAAGGGTGGGGCTACCAGCGGCGTGGGCGGCGCAACGTCCACAACGGGAAGTGGGGGAATTGCAACGGTTGGTGGGTCCACCAGTTCCGCCGCTGGCGGCATCACGGGTGGAACCGTGGGCGGTTCCGTTGGTGTCGGCGGCGCAGTGTTCGTAGGCGGTGCGTCATCCACGGGAGGCGACAAAGCCACTGGCGGCAACCCAGCATCGGGAGGGAAGGCCTCGACCGGTGGCGCCACTTGGAGCACAGGTGGCGGTGTAAGCGCGACTGCTGGCGCAACTTCGAGGGCCGGTGCGGCGGGAGCTGCCGGCAGAGGTCACGCGGGAACCGCAGGCTCAAGCAACTTGGGAGGGTCCGCTGGACGGGCGGGTGCGGCCGGCTTGGCGGGGATCGCGGGCTCGGCTGGTGATGTCCGGTGATAGCGGTTGGATGACTCTGATTCGAAAGTCGGTTCCAAGGACCGTGCTAGCCTCACTTCCGAAACATGACCCGTTCGCTCAACCATCATCGTTCGAAGGTCTTCGCCTTGGCCGCGCTGATGGCTAGCGCTTGTTTCCTCAATCCACAGCCCGAAGACACGAACAGCGATGACAGCCCCACCGCCACCGGCGGCAGCATGAGCGGCTCGAGTGGTGGCTCCACCGCTGCGAACGAAGACGGCGGCCAAAACGCTAGTCTTGGTGGATATGCGGCACTGGGCGGCTCCACCATGACCTCTACGTGGTCTGGTGGCAGAAGTGGCGCGGCAGGTTCGGCAGCTTCGGCGGCTGGAGGCGCATTCGGCGCTGCGGGTCTGGTCGGCAGTGCAGGCACCGCCGGCGGTGCGGGCTCGTCGGGAGTTGGCGGCGGATCCGCCGGGGCTGTGGCAAGTGGTGGTGGCTCTAGCAACGAAGCAGGCCCCGCCGGATCCGCAAATACTTCGAACAGTTCAGCGGGATCTGCCGGGTTCGCAGTGCCGAGCAAGGTGGCGGGTATGGCCGGCACAACGCAAAACTAGCTGCAGCGGGTGCAACATAACAGCGGTCTCATGCCCCTGTGCTAGTCTCTCAACGGGCATGGCTCAACCACGACAAAAACTCTATTCGTGGCCATATGCGCTCATCGCTTTGGTGGCAGCGGGATGCTTTCTCAATCCTCAGCCCGATGACTCCGCGGCCCTCATGGGTGGCAGGAACGAATCGGGAGGCTCCACCGCTGTTGGCGGCGTGACCGGGGGAAGCTCAAGCATCGGTGGTAGCGCGCTTGGGATGGGCAGCACGATCAACGCTGGCGCGGTCGGAGCCACAGGGGGACAAGGGGCTCTGTCAGGCTGCCCGGAATGCATTGACTCGTCGTCAGCTGGCGCGGCGGGGGCTGGAGAAGTGGCGGGGTCGGCCGGCATTGCGGGCTTCGAAAACGCAAGTGGTGGCACGGCTGGCAAAACAAGCGAGTAGTCGCCTTGCGGGATCGCACAGTGGGGTTGGGATGGCTGGTGCTGCTAGCGCGAGTCCGTGGTGGCGCGGTTCGACGCGGAACTGAAAATCATGCGGCGAGCCGCTGTCGCCGACCTCGTCGGGTGGACGCACTACTCGCCGCGCGGGGTCCGCTCACGTCGCGTGTACATCGTGTCAAAAACGTTAGCGATGAGATCCGCGATGATCGCGTCGGCAACGCGCAACCGTCGACTGAGCTCACGCGCCAGGTTGAGCACGATGATGACATAGGCTTTCAAGTCCTGGCGGTAGAGTTGGTCGAGATCGTTGGTAGTGATCTCCAGTAGACTACTCGGGGCCAATGCCACAACGCACGCGGATCGCGGCTGCACATCGATGATGCTCATCTCGCCGAACCAGTCGCCGGGTCCCAGCACCGCCACCCGGGCGTCGGTGCCTCGATGGCTGCGCTTGGTTACTTCCACTTCGCCGCGAAGCACCACGTACATCGCGCGACCGTCCTCACCTTCCTTGAACAACGGGGCACCTGCCAAAACGTGAACGACCTTCAAGGTTTGGGCGAGACGAGCGAGAACGTCCTCGGGTAGCGCGCCAAACATGCCGATGTCACGCAGCAAGGCGGGGGTTACTTCAATCGGAGCTTGGGAGTTCGAGACGCGTGTCATAATCGCTTTTCGAACACGATTCGGGATCGAGTGGGACCAGCATAGTCATCGACCAGGGTCGAATTCCAGCCCAGAGATCGGTGCAATGCCATTAGATTGTCGTTTCCGGGCATGGCCATGGATTTGGCCCGCAGACAACCTTTGGCACGACAGTCTTGTTCGAAGCTCTGAAATAGCATTCGCGCAATCCCGCGCCGGCGAAACTCCGGGTGTATGCCAACCACGTGAACGTACCCGGTTTGGGGATTCGTCGAGGCAATGAACCCGAGAAGAAAACCGACCAGCTGTTGTTCGTACTCGACCACCTTCGCCAACTCGCCCAGTTCGTGAAAAAAGACCGGGTGAACGAGCGCCGCAGAGGGCCCAGCGGACCACTTGTCGATCACCTGTACGATATGGTCGTAGTCTGCCTTGGTGAGGGATCGGGCAAGCATGTGTCCCCATCCGATGGTTTGACCTGGACCCAAGGATATCGCGCAACCCTTGCGCCGATGCCAAGGTAACACGTGCCTCACCCGGTTTCAGCGGCAAAACAGCGCACAGAGATTGGCCTTCGAACCAGTACTGTCCATGCGACGACGGCCCGTTCAATCCATGGGTCGAAGTATAGGCCGTTGGTTCGGGTGGCACCTTTCGGGGGTGTCAGGTAAGTCGCAGGACGATGAGATCTGCTCCTGGCATCGCACCGTCCATTCTTTCGGCGGATTTCTCGCGACTGAAGGAAGAAATCGGCGAGGTGGAAACCGATGCGGAGGTCCTTCACATCGACGTGATGGATGGGCACTTCGTACCTAACATCACTATCGGACCGCCCGTCATAGCAGCCCTGCGCAAAGTGACGTCAATTCCGCTCGATTGTCATCTCATGATAAGTGAGCCCGACCGGTATCTCGACACCTTCGCCAACGCGGGGGCGGACATCGTTACGGTACATGCCGAAGCCACCCATCATTTGCAGCGCACGCTCGCCCAAATCCGCAATCTCGGCAAGCGCGCTGGGGTGGCGCTCTGTCCGCACACGTCCGAAGACGTACTGCGCTACGTGCTGCGCGATCTGGATCTGGTGTTAATCATGTGCGTCAACCCAGGCTTCAGCGGCCAAGCTTTTCTACCAGCAATGCTGGAGAAGATCGCTCGCGTGCGCCGCCTCATCGATGAGAGTGGCTTCGCGATTCGACTCGAAGTAGACGGTGGGATCACCCTGGAAACAGCTGAAGCTGTCTCGCGTGCGGGTGCAGATCTGTTCGTTTCTGGTGCAGCGGTATATGGTTCGGCGGATCGTCGCGCTCAGATCACCGCCATTCACGCCGCCGCACTGCGCGGCGCTGCGACGTGACCCGCATCAGCCACAACCGCGGCAAGGGTAGAATTGCTTGGTGCGCGGCTGTGGCATTGCTCGCTTGCCACGCCCCACGGGCAGTTGAGCCAGAAGCACCGTTGGCGACCGCAACCTTCGCCCGAAGTTCTGAGGCGGTGTCCACGACCGGGCTCTCGACCGTCTTTGCTCCACCACAAGACACCACCTCCAATACCCCCGTCAAGCTGGCGATCGCGCCAGAAGATTCGCGGCCACTGCCACGCGAGAGCCATCACTACTCTAAGGCGATAGCGATCGTGGCGAATCTGCGCGGCTGGCCCCGGCTTTCGGCGCTAGCAATCGACGAAGCCTCGACAGAAGAGCTCGGCCTTTGGCTCGCAACCGAGTTCGAAGCGCAAATGCCTAGTTCGGTGGCGCGACTGCAGGATCACAGTTTGAGTCTGCTCGGACTCTTGCCGCCCAAATTCGATTCGAGCGCGGCTGTGCTTGAATTCTTCGTCGATACGATCCCAGGCGCCTATCTCTCGACGCGCAGTCGCATCTTCCTAAGGCGAGGTCTGCCGCCCGAAAGCGCGCGGGTGGCGCTGACGCACGAAGTCGTACACGCGTACCAGGATCAGCTGTACGCCCTTGGGTCGAAGTTGCTCTACCAATCAAGCAATGGTGACAGCGTGGCGGCGCTGCATGCCCTTGCCGAAGGGGAGGCCAGTCACGTCGAGCTCGAGGTTGCGCGTTCCGATCTCGGCTCTGCCGACGGCGACTTCTCGGACGAGCAGGTCGAAAAAAGTCTCACCTCGCTCTCGTCGAGAGTGGCTCTTCCAAACGTACTGCGGAGGTCCTTGGTCGCGCCGTACCGCGACGGCTATCGCTTCGTGTCGTATTTGCGGCGAGTCGGCAATTGGGAGTTGGTCGATGCCGTGTGGCGACGTGGGCTCACCAACACCGCCGAGCTGCTGCATCCAGAACGATGGGTAGATGCGAGGGCGGGCCTTGCTCCGCGCTCGCATCCGAAGCCTCCCGCAGAACTTCGCGCTGCTGTCGTGGCAGGTGACTCCGAGTTGGTATGGGAGGAATCCCTTGGCGAGCAGGGCCTGCGGATTCTGCTCGAAGAGACTGAGCCAGCCGAGCGTGCGGCGGCACTTGCGTCAGGTTGGCATGATGACACCTTCTGGTTGATCCGCAGCCAGGCTGGCGAACGGCTAGCGTGGCATCTTCGAACCGAAAGCGCGGCTCAAGCGACAGTCCTGACGGGAGCGTTGCGTCGCTTGCTATATGGAAGCGGAAAGGCGCCTTCGACCTGCCTGGTGTTGGATGCGGCAAATGTGGCTCTGATGGCGCAGAATCGCGACATCCTGGTCGTGGCAAGTGGCAAAGTGGACGCGGGATTTGGCCAACGGCCAAAGTTGCCTTGTGCGGAGCTTGTCGGCTGGGGACGCAGCGCTCTGCCAAGAATCTCGGTAACTAACTGAATTACAACGGGTTTTTGGTTATAGCACCACTGCAAAGAGGCGCGTTACTTACCTCTCAATTGAATCGTTGACGGTGGCACGGAAAGTGCTTATAGGTGTCGGTGACTCCACCGCACCTACATCAGCAACCATGACCCGCCCAATCCGTGACCCCAAACCTCAAGCGCCCAAGCGCGCTGCCCTGAAAGCGGCAGCCTCTTGGTTGTCGTTGGTTGCGGCCACGACGGCAGGGATTGGACCAACGGCAACCGTCCGGGCACGTGTCCGTGCAGATGTCGCGGACGAAGCCGGTGAGCTGCGGTTGGTCGTACATTCGTACTCGGCAGAGCAGCTCGGCGAACGCACAGTCCCAAGCGCGGCAGATCGCCCGGTGTCCTCGACCCAACGCGCAGTCACCGCCGAAGAACTGCGCCGCGGTGTCATGGTCGACATGGTGCAGCCGGCGGGCAACTCGATTGAAGAAGACCATCCCATGTTGGTCGCGTGGGTCGAACGGGGCCGCGCCAATCTCGATTTCGATGCTTTGTTGGCACGGCCGCTTCCCGGAGTGCCCAAAGGCTGCGCGAAAGTCCGTGGTAAGTCGGATGCGTTGCGGGCCACGGTTGAGCTGACGGCTGCTTAGTCAGTGACATTGCAGCCGTGACTCATCAAACGATGGCACGGCAAAGAATTCCACCGAGGTAGCCGCGTCATGAGAGGCTCATGGTCGGATTGCGGTGTGCATTGTGTCCACGCAGTGGATCGACAAAGACCGTCGCATCCAATGAGGCACGGCAGTGTGGCCTTGAAACCCCTATAGGGTCTCTCATAACTAGGTATTGGGAGCGGGGACTATTTGGTCCATTGTGACCTTAGCCCCTGTTGATTTCGCGTCGAATTCCTTAGGTGTCGAACAACAACTCCGTGGAAGGGATTCTTCATGCGCCTAGCGTCGCTCGCGTTTTCACCTGTCGCGCTCCTGGTCTTTTCGTCGGCATGCACCATTGAGAATTCATCAAAATCGCCTGCTGGAGCCAGCAGATCCGCGGGAGGCAGCGCGACGGTTGTGGCAGGCGCAGCGGGCAGCAGCCTCCAATCCGGGGGCGACAGTTCCGCTGGCAGCGGCGGTTTTGGCGGGATTGGCACCGCGACTGGTGGTGGCGGTTTCGCTGGGATTGGCACCGCGACTGGTAGCGGCGGTTTTGGCGGGATTGGCACCGCGACTGGTAGCGGCGG
>CAYVXY010000009.1:120576-162328 GCA_964454965.1 uncultured Polyangiaceae bacterium | reverse complement strand
CGACTGGTAGCGGCGGTTTTGGCGGGATTGGCACCGCGACTGGTAGCGGCGGTTTCGCTGGGACTAGCGCCGCGACTGGTAGCGGCGGTTTCGCTGGGACTAGCGCCGCGACTGGTAGCGGCGGTTTTGGCGGGATTGGCACCGCGACTGGTAGCGGCGGTTTTGTCGGGATTGGCACCGCGACTGGTAGCGGCGGTTTCGCTGGGACTAGCGCCGCGAGCGGACGTGGCGGTACTGCGGGGAGTGGAGCCGCTTCGGGAGGAAACAGTTTCGCGGGAACCGGCAATTCTGGCGGGAACCTAGGGGCTCCGCATGCTTTGCCTCCGACCACATTTGTGTTCGAGCGCAGGATTGCTGGCGGCCACGACCATCTCGTCGCCATGGACTTCGTGAGTGGCGAGCAGAGAGTCATCACCACCTTGGCCGAAGGTAGCGTGGGCGGCTGGAATATCGATGGTGCTACCGTTTCACCAGATCGCACCCGCATTGTCATCGCGTCCCTCTACGGACCCACAGCCGCGGACAATGCAACGGGTTTGGCAACGAACCGACTGTGGAGTCTTGACACCGAAGGAGGGGATTTCCGCAGGCTGACCCCGGTGTTTCCGAACACCCATGCAGGCCAGACGGGTTGGCGCATTGACGTCCGAGACCCTGCGTATTCCCCAAATGGGCAGTTCATCGCCTTCGATTATGGTGAGGGGGATCTTCAGGGTGGCTACGTCGCACCTTGGGTGACTGCTGCGGATGGGAGCTCCCTACCGAGCCTCATCAACACGAATCTCGACTGTTCCGTCAACAACAATGCAGCATTCAATCCTGTGACGGGAGATTTGCTGCTTGAGCATGTGGTCTGCATCGGCGGTGCAAAGGGAGGGTTCTACCTCTATCCGAGCGGGGGCGGCGCTCCCGACTACTTGGTCAACGAGGAAGGACTGAGCCTGTCCAGCGAACCGCCGGCGTTCAGTGCCGATGGTTCGGTGTTCGTCTATGCGGGGCGCACCTATTCCGACAACATTCAGTCGTTGTATGCCTACATCATGGGCGAACGCAGAGTCGTGCTCTTAGTGCCGGGTTCCGTCGGCAAAGACATCGTGAGTGCGAGCTTCGCGCCGGATAACCAGCATATGGTCTACTGTGTCAAGGAGGGCGATGCGTACAACCTGCGCTTGCTCGATTTCAGCGTGGATCCATCGACCGACTCGGCTTTGACTGATGATGGTGTGAGTTGCGACGCGGTATTCTGAGGGGCACCGGATGCGCGACTGGAAGCTGTAGAGGAGGAATTCACGCCACCGCTCGGGGTTGCTGGCGAGGCTCGACGGTACGTCGCAGACGGGCTATTCGACGCGAGAACTCTACTGCGCGCACAGAGTCGAAGGATGCGCCGCCAAAGCGCACTTCGAGGTAGATCTTCGTGAGCTCAAGGACTTCCGCCGCGGCAGGGTGGCCAAGTGCCACGATTGATCGAGCATGTGTCAGGGGGGGAGTCGATGCAGGACGTCCGATGCCCAGATGTTCCAAGTGACGTTCGAGTATGCGGTATTGCCGAACGATCTCGTCGACTCGCGGATCGATGCGGACTGGAGCTCGACCCGTTGGCGGCTGACGGCGGCGCCAATATCGATGGGTCGCCCAAATGAGGAAAGGCAGTCCCAGCAACCACCAGAGTTTGCCGGAGATTCGGGAATGCTTGGCGGTGGCGCGGAAGGTTGAGACCTGACGACGAAGGCCCGAGAAGAGCTCCATCTGCTGGCGTAAGTCGTAGCGCTCGACATGTTTGTTCCAGCGCTGGGAGGTCGCCTCAACGACATCGCGCATGGAAGCCACCCAACGGCTCCAACGTGTGGAGACGGGCGGGGCCGCGGAGGGTGTTGGGTCGAATCGCTGCCAGCCGGTTGTTTCGAGCCACACCTCGACCCAGGAATGGGCGTCACCCTGCCGAACGGCGTAGAACTTGCCGAATCGATTGTACGTAGCACCCGCGAATCCCGTGACGTTGCGCGTTGGGATCCCAAGCGTGCGCAGCATTAGTGCCATAGCGGTCGAGTAGAATTCGCAGTGCCCACGTCTGGATACGAACAGGAAGTGCTCCAGTGGGTTATGCGCCTTGCCGGACGGGCCATTGAGGTCGTAAGCGTAGTCGTGGCGCAATCTGCTCTGAATGCGCTGGGCAATTCGATCGGGTTGGGACTCGGGCGAGGCCCAAGCTCGAGCTAGATCCGCAATCTTGTCCGGAAAGTCGGGGGGCAGCTCGAGGTAGCGTTCGCGGTCCTCGAGGGGCAGTGGGGTGACCCGGTTTGAGCTGGAAGCGTCGAGGTAGACTCGGTAGCGAGCCCCGCGCCGATCGTCCAACCGAGCGTATCTTAGCTCGCCCTCTGGACCAAATTGCAGGGCAGGTTGGGGCCCCGCGACTTGTGTTGCGACCGGGATCAATTCGAGGCCAACGGCGCGCTCAGGCAAGAAGAGGACTGGTGGGTCGATCGGTTCGAGATCAATCAGTAGGGAGGGATCGTATTGGGTGTTCGGGTAGCGCGTCAGGGCGAAAACATTTCCGAAAGACTCGACGGTGTTCCGCAGGTTCTGCGTTCGCTTCCAGCTTCGATCCTGATAGCGGTCAAAGGCAGTTCCGCGAAGATATAGCGCGATGCGTGGGGGCGGGTCGTTGGGCAAGGTCGGGTAGGTCAAGCGCATCGCGATAGTCGGATCCGAATGCAGCGAACCAATGCGGCCTAAGTCAACTTGGTCGGAGAAGCCTACCATTCTCGTTGGACGCGATGGTTCGAGCATCAGCAGTGACAGCCCGACACGAGGGAAGGTAATGAAGAGAAGCGCAGTGAAGAGAAAGACCGGAATGGATAGACAACAGACGAAGGCCACAAATCCCCGACTAATGACTCTTCGACTGCGTAGAATGCGCGGAACGTCGACGGGAAGCCCGGTACGGTCTCGCGCACCCTGGCGATAGTTGCCTTCGACTTCGCGGCGGAGATGGCTCAGCAGCAGGGCTGGGGGGGTGACGAGAACGAACCCGATGAAGCACAGGGCGTAGGCGAGGCCCGCTCCAAGCACGGTGGCGGCCACGAGGTGTAGCAGCGAAAGGGTGATGATCTGCTGGTCATGGGTGGCGCCACGCCGCGTGGCAACCCGCACGACCTGCAGAAAGGCGGCAAACTCGACAGCTATCGAAAGCGGACCCGTTCCCTGTGACCATCGCACCAACTGTATCGAAAGCAGGCCCACTGGCGCGTAGGTGCCGAAGTAGCGCCACGCCACGTTGTCCTGCCATCGCCATGGAACAAAGAATGCCAAGCCCAAAGCCACGACGAGTACTGCTGCGGTAAGGCGGCTGAACTCTCCCGTCGTGACCAGGGAGAGCATGCCCAGGGCAACAAGGGAGTCCACCAGAATGCGATGCACCAATCCGAATCTCATACCTAGCCTCGCTCTGGGCTGAAGGCCTGCTGTAGACAGTACGGTCGGGTTGAGGCCTGGGTCATGACGCGATTCTGTTTGAGGAACGCCCGCGCGTCCGCGTGGCTCTTGAGGCGCTTGCGCTGGACGCGGCGCGCTCGCTCATGCCGCGTTGGTTCGCTGCGGTAGCCGAAGATAGTTGGATGAGAGCCAAAAAGGTCAGCAGCGGGTCGGCACCGGTCGAGGGTGTCACTGAGAGACGTTGACCGGTGGCCGTGCGGATGTTTACGGTATCCCCGCGGCGAAGGTGTGCAACTGCGCGTGAAGCAACTTCGCGGATTCTCCGTTCGAACTGGTCGTTGATGTCTGGGGTGACGGGTTCGCAGTTCGAGGTGTCGTCGAGAAACAGGTCGACGCAGGTACGTGTCTCGCGAGCACGTTCCTTGAGAACCATTTGGTCAACATGCGCGCTGCGACGCCAGTAGATGTCGCGGGGATCATCACCTTCGCGCATGGGACGGATTCCGATGATCTCGTCGCCGTGACCGCGGGCTTGGGCGCCGTCGGAGCCATGCCCACGGGCCATACCCTCTTGACGCAGCCGCACGGAGTCGACAGCGGGGTAGGTGATCAGGCTGTCTTCTGCGGTAATTTCCAGCGATTTCTCAAAGAGGCCAAAGGGGAACCTGGTGGCCACCCGGAATCCGATGTGCTGATCCAAGCCCCGACGTGCGGGGGTCCGCCGGTAGGCGGCAACCTGTGCTGACTGTGGACTAACTTTCAGGTAGAAGCAGCGCTTGTCTGCCGCCTGAGATGCACGCAGATCCTCGACTTCGATGGCGTAGGACGGAGCGCGCTTCTTCTTGTTGAAGACTTCGATTTCGACGATGTGGGGTCGTTCGACTTGAGCGCGCCGCGGAAGGCGGCGAGTGATGCGCAGATGCCGAAGACTCATCTCGCTGAGCACGCCCGAGATGATGATGAGCGCGAGCAGCAAGCCGAGCAGAAGATACAACAGATTATTGCCGGTATTGATCGCGGCGAAACCGACCCCAAGCGTAATGCCGACGTAGTATTTGCCTTCGCGAGTGACACGCAATCGTCGCGGAAAGCGCATCCGCCGAGTCAGTCGCTCAGTCCAGGTCAGTCTCTGTGGCTGCGGCTCGCTCTGGTGGTCAGGGTACGGTCGTGTGGTCACGGGGGCGGCCTAGAGGGGTACCGGCACCCGCGCGACGATGTCTCGAACCGTGGCTTCGGCTTCCTCGCGGTCGGCAGCGTAGCCTTCGGATTGGGACATGAGGCGGACGCGGTGCGCGAGTAGTGGAACGGCTAGGTCATGTATGTCGTCAGCGATGCAGTAGCGCCGCCCGTTGAGCAAAGCGCGTGCGCGAGCTGCGTGCGCGAGATTCATGCCTGCACGGGTTGATGCACCGAGAGCCAAAGCGGGGGCGGACCGGGTGGCGTTGACGATGGCTTGCAAGTATGTGCCGAGCGCGTTATCCACGGTAACTCGGTCAACCGAGCGCTGCAGCAGGGTAAGTGTGTCCGTGTCGATGACCGATGGAACGTGATCCACGTGGTCGGTATGGGGACTCAGCATCAGCCGAGTTTCGACCGCGGGCGACGGATAGCCAATGCGCGTGCGAACCATGAAACGGTCGAGTTGTGATTCGGGGAGAGGGAATGTACCGGCAAAGTCGTGTGGATTCTGCGTCGCGACAACGAAGAATGGATCCGGGAGCGGCAGCGTTCGGCCGTCGAGTGAGACCTGACGCTCGCTCATGGCTTCGAGCAACGCCGATTGGGTTCGCGGCGTTGCTCGGTTGATTTCGTCGGCGAGAAGAATGTTGGTAAAGATTGGTCCTGAACGCAGAACGAACTCTGCTCGTCGCTGGTCGAAGACGGAAACGCCAAGAACGTCGCTCGGCAGAAGATCGCTCGTGAATTGCACGCGACGCGATTCGCCGCCGACAGCGCGAGCTATGGCGCGGGCCAGGGTCGTCTTGCCAACCCCGGGTACATCTTCGACGAGCATGTGGCCTCGGGCCAGAAGCGCGGTGATCGCGAGCAGCACCACTTCAGGCTTTCCATCCAGCGCACCGTCGAGGGCTTTCCGGAGCTCGGCGAGGCGCTCGTAGCCCTCGTGAGCGATGGCGGTGGCTGTACTCGTCATTCCGGGCATCGTAGCATGTGAAGGTTGGGGGTCAGATCTGTCGGAGGAGTTGGGGCGTGGGCCGGGTTGCCTGTCAGGAGTCGTCGCTGGGACTCGTTTACAGGAGTACGCTCGAGACGAAAGGAGGATTAGGGTCTCTGGGTGATTCCCACCGGGGCTTTGGCAGTGCTAGATGGGCAATGTGACCGGTTCACGGGCTATCGTAGTTAGGGGTGTAACGCGACGGTTCGGTTCGACTTGGGTCCTTCGAGGGGTGGATGCTGCGTTCGAAGCGGGGACCATAACTGTAGTCTATGGTGCGAATGGTGCGGGCAAAAGTACCCTATTGGGGATTGTTGGAGGCCTTCTACAACCTAGTGCCGGCGCGGTCTGTTGGGAGCCCGGGGGACTGGCGGTGGCGGATCGGCGTGAGGCCGTTGGTTGGGTTGGGCATGAGTCGTCCAGCTATCGTGACCTCACGGTGGAAGAGAACGTGGCGTTCGTTGCCGCGGCTCACGGTCTTGCAAAAGGCGATGTGGAGGCGTGCTTGGCTCGGGTTGGTGGAGGGGATTTTGCGGGACGTCGCGTCGGTACATTGTCGCGAGGTCAGAAGCAGCGCGTTGCTCTGGCGCGCGGCATTGTGCATGCGCCAGAGCTCCTTCTGCTCGATGAACCGTTTACCGGTCTCGATGTCCTGGGTTGCGCGATGCTCGAGTCCGTCCTGATAATGGAGCGGGAGCGAGGCGCTATCGTGTTGGTCGTTAGTCACGATCCAGGGCTCGCGAAGCGTCTTCAGGGAGAGGCTCTGTGGATTGAACGCGGACGGGTCAAGCTGTCGAGAGGCGAAAATCTGTCGGATCCCGGCCATTGTGCTGAGTCAAAGTGCGAGCAGGGTGACTAGGTGGTGGAGTCGGGCCGGGTAGTCGCTAGGTAGGGACTCACCACGCGCCAGGACCGCGTCGATTTCCGCAATGCCGAGTTCACGAAGCTCACTAGCGTTCGTTCCAGTGGATTGGTCAGGAGCCGTGGCTTGCGAAAGAACGATGCTGTCTGGTGGGCGTCCGAGATCCCGCATGGTGTGAAGGGTTGTGGTGAGGTCGTGCAGTACACCGAGGCGATCCGGTGCAACCAGGATCCATATCGCGGGGTCGAGAAGCCGAGCAAACTCCAGGTTGGTCACGCCTTTTGCCAGGGGCGACAGGGCTGCACCCGCCGTTTCGACAAGGATCCAGGGTCTTCGAACCACTGAGCTTGGTTGTTTCGCTGATGGGTATTGTGATGTATTGTGATGCGTGGTCGTTATCGAGCGTTCGTGGGTCTTTACCCACGCGGCTGCGACTGAGATGTCGATACTTTCGCCGTTTAGACGGGCGGCGAGGTGAGGCGAGACAGATTCCGAGAACGAGTACGCATGGGCCGGGGGCTCGAATTGGGGACGCGATTCGGCGGCCAGCATCGCTGCGTCGGTTAGTGGGGTGTGAAAGGGTCGTTTGGCCAGTGCTTCTTCGGCTCGGCCGACCAATTGTGGCGGCACATTGACGGAACCTGAATTCGGGGTGTTCGTGACGCCCGATTCAATCGGCTTTAGGGCCGCAACTGGGTAGTTGGCGGGATCGGCGGCAAGGGCTGCTGCGAGGCGACGGGTAGTGTAGGTTTTGCCGACGTCCGTGCCGGTTCCGAGGACTACGATTCTTGGCATTGGGTTTGTGGGGTGGTCTAGTCTGGTTGACGACGCTGCGTGGTGTTTGGGAGCTGGTTGCCGGAGGTACGCTGGATCTTGCCTCCGAGTGGCCTGTTGCCCAAGGATGGCGGTGATCGGAGGTTAGGCGCAGAGGCATTTCGGCAGGGAATCGAGGAGGTGCGCGAATGCGGAGTCGGAGGTCCCCGCGGTAATCGTGAGCCGGAGTCTGGCTGAATCTTTGGGGACCGTCGGTGGCCGGATGGGGTACGCCAGAATTCCTTTCGCTCGCAGTGCCTGTGCCGCTTGGATTGCCCGATCAACACTTCCAAGCAGGATCGGAATGATGGGGCCGTGGGAGTTGGGAGGGAGGGCAAGGCCTAGCGCGGCCACGGCAGCTCGGATCTTGTCGGCCCGAGCCTGCAGGCGCGTTCGGGCAAGGTCATTCTTCTGGATGTGTCTCACGTGGAGCTGGGTTTGTTTAGCGAGTGTGGGCGTGGACGCGGTTGAGTAGACGAATGATCGGGCGCGATTCCAAAGCCACGATCTAACGGAGACTGGACCGGCGACAAAGGCACCTTGAAGTCCGACCGCTTTGCCCAAAGTGCCAATGGCGATGTCCGGGCGGACGCCGCTCTGAGCTGAAAGTCCGGCGCCGTACGGTCCGAAAATCCCGAGGGCATGCGCTTCGTCGACAATCAGTGCTGCATCATATTCGTTGGCGAGCTCTCGCAGGGCAGGGAGGTTCGGGCTGTCGGCGTCCATGCTGAAGTAGGATTCTGTGATGATGTAGCAATGCCCTTTGGGGCTTCGATTCCGCAAGAGCGTACGAAGGGCTTCGTGGTCGAGGTGGGGATAGATGGTCGTTGTGGCTTCGTTCAGGCGGCACCCATCGATGATAGAAGCGTGGTTGAGAGCATCGGAGAAGACCGTATCGCCCGCTTGGGGGAGAGAAGAGAGTAGTCCGAGGTTCGCTGCGTATCCGGAGGAGAACAGAAGCGATTCGTCTTGGCCGACCCAGTCGGCGAGAAGACGTTCCAGTTCTACATGTTCCCTTCGGGTCCCGCCCAGCAGACGCGATGCGCCCGATCCTTGCTGCTGCGGGGTTGGGGTGGACGCGGCGAGGTGACTCGGGGTGGGCGCGTGGTCTGATCGAACGCTCAAGGGATTCAGAGTTTCACGTGAAACAACTTTCACCCCCCGGCCCCTCCCCTCGTCGCCAATCCCAACTTCCCCCTCGTCATCATCGGAACGTGATCCCTCAGATCCCCTAGTTCCAGTCCTCACCTCCCCAAGCCAAT
The DNA here is from genome assembly GCA_964454965.1 of uncultured Polyangiaceae bacterium. Taxonomy (GTDB): domain Bacteria; phylum Myxococcota_A; class Polyangia; order Polyangiales; family Polyangiaceae; genus FEN-1139. The sequence continues at coordinate 153,783 of CAYVXY010000009.1, read as the reverse complement.
CCCCTTCCACGATCCCCCACGCCCCATACCCCAAATAGTCATTGGAACTCGCATCCACAAATTCGCAGCCCCGCGACCTCGCTATCCCTTCCAACTCCTCCCGCAACCCAGCATCTCCAGGTTCCCTAACCAGCCCAACCTCTCTCAGCACCTGGAGCTCCTTCGCAAGCCACGTGAACTTCGACATGCGCACATTCTCCCATAGCCCACCCAAACCGCCCAACCACTCACCCCAACGAACTACAGCCCAACTCCGCCACCTCCACCGCCATGGCCCAAGCGCCTGTGCACACCAAGCTCAAAGCCCCCGCCCTCTCAACCAGAAACCGAGCCCAAACCAACAAATCCGCCCCGAAAACCAAATCTCTACCTTCTACCCAAGTCCGCTCAACGCCACACCACGCCTCCGCCGCACCGCCGCCACCCTCGTTACCCCGAACTCCGTCAAAACTGACCCGCCGCCCCCGCATGCCTTCGCCCACCATACTCCCTCTCCGAACGCCCTCAAACGCCCAATCACGCGCAATTCACCCACATTCCCACCCCACCATAAAGCGCTACCCAATGCGCAATGCGCATTGCGCATTGCGTCATCACCTAACGCTCCGCTCAAAGCGACCACCCGCTCCCCACTCAAGAAGTCTCCACTCCATCAACCAACTCTCCTGCCAACCCAAATCACCCGAAACATGAACCCTACCGACCATCCGGCGCAGCCTCGCCCAACCTATCGCCGCCGCAATTCTCACCTCCCCACCTTCCATGCCCGCTTTCTCTTCACCACACAACGCGTCCACCGATCATACTTGTCACCCATGGCCGACCCCCCTGTCGCGCTCACCATCGGTGGACAATCCTACCGAGTCCATTCCGACGCAGATCCTTCCACCTTACACCGACTGGCGCGCCTCCTCGACGCGCGCATAGCAACCTGCAACCCCAACGGACGCCTTTCGGTCACGCACGCGCTCGTCTACGCCGCACTTACCCTCGCCGAGGATCTCGAACAAGAACGAGCCATCCGAGCATCCAACGAGGCAAGAACCAAAACATCACTTCACGATATGCTGCGCCGAATCGACCTGGCGCTCACAAGCACCGACGCACTACTCCCCACCGCGTCAAAGCCCCTCACCCACCAATCCACGCAGTGATTCTACCGACAACTTCCTTCGACCCCCAACGGTTCAAGGAAGCGCCGCGTCACGTCTCTGACACACCGGGAATCGGTACGAGCACGCCGAACACACCACCTGCGTGTCCTGGCCCCAATAGCATGGTGCGGCAGCCGTCTCCGTCGTGCTTGAACCCACGCAATCCCCCAGAGTATTGACCTCCGACGGCGGGAACGTGACCAAGCATCCGTAACATATCTCTATCGGAAACCGAAACACGTTCGATTCCACTTCCTGCCCACCCAACGTGTGACCAAATGCCTTGATCTCAGCGATCAAGTACCCTACTTTCAAGAGCTTATCTTGATCCTCCGTGTCCTGCCGCGGAATCACTACAACCGACAGTACGCCGTAACCCGCCTGCTCCCCGGACCCAACATCTACGAATCCAGCCCCTGGCGCGCTAAAGGCTGGCAAGTACGCGCCACCCTCTGGCTTCATGAGCGTCACTTCCGCACCCTCCAGGATGATCCGCGATGTCTCACTTCGCGAGCGTGACTTGACACCACGTGACGCCATCTGATTCCCGAGCAAAAGCCCCACCTGGTAGCTTCCGTTGAATCCGATGTCGTATTGCCCCCGCGGCAAAAGTGTTGCTGACGCCGACGGCGAATAGATGCAACTGCTTTCGAGCTGCGCCACCCCAACGATGAATAGCGTCGACTCATTCTCGGCGCAGCCCCACGACGTGGCACTAGCCCCGACAGCCAGGATCAGACCAACACCGACCTTCTCACTGACGCCTCGCATGCTTTACCTCGCTCGGAACCTGCCTAGTCTACCCGCCCCAGCCCACTTTCGCCAAGTTCACATTGCGCGGACCTACCAAACTCGCCTCCCCGCACCCCTATCAGAACACTAACCACTCCACCCTCCTAAAAATTCCGCTGAACAGACGACCCTTACATCGAGCCCCTCCCTCCCACACACCACACGGACGCCTGACCCATCCACACCCCACAGAACCCCGCCAACCCTCCACAACCTCCCTTCGCTCCTACCAAACACCCCCGTGCAACCTGCCTTCGACTCCACCGAACACCCGCTCCACCGTCGCGCTCCTCATCCCCTCCCCAAACGACCTTGTTTACCCTAGACATCTAACCTACCTCCACCGCATCGACCCGAGCCCTCCCACTGCCTCCCGAAGATCCTCCAAACCCATTCGCTCAACCCCAACCTCACCAATCCCCCGCGCAAGCACGAATCGCAACGAACTCCCCGCTCGCTTTTTGTCATGCCCAAGCAGCTCTGCCGCCGCACCTAAATCCGCTCCGTCCAACTCAACTGGCAAGCCTAACGCGACCAGCAGCGCCTCGATTCTTTCCGCACACTCAACTGGAGTGTATCCAAGGCGTACTCCAAGACGGATTGCTGCAATCATCCCCAAGCTTACTGCCTCACCATGCGTATAGCGCCGATACTCCCCTAGCGCCTCCAAAGCATGTCCCACGGTGTGCCCGAAATTCAGCACAGCTCGCAGTCCGCTCTCCATTTCGTCCAATCCCACAATTCGAGCTTTCACCTGAACACAGCGCCTCACCACTTCGGACATGAAATCCAGATCCCGTCCCAACACCATCCCTCCTTCCGACTCCAACATCCCGAACAACTCCGGATCACCGACCACCGCAGTCTTCACCACCTCCGATAGCGCACCAACGTAGTTGCGATCGGACTCCGTCCGCAGAAATTCTACGTCGCAAATCACTTTCGAAGGCTGCCAGAACGCCCCGACTGCGTTCTTTCCCATGCCATGATCCACGGCGGTCTTCCCTCCAACAGACGCGTCCACCATCGCCAGCAACGTTGTTGGAATTCCCAGCCAACGCAGCCCCCGCATCCACAGTGCCGCCACCAAGCCCCCAACGTCAGTGGTAACACCACCACCAGCAGCGACCAACCAGCTCGACCGATCAATTCCGCCAGCTAACGCACTATCAAAGATTTCCCCCAGCGTCCCCAAGCACTTCCGCTCCTCCCCGGGCACCAGCACATGCCGAACGACCCGCAACCCGCTGCCCAACATTGCTCGCGACAGCCGATCACCATGCAATCGATCCACATTCTCATCGGTTAGATACAGCATCACCGCCGCACCAAAGGCCACTTCCGACACCCCCGCTTCCAAAACGCCCCGACCCACCTCAACTAGATACGACCGCTGCCCCGCCGCCACCACAATCGGCGCCCGCTCGGCTACCCCCACAATCTGCGCCACGGCTGCGCCCTCATCCACTCCCTGCCCCAACAAACATCCGTGGCTCTCCCTGAACTCTCCTTCCAATAGGCTCTCCAAACGCCCTAACCCACCATTGTTCTCGAACCACCCCCCAACCTTACCCGGCATCCCCACACTCGCTCCAACGGAGATTACCGTCGCCCTCGACAGCAGTTCCACACGCTCAGATCGGTCGAGTATCGCCTCACTCCAACATACCGTGACACCCCCGTGGCCACTTCTCCGGCAGACTTCTCCCAAAGCGTCTGACGACAAGTCGAACGCCTCCCCGAACGCAACCTTCAGATGCGCCGCAACCAGCTTCCCCAAACGACACAGCAATTCGCGGTCAGAACCATGCAACAATAGCGGTCTCTTCATCGTTCCCTAGTCCACTTCTCCCAACTCATTACCAGCCCAGCGCTGCCTCGCCCAGTACTCCCAACGCCCCGCTGAAACCTCCCTGCAGACCACGCCTTTCCCCAACCAATCACTCCGAACAAACTCCTGCCCGTGGACGACCTCCAAATCACCAACCGTACCTCAGGATGCAGGCTCCAGGTCCGGGTCAAGCCCCGCGCCTCGCGTTCCGCCATCCTCGAAAGCAAGCAAGGCACCCTCGTCGTTGCCCTGGCTGCCCCGCCGGTCGACGGGGAAGCCAACGCGGAGCTCATTCGGCTCCTCGCCGCCGCTACTGGCCTCCCAAAGACCGCAATCACCATCGCCACCGGCACAACAGCTCGCACCAAACTCATCGACTTCGCGGGTATCGATGCGACCCAGCTCAAAGCGCGCCTGACCGAACCCAGTCCACTGACCCGACGAAAATAGCCAAAACACTGCCCGTCAGTTGTTCTTCGCCCTGCGTCCCGGCTAGATTGATTCCGTCATGCCCTGGGACGCATCCGAAACTCACAGCCTCCGCCTACCTCCTGCCTCCCTGGTCACGCTTTCCCCGCCGCGGACTTCGCACGGAACCAGCACTTGACCACGTCCCAGCCTTCCCACCCCATCGCACTGCCATTGCGCGTCCTGTTCGTCGCCGACGACCAAGAGACCATACGCATCGTGCAGCGCACCACTCTAACTACTCACGACGAACTCGTCATAGCAACCGACCTCTCCGACGGGCTCGCCAAAGCAAATGCGCTCACACCCGAACTCGTCTTCGTCGACATCGCTATGGGCAACGCTGCAGGACTGGCCGTAGTCCATCATCTTCGCGCACTCAACCCAGCGATTACCATTTTCGCCCTGACGCATTCTGATCAACTCGACCTGGGACCACAAGCCGTGGCATTGGGCGCCCAGGGCGTTCTGGTCTTACCCCTCAGTGGCGACGAAATCTTCTCCACCCTCTCGCAGGTTCGTGCCCGCTGCGCCGAACGCGTCGAGACTGATCGGCTCCGCCGCGAAGCAGAAGCCTCCCGACGAGCTCAAAAACTCGCCGACGCCCTTTCACAAGTCATTGCCGCACCGTCGCGCCGCGACGCCGCCGAACGCCTATCCGTCCTGCTCGCCCAGGCCGGTGCCCAGCGAGTTCTTGCCTATCTCCCGGCGGGCGAGGGATCTCGACAGCTCGTGCGTCTCGGAACAGTCGGATCCGCGGAACGCGCCCCAACGTTCTGTGAAGACTTTGAACTCCTTGCGTTCGCTCAACTCGACCAACTCCAGGTCGTCCGCCTCACTCTCGAGCGCCAAACCTCGGCGATACTCCTGCTTGGTTCCGACCTCACCCACCCGCTCACACCACTCCTTGACTCGCTTTCGATCATCGGCCCCCAGATTGCCATGACCCTCGCGCTCGTCATCGAGCGGGAGCAAACCAGCCGTGGCGCTATGAAGGATCCATCTTCCAGCGCCTACACTTTCGCCTACTTCGTTGACGTCGCCGGCCGCGAAATTGACAAGGCTCGCCGCCACGGTCGCCGCTTCGCCCTTGCAACATTGGGTGTCGAACAACGCCGCGACCCTGCCGTCTCCCTGCTGCGCAGCACAGCCATCGAAGTCGCTGAAAACGTCTTGGCCTGCGTGCGCGATACAGACATTCTGGCTCGCGTTGACGATACCGAGTTCTATCTCCTCCTGCCCGAAACCGGCGGCATCGGCGCCCACGCCTGCCGACGACGCGTGATGCAACAGCTCCTCGGCCCCGGGGGCCTCCGTAGCTCCGGCCACCCCGAACTCGATGCAGCAATGGGTGTTGCAACCTTCCCACAAGACGGCGTCGATCTGTCGCAACTGCTCCGCGTCGCACGCCACCGCGCTGACGCGTCCCGCGCCTCGCCCGTCCGACGTTTGGGCCTCGATCGTCTGCCACTGCCAGAAATCCTCGACGCCCTCTTCTGGCGCCTCGGGGAGGCAAGCCAAGGCCTTGGCCTGACTGCTCCACAGATCATCGAGCTACCACTCATGGACGTCGTGGGCCTAGCTGCCGCTGCCGTTAGCGAAGCCGCTCGATCCGGAAGCACACGCATCGTCGCATCGCAGCGCAGCGGGCTTTCTATCGGTGCTGCGGTTCGAGCCGCACTATCCACGCTCAGAGATGAGATTGCCATTGACGTCGCCGACATCTCCGGACAACCAGCCTGTCGCGACCTCGAGGTCCTGATTCTGATCGCCGAACACGGCACATATGCGTTGCTTGGACGCACAACTCAAGGCCTCCTACGCGCCGTCCACAGCTCCGACCCAGTTCTTGCTGACTTGCTCGTCCAACGCCTTGGCGAAGCCATCGGCATGAGGTGGATCGACTGATGCCCCATACAGTCCTGCTCGTTGAACCTGATGTAGACGCTTTGGGCGAGCTCGCCGAAGGCCTCCGAACTCGAGGTCTCGAGGTCTTGCTCGCCGACAGCATCGAATCTGCGCTTGCACGCGTGCAATCCACGCGCGTTACGGCAATGCTCGTCGCCGAAGTCCTCCTAACTGATCGCGACACCGAGGCCCGTCTCGCCACTGATCCAATCCTCGCCAAGATTCCTCGCTGGGTCCTCGTCGGCCGAAGTACGACGATCACTGATAACTCAACCTGGCTGCCTCGCCACGACCCCGAAACCATTGCCCGTCGCCTCTTCACCCTGCCCAGTCGCACCCCACCCGTCTCGACTGATCGTGGCGATTTTCGCGGTGATTTGCAGCAGGTCAGCGTTCCGGACCTCTTGCAGCTCTTGAGCATGAATCGCCGCACCGGCACCTTGATGATCGTCGCCGTAACCGGACAAGGTGAAGTCCGCATGACGGACGGCGAAATCGTCGATGCCGTGTTCCGTCGCGTCGAAGGCACCAAAGCCCTCTACCGACTCCTCGGAGAAACCGAGGGCTCCTTTTCCTTTGTCTCCGGCACCCCCACACCGTTGCGTCGCGTAACGGAACCCACAAGCATGCTTCTCCTCGAAGGGCTTCGCCACACCGACGAGGTCCGCCGTCTGCTCACTCAACTTTCCGCAACTGAGGACGCTCTGCAGGCAACTCGACCGGCCACTGCAACCGACGACGAGCTCGAGCAGAAGGTCCTGTATGCTCTCGAAGTCCCAAAGACCGCCGTTGAACTCCTCGACGACTTGGCTAGTTCCGACCTCGACATTCTCAAGACGGTAGACTCCCTCGTCACTTCCGGGTTGGTGCGACGCATCGAGCGCGGCGCCTTACGCGTGGAACTGGCCGAACCCGACCAACTCTCGGTGCTCTCAGCCATCGTTCGCCAACTGAAACGCCCCGGCTTCAACGGCAACCCCCGCATCGTGTTCTTCTCCTCCCCGCCGCGACTCTCCGCCAGCCTTCACGCCCTCGGGCGCATCGCCGACAGCCTCGTGGCCACTGAGACTACTCCAGCAGCCCCCGTGGCCTACCGCCTCGCCACTCTACGATTGACCGAAAGCCAAGAACTCGATGTGATAGGGCTGCCAAACAACCTAGCCTACTGCCCACTCTGGAACCTAACTTTGCCAGGCTGTGCCGCTGTTGTCACACTCGGCACGGAGTTGTCAGAAATGCTCGAGGAAGCCACCACCCTTTCCGGTGTCACACTGCTCGACGCCGAAACGCTCGTCGGGCACCTCGATGAGGGCGATCCCCGCCAAATGGCCGCCCTAGTGCGCGCCACTCTTGAGTCCGCCGCTGGTCATTGATCATGGTACGAGATCCGAGCATGTCTTCCATCGAGACGGCACAACGAGACGAATCCACCGGCCTCTCAGGCTCGCGTGCCGAGTTCGCTTCAAGCCTCTCTCGACGTCTGGAATCCGTGCTTGGAGCCCTGACAGCACTGGAACAGCAGCCCGGCTCCACTGGCCGCCGCGACAACTTCTTGCGCAGAGTTCACGCGCTCGGTGCGTCAGCAAAGGTCTTGGGGTTCGCCGCTGCGGCAGAGACTTTCACGCATGCCGAACAGCAGATCCGCACGAGCCAAGTCGACACAATCGCTGACGACATCTTGACGGTGAAGAAGTGTCTTGCCGATCTGCCCAGCCTCGTTCTGCGCGGCGCCTACTCACTAGCTCCGCAAAGCCGACCAGAGACGGGAGCCCCGTCAGCGCCTCCGCTGATTTCCGAACCCCTTGCGGTCGTCGTCTGGGGTACCTCCGATTTCGTCGACACCGTCAAATCCCTCGACAAATCCGCCAACACTCTCGAAATTACCCGCGTCGAGGATCCCGAAACTCTGCGAGACACCTGCGTGGCCCTTGGCCCAGATGTCCTCTTGCTCGACGCCAATCAAGGTTCCATTACGCTCCTCGTCGACGAGCTCGCCCAGGCACCAGAAGTGGCCAGCGTCGCCATCATTGTCGCCAACGTCCCCGAAAACGCTGCTCCAGGACTGCTCGAACTCGGCGTACGCGTTGTTCTGCCTGCCCGCTTCACCGAACAGCAGCTCGCACGCGCAATGCTGCAAGCTCGCCATGTTCCCGTTGAACGCGCACCGACCCCCGCACCCATCGGTGAGGTGACACTGAAAGACCTTGCCGAGCGTCTGGCACAGGAGATACGCGAGGGGCTGGTTGACGCCGCAACGCCAAGCGCCCATATCGAACGGATTGACCTCGGCGATGGGACCCCCATTCGGGCCGCAATATGGTCGGCTTTGGCGCAGATTCGAGAGCATGTCGTCGAGAACAGTGGAGGTCGGATCCAATTCCTCGCTGGTCCCGAAGGCAGCGTGCCACTGGCACCACGCGCCGCTGAGTCGATCCGTGGTGGGGGTCGCATCAACGTGGATGCGGTCGACTTGTCTGGCCGTCGCATACTCGTCGTTGACGACGATCCCGCCGTGGCTTGGTTCGTGGGGGGAACGTTGCGCGCCGCGGGTGCCATCGTCACCGAGGCGCATGATGGCGCTCAGGCGCTCGAAATCGCGTATCGGCTTTGGCCAGAGCTCATCGTCAGCGACGTGATGATGCCCGGACTCGACGGTTTCGCCTTGTGCCACGCCGTCAAACGCGACGTCTTGATGCGCGACGTGCCCATCATACTATTGTCCTGGAAAGAGGACCTACTGTTTCGTCTGCGAGACCTCGGAGCGGACGCTGACGGGTATTTGCGCAAAGAAGCCAACGCTTCGACCATTGTTCGCCGCGTCAGAGAGTTGCTCTTGTCGCGTTGCGCCCTCGAGAACAGGTTACTTTCCGACCGGGAGACCCGCGGTCGCCTCGATGGAACGACCGTCCGTCTCCTGCTCGAGCTTGCGGCACACCTTGAAAGGCCCGTGCGAATTGCCTTACGCGACGCATCGGCCCTCTATGATATCCGGGTGCGTCATGGTTCCCTCGCCGCCATAACTCGATCACGCCACGACGGCACGGTCGAGCATGGCCAGACTGTTCTGAGTGCCCTGCTGGGCATTACTGCTGGTCGGTTCTCGGTCAGTACCGACCGAGATGCCTGCGAACCCATGTTTTCTGGGTCACTACAAGAAACCCTGGGCCCAAGTGTCCTGCGCGCGCGCGCAGCCCAACGTGTTCTCTCCGGATTGACACTGGGCCTCATCGATTCCCTGACCCTGGAGCAGGACGCCTTCGGAAGCGACTTGCCATTGCTCCCGATGTCCCTTCGGCCCATCGCCGATGAGTTGTTGCGCGGAACGGCTCCGCGACAGCTCCTTGCATCCGGAGTCGCTTCAGTGCAGCTGCTCGAGTCTCTGCTCTCCGATGTCGCACGGCGTGGTGCGGTACGTGCCATTGCCGATGCCCAAGGCGAGGATCTGCTGGAGCGAGAGATCCTCTCTCTCTCGTCGATGCCCTCTATCGTGCCACCCAAGCCAGCAGCGGCCCCACCTCCGTTGTTCACGTTTCAGCTATCTCCCACTGCGCCGGAAGCGCGTGAAGCCCGCCCAGGCGAGACCCAAGCACCAACGTGCCCAACTCCGACCTTGGCCCCTCTGGCAGCCTCTGCCATCGAGTGGCGGGGCAAACCGTCGCAAACCGATCCTGAGAAGGCTCCAAGCGGTGCCTGGGATCTCCCTTCGGGTACCTTGTCGGGCGTCGGCCGCAATGCCGACCCATCAAGTACGCAGACGCGCAATCAGACGTCGGCCGCTGCCACAGACTCCAGCGCCACCGCGGAACAATCGATCTCCGAAAAGAACACCTCGCTGCAATCTATGCCTGTTCCGGGACAGATTCTGCCTGCGAGCAATGCGCCTCCAGTCGACGACGTCGATTGGGCCATGGAGCTCAGCTGGGACAGTACCCCACCCCCAATTGGGCAGGATGCAAATGGTGCCATCGAGCTTCCCGAGAGCAGACCCGTGACATCGGGAGGCTTCATGCGCCCTGCAATCGCAACCCTGCAAAGGCGCTCACTGCAAGACACGCCGGATCTCGCCAACGCCGTAGTTCGCGCCGTCTCCGAGGCCACACCATCGCCCGCCGATGCTCCGACAATTGGGGCCAAGCAGCCCGCAATTGATCCTTCGTTCGACCAATCCGAAGTCATGCCACAAGCACAAGGCGCGTTGTCGGACGCGCCTTGTGCCACCGACCGCCAGCCAGGCGATACGAGTTCCTCCCTAGAACAACAGCAGCACGCATCACGGCTGGCATTCCTCGAGAAGATCGCGCCTGGCGCGGCCGCGGTAACCTCCGACCGCACCGACGTCCAGATTGACGAGAAGACAGCTGCCGTCGCCGACTCGACTGCTGATGTCCAACGAGACGCCACACTCTCCCCCCATAGAATAGCCGCTACCGCAAGGTTCGAATCGACAACGCGCGCACCAGAACGGCCGCCAAGGGAACTCAGTTCCGCCTTTGCAGGCTTGGTTCCAGACACTGCCCCCCTGGCCTCGGTTCCAGCCGCTGCTCCGCTGGCGGCAACTTCGGTTCAGCAGCCGTTGCAGATCCAGCATCTGGCAAGCGGCCTGGGTAGCGCCGTCGTCGATCGGCCAGTTTTTGCAGAGAGTCCAACGGCGCTTCCGGTCGTTCATCAACCGCCCCGACCGAAAGCACAACCCATTGCTGTCGATTCACGGGAGCCGTTCCTTCCCGTCGATCGCGACAGTGAGGATCCCGTCTTTCCCCTCGTATCGACCGCTAACCTCCCTGTGGACGTACAACCCTCAATCGAGATTGGAACGTCGAACAGTCAGTCCGCGATCGAATCGTTGTCTCCGAGCGACTTGAAGTCGGAAAAGCCGAAACCGATCGAGAATCGCGACACCCTGCGTTCCCCAGAAGACCCCGTTCCCGAGGCCGTGATATCGCAGTACGAGTCCGCAGTAGCCGCCTCCACGCGCCTTCAGCGACTGGGTGACCCGGCTGCTGCAAGCACCACCCCTGCTTCCGATCCGCCTTCTCGACCCGCTTCTCCCGAGCAATCGCCGAGTACCGGACGCACTGGCAGCACCCCCAATTCCTCGAATGGCGCGCCAAAAGCGCAGTCTCTGCGCCCAACCTCTGCAGCGCCCATTTCCTCGGCACAGCAGCCGCGTCCCGTGGGCTGGATCCAAGCGCTAGGGCTTGCAGCACTGGCCGGAATCGTCACGTTTGCAGTGACAGTCCCAGTTGCCAGTTGGATTCGCAAGCGCCAGGAACCCGTACAAACCGAACCGCCTGTCGCCACCAACACGCTGTCTGGCCCCGCGGGCACTGCGCAACCCGAGACGAGCAGCGATAGTTCCCTGGGCATGACGGCACCGTCTGTTGGCTCAGATCCCACACCGAACAGCATCGGTGCCCCAAACGCGAGCGCGCAACTAGCCTCGTCAGCGAAAGTCGAGGAGATCCCCGTACCCGCGGACGTGGCCCTGTCACCTGGGCAGGCCCTGATTGAGGTCACGACCGGTGGTGGCCACGCCATCTTCGTCGACGATTCGTTCGTAGGACGAGGGCCAGTTCGCGTCATTACGGTGCAACCGGGTCGGCACGTAGTACGCACCAGACTCAATGGTGTGGAACGCAGCGACTCAATCGACGTTGGCGTCGGCCGCTCCCTGCGCCTATCGCTCGAGCAAACATGGAAGTAGGCAGGTACCGTCAACCACAGTGGGTGCAGATGCCCATCCTGGCGATTGTCGTTGCTGCATGCGTCAGCTGTCGCTCGTCGAAATCGTTGGAAGATCAACCAAAGGCTGGACCTACGGGTTCAGCGGCGTCACCTGAGGTCGCCGAGCGCGTCCCAGTGGCCAGATCCAGTACGGCGAAGCCAATCAGTCTGCTGGAATCGCTGCCCGCCTGCGATATTGACCACGATGGTCTCATGGTCGACTTGGGAGCCACCGCCTCCGCCACCACACGCGGATACGGCCTCGAGGCGAGTGACTCTGGAGAACGCGACCAAGTGATTGCTCGGGTGGGGTCGACCTTTCTACCGATCAATGACCGTCGATTCCGACAAGATTTCTGGCTCGACGAGGCAGCGGATGAACTGTCAATTCAAGCCAGAATCGCCGGCCGGTCTGCCAGTAGTGTGTCCCTTTGGGTGGACAATCGCCGCCTCGGTCGCCAGAAACTCGTCCGCAACGAAGTCTCCGTAAAGACATTTCCACGCTACCCCGAGCGTCTCGAAGCAGGCAGACACGTCCTGATGCTCGAAGCCCATGGCCGCTCCGCAAGTCCGCCGGAGCCGTGGTTCGAGGTCGACTGGCTGCATTTTCGTCGAGGCTCGCTACAGGACGGCGACGATGCTGCACCAACTCTGCGCGACATCGTCGCAGACCAAGAAATCGATGGTGTGCCTCGCCGATCCGTCGTGCTGCGTGCCGCCAGCAAAGTACGCTGCCCGTTCCACTTGACCGGTCAAACCGAGCTCAATCTTGCGCTCGGCTACTGGGGAGTAGGTCGCGGTACAGCCGAGATCCGGCTCGTCGAAGATGGCCAATCCCCCATCACCTTGCACGAACACAAGGTTGCCGGCGGCAACGGCGCGCGATGGACCCCCATCAATCTCGATCTTTCCGCCTACGCTAACCGTGTCGTCGCCCTGGAGCTCCGTGCCGTCTCCGCCAGTCAGGGAGGCCGGGTCGTGTTTGGCGAGCCTCGATTGATGCGTCCAAGGGTACAAAGCCCGCCAGTAATCAAGGCGAAAACCGTCGTTATCATTGTGTCTTCCGGACTCCAACGTAAATTGGTTCCGCCCTGGGGACCCGTCGCCGACCGAGGCACTTTCGTTGACCTACGGCGTGAATCCATTGCCTTCGACGGATACCGTGTTCCAACGACGGTTCCAGCGGGCGTGGTTGCGTCTCTGTTGACGGGTCTATCCCCCAGCATTCACAAGGTTGAGGACACGGCTGCGCGACTCCGCCATTCGACTCGAACTCTCAGTGAGATGGTCAAGCAGGCAGGTGGACGCACGGCCATGTTCACCGGCGTGCCCACAACCTTTGCGGCATTTGGTTTCAACGTGAGTTGGGACGAGTATGGTGCTTATTCACCCGTACTCGATCTGCCCGCGGAAACTCCTATAGTCGAAGCTTCACGCTGGTTGGCGCGCGAGTTCGACCGGAACGAAGGACCGGTAAGACTCGTCTTCGTCCATGCGCGTGGGGCCCACCCACCCTGGGACTTGACCAAGGAACAGACAGCTCAACTCGAGCCGCCAGACTACGGTGGCTCGCTCGATGCCCGTCGCGCCGGAATCACCCTAGGTCGAATGCGCCGTCAGACGACCAAGGTGCAGAGGCGTCTCAACGATGAAGATCTGCAGCGATTGCGCGCATTCATGGGAGCCGCCTTCACGGGCCAAATGAACGCCGTTGGACAACTCATCGAAGTTCTGAAACGCCGCAACGCCTGGGACGACACCTTGTTCGTGTTCGCCGGCGACACGACGAACGGTGAGCTTTCGACGATCCCCTTCGATCCCCAAGGCAGCCTGCGCGAAGATCAACTGAGTGTCCCACTCCTGGTCAAGTTCCCCTCTCGGCTGCATGCAGGCGAGTCATTCGCTGGAACCGTCACTTCGATGGATCTCACACGTACGATCCTGGATGCCGTCGGCCTTCGTCTAAGTGAACCCATCGAAGGGATCAATTTGCTTGATTCGCTCGCTGGCCAAGAGTCCCCTCAATCTCGAACCTTGGTAGCAACGTTGGGTAAACGCTACGTTTCTCGCACCGGAGTCTGGCTGCTCACGGGGGAGCTCGGTCGCGCACCCAAGCTCTGCCAAACCGACGTGGATCCGATGTGCGTCGAGGACCATTTCGAGCACCAACCACTCACGGCGCGATCTCTCTGGCAATGGACCGCGACCGAGTTGTCACGCCAGCAGGTGGGTGCACGTTCGACCCAGCGTGAGCCCGCCAGCATCGATCCCGAGACTGCTGCAGCTCTCACTGTCTGGGGCGACGTGGAAATGTGAGGGGTTCGGCTTGCAGGCAGCCGCAGGTTCACCGCTTCACTCCCGAGACGGACTCGACGGAACCCCGACTGGAATGCGCCGCGAGCCGAAATGGCCAATCCCGACACTGTCGAAGCGGCCCACCAGCGCCAGTCCGCAAACGCGGCAACCCCCTGCCGCGAAATGCCTGGTCTCGATCTCATATCCGCGACGAGCCAACAATAGCTTGTGACAACCGGCACAGTAACTGGACTGTCCAGCCGAGTCATCAACATTGCCCGTATAGACATGCGAAAGCCCGCTCGCTAACGCGATTTCTCGCGCTTGCTGGCAAGTCTGCTTCGAGGTGTGCGCCACGCCCGTCATGCGGTAATCGGGATGAAACGCCGAGAAATGCACGGGAATGTTCGGTCCCAGTTCATTTTTCACCCACTCCGACAGAGCCCTAAGTTGCTCGGGTGAGTCGTTGTGGCCCGGGATCAGCAACGTCGTCAGCTCGAGCCACACCGACGTTTCACGAACCAGATACCGCAGAGTGGCCTTTACCACCTCGATGTCGGCACCGCAGAGCTGCCGATAGAATTCCGGGGTAATGGCTTTCAGATCGACATTCGCTGCATCCATCAGCTCAAAGAACGGTTCCCGCGCGACGGGGGAGATATAGCCTGCAGTAACGGCGACGGTACGGATGTCATGCTGTCGACAGGCCACGGCTGTATCCTGGGCAAACTCAGCAAAAATAACCGGATCGTTGTAGGTGAACGCCACGCTGTGACATCCCCAAGCCGTGGCCGTTGCGGCAATTTCATCTGCCGTCACCAGCGATCCGAGGCGATCCGTGCTCTTGGCCTTGGAGATGTCCCAGTTCTGACAGAACTGGCAGCCAAGATTGCAGCCAGCAGTGCCAAAACTCAGCACGCTGGTTCCCGGATAGAAGTGATAGAGCGGCTTTTTCTCGATGGGATCGATACAAAACCCTGAAGCCCGACCGTAGCTTGTCAGCCAGATCCGCTCGCCACGACACTCTCGAATGTAACAGTAGCCACGCTGCCCCTCCCTCAGTTCACAACCGCGAGGACAAAGCTCACAGCGGACGCGGCCGTCATCGAGCGTACACTGATAGCGCCCCAAAATGACGCCCTCTTCATGCTCTGGCGTCGCCATCGCTAGAGTCTACTCTGGACCCTACGTCTGGAGTAGTCACTGCCGGTGCCGTGGGGGCAAGGGACCAGTGCTCGCCTGCCCAGATTGGCGAAATCGTCGATGAAATCAGGCTGCGATTCCGTGCGAGCAAAGGAGTCGGTCCAGAGGCACCCCACAACCTTTGAGCACTGCCAGTTGGCGAGCGCAAAGCAACCTGACGCCCTCGAGACCCAGATCGACCATCTTGTCGACCTGTTCACGATCGACCGGTCGCCCTTCGGCTGTCGCTTGAATCTCGATGATCTGGTCGCGAGCAGTGGCAACAAGGTTCAGATCGACTCGCGCCTGAGAGTCCTCGGCGTAGCAGAGATCGAGCAACAACTCATCATCGACGTGACCGACGCTGATCGCCGCAACCTGATCTTCAATCACAGGGATCTCCAGGATCCGCCGCTTGCGCAGGGTATCGAGGGCCAGCACCATAGCGACGAAACCTGCGGTAATCGATGCAGTTCGTGTACCGCCGTCGGCTTCGAGCACGTCGCAATCAATCACGATCTGACGTTCGCCCAGGTGCTTGCGATTCACGGCGGCGCGCAGAGCGCGACCGATGAGTCGCTCGATCTCGCGCGATCGTCCCCCGAGCGGCCGTTCGCGTCCATCGCGTTTCTCTCGACGATGCGGGTTGGCTCGCGGGTGCATTTGGTACTCCGCCGTCACCCATCCCTCACCTCGACCCTTGAGGAACTCCGGGATTTGCTCATCGACGCTAGCCGTCGCCAACACGACGGTGCCACCGGCTCGATACAAAACCGATCCCTCGGCGAGTCGCTGGAACCCGGGAATGATCTCGGGCTCACGCAAGGCATTCTTGGCGCGATCGCCACGGTTTCGGCTCATGACAAAGGTGCCAATAGCACGCTGAGAGGTAACGACATGGCGCTCAACCTATCGAAATCGTTACTGGGCCGCAAGCATCAGCCTGCGCGGGCCATGGATGACACCCCCAGCGGAAGCTCGCTGACCGAGGGCATACGTCTGGACCGACTGGCTAGGCTACGCTGCACGAATTCGAGTGCTTCTTCCACCTGGTCAACTTGGCACAGCAGCAGATCCCCCGAACGCAGCCCGTCGAGTGCTGTTTGAATCGCGTTGAACTCCCCACGCGCCTCGACCACTTGGCGAACGCGCCGGGTAGCCCCTAGGCCTTGCCGCATGAGGCGAATGACCTCGCCATCGGCACGCCCACGCATGCACTTGTCTTCGTAGATGTAGACGCGGTCGAATTCGTTGCCGATGATGGCTGCCTGCTCGAAGATGTCGATGTCTCGACGGTCACCAGCTGGCGTGTAGACGATGCTGCGCGATTGGTGTGGCAGGGCAGAAATGGCGTCAACCAGCGCCAGCAACGCTGAAGCGTTATGACCGTAGTCGAGAATGATCGTGCTTCGACCGTGCGTTATCACGTTGAATCGACCCGGAACGGTGCCTACGTCGCCGCGAAAATTCCCAAGCCGACTACTGATGATCTCCTTCGGGACGCCAACGGACCAGCACGCGGCGGCCGCAGCGAGCACATTGTCGACCTCGAAGCCAACCCGACCGCCATGGGTGAGGGGTACGGCATCAACGGGGATAAGTCGGACCAAGTCTTCCCCTTGGCCAACCACGAACCAACCGTCACGCACGCTGGCGAATCGGCCGCCTCCGCGCCGATGCGCGACGAGCACTGGATGGTCGAATTGCCGTGCGAAGTACACGACCCGACCCGGGCAACGCTTTGCCATGGTCACGCAGAGTGGATCGGTGGCATTGAGAACTGCGGCGCCGGCCGGCGCGACAGCACGCACAATGGTCGCTTTGACGTCGGCAAGCTGTTCGGCAGTGTCGATGCCTGCCATCCCCAGGTGATCGCCGTCGGCGATGTTGGTCACGACGGCAACGTCGCACTGGTCGAAGCCGAGCCCTTCGCGCAGGATCCCGCCGCGTGCCGTCTCGAGCACCGCGGCATCAACGAGCGGGTGGGAGAGCACGACCCTGGCGCTCTTTGGTCCACTGCAATCACCCGTGTCGATACGACGACCATCGACATAAATGCCGTCCGTGCAGGTAACACCAACTGTATGTCCGAGGCCCTTCATGATGTGGGCGATACAGCGCACCGTGGTGGTTTTGCCGTTGGTCCCCGTAACCGCAAGTACTGGAATTCTGGCAGTTTCTCCCTGACGGAACATGCTCTGTACGATCGCTTCGCCGACGGCTCGACCTTGCCCTTCCGAAGGATCGAGATGCATGCGCAACCCCGGGGCTGCGTTGACCTCGACGAAGGCACCGTCGGTCTCCGCAAGCGGTCGATCGATGCGGGTAGCTACGAGATCGATGCCCGCAATGTCGAGGCCCACCATCCTGGCAGCCTCGATGGCACGAGCCGCAACGTCAGCGTGAACCATTTCCGTCACGTCAGCAGCGGTTCCACCGGTACTGAGGTTGGCGTTTCGCCGCAAGATAACGGCTTGCCCCGCCGCTGGAACCGAGTCGAAATCAAGTCCCTGAGAGGCAAGTACTTCGCTCGCGATGTCGTCGAGCACCATTTTGCTTAGTGAGGTGGAATGGTCGTCGCCCCGACGGGGGTCCTCGTTCTGAGCGGCGACAAGTTCACGAATGGTGGCCACGCCGTCTCCCGTCACCCGCGGCGGGTCGCGACGCGCCGCAGCAACGAGCTTGCCGCCAATCACCAGCAGCCGATAGTCATCGCCGAAGATCTGCCGTTCGACGAGCACTTCACTGCGCCCATCAAGGCGAGCTAGCTCGAAGGCGGTGACGACTTCTTCACGCGTGGTAAGTCCCACCGAAACCCGCTTGCCTTGGTTGCCCTTGAGCGGTTTTACGACCACCGGACCACCAATGCTACGCGCCACTTCCCAAGCTTCTTCGGCGTTGCGCGGCACCTTGCCCTTGGGGACAGGCACACCCACCTTGTCAAGCAGCTGCTTGGTCAGGTCTTTGTTCTGCGCGATCGATTCGGCAATCGCACTAGTGCGGTCGGTTTCCGCGGCCCAAATGTGCCGCTGACGGGCACCTTGACCCAGCTGCACCAGACTGCCGTCGGTCATGCGGCGGGCAGGGATCCCACGGGCGCGCGCTGCGGCAACAATGGACCCCGTACTCGGACCCAAACGTTCGACCTGAGTGAGGTTGCGCAGTTCTCGAACTGCATCTGCCCAAACAATTTGTTGGTCGCTCGCAGTCATCATCGCGTGGGCGATGTCGATGGCCCGGCGGGCGACTGCCTCTTCCTGATAGCTCACCACGAATCGGGCATCGGACTTCGTTGCAAGCGCAACGACTCGAACGACTTCTACCTGGCTGCCAGCCTCGAGCTGCATCTGACAGGCGAGTTCACCGAGGACCTGCGCGACTTGGACTGCCGCGGAGCCTGCTATTGACACGGACGTGGTTGGACAGGCACCGTGAGCCCGACGTAGGAGAACATCGAGTTGAGCCGGATCGACCGAGACATCGGCCTGAACCGCCATTGTGTCGGACCATAGATTTGGGCCCCTTAGCGAGCGAACCGACAAGAGCTTCATAGCGTCCATCACGTTTCGGCCAGCGGCCTGGTCAAATTGGCCGCATCGGTCACGGTCGAACTACCGCCGTGCATCCGAAGATCTTCCCCACTGCTCGCAAGCGCCATTATCCCTTGGATGTTCCCTACCTGAACAAACAGCAGGTCCCCCGGGTTGAGTTCGTTGATTGTGGCCTGCACGCGCGCCTGCAACAGGCCTGTAGACTCGACGAGAGTCGCGTGATGTGCCTCGGCCACCCCGTCCCCCAACGCCACGCGCAGCGCCGCAGCGTGCTCTGCCGGAAGTGTGTCCGCGTGTTGCCTCTGGAATGGCGCCGCACCATTGGAGTTGGCCAGGATCTCAACGCGCTCAAAGGCGGCGCCAAGCAGCTGCCCCTGGGCATGCGCGTCTTCAAGGCGCCAATCCGCTGCGACCTGTGACCAGATAGCAACGCGCCGACCAGACTTTCTTTCCGCGATAGCGCCCAAGACCACCTCGAAAGCCGACGGATTGCGGCAAGTGCTCAAGGCGACGACTCGACCTTTGCGCTCGAACCATTGCAAGCGTTGGACACGTAGGCTGGCTGTGAACCGCCCCAGGTGTTCGAGCATCTTCTCCAGTATCTTCGCGGGATCGAACCCCAGCGCCCAGGCGGCACCAAACGCTGCAAGCTGGTTCTGTTGGTCAAATGTAGACTGCGAATGCTCCCACTTCGCCTCGTGAACTCGCCGATCACCCACCGAGAACAGGATGCGGCCACTGCGCAGCGCGACCGTGCGTCCGCCTTGCGCCCGATGAGCCACTAACGGAGGCGCCACGTGGTCGCTGGCGAACAATAGGATGCCACCCTTGCACTTTTGAGCCATTTCCAAAGCACTCGGGTCGTCAGCATTCAGCACTGCGGTTCCGGTTGGCAACACCATGTCGACGCCACAGCGCTCCACGAGCAGCATGCGGTCCCGATCCATGGCTCTATAGCCCAAGTGATCGGAAGAGCCGACGTTAGTCACGATGGCAACCTCGCACTGGTCGAAGGCGATGCCCTCCGTCAGCACTGTGCGCGGATTCATCTCGGCCAGGATCAAGTCGACGCCTGGATTGACCAGAAGGCGCTCGATGCTGTCGTAATCGGTGGCGTCATCGCTGCAGAGGGCGCGCCCTGCAACGAACAATCCTTCGGAACAGGCGACACCTACGCCCTTTGCGTCGGAAAGTCCCTCGAGACAGGCCTCGAGTAACGCAATCGTGGAAGATTTGCCGTTAGTGCCGCTCACGGCAACAATCGGCACCCGTCCCTTCTGGCTGGGCCCAAATATCTCTTCGATGATCGCCTGGCCCACCGGCTGCGGCTGACCAGAGAGAGGACGAAGATGCATCAACAAGCCGGGACTTGAGTTGACCTCCAGTATGGCTCCCTGCTGCTCCTCAAGCGAACGCGAGATATCCTCCGCCACAATGTCGAGCCCCGCGATATCGAGGCCCACCGTCTTGGCGGCGAGCACGGCCGTCAACGCAGTCGACGGGTGCAAGAGATGGGTAACGTCTTCGGTCGGATCGCCATTGTAGTGAAGAATGACGACGGCACCCGCTGACGGAACGCTCTGGGGCGTATATCCATGCTGTGCCAGCAACTCGAGCGCGATTGCATCGAGTTCGAGTCGACTCAGGGGGTGGGTTTGGGGATCCCCGCGCTCGGGCTTGGCATTGGTACGGTCGACGAGCTCCGCTACGCTGTGAACGCCGTCGCCAATCACCTGATCCGGTTCACCCCTTGCCGCCGCAATCACCCGATTGCCGACCACAAGCACACGGTGATGAAGTCCCTTGATGCATTGTTCGACCAAGACGCCGTCTCGTTCAGCGTTGGCCACGTCGAATGCCTTGAGCACGGCTTCGCGACTGGTCAGGCCAATCGACACGCCACGACCGTAGTTGCCCTCCCGCGGCTTTACCACGACGGGCAAACCCAGATCCTTGGCGGCGTCCCAAGCCTCCAGGGCTGTCGAAACGGCACGCCCATCGGGAACCGGCACACCCACGCCGCGCAGTAAGCTGCGCGTCACTTGCTTGTCTTGGGCGATAGACTCGGCAATCGCGCTAGTATGCTCACTCTCTGCTGTCCAGATGCGATGCTGCGCGCTTGCAAGACCCAACTGCACAAGATTGCCGTCGTTGAGACGGATAGAAGGAATCCCCCGAGCCTTCGCTGCCGAAACGATGGCCTGTGTGCTCGGACCGAGACACACTTGTTCAGCATAGGCTCTGAGCCTGGCAAGTTCGGCATCAATCGAGAACGGCGAATCCTCCCGGGCTGCATTCAGCAACGCAATCGCGGTATCGGCGCAAGCGCGCCCCAACTTTTCGTCGGCATATTCGATGGCGACCCGGTAAAGGCCCGGAATGATGGACTCACGCGCACGACCGAACCCGACAGGCGGGCCAACCAACGACTGGATCTCGAGAGCCGTGTGCTCGAGAATGTGCCCCAGATAGGTCCCGGTTCGCAGGCGCTGAAAAAAACCGCCACGCTCACCAATTCCGCATCGATGCTCGATCATCGATGGCAACCAACTCATCAACCGCTCGTTGAACCCAGGAAACGTATTGGACGGAACGTCGAGCTCTTTGGAAAGACAGACCCAAACCTCCAGCACCGGGAAGTTCGCCCATACGTTCGGTCCCCGAAGCGCGAGGATTTGTTGAATGTCCATGCAATTACCGAAAGCCGTGCGACGTCACCCAGGTGGCCGCATGGCAACGGACGACGGCGGGCGGTTCGGCGCGCGCATCATGACATCTTTTCATCGCATGCGCACAGGTAACGACCCCGTTTCCCTTCGGGGGAATTCGGGTGGCTGGTGGGCCGATTCCCAATTGCGCTGGCGCGGAAACGATGTATTCGCGGCATATTCCTCGGCCCCGCCAATCCGCAGTCGCCTCAGACGTTGGGCGCGCTAACAGCAGTTGCGCCAATACTCATGTCCGATGAACTCGCCTTCACGAATCCTTCTGCTCCCGCGACGCAGCTCGATCTCACTTCACTCGAGATCCCGCGGGCTCAACTGAAGGTCGATCTCTCGGAGGATTTGCAGTTTTCTGAGACCACCCTCACGCTCACCGGCGCGCGTTTCCTGGCGGTACGCAACGCAAGTTCAGCCCCACTCGTCGATCGTGTGCTCGACGAGATTGAGTCCATGAAGGAGGAGGAGCACCCGTCGCTGTGCTCGCTGCAAATTCGCTACACGGATGGCACGTTCGACCTATTTCGGTTCACTGTTGGTCTCGCCAAGAAGGCACGCACCTTCGTCGAAACCTTCGAGGCATTGCGTGACGCCCCGGTGGGTCTCGGAGAAACCAACGAGGAACTCGTCGCTGCCACGACCAACATGGCCCTGACGATCGCGCCATTTTGGCGCCTTTTGGCCTTCACGCGCTCGCGGCTCTACGCTGTATTCGCCGGCCTCGCGTTGACGATCACGGCGACGGCGGTGGGACTCATCCCCCCCTACCTGACGATGCCCCTCGTCGATGAAATCCTCGTCCCGTATCAGACCCGTGTGTTTCGCGGCACGGCCGAGCAGGCAATGCGTGAAGTGGCCTACTACCTGGGGCTTCTGCTCGGCTCGGCCGTGCTGACTTGGCTGCTTGCCTGGGCCCAAGGTTGGGTGTTGTCGCGCGTCGCAGAACGGGTGACGGCAGACTTGCGCAATCGCACGTTCTCACATCTGCATCAGCTCTCGCTCGGCTACTTCGGCGGCAAACGTACCGGCGATCTCATCACCCGTGTCAGCACCGATACCGAACGTCTATGTGCCTTCTTCTCCGATACACTCGTCGATTTCATCACCGATGTGCTGATGATTATCGGAACCGTCGTTATCTTGTTCGTGCTCGATCCGGGCCTGGCGGTGGCAACGATCCTGTCGTTCCCGCCGATAGCCATCCTCATCCTGCGCGTCCGCGGCCGACTCAACACCGGCTTCTTGCGCACTGGGCGCGCATGGTCAGCAATGACGAGCCTGCTCACAGACTCGATCAGTGGGATTCGCGTGGTCAAGGCGTTTTCCCAAGAAGCCCGCGAGGTCCAGCGCTTTCAGAACGTGAATCGTCGAATCCTCGACGTAAACGATCGCATCAACGCGCTTTGGACCTTCTTTTGGCCCATGGTGGCCCTGCTCAACCAACTGGGTCTGCTCGTAGTCTGGGCCGTCGGCGCGTATCAAGTGTTCGAACACCGCGTCACCGTCGGTGTACTTACAGCATTCGTGGCGTATATTGGTCGGTTCTACACGCGTCTCGAAACGATGAGTCGCATGTTGGCCTCAACCCAGCGCGCCGCCGCCAGCGCCCAACGCTTGTTCGAGATCCTCGACCGCAAGCCGAGCGTGGCCGAACCCGAGTCACCACGCAGTCTGCCCGAGATCCGCGGCGAACTCACGCTACGCGACGTGAGTTTCCGCTACACGACGCGCCTCGTGCTGGACCATGTGAACCTCGAGATTCGTCCAGGAGAAATGGTCGGCATCGTAGGTGCCACGGGTTCCGGTAAGAGCACCCTCGCCAATCTCATATGTCGCTTCTATGACGCCACCGAAGGCCAAATCCTGGTCGATGGCGTAAACCTACGCGACGTGACGCTCGCTGACTATCGGCGCCACTTGGGCGTCGTGCTGCAGGATCCGTACTTGTTCTTTGGCTCGGTTGCGGAAAACATCGCGTACGGTCGCCCCGATGCAAGCCTGGCGCGGATCCTCGAAGCCGCGCGCGCTGCTCGCGCGCACGAATTTCTGTTGCGCCTGCCCGACGGCTACGATTCCTTGGCGGGTGAGCGCGGGCAGTCGCTCTCGGGCGGCGAGCGCCAGCGTGTTTCCATCGCGCGTGCCATCTTGGTCGATCCGAAGATTCTGGTGCTTGACGAAGCAACTTCGGCAATTGACGTACGCACGGAACGGGAGATCCAACGCGCGATCGACCGCCTCGTCCAAGGACGCACGACGATTGCCATTGCCCATCGCCTGAGCACTCTCGAACGCGCGGATCGAATCATGGTATTTCATCGCGGTCGCATCGTCGAGGTGGGTACACCCGCGGAGCTTCTGGCCCGAGATGGCGCCTATGCCGAGCTCGTGCGAGCCCAGCAGCAACCCGGTGCGACCCCGATCGATGCCGCTATCGAGCCTCAAGACCTGGAAACTGAAGAAGAAAACGCTCTGATTCCCATCGAGGAACTCCGCCTGCAGGCATCGTCCGAGGCGCGTCTGGTGGCTTGGCACGAATCGACCGGCTGCGTCATGCACGTTATTCCCGTACGCGCTTTTCCGCTGACCGCACCGGAGCGTGCCCTTTGCCTCGTCGACGAGCGCGGCCATGAAGTGGCCTATATCGATGATCTCGCAAACGTCGCGCCCGAGCCGCGGCAGCTCATCGAAGCGGAACTCGTTTGCCGGGAGTTTCGCCCGGTGATAGAGCGCATCGATCACATCGAGGTGCGCACGACGCACTCTGAATGGCAGGTGCAAACCGATCGCGGCAAAAGGACCTTCTCACTCGAAGATGAAGAACAGGTGCGGGCACTTGGTAACGGCCGCTACATCATCATCGATCAGGGCGGCACCAGGTTCATCGTGCCCGACGTCTGCCGTCTGGATAAGAAGAGCCAACGAGCGCTACACCGCTTCGCGTGAACGGAATTGGGCACCGCCCATATTGACTCGCCCCCAAAATGGCTGGTGGGAATCCAGGGCATGCCTGCGGCATTCCTTGATTCGCACCGGCTCCGCGCGAACCAAAAACCGCCAACTAGATCAACCACAATCAGAGCGCGGAGGTGGATGGTCCTCTCGGTAGACCGGGTCGCGACGAATTTGGCGGTTCCGGCGTCAGCTAACCACCAGGCTTCAGCTGGTATACGACCCAAACCATGAGGACCACCCAACCCGCCATGATCGCAACAAAAGGACCGTCGCGAAGCATCTCTTGCGTGGGGCTTTCAGACTTCGGTCGCGACCGAACCAAAAACAAAAATCGCCACACACCGAGGACCACGAAAAGAGCACTCGTCCAGAGCCAATCCGTGTGGAAGAATTCCCGCGTGTGCGGATCCAACGTGTAGGCAAGGTAAGTGCCGACGGTGGCGAGTGCCGTCAACGTCAAAGCCAAGTCCAGACCGCCTGCACGATAGGATTCGAGCGCGATGCGTTGCCGTCCGGTGCGCTTCGCCGCAGAGAATTCGTGGCGACGCTTACCAAATCCAAGAAACAGTGCCAGAAGTGCCGTGCATACTAACAAATACGAGGAGATCGTAATTCCGGTGGCAAACCCACCCGCGAGAACGCGCAGGACAAAGCCCAGTGAGAGGCAGCCGACATCGACGTAGGCGACATGCTTCAGCTTCTTCGTGTAGGCAATGTTCTGCACGAAATAGACCACGAGTACGCCAGCAAACCAGTGATCGATGAAAGCGGCAGCACCAAGCGCGCTCACGACCAGCACCACAATGATGAGTGGTACCCAAGCCGCCGGCACACGACCGCACGCAATCGGCCGGTAGCGCTTGACTGGATGGAGGCGATCGGCTTCGACGTCGCCCAAATCGTTCAACGCGTAGACCGAACCTGCGATGAGACAGAAGATAGCGAAAGCGCCCGCAGCCTTGACGAGCAAGGCTGTCTCGAAGATCTCCTTGGCGAACACCACGGGCGCAAGAACAAAGACGTTCTTGATCCATTGGTGCGGCCGCAGCATCGCGAAGACCCCACCAACTCGCCAAAGCCACGGTCCCTCGGTCCGTGGCGGCGGCCGCACGGCACTTTCGGGAGACGAATCTTCAATCGGCGTCGACTGGCTCTGCGGAATTTGGGAAGACATAAAAGCTCGAACCGGAGCCGTAACGCCAGCCGAAGGCCGACCATAGCGCATCGGTGCAGCCATGCATGCACCCAGAACCACCACCGCTCGGCCAACGGTTCGACTCAAGGCGCGGTTGCGCGCCGCCGGAATCGCTGGGTTGACCGCCCGCCGAATCGCACCTAGCTGAGGGGTTACCCTCGAGTTCCAAACGGCCAGAATTCCACTGCACCCTCAACTAGCGAACCCAATGACTAGCGCAACGCCCAAGGACCACCACACAGCTCTTGTGCGCGAGATCCGCGACCATGATCATCGATACTATGTGCTCGATGAGCCGGTGATCTCCGATCGCGAGTACGACCGACTCTACCGCGAGCTCGTGGACCTCGAGACAGCCCATCCCGAGCTGCGCTCACCTGACTCGCCGAGCATGCGCGTCGGGGCACAACCGCGCAGTGAGCTGCAAACGGTACCCCACTCCGTTCCGATGATCTCGCTCGATAACACCTACGACGAGGGCGAGCTCGCCGAATTTGTCCGCCGAGTCCGCGACGGCCTGCCAAGCGGTTCCGAAGTCACCTTCTGCGTGGAGCCAAAGCTTGATGGTGCGAGCGTAGAACTCATTTACGAAGCGGGGCGCTTGGTGCAGGCCTCGACACGTGGCGATGGGATCCGAGGCGAGGAAATCACTGAGAACCTCCGTACTCTACGTGGCTTGCCACTGGTCCTACCGCGTCCCGAAACCCTCATCCTACGCGGCGAGGTTGTCATTTTTCGCAAGGATCTCGAGACGGTCAACCAGGAGCGACTGGCAGTGGGCGACCAGCCCTTTGCCAATCCGCGAAACGCGGCAAGCGGCAGCCTACGCTTGCTCGATCCAAGGGAAGTCGACAAGCGCCGATTGCGCATCTTCCTTTGGCAGTTGGTTGAAGGCGAACGCTTTGCGCCGCGCCACTCCGCTGTGCTCGACTGGCTTGCCCTGCTTGGTCTGCCCGTTCATCGCAAGCACCAGGTTTGCGCCGATATCGAAGCGATTCATGCGGCACTCGGAGACCTCGAGGCCATGCGCAGCCAGTTGCCGTTCGACATCGACGGCGCTGTCATCAAGGTGGACGACTTCGCACAACAGGCCATTTTGGGTCGAACGGCGAAGTTTCCGCGCTGGGCGGTAGCCTATAAGTTCGCGGCCGAACAAGCTCAAACGCGCCTGCTCGACATCGTGGTCCAGGTGGGTCGTACTGGTGCCCTAACGCCGGTGGCCCAGCTTGAGCCCGTGCAATTGGCAGGCACCGTGGTTGCTCGCGCTTCCCTGCACAACGAGCAGATGATCGACAAGCTCGATTTGCGCCGCGGCGACCTCGTAACTATCGAGAAGGCTGGAGAAATCATCCCCCAGGTGGTCGCCGTGGACGTCACGGCACGCCCCGCCGACGCGGCGCGGTTTCGCATGCCCACCGAATGCCCGAGCTGTGGCACAGCGGTCGCGCGACGCGAAGGCGAGGTCGCATTGCGCTGCCCAAACGCGCATTGCCCGGCAGCCGTCAAGCAATCCATCGTGCACTTTGCCCGTCGCTTCGCGATGGACGTCGACGGCTTGGGCGAGGCCATCGTCGATCTCTTGGTCGACAAGCTTCTCGTTGCCGACGTCGCCGATCTCTACGACCTCAAGCTCGAGACCATTGCCAGTTTGCCGCGCATGGGAAAAAAGAGTGCGCAGAATTTGATCGACGCCATCGCCGCTTCCAAAACGCGACCGCTGGAGCGATTGATCACGGGCTTCGGCTTCGAGCTCATTGGGCAAGTCGGGGCTCGCCAACTCGCCGAAGCTGCAGGAACCCTACAAATCCTGCTGCATTGGTCCGAATCGGAAGCAAGAGAGGCCCTCGCGTGCATCAGCGGTTTTGGTCCGAAAATGATCGACAGCCTCTGGGCGACCCTGGCCGATCCGAATCAACGCGCCGTTCTCGACAAGCTGCTAGAGCGCGGTGTCTCGACGCCACAACCCAGAGCGACGAACGCAGCCACAGGACCATTGCTCGGCAAGTCATTGTGCGTCACGGGCGTGCTCTCGCGGCGACGCGAAGATGTGCATGCCGACATTCTGGCCGCTGGCGGCACCGTGCACGACAAGGTGAAAAAGGGCACGACCTACCTCGTCGCCGGTGACAAAGTAGGGCAGTCCAAGCGGGATAGTGCCCATAAATTCGGCGTAGTGGTCATCGACGAAGCTCGGCTGATGCAGCTGTTGAAAGGCGTAGAGTAGCGGTTTCTGCAGCCACCAGGTCGGGAACTACTGTCCGCCGCTTGACAAGCCGGTCGGGGCGATTGAGACATGCCCGAATAGGCAACTCTGTCGTGGGGATGGTGGCGGTGGTGCTAGCCCAATAGTGCGGTGGTTGCGAATCGCACTTCTCCACGTTCCCAGAAAACGACGCAAACGCTTCCACAGTGACATGAACCCACAGCGGGTCAGCACCATCGACAGCCTCGTTTTCTCCGGTTGTGAATGCGATTGCCAAGCCATTTTCCACAATGCAGGGTCACCGCGTGAGGCTCAGAATCCGGCTTCGCCGCCCACTGATACTTTCAGTCTTGACCCTGGCGACAGCAAATAGGTCCAAGTTCGTGTCCGTCGACGTGACGTTTGCGACACCGACGGTAAACTGATTGCTAGCCGCCCAATGCACGAGCACGACCGGCGAACAACCTTTTGGCAAGGCCTAGGGAAGATCAAGCGACCACGATGAATCAGCAAGCGAAGCTTTGGTCCATGTTCATGCTTTTCGGTTTGGGCGGCGCCATCACGCAGGTGGCCGTGGCCGCAGTGACCGAACCCAATGGTGACGTCGTACCAGTCCTCAAGCCGACCAAGGAAGCGAACTACAGCGAGACTTCGATCCAAGAGTACTTCAACGCCAATGACGAGAGCGGCATCGATGCCGTTGCAGCAGCGCGCACCGAGCCCGGAAAGTTCTCTCCGCTTTGCAGCTTCGATGCCACGCTGGTGCTCAGTCAGTCACAAGCAGCTGCTGGGATTTCTTGGTATAACGTCGATGAAACGAACCCGACCAAAGTCCCCAGCGAGGCAGAAGTCTTCGAGGTCCTCAAGCCCACAACCACGACCAACGGGACGATTAGCGCTGCCAGCATCCGTGCGGACTCGAGATACGCGGGTGGCTACGTCGGCTTTGCGCTGACCCGCTACGACAACGGAACGGACAAGCCACAGATCGCGGTCTTCTACTCCGAATACCAGCGCAACAGGCTCTGCAGCAATGGCTGCAGCCCCGCTGGCCACTGGATTGCGTCGCTTGCCTATCGCTCGACACGACGTTCTGACACCTACTACATCGCCTTCGAAGACTGGCCCATGTACGGAGCGGACGCCTCGGCTTGGAATAACGACGGCGATTTCAACGACAAGGTCTTCAAGATCGTCGGCATTAGCTGCGCTGGCGGTGGTGTCGAGTGCTCGACCGGCGGCCTCGGTCTGTGCGGCAAGGGCGTCAGCGAATGCGCCCCCGACGGGGGCAAACCCACCTGTACGCCACTATACACGGCGCGTGCCGAGGTGTGCGACGCCATCGACAATGACTGCAATGGCCAGGTCGACGACGGCGATCTCTGCCCCAAGGACCAGATCTGCCTGCGTGGATCCTGCGTGTTTCCCTGCGGCTCGACCGAGTTCAAGTGCCCCGATTCACTAGTCTGTGGCGATACCGGTTTTTGTATCGAAGCGGCTTGCGCCAAAGTCACCTGTGGCGAAGGTCTGGCCTGTCGCAATGGGATTTGCACGAGCCCCTGCTCGGACGTCGTCTGCCCCATCGGGCAGACCTGCGTCGATGCGGTCTGCAAAGATCTTTGCGCGGGCAAGGTCTGCGGTCTCGACAGCGTGTGCCAGAATGGGGCCTGTGTCGGAACCTGCACCTGCGTTCCCTGCACTGGCAGCAAGAAGTGTGACCTCGCCAGCGGCAAGTGCCTCGAACTCGGTTGCGAGAACGTCACTTGCGAACCAAACATGGCCTGCGTTGGGGGCGTGTGCGTGGATACTTGCACCGGTGCAAAGTGTCCCGGCGGGGCAGCCTGCTCGAACGGGACCTGCGCAGCACCACCGCCCTCCTCAGTTGGGGGCTCGGCCTCGGCGTCCGGCGGGGCGATTGTGATTGGGACCATCACGACCGGTTCGACCGGTGCGGGCACCGTTCCCGGTGCCACGAACGGCAGTGGCGGTGCGGCCGCCTCGCCGATACTTGGGCAGAGCGACTCGGGCTGCAGTTGCCGCCTGATCCGGCTGAGTTCGCGCAAAGGCGCGGGATTGCTAGCCCTGCTGGGGCTGTGTCTCAGCCTGCTCAGGCGACGCCCAAGACAGAGCTGACCGGCTCTTGCGGCTAGCCGCTTCAATACTCCGTTAGCTGACTCTGCACGCCACTTGTCGTGCGAAAATGCCGCGTTCCAGGCAACTCTGGTCGGCCCCTGCTCGACGCAATTGACAGGAGCCCCGTATCGTGAAAAGCCGAGATGTCTCGCCAGGCAGAACCAGCGCGACGCTCGCATCGAACAGGGCGCACGTTCTTCTGCGAAGGAGCAACATCGGATGAAGCGCTCGGCAAAAGTCATCGCAATCGGTTTCGTGGGCAGTCTGATCTTCACGGTAGGCTGCGGCGGTTCTTCCGCGCAGCAGCCGGGGGCGCAGCAGGCGAAGAAGCCCGTCGCCCAACTCCCGCAGAACCGCGCCATGGTAAGCAATGGTCCGGGCGTCTTTACGCTCGGCGCCCACAACTGCAAGGTGACGGACGTCATCGACGACGGTGAAGACAACAACAACCAGGTGACGGTCAAGGACGGCCGCAATGGTTACATTTACAGTTTCGCCGACACCAACGGGACAAAAGTCACGCCTGAATTGGGGGCTACTTTCACGCAAACTCCCGGTGGAGCACAGGGCTCGGCCTACGCGGCCTGTGCCAAGGGAACGACCGCATTGGCCGCCATTGCCTATGCGGGGCTCGGATTCAACTTGACGGATCCGGATGGACCCGTGGACGTATCGAAGTACGATGGGATCGCGTTCCGCGTTCGCCGCGGCTCGGATTCCACCCAGAAAATTCGTCTCAAGGTTCCCGACGTTGCGACCAAACCGGAAGGTGGCGTCTGCACGGACAAGTGCTTCAACGATTTCGGCGCTGACATCGTCATGACGGAAGAGTGGCAGCAGTTCTTCATTCCATTCTCCGAAATGAAGCAGATGGCCGGCTGGGGAGCACCGCGACCACCCGCCATCGACAAGACGAAGGTCTATTCACTGCAGTTCCAGGTCCTCGAGAAGAACAAGAACTTCGACGTCTGCGTCGACGACGTCGCGTTCATCAAGTGCGACTCGTAGCGCACTAGTTGCGCCTCAACCTCTAGCGAATGGTGCACGGGGATCCACCGAGGATCCCCGCTTGTACGGGATATACCGCGCTAGTGGGCAAGCCCTTGCGCAGACTTCTCGACGTTTCCGGACCCATTCTTGTGGTTTTCGAACGGCGCGATCCAAGCCATCGCGATCGGGGGAATGGAAGCCACAAGCACGAACACGAAGAAGGCTTGGTACCCGAGCATCTCCTGGATTCGACCGCTAATGGTCCCGGTGATGGTCATGGTCAGGGCCATGATGCCGGTGCCAAAGGCGTAGTGCGCGGTGCGATAACGTCCCGGAGACATCTCCTGCATGATGTAGAGCATCATCCCGACAGTACCGAAGCCGTAGCCGAATTTCTCGATGAGAATGACGGCCGTAATCCAGGAGATGTTGGTTGGCAACGCTTGGCTCAAATAAAAGTACGTAACGTGCGGGACGTTGAGGCCAAAAGCCAGAACCAGGAAGGTGCGCTTGAGCGACCATTTGGACGCCATGACACCACCGAGCAAGGTGCCCGTGATGTATGCGACGGTGCCAAAAGTCCCGTTGATGTTGCCGAGCGCCATGTTGTCGAGCCCGAGTCCACCAATGGCACGGCTGTCCAACAGAAATAGCGGCCCCATCTTCTCGATGAATCCCTCCCCAAACCGGTAGAAAAAAACCACCGCGATCATCATCCAAATGCGCGGTTTCTGAAAGAACGAGACCCA
Source organism: uncultured Polyangiaceae bacterium (assembly GCA_964454965.1). Taxonomy (GTDB): domain Bacteria; phylum Myxococcota_A; class Polyangia; order Polyangiales; family Polyangiaceae; genus FEN-1139. The sequence goes on along the minus strand of CAYVXY010000009.1, from coordinate 121,936 downwards.
GGCGTCAGCCGTCGTCGAAAGGACGTCCGACAGATTGCTCGGAGCCTCGGGAGCGCGAGCGCCGGGTGGCAGCTTGAACCAATGCCAAGCGAAGGCCAGCAGCAGAATCACTGCAACCAAGCCCATGACGAACATCCATGCCGTCCGCCAGGCGGGATCCGGGCCCGCAGCTGGCGGTGCTGCACCCGCGGCAGCCCACTTATAGAGGATGGCAGTCAGGCTAACCAGCGCGCCAGACACGAGCACACGCCCAAGGTTCCAGAACATCCCTTGGATCCCCATGTAGATCCCCTGCTCCTTCTCAGTGGTGGAGGTGATGTACACGCCGTCACCCGCAATGTCTTGGGTCGCAGAGGCAAAACCCGAGATCCAGAACAGGGCTATCGTCAGGGGAACGAACGCTGGCAACTGCAGCGCCAACGCGACTAACGTGAAGGTGACCGCCATCACGAGTTCCATCGACAGCACAAAGAAGCGCTTGTTGCGATAGAGCTCGAGAAACGGAGCCCAAAGGGGTTTCAGAACCCAGGGCAGATTCATCAGCCCCGTGTAGGCGGCCACTTCCGTGTTACTGAGGCCGAGGTTCTTGTACATGATCGCGGCCACGACAGAGACCGCAATCATCGGGGTACCCATCGCAAAATAGAGACTGGGCACCCAAAGCAACGGATGTGCGCGCTTCTGCTCTTCGGCGGTCATGTTGGCCGGCGTTGTACCAGAAAACGCTCGAAAACGGGGCCGGATTGTGAGCCACGACCGGAGAGGGGCTAACGCCGACAGCCAGGCACTTTGACAAAACTCGTCGGGCCCTACCGGCAGCATTCACTACTGGTCAAGGCCCAACGAGTCACACTGTCAACTTATCAACTGAGCAAGGGTCGACGTCGCTTCACCGACGTAGGCGAACCTCAGCCGCAAGTCCAGATGTCTTCGGTTCCCGCGGTATTGGGACCACAACTGCAGGTTTGGACATTGCCACCACCCGTCGTGCGCGTGCAGTCGGCCGCGCCAGCCGTGCAGGTCTGGTTCGAGAAGACACCGTTGGGACAGGCAGCCTACGCGCTCTCGCCCGCCGCCGAACTACTCGAGCCAGCCACGCCACTTGCGCCGCCACCACCGGCGCCACCGACCCCACCGGTTGCAGTGCACAGCCAATTGCTGTCCGCCTGACATTCGCAAGTGCGGTTACCGCGAACGCATGTTTCGGTGTCCGCAGTCGGATTGCAGTCGGTGCCAGTTTGCACGTTGCCATTGCAAGTGGTTGTCGGTGCTGCTCCGGCCGCACCGCCTTGTCCGCGACCACCAACGCCTGCGCCGCCTTGTCCGCGACCACCGACGCCTGCGCCGCCTTGTCCGCGAC
>CAYVXY010000009.1:0-120476 GCA_964454965.1 uncultured Polyangiaceae bacterium | reverse complement strand
CCTTGTCCGCGACCACCGACGCCTGCGCCGCCTTGTCCGCGACCACCGACGCCTGTCGCGCCACCGACGCCTGTCGTAGTGCACGTCCACGTGCCAGCCGCCAGACAATCACAAGTGCGATTATTGCGAACGCAGCTTGCGGTGTCCACAGTCGGATTGCAGATGGACCCGGTCTGGACGCCACCCACACACGTGGATCCCGGAGCGCCGCTCGCCCCGGTTGCGCCACCTAGGCCCGTTGCGCCACCGAGACCGGTGTTGCCTCCTACTCCTGTGTTTGCGCCGCCCCGATTGAGACTGGACCCTCCGTTGCCCGTGGCACCGCCACGGTTGAGTGTTGACCCACCGACCCCATTGCCACTACCAGTGCCGGCCGAACTGCCGGAATCGGCTGGGTTGGTCTCATCGCTTCCACAAGCAAAGAGAAACGCTGAGCCCAACGCCGCTGCGGCGAGGGTCGCCAGCACGGTCCTGTTGGTTTGAGAACTTAGAAGCATTTTCGAAACCTCCTATGATGCCTTCAGCCGAGGAACTACCGGTTGCGCTCGCCAGTGTCGTGCGCGGTGCGCAGCGGCCCACCCAAAAAGTACCCCGTCACTGTTCATGGGGGGACTTGCGAGCCGGCTCGAAGAACCTCGCTACAAGTGACCCCAAATGCGCAGTGAACCCGCTCTAGTGCCGCTGCTACGGTCACATTCGTGGGCGGTAGCGGCGCATCCGTACAGGTATGCGGACACAACGTGAAACCAAACGGGCCCGTGATAGATGGGGCTCTAGTCAGTAGACCGAGCGAACCTTCACCCCACGGCTGTGAAGGTATCCCTTCAGCTCCCCAACCGTGTACTCGTCGTAGTGCACCATCGAAGCCACCAACGCCGCGTCGGCCTTGCCGCGCGTCAAGACTTCATACAGGTGCTCAGGCTTGCCGGCCCCACCCGACGCGATCACCGGCACGGATACGGCCTCGGCCACAAGCCTCGTTAGCGCTATTTCGTAGCCTTGGCAGGTGCCGTCCGCATCAATCGAATTGACGACGAGTTCACCTGCGCCTAGGTCTACACCCTTTTTTGCCCATTCGACCGCGTCGATCCCGGTGCGAGTTCTTCCGCCATGAATGACAATCTCGTAGCCGCTTAGAATCGCAGCAGTCGTTTCGGTCCGCAGCACGTCCATGCTCAAGACCGTGCTCTGAGCCCCGATGGCATCGGAAATTTCCCGAATGATCTGCGGCTTTTTGACCGCGGCGGTATTGACGTTGATCTTCTCAGCACCGGCCAAACGAAGGGCAGAAGCGTCATCGACGCCACCAATCCCACCGCCCACCGAGAACGGTATGAAGATACGTGACGCAACGGCTTCGACGACATCGAGCATGATCGCACGACCCTCGCTGGACGCCGTAATGTCGTAAAATACTAGCTCGTCCAGGCCCTGCTGATAGTACAAAGCTGCCTTCTCTATCGGATCGCCAATGTCTTTGGTATCGACGAACTTGACGCTCTTGGCAAGTTTGCCGTTGCGGACATCGAGGCAAGCTATGACGCGTTTGCTGAGCATATCTGGGACCGTGGAACTAGCGTGTTGGAGAGCCGTGCCAAACACTGAACCGCTGCAGCAATTCTAGACCAATTCGCCCGCTCTTCTCCGGGTGAAACTGCGTAGCGAACAGGTTGCCTTTGCCGAGCGCACAGCAGAACGGACCACCGTAGTCCGCGACCGCGTACACGGCCTCAGTATCTGCTGGGTTCGGGAAGTAGGAATGAACGAAGTAGAATTCGTCGCCAGACTTCAACGTGTCGAGCAATACATGAGGCCGTGATGGTCGAACTTCGTTCCAGCCAATGTGCGGAATCTTCAGCGTCGGATCGGACAATCGAAAGCGTTGCGTCTTGCCAGGCAAGAGGCCAAGGCAGGGGATGCTGCTTTCTTCCGAGCTCTCGAGAATGAGCTGCGCTCCAACACATATCCCGAGAACTGGCGTGCCTCGTGAAAGCGCTTCCCGCAGAGCCCCGTCGAGTCCAAGCCGAATCAGCGTCTCCATAGCGGTCTGGGCGTTGCCGACCCCAGGGAAGATGAGCCGATCCGCGCACCTGACTACGTCGGGATCTTGCGTGAACTCAGACTCGATGCCGACCGCATGGCAAGCACGCTGAACGCTGCGTAAGTTACCACCATTGTAATCAACAATCGTCAGCTTCATGGTAGGATTGGTGGGTTTGCGGCGACGCCTTTAGCACTATTTCCCGCCAAGAGCGAGGCCTATCGATTCTGCAGGCAAATCACCGTGCGAGAACGACCGCTAGTCACGAAAGTTCGAAAATTGCAGTTCGATGTCTATCCCGTCAGCTTGGCGCAGCATCTGCATGGCTTGTTGGAGATCGTCTCGCTTTTTGCCACTGACACGCACGCTGTCCTCGTGGATCGAAGCTTGGACCTTAAGCTTCTGGTCCTTGATGATCTTCACCAAGGTCCGGGCGTGCTCTGGGTCAATCCCTTCCTTGATACTCACGGCGCGCTTCGATGTACCTTTTGGTCCCGGCCCTAGCTCTCCGACGTCGATGTGTCGAAGGCTGACCTTTCTGCGCACTAACTTCTCCTTCAGCACTTCAACGGCCGCATTGACTCGATCGTCAGCGCTAGCAAAGATGTTGATAACCTTTTCGGATAGTTCAAGTGAGGTCTCGGTGCCCTTGAAGTCGAAGCGTTGACCAATCTCCCTCCGTGCCTGGTCGAGGGCGTTCACGATTTCGGACCAATCGACTTTGGAGACGACATCGAAGGATGGCATACTGGTGAACCTGCTGGGTGAGTCGCGGCGCAGACTAGCATGATTCCACAGCGCCGAATCGCTGGCTGGTCACGGTGGGCAACTCCCGCAGTACTTCGACTCACGGCGAGGAAGAATCCCCAAATCCAAGGGCTCGGACGGTGCCAGGGCCGAACTTCTGGCGCCTGCCAAAGATCCGTTTGCATCTAGATGCCCGAGCGACTATTCCGTACCGGCTGTGACAGAAACGAACAAGCTCCGGTACAAGCGTGTCGTCGTCAAACTGAGTGGTGAGGCCTTGGGAAGCCGCGAGAGTGGTTCCGCCATCGACACCGCAATTTTGCGTGACACTGCAGAAGAACTCGCCGAAGTCCGGCAGAGTGGCATTCAGGTGGCCGTGGTCGTTGGTGGTGGCAACATCTTCCGTGGCTTGCGCGGTGCCAGCCAAGGAATGGATCGGGCACAAAGCGACTACATGGGGATGCTCGCAACGGTCATCAATGCGCTCGCGCTGCAGGATGCTCTCGAACGCTGCAGCGTTCCGACGCGGGTGATGACGGCCATCGAGATACGCCAGATTGCCGAGCCATATATCCGCCGACGCGCCATGCGGCATCTCGAGCGCGACAACGTGGTGGTGTTCGCTGCCGGAACGGGTAATCCGTATTTCTCGACGGATACGGCTGCCGCGCTGCGGGCCATGGAGATCCACGCTGACGCCATTTTCAAGGCAACCAAGGTCGATGGAATCTACGACAAGGATCCAGTCCGGAACCCTGCAGCTAAGCTGTTGCGCAACGTGAGCTACGATCGCTTCCTGAACGATCACTTAGCCGTCATGGATGCCACCGCAGTGGCACTCTGCCGTGACAATGGCCTCCCGGTGCGGGTTTTCAAGGCCGAGCGCGGCAACATCCAGCGCGCCTGCTTTGGTGAGGATGTCGGGACGACGATCTCGAATTCCGACTAGTTTCCACACGCGCGGCCCTTGCCCCCCAGCGGCTCCGCGTCGAATCACCGCGCGTTCGGCCTAAGGTGAGCTAGACTGCTCGAGCCATGTGGCAAACTCTGCCCGAATTCGGGACGTTGGTTCTTTACGCAGTACTGGTCGCCGCTGCCTACAGCTTCGCTCAAGCCGTTGCGGCAACGAACGGACAGTACCGACTCTTGATTTCCGCACGCCTGGGTGCCTACGGCACTTGCGCCTTGGTCGGAGTCGGGGTGGCCGTGTTGGCGTATGCCTTCGTCACCCACGACTTTCGAATCCGCTACGTTTCGCATTACAGCGACCGCTCGATGTCGACCGGTTACTTGATCGCCGCACTTTGGGGTGGTCAAGACGGGTCACTATTGTGGTGGACAACACTGCTTGCAGCGTATTCGGCCGCGTGCCTCATTTGGATCCGAGGACGTTTCAGACGGCTGGAACCCGTGGTGATCGCGACGCTCATGGCCATTCTCGGCTTCTTCGTCGTCTTGATGCTGTTCGCGGCCAATCCCTTCCAGACCAACGTCGTTGGGGCTGTGCCGGATGGCGAGGGACTCAATCCATTGCTGCAGAACTACTGGATGATCATCCACCCACCGGTGCTTTACGCTGGCTTCGTGGGTTGCTCCGTCCCCTTCGCATTTGCCATTTCGGCGATGGTCACCGGAAGGCTAGACAACGAGTGGATCATCGGCGTTCGCAAATGGATGCTCTTTGCCTGGGTTGGTTTATCCCTCGGCAATGTACTTGGTATGGTTTGGGCCTACGAAGAGCTCGGTTGGGGTGGTTTCTGGGCTTGGGATCCGGTCGAGAACGCCGCTGCACTGCCCTGGTTCACCGCCACAGCCTACTTGCATTCGACGATGATCCAGGAGCGGCGCAACATGCTGAAGGTCTGGAATGTCTTGCTGATATGCTTGACGTTCTTCCTCACCATCTTCGGGACGTTCCTGACACGCTCAGGGTTGATAAGTAGTGTCCATAGCTTCGCTCAGAGCGATATTGGCGTGTTCTTCGTCTGGTTCATGGGGCTCGTCCTCGCCGTTTCGCTGGGTCTCATCGTGTGGCGGCTGCCCCTTCTGCGCGCCGAATCCGAAGTCGAAGCCCTGTTGAGTCGCGAAGCCGCCTTCGTCGTCAACAATTGGTCATTGCTCGGTTTGATGGTCTTCGTTGCCGGAGCCACGCTGTTTCCCAAGTTGAGCGAGTGGTTGTACAACGAGACCATTACCGTCGGCCCTCCTTTCTTCAACCGTTGGGCGGCGCCCATTGGCCTTCTGGTCTTTCTTCTGATGGGTCTAGCGCCGTTGCTTGGTTGGCGAAAGACCAGCCCCAGGGCGATGCGCCGCGCATTCGTCTTTCCAATTGCGGTGGCCACCGCGGTTGGCACCGTGCACGTCGCCATGGGTCGAAGCTGGGGGACCCCAGCCTTCGTCAGCCACGATGCCACCACGAGCGGTGCCCTGGGAACGCTGTTGCAGCTCTGTTCGACGGCTGCTCCACTCACCACAATCGTGCTTGCTGCCTTCAATATCGCAGTGATCTTGCAGGAGTTCTACTTCGGGATGCGGGCACGTCAGGCGGCGGCTGAAGGAAAGAGCGATGCGGAAAGCCTCTTCGAATCACTGCTACGTCTCGTGGCGAAGAGTCGGCGCCGCTATGGCGGCTACATAGTCCACCTCGGCATCATTGCCATGTATCTCGGCTTCGTAGGTACCGTCTGGTCAACGACCGAAGAAGTCAGCGTTGCCCCAGGGGAATCCTTCAACGCCGCAGGCTATCGCGTCACCTACGTCGGGCCGCGGATGTGCCCTGGAAGCCCCAGCTGTTCGCAGGAAGAGCAGTCCGACACGAGCAAGCGAATGCTGTTCGCTGATCTGGACGTGTATCGTGGTGCCGAGCGGGTCGCAAGGTTGAGCCCTGCCAAATTCATCTACCAACGCGGTGAAGGCATGACTACAACGGAAGTGGCCTTGCTGCGTGGTCTGCGAGCCGATCTCTATGTGGTGCTCGGATCGGCCGATCCGAGCACCCGGCGAGCCACTCTGCAGGTGCATGGCAATCCCTTGGTTTCCTGGATTTGGATTGGTGTCGTGGTGCTCATTCTTGGTGCCTCTGTTTCGCTTTGGCCCGAAGTATCCCTCGGACGCCTTGGCGCTTGGGGTGTCGTGCGCGCCAGCGCCGGCGTGTCTGCCAGTGTCGTCATGGCCGTAATGCTTGCCTCCAGCATGGCGACCACAGGTGCTTTGCTTCATCGCACGGACGCGCGGGTTCGGGCACTTCACCACCAGAATGATGGGACGTCGAACCGCGAATGGGTCCATCCCATGGAGACGGAGCGATGATAAGCCACGTGACAATCCAGAAATTGACACCCGAACGCACAGGAGCTCTCGTTGCGTTGTCCTTCGTTGCGTTGTCCGCGGTCGTGCTGACGCAGATGGGGTTAGCCACCTGGCTCCTACTGCTCGCATTCTGTCTGCTATTGCTTGCCATCGGTCTGCTGTGGTCCAGCGTGACGACAGTCGGACAGGCAGAAGGGGTTTCGCTCGAGGAGGCGCTCGATATCGCTGCCCCTGCTCGTGACGAGGAACGCAAACTCGCCGTACTGCGCGGGATCAAGGACCTTGATTACGAGCGAGGCCTCGGCAAGGTTTCTGAACAGGACTATCAGCAGCTAATCCAACGCTACCGTCGCGAAGCCAAGGGATTGCTCGAACGACTCGACACCAACGAAGCGTCGTTGAGGCAAAAAGCCATCGATCTCGTGCAAGAGCAGCTCAAGAATCGAACGCCTCAAGTCAGCGCAAAGGATCCCGTCGCATGAATCGGCTACGAGTCTACGGATTCCGCTTGGCGGTATTGACAATCTGTATGGCTGCATCGGCATTCGTTCCGCCGGTGCTGGGCGCACCAGCCGCCAGCGCAGCCGCATCAGCACCGCTGCCACCAGCGGCACGAGAGAATACCGATCCGGAATCAGAACCGAGTGTTGATCCCGCAATCGCCGCTGCCAAACCAGCAACTGCTTCGGGAGCCAAAGAGCTTCCTGCCGATCGAGTCGAGACGATTGCAGCCGTTCCACCATCAACAATCGAAGTGCTGACGCTCGATGGACAGTCGAATCCGGTTGGCGGGGTCAAGATCGAACTCTTGCGTGATCGCCAGTCCGTTGCGGAAGGTAATACATCTACCCAATGGCGGGCGACCACGGATGCGGCGGGTCATGCCACCTTCAAACAAGTGCCACTAGGAAGCAACTTGCAGTACCGAGTCGTTGCTGTCGATGCAGACAAGCGATACGGCACCCGTTCATTTGCCGTTGATACTGCTGCTGGCACCAGGGTTACACTTCATGTCTATCCCCTGGTGCGTGACCCAAAACAGGCGCTAATTGCCGGACGCGGCTTCCTATTCGTCGAACCACGCGACGAGGTGCTGGTCTTCGAGTACCTGCAGCACTTCCACAATCTGGGACAGACCGCGTTCGTCGCGGACAATATCGAACTCGGGTTGCCCAGGGGTTGGAAGGCCTTCACCACCAATCCCACGGATGCCGATTTGGTGGTCGCTAAGACAGACCTGGGTGTGAGGTTGTCGGGCGTGATTGCGCCGGGTCAGCATTCGACTGTCTTCAGTTTCCAGATCCCAACTGCGAACAGTGAGCGCCTCGGACTCGATATCAATCTCTGGCCAAATACGGCAGAGGCCCAGGTCGCAACCATCTCTCGACCCGGTCTAGAGCTCTTCGTCGAAGGGTTTCCCAACACCACTGTTATGCAAGACAACGGTCGCCCTCCATTTCTGGTTACCCGGCGGTCATTCACTCAAGACAATGGTCCTCCCTCCTTGCTCCACGTCGAAGTTGCAGGTCTGCCAGTGGTTGGACCTGGACGCTGGGTAGCTGCCATTGCTGGCTCTCTGTTGGCTCTTGGAGCATTGCTGATGGCACTTGGCAGACAGAAGTCTCCTCGAGCTGATGGCAGCCAGGCAGCCGCTCGAACGCGCATCGTCGACGAATTGGTTGCCTTGGAGCAGGCCCACCGACAGGGAGAGCTGGGCGACTCAACCTATGCCGACACCCGTGAGGTCCTCTTGTCTGCCTTCGTCCGGATAGAACGCGAGTCTGTAACTAATTGAATATAAAGCTATTATCTGGACAGGTGCTGCGTTTCCACAGGCTGTGGACAACCTCTGGACTTCCTTGGGCGTCTCCTTGGGATTGATCGGGGAGAGATATCTCCTCATCCAGTGAATCCCCATTTCACCCACCGCGGGTCCGCCTTCGCTACCACAGCCTACAACGGATAAAACTAAGTACTATTAATAGCTTACCGAGTTATCCCCTCCATCCACAGCCCCTATCACTAAGACCATCTATTAAACAAAAAGGGAATCAGTAGAGAAAGCCAACCATCGCAACCAAACCGACACTCAACGGAACCTTAATGGCCTTACGGCAGGCCGACATCAAGACCGATATAGCACTTTTATCGCGCTTCCCGCTGGATCCCCCGGACAATGACCGGTAAGACCGCACACTCGATGCAGGTCACCGTCAGCAAGAAAGACTTTTTGCGGATCTTGGATCGCTGCCAAGGCGTAGCCGACAAAAAGAGCACGATGCCGGTTCTTGGCAACGTCCTGCTCGATGTCGACGGCCCCTCGCAGCTTCGACTCTCAGCGATGGACTTGTTCCTGTCGATCACTGGACGAGTTCAAGCTCAAGTTGAACACGGAGGAAGTATAGCCGTTGGCGCAAGGGACTTGTTCGAACGTGTTCGTATGATGCCCGAAGGGCAAATCACTTTGAGCTCGGCGGATGGCTCTTCACTCACCCTGAAGGCAGTCGGCACGGCCCGGCGCTTCACCATCCACGGCATCCCCGGTGATGAGTTTCCGAAACAACCACAGCCAGAGGCTGGCGCTGCCGTGTTGTCGCTACCTGTCTCGACACTGGCAACGCTCATCCAGTCAACACAGTTCTCAATCTCGACAGACGATTCACGCCTTGCGCTCAATAGTGCCTTGTTCGAGTGGACTGATGATCGAGTTCGTATCGTCACCACCGACGGCCATCGCCTCACCAAGGCCGAGGCCGTCGTACCCGGTACGCAAGCCACGGCAACCATGCTGATTCCACTCAAAGGGATTCAGCAGCTCAAGCGCGTCTGTGACGACGCCCTTGCCGAGTCCCCACGTTCCGACGGCCACGACTCGATGGAACCGGTCGTCAAGATCAGCCAAAATGGCCCGAGCGCATTCTTTCAGATGGGAAGCTTGCAGTTCAGCGTCAAGCTAGTTGACGCGCAATTCCCACCCTACGATCAGGTAATTCCCGCCGTTTCGGAGCGAGTCGTTCGCGCACCGCGTCTTGGTGTCGCCGACGCATTGCGTGCCGTTTCGGTGGCCGCGAGCGATCGCACTGGCGGAGTAAAACTGACGCTTAGCCAGAACTCGGTACGCTTCGAGACCGAAAGTCCCGAAAGTGGAGAAGGTTTCGACGAGATAGCCATTGACTACGATGGTCCTGATCTGACCATCGGATTCAATGCCAAATACTTCTTGGACGTCACCAGTGCAATTACAGACGACGATATCTCGATTGGCATTGGTGGTGAACTCGACCCCGCCGTCATTCGGCCCGCACTGCGCAGCGAAGCCTTCGATTTCCTCGCTGTCGTGATGCCCATGCGCATTTGACCCGTACCCTCTTCATCGGCAGACTACGTCAGCGTGGCACACGCAACCTGCTGCCCGCTGAAATTCACTTCAATCCGCAGCTGAACGTCTTCTGGGGCGACAACGGTCAAGGCAAGACCAGCCTACTGGAAGCGTTGGTGCTCGCAGCAACCGGTCGGAGTTTTCGCACCGATCAGTCACGCGACATCATCGGTTATGATTCCGCCCTCGCGACGGTAGAGATAGATGTCGACGAGGCGGGGCTCGCGCGCAAGCAGCGAGTCGAACTGGCTAAGGGGCGCAAGTTGACCACGATTGATGGCAAACGCGTTGCGCGATCAGCAGACTTTGCCGTTCGAACCCCCGTAGTTGTGTTCCACCCCGCAGATCTAGACTTGGTGAGTGGCCCTTCGGCTCTACGTCGTACTCAACTTACCCGAGTCTCCCTCTACCTTGAACCCTACAGTTTCGAATGCCACAAGGCGTATCTGATAGCTTTGCGCGAACGGCAGCGCCTTCTGCTCGATCGAGGTCCTTCCGCTCAAGGCCTTGACGCTTTCGAGCAGGTTGCAGCAGACCGAGGTGCCACCCTTACGGCATTCAACGCGCGTGCGGCCCAGCAGTTGATTTCAGCCCTCAACCCCATTGTCGCCGAACTAGCTCCCAAGCAGATGCGTCTGGAAATCCGTCATGCGGCCAGCGGTACCACTGATGTGGCTGAATTCCGCCAGCAGCTCAAGGATCACCGCCAACGCGACCAAATTCGTGGTCGCGCTCTGTTTGGACCTCAACGCGACGATCTGCAGCTTTGGCTCGACGGTGCAGACGCCCGTCGACACGCTTCCCAGGGTCAACAACGCCTCCTCGCACTGGCGTTGAAATTGGCAGAACTCTCCAGTATTCGCAGCGTGCGGAACGTTCATCCGGTCTTACTGCTTGACGACGTGTCAAGTGAATTGGACCCCCATCGTACTGGAGCGTTGCTCGATTGGCTCCGCGGAAGCGAGAGTCAGGTGTTCATAACGACCACCCGATGGGAGTCGGTTCAAAGTCGCCTAAACTTTGCACAGGTGCCTCGTTTTTTCCGCCTACAAGGCGGAGTGGCCGAACAGGAAATGCCGTCCTCAATTGACTCGTAACTAGTTGAAAATAAAGAACAAATTAGGCTGAATTCCCCTTGCCGTGCCCCCTGTTCGGGACTATAAACTCGCATCAGCAAGTTCGTCTGTCTCCGCGTCACCAAGCACCAGCTGGAACGTCGACATGATGCTGACGGATCCAAAGCTGCGCTGACCCGATGACTAGACCAGATCGACCAGTCACTGGCCGATAGGAAAGGGAATGTGACTTCCGAAGCACCTCCATCAACGCCGTCGCGTCCACCGGAAGAAGACTACGGTGCACATAGCATCACCGTTCTCGAAGGTCTGGAGGCTGTTCGCAAGCGGCCAGGCATGTACATCGGTGACGTGCATGATGGCTCGGCGTTGCACCATCTGGTCTGGGAGTGCGTCGACAACGCTGTCGATGAGCATCTTGCAGGCTTCTGCAATACGGTGGATATCACGATCCACTACGACTGCTCCATTACCGTCGAGGATGATGGTCGAGGCATTCCCGTCGGAATCATGCCGGATCGCGGGGTGAGCGCGGCTGAAGTCGTGATGACCGTTCTTCACGCCGGCGGCAAGTTCGACCACTCGAGCTACAAGGTGAGCGCCGGTCTGCATGGCGTGGGTGTTAGCGCGGTCAACGCCGTTAGCGAGACGCTACGCCTCGAGATCCAGCGTGAAGGCAAGGTTTGGTTTCAAGAGTTTGCTCAGGGCATTCCTCAAGGACCGCTCAGTGAGATCGGTGAGTCTGACCAAACTGGCACCAAGGTCACGTTCAAACCCGATCCGACAATCTTTACCCATATCGACTATGACTTCAGTCTTCTCGCCAATCGGCTGCGCGAGTTGGCCTGTCTCAACAGTGGCCTCCAGATCAACCTAACCGACGAGCGTGGTGATGGCCAGGCAGAGACGTACCTGTACCGCGGAGGGATCAAGGAGTTCATCGCGCTCTTTGCCGAGACCAAGGAACCGGTTCACGAGGAAGTGATCGCCTTCACTGAGTCGGCCATGAGCGGCAATGATGACACCACTCCTGTGGTCGTCGATATTGCCCTGCAATGGACGAACGCCTATGCCGAACACATTACCTGTTTCACCAACAACGTTCACAACAAGGACGGTGGCACCCACCTGACGGGTCTTCGTGCTGGGCTGACGCGTACCCTCAATTCATACGCCCAGGCGCAGAACCTGCTGAAGGACATCAAGACCGGGCTCAGCGGTGAGGATACACGCGAGGGCGTCGTCTGCGTCATTCACGTCAAGCACCCAGACGCATCCTTCGATTCCCAGACCAAATCGAAACTGGTGTCGAGCGATGTCAAAGGCATCGTTGAGAACATCATTTCCGAGCGGTTGGGTCGATATTTTGAGGAGCACCCTCCCGTTGCGCGCAAGATCGTCGAAAAGGCCGTCCTGGCCGCCAAGGCGCGTGAGGCTGCACGCAAGGCGCGCGAGGTCGTGCGCAAAGGCGTGATGGACATGACCTCCCTGTCCGGTAAGCTTGCCGACTGCCAAAGCAAGGATCCGGCACTCAGTGAGCTATTCATCGTCGAGGGAGATAGCGCAGGCGGCAGTGCCAAGCAGGGTCGCGATCGGCACAATCAAGCCATCTTGCCGCTTCGCGGCAAGATCCTCAACGTCGAGCGGGCGCGCCTCGACAAGATGCTTGCAACCCAAGAGATTGCCACCTTGATCTCTGCCATGGGATGCGGAATCGACGAAACGGGAACCTTCGACGTGTCGAAGGTCCGCTACCACAAGGTCATCATGATGACCGACGCCGACGTCGACGGCAGCCATATTCGCACGCTGCTCTTGACGTTCTTCTATCGTCAGATGCCGCAACTCATCGAGCAGGGTTTCCTCTACATTGCGCAACCGCCTCTCTTTGGGATCCGCAAGGGCAAGAAGATGCTCTACATGAAGGATGCGGCCATGCTCGACGCATACCTCACCGAAAACGGCATCGAGGGATTGAGCGTTCAGGCCCAGCATGGGCCGGAGCTCTCGGGCAGACCGCTCTTCGAATTGGCAGTGCGCATGAAGACCGTTCGCCAAGTACTGCGCAAGATCGACAGGCGCGCCGATTTGCGTGCTGTTACTGCGCTACTGCGCACTTCGCAGTTGTCACTTCAGGACCTCAGAGATCACGCGAAGGTCGAACAAGTTGCCAAGTTGGTCGAGGAAGACTTGGTGCAACATTACCCCGATCTTTTGCCTCTGACGGTTAGCGTCGATTGGGACAAACGTCACGGTGCCGCGAGAATCCAAGTGCAATTCCGCCCCGGCGCGGCCTCGCGACCTGCGATCATCGATTGGGCATTGCTCGAATCGGGCGAGTATCACGAACTGCTGGAACTCGAGCGCGATATCCGTTCTATCGGAGCCGCTCCCTATACGGTTAGTTCCAACGGTGGAGCGCCTGTCGAGATCGCCGACGCCGAATCGCTTGAGCAATTCATCGCCGAACGTGGCCGCAAAGGTATGCACATCACTCGCTACAAGGGCCTCGGCGAAATGAACGCGGATCAATTGTGGGAAACCACCATGGATCCAAACGCACGCAACCTGCTCCAAGTACGGGTGAGCGATCCGACCATGGCCGACCAGATCTTCACCGTATTGATGGGTGACCAAGTCGAGCCGCGCCGCAAGTTCATCGAGGACAACGCCCTGAACGTGCGCAACCTAGATATTTAGATTATTGCCGCTCGAACCGCGAGCCTGGAGATGCCAGTACCGTCCCGCGTTGTTGGCACGAGCCGAGACGGTACGCACATATCTGCGGTTTCGCATTCAGCCGAGACGTGTCTCGGCACCCTCGCCCCTTGTCACGGTATAGGCGAGCATTGTGGGCGTTACGCCCGCTTTATCGCTCACCTGCTTGAAGCGGGGATTTCGACCTTGTCGCTAGATCTTCGTGGACATGGTGCTTCCGATGTTCGCCGAGGTCACGTGGAAGCTTTCAGCGACTACCTTGACGACCTGCATTCCGTCCTCTCTCACTTCGCAGGCGTTAGAAGGGACGAACCAGGGTTTCTCTTCGGTCACAGTATGGGAGCTGTCGCAGTGACAAACTACCTGCTGCGCCGCGTTTCGTCGCGTCCGATCCAGGGATTGGTCCTATCCTCGCCAGGATTCACGCCAGCAGTTGTCGTTCCTCGAATCAAGAGACGGCTTGCCTCGTGGCTATTGCCCCTCGCGCCCCGACTGCGGTTCACGACCGGAATTCGTCCCGACCAGCTCATGTCGGAACGCGATGCGCACCGTGCATTCGCGGCTGATCCGTTCACCTATTCCAAGGTGTCGCTGCGCTGGTATGCGCAATACCAGCAGGCGACCCAAGCATGCTTCGATCGCGCCGCCGAGTTGGCCCTGCCGTTGTATGTTTTTGTCGGCGCAGGCGACACCGTGGTCGCGCCGAGCGGTGCACGTCGCTTCGTGGACGTAGTCGCCAGCAGTGACAACACCCTGCGCGTCTGGGACGGACTGCTACACGAGCCGCCCAACGAGCGCGAGGGTGACCATGTCGGTTGTGCAATCGTCGACTGGCTGCTGCAACGCGTGTAGACGCGGTCATCCAGCTGAGTCAATTCACTGTATTCATTGCGAAATACCAACCGCGGCGCCATTCCAGCCTGGCGGTGCCACTTGCACAATCGCCCAGACAACTGATCGCGCCGTGTCCGCGGATCGGCCGGGTCTTGCGTCCCGAGCAACACGACTTACCTTGCCTGCATTCAGTGTCGCACGCCAGCGACGAGGTATTGTCATGCGAACGGATCGCCTCACCACGAAAAGCCAGGAAGCCTTGCGAGACGCACTAGAAACCTGCGTGCGTCAAGGTAACCCCGAGTTGGCCCCGGAACACCTTCTGTTCTCCTTGCTTACTCAAGAAGGGGGCGTAGCAGCCGCGCTCGTCGAGAGGGCCTCAGCCAACGCCGTTGCGCTGGCCCAGGACCTCAAGCAACAAGTCGCCAAGTTGCCGCAGGTATCGGGCGGGGCAGAACCCAGGTTTTCCAGTCGTTTACTAGGGCTTTGGACGGCTGCGGAAGACTCAGCCAAGGCGCTGAAAGACGACTTCGTTTCAGTTGAGCACTTCCTGCTAGCGGCAACGAAGGCTGACAAAGAACTCAGCTCCCTATTTCGGCGCCACAAGTTGACACACGACGCCCTGCTGCAGGCCCTGTCGCAGATCCGTGGCAACCAGCGTGTTACCGACCAAGAGCCCGAGGGCAAGTTCCAAGCGCTCGAAAAATACACAAGGGATCTGACTGACCTGGCGCAACGCGGCAAGATCGACCCTGTTATCGGTCGCGACGAAGAAACCCGACGCGTCATGCAGGTCTTGTCGCGGCGCACCAAGAATAACCCCGTGCTCATTGGTGAGCCAGGCGTCGGAAAGACCGCGATCGCCGAGGGGCTCGCACAACGCATAGTAACCGGAGATGTACCGGAGTCGCTCAAGAACAAGCGTCTGCTAGCGCTGGATCTCTCGAGCATGGTTGCTGGTTCGAAATTTCGTGGGGAGTTCGAGGATCGACTCAAGGCAGTGCTCAAGGAAGTCCAAGCCGCTCAAGGCAATATCGTTCTGTTCATCGACGAACTACACACGCTGGTTGGCGCGGGTGCAGCCGAAGGCGCGATGGACGCGGCAAACATGCTCAAGCCCGCTCTCGCACGGGGCGAATTGCGCTGCATTGGTGCCACGACGCTCGACGAGTACAGAAAACACATCGAAAAGGACGCCGCGCTCGAACGACGATTCCAGCCCATTATTGTCGAGCAGCCAAGTGTCGAGTCGACGATTGCGATCCTGCGAGGAATCAAGGATCGCTACGAACTACACCACGGAATTCGAATTCAAGACTCTGCACTGGTGGCGGCAGCCACGCTCAGCCACCGCTACATTACTGAGCGCTTCCTGCCCGACAAGGCCATCGACTTGGTGGACGAGGCCGCCAGCAAACTCAAGATGGAAATCGACAGCCTGCCGGCTCCCATCGACCAACTCGAACGGCGATTGATTCAGCTCTCGATCGAAGAACAGGCGTTGGGGCGAGAGCGTGATCAAGGCTCGAAAACGCGGCTCGAGGAGCTACGACGAGAAAAATCCGACCTTACCACCCAGCGCGACGTTGCTCGCGCCCAGTGGCAACGCGAGCGTGACGTTATCCAGTCGATTCGTACCAAACAGGTTCGCATCGACGAATTGCGCAGTGAACAAGAACGCGCACGCAAGGAAGCGGATCTCGCCCATGTCGCAGAAATTCAGTACGGCAAGATCCCCGAACTCGAACGCGCCATCGAAGCGGACCGCACCACGCTGCAGAAGATCGGTCAGAACGGTAGCTACCTGAAGGAAGAAGTCACCGAAGAAGACATCGCGATGGTTGTGGCGAAATGGACCCACATTCCCGTATCGAAGATGCTGGCCAGTGAGATGCAGAAACTCATGGTCATGGAGGACAATCTGCGTAAGCGTGTGATCGGACAGGACGACGCGCTCGTGGCAGTTGCTAACGCCGTTAGGCGTTCACGCGCTGGCCTCGGCGACGAAAACAAGCCAATTGGCAGCTTCATGTTCCTCGGTCCAACCGGCGTTGGCAAGACCGAGACAGCGCGGGCACTCGCCGAGTTTCTGTTCGATGACGAGCGCGCCATGATTCGCATTGACATGAGCGAGTACATGGACCGGCACACGGCCTCCCGTCTCGTCGGTGCCCCACCTGGCTACGTAGGCTACGAAGAGGGTGGTCAGTTGACAGAGCAGGTGCGGCGGCGCCCCTACAGTGTTGTGTTGTTCGACGAAATTGAGAAGGCTCATCCTGACGTATTCAACGTCCTATTGCAGCTGCTCGACGACGGGCGTCTGACCGATGGCCAAGGCCGAACCGTGGACTTCAAGAACACCGTCGTCATCATTACCAGTAACGTTGGTTCTGCGGAGATAGCCGCGCTCGAAGAGCAACGGTCGAGTCAAGTGGGAGCCAGCGACAGTTCAGCCCCGATCTCGGAACGCAGTCACTTCGCCGAAGTTCAGCGTCGGGCGCTCGAAGCACTGCGCGGCCAGTTTCGTCCCGAATTTCTCAATCGTATCGACGAGATAGTCGTCTATCGGCGCCTTGGACAGGAACAGATCCGGGCGATAGTGGACATCCAACTTGACCGACTTCGGGCGCGCCTCGCGGCGCGAGACATCTCGCTCACGCTGACCCCAGCCGCCAAAGATTGGCTTGCAGCCGCGGGTTGGGACATAAGCTTTGGCGCTCGACCTTTGAAACGAGCCATCGTGCACCATCTCGAAGATCCACTGGCATCGCAGATCTTGGCGGGCAAAGTGGGTCCTGGCGTCGAAGTAGTTGCCGATGTCGGCGGGTCGCAGCTGGTTTTTCGCGTGAACGAGTGACGCCGTTAGGTCCTCTTTGCCGCCAATCGCGCCTCGATGTGGCGTCGCAACGGTGCAAATAGTTCGAGTTTGAGGGCCGCCTCGGGCGTGAGGAAGGCTGCAGAGGCCACCTCGCGACCATCCACGTGGAACGGTGGACGAACGGCTACGTCGAGATCGAAAATCTCCACGGTGTCCGTCTTTCCCTCGAACTTATGTGTCTCGGTCCGACCGAGTCGCAATTCCTCGGGTCTGATGCGGATCGAGCATTCCTCGGCCAATTCCCTGACCGCGGCCGCCACTGCCGTCTCGCCCCTTTTCAGATAGCCGCCGGGCAAACAATAGTAAGAAACGTAGGAATTCTTCACGACCAGCAACTCCCCGTGATGCCAAATCGCGATCAATGCTCCGTGAGTACTCGGTCGCACGACGCGCCAATACAGTCGCATGAGCTGGTAGGCGATGCGGTAGGCAAGCCGAAAACAAGCATCGACAATGGTCACGCGTCCATTCTAGCCGAAGCAGCCGATGGATCACTGGTCAATATCGACTGAGTTCGAATGCACGTCTTGGGCCGCGCATTCCTCGCTGGATTCAGCCTCCTTATTCCAGAATCCTTCAGTCGTGTGGTAACGGCGTTGGTTCCCAGCAGCGACGCGGCAGTTATGGCGGCAGTTATGCAACTACTCTTCGAGCAGCTGTGCGAGCCGGTCGAAAAGCTTTGGGCCATCGAACGGCTTCTGTAGGACGAGGGCTCGTTCGAGTTCAGGGAGCGGATCCAAGGACTGAAAATCGTATCCCGTCACAATGAGGCAGGGGAGCATGCAGCCGCGGCCACGCATGCGCAGGTACACGTCCGGACCGCGCAGATGCGGCATGATGGCATCCAACACGACCGCCGACAGCTCGGCTTCGTGCGAGCCGATCAGAGTTTCCGCTTCGAGGCCATCCATTGCCGTCACGACGCGGAACCCGACGCGAGCCAGGAATCGAGCCGTCAAGTTGCGAACTTGTGGATCGTCCTCAGCGACGAGGACCAAGCGATTCTTGCCCTCGACGGTACGACTGATCTTGAACGTGCTCGATGGCGCTTGCTGTGCCTCAACGCCGGGGAAATAGAGATGAAACGACGTCCCCCGGCCGAGTTCCGAGGATAAGTCGATGAACCCACCATGTCGCTCCATGATGGCGTAGACCGTAGCCAGGCCCAAACCGGTCCCCTTGCCGACACCCTTGGTTGTGAAAAACGGCTCGAAAATGCGTTGGCGAACCTCGGGCGGCATGCCCTCACCCTCGTCCTGCACGGTCAGCATGGCGTATTGCTCGACGACGCGACTTGGATCGATATTGGCACCAACCGTAGCCTCGAGCAGAGTGTGTGGCCTCGCGCATACGGCCAGTTTCAGCCGACCCCCGCGCGGCATGGCGTCTCGTGCATTGACGCACAGATTGACGATCACCTGCTCGAGCTGGGGCGCGTTTGCGCGAATGTGCGGTACGGCTGGTCCGGCTTCCCATTGGATCTCGATGTCTTCACCGAGCAATCGCCGCAGCATGTCAAGCATGGCGAAGATGACACGATCGAGCCGAAGCGTGACGAACTCGACCGAATCCTTGCGGCTGAAGGCCAACAATTGTCCCACCAACTTCGAAGCTCGACTCGACGCGTGCGAAATATCGTCGACTAGATGTTGGGAATACTCGCCGAGCACTTGATGGGACAAGAGCTCGAGATTGCCGTGGATTACCTGCAGCAAGTTGTTGAAATCATGCGCAATTCCGCCGGCAAGTTGACCCACTGCCTCCATCTTCTGCGACTGCCGAAGCTGCTCTTCCCAGCGGATCTGTTGAGTGATGTCACGTTTGACCGCAACGCAACCAAGCAACTCTCCGCGCTCGCCACGGATCGGCGAAAGGGTCGCTTCCTCGTCGAACCGCGCACCGTTCCTTCGACGGCTTCGAATACGCCCCGACCAACGTTGACCAGTTGCTAGCAGCGCGGCAAGACCGTTGAGAAAGTCCTCGTCTTGCGCAATCTCGAAGCGGGACCAAGGCTGCTCTACGACCTCGTCCCTCGAATAATGGCTCGTCCGCACATATGCAGGATTGACGTAGACCACCTTGCCTTCGGGATCGGCAACGACCACGGCTTCCGCAGCCTGTTCGATAGCCGTCAACAGCTGTTGGTTAGAGTGTTCAGCGCGGTGGCGGCGAGACACGTCCACCGCGACGCCGGTGGCACCCGCCGGTTCGCCGTTGGTGCCAAAGTGCGGCGCATAGTGGAAGTCGAATTGGGCATTGCCCAAGTCCCAGGAGCCATCGACGGATTCGCCTGCCAGCGCGCGTCGCGTAGCTTCGATCACCGCGGGCGCGCCGGCATATAGGTCCCAGACCGATTGGCCAACGACCTGTCCCGGCACCAACCCCATCTCGCCGAGGCCTTTACCCTCGGACAGCTCGAAGCGTCCTGTACGATCCAGACTCCAGACGATGACCGGCGCGTGATCGATGATCGAGCGCAAGAGTTCTACACTCTCTTCGAGTGCCTGTTCGTGTTCGAGCTCGCGCGTAACGTCGCGCGCAATCCCTTCGATAAGGACCAAGGATTGGGCATTTGCGGTCTGGGCCGCGCGCACGTCCATCCAAATAAAGTGTCCGTCGCGGTGGATGAAGCGCACGATCGAGTCACTCTTGGCTAAACCGTCACGGCAGCCAAGGAGGCTGGCGCGATCAGCGGAATGCACCACCTGCTCGAACAACTTGGGACTGCTACAAAGCTCATCGGCGCTGTACCCGAGAATCGACAGTGAGTTGGGACTGACGAACTCGAAACGTGCAAATGGGTCCAGCACGAGGCGAAACACCAGATCCGGCACCTGTTCGAGCACGCGAGCGAATTGCGCCTTGGTCTCGACAAGGGTAGCGCGCGCTGCCTCACGGTCCGTCAGATCGACCGTGTAGGCAACGACCAATTCCTCACCATCGAGCCGGATGCGCGATGCTCGAACCTCGACAGGAAAGACGCTCTGATCCTTGCGCATCTGCCAGGTCGTAAGCGTCGTCGGTTCGTTACTGGGGAGCGACGCCCAGAAGGTTGCGAATGCATCCGCGTTCGAACTCCTGGTGATGTCGGTCCAATGCAATGACAGGAGCTCTAGTCGGCTATAGCCGAGAGAGAGCGCAGCCGCATCGTTGACGAACGCCAGGCTAGCGTTTGCACGAATGAAGAACCAAGCCCCAGGCATCGAGTCGAGCATCGATCGGAGCGGCCAATTGACGGTGCGCTGGCGAGACTCCGAGACGTAACCATCGATCGGTTCATCTCCGCCAGAGTCCTTTGAATCCTTGTCCGTCACGGACTTCGTATCGTAGACCAGTTTCGTTCGCAGGGAATACCTGGAAACGGAACCCTACCTTTGGGGCACAACCCCCGATGATTGACTAGGCAGACAATGCTGAAAGGAGCGCGGCCATTGGCCCGAGCGGTTCAGGGGACCGTTGGTGGCTTCTCATCCGGATTGCGCCAAATACGCTCGGGATCTCCGAGGAACTCGAAATGCATCGTGTCCTCGAGCACGTCGTGTCCAAGCCAGTAGAACCCAAACCGCTCGAAGGTTTGGACCCAACATTGGGGCATGGCCATGCGCTCCCAAACCGTCTTGTTGCCCCGACATCGTTCGCTAGAACTCCACGGCTCGAGACACTTGCAGCAGGGATTCTTCAAAGGGTCAATATCAATCGCGATCCCGTAGACATGATTGGACACTTCGCCGTCGACGTACGTGTTCTTCTTGCGTAACCCGGACAAGTTGTGAGGCTTGTAGTCGAACGCTGAACAGTCGCGCTTCAGTTGTTCTTCAACGCATTCGAGTGCAGGAATCACCCTTTCGTTCATCACGATGGGCAGACCAAAGAACGTCGTTGACTTCGCCAGCTGCGCGGGCGACTTCGTGTTGGCTTTGTGGTTGCCGAAACCTTCAAAGTAGCCGTATTGCGCCGTCCGGTACTCGATGGCAAGGTTTCTCAGCTTGAGCATTTCAGCGCGTTCTGCCCGGCTCTTTGCTGCATAGTTCAAGTGCGCACGCTGCAGGAATTCCTGCGGGGATTGCTCGTTGCAGCGGCTGGCCTGTTTTGGAACCGGACTCGTCTCTACCTTCGAGACTTGGGCAGATCCGAGCGTTGGGGGAACGTTTACCTGACTTGCAGTAGATCCGGTGCGTGCGGCAATGGGGGCACGGTGTTCGCCCGAACATCCAACGGCGATGGCAAAGATGAATGCCGAACCTACTCGCGTTGGTTTCACGAGTTCTCCCGAGGGAGCGATGCCAGGTCACCAAGTAGCAGAGAAAGGGCGTGGAAAGCGGCCATGCGTTGGATGCGTGGCCGCTCACCGGTAAACTTTCGAACTTCGCTGTAGGTCCCCGCGGGGCCATGGATCCCGAAGCAGACGGTTCCGACCGGTTTCTCCTCACTTCCCCCGCTCGGACCGGCAATCCCGGTGATCCCCAAACCCACCTGGCTGCCAAGTGCTTGGCACGCCCCAATGGCCATCGCGCGCGCCACTTCGACGCTGACCGCGCCTTTGGTCTCGATGACATCGGGCGTGACCCCAAGCAGGTGCGTCTTGACCTCGTTCGCGTAAGCGACGATCCCCCCGCGAAACCATTGGCTGGCTCCCGCTTCTGCCGTGATCAAGCTGGCGACCAGACCGCCCGTGCAGGACTCTGCCACCCCCAGCTCGCGACCGGCCAAAATGAGCCTATTTCCCAGGGCTCCTGCGAGAGTCACGTCGCCACGGCCATAAACGACCGGGCCGAGGCGCTCAACAACGGCCACCGCAGCTTGCTCAGCCCGCGCCGCAGCCTTTTCCGGATCGGGATCCCTAGCATGCAGCTTGATGTCGATCTCCGGAAACCGGACGCGATAGCCGACGACTACGTCGTGTTGCTCGGCGATACCTGCGAGCCGATCGTTCAAGCTCGACTCAGGCAGGCCAAAGCTGCGGAGCAACACCTCGAACGGGGTTCGATCCGGTGGCAAGCCGAGGCATTTTGCGACGCGGTGTTCGAAGAGCGCCATCATCTCGCTCGGCACGCCAGGCAAGAAGAACACCTTGGCTGGCCCGAGGCGGACCAAGAAGCCCGGCGCGGTGCCCCAATCATTGGGCAAGATCTCGGCACCCCGAGGGAAATACGCCTGCTTTGCGTTTGATTCGCTCAGTGTGCGTCCATAACGCGCGAGGCGTTCGGTGATGGCCCGCACCGAAGGTTCGTGCCGTTCGAGTTCGGTCCCGAGAGCCTTGGCGGCACAAGCCGTAGTCAAATCGTCCGTGGTTGGTCCGAGGCCTCCGGTGCAAATGACGACCTCGTGTGCTGCCGCAAGACGCACAAGTGCCGACACGATGCGCGCAGGCTCATCATCGACGACATCAATGGCCGCTACCTCGAAACCGAGTATTGTCAGCTCCTTTGCCAACCAACTGCCATTGGTGTTCACCAGATCTCCGCGCGAAAGCTCGGTTCCGATGCCGAGGAGAGCAACTGTCATGGCCCCGGTTATGCGAGAAGCAGGCAAGTTTCGCAAGATTCGATCTTGCGTCGGGCCAAAAGGCCTTCGTATGATGCAGTTCAGTCCACGCTATGCCGAGCAATTCTGGCCCACGGTCGAAGTCGCCGCCGCAGGCACGCCGAGGCTCGAGCGCAGAACCTCCTGCAATCGAACCGGATCCGTTCGATCCCATGCAAGCCTTCAAGTGGAGCATTGCACTATGTCGCGGTGACATTACCAAGGTGCTGTTGCCCGTGGTCGTCGTCGGGACCGTGGTCATGTTCGCGACTCTGATCGTGCCGAAGGTGTTGGGCGCCATCCTGCGTTCAGGGCTAGGGGTCCCGCCACCGCAGGATCGATTGGATGGCATAGCCGTCGTGCAGTACCTGGTCGGCACCTTGCTCGCGATCGCCACCTTCGCCTATGCCGCGGCGAGCCTTTACCCCTACCTATTGAACCTGGCGCGGGGCCGTCCTGTCGAACTTGCAGAGGCATTTCGTCCGGGGCCCCATCTCCCAAACGCGTTGAAATTGACGGCAATACTGTTCGCTGCGACGACCTTCGGCTCTCTGCTCTGTGCCTTGCCCGGCATCGCGGTCATCGTCGTCACCGCTACGGCCTTTCCCGCAATGGTCGATCGCGATCTCGACGTTCTAACCGCGCTACGCGAAAGCTTCGAGCAGGCTAGAGCACACCTTGTGCCGTTTCTGATTTTTGGCCTGTTGTGCGTGGCGACAACACTGTTCGGCGCCGCGCTTTGCATTGTTGGCGTGGTGCTAGTTTCCCTGCCAGTGGTGTTGATGGCGCAGGTCTTTGTTTACCTACGCTTGGAGGGCGAGGCCCCAGTCGGCATGGATTTGGCGTAACCGCGAATCACAGACCAGAAGGTCAAATAAACTAGAAACTTCCGTCCACAGCCGATCATGGCTTGGGCCACTCAAGAACGGCCCTGGCGGATTCCACGATCCTATCATACCCTTGGCTAATACGATCGCGTGCGCCTAGCGCGTGCGACGGGTGCCACGACGAAGAGGAGCATCACAATGACCCGTAAGACTTGGCCGCTTGTACTTGGAAGTTTCTTGGTTTCGACGCTGTTGGTGGCTGCCTGCAATAGCAGCAGTGACGACGAGGAAGAAACCGCGACCTATGGTGGCAACTCCGCGACCAACGGTGGTTCGGGTAACACCACGCAGATAGGGAATCGTGGTGGCGCGACCCTCGGCCAAGGCGGCTCGGCACTTCGAGGCGGCGCCGCGTCGACGGCAACGGGCGGCAATCGGTTCTCGGCCGGTGGCCAAGGTGGCACGTTGGCACGCGGCGGCTCAACAAGCACCGGCGGCAAAGCCGTGGGCGTCGGCGGCAAGGCGACGGCGGGCAATACAGGCGTTGGCGGCAAAGCGACGGCGGGGTCCCCAGGCGTTGGCGGCAAGGCGACGGCGGGCAATACAGGCGTTGGCGGCAAAGCGACGGCGGGGTCCCCAGGCGTTGGCGGCAAAGCCACTGCGGGCGATTCGGGCATTGCAGGCAACGTTGGTGAAGGTGGTTCAGCCGGCGCAA
Source organism: uncultured Polyangiaceae bacterium (assembly GCA_964454965.1). Classification (GTDB taxonomy): domain Bacteria; phylum Myxococcota_A; class Polyangia; order Polyangiales; family Polyangiaceae; genus FEN-1139. The sequence continues at coordinate 96,429 of CAYVXY010000009.1, read as the reverse complement.
CGACTACCGCTACAGCGGGCAAGGCGAGTGTCGGCGGGGCGAACACGGGTGGCGCCCCGCATGCCGGCGCGCCGGGCACTGCGGGTACACCGGGTGCGGCGGGGGCGGGGAATGTGGGACCGTGCCCGGTCCAAGTGCTAAGCAATCCGTCCGGTCACACCTGCACAGGTAACTTGAGTGGAGCGCAATGCGCGCTGGTCCAAACGGTGCCTGGCGCCGGTACTGTCACGTACAGCTGCACCTGCACTGGAGGCCTTTGGGACTGCGTTTCGGGTGGCATCGATGCCTGTCCCATTGATATTGTAGTTGCACCAAGTAGCACTGCATGCACTTCGCCAGGCAGCACGTGCAACGTCGCTGTTCAGGGTGTTGTTGGACTTACAACGTACGATTGTACTTGTGGCGCAACCAATTGGGGTTGTACGCAAAGCTAAACTCTTCTCCAAATTCGGCAACGATACGAAGGTCACTCCCCCTCACGGCGGGGTGGCCTTTGTGCATGCATGATAGACGGGGCTACCGCAGTGCGGAGTGCTAGGGCTGCGGGGCAGACGCAGGGTGGTGGTGCGACAAGAGGCAGAGTCGTGCAAAGTTGGAAGATGCGGCGCCGCGCATTTGCGCGCGCAAGCCGTCGGTGACGTGGCTGACGTCGGTTGGCATCGCGACGAAACGCACAGCAATCGACATTTAGTGACGAAGCGACAAACGCATCACACGTACGATTTCGCTTTACAGACTTTAGATACAAGGGCGCGCGACTTGGACGGAACCTCGAGGAATGGTCCCTACAATCGCCCAACTTGCGCGCTCAATGCGTTTCCGCACGAGTTCGATTTGGTCACCAACGTGATGCGCAAACCGCCTTTGCCGCGCCGCCACAGACCTCAAAAACTCGCATGATATCATGCGCCCATGACGAACCATGATTCATCACCGGATGCGTTTGGATTGTTCCTTTCAGAGTCCGCGAACTCTGACGCTCGCTGTGTTGGAGCCGGTGTCTTCGCCGATTCGTCACGCCAGACGCTTCGCGAATTGTCGGATATGGAACTGCTCGCGAGCCTTAGCCGGCTCGTCAAGCAAGACCGCGACCTTACCGTCGAGATTCTGCTTCATCTGGGTGAAGTGGAATCGCGCGGGCTGCATTACGCGAAGGGTTGCTCCTCGCTCTTCACCTACTGCGTCGAGCGTCTGGGCTTTTCCGAAGAAGTGGCCTACAAGCGCGTGGGCGCAGCGAGATTGGGGCGAATGTTCCCGTTGGCACTCGAATTGCTGGCACAAGGGCAGCTGCATTTGACGGCGCTGATGCTCATCAGACCGCACTTGAACGAGGAGAACCATCGGGAATGGCTCATGGCGGCTTGTCACAAGACCAAGCGGGAAGTCGAGGTGCTAGTCGCTACTCGTTGTCCGAGGCCGGATGTGCCGAGCGTGGTGCGGAGGTTGCCGGAACGGAGAGGTGCAGTGCGGAGCGCGCATGCGGAGGTCGCGACGAGTGCGGCACACGCAATGAGCGCCAAGACTATCGAGAGTACGGGCGGAGCTACAACTTGCGCGACGAGCGCTTCGACGACGGACGCAACGACGCCGGATCATTCGTCACGCGAGGCTCTTCCCACTTGCGTGCGCGCAAGTGTGCCAGTCGTCAAGACCGCCAACATTCCACGCGTTGATCCGCTATCCGGCGCGAGCTATCGTGTTGTCTTTACAGCCAGCGACGCGCTGAAGAAGAAGCTAGATCGAGCTAGTGAGCTCGTCAGCCACAGCGTGGAACCCGGAAATCTACCGGCGCTCATCGAGCGCGCTGTCGATCTGCTGATCGAGCGCGAAGAGAAGCGTCGGTTTGCGGTTCACGCGAATGGAAAGGGCACGAGGACGGACGAGACCGAGAACGTCATACGGAAGGCGAAGTCGCAAACTGGGACTCGCGATTCTCGGGGCGCGGAGGTCACGACTCCTATGAAGCAACACGAGGAACCGCGGCAGCAAGATCCGGATCTTGTTCGATCGGAACAGAGGCCACCACAGAATTCGATTCTGATTCCGGATGGTCTTCAGAATCTCTTGGATAACGAAACAGAATGCGTTTCAGCAGCAGTACCCTCACGACGACAAGCACCACAGCGCCGCAGGCTTGGCTTGTCCGTCGCGACTACTTCGCGGTACGTTCCGGCAGAGGTCCGTCGTGGCATATGGCAACGCAATGGCGGGCAATGCACGTTCATTGACGCCGAAGGGAACCGCTGCAAGGAGCGACGGCTTATTCAGATCGAGCATTGCGACCCCTTTGCGCGTGGTGGGCCGTCGACGGTCGAGAATTGTTGCCTATTGTGCGCGGGACACAACCAGTATCGGGCGAGGGAGGTGTTTGGGGAGACGTTCATGGAGATGGCGCGAGGGAATGTGAAGGCCAAGTGAGCCTTAGGCCGGGGCGATCCCACGCGCCCAACGACGCACGTTTCAGACCAACACGAAAGCTCGGCGACTCGGCGCGGAAGTCGAAACTCACATCGGACAGTGGCGAACTGGCCCTGCTGGCTTATCGCGCGAGCTTCCTGTCGCATTGCAGATGCGATTCCGAAATGCCGACGAGTCGAGAGATCAACTAGTCTAATCAGCTTGTGCAGAACCAGACGCTTCCCGACGATCCGGTTGCGCAACTGCAGTTGTTGGTCATCGATATCACTGAGTCAACAAAGACACGCGTGCAGTCGCTATCCAAACTCAGATTGCAAGGCGTGTTTGAGGGCTCCAATCCAACGGCTGCAGGGCAGGAGGGCTTCAACCCGCCGGCGACGCATACCCAGGTGCTGCCTGAAGCTCCTGCCACGCATTGGCAATTCATGGACGAAACCATCGTCGTGTTTCCGTAGTGCTCAATGTCCAGTGCGCAAGTCGAACTTGCTTCGGAATCGCAAGTGACACCGCTGTCTCTGAGAGTCCTCCATGGGCACAGCGGAACGAATCCCTTCCTGCAGACCCACATCTTGTTTGCGGTCGTCGTCGCCATGCAATCGCAGGTATAATCATAAGTGCCAATGAACTCGTTGGTGACACTTGACTGCAGGGAGCCGGTTGTTGTGCACTTCGTACCCGCTGGCGCCGTGCAAACCGTTGTTGTTGGATAGGTCGCCACTGCTGATGGACACGGAATCGTCGCAGCCCCCGCAACCCCCGCTGTTCCACTTGTGCCACTCTTGCCCGCCGCTCCGCCGTACCCACCTGCAGCACCACCTGCGCCAGGAATTCCGCTCGTCGCAGCTCCGCCGCCCACTCCACCAGAACCAGCAGCTCCGCTACTCGCGATTGCCCCAGCAGCTCCGCCATTCGCACTAGCGCTTGAAGTGCCGCCGCTCGTAGATCCGTTGATTGCGCCCGCGAGACCAGCACCGCCGATTCCACTCCCACCGCTCGCATTGACGTCTCCAGCCGAATGACTCCCCGCGCTGCTGTCGAAGCCAGTGCCGGCGCTACTTCCGCCGCCTGCTCCAATTCCCGCACCCGCGGTGATCGCACCGCCACTTCCCGCGCTCCCACCCTTGCCACTCGTCGTTCCGCCCGTGACCCCGCCGTCCGCACCACTCGTTCCGCCACTACCGCCACCACTCCGTCCGCCACCCTTCCCCGAATGCCCCGCCGTAGCCGCCGTCTTATCGACCACCTCCGGCAAATCGATCATCCACGAGCAACCCACTAGCGTTGACCCGACGACGTAACCGAGAATCAGTTTGCTGTAGTTTCGCATGATCGTAATCCCTCTTAGAAACTTCCAGAAACGCTCAGGTTTGCTCGGTCTGGACCCAATGACGGCACAACGCTCCAGGTTCGCGCGCTCGGTGTTCCGGTGCTCAGAGCTCTCGCGTTTTTGCCTTCCGGCGCGTGCTTTGGCGCGCTCAGATAGAAGTACGTGGCTGCACCTGCCGAAAGTACGGCGGCACCAAGGCCGATGTCCGTGAACAGCGCGTAGAGTTTCGCGCTGTCTCGCGCAGATTGTGCTTCCTGTGGATGCAGTCCGTCTTTGTTGAACTCGACGAGGTCGCTCTTCTTCGACTGAGCGAGCAGTCCGGTGACCGTCGCAGTGATGGCGAACACGCCGGTTGCTGCCGCACCGACGTAGACCATGGTCGGGGTTCTTCTACTTGATGTCTCGGTCGGCGCGGTTACGGCACTTGCCGATTGGCTCGAACCTGCAACGCCGCCTGCATCTGTTGCCGTTCCGGTTCCAGTTGCCTCAGCGGACTTGGCTCCGCCCAAGGGCAACAGTTTGAACTCGTGATGGTGCTTGGACGCCGGATCGGCTTCGATTTCCCAAGATTGCGACTCGTAGCCCTCGGCGGACACCGTGATTTTGTGCGTGCCGGGGTGGATCCCAAGCTCAACGCGACCGCCAGTGCCCGGATACCGGTTGACCTTCGAGGGGCCCTTGGAAGGGAAGCGTTCGTCGATGACCGTCACCTTGTCTGGCACTGTGGTTAGTGTGACGGTCACGAGGCTCGCGCTCAGCGTTTGGATATCGGTCTCCATTTGCTTGCGCTGACGCGGAGTCATCTCTTGCGCGTTGGCATTCGCGAGAAACTTTCGATACATGTCGATGGCTTCCGCATCGCGTTCGAGATAAAGCGCACAGTAGCCGATGTTGGAGTAGATCTTGTACGAAGGAACCAACACGTAGGCGGCGTGGAACTCGCGATAGGCTTCCTCGAGTTTGGCTCCCGCGGGGTCGTCGACATAGGCTAGGCCGGCGGCGAAGTGCTTTTCCGCTTCTTTCTCCGCGGGGTCGTCGGCGCCAAACGCCTTTGTTGCGCCGAACAAACCCAGCAGCAACAAACCACTCGCAAGCAATTTCGACAGGTTCATAGTCCAATCCTCAAGACGATGGGCATTCTCAATGCGCCACCAGGTTCCACTCTGCCCAGTGACCCCACAACCATGCGGAGGCAGATCTGGTTCACCTGCTCCGTTTTGGGTGCCGTATATTCCTAATCGAAACGCGGCGGAGTTCTGTTGCCGAAATTCGTCAGACGGGCGAGAGATTTTTCGGCTTAGGCGACATTTCTGCGGTTTCAATCCGCCGGGGGGGATCGGGAGATCGCTGTAATTGCCGATCACCCTTCGAGCCGGACGCAAGTCCGGCAACAGGGTTCAAGTTCGTTGCTGGCTCGGGCAGGCGTCTCCACCTGCGAGCCAGCTGTACAGACTGCCGTCGTCTCTCCGGCGTAAAGACCAGATCCGCCTCCCCCTCACGTCCACACGAAATCACGCAACTCCGCGTCGCCTCGACCGACACGCCCGCATCGACGGAGCGGCCTTTGTCCGACAATCCCCACGACGCGATCTTCAAGTACACATTCTCGACGCTCGAACACGCGACAGCCGAGCTCAAGCACGTGCTCCCGCCGGAGATCTCGGAATGCGTTGATTGGGCCACACTAGCGCTCGAGAGCGGTAGCTACGTCGACGAGGAACTGAAGCAAACTGAGTCGGATCTGTTGTACTCGGTGCAGCTCGCTGGGACCCAGGCCTACGTCTACCTGCTCTTCGAACATCAAAGCAGTTTCGACGCGCTGATGCCGCTCAGGTTGCTCGGGTACGTGCTCGCGATTCTCAAGCGACACGTGCAGGTGGCCAAGCCGCCGATCCCCCTTCCGTCAGTGATTCCTGTGGTCTTGCATCACAGTGATGACGGCTGGCGGGCAGAGACGGAACTGATGCCGCTCTTTGGCAACATTGCGGTAGAGCATCCAACCATCGCCCGGTATCTCCCGCAGTTGCGATTCTGTCTCGGTGACATCAGCCATATCAGCGACGAAGTGCTGCGGCAGAGGGCGCTCGAAGCCTTCCCCATGCTCGTTCTGTGGGCACTGCGGGATGCGCGGACACCAGGCCAAATCCTCAGGACTCTTCGGAATTGGGCAGACAAGTTCCTGCAGCTATTGCGGGCTGAGCGCGGCGTGGATGCACTGCGGACACTACTTCGCTATATTTCGGACGTGGAAAAGACCTCAAGCCCAGACGACCTTCAAGTCGCAATCGCGGAAGCAATCCCCAAAGTGGAGACCGATGCCATGACGATTTCGGAGATGCTGCGAGCAAGGGGTGAGGCAACGGGCATTTCAAAAGGCAAGGCCCAACTGCTCGAGTCGCAACTGCGAACCAAGTTTGGAGATCCCTCCGCACAGATTCTCGACAGGCTCCAATCCGCCTCGTCGGATCAATTGGACAAATGGGGACAACGCCTACTTTTCGCTGATAGCCTCGACGCCGTGTTTGCCGACGAATCCCGATAACTTGAGTAGATTGAGCGCGGCGTGGATACACTCTCTGATCGTATCCAGTGTCGAACGCGCCCCACTCGAGCATTGGCCAGCGTGACCCCCAAATAGGCCAGTTTGAAGGATTTGAAGGCCAATTGGGTCGAGCGCCGATGCAACCCTCTCGATATCGCCCGGCCTTCGAAGCCTTCGAGCTGGCACCGCGCGAGTCGAAGCCCGTCACTGTGGAATCATCCGAACCGAGCGCGGAGCTGGAACGACGTTTCCAGTCACCCGTGTCGCGCCGGACCACGCGCCAATGCTCGACCACGACGCTCAAACCCAAGCAGGAATCTGGCACGACATCACAAGGGACTGGCCCAGCGGGCCGCCGACGTCTCCCCGGCGGAAATACCAAATCCACCTCCCCCTCACGAAATCACGCAACTCCGCGTCGCCTCGACCGATACGCCCGCATCGATGGAGCGGCCCGTGTCCGACAATCCCCACGACGCGATCTTCAAGTACACATTCTCGACGCTCGAACACGCGACAGCCGAGCTCAAGCACGTGCTCCCGCCGGAGATCTCGGAATGCGTTGATTGGGCCACACTAGCGCTCGAGAGCGGTAGCTACGTCGACGAGGAACTGAAGCAAACTGAGTCGGATCTGTTGTACTCGGTGCAGCTCGCTGGGACCCAGGCCTACGTCTACCTGCTCTTCGAACATCAAAGCAGTTTCGACGCGCTGATGCCGCTCAGATTGCTCGGGTACGTGCTCGCGATTCTAAAGCGGCACGTACAAATGGCCAAGCCGCCGATCCCCCTTCCGTCAGTGATTCCTGTTGTCTTGCATCACAGTGATGACGGCTGGCGAGCAGAGACGGAGCTGCTGCCGCTCTTTGGCAACATTGCAGTAGAGCATCCAACCATCGCCCGGTATCTCCCGCAGTTGCGATTCTGTCTCGATGACATCAGTCACATCAGCGACGAAGTGCTGCGGCAGAGGGCGCTTGAAGCCTTCCCCATGCTCGTTCTGTGGGCACTGCGGGATGCGCGAACACCGGGCCAAATCCTCAGGACTCTTCGGAATTGGGCAGACAAGTTCCTCCAGCTATTGCGAGCTGAGCGCGGCGTGGATGCACTGCGGACACTCCTTCGCTATATTTCGGACGTGGAAAAGACGTCCAGCCCAGACGACCTTCAAGTCGCAATCGCGGAAGCAATCCCCAAAGTGGAGACCGATGCCATGACGATTTCGGAGATGCTGCGAGCAAGGGGTGAGGCAACGGGCATTTCAAAAGGCAAGGCCCAACTGCTCGAGTCGCAACTGCGAACCAAGTTTGGAGATCCCTCCGCACAGATTCTCGACAGGCTCCAATCCGCCTCGTCGGATCAATTGGACAAATGGGGACAACGCCTACTTTTCGCTGATAGCCTCGACGCCGTGTTTGCCGACGAATCCCGATAACTTGAGTAGATTGAGCGCGGCGTGGATACACTCTCTGATCGTATCCAGTGTCGAACGCGCCCCACTCGAGCATTGGCCAGCGTGACCCCCAAATAGGCCAGCTTGAAGGATTTGAAGGCCACTTGGGTCGAGCGCCGATGCAACCCTCTCGATGTCGCCTGGCCTTCGAAGCCTTCGAGCTGGCGCCGCGCGAGTCGAAGCCCGTCACTGTGGAACTACCCGACCCGAGCGCGGAGCTGCAACGACGTTCCCGGTCACCCGTGTCGCGACGGACCACGCGCCAATGCTCGACCACGACGCCCAAGCCCAGATAGGATTCTCGCACGGCCTCACCAACTGCCACAGCCTCACAGAAGGAACCGGCACAGCAGACTCGACGCCATATTCGGAGCTCCGTCGAACCGCGTGCGACTTCACTTTCGCGAAATTGGTTCTCGAGTTGCCGCACACGATGTTGTAGCTAGCCAATTGGACGTTGGGCCGCCTCGAACGATTGAACTGCTATGGAAATCGGCTGCTTACGAGCTTCACCGGTAGCTCTTCTATCGAAGAACGCTCCTCGGAGCCCCCAGCAATAGCTTTTCTATCAAGGAGGGCTCCGCGCAGCGCTGCTTGATAGCTTTTCTATGACGGAGGGCTCCTAGGAACCCTCAGTGATAGCTTTTCTATGAAGGAGGGCTCCGCGCAGCACTGCCGAATAGCTTTTCTATCCAGAGGGGCAGCGGGCTGCCCCCGAGAATAGCTTCTCTATGAATGTAGGCTCCACGAGGCCGTTTCCGACAGTGGCTCTATGGAGTGAAGCTCCAAGAAGGCGATGGCGAAAGGTGCGGATAGGCAAGGTGCAGCGCAACACCTCCCAAAGTGGAGACCGATGCCATGACGATTTCGGAGATGCTGCGAGCAAGGGGTGAGGCAACGGGCATTTCAAAAGGCAAGGCCCAACTGCTCGAGTCGCAACTGCGAACCAAGTTTGGAGATCCCTCCGCACAGATTCTCGACAGGCTCCAATCCGCCTCGTCGGATCAATTGGACAAATGGGGACAACGCCTACTTTTCGCTGATAGCCTCGACGCCGTGTTTGCCGACGAATCCCGATAACTTGAGTAGATTGAGCGCGGCGTGGATGCACTCTTTGATCGTATCCATTGTCGAACGCGCCCCACTCGAGCATTGGCCAGCTTGACCCCCAAATAGGCCAGCTTGAAGGATTTGAAGGCCACTTGGCTCGAGTGCCGATGCGTCCCACTGATCCTGGCGGGCCTTCGAAGCCTTCGAGCTGGCGCCGCGCGAGTCGAAGCCCGTCACTGTGGAACTACCCGACCCGAGCGCGGAGCTGCAACGACGTTCCCGGTCACCCGTGTCGCGCCGGACCACGTGCCAATGCTCGACCACGACGCCCAAACCCAAATAGGATTCTGGCACGGCCTAACAGACTGCCACGGCCTCACAAATTGGCACGGCCTCACAAGTGGGACCAGCAGAGCAGGCTCGACGGCATGTTTGGAGCTCCGTCGAGCCACGTGCGACTACAGTTTCGTGGAAGTGGTTCTCGAACAAGATCCGGATCTTGTTCTCACCCTCGCGTGCGGCACGTGCGAACCGCGCCATGCCGCGGTTGTTCTTGGTGGATCGTAACAAGCTCCGGATCTTGTTCCCCCCCAGGCATGCCAAAAAAATATCGTCCGGCCTGGCCATGGTGTTGAGCCGTCTACGTTGGCTGACGTCATTGGCCACCGACGAGATCACGCGTCGGAGCAGGTTTCCGATGCCACCGTTGAGGAGGCGCGCGGCCTCGTGGCGGGCCTTGAGGTCAAGCATGCTCGCGGAGCTGGACCTCGCATACATTCCGACCGTTTCGACGATTTACTCGGGGGCGTAAAGCGCTTCCTCGGGCAAGCCTAGGCGCAATATCGACGTTCCCCCAGAAAGGCGCTAATAGGCTGCCGCGAAAGCGCCAACCAGAAGTAGGATCCCATGCTCGACGCCCGTCACGTTGCCGAGAACTTCGACTCGATTCAGAAGGCCCTAGCCCGCCGCTCGCCGCAGGCCGCCGCCAGTCTCGAAGGGATCCGCGATCTGAACCAGCAGCGCCTCGCGCTGATCCTCGAGACCGAGGAGCTGCAGGCGCGTCGCAACGCTGCCAATCAGGAGATGAGTAAGCTCGCCAAGGGTGGCGACAAGGCCGCGTTTCAGGCACGCCGCGACGAGCTCAAGGCCTTGTCCGATCGCACCAAGCAGCTCGAAACCGAGCTCGCCCAGCTGCTCGAACAGATCGAACAAGTGTTGCTACTCGTGCCCAATGTTCCGCACGAGTCGACACCGGACGGTTCGGACAGTGAAGCGAACCCCGTGTTGCGCACTTGGGGCGAGGCACCGAAATTCGATTTCGAGCCCAAGGCCCACTACGACCTGGGTGAAGCCCTGGGCATTCTGGATTTTGCTCGTGGGGCAAAGCTCTCAGGCGCGCGCTTCACAGTTATGTTTGGGCAGGGGGCCCGCCTCGAGCGGGCGCTCATCAACTTCATGCTCGAACTACACACCACTGAGCATGGCTACCTAGAAGTGTATCCGCCCTACCTGGTGAAGGCCGAAACCATGCGCGGAACGGGGCAGCTGCCGAAATTCGAGGAGGATCTGTTCAAGACGCAGCGCAACGATCCAGACGATCCGAGCGCGCTCTACCTCATCCCCACGGCGGAAGTTCCGGTCACGAATCTGCACGCTGACGAGATCCTCGAAGCCAGCGAGTTGCCCCTGGCCTACACGGCCTATACTCCGTGCTTTCGCAGCGAAGCCGGCTCGCATGGCCGCGACGTCCGAGGACTCATCCGTCAGCATCAATTCGACAAAATCGAGCTGGTGCGGTTTGTCACCCCTGAGCAGGCTGAGGAACAGCTCGAACTCCTCACTTCGCACGCCGAGAAGGTGTTGCAGCGCTTGGGGTTGCACTACCGCGTGGTAAGCCTCTGTGCCGGCGATATCGGGGCCAGTTCAACCAAGACTTACGACCTTGAGGTGTGGCTGCCCTCGCAACAGACCTTTCGCGAGATCTCCAGCTGTTCTTGGTTCACCGATTACCAGGCGCGTCGCGCTAAGATCCGCTACCGCCCTGAACCCAAGGGCAAACCGCGCCTCTTGCATACGCTCAATGGTTCGGGGCTCGCTGTGGGGCGCACGCTGGTCGCCATTCTGGAGCAGTACCAGCAGGCGGACGGCACTGTGCTCATTCCCGAGGTCTTGCGCCCCTTCATGGGGACGGATCGCATTTCCGCCCGGACCCGCTAGGCAACGACCGCGCCCCCTCCAAGGGGATGGATCGCATTTCCGACTGGCGTCTCTTGGTGCAGCCATAATCCCCGGTTCTGCCTAGTTGTCAATTCTCGCACTTGCACTTGCGCTCGACAGGTTCGATGCTTCTCAAAGCATCATGAGTTTGCCTCCAACGAGTCTGCCGCCGAACGTCTACGAAGTCACTGTGGAGCGGCTCGACGGTTCCGTATCATCACTCGGCGACTACCGCGGACAGGTTCTGCTTATCGTCAACGTGGCGAGCCATTGCGGCTTCACCCCACAGTATGGCGGGCTCGAGGCCCTGCACCGCAAGCACCACGCGGCAGGATTCAACGTCCTTGGGTTCCCCTGCAACCAATTCGGTGCTCAGGAGCCGGGGACACCAACTGAAATAGCCGACTTCTGCTCGACGAACTACGAGGTCACCTTCCCGCTTTTTGCCAAGATCGACGTCAACGGTGAGGCTGCACACCCCCTTTACCGCTGGCTCAAGACCCAAGCCAAAGGCCTGCTCGGCACCGAGAGCATCAAGTGGAACTTCACAAAGTTTTTGTTGGATCGGCGCGGCAACGTCGTGGATCGTTTTGCACCCGCGACCACGGCAGAGCAGATCGAACCGAGCATCATCCCGCTGCTGAACGAGCCGGCCTGAGCCTGAGCGGCAGACGAGACTCCAGCGCGCAAGACGAGACTCTAGGGCGACGACGCTTGAGGATCGCGATCGTAGGCGCAGCGGAACCCGACATCGGGTTCTGGACCTGTATACGGTACGGAGCTCCAACTCTTCAAAGCAGCGGCGTGATCTGAGCGGTAGGAACCGCCGCGCAGCTCGAAAACGCCCTGGGCAGTTTTGACGATCTCGGCGACGTTTCCCACAAGATCGTACAGGCCCGCTTCGGACTTTCCATCGGGACGTGAACCAACCCAATCCGGAGAGACTCCGCCTTCAGCGCAAGGACCTCGCAGTAACCCAAAACTGGCGCGACGACATACCAATCCAGTTTGCCCCCAGGGGAATCGCCGACTGTTCGGGCCTGCTGCTACGCGCAGCCACTCTTCGCTGCGCGGCAGTCTTCCCTTGGCCCAACTGCAGAAGGATTCTGCCTCGACTGCCGTGACGCCGACCACGGGCAGACCCGGTTCCGCAAGGGCCTCCGTTGTCTCTGCACCGACGCAGGCGCCAGCGCCAACGCAGCGGGCCCAACCTGCGACTGTTACTTCCGTCGCATCGAGCCAAAACGCTCCGACATCGCCCTCGCTCGCGACCACATGCTCTGACTCCCAATCGTTAGGACCAATGAGGTAGTGGCCAGGTTGAATCAGGACCGGGTGCGAGACCCAAACGCACCCGGCAACCGGGGTTTCTCGGGTTTGCCAGCCCTCGGGGCAGCGCGAAGGCTTGCCAGCGCAATGCCCTCGAGCAACGGTTTGCCCTGGGGCGCAGCACCTCGCCTGCGTCACGAGAAGCCCTTCAGCACAGCGCGAGTCCGAGCCCGCGGAGAAGTGGCTCCCATCGCGACACCCAATACCCCACGCCAGCACGGCGATCCAAGCCCACTGCTTTAACGGCACCCACCCACGTTGCAGTGGCGATTGGCGCGGCTTCTGGCGTCGGACGGAAGTCACAGGGGCCCTTCGAGCGTGGCAGAAGCTGCCAACTTGTGCCAAGCCCAACCCGGCTTCGCGACCATGGGGCTCGAGTCAGACCGAGCCCTCAGTGTTGGGTGCTGAACTGTTGGCCGTAATTTGGCCGTAATTGCCAAAGTGTGATTTCGGCTCAGATTACGTTGGTAGCTCTGACTCTGCGGGAGAATCGGATGGGACAGACGGCGATGTGGAGGTTGAGACGCCTGGGGCCTAGGGCGGCTCTGGTCGCGGAGCGATACGCTGACCGAAGTGTCGTTGGCGCGCGTACGGCGACGCTGCTGCCAACGCTCGGTGCGTTCACGCGTGCCTACGATGAGGTTCGGCACGGTGACATTCCTTGGACACACGACGCCGGAAGCGGTCGCGCGGCAACCTACGACCTGGTTGTAACCGCACGCATGTGGCTGCCGATGCTCGTTCGCGACGTGCCCGGAATTGACCGCTCCAATTACCTGGACTCCGTAATCTCCGACGACCTGATGGACGACATCGATCACGCGCTGTTGCTGCTGCGCGATGGTCGCGGGATGGACGGCGAGCCGTTGCCCTACCGCGACGACGCCATCGACCGAATTGACCAGAAGCTTCGCGTTGCGCAAGCCAAGTGGCTCGAAGCCGAAGCAATGGACCTCGCTTACGCCGAACGCATGAACGACTTGCGCTGGAAAGCGGTGCACTTTCAGGCTGAGCTCGATTGGTTTGGTCAAAGCGTTGCCTACCTTCTCGACCACAGCGCGCCCGACTACCTGCGACTGTTGCCATCGCGGGCATGGCACCTGGACAATGCCGACGATCCGCGCGTGCCTTTGCCGGAAATCGTCGAGCCAGCGACGCTGGTGACCGGGATCCCCAAGATGCTTGAGGCGTAATCCCTCGATTCGCCCACGATTGCCTTGCGCGCGGAGCCATCGCTCGGCATCCTTCAACGGTGACCGATCCCTCGGCTGGTACCACGCGACTTCGTATCTCCGAGGTCTTTCGCAGTATGCAGGGGGAAGGGCCCACTTCCGGAAGGCCTGCCACGTTCCTGCGCTTGGCCGCATGCAACCTGCGCTGCAACTATTGTGATACCCCTTACACCTGGGATTTCGAACGATTCGACCGGGCGAGTGAGGTGCAAACCACTACGGTTGACGCGCTCGTGGAGCGCCTGCTTGCCGATGGACTCGAGCGCTTGGTCGTGACGGGTGGTGAACCGCTGCTGCAGCAACCCGCTCTGGCCGCTCTCTTTGATCGCCTTCCTACCGAAGTCGCCATCGAGATCGAAACGAACGGCACGATTCTTCCGCTCGAACCGCTATGGTCGCGCGTGTCACAATGGAACGTCTCACCGAAACTCGCATTTTCGGGCATGTCGAGTGATGAACGCCTCGTGATGTCGGTACTACGGGAGTTTGCTTCCCGCGAGCGAGCATGGCTGAAATTTGTCGTGGCTGAGCCATCCGACATGCAAGAGGGAGACGCAATCATCGCGGCCAGTGCATGGCCATCCTGCCGCGTCGTTTGGATGCCTGAGGGTACGAGTGCCCAACGTGTCACCCTGCGTGGCCGATGGGTGGCTGAGCAGGCATTGAGCCGTAACCAGTGCTTTTCGACGCGGTTGCAGGTGCTGCTTTGGGGTGACAAACGGGGTCGCTGAGATGACGAAGGGTCAAAGGTGCCGTCTCGTCGCGACTCATCGCGGAGTTTCGCGCTGGTTCGCCGTAGCAGTTGGTCTTACGGCGCTCGCGGGCCTTGCGATCTTGGATTGTACCGGCGTAACTTCGACCGAGACGCAGCCCGCAGTCGTGCGCCGCAACCATCCGAAGACAGCGCCCACCGTTAGCAGTGCGGAAACTTCACACCTCGATCTGCAGGAGACGCTGGCGGCGCTTGCCAAGGGTCGATACGTTGCTGCCGAAGCGGACCTCTACCGCATCATCGAACTGCAACCCGAGTGGCGCACTCGCGCAGAGATGGCGCTTGCAGACGTCGAATCGATGACGGCTCGGTGGGACGCCGCACTCGTGCGTGCGCGCCCGCACTGCCGCCCGAACGACCCGCTTTTCGACCAGGCCTGTCGTATTGCGGCCGAGCTATTGCGGCGTAGGGGTGAGCTCGAGGAGGCCTATGGACTCTTGGTGCCATTCACCGACGTTCCTGGTGCGCGGCGTTTGCGCTTGGCCTTGGCAGAACTTCTTTCGGATCGCGGTCGCATGAGCGAGGCTCGGGTCCAATACCAGCGATTGGTCGACGACTTTGCCCCGGGGAAGATCGTGGCTGAGGATGCGGGTGAACTTGCCATTGCGGGCCGCGCCGCACACCGGCTTGGCGCGTGGCGGCAAGCCAACGAGTTCTTCAATCGGGCAGAGATGACCGGTATTGCCGAGCTCTCCACACTGCTCTGGCGCGGTGAACTCTACTTGGACGCGCACGATCCGCATCGCGCGCGCGCCGTGGCCGACGAGGCAGTGCGCTTTGCCCCCGAGCATCCTTCGGCACTGCTGTTTGCTGCGCGCGTTCGCCTCTCTGCCGTACAAGATGCGGAACAAGCCGAACAGTACTTGCAGCGTACGTTGGCGATCGACAGATCACGTGGCGACGCCTATGCAATCCTAGCAGGGCTTGCGTTGCGCGACCTCGACTTCGAACGCGTCGATGTCCACATCGAGCAAGGCTTGGCGAAAGAACCAAAGCACCTCGAACTACTCAGTCTTCGTGCGGTCGCAAGATTCTTGGCTGACGACCAAGCGGCGTTCGACCGAGCGGTATCTGAGGTCCTACGCCACAATCCAAGCCATGCGCGTGTTTACCGTTTGGTTGCCGAGTATGCCGAGGCCGAGCACCGCTATAACGACACGATTCCGCTGTTGCGCAGCGCCATCGACCTCGATCCAGAAGATTCCGCTGTGCGTGCCCAACTTGGGATCCAGCTGCTCCGCGCCGGTGGCGAGGTCGAAGGCCGAGAGCACTTGGCGCGAGCCTTCAAGCGGGATCCCTTCGACTTGCGCGTCAAGAACACGTTAGCTCTGTACGACGGCAAGATCGACAAGGAGTACGGAACTGTACGTCACGGCCAGTTTGTCCTGCGTTTGCCCAATCGCTACCGGGACCTGCTCGAAGCGATCGTACCCGCGTGGCTGGACGATGCGCGCGCCGAGCTCCAGAAGCGCTACGGGAAGCTTTCTCCACATCCCATCTTCGTCGAGCTGTACGAAGACCAAGACAGCTTCGGCGTGCGTACGAGTGGAGTGCCTGCCACCTTTCTACAGGGCGTGTGCTTTGGGCAAACCGTCGTTGCACGACTACCCACGGACGAACCCACCAATTTGGGCATGACCCTTTGGCATGAACTCAGTCACGTCTATCACCTGCAGCTGTCGAATCATCGAGTGCCGCGCTGGTTCACTGAGGGTCTAGCAGAAGTCGAAACGGCCCGCCGTCATTCGGAGTGGTCGCGTGAGCAGGACCTCTCCCTCCATGAAGCACTTCGGCAAGGGCGGCTACCCGCCGTCAAGCGGATGAATCGAGCATTTACCCATGCCGCAACGCTTCAGGACCTCGCTGTGGCTTACGTTGCTTCGACGTATCTGGTCGACTACATCGTGCGCACCTATGGGTATGACGTTATTGCTAAAATGCTCAGGGTGTGGGGCCAACGCAAATCGACGGAACAGGTCGTCTCACAGGTTCTGGCGACGGATCTCGATCAACTCGATGCCGCCTTTCGCAATGCGCTGCACCAACGCCTTGCGCATTTCGATCATCAGTACCTTCCCCGAGAGAACCCGGGTTCATTCGAGGTCGCCAGAACGAAGCTATTGGCCCACCCAGAAGATCCGACCTCTCGGGCCGCATTGGCCCATGCCGAATTGTTGCAAGGCCGACTCGGCGCCGCTCGGGAAATCCTAGCACAAGCCCCTCCGGCGGCAGCCAAGCACCCCGATTTGCTTTGGGTGACCAGTATCGTTGCCCTTGCCGACCAGAAGCCGGAGCCGGCCGAGGCGGCGCTAAAAGTCATGCTGGCGAACGGTCACGATGGCTACTTCGTGCAGATGCAGCTGGCACTCTTGGCGCGCATGAAGTCAGAGCCCCAGGCAGAGCGGTTGGCGCTAACGCGGGCACACGAGTATCACGCGACGTCTTCGGAACCGCTGTATCGACTCGCAGCCATGGCTCGCGAATCCGAGGATCGTCGCACCGAGCTCGCCGCGATGACGACTCTTGCCCAGTTGGAGGAGTCGGACGTAGGTGTTCACCGTCGTGTCGTCGAGCTTCACCTCGAGCTCGGACAAGCCAAACAGGCGTCGCTTGCGGCGGAAAGGCTTGCTTACGTCAACCCACTCGACGCCGAAGCACACCAATTGCGCGCGCGTGTGGCTTTGGCCAATCGCGACCGTCGTGCCGCCATTCGGGAATTCGGTTACGCTCGAAGCCTCACTCCCCCGGGAGATGAGCGCAACAGAATCGACCGGTCGCTAGCGGACGTGAAAGCAGGCAAGACAGCCCAGGCGAAGCAGATGAGCAATTGAAACACTGCTCATCTGCGCAGTTCGGGTTATCGAGTCACTTACCCATGCCGTAACCCAGCCAGCTCTTTCGCGCAGCAGTTGGGTAAGGGTGAGTCACGACCTTCAATCGTTTGGAGCCACAAGTCAAAGGGATCGCCTTTCGAAGCGTGCTTCGGGCGCTCGAACACACGCGTGGGCCATCTGTCATCGAATCGATGGCGAAGACTCTGCCGCCACACTTGGAACGAGGGATTCGCTACGGAACCATCATTGCCGCAAGCTGGTACCCCATCGCGTGGTACCGCGACTTGTTCAAGGCCGTGGCCACCGCAACAGGTGACGGCGACCGCGTCGTCCGTGAAATCGGTCGCGAAGCGGCCAGAATTGACATGACGGGCGTCTACAAGATGGCCTTCAAGCTACTCTCGCCCCAAGCCGTGTTCGGTCTCAGTTCTCGCCTCTATTCCAACTACTACGACACAGGCAAGGTCGTCATCGTCGAGTCGCGTGCGGGATTCGTACAAGCCCGTTGGAGCGGGTGCACTGGTTTCGACCGCAATCTTTGGCTCGAAGTCGCCGCCTCGTGCGAGATGTACCTAGAACTGTCTGGCGCAAAGAATGTGCGCACGCGCATCCTTTCGGGTGCAGGGCCAGAAGACGAGGGTATGGAGCTGCAGGCCCATTGGACGTAGCAAAAAGACGAGTCCACGCGGCTTCGAACAGCCACGACGTTCCAGAACGTTGAACAATCGTTAGGCTGGCTCTGATAGGATCCAGCGCGACCTGTTCAGCATGGCAACCGTAGTCTCTTCTCTCCTCACGCTGGTCGACCTCGCCTTCGGGTCTTGGCCTTGGAAGCTGTTGCCGATCGCTGCAGGTCTCAGCATCACCTTTGCGGGTCTGGCACAGATGGGGCTCGTTCTGCGAAGGCTGCGGCATCGGCCCCGTGCCGCGGTGGCTATTGATGCATCGCATCCGCTCGTTCGAGTCGCTCTGGAGGGGCTGCGTGTCAGGTTGCAGACCCTTGCCCATGGCGCGCCACCCGATGCAATTCGCATTGTCGAAGAGCTGGCGGCTACGGCGGTAGCCCTTGAAGCGAGTGATATTCACCTGTCACCGCTTGCTCGAGGATTGTCCATCACGATACGCGTGCACGGGAATCTGCACGCCGTTGACACGCTACCGTGTGAAATGGCAGAGCTTATCTGCAACCGAATCAAGGTGCTGGCGCGGCTCGATCTTCATGTCAGAAACGTGCCCCAAGACGGACGCATTACCTTCGAAATCGGTGGGCGTATCGTCGAAGCTCGGATCTCGACTCTGCCCACCGAGGGCGGCGAGCGGATCGTGATGCGGTTGGTGGAGGGTTCACGCAGCATTCCCGGCCTTGCGTCTCTCGGATTCTCCCAGGAAGTCAGCGATGGACTATCTCAGCTGCTGGCACGGCCCCAAGGCCTTCTGTTTGTGACTGGTCCGGTCGGCAGTGGCAAGAGTACGACCCTTTACGCAGCGTTGACGCACATTGGAAAGACGCGTGGCGAGACGACGACGATAGTTACGCTCGAAGATCCCATCGAGTTGCGCCTGCCGTTTGCAGCACAAACCCAGATCAACGTGCGCACGAAGATGACCTTTGCCAGCGGGTTGCGCTCCGTGTTGCGCCAAGATCCCAACGTCTTGATGGTTGGTGAAATCCGTGATCGCGAGACGGCGGACATTGCGATGCAGGCAAGTCTGACCGGTCACTTGCTGCTCACGACGGTTCACGCTGATGACGCCACTGGTCCGTTTGCTCGCATGATCGACATGGGAATCGAACCCTTCCTCTTGGCAAGCAGCGTCACGGGATGCCTGTCCCAGCGCCTGGTGCGGACTCTATGTCCAGACTGCCGACGTCCGGGCATAGCGGACGCAGTGTTGGCTGCCAGATTTCATGCGTTGGGGCTCAAGCTCGACGAGACTCACTACTTCGAGGCAGTTGGCTGTGCCGTTTGCGAGGGCAAAGGCTACGTCGGTCGCACTCCGATTGCGGAGATGCTACTGGTCGACCAGCACATCCGTGCGGAACTACACGAAGGCTGTCCAGCGACGATCATGCGTCAGCGCGCCATTGAGCGTGGCATGACACCGCTCATCATGGACGGTATGCGTCGAGCGAAACTTGGCGACACGACCCTCGCTGAAGTGTTGAGGGTGGTAGGATGATCGAGGTTTGGCTCAGAGCCACCGTTCAATGGTGCAAGCGGTTGTTCACGTTGCTGCTGTTGATCGGCGCGGCACGGCTCGGTTTCGTTGCCTATGGCAGGCGGCCGCCCAGGGTAGTCTACACGCCCGTTCCCACCAACGAGCCAGTCGGAGCACAGCAACCGCCAAGCATGCCGTTCGGACTCGATGCTTTGCGTAATGGACTCGCTCCGGCAATTCCGAGTGATCTCTTGCGCGAAGCCGTCACGGGTACGGCTGGTGGTGCGGCACGATTGCCGCCGCGCAGACAAATCTACCTTGTCGTCAATGTTCGCCCAGACCGTTCGGAGCTGGTCATCAATGGTGTTGTCTACGGCCAGACTCCTTACGTGGGCGAAGTTGCCTGTCAGAGCGGTGGTAGGCTCACGCTCACCGTGGTCCCGCCCAAGGGTATGCCAAAGAGTTTCGAGCGCGCCTGCGATCGACGGGAAATCCGGATCGAAGAGTAGCCCGACTTCCGCTCGCCAGGAATTGGACCATGATTGCATCTGCTGGCGAGCGGAATCAGAAGCGAGTCTCGAGCGACGCCAAGACAGTTCTGCCATTGGAAGACATCGTGCGCTGTGCGCCATATTCCGTACCCAAAGGGTATTGGTAGCGCCAATCGAACAAGTTGTAGACGCCGAAAGCCCCGCGGATGTGGGTTCTTGGATCCTCGGCGGAGAGGACGAGATCCCAAAAGACTGCAGCCTGAGTCTTGCGCTGGCGTGGCTCACCCAACTGTTCGTAGCGATCCCAACGGCCGTCCTCTAGGGTGATGCGCGTCCCCAAATTGAGACCACGAACCAAGAACGGCGCGACACCCTTGAGCGTGGCTGAGTGCCTCGGGCTGTTCGCGACGTTTCGAATGTTCCGATCGCGCTCGAACGCGATCAAGGTTGACAGCCTGCTGTCACTCAGGAAGCGGGCTTGAGTGTACCCGTAGTAGGCTGAGGCCATCCAACCCGACCGCCATTCGCGACGCAGCCCAATTTCGGTGCCGATGGCTACGATGGGATTGGGCGTTCCGCCGAAACGGACCACGTTGTCGTATCCAGCGCCGGCACTGACGGTATCGATGAGCCCGCGAATCGTATTGGCGTAGAGAGCGACCGAACCGATGACTGTAGGCGTGAAGCGATGGGAGTGTTCCACTTCGGCTGACAGAAGTGTCTCCGGCTGAAGATGCGGACTGGCAACCTGGGTTCGACCATTGTCGTTATAGTAGAGCTCGTAGGCACTCGGAGCACGGAAGGCACGGCCGAAGGTCAGCTTGGTGTTGCCTCTCTCGTAGGGGCTTACTACGACGCCGACGCGCGGATTTGCGCTCGTGCCAAAGGTCGTATAGTTGTCGATTCGACCGCCCAACGAGAATCTCGCACGCGAACCGAGTCGGGCATCTACGATGGCGTAGCCTGCGAGGATTCGGTAGGGATTGGAGGCATCCAGGTAGGTCCCCGTAGCGTCTCCAGCAGTCTGTTTGACGTCCAGATGCCAAGAGGCTTCACCACCCAGCGTCATCGTTATGGCTGAGCCAAACTCGTGCACCAAGCGCTCGCCGAGCGTGATCCAGTGGCCACGAAAGGTATCTACTTCGAGATCACCACTGCTCCAGGCTCTGGCATAGTTGCCGCGGAATTGGTATCGGTTCAATGCGACACTGGAAACCGTGGTCGTTTGCGCGGATATCCTCGGTTCCGCTCGCAATTCCACGAACCCACGTTCGTCCACTTGTTTGGTCCGCGGATCACCGAAAGTCGTATCGAACGGCGCGTTGGGCAGCTGCTTGTCATGTCGATTCCAATGCCATTGCAGCGACCAGATGCCATGATGGGCCCGACCGCGCAGTGTCGCGCTACTCATTCCGTCGAGTCCTCGCGCCCAACCCGATTGAGCGTCGGACGTTGCCGCGACGGAGGTGCTATCGGCGACGTTGGGCAAGTAGAAGTCGCGCCCACTGCTACGACCGATGGCAGCGCTGGCATACATGCCCGAGTTCGGACCGAAGCGAACGTTCCCGCGAACCCTGGCACGTGCCACACCGTCGAAGTTCGTCGAAACTCCTGCCTCGGCACCCGTCCGCGTTTCGCGTCGCGTAATCACGTTGATCACGCCCGAGAAAGCGCCGGTACCGTAGACGGCCGAACCCGGACCGCGAATTAACTCGACCCGCTCGACATCGGCCATGTCGGTCATGGCATCGTAGCCGACATAAGACGAACCCAGCCAATTGTCGTTGGTGGGCACGCCATCAACCAACACCAGGACGCGGTTTCCGTAGCTGTTCAAGCGTCCGAGCCCGCGCATGCCAATCCCAATGTAGCCCCGATCGTCCCAGAAATAGACCCCGGGCAAGCCGCGCAGCGACTCGGCCAGTGTCGGGTAGGCGAGTGCAGTTAGTTCGGCTTGAGGAACGATGCTGACCGAACTGGGCGTATCTTCGACTGACTCGACTCGGCGCGATGCGCCTTGGACTTGTTCGGTTTGAATGAGCTCGAAGGCAGCCTTGGTCTGCTTTTCCGGAAGGATCTCGACCGTTCGTTCGATGGCGCGAAAGCCTTCGAGAGAGACACGCAATCGATGCGCGCCGACGGGTAGGGTTACGATTGTTGGAGTGAAGCCGCGCGGCATGTCGTCGACCTCGACGAGTGCATTGGGTTCGTCCGTGCTGACGACGACCCCGCCCGTCATCTGTTCCAGGCGAGGCGCAATTCGCGCGCTCTTCGCTGGCTTTACTTCGACGGAGAGCTGTTGGGGAAGATGCCCGGGACGCGAAAGGTAGAGTTGGTGCGCTCCCAGTGGAAGGTCCAACGCACAGGGGGTACGGCAGCGAACACGCGAATTGGCATCGTCGGCGACGGCTTCCGTTCCTGGCTGACCACCAATCTCGATTCTTCCTAGGATGGGCTCGAGCAACAGATTCAGGTCTTGGCTCTCGCCGATGGCGAGATCGGAGGTGTCGACGGTCACCGGATGGTAACCAGGCAGTTCAGCAATGACTCGGTATCGGCCTTGCATAAGAGCTAGGCGGCGCGGTGTCACGCCACGCGGACCGAGATCACGACGTTCGATGTAGATGGTCGCGCCTGGTGGGTCGCTCGATATGCGCAGGATTGAGACCTTCTTCCCGATCCGCTGCAACTCCGTTTCAATACTGGCTATTGTCTGCGGATCGGTCTCGTCCTGTCGCGCTAGGTCATAGTAGCGAAACGCCTCGGCGAATTTGCCCAGCTGCTCGAAACAGCGAGCAATGTTGTAGATGACGTTGCGATTTGGAACCAGACGATTGGAGACCAGGAACCGTTCGAGGGCCAGCGAGTAGTCGCCTCGTTGGTATGCCGCAGCGCCATTCTTGAAATGGAGGTCGGCTTCATCGGCAAAGTCGTCGGCGAAAGCCGGCAGGGTCCAAGCGACGAGGGCCAACCCAACGACGAGACTGTTTAGACGTAGGGCCACTGTCCGCCACGATAGACCGAGGTTGCTGACTCTGGCGAGGGGGTCTGCCGCCAGAGCGTGCAAGCTACCGCGTGATGCGAATTGCCGGAATGCCGCTACTGGGCGCCGGGCTTGAGGTGGGCCCAGGCCGCTTCATCGGGGCTTTGTTCAGCGGTTTCGTGGATTGTGTCTCACTTGCCGTGGGCGCGACCTTCTCGAGGGCCACGTTTTGCTGCACGTCCGTCGAGGAATCTCCCTGCTGAAGCCCAATATCCGTAAAGCCCACCTTGCGCACCACGAACTGCCTGGCACCTCGCTGCACGACCGTACGGTCGATTGCGATAGATAGGGGAGTTACGCCGAGAGGATTGCCGGCTTCAAGCACCAGGGCCTGGCTCGGTTCGGAAGTGATGCTCAGTACGAAGTGGGTCTTGGCCTCGACGGGCGGCTTGTCGGTGGGCGACTTGCCGGCGGGCAGATTGTCAGTTGCCTTGGGGGCAGCTGGTGGGTTCAGTTCCGGGCGATGGACGACGAACCAAGCCGTGCCCGCGCCGCTCAAGACCAGAACGCCCAGCGCAACGACCGCGAAATTTCGTCCCCTGTTCGACGGCTTGTCGAGGATTTGGCCGCCGACCAAGGGAGTTCGCCCTGAGACGAGCGTGCCATCCATAGAGTCTTGGGGCACTGTGCCGACGCTATGTGGACCCGATTCGTTCCAGGGTGATTGCGGTTTCTGCGGCAAGTGCAACGCCGCTTCGACGGAGGCACTGGATTCCGTGGCCGGCGACTTCGGCTCACTGCGCGTTCCAGAATCCAGGACTTTCCCCTGAAAGTCACGCAGTGCTGTGAGCAATGCTCGTGCCGTGGCGTAGCGCTTGGCCGGCACCTTCTCAAGGCAACAACGGACGATGGACTCGACTGCAAAAGGCACGTCGGGGCGCAGCGAGCGGATTGGAATCGGCGGATCTGCGGCGATGGCCGCACAGACGGCAGGTAAAGTGTCAGCATCGAAGGCCGCGTGCTGTGTCAATAACTCATACAGGGTAATGCCCAGCGCCCAGATGTCAGTGCGGTGATCGACCGTCTTAGCGTCGCGCACCTGCTCTGGCGACATGTAGGCGGGGGAGCCCATGACCTGTCGGGTGCTCGTCAGGGCGCCCTGCAAAGTTTGGGACTCTACATCGGTCAACTGCTTGGAAATGCCGAAATCCAGCACCTTGATGCAGGCCGATCCATCGCTGCGTTGGGTCAAAAATAGGTTTGCGGGTTTCAGATCTCGATGAACGATCCCGACCTCGTGGGCTTCGATGATCGCCACGGTGGCTTGTGCCACATACTCGACGGCGTCCTCGATCGACAATGGACCGACCTCGGCCAGGCGCGACGAGAGGTCTTGCCCGCGCAACCGCTCCATGACCATGAAGGGCAATCCTGTCGGAAGCTGCCCAACGTCATAGATGCGCACCACATGGTCCGAATTGAGCGCTGCGGCGGCTCGGCCTTCTCGCAGGAATCGCTCGACGGAATCACCCTGCTGCTCGCCGCTGACCGAAAGAACTTTTATGGCAACGAGTTGGCCAAGCTGTAAGTGACGCGCTCCTAGGACTACACCCATGCCGCCCACCCCAAGGATTCCTTCCACGCGGTATTTTTCGGCGAGGACGTCGCCAACGGCAGGTACGTCGGGGAGGGCTACTTGGGGGTGCGCGACCAACTGTTCCATGGGGTTCGAGTTCAAGCTCCCCAAACCAATCAACGAGGGTAGTGGATGGACCGGGTATCGTCCACATGGTGGACTAAAGGAAACGATTTCTTTCGTGCAAATCAGCAGTCCGGTTCTCGATCCCGCCGCAACGCAAGCCTTGCGCGCCTGGCGCATCTGCTAGGCTGCAAATCGAAGCCCGATGAGTAGCGCGCAGCCAAAAGTGACCGGGACGTTCGCCAAGACGCCCTTACTGCACGTGCTCACCTCGCTCTTGGAACAGGGGCTGACAGGCACGCTTGTCATCGAGACGAGCGCCGGCGAGAGGAGTGCGCTCGTCGTCGAGCGCGGTGTTCCTACCAAGATGCGACTGGGACAAGCCTGCCAGCGCCTTTCCGAGGTCCTCATTGACCTGGGGTGGTTGCGGCGGGACCAAGCCGAAACGAGTTATCAAAAGTCCGTCGCGCAAGGGCAGCTGCATGGGAGCGTGCTGGTCGACGACGAACACATCGACAAAGATGCGCTCGAATGCGGCTTGCGCTCACAGCTCATCAAGAAACTCCAATGGGCTGCCGCCCTTGGCGGAGATTCGGTTTTTGGTTTTTACGACGCGGTAGACTACCTGTCGAAATGGCGAGGGGGTACAACGCCTGTCGGACCACTGGTGGCTATCTGGGCGCTCGCCCGTTCGCGCGCGGAGCCCGCTGTCGTTGCCACGGTGACGAGTCGCATCGGTGGTCACGTTTTGCGACTGCATCAGAAGGCACAGCCGCGCTCGTTTGGGTTCGATCGGACAGAGCTTACGCTGCTCGACGTGCTGCGTGCGCGACCCCAGCCCATGGATGCATTGCTGCGCATGGGGCTCGTTTCGCCTCACATGCTCGAGCGCATGCTCTACGCCCTGACTTTGGCCCGCCACTTGGACTTCGGTCGTGGCCTCGGTCCACTTGGAATCGACGCAGTCAGCGAGCGCGAGGAGTGTCTGCTACCGCCCAAGGAATCCTTACGACCATCGCGCCCCGTGGTGCTTTCAGCGGCAATGGCTCCTGGCGATACACTTCGGATTGGCCTTTCGGATTCAGGCGGCTTCGACCGACTGACTGCTGGCGCCGCAAATGCTCCCTTTGTGGCAGCACTCGATGCCATTGGCGTCGGACCAGTAACCAAGACCGAAACTACACCCAAGCCGTCGCCCGCAGCCAATCCGGAACACCACCAGGAACGCACCAGCTCCCATACTCCAGTGCCCATGGGGCGCGTGGCTACGCCACTTGCGGGTATCCCAGCGCCGCCCTTGACCAATTCAACAGCGCAGCGGTTGGTCACGCCCCTGCCAGGCACGGACAGGCGCGGCAGCGATCGTCCAGCCAGCACCGAGCGCCGCACCTCGAGTACGCCACCTCCTGGGGGCGCGCCTGCCAAGCAACCGATCTTGCCGGCATCGACCCAGGGCGAGCGACGCGCCCAAATCGAGAAACTGGGCGTTGTCGTGGGACAACTGAACCATTTCGAGGCGCTCGGCCTGCCCCGTGACGCAAGCGCTGCGACCATCCAAGACACCTACTTGAAGTTGGCGAAGGCCTACCATCCTGACCGACTGCCTTCGGAGTTGGTCGATTTGAAGCCACTCGCCACTAAGATCTTCGCTCGGATGAGCGAAGCGCATCAGACGCTGAACGATGCGACGAAGCGCACTGCGTACATCGAACAGTTAGATCGCGGGTCATCTGACGACGAAGAGGAGAAGATCCGCAAGGTGTTGCGGGCAGCGGGCGCCTATCAAAAGGCCGAAGTACTACTCAAGAAGCGCATGCTGGCGGCGGCAGAGCTCGAAGCCAATCGAGCCCTCGAAGAAGATCCGGACCAAGCCGACTACTTGGCCCTCTACGCATGGATTCAGGCCTGCAAGGCCGACGGTGAGACGCGCCTACCGGAACTGTGCAAGATCTTGTCCGGCGCCATCGCGCGCAATCCGAGCAGCGAGAAGAATCGATACTACCGCGTCCAGATCTACAAAAGGCTCGGACAAATCGATAAGGCCGTCGCTGACTGTCGCATTATCGTCGAGAAGAATCCACACCACGTCGACGCGCTGCGCGAAATTCGCCTTTGGGATATGCGCCGCTCTGCGCAGAAACAGCACCCAGCGACGACTGCGGGGCGTGCCACGAATCCTCAGCACCACACGGGTAATCGCTCTCCAAGTGATCACCCCAGTGTGTCGCCAGCAGGGAAGCGCAGTGATCCACCGCCAGCGCCCGGAGGGCTATTGGGGCGGCTGTTTAAGCGCTAGTCGCTAGAAGCCCGTTTTTGCGCAAGGCTTCATAGAGGGCGATCGAAACGGCGTTCGCGAGATTCAGGCTTCGCACCGCTCCTAGTGTCGGAATTGCCACGAGGTTCTCTTCATGGGTGTCGAGGATCTCCGGTCCGAGGCCTACGCTCTCTTTGCCAAACACCAGCGCATCTCCGGGCAAGATCTCGACATCGTAGAAGCTTCTTTTGGCCCTTCCCGTGAAGAACCAGCTTTGGTGTCCGGACTGACCAGGACTACGGTCCAAGGCGATGCGCGTTTCGCAATCGAGCAATGTTGCGTGGTGATGCACCTCGACGAGATGCCAATAGTCGAGGCCAGCGCGGCGTACGGCATGCTCGTCAATGCGAAATCCAAGCCTACCAACCAGATGCAGGGGGCAGCAGGTAGCACCGCAGAGCCGTGCAATGTTGCCGGTGTTGGGCGGGATCTCGGGCTCGACCAAGACAACATGAAAGGGGCGCGCGATTGCGGCGGCACGCAGTCGCTGGTCTTCGGGGAGGATGGCGTGGGACAAAGCTTGGGCACTATGAACTATGGGCGTAGCTGGCGCACGCTCGCGCATCGAGTTCCATCTGCCCGGGACGAATTCGGGTTTTGCCTGGCGGTGCGCCCCCGCTTTGCCTCGCCGATCCTTCGCCCACTTGGGCTGACGCCCGTAGTGAGCGCGACAAAGCGACCGTGCTTTGCCTCGCCGATCCTTCGCCCACTTGGGCTGACGCCCGTAGTTAGAGCAATTGCTTGTTGCGAATGCAACAAGCAATTGCTCGAGCAATGGGGCACCCCGTGGTGCGTCCGAGCGTCCTATCATCGCCCGCAACAAGCCATGGAGCGCCCGAGCGTCCTATCATCGTCGTTCGTCGTCCTTCATGGGTCCACGCGTCAAGACCGTATGGATCGTGCTAACCACGGGGGGACAGCCCGGCACGAAGACGCCCGATTGCTTGTGCGGGGCCGTGCAGTTGCCCAGGCACAGGGTGCCCGGATCAACCGTGCGGTGACCCTTGCCGATAGCGATGGCGATTGGATGATCCGCTGGAAAATAGTCAAACAGCGTTGGCCCGTAGCGTTTGAGGAACATCATCAACGTCGATTGACACGCCGAGCAGGAGTTCTCGTCGAGGACCCGCACATTCGGGAAATCGATCGCAATGTCATGTGGCGGTTCGTCGAATGGATCGATATGGGACGCCCAGTCGCTGGGCGAAACTTCGATCTGTCCGAGGTCGATGATGCCGTAACCCTGCTCGGCCCCGAGCCGCAAATGCGGGACGTTCTCGGCGCGGCGGCCCATCAAGGCGCAAGCCACCGCATCGGTGGCAAACGCGTCGACTCCAACCAGGACCGCGCCCAAGCGTTTGGCCACGCCCGCACTTGGTCCGAGCCCCTGCATACCAATCGTGCCATCAATGATGGCAAGGTGGGGGCGCAGCAGCATCGACATGTCGCAGATCGCGATATCGAGCGGCTTCTCGCTCATGCCTTCGACCGGTGACAGCATGTGCAAGGTGACCTTGCTCCGGCGCCAGAGGCAGCCTTTCATGTTCTTGACGGCGAGCGTGACGCCGGTATGCATGTGCGTTTTGGTGACTGGCACCGATACGACCAGATCGTGCTCGAAGACGTCGGCGCAAACCTTGATACGGTCCAGCGCTCGACCCTCAGGTAGCCGCACGGTGATACAAGGCCGTTCATCGAGATCGAGCAGCGGGACTCCGCGCGCGCGAACGACCGCGGCGATCCCCGACGCTTCCAAGGCTTCGCGCGGCCCAACACCTGCGATCGGGCTGTCTCCGACGCTGACTTTGGCACCCGCGTCGCGAAACGCATCCACCACGGCGGCCACGACCTCGGGCGAGGTATTGGTGCCGCTTCCGGCTGGCGCTACGCGACCCGCGTTGGGTTTGACCAGAACGCGCGCACCATTGGCAGGCTTGAGATCGATGGCGGCAATGGCGCAGCGAGCTACCTGATAGGCGTCGTGGCCGAAGGCCACTTCGACCCTCGGTCGATGCGGGACATGCGCAAAGGGTGAGGGTCTGCGGGTGGGAAGGTCCATGGGTCCGGGGCGGCACCGGCATTGTGACACGCCGCGCGCGATTTACCCCTAAGACCCGACCTCGCAATCGGCTTTTGGTGCGCACTTACCGCCGACGCAGTATTCGCTATAGCAGTCTGCGGCCACTTCACAGTCGTCGCCGTTGGACTGGAGCTTGTGGCAGACGGCCCCCGCCTCAGCAGTGGATACGCAAACGTGATCGGCAGCGCAAGCTTTGCCGAGTTCGGCCATGTTGGTGCAGGACTCACCATGGGTTGGTAGGAGGCGGCAGGTGCCTTCGATGATTGGCGTTGGCGTTGCGGTGATGTCCGTACCGCTACAGAATTCGTCCTTCGGGCACATGTCGGCGAAGCTGAATTTGCAAGCCTCACCGCTTTCGACTTGATTGACGCAGAGCTGCGTCGCGCCATCGAAGCCAACCTCGGTCACTGCACAGTAGGAACCTGGTGCGCACAACTGCGACTGGACGATGTTGCAGGTCTCACCGTAGGCCTGGGAGAACACGGCTTCGATGGCCACGCACGTGCGCCCGCTACCCGTGTCGGGCCCGCACAACAAGCCGGTCGCGCATTCGACACTGCTCGCCGTACACTGTTCGCCCGCGGCAAGCTTCATCGTGCAAATACCGTCGTGACACTTGTCACCTGGCTGGCATTCGTTGTCATCGCGGCACGGCGCCCCGGCAAATTCACGTGTTGTGCAGACCCCAGGACAAGTACCGATGTACTTGCAGTAGTTGTCACGCGTGCATTCGCCATCGAAGGCGCATGCGCCCTTTTCCGGAACCGTCCCACCGAGGGCGGCCTCGCATTCCGGCAGGTAAATGTTGTCGAGCGCTCGGCAACCTAGGCTCTTGATCTTGTGCAAGCAGGCGTCGAGCTTCGATGGATCGAAGTTCATCGTTTTGGCATCTACTGCTGCCTCGAGGTTCGGCAGCAGCGCTTGCTCAAGTCTATTGGCTAGAAGCGTCGCACAATCGTTGGGCCCAAAGACGAGATCAATGAGCTGGGGTGTACAGGTGGCCAACGCCTTACACATATACGTTGCGTAGTAGTAAGGGACCTCCGACAATGACGGGTACTGGGTCACGGCGGTCGAGAACGAATCACCGCAAGCCGACGGACTCAAACCGACTACTGACAACGCTATCCACCAACGAACGTTCTGCATGGCGCGGCTCCTCGGTTGGCTCACGAATGCGAGTCTGCCGGACAAATGGTCCCGAAGTCGAGGGGGTTTGGGCCCCAATTCGGCTACGGGCCGACTTCCAGTGCTTTGGAACCCTCCGTGCCGTGCCTCACCCACAGTGGCGCCTGACGGCGCGATTCCAGCGGTTACACTATCGACGGAAGCGAGTCGCGAGTTGCTTCCTTCTTCGAGGTCTCCTTGCAGCGTTCGAGGGCGTATTTGAATAGAACGGGTCCGACGACCTCGTTGATGGCCACGGTGGCAATCACGAGCGAGCGAAAGCCGCTAGCGATGCTGGGGAACTCGCGTTCAATAGTGTGGGAAAGGGCGAGAGTCAGGCCCGCCTGGGAAATGAGCGGAGTCCAGCCAAAACGCCGCACGATCGCCTCATCGCGACCCATGCGTCCCGCGACACTGGCAGCGGTCCAAGTTGCAACTAGTCGCACCAGGAAGAACACCAACGCGACGGGCCAGAGTTTCGTCAGGAGCACTAGGTCGAGATGAGCGCCCGCCGTGGCAAAGAAGACGACGAACACGATACCGCTCATGCGCGATACGGCAAGCAGCAGCTTCTCGCCTTGATCCGAGAGATTGCGCACGACGAATCCCGTCGTAAGAAACGCAAGCAACGGGTCGAATTGCACGTAGCGCAGTCCATCCGTAACCACGAAGCCCAAGAACAAGAGCACGAGAAGCAACTGGCGACCGATCAGGCGAACGTAAACGATGAGTAGGAGGCCGAGACAGGTTCCGAGCGAAATGCTACCGACGATTTCATAGCCCAAGACGCGCAGGCGCACAGCCGATAGGCTGTCGCCCTCAATCAAGAACGGACGCACGGCGACAAGCAGAAAAGCAAACGCAACGACGACTACTACGTCGGAACTCATGACGAACGCCAGAGACCAACGCGCCAGTGGACCACGCGCGTGAGTTTGCGCCAAGACGGCCAGGGTGGCTGAAGGGCTGCGGCTGGATGCAAGTAGGCCCCAGATGGCTGCCACCGCAAACCGCGCATTCTGTGGCAGCTGCGCCACGAAGGGCAGGTCTGGGGCTAGCGCCATGAAGACCACTGCCGATACAATGGCGACGACCAGGGTCTGCACCACGTTCGACCAAAACAAGCTGCGCAACAGGTGCAGCAAGATCTTAGCCTCGAGCTCGAGACCTCCAGCCAGCGCGATCAACGAGATCGCCAGGGTATTTACCGGCAAGAGCAATTCGACGGTGGTCTGGTCGACGAGTTCGAGCACATATGGACCCCCGACGACTCCCACGACGATATACGCCGTCAAATGCGGCAGCCGCAGTGGTTCGACAAGATTGGCGAGGATCGTGCCGGCAAGCAACAAGTACCCGATGCCGAGAATGACGTTCCAACGCTCGTTACCAAGCGGTTCGGCGCGCGTAACGGCAATAGCGAGACACGTGCACACAAGTAGCGCAAATACCTCGACTGCACGTTGGCGAAAGCTGGAGCGAGTAGGGGTCGCGGGAGTCACAGCCACCCCGTCGTTTCTGTTGGAGGGCGGGTGCGACGGCCCCCATTATTCGTCTCGTCGGTGTAGAGCTCGTTGACCGCCGAGAGCGTGCGACGTAAGCCCACCGCTCCATAAAGCTCGCCCAACAGTGACGCGGCAATGGCGCAGGTCAACACGAATTGACCCAGCTGACCCGGTGTAGACAGCGTGTATTCCAGTGCCACGAGGCACGCTATCTCGCCGGAGGACGAAAGGCTGAGACCAAGTGGCACGGACGGAATGGGGATGCCAACGATGAGTGAGCGCGTGATGCGCGTCAGCAGCATCTTGATAACGAACCGAGTACTCACAACCGCAGCGACGAGCCACCCAAGGTGACCGACCTCGGACAATTGCACGGACGCGCCAGCTACCACCAACAGCGGCAGCATGACCGTCCCTTCTGCGGGATGCGTCATGCGACGCAATTCGGCGCCCGCGCGTTGGTCGCGTCCGAGCAGCCATCCGAGGAGGAATCCAGCCGCAAGTACGCTAGATCCGGCGCGGAGACACAACCCCGCGGAAAGGAGCTGTGCGCCAAGGAGGATCCCCCAGGTTTCCGCGATCCGCACCTCGAAATGCAGCAACCAAAGCGCAACCAATCCCAGAAGCAACGCGAGCACGAGGGGCAAAGCGGCGCGCCACACCAAGTCCTCGAGAGCGCTTACCTCGGAAAACAGAAGGACGCAAAGCGGTGCAGTGCCGGCGAGGGCAATGACCTCGCCACCACCGATCACGGCCTCGATACCATCGGTGGTCTGCCCTTTGGCGCCATGGCGCTCCTTGGCCCAATCCACCAGTTGTCGCGCCGATCCGGACAAGGCGCAGCCAATCCACAATGCAGTTCCGAGGCGCAGGCGTGGCGCAAATGCGCCAGATATCCCCAGAAGCAGGTAAACGATGCATGCCAACCCGCAGGCGGTTAGCAATCCCAAGACGGCGCCGAGAACGAGTGCCACCCTGGGTGCGCGAATCTCTTCCTGGAGGTCGGGACGCAGGCACACGCCGAAACGCATACCAATCGTCAGAGCGACCCAGCCCAATCCTGCAGCCAACACAGGTGAGAAGAACGAAAGATCTTTGAGGTGAACCAGGTCGAAGAGCTGCGGGCCTAGGGCTATCCCGCTGAGAATCCACTCGCTGCCCGAGGGTAGGCCGAAGCCGCGAACGCCGCGACCTCGCGCCACGTTGCTGCCCAGGAAGGCGACGGCAAGCAGGCCGAGCAGCAACCAACCAGGGCTCATTCGAAAGTCCGCCATTCTGCGAGCACCAGGCGGATCTGCTTTGCCTGAAATTCGCGAGCAACTTCGACCAACAGCCGCTGCTCTATGCCGACTGTGGCCTGCTTGGGCACAAGTTCAACCGTCGTCTGAGTGGACTCGAGCTTGGCTAGGCTGACCTCTGCGGCATGAGAGAATACCTCGGCTGTGCCGAGAATCTCAACGAGCTGTTCGAAGCGTGCCTCAGCCGTTACCACCAAGCGTCGCGTCCGAGGCTTCTTGTCGACGGCGATTACCAGCGGTCGAACCAGCGTGACCAAATGTGGAATGCGCAGTTGTCGTCCATCATTCGTCGTCAGGCGCAGCTCAACGAGATCGACTGACACAAGGACACCCCGGTGTTCGCCGATGCGGATCTCATCCCCCAGTTTGAGTCGGTCGCCGTACAACGTGACCAAACCCACGACGATCGTGGCGACTAGTGGCGTCGTGGCCAGTACGATGGCGACGACTGACAACATGCCCACGCGGGCCAACGACCCATCGACATTGCCAGTGACCAACGGCGCCAGGACGAGTAAGGATACCACGACGAGTCCGATGCGCATGAGCAGACTCGTGGGTGCAGCGAGTTCTGGGCGCAACCAGCTAAGCTCGGTTTCGCCTCGTTCAACGCCGGCAAAAAACAGGGCAACGAATCGTAGCAGAACGACCAGGACCACGACGCCCATCGTGGTCAGCAGTAGCAGCGGTAGCAGAGCGGCAAATCGCGTCGCTAGGCCCGACAATGGCGTGAGCACGAGTGATGTGAGCCGCCCGGTCAAACCACGCGTTGCCTCGAACAACGATGACGAAAACAGCAACCAGGTGAACAGCAATCCGAACTGCATCAGCAGTCTCAGCACCCCGACACCAACCACGATCCCGCTGCGCAGGACATGGGGTCCCACGACTTCGATCGACCGCAGATGAATCGCAGGGATCCGCTCCGGATTACTGCGAACGAACTCGCGTAGGCGTCGCGCGAGCATGCCGAGCAAGCGCAAGACATAGAGCACTGCCAGCCCGGAGGCGACCACGAACGAGATACTCAAGACACTACGCGTTACGACACTGCGCTGGCGCTCATTCTCAAGAACGTCGCGCACCCTTGCAGCCGCCGAGGCAGCGAACAGTTCGAGCGAGCCCTCACCAATGGCTGCGGCATCGGCGCGCGTGAGTTCAATGATGGGACGCGAGCCGACGAACAATAACACGCGGTCCTGTCTCGATTCGGTGCGGACGGATTCCGGATTGGCATCGGCCAGGGCGGCCTCGATCGCGCGTACGGCGCGCTTGGCACGCACTGCGGGCACGAGTCCACCGTCCTCAAGCTTAAGGCGAAAGACTAAAATGTCGCGGACTTTGACCTCAGTAACCGCGAATTCTGTGGGTTGAGTCGCCGCGGACGCCGTGGGCGCAGCTGGCGAAGACTCCACCACGGAGGCTGCGGCCGAGGGCGTCACCATCGACGGAGTCGCGGCCGGTTCAGCTCCGGCGTCACCTGTGGACGCCACATCGGCGCCCGCATCACTGGGTGGTGCGGGCGGACCAAACTCGGTGGATGGAGAAGTTCCGACCAGACTTCTACTCTCGGTACTGTCGCCTTCGCGAGGCTTGGATTCTCTGGTCGGGTTGGCCTTGACACGACGTACAGTGACCGGCCGCGGTAGCGGCGTGGTTGCAGCGGGCGCTTCGGTGACGTCGCTCGAACTGCCCTCGGCAGCGTTTTGTGCCGCTGCAACCACTGCAGTCGAGAGGCACGATAGCGCAAGACAGGCCGCTAGCACCTTCCGGTCGCGGCGCCTGCGTGCCGCTCCGCAAGTATTGTTGTCTGGGTAGGAGCCTCGTCCAGCTGTTGTCGGCATGGCTGTCACCGCGCCGAGCATCTCCCGAAATCGCGCGGGGTGGCAAGCGCTGGCGCTGGCCTCGGCTAGGGCGCTTGGTTGGGGCTGGTACAATCCTCGAGCTTTTTGCCGATCGACGCGAGTTCTGCGGCGACCCGAGGCCTAGCGGCTCCGAGCTTGTGGGCCAAGCAGAACGCGTCCAGTGCCTCGCGCGCTCGATCGAGTCGACCTAGAGCGTGACCGAGCCCGAGTGCAGCATCGCTTGCGTGAGGATCGCGTTCGAGGGCGAGGACGAACTCGACGACGGCCTTCTGCCACTGTTCGAGCCGCAGTGCGACCTCGCCCAGGGCTACCTTGATTGCACAACTCTCTGGGTGCAATCGTTCGGCCCGTTGCAGAACCTCGAAGGCCTTTCGTGGCTGCGATTCGGCCAGACGCTTGCCCCAGTTCAGCATGAGATCTTCGCGATACGGATCCAAGTACGCCGCGCGTTCAGACCACTTCAGGGCTAGCGGAGCGTCACCCAGCGCCTCGCTCACCCATGTCAGACGTACCATGGCGGATTCGAGCCGCGGCTCTTCACGCAGCAGCGACTCGAGTAACGATCTTGCTGCCGACCAATTGCCGAGCGCCATTTCGGCGTCGGCGAGCGTGAGGCGAGTGCCGATTGACTCCGGATCCTGCGCGCGCGCGCTCAACAACTCGCGTCTTGCCGCACCAGGTTCGCGTTGGGCAAGCAGTGCCGCTCCGAGATTCTGATGCAGAAGCGATAGCGTTGGGTGCCTTCTTAGCAGTGCGGAGAAGGTCTCGGCGGCCTTCTGCGGTTCGCTCGATCCGAGTGCGAGCAGGCCCGCATTGAGGGCGAGCCGCAGGCTGTTCGGACTTTGGCGCAGAGCTCTTTCGAAGACTCCCTGGGCGCTGTCGAGGTGTCCAAGCGCGCCGAGCTGGGTTCCCGCTTCGAATAGCCGCTCTGCATCGTCTGCGTACCGCTCGGCCAGCGCCGAGTAATAAGGTAGGCTGGTCTTGGTCTGTTCGATGTAGTAACGGACCTTCTCGCCCGTCGGGTATAGCGCTGCTGCTTGCTCGAGTTGCCCTGAGATGACCAAGCCTTGCGCGTCGAAGGCGAGCTCGATCTCAGCCATGAGCTTGCCATCGAGCACGTCGGGGTCACCGAGGTACGGACGCACTGGTTCTCGCACCGCGAGCAGTCGATCGGGTGTCATCGGGCGGCCCGCTGCCAGTGGCGTCAAGTAGGCCAAAAAAGGCCGGTCGTCACTGAGCCGCGGGCTCCCTTCGGTCCAGGCGCGGATCCGATCGGGCCCAGCGACGAACTGATCGAGGAGCTCGGGCAACGTGGCCATACCATAGCGTGAAAGGTCGTGATGCACCTGTGGCAGCGAAAGCCGCGACTCAAGTCGACTGACGTCGATACGCAGAGGATGCTCGCTGTTTTGCCCCACGAGCTTGGCATAGCCCACTTGGCCATACGTCTCGTAGCCTACGCTCGCCCAGAGTGTCATCTGCGGGAATACGGACGCAAACGTCGCGACCACGGCGATGAATTCGCGTTCGCTCAACCCGTGCAGCGGTAGCCACTGTACGACGATGCCACCGGGCGCGAGTCGTGCGCGCAACAGCTCGAAGAACTCGCGTGTGTAGAGAATCCAAGAATCGACGGACTTTGGATGCGTCGAATCGACGATGGCAAGGTCGTAGCGTAGATTCGTTAGAAGTAGGTACTGTCGGCCGTCGTTGACGTGTAACGCGAGCCGCGGATCCTCGAGCACGTGGTTGTTTTCTTCGGCGAAGAGTCTCGCGCCATGACGCACGGAGCGCAGCAGATCCACGACATCGAGGCGCTCGAGTGGATGGCTCAGCGCCGAACCTGCCGCGAGACCCGCGCCGAGGCAGATCATCACCGCGTTCTTGGGATCGGGGTGCAGAAGTGGTCCAAGCTGGCCGAGCAGCTTGAAACTCTGGTCGTGAACCAGGCGGGTTGTTACCTCGTTGACGGCATTGACCAGGAGTTGCCGCTCACCGACAATGCCGTTCTCTATCACCGAGACCGTGGCTGTGCGAGCCTCTTCGTAGTGGAGCAGTGTCTGATGACGCGGGCCCACCACCGCAAGCAACATGCGCCGCGGTAGATCCTTTGGCACTAAGGCAACGCCAAGCAAAGGCAAGAGGATTGCTGGCGCCCAGGCGCCGCGCCATTTGGTCTTGGCTGTGCTTTCGAACAACAGCCAGGCCGCAGTCGCTGCGGACACCAGTGCAATCGTCGATAGGCTTCCTTGGATCCCGAGCCAGGCTACCAACCCGAGCGTGGTCACGCTCGCTCCGGCAGTCGCACCGAGCCCATTGACGAGTCCGACGGCTCCAGTGGCTTGCGACACCGAGCCGCGCGTTCCTGCGAAGAATGCAATCGTTGCAGGGTAGGCGACCCCGCTGCACAGACTCGGCAACAGCACCAAGATGGGCGTGAAGGCGAACTCACGCAGCATTTCCGACGACAACGCATTGTTGCCAATGAAGCGATTACCCAGCGCAAATGGATCGCGTCCGAGCCGAATCATCAGCCAACTGGCGACGTAGAACGACAGCAGGAGCGAACACGCCGTCGAGGCCATCGCCCAACCCGCAACTCGACGTGGATTGCACTTGGTGAACAGAGTGTAGCCAAGTCCGCCCAGCGCGAGCCCCAGTAGCACGACGCTGAGCAGGGTGGCGAACGCGTAGGTGTCGTGTCCGAAGACGAATGTCAGGATCCGTGCCCAGAACACCTCGGCTGCCAAGAGGACGAACCCAGAAACGAATGTGACCAGCAGGGCGTGTCGTTGCGTGTCGAGTTCGGGTGGCACGTCTGCTGGTCGTGCCGTTTCGTTGGGCCCCATCGCCGCGATCGCCGCGGATGACGGTTGACTCGAGTCTTCACCATTCGAGGTTGCCGCGGCTCGCGTGGTGGCACGCTCGACGCTACTCGCCAGGATTGCCAAGAGCGCTGCCGAGGCGCTGCCGACGGCGGCGCGTCGCGAACAGCCTGCGATCCCCCAATTGGCGATGCCATAGAAACCCGTGACCACAGCCGCGAGGGTCGCGCCCAACGTATTTGCACCGTACAACCAAGCAACGAATCGGCGCGGTTGCACTAGGCTCGGAGGCGTCGTGAGCAGCAGCGGCAGTGTCGCTCCCATCACCAGACACGGGAACACGATGAGGCACATCGACGCGAGCAGGCGCAAGGCAAAGGCCGCCCAAGGCACGGACGAGAGCGCCTGTGGAACCGCCAACCCCGACACGCCCACCATGAGCATGGGCACGAACAACGCGAACATCCCGAGGAGTAGTTCGAGTCCAGCATACAGGTACAACGCACGCAGAGCGTTGTGCGCGAGGCGCGCGCCGAGGCGCGCGCCGAAAGCAATGCCGAGCATGAACCCCGCAAGCACCAAGGCCGTCGCATCCGACGAATTGCCCAGTGGCACGACCAACGCCTTGGACCAAACCACCTCGAGCGTCAGTGAGGCGGCACCGGAACCAAGAGCTGCAAGGGCGATGAGGGCGCAGAGGAGAATCGGTGCGCGGAACACGATGTTTGGGACGTAGCGCAACTCTGATGCCTAGCCAACGTGGTCACAACACACTGAGCCATTCGAACGCCGGTTTGCCGGGCGGACGTCGTGCAGGTGCGGCCTTTTCTGCAGAAAATCCCGCGCAATTCATGGGGTGCCGTGGCGACGCGTCGGACGACTGTTGACCTAGGCCCCAAAAGGATCGGATTCTTTCGAGCTGTGGAATTGACCAAGGTTGTCTCATCGGCCGTTCTGTTGCTAGCAGTGCCTCTTTCCGGGTGCGGTCCGCTCCTTGGTATCGAGGAGAAACACCTGACCAACGAAGTCGCTCAGACGGACTGTCCCTTGGTTACGGGTGCATTGCCCGCGGTCCGCGTGATGAATGCAATACCGGACTCGACGGCTCTCGATCTCTGCCACAAGCTTGCAAGCAAAAGCAGTTATGGGAAGGCGTGGTTTGCTGCCAATTCAAAGAATTGCGGCGTAGGCGTCGCCTACACGCAGTTCACTCGCGATCTTGCCATCGAGGCGGGAACATATGACTTCAAACTGGTGCCAGCGGGTTCCGGGTGCGATGCGGATGGCGTCGCAATCGCTGGAGTTGTCGTTAAGGCTGACAGTTCCATCTCGCTGATGGCTTACGGGAAGGACCTTGCCACGGCCCAGATTTCGCCCTTGCCCAATCGAACCGAACCGACGAACGCTCAACCCGTCCGTTTCGTACATGCCCTCAACAACGCTGGCCAATTGAAGGCGGGACTGGTTTCGACGTTAGCGTCGAATACGCTAGGCACGCCCCTCTTCGTCAATGTCGAGTACGGACGGGCTTCGCCAAAATCGAGCGGGGCCTTGTCTGGCACCTACGATGACGTGGACGAGTTCGGCTACAACATTCAGGGTGGCCCTGAGATACCGCAATTCGACCTGCAGTTCGGTGTCCAACTCGTTACATCGAGCACGGTGATGCTTGCCGCGCCGGTTCCCGTGACCCACGGCCATTCCTACACCGTTTTTGTCTTAGGAACCAACGGGGTATCCCAGCCACGCCCGAAGATCTGGTCTTGCGACGAGAACGGATACACGGGACTGTTTCTGACCTGCGGCAATCCGTACAAGCTTTCGGTGGAGGTGTTCGATCCGAATATTGCCGATGCGTTTACGCCCAGCGTCGGCGAGCGCAAAGGTCCGGCCATCGAGGCAATTCTGTCGGAGGGTGCCGATCTGCTTTGTGCTACGGAACTCTACGATCCAACCGTAGTGGAGCGGCTAAGGAACGACAACTCGCCGGTATTCCGATATCGCCTGTTTTCGGACGACATTCCGCCGGAGCGCATCCTACCGCTGACAGCGACCCCAACGGGGACTACGCCAGTCGATCCGGCCGTAGCCTGTCCAGGTGAAGAATTCTCCTCGGGCTTGGCTTCGTGGCTAGAATGCGTCAAAAACACTCCGGGTTGCACCCGGGCCGATCCAGCGAATGCTGGCGAGACCGTGCTTACGGCTCCCGGCGAAATGGCCGTGGGTTGCATGTTCAGCTGCGGTTCGACGGGGCCTGCTCTCGCCATGATCGCCGAGATTCAGGCTGGAGGCCGGCGCGAGGCCGGCTCCTGCTATTGGTGTGCCGTCACCCACCTTGCCAGCTACGAATCCTTTGAATCCACGCTGCGTCAATGCACTACCGAAGTGCCGGAGGCAGAGCGAAGTCATTTGGCTTTTGGGGGTAGCGCCGGCTTGGCAGTGTTTTCGCGTGAGGCCGAACTGGGTGAGGCGGAGTTGGTTCAACTGCCTTCGAGTGGATGGCAGCGTGCGGCTATGCGCGTACCAGTCACGCTGAAGAACGGAGCCGTCTTCGACTACTGGTGTACGTCGGTACGCTTCCCAAACACCGAAGACGCACTGAGCTACGCGGGGCATTACGGGGCTTGGGGCACCAGTGGTTCGGCGGAGGAACAGGCTTTCGAGCTTGCCACCGCAGTTGAAGTCATCGAAAAACGGGCGCAGGAAAGTGGCGTTCCGGCCATCGTGGGGGTTGTCGCGCATGCGGGTCCCGAGTACCTCGATGGCGCTACCGGTGCGCCGCATGTACACGCGTTTGCCCCCGAGATATTCAGCATCATGGGAGCCTGGCCCGAGCTGGTTGCATCTGACTACACTCCTGCCTGCACGTTCTGTGGGGACAACGAGACCAACCCTCTGAACGCCTACGGAGAGCAATATCGCATCTGGACGACGCATCTGTTCGGCATCGGAGTCTTGCCGTCCGCAGTCGAGTCGACGAAGCGCACCTTCATGGATGCGACGGTTGCGATGACAGACGCCAACGGCAACAGCTTCAGCGCTCCCGTCTCGCAACACTTTGGGTTGCGCAGCGTGATCAAGATGACTCAGTAGGCGCGTGGCTGACTTGTGCGCATTGGGGCCGGCTTGGGACGTGCCGCAACAGGTCAGGGGCGCACCCATGGGAATTCCCATGGGCACGGTCCCTTCAACCGGCGCCACCTTCGGCTACCGTGGTTATGAGCCGGCCGGGAGACGAGTCGGTGGTTGAGCGGCGTTTGTCCCGTTGCCATTGTAGCCGCATCCGGTTGCGGGGATCGGTCGCCCCGATCGCCTGTTCAGGTGCGATGAGGCCCCTAGACCGTGGTGCGACCAACCGCAATTTCCACGTTTGCTCACATAGACAGCGGGTTGTCTCGGCGATAGCCTGGTGGTCACATGGCTTCGGCCTCTATTCCAGCACAACCCGGTGAGCGAATTGCCGGCAAATATCTGATCGAACGGGTGATCGGCACCGGCGGTGTCGGCGTGGTCGTCGCTGCGCGCCATGTCGTGCTTGGCCAGACCGTGGCACTCAAGTTTTTGCTCCCCGGTGCAGCGCACGACAAGAACGACATCCGTCGCTTCGAACGCGAAGCCCAGTCAGCGGTACAGCTGAAGAGCGAGCATGTCTGTCGCGTCCACGACGTCGGTGAATTGGACGACGGATCGCCGTTCATCGTGATGGAATATCTCGAGGGGCAAGATCTTGCAGTCACGCTGCGCAGCTCGGGGCCATTGTCGATTGTCGAAGCCGTGGGCTACCTGCTGCAGGTTTGCGAGGCAGTTGCGGAGGCGCATTCGCTCGGCATGGTGCATCGCGACCTGAAGCCCTCCAATTTCTTTCTAACGCACCGGCATGATGGGCTGCCACTAGTCAAAGTGCTCGATTTCGGCATTGCCAAGTACAAAATCGAACTCGAACAGCAAGACGTAAGTCTGACGCAAACCCGAGCGCTGCTCGGCTCGCCCGTCTACATGTCCCCCGAGCAAGTTCGCAGTGCACGCTCGGTCGACCACCGCAGTGATATCTGGTCGTTGGGGGTATGCCTCTTCGAGCTCTTGACGGACACGGTGCCGTTTGGAGGAGAAACCGTGACCGGCGTTGCGGCGGCGGTCTCAACCGACCCAGTCCCGCCTATAGCGCGGCATCGACCGGACGTGCCCGAAGGTTTGGCAGACGTCATCCAGAAGTGTCTGTCCAAGCGTCCCGACGATCGCTATCAGAGCGTTGCTGAACTTGCCGAGGCGCTCGTGCCCTTCGGACCTTCGGAGGCAGCCTACAACCTCTACAGGATCTCGGGGACCCTAGGGATCCGGCAACGAACGACGTCTGATCGCTTGTTGTCCGACAGCGCTCGCGGCGTGCCAGCGGCAAGCTCAGAGCATGCGACGCAGATCTCCTCGAACGGAATCGCGCTACCGCCGACTACCTCGAGCCCGAAGCGCAAAATAATCACCACTGCCTTGGGACTCTCAACCCTTGCGGTGATTCTTGGCTTGTCTGCCTGGTTGCAGAAATCTGCGCCAAAGGACTTGAAGACGCCCTCTGCGGCCGCGCCTTCGGTCATGGCTCCAGTTGTCGTGGCTGAGCGCGCCCCAGTCGAGGCAACGAAGCTCCAGATCGTGCCAACAGCGGTTCCGGCGCCGACGCCAACAGTCAGTCCTGTTGTCCCTGCGCCAATCGTTGCCGCGAAACCGCCGCCTGTCTCGGTTGCTGTGGGGCGCGCCAACAGCGCCGTAGCCGCCAATCCGCGACCCGATGCGGCGGCCAAGAAGAAGACCACGAAGAAGAGTTACGTCGGAGGTTCGCTTGACATCGTCGATACGCGTCACTAGCCGTGCTTGTTTGCTGGCGTTGGCCTTTGGTGCATCGAGTCTCGTGGTTGCGCCGAAGCTAACGTATGCCCAGAACAACGAGGCCATTGCCGAATCGCTGTTCATCGAAGGCAAGCAGCTGTTCACCGAGAAGAAGTACGCAGCGGCCTGCCAGAAGCTGGCACAGAGTCACAAGGCCGATCCTGCCGGCGGCACCGTTCTGCTTCTGGCCATGTGCTACGAACAGATGGGTCGCACTGCCAGTGCTTGGGCCAAGTACGGTGAGGCCGTGGCCGTGGCGCGTCGCGATGGCCGTTCCGACCGTGCGCAGAAGGCGCAGGAAAGCATGGACGCCCTGACGTCGAAGCTTTCCTATGCAACGGTGACTCTGGAAGCGGACGCCAAGAAGCAAACCAACATGGAGTTCGTGCTCGACGACGTCGGGATCCCGTTGTTGATCGACGCCAAAGTTCCAGTCGATCCGGGGTCACATCGGCTTGTCGTGCGGGCCAAGGGTTTCGAATCTTGGTCTCACGATTTCGAGATCACCGATGCAGGTGCGCTCGTCACCATTACCGTGCCTGCCCTCCAGCCGTCACCCGCCGAACAAGCTGCGCCGTTGCCTGCGGCCAACCGAGCGGCTGCGCCGGAACGCGTTGTGGCGTTCAATCAACCACCAACCATCGAACCGCAGTCGTCGAGTGCCACGCGCACCGTGGGTTGGATCACAGGTGGCGTAGGCCTCGTTGCAGTCGGTGTCGGCGGCTATTTTGCGTACAAAGCCAGCGACCTCAACAAGAAGGCCAATGATCGCTGTCCTAGTGCCAACTGCAGCGACACTCAGGCCATTGGGTGGAACCAAGACGCGCTGCGCGATGCCAAAGCCAGTACTTGGCTCGTGGGGTTGGGCGCTGCCGTCGCGGTCACCGGTGTTGCCATGGTCATCTTCGGCGGCAATAATGCTGGGCCCAGCGTTTCGACTACTGCCATAGCGCTACCGAATGGCGGCGCCTTGAGCGTCATGGGCAGGTACTAACTGTAGCTACAAACACGAGCCAAGCAGTACGCTCACCGTGTCCGAGCTATAGTTTGCTATCGCGGCATCCAGCTGGCCGTCGCCATTCAAGTCACCGAGTGCAACCCCATTCGGGCTATGTCCAGTAGCGTAGTTCGTCTTGGTGTCAAATTTCCCATCGCCCTTGCCAAGCAGCACGCTAAGTGAGTTCGAGAATTGGTTTGCTGCGGCGATGTCCAACGTGCCGTCTCCATTCAAGTCGGAAAACGCCACCGAACAGGGGCCTCCTGCTGTCGCGTAGTCCGACCTTTTGGCAAATGCCCCAGTGCCACTTCCAAGCATTACGCTCACCGTGGCTGAGTAGTAGTTCGCTGTAGCTAGGTCGACGTTACCGTCAGCATTCAGGTCGGAAAGTGCCACCGAACACGGGCCATCTCCGGCAGCGTAGTCCGACTTGGCGGCGAAGGTCCCGTTGCCCATTGCGAGCATTACGCTCACCGTGGCTGAGTTGTAGTTCGCTGTAGCTAGATCGAGTTTGCCGTCGCCATTGAGGTCCCCAAGCGCCACCGAGTTCGGCGAATCTCCGGTTGGGTAGTCCACCTTGCCGCCGAAGGCTCCGTTGCCCACACCAAGCAATACGCTTACTGTGTCCGAGCTGGAGTTCGCCGTAGCCAGGTCAGATTTGCCGTCGCCATTCAAGTCCCCGACTGCCACTGATTCCGGCGAACTGCCGGTCGGGACATCCGCTCTGGGGGCGAAGGCCCCGTTGCCCGCACCAAGCAGCACGCTTGCGGTGTCCGAGGCGTAGTTCGCCGTGGCCAGATCGAGCTTGCCGTCACCATTGACGTCGGCAACCACCACCGATATCGGGAAGACTCCGGTTGGGTACTCGACTTTGGCGGCGAAGGTCCCACTGCCCGTGCCCAGCGCCACGCTCACCGTGTCTGACAAGGAGTTCGCCGAAGCAAGGTCGAGTATGCCGTCACCATTCAAGTCGGCGAGCGCCAACGAATTCGGGGCATTCCCAATAACGTCGTCTTCCCTTATGGCGAAGGTCCCGTCGCCCGCACCAAGCAGCACGCTAGCCGTGTCGGAGTTCGAGTTTGCCGTCACGAGATCGACCTTGCCGTCGCCGTTCAAGTCGGAAGCCGCCACCGAGTATGGGCTGTTGCCGGTAACGTAGTCCGCCTTGGCCGTGAAGGTTCCATTGCCCGCACCCAGCAGCACGCTCGCCGTGTTCGACGTGTAGTTCGCTGTGACAAGGTCGCGCTTGCCGTCACCGTTCAAGTCCGTGAGCACCACCGAGAACGGCGCGGTCCCGACTGCGTAGTCCATCTTAGTGGCGAAGGTTCCATTGCCTACACCAATTAGTACGGTCACCGTGTCGGCGTTGGAGTTCGCCGTGGTGAGGTCGAGCTTGCCGTCGCCGTTCAAGTCCGCGAGCGCAACCGAATGCGGGCCGCTTCCAGTGGCGAAGTCTACCTTTGCGGCAAAGGTCCCGTTGCCCGCACCAAAGAACAGGC
Organism: uncultured Polyangiaceae bacterium; assembly: GCA_964454965.1. Taxonomy (GTDB): domain Bacteria; phylum Myxococcota_A; class Polyangia; order Polyangiales; family Polyangiaceae; genus FEN-1139. The sequence continues at coordinate 51,495 of CAYVXY010000009.1, read as the reverse complement.
TTACGGTGTCCGAGCCGCAATTTGCTACGGCGAGGTCGCGCTTGCCGTCGCCATTCAAATCCCCGAGTGCCACTGCGCACGGGGTGGTCCCAGTTGGGTATTCCACATTGGCAGTGAAAGACCCGTCGCCTTCACCCAGTAGCACGCTCACCGTAGGTGATTCGAAGCTCGATACGGCAAGGTCCGGTCTTCCGTCACCGTTCAAGTCGGAAATCGCCACCGAAAATGGAGTGTCCCCAGCGGCGTAATCCACCCTGGAAGCAAAAGATCCATTGCCCGCACCAAGCAGCACGCTAACCGAGTTCGAGTAATAGTTTGCCGTTACGATGTCTACATTCCCGTCACTGTTTAGGTCTGCAAGCGCTGCTGAAGAGGGTCCGACTCCGACGGCGTAGTTCACCGTGGGGCCAAAGGTCCCGTTACCTTTTCCTAGGAGCACGCTGACGGTGTTCGAGAAGCTGTTCGCTGCGACGAGGTCGAGCTTGCCGTCGCCGTTCAAGTCTGAAAGCGCAACGGCATGCGGGCTCGTTCCGGTTTCTGCCAAGGGTATGTCGTCGAGTATGAGCGTTCCCTTGCACGCGATACTCGTGGTGCTTCCAGCAATTCCGCCCGCAATGCTAGCCGTACCAGCAGCGTTGATTGTCCCGGATGAGCCGCCAAGCGAGCCGCCGGCTGCAATTGTTCCGGCTGTGCCTGCTGCGCCGGCGAATAATCCTCCAGCCGCAGGTGTGCCGCCAGACGGCGCAGTTTGTCCACCCGTTGCGGCAATGCCACCGATTCCGGTGGTTCCACCAGACGGCGCAGCTTGTCCACCCTGCGCAATCGCGCCCCCGTGGGTGACTGGCGCGCCGCCGGTTGCAATCCGCCCGCCCGTGTGAGAAGCGTTGCCGCCGAAACTCGTTCCACCTGACTGCGCAGACGCACCGCCACTTGCACGCCAGCCGCCAGTACTCAGCGGCGTCCCTCCGATTGCACGCATGGTCCCACCGCTGCCAGAGGTTCCGCCAACGCTTTGGGTGGCGCCGTGCTCACCGAGGCTGCTGCGTCCGCCGCCGCAAGCCGCGAGCCACGGACCAGACAATAATAGAGTGACAAGCAGCCGAGGCAATCTCGGCAATGGCGATTTCACTGCTCAATTCTCCTACCAGCACCAGCTAGGTAGCACGCACGAGCCCCGCTCGATGGTAAGGCCGAATGAGTCCTTCTTTTTTGTTGTTAGTCCTTCGTAATTACTGGTGGGTCCGCTTTGCGGTCGAATGAGCCTACTAGTCGTGCGACCAAGCGTCGTGTTCACGCCGAACCGACCAAATGGCCCGGAACTTTCTGCCGCGGTAATTGTCTGGTCCTGGCACCATGAGCCTGTCTACATGGTGCCCATCAGGATGTGCTGGCCATCGTGAGCAATCTTAGACCAATCGCGTGCGATGCTTCCGTGCGTTACGGGGCTAGCGGGACGGTGGAGGGGTTGACATGCGCTATCTGAACTGGGTCATGGCGCGTCTCGCGGGGCCCAGGGCAGCACAAGCGGTGATCGTGGTCGCCCTTGTCCTCGCCCTCCCTTCCTTGTTCTCGGGATTCTTCATTGATGAATACGTACAAGCGGCCAAGTGGAGGGCGGCGCTCGACCATGCTGGCGTGGCGGGCGTCGGCAAATTCATGAATGACTGCTTCCTCTTCGCTGGCGGCAACCAAGCCGCGTATCAGCGGGAGATGGAGCAAGGGATGGTCGCGTGGTGGCAAGCACCGGATTGGAAGATCTACTTCTGGCGACCGCTCTCGGCAGGCACCCACGCGATCGACCTCTACCTGTGGCCCAGCAATGCCCTGCTGATGCACCTGCACACGCTGTTCTGGTTTCTTGGACTGCTCTACGCGCTCTACGCCCTCTATCGGCGATTCCTCACGCCACGCGTCGCTTGCTTGGCTCTTGCTCTCTATGCCTGGGACGACGCCCGCGGCCAAGTGCTCTCGTGGATAGCAAAGCGGAATGTACTCATCGCTGGCGTCTTCGGGATCTGCACGATCATCGCCTACGACAAGTGGAGGCGAGACGGGTGGCAGCCTGGGGCGTGGCTCGCCCCAATGCTGCTCGCGGCGGGACTGCTCTCGGCTGAGATGGGCATTTCTACCACGGGGTTCCTGTTCGCGTATGCGCTTTGCTTGGACAAGGGGCCTCTCTGGCGTCGCATGGTTCGCCTTGCGCCCTACTTGGCTGTCGTGGCGGTTTGGCAGCTAGCTTACAGTGCCGGTGGCTACGGCGCGAAGGCAACGGTTGCCTATGTTCACCCGCTCGTCGAGCCACTCGCCTACGCGATGAGGCTGTTCGAGATCGCTCCGATCGTCTTCCTTGGGCAACTGACGCCCATTATGTCCGACTTCTGGGGGATTTATCCGCCTCCACTCAAAGTCACCATGTTTCTGCTGGCTGCGGCTGCGCTGGTCATTGTCGGTCGCGTTGCTTGGCCGCGATTTGCGGATAAGCCACTGGCGCGCTTCTGGCTGATCGGTGCAGGGCTCTCCCTTTTGCCCATCGCTACCTCGGGACCCATGGACTGCAACCTGGTCTTCCTCGGGTTCGGCGTGGTACCCGCGCTCGCGATGGTGTTCTTCAATGCTGTGGACAATCCACCCGCGTTGAAGTGGTCGCGACTCGTTGTCGCGACGTTGGCCGTGAGCAACCTGGCAATAGCGCCCCTGCTGCTGCCCGCCAAGTGCCTGACGATGCTCGGTATGGGATTCGGGTTACCGCTCACCGATGCCAGCATCCCGCGCGATGCTGCGGTCGCCCAGAAGACGCTGGTCGCGGTGTGGGTCATCTCCGAGGGTGGGCTGTATGCAAGCTGGAATCACCGTTACGCTGAAGGGATCCCTGGACCCGGTAAGATACGAATGCTCGCTACCAGCCTCAGCGACGTGTCAGTCACCCGTCTGGACGAGCATACCCTTCGACTGCGCCCTTTACATGGCTTCTACGACAGCATGTTTCAACAGCTGATGCGTAGCCTTGCCGAACCGTTTCACCAAGGTGATGTCGTAAAGCTCTCTAACATGACGGCGACAGTGACCGAGATCACCACTGACGGCCGCCCGCTGACAGTCGACTTTCGCTTCTCGGCGCCACTAGAATCACCCGAGTGGTTGTGGATGCGGGGAGAAGGTTTTCGCCTGATCGCTTGGACTCCGCCCAAGACGGGCGAGACCGTTACGGTAAGGGCAGGGTACTAGCGGATCCAAAGCTCCAACCAAGGTTGGCGCTGTTCTGGTCGCCCGGAATCAGACTGCCCACAGGGCGCCGAAGACCAAGATCAGCGAATTCTAAGCTTGATCAGCCGCCGCGAAGCTTGATCAGCGGATCTGAAGCTTCATCAACGATGAAACCATTGTAGATTTTGCATCCCACGGTTTGAGTGAGTGATGAGGCGCCGCAAGATCCGGGGAGTTTGAGCTGGATTCTGCGTTGGAGAGGCTTCGTAGCCGTTGGAGAAGTTCCAAACCCGTTGTTGGAGCTCGGGCTAATGCTGCGCTAGAGCAATTGTGAAAGTGGAGGAGTGCGTGGCTACGAAGCAGACTGCCGCGGCCCAAGCGATCAAGCGGACTGATGCTTGGGGCGCTCCCACGAAGCGCTGCGCATCTTGCTGGCACGGTTCCCGACTTCGTTTCTGCAGCCTGCATTTTTGGGTCTTGAGCCTGGGGTAAAGGCGGGTGTGCGGACGCAGTCGTTCGGTGACGCGGGCACACAGTTTGACGATGCAGCTTTGGGGCACGTGGTTCGCAGAGTCCGATGGTTACGCTCAACGCGGGATCTGCACTGGAGACGAAGACGAACTGCGAAGAATGGCTGTGACCCAACATCCAGGTCCCAGTCCAGAATGGATCACCGTTGAGCATGTGGAGCGAAGTGCCGGCGGAGCCACCGGTTACGATGCGGCTCGATGAGTATGGGGGGACTGGGTGAGTGGGTGAGGGGGTGAGGGGGGGTACATGTCAAACCTACGGCGACTTTTAGCCTCGCACCGCCATCCTATCAGGCTCCCAGCGCAACCAATAGCTCCCGCAACCTCGAACAGAAGCGCTCGATTTCGCTGACTGTATTGTAAAGGTAAGCTGACGCACGAAGGGCGCCGTTTGGAAGTCCCAGGGCCCCAAAGAGCGGGTGTGCGCAATGCAGACCGGTCCTTGTCATCATGGCATAATTGTCTGAGAGACTGACGCCAAGGTCATCCAGACTCACTGGAAGGTCGATTCCGGAAATGCTGGCGATTGGCAACGCATGCGGCGTCTTCGCCATTAGTACTCGCACCCCAGGCAGCTCCCTTACCCCCGCATCGAGCGCCTCGGCCAGTTTCCTGCCGTGGTTTTCGACGGCCTCCCAACCGCAATTTTGAATGAACCTCGTCGCAGCAGCGAGCCCTATCGCGCCCGCGATGTTGGGCGTCCCAGCCTCGAATCGAGCGGGTCCGTTCTGAAGGGCATATCCCCGTGAGGTTACCTGCGTCACGACGCCGCCACCGAGGTCGCGCGGGGACAGGCGCTCTAGTGCTTCGCGACGGCCGTAAAGGACACCGGTGCCCGTGGGTCCAAGCATCTTGTGGCCAGAAAAGGCTAGGAAGTCGCAGCCGATGGCGGACACATCGAGCCGGATGTGGGGTGCGGACTGTGCGGCATCGATTACGCTCAGGATCCCGGCCTCTCGAGCAACGCGGCAGATCTCGTATATTGGCTGAACAACCCCGGTGACATTGGAGGCATGGGCAACGACGATGGCGCGGGTTCGCTTTCCTAGGAGTTTTCGGAAAGCCTCTGGATCGATGGGCTCAGTAGCCGTAGTCTCAATCAACTTCAGCTTGGCTCGAGCCATCCATGGTAGAAGCGACGAGTGGTGCTCGGCGACCGTACTGATGATCTCGTCGTCCGGTTCAAGGTCCATCCCCGCAGCAATCATGTTGAGCGACACGGTTGTGTTCGGCGTGAACACGATCTCCTCGCTCGCGCAGGCTCCGATGAAGCGGGCGACTTGGCGACGGGCAGACTCATAGGCGTCAGAAGCTTCTTCCGACAGAGCGTGCCGACCTCGGTGAACATTGGCCCGATACTCGCGATAGTATGAATGCTCGGCCGACAGCACCGACTCTGGCGTCAGGGAGGACGCCGCGTTATCGAGATAGATCAATTGCGCGCCGTTGACGTGTCTTTTGAGAATGGGAAAACACCGGCGAATTGCTTCGACGTCGTACTCCCCCGATGAGTTCGTATTCATCCTGGTATTCGCTGCTCATATTCGGCGCATGGAGTTCGTGTACCCACGTGGGGGATGGTGAACCGTACTTTCATGCTATCGTCCAACGGTATTTCGTCGGTCCTGCGGATGGATAGGCTTTGGGGAGCGAGAAGCCCCAAGAGCGCTCCCCGAACCTGATCGACCCATGGGGACGTCGAGCTCGCGACGACCGCATCGAACTCGAAATGTCCCGGTGCGGTCTCGGACAACTGGTAATGTTGGAGGCTGACGTCGCGCAGGCATTCATCTACGTCTCGGGTCGTTACGATTCGTCCTTGGCAGATTATGGCATCGCGAGCGCGCCCTTCCAGTTGCAGAATCGGCCATGCCGACCCCATAGAGCACCCACAAGGCGTCAGCACGAACCTCGCCAAATCGCCAAGCGCATAGCGTACCAGAGGCATTGTGGGATTGTGCGTCGTGACGGTTACGGTCCCCAGTTCACCGGGTGATACCGGTTGTCCGTTGCTAAGCAGCTCCACATATGCCTGATCGAGACGAACGTGGAGTCGTCCGTGCCGGCAACTCGTGCCTATCTGGCTTCCCGCCAGCTCCGTGGCCGCGTACATGTCGAATATTGGAGCATCGAAGTGTTGCTCAATCACTCTGCGTTGGCAGTGGGAAAGAAACTGATATCCCGCCAAGATGCCCTTAACCTTAGGTAGCGGCAATCCGTACTCCGTCGCCTTTACGGCGAGGCCCGCGAGATAGACGGGATTTACGTACAAGAGATCGGGCGCAAACTCCTTCATTTCGGAAACCGTTCGTTCGACCTCCTCGCGGCTGATTTGGAATGGATTACGCGTGGATTCGAGAAAGAGGGTATGTTGAAAGACGAGGCGTTCGTCCATGCGCTTTCGACGGATCGTGCAAGTGGCTCCGGCGCATATTGGGGACGTCAGGACCGCAGTTCGCATGGGTCCCTCCAATGGCAAAGCCGGTAGTTGCCAGTAGTTCTGGATATCCGGTGGTAGACGCGGAATCCGTGTATCCGAGTACACCTGCAGCCGCTCTCCGGTGGTTCCCGACGTACTTGCTAGTACCACGTCACCGGATTTCAGTAGCGCGCGCAGGTCAATCTGGTTCGATACCAGCCCATGGGGAAAGTGCCGTCGGATTGCGGCTTTGGACATGAGGGGAAGCTCTTCGAACTCCCACTCGGCGTTTGCGCAGGCGCTCATCAAGTATTCTTGATGAAGCAGGGTACTTTCAAAAGCCCTTGTTACGGTTTCTCGAAGACGGGCTCGTTCGAATTCACTCGCCTGCGCAATGACGTACACGCCTTGACGGTTCGCGGCGTCGCTGGGCGTCGTCGGATCCATCAGCCCAAGTTCTGCGAGGCGATGAACCCATGACGACAATTGGGACCCAGAGTCCGGCTTCAACTGCCCGAGGGATAGGCTGAGCAAGGTGGCAGACACGTCGCTGCCCAGTAGTAGGTCCAGGCCGGTTTCTGTATCGGTGAGTCGCACTCCGTTTTGGGCATCAATCCATTTTACGGCGGCACGCAGTCGCGGCGGTTGGTTCGCCTGACTCAACCTTGACCGTAGACTCATGGGTTCTACTGCACTGGGCGCGGCCTCAAGCATGTTTCCTCACAATGATCCGAAGGCACTTCGCAGATTAGGCAAGAGGGTGTGCGAGTGGATTGAATGGCCCTAAGGCATTCCACTTCGTGCGGACACGGTCGATGCGTGGTTCACCGAAGTTGACGGTCTCTCTTGATGGGGATAGCCTCACCATCCCTGGGATAAATGCTCGGACTGCCACGAGACCCGAGCTTCGAACGTCGCTTTGACCAAGTTCGCGAACGAAGACCGTAAGATTACGCGCCTGGAATTGCGTCCTTAGTTCCTCGACACTTACCGGCACTTCGTCGGCTAGCTCAAGATGGACAGGGTTGTCGCCACCGAGAAAGCCAAATGGATTGTCCGCCCGTGCAACCATGTAGTCTGCAAGTCGCGGCCACCAGCTTCGCGACTCACCTTCGGGTGGAGTGGTCCACTTCTCGGCCTCGGGCGATAGTATTGCAAACACGCTATAGTGACCTAGGATCTCCTGGACACCATGGCCCAATGCGTCGGTCCAGGTACGCCCCGCGCAGGCTGAGAGAATATGGCCTCCCTTGAGCCATGGCCCGAAATCCTTCTCGGCGCGGGCCATGACCAGTACGCACGGCACGTCGAAGTCGACCCGCAGGTCGAAGAAGCGCAGTTCGACGCCGCCGTCTTTGAGATACTTCCGCATATCCTCGAGATCGTGGCCGTGTGTCTCGGGCACGCGTAATTCCGGCAGTGGCAATTGTAGATACCACGCAAGCATGTAAGCATCTCGTTCGATGGACTCGAACAGGATTCGTTCTAGCGCCAAGGGCAAGGATCGGTGGGCAGCGAACCCAGAGGAGTATGGCTCGTCGAAGACCCTGAAACCTTCGGTGGCAGTCTGGCGATTCATGCACATCGCGTCGTAGATTACCAGTTTGCCTTCGTCGGACGTCCAATCATAGGCCCAGCTCCAATCTATGAGTTGACCTGCGTAGCGCTGCATGTCTCCGCCAGCTTCAATGTACTGGGTGGGAGCATACTGCGTCATTGTTTGTGGCGGAGCCGCGAACGCTCTTACCTCATCGAAGCTGCGCGATGTGATGTCCGGCAGCTCCATACTTCCCGCATAGCGCTCAATTCCTTCGGCGTAAGCGATCAACTGGCGTCGACTTTCCGTCATTCCACTACCAAACGTGACGGAGAACATCTCGCGACGAGCCAGTTGGTTGCCGGCCGGTTGCAACATGCGAATGGAACCCAGAACCATGGGCAAGTCACGAAATAGGCCAGGTGCTTGATACTCGCGATTGTCAAGCGGGCCTAGTTCAGGATCCGTGAACACCGCTCGTTGCTCTGGCGTTGGTTCCAAAAAGCCGTTGGTCGCCCACTTCGTGCGAAATGCTTCTTCTGTGGTCAGCTTGGAATCATCCAGACTCGACGTCGGTGCTTTTTCGCGCAAACAGTGTCTGCAGCCTGGCTGGGGCAAAAGCGTCCGTCGCGTCACGGAGTTGGATGTGACTCGCAGAATCTGATGAGTTGCGACCGTTTCTGCGGACGCCGCTTCAATCCAAAGCAGTAGATGTTGAGCCAGCGCGCCGATTAGGCGGTTGTCATGGACGATGAAATTCGCGGGCTGCGTCGCCGCCGGATTGACGGCGATGCGCCTCGCAGCTAGGCAACCGGGGCATGGCTCACCGCGCACACCGAGACGTGGCCCGACCCAGGCCCCATCTGGTTCAATGCTGCAGCTAAGGACATTACCTTCAAGTATCTGCGCTTGCTCAAGTTGCACGTACCATGGTTCAGCTCCGAGCGTACCGAGCAAAACGACGGTCGTGGGAGCGATATCTGAGGGCATTGTGGCGTTGCGGATATGGGACTTTATCGCTGCTACCAGGTCACCATCCCCAACGAGCTCAATGCGCTCCAACGCCGCCACGACCTTCCGTAAAATGGCATTGTCCACGAGATCGTCGACCAACATCTGCGCCACTTTGCCGTCGAGGCCTGTCGCGTCGACCAATGAGGACGCGAGGTGTGCGATGGACACGGGGCTCGTTGCCAACCTGAGCGCTGTTGCGACCGCCGGAGCAAGTCCTCCAGACAGTTCGAGGCCCTCAGAAGCCTCACCGGCCGCTGGGTGAACTATGAGAGGCGCACCCGCTTCCCCACAACACGCACGCCCTTGGAACACAACCAGATTGTCGGAACGGGTTGTCATTGCTTCATCCGCTTGTTGGAATTGACGGGTGTTTTTGAAGAACAAGCGCACCCAAGAGCAAGCCATAGAGCTCTCATGACCCGGGGGTCCGCGTTTGACCGCCAACCCGCCGGGTCCCTGTGAGCTACACATCAGGCATACGTAACGACGACGACCTTCACCTTTTCTTTGTCGGTCGACTTCTCATCGGAGGTCGGCCGCAACGGTCGGATCGACAGGTCGAGTTTCGCTTCGTCTTTGTTGGATTCGCGGGTCTTCATGGTGGACATCACCCTTTCTTTTCAGGAATGGTCACGGTTTAAGGCAAGCTCAGTGCATAGCGCCACAGGAAGCTGCAGCTGGAGTGCTCGTACTTTCGCGCGTAAGTAGTCAGACATGTGCCCAAGGCATACTTGGCACCAAGCGCGCGATTCACTCAAGCCCACGAGTTCCCCGCGGTCGAATGCGCCCTTAATAGTGCCTTGAACAGGCGCGCGACTTATCTCACGCAGCTTCTTCGGTCGCCAAATTTCTTGGAGCTATATATCTATCCGGCCGGGCGCCGAACTCGTAGGTCTGGAATAGTTCCAGTTTAGTGGACGCGTCTGGTCAGTCCACAGCAGAGAACTCCTGAATGCCTCATAGGTAGAGCATCTTCTTCGTCATTCCACCGTCGACGACAAAGTTCTGTCTCGTGACAAAGCCGCTCCTTGGGCTACAGAGGAACGAAGCCAGCTCCGCGACCTCCTCTACAGTTCCAAACTTGCCCGCTGGGGGTTGAAGGCGATCGGGCTGGGTATGCTCAGCGGGTCTTCGCCGTGACGACTTCTGCCAAGGACCCACCTCGATCCATCCCGGGCTGATGGCAACTCACGATGTGCACTTCCACGGGAGGGTGTCGTGTCCAAAGGACCACAACAGGTGCGGAATCAGGCTGGATCCCGATTTGGTTGCTTGAGCGGCAGAACCGCACAAATCCGAGCGTGCTTTCGACTTTGCCATCTGCGACGGGCGACAAACATGTCACCCCTGATCACATTGAAAATTCCTTCGACTTCACACTGAGCCGATTTTCGCGCGTTACCAGCCGTGATCCGTGGTTGCGAACACGTTGACGCAGTACAATCAAACCGCCACGTTCGGAAACGCCACGTGAGAGGTCTGTCACAATGACGAAGAGTCACACGTTCAAGTTGTTCCATTTCGTCGCCGGCAGCTTGGTTCCGGTTTGGCTCATTGCCTGTTCTGGATCGGGCAGCAGTGTCGCGGGGCCCAGCGGTGGTGCGGCAGGCGGAGGCAGCTCAACCTCTGCGGGTGGTGCATCGAACGCGTTTGGTGGCAGCAGCGCCAACGGCGGTGCTGCACTGGGCGGCGCTGCGACAGGTGGCGCAGCAACGGGCGGCGCGGCAATGGGCGGAAAAGCCGCAGGTGGCGCAGCAACGGGCGGCGTTGCACTGGGCGGCGCTGCGACAGGTGGCGCAGCAACGGGCGGCGCTGCAACGGGCGGCAAGGCAACGGGTGGGGCTGCAACAGGTGGCAAGGCCGCAGGGGGCACGGCGACCGGCGGCGTTGCGGCTGGCAGCAAGGCAACGGGCGGTGCCGCCACCGGCGGAGCTGCAACAACAGGTGGCTCTGGTGGATCGCCCTCGACGGGATCTTCAGCTGCGCCGTCGCCGGGGTGCGCGGCAACGCCCACCACCACCGCATGCAACACGCAGGCCTCACCGTGTCACATTACCGCCGCCAGCCAAGATCGGACTTACTACGTCCAGTTGCCCGATAAGTACGATCCAACTCATCCGTACCCGGTGGTGTTCGAGTACCATCCGCTCGGCGGCAACGGTTGGATGGGGCTGACCATGTATCAGATCCGTCCAAAGATGCCGAATGCCATCTACGTGAGTCCAGATGGCCTCGCGAGCGGCGGCAACCAAGGCTTCGCCAACACCAACGGTGGAGACGAAGCCATGACGCGCGCCATCATGTCCGAACTCGAAGGCAAGTACTGCGTGGACATGGGGCGCTACTTTGCCATCGGTTTCAGCTACGGCGGTTCGATGTCGTACACGGCGGCCTGCAACATGAGCGATGTGTTCCGCGCCATTGGGGCCATGGCGGGCGCTCCGATTAGTGGTGCCACTTGCACGAGCAAGAAGCCAACACGCCCAGTTGCTGTCTGGGCTACCCACGGTGACAACGACACAGCACTTCCGATCACCATGGCTCAACCGATCATCGATGCGCTAGCGAAGAACAATGGCTGCACCACTGCGACGCAGCCCACGGATCCCTCACCCTGCGTTGCTTACCAGGGATGCACGACAGGCGCTCCAGTGGTGTGGTGCGTCAGACCCGGTGACGGCCACGCGATACCAAGTTTTGCAGCAGGCGCAATCGCGACGTTCCTCCAGCAGTTCTGATCCGATAAGGTGAAGCGTTCGGTTACCACGACGCACCAACCAAAGATCAAAGCACACCAATCATCAGCGCAACCTGTGCGCCTCCCAGGTCAAAAGGACGCAGCCCATTCGTCCGCGTCCTGCTACCCTGCGTCGTCCAGTGGCCGACCAGAAGGTATTGCCAAAGCGGGTGTGGTTTGGTGTCGTCGACTGGGCGGGCACAGACACGGGACTGTGCGGATTTTGACGCAAAATCCGTAGGAAGTTGACCGCGCGCAGGTACCTGACGGGTTTTGCGCCCCGCAGTCGACTTATGGACGGAACAGATCTCGATTCGGCACTGCTCCCACCGAGAAAGGCCCGCTTAGAATCATGCGACACCCGGCAACAGACCAGCACGGCACCCGGCAGATCCGCCCTTTGTACCTGGCAGTTCCTTGGATCGCGCTTGGCTGCCTTGCTTGCGGTTCTTCGCCTGCACCGGGTAATGCTAACTCCCAGGGCGGTAGCATTGCGGCATCCAATACTGGCGGTGTGTCGAGTTCGGGCTCGGGTAGCAGCGCGACTTCGAACGTTGGCGGCGCGTCGAGTTCTAGCGCTAACGGCGGCGCCGCTACCAACGCGGGCGGTGCGTCGAATTCTAGCACTGGGGGCAGTATGCCGTCGAGTGTCGGAGGCGCATCAGCGACTGTCGGCGGCAGTGGTGGAACCTCCGGTGTAGGTGGTGCGGCGAGCTCGAGCGCTAACATTGGCGGGACTCAAGCCGCGGGCGGGACATCGAGCACTGTTGCTAGTAGTGGCGGCAATTCGAGCGCGGGCGGTGCGGCGGGCGGGCCCAACAACACCGCGAATGATCTCAGCGGTTGGGGCAATGTAAGGTTTGATGGTGGCGGCTTCGTGGATGGAATCGTTGCGTCCAAGAGCGTCGACGGCCTGTTCTATGCACGAACTGATGTAGGCGGGGTTTACCGCTGGAACAAGGAGCAGAAGCAGTGGATCCCTCTGCTAGATTGGCTTTCTCAGGATGATGTTGGCCTGTTCGGTGTGGAAAGCATAGCGCTCGATCCGAGCAACCCGAGTCGACTCTATGTCCTGGCTGGGACCAGCTACTTCAGCAAGGGCAAGACGGCAATCTTACGATCCGAGGACTACGGCGCAACGTTCGAGACCGTCGATGTGTCATCCCTATGGCACGCCCATGGCAACGGGATGGGGCGCCAGAGCGGAGAGAAGCTCGCGGTCGATCCCAACAATCCGAGTATTCTCTTCTGCGGCAGTCGAACGGAAGGGCTATTCAAGAGCACGGATGCGGGGAAAACCTGGACCAATGCGAGCACGATTGGAGCACAATCCGGGGCTGATCTGACCAACGCCAATGGCATCAGTTTCGTGCTCTTCGATCCCTCGGCAAGCCGAACCTCGGCGGGCGGCACCAGCACGATTTACATGGGGGTCTCGGCCAGTACCAGCAACCTCTATGTCAGCAAGGATGGTGGCGCCAAATTCGAGCCGATCGCCGGTGGTCCTTCGAATCAGATGCCGAACCGCGCTGTGCTCAGCAACGGCAATCTCTACATAACCTACGGTAGTTCACCTGGGCCACATAGCGTATCGGCTGGCTCCTTCTACCGCTATGCCATTGCTGCAGCGACGTGGTCAAACCTGACACCAAAGACGGATGACGGCACTGCACTGATGGGGAACGGCGGCCAAAACGCTGCCCACGGCTTCGGCGGCGTGAGTATCGATCCCGCAGATCCGAAACACCTGCTGCTCACTACGCTCAACTACTACGGCGGCCAGACGCGCTATGCGGACGGCGGTGAAGGTTGGGGTGATAGGATCTATGTCACGACCGACGGCGGCACGACCTGGACCACGACCTTTTCCCGCCAAGATCCCAAGGATCCCAGCTTCGCCAATGCCTCGGCCAACACCAATGCCTGGATCAGCGGTGCGGCGATCCATTGGGCAGGCGATATTGCGTTCAATCCATTCAACGCCAAGGAAGCTTGGGTCGTCTCGGGGAATGGGATCTATCACAGCGAGAACCTAAGTGACGCGATGCCGGTCTGGAAATTCGAATCCAAGGGGATCGAGGAAACCGTGCCGCTCGATATCGTAAGCATCCCAGGTGGGCCATTAGTCACGGCGATTGGCGACTACGATGGGGCTACCTACCTGGATATTACCCAATCGTACCCGCGGCACAATCCAGCGATTGGCACGACGCATTCGTTGGGTTGGGCACCGCTCACCGGCGCGTTCTTGCGCGCAGGTCATGTTACGGACTACTCGACTGGGACTGGGATCGAGAGCGACGTGATGTACTTTGCCGATCATCCAGCAGCAGCTTGGACCAAGCTCCCGACGCCCAAGGGCAGCCATGGGCTCGTGGTGCTGTCCGCAGATGGCAAGGTGCTACTGCATCGTCCGGACAATTCGAGCACCGTGTATCGCTCTGCTGACCAAGGGAAGAGCTGGGCGAATGTTACCGGCCTTGACGGCCAAGCGCAGTATTCGCGTATCGTGTGCGATCCAGTCAAGGCAGACGTCTTCTATCTCCTCGATCAACAGGGTAAGCTCCTCCAGTCCAAGGACAAGGGCACATCCTTTGCTTCAGTCGGATCAGTGCAGGACGATGCAAAGGGTCTATACCAATCCAGCAATGGCCTCATTCGCACGGTCCCCGGCCGCGAGGGGCACCTCTGGGCGCCGCTCGATCAGGCGCAGAGCTGGGCCAGTAACGGCAAGTACAGCACCAATGGGCTTGCCTTCTCGGACAACGGTGGTGCCACTTGGATCAGGTTCCCGTCCGTGTATTCCGCACATGCCGTGGGGATCGGCAAAGCCGCAGAAGGCGCTGCCTACGAAACACTCTTCATCTGGGGTGTTGCAGGGAACAGCTCAAACCCGCTCGGTGTCTACTACTCCACCGACAAGGGTGCTTCTTGGAAGCGAATGAATGACGACAAGCATCAGTATGGCGGTCCTGGCAATGGCGCCTTCGTGCAAGGCGATATGAACGTGTTCGGTCGGGTTTACATGAGCACAGTCGGGCGCGGCTTGGTGTATGGAAACATTGCAACCCCTTGAGGCAGTGGCTACCCAGAACCCATGCTCGGGCCCAGAATCGACGAAATACAGTCACCGCCTGCCCGCCTGCCCGCCTGCCGGCTTCGTAGTTGAGTCCCAGCGTCAGGTGCGATATCTATCGCGCCTGAATTGCCCGTGTCCGAACCCTGAGGGACAGTCATGGACTCCGCTACTCAAAATCTTAGCGTGCTTGGATGGGACAATCGCTTTAATCCTGAAGCCCAAATTCTGTGTACTCCGGGGCTGACGGTCGCGCGTGTCATCGCGGTAGATCGAGATCAGTACGAGCTTTCGGATGGGCTCGATGTGTTTCGAGCGAAATTGGCGGGCAAGTTCGTCTACCTGCTCGACTCCGCAGACCAGCGTCCTTGTGTCGGCGACTGGGTCTGCATCGACCGAAAGTCATCGGAAGATGTCGGGGTCATCAAGAAACTCATCCCTAGGCATACCTATCTTCGTCGCAAGTCAGCGGGTACAACCATCGAATATCAGATGATCGCGTCCAATGTTGACGTGGCAATCATCGTTCAATCCTGTCACTACGACTTCAACGTCAGGAGGCTAGAGCGATACCTGGTGATGGTCAGGGAAGGCGGAGTGCTTCCGGAAATCTTGCTTACAAAGACAGATCTTGTCACCGCGGACGTCCTTGCAAGTCAGACTGCTCAGATTCGAGCTTCTGGAATTGACGCGCGTATCGTTGCGTTGAGTAACGTTTCCGGAAGTGGCGTTGATGAGCTTAGGAGCATGCTTGTTACTGGCAAAACTTACTGCTTCATTGGCTCCTCTGGCGTTGGCAAGAGCACGCTAATCAACACTCTGATTGGGAAGAAGTTGCTGGACACCAAAGTAGTCAGCGCATCGGGTGAAGGGCGCCACATGACCGTACGACGTGAGCTGCTCTTACTAGACAACGGCGCCTTGGTCATCGACAACCCTGGCATGCGAGAATTTGGTGTTCTGGGTCCGTCAGAAGGACTCGAAGGAAGCTTCTCGGACATAGAAGTTCTCGCGGCTGGATGTCGTTATGGAGATTGCACCCACACCAGCGAGCCCGCCTGTGCCGTGCGGTCCGCGGTGGAGAGAGGGGTGGTCAATGCTGAACACTACGACAACTTTTTGAAGCTAAGACAAGAGTCCGAATTTTATCAGATGTCCTACGTGGAGCGGCGCAGAAAGGACCAGGCATTCGGTCGCTTCATCAAGTCTGCAAAGAAAGACTTCGACAAAGACTAGGGCAGTCACCTAACTACTTGGACTGCGTGCACCCCAGCGCTCGATGCCCCGCTGCTGCCTGCTCCAGCCACATTCGACGAGTCAAAAAACCTGTGCCGGAGCCAAATCTGCTGTGACTGGGGCCCATGTCAACTTGGGCTGACGCCTGTACGTAACGCGACAGTGCGACCTTGTTGACGTTGCATCTATCTCTTTTGCCAGCAATGGGCCAACGTGTGGTGCGGCCAAGCGTCGTGGTCACGCCGAGCTGACCAAATGGCCCAGAACTTGCCCCGGTCGTTACCACACAGCCCGGAAAACGCCGATCGCTACTGCGATTGTGCCCAACGGTGTAGTGCCCCGACCCTTTCGAGCGTAGAGTCGCACCTTGAGGGGGACCTCATGAACGAACGAGAGCCGCAACCAGCGACCGGCGCCGAGGTGGATCCGCCCAGGCACCAGCTTGAGCAGGATCTGCTTCTGGAAGTCAGCCAAACGGTAAGCTCCACCCTGGATCTCGAGGCGGTCCTGCAAATCATCGCGGATGGTACGGCGCGACTGGTCGGAGTGGAGACCGCGGCTGTTTACCTAATAGAGGGCAACCAACTGTACCTCGGGGCGACCACGCCGCCACTCGACCCGAGTGTTCCCGAATCGTTCCGCTGGGCCTCCACGGACGACCATCCTCACATCCACGAGGCGCTTCGGTCTCGAGCGCCTCTCGTCTTGCCGGACGCGGCCCGCAGCGCGCTTTCGCCAGCCGAACGCGTCATCGTCGAGATTCGGAATTTGCGCAGCCTGCTGTTTCTCCCCTTCTGCCTTGAGCAAACGCCGATCGGAGTACTCATTCTCGGGACAACTTCTGGCGAGCACGTGTTCGACGCGCGCGAAGTCAACTTGTGTCGTACGATAACCAACCAACTGGCAGTGAGCGTTCAGAATGCGCGACTGCACACCAGTCTGAAGCGATACGCTGCCGCGCTCGAGCAGCAGATGGCAGAACAGCAGCGACTGGAGCAACAACTACGGCAGGCTCAGAAAATGGAAGCCGTCGGGCAACTCGCAGGAGGAGTCGCGCACGATTTCAACAACTTGCTCCAGGTCATGCAGGGGTTCACGAGCCTTGCGCGCGAGGAAGTGCAACCAGAAAGCAGCGCGCATGAATCATTGGGATTGGTGCTGCAGGCAACTGAGCGAGCCGGGTTGCTCGTGCGACAGCTGCTCGCATTCGGTCGTCGTCAAGTGCTAAGCTTGGCGATCGTCGATCTCAACCTAGTCATCGATAACCTGCTGCCGATGCTGCGCCCGTTGCTGCGCGCGAACATCACCGTTGAGCGTCGCCTCGTAACACCTCTCGACGCCGTAGAAGCCGATCCGAATCAGCTCGAGCAGGTGCTGGTCAACCTTTGCGTCAACGCGCGAGACGCGATGCCTGACGGTGGAACGCTCGTCGTGACAACTGGAAACGTGATCGTGGACGAGCGCCTATGTCACGAGCTTACTCTGCCGTGCGCAGGCGCCTACGTCATCCTCGAAGTCGCTGATTCCGGTTGCGGCATGACTGCGGAAACGCAAGCCCGAGTCTTTGAGCCTTTCTTTACAACCAAGGGTCCCGGTCAAGGGACAGGTCTCGGGCTGGCAACTGTCCATGGCTTGGTGGCTCAGCACCGGGGCGCTGTCCATATCGACAGTGCGGTGGGCCGTGGGACGCGCATGCGAGTCTACCTACCCGCCGCAACCGCCGCAAAACAGGACGCCATCTTGTCGCAACTGCCGGCGGTGTCCCATGGCACCGAAACCATCCTGGTTGCCGAAGACGAGCCACTGGTGCTCGAACTTACACGGGCGTCCCTTGCGGCGGCTGGATACAAAGTGCTCACCGCCGCAAATGGTGTCGAGGCGCTCGCGGTCATCGAGTCACGAGCACAAGAGCTCGATCTTGCCGTGCTCGACGTCGTGATGCCTCAACTCGGTGGCGAGGCTGTCCTGCGCCGCCTGCGTGAGCTACGCCCTCGGATCCCCGTGGTGTTCGCCACTGGGTATGGCCGAAACACCCACGACAACCAATCTGAGCAGGAGTCGATCGCACTATTACAGAAGCCCTATGTGCGGGAAGAGCTGCTGCGCAAGGTTCGCGAAATGCTCGACGGTCCGAGATAACTCACGCCGCCCGACGAGCCCGAGCATTATGCTGTGGACTGTTCGCGTAGCGACATAACACTGGTGTCCGTCCCCTCTCGACCACCAAGGATAACCACGATGCACCTTTCTTCGATGTTGCTGCTCGCCCCGTTCGCTTTGGTTGCTTGTGGTGCCGACAGTGACGACAGCAATGGCAGCGGCAACTTGGCAGGCAAAGCCGGCAATGCCTCATCAGCCGCAGGGGGTGTGACTTCTTCTGGTGGTCGGGGCGGCGCGGCCACGGCCATTGGCGGTGCCACGACGACCGCTCCCGGTGGGCGCAGCGGTTCCGGCGGTGCCACATCGACCGCTCCAGGCAGTGGCGGCAGTAGCAGCGGCAAAGGCGGCGCCCAAACGGGCGGCGCGGTTGCGACTGGCGGCGTTCAATCGAGTGGTGCAGCCGGCAAGTTGGGTAGTGGCGCCGGCACTGCAGGCAAGGGTGGAAATGGCGCGGGCGCCGTAGGCAAAGGTGGTTCGAGCAACACGGGTGGTGTCGTGCAAACGGGCGGCACCAAGGCTACCGGTGGAAACTTCGCAAGCGGCGGCAGAGCAGGCAGTGCAGCTGCTGGGGCAGCTGGCAGTGGCTCCCTCGGGGTGGGCCAAATCTGCGGTGGACGATCCGTAGCCCAATGCAGCGCCGACCTCTACTGTGACTACGATCTGGTCGCCATTTGTGGTCGGGCGGATGCCACGGGTACCTGTCAAGTGAAGCCCCAAGCGTGCGGCATGAACTATTTGCCCGTCTGTGGCTGTGACGGCAACACCTACAGCAACGAATGCCTTGCGAATTCTGCGGGCACGAGTGTGGCTGCGACGGGGGCTTGCGTCCCCGGTTGACGGCGGATTCGTCGCACAGCCGCGGCAATGGTAAGCATTTGGGGGGCGGCAACCACCACCTGGTTCCGGTCTGGTACGGGTCGATCGAAGCGTGTTACCTTCGACCCTTCGCGCCCGCTTGTGCGCAACGAGGAACTACGATGACACCTACCAGACGCAAGATCTTGGTTCAACTCGGCTCCGTCCTGCTCATGATTCCGTCCTTGGGCGCAGCCGCCGACAATCGTACCTACGCTGCAGGCAGGTTCGCACTCGACATCGGGGGGATCGGGTCGACCTACCTCAAGTCGGTTGAAGGAGGCGACGCCGTGCAAGCGCCCGTAATCCGCGGCGCGCGCGCGGACAAGTACCCCGACAAATCAGCCGGCGCTGTTCGGTATGAGGACGCTAAGGTCGAGTTTCAGATGCCAATACCGCGTGGCCTTTGGGACTGGGTCAATGCGTTCTCGTCTCCGGGTCAAGTACCGGCAAAGACGCTGACCCTCTCCGCCTTGGACTTCAACTATGCGGAGAAATCTCGCCGCGTTTTCGAGGATTCGGTGATAAGCGTCGTGGAGCTTCCGGCCTTCGATGCGGGTAGCAAGGATCCGGGCTACGTCAAGATGAGCTTCGCCGTCGGGCGCGCCAAGGAGAACGCAGGCACAGCTGGAGCCAAGACCCCACCGAGTATCGATAAGGCATCTGCGAAGGCTTGGTTGCCATCGAACTTCCGACTTTCGATTGATGGATTGGCTACCAACAAAGTCAGCAAGATCGACCCAATCACGATCAAGCACTCCCCCAAAGGGCTTCTCGAGTACTCGAATCTTGTCATCACGGTTGCGGAGGTCGACAGCGAAAGCTGGAAGGCATGGGCGGCGCAGAGCGTTGACGGCAAGCCAGTGGAGAAGAACGGTAGGCTCGAGCTGCTTTCGCCAAACTTGAAGGATGTGCTGCTATCCGTCAGCCTAGAGGGTCTTGGCGTGGTGCGGCTCTTCTCGGAGAAGTCCGAAGCCAACGCGGATCAGATCCAACGTAAGAAGGTAGAACTATACGTGGAGAAGATCACGTTTAGTGCGCCGGCTGGGTGAGGTGAGTTCCGACAGGTGTCCATGCCAAGCCTGCAGCTCTACTTCAGACGCCCATCCCACTGGCATTCGTCGATTCATGTGCATGCCTTTGGGACTCAGCCGCCCGTCGCTGACACGACTTGGCCCGGCACCGAAATGCGGCGTCTCGGCAACGGTTGGTACGAACTCGAACTGAGTGGCGTCGAAAGCGCCAACCTGGTCTTCAATGACGCTTATGGCGCACAAACTGAAGACCTCTATTGCGCGGGGATGGGATCGTACGAGTTGGGAGTTGGATGGTCCAAGGCGCCTCCCGACACATTGTCAAACGTAGCAGTCTCAGAACTCCATTTTCGCGAAGACCGGCCCGATTTTCGCGAAGAAACCATCTATTTCCTGATCACGACGCGCTTCTACGACGGCGACCCTAGTAACAACTTCTTCTGCCGCGATCGCGTCGAGTTTGATGCCCAGGGGCGCCCAGTAGATCCGCATTGGCGCGGTGACTTCAAGGGTCTGATTGAGCGGCTTGACTACATTCGCGATCTAGGCTTTACCGCAATTTGGATCACGCCGCCGATTGAGAACCGCAGCGGCCTCGACTACCACGGCTACCACGGCTACGACTGGACGCGCATCGATCCGCGGCTGGAATCCCCGGGTGCCACTTATCAAGATCTAATCAATGCCATGCACGCCCGCGGCATGAAATTGATTCAAGATGTGGTGGTCAACCATTCTTGCCAATACGGTGTTCGTGGACGCGTCTTCATCGATCACCTGCCGGTCAAGTACTTCGTCCCGCAAGGTAAGCAGCCCGGGCAACACCACCATGGTCCCTACCGCGGCAACCTCGGCAACTACACCGAACCATTTCGCGAAGACAACGACAACCCGGTGGCTCCCGGCTGGTTTCGAGAGCGTCAGAACTGCGATCCAGAAGGCCTTTTACCACTCGTCGATCCCAAAACGGGTGTGACCGTACCTTGCCCTGGCTATAACCCTGGCCGCTTCTTCGGTGTAGATGTAAACGACCTCGATCCGGTTTGGTACCATCAAGACGGCTTCATCTGCGGCGGTGATTGGGAGAGTCGGTCGCTGCAAACCAAGCACTTGGCTGGTGACTGCATCGATTTCAACACCGAGCATCCTGTCGTCAAGGAGTACCTGATCGAATCGATCAAACGCTACCTTGACATGGGAGTGGACGCGCTACGTATCGATACCGTAAAGCACGTCGAGCGCGACAACCTGCTCGAATACGTCAATGCTTGGAAGATTCACAAGCCGGGTCTATTCGTGTTTGGCGAGAACTTGGTGAAGGGTACAGGCTACGGCGATCTCTTCGGCGATGACAACGGACCGTCGTTCATACGGCCCTGGTGGTATACCCGTCTCGGCAGCGACGAGCGCAATCCGCATTCAGGAGGTGACTCTGGTTTCGCGGTGCTCGATTTCGGACTCTTCTCCACGTTTCGCGACAACCTCAGTCGCGGCAACTTCGAGGGTTTGGGCCGCGTATTCTCACGCGATCATATCTACGGCGATCCGACCAAGCTCGTCACCTTCCTGCAAAATCACGACGTGGGTCCGGACAACGACTTTCGCTTCCGCTTCAAGGGCGAGATCTGGATGGCAGCTGCTTGCTACAATCTACTGTGGACAGCGCGCGGCATACCGTGCCTGTACTATGGCGAAGAAGTCGAGTTCATGAAGGGCGCACCCCAGGACGTGATCGGCAATGACGACACCCTGAGCTCAACGGGCCGCGCGTACTTTGGGGATTACCTCACCGACGCGCGCATCGAACAGACCAAACACCACCCTCTGTACCTGCATATTCAGCGCCTCAATCGGATCCGTCGCGCCATCCCAGCCTTGCAGAAGGGCCAAATGAGCCACGTCGAAGAACAGAGTCGTGCGATTAGTTTCGTGCGGTCCTCTGAGCACCCGACAAGCTATGTTGTTCTTGGCCTGACGATCGGCGGCGCGCAACACTTCTGTGTCCGAGACGTGCGCAACGGCGTCTATCGCGATGCGGTCACGGGACGTCAGCTTGAAAGCCACCAGCATTGTCTCGAGTTCGACGTGGCCGATAACTCCGCTGGGATCTACGTGCTCGATGGCAGCGGAAAGATCGGCGAGGATGGCCCTTTCCTTCGCTGAGTAGCCAGTTCCCGCTTGACCTTCACGCGCGGTTGCCCGACTTTTGCCGGGCCTTGGCCAAAAACACCAGCAATAGCCAGCAACCTCGACGGCTCAATCCCAGCTTGATCGCCGAAGCAATGACGCGCCGAGTGGTGCAGCGTATTGCCACGACGGGTCATCTCAGGTTGCCGGCGGTGCCGGGGTTGGCAGACGAGATCTTCCAAATCTGCGCCGAGGTCTTTGCAG
The DNA here is from genome assembly GCA_964454965.1 of uncultured Polyangiaceae bacterium. Taxonomy (GTDB): domain Bacteria; phylum Myxococcota_A; class Polyangia; order Polyangiales; family Polyangiaceae; genus FEN-1139. Next base: position 29,302 of record CAYVXY010000009.1, on the reverse strand, counting down.
GTTCAGGGCGTGGCTTCTTTGCCGGGGAAGCTGACCCAGCTCGGCTTTTGATCCGCGTCGCGCTCAAAGAGGCCTTCTCCGAATCGCAGCGGTCGAAGGTCGAGATCGCTTTCGAAGCCGAAGCCGCGCGGCCTCTCGGGTTTGTAGCGAAAGCAGTCGTTCGCAGCATCGCCGATGCCTACGAGCGCTGGATCGGGACGAGTGAAGGGCCCTTGTTCGGCGCGCATCCGGATGCACGCGTCATGGCGTTGGCAGGCGAGGCCGTAGAACCAGCAACCCACCCCATCTTGGACTTTGGTGCCGGAACGGGCAGAAACGCACTTGCGTTGGCGCGGCGAGGTCATCCTGTCGATGCTGTGGAGATCACGCCTAAGTTCGCCGAGATCCTCGCCAATGCCGCGGCGGCAGACGGGCTCGGGGTACGGGTCGTTATCGAGGACGTGTTTCGCAGTCAAGCCAACCTGCGGCGTGACTATGGCCTGCTCTTCGCGTCGGAAGTCGTCCCCGATTTTCGCGGAGTGTCCGATCTGCGCCATCTGTTCGAACTCGCTTCGATGGTACTCGCCGACGGTGGTCTGTTGCTCTTCAACATCCATCTCTGTGCGCAGGGCTACAATCCGGACAAGGGCGCGCGCGAACTCGCTCAGCAATGCTATTCGGCCCTATTTACGCCAAGCGAAGTGACACAGGCTGCCGCAGGTTTGCCCTTCTTGCTTGTTGCCAACGACTCGGTGCATGACTACGAAAAGGAGCATCTACCCGCCGAAGCTTGGCCGCCGACCACCTGGTACGTGAACTGGACAACGGGACTCGATGTCTTCGAGCTTGCGCCCGAGGATTGCCCTGTCGAGCTGCGCTGGCTCGTCTTCCGAAAGGGCGGCCCGAATAACGCGGCAGACGCAGACTCGACTACGCTAGCAGTGACACCTCCCAAAGCTACGCGCGCACGTCGCTTCGACCCAGTGGCTCTCAGAAAGGCTCTAGCCAAGCGTCTGCTGCGCCGGCTGAGCGCGGCTGGAACGCTTACGCTACCCGCGGTGCCGGGCATGCTAAATACCTACTCCGCGCTGTGCAGCGCGCTATTTCGCGCGCTCGGACGCGATGTCGGTAGCGAACGAGTCGCGGGGTTTAGGCGGGATCTTGAGCGCATGCTCAACGAAGCATTCACACAATCGCAGCGTTCAAACGTCGTCGTGTCCTACGAGGCTCCCGCCGGCACCGAGCTCAAATACACTATCACCGCGGATCCCGTGCCGGTCACTGAAGCCTACGCGCAATGGGCTGAGGCTGCTCCCGAACCCATGTTTGGCTGGCACCCTGATGCGCGCCTATTGGCGCTCGTTGAGCCAATGAAGCCTGCTTCGTCTTGTCCCGTGCTCGATGTGGGCGCTGGGCTTGGGCGCAACGCTCTGCATCTTGCCGGACTAGGCCACCCCGTGGATGCGATCGAGATAACCCCGACGTTCGCACGGGCAATTGCCAGTGAAGCATTGCGCAAAGCGCTGCCTGTTCGCGTCATCGAGAGAGACATCTTGACCTGTGTCGGCGACCTGCGTCGCGACTACCGCCTCGTGCTGGCGTCGGGCACAGTTGGGGATTTGCGCAACCTCTCGCAGTTGCGCAGCCTCTTCGAACTATCCGCAGAGGTTCTCGTCGACGGGGGAGTGCTACTGTTGGGTTTGCACGTTGCGGCTGACGGCTATCTGGCGGACGCTACCGCGCGACAATGGGCTCAGCAATGCTGCGCCATGTTCTTCTCGCGTGACGAAATCACACAGGCAATGGACGGTTTGGGATTGTTCCTCGTATCCGACCTAGGTGCCAAGGATTACGAGCAGACACATCTGCCGCAAGATGCCTGGCCCCCAACCTCCGCATTTACAGAATGGGCTTTGGGTCAGCACCTGTACGCACTCGAGCGCGAACAATGCCCGATCGAACTAAGATGGCTGGCTTTTGAACGGATCCGAGCAAGCATGACGCCGTTTGGTCCAAACTCACTGTAACTGCCATCGGGCCGAGTAAACTCTCGCATTGACCAGCAGTCGCGCTTTGCCTCAAAATCACGGCTTGCGGTCAAGTGAGTTGCGATGACCCAAGGACGCAAACTAGCAGACGACCAGATCCCGGATTTGGTCGTCGGGACCAACCCGACCTCGAAGCGTCGCCATCGAGCTAAAGAGGCATTCGAGCCACAGGGATTCAACCTGGAGCTCGAAGGGATTTGTCAGCCGACGCACCAAGTGGCAATCGTCACTGACGGATCGATAGATCTGGACGACTTGGGTGACCTCGCTGTGTCCGAGGCCAGCGCCCTCGAACTCGCCGTAGCGGCGCGAAATGTGGGTTCGGTCAAGGATCCAGCACAGCTCTGGCCTTCGGCGGTAACGCCTGCGCGCATCGAGCTCCACCCAGAGCAGTTGAGAAGAGTGTCCCCCTTCGGCGAATCACCAGAGCATCTCTTCCAAACGCCCGTCTATGCCTGGCTCGTCTATCAACAGCAAACCAAGCTCAAGCACGACGCATCGGAAGCGCAACGTCGTCTTGAGCAAGCTGAAGCAGAGCGCGATGCTTCGCTAGCCAATTGGCTTTTTGCCGCTCGTACTGCGCTGGCGCAAGATGAGCGTTTCGCGTGCATGTTTGAGGCAGTAGCGGCAGAGGAGCAAGACCTAGCTGTGGCCAAGAGTGACCTCGAACGCACACAAGCCGAAGTCGCGCGGGACCAACAAGAGTATGCTAGCGCGGGCAGCGAGCTTTCGAGCGCCCATGAGACTGCCGCTGCTCATTGCCAGGTAGAATCAGCGCTTTGCGCCGATGCCGAGCGTGCACTCGCCCGCGAGCAAGCCAAACGCAAACGCATCGACATCGAGGCGAGGGCTGATTTGGGAGTCAACGCGGCAACACTCAATACGAGAATCGCCGACGCCGATCGGGCGATTTGGGACGCAAGCGAGCGTCTGGAACTCTGCAGGCAGAACCTTTCCGCTGCACAACGCAAGCATGAGGCAGTGCGCCTCGAGCTGCGGCGCTTCGAGGATCGCAAAGACCGCGTTGGACGTGAGGTTTCCCACCACCAGCATCGAGTTCAGCAGGATCTCGCGGCAATGGAGCGATTACTCACACAGAAGAAGGCGGACATTGGGCGTGCGATACTCGCACTGCGCGACCGCAGGTGCATCGACGACCCGACGCGGGAGCTATTGCTGCACTATGACGCTGAGGTGCTACGCCTTGCCACCGAATACCAGTGCCTGCTGGGCGTCATGAATACGTTCGATCGGCAAGCGGTGAAGCGTGGCCTGCAGCTGTCAATCGGCACTCTAGGACTCGGATTGCTGCTCGTTCTGCTTGGGATTCTGCTCTAGAGCGCCTACTCGCAGCCTCGGCTGTCAAGGTGGGTCGAAGTAGTCGACTTCGATGCCACTGGCCGTGCGCACTCTGGTGACTCCTGCACCTTGCGAGACGACGTAATTGGGACCGAGCGGAACCTTGCCGAAGCCGCCGGGTGCATCAATGATGAACTTTGGCAAGGCGATCCCCGACAGGCGCCCCTGCAGCTGTTCCATGATGTCGATACCGATCTGCACTTTTGTTCGCAGATGACCCGTCCCCCGAACAGGATCGGCCTGCAGGAGGTAGTACGGGCGCACGCGCTCCCGCACCAACCCGCGAAACAGCCGCGACAACGTGGCGGCATTGTCGTTGATTCCACGCAACAATACCGTTTGGTTGTTGACGGGAAAACCAGCATCCACCAGACGTTGACAGGCGCGCCTCGACTCGACGGTCAGCTCTTTGGGATGGTTGAAGTGGGTCATCACCCAGATCGGGTGAAAGGGTCGAAGGGCAATGACGAGCTCTTCGGTAATACGCTGTGGCAACGTGACCGGCACCCGCGTCGCGAGTCGAATGGTTTCGACGCTCGGAATGTCACGAATCGCCCGAACAATCGAGACCAGACGCTCCGTAGCCATGGTCAGTGGGTCGCCTCCGCTCACTATGACGTCGGTGATCTCGGGATGGCGTTGGAGGTATTCGAGCGCTGGTGCGAGGCGTTCCAGGGACCTAGGCCCACCACCTGACCCCACCAGGCGGCTGCGCGTGCAGAAGCGGCAATACACGGCGCAGCGATCGCTGACCAGCAACAGGGCGCGATCGGGGTAGCGCTGCACGAGCTCGGGTGCCACTTCGTGTGCCTCCTCGCCCAGTGGATCGCGTAGATCGCCCGGAACCAATTGGCTTTCGTGTTGACGCGGCACGACCTGCACTCGCACCGGGCAGCTTCGATCCAGCGGATCGCAGAGACTCAGGTAGTAGGGCGTGATCGCGATGGGGAACCCCGCAACCTCGGCGGCGCGGGCACCCGCGAGCTCCTCATCGGACAAGTCAAGCGCTTGCGCCAGCTCAGCGGCGGTACGAATGGATCGCCGCAGTTGCCAACGCCAATCGTCGGGACAAGCCAACTCGGCCAACTTAGGCTTCAACTCAGTGATCGAGCGCATTTCTTAGGTTTTCCCGGGGATTGGCCGCGGGAACCTCGACGCGCGAAAGTAAGTTGTCAAAGATTGTGACGGGATACTGTTGTTTCAGACCGTCCATTAGCTGCTGCTCTGCCTCCGCAATGCGCTGATCGACCATGCGCACGCGGATGCTGCGTTCTGCTTCGGCGAAGTTGCGTTCTCGCGCTTCGGTGCGCCCGGTCAGCCGCAAGACGTAGCAGCGTTGTCCGTCGCGCACTGGCTTTGGATAGACACCGCCCACGGTCGGGATTTCGAACAACGCGCTGAGCAGGACGTCGGCCAACTTAGGACCCGCCCCGCGCGGCTCTCCCGGGGCACTCACGATCCCCAAATCTCCCTCGAGCTCGAGCGGAGTTTGCTCGTTGGGTCTCTGCGCCACGGAATGCTTGCGAACCAGTTCACCCCAGACCGCGGGTTCTGCACCCTGAGCCTGCTCGATCAGGGGCTTCGCCTTGGCCTCGTCATTTACGACGATGGCTGCAACACGCCGCCGCTCCGGCTCCTTGAATTCCGCGCGATGTGAATCGTAGTACGCGCGCACTTCCGCCAGTGGCAGCGACTCGGGGGTTGGTACGCGATTGCGGACGTCCCGCAACACTTCGTCGCGCAGGGCTTCATCGAGACGTAGCCGCACCTCGGGATCCTCGTCGAGTTTCTGGCGCTTCGCCTCCTGCGCCAAGAGCTCAACGTTGATAATTTCGTCCAGGAGCTGTTGACGCCGGTCGGGCGTCTGATACCGCAGACGTTCGAAACGATCCATCCGATCGAGTGCGGCAGCGTAGTCAGCCAAGGTAATCGACAAGTCTCCCACCGTTGCCAGGACGAGTTTTGCGTCCTCGGGGCTGAGCTCACGTGCAGGTGGCGAAATGCTCGCAGCTGCGCTGGGACTCGGGGCGTACTTCTTACTCGAACGGTTACACGCCGCCAGCAACAATGCCGCACCAACGAGCAACGACAGCGCATTCTTGAGCTCGGATGGGGCAACCAGCATACGACACCGAAACTACTACGCCGCGCCGGGCTGGGCCAGGCGCAATTGCTCCCTAGAACCGTCCTGAAATCGACAAGCGCGCGCTTTTCGGCGGTTCGCGCAGCGTTGGCAGCTGGACGATCTCGGCCCAATCGTACCGCGTACCGAGGACTATTCCCGCGGTTAGCCCAATGATGGAGACTGGGAGCGCTGGCAACAGAGCCAGGCTGCCGACCGTGCCGCAGCCCTCCCGATTGAGGGAATAACAGTCGCTCGCGATGGCCACTACGCTGGCGAGCAGTACCGCGCAGGACGCCGCCACGGTAATTGCGCCCGCGAAGCGAATGTCCTCGTAGGTGTGGACTCTTGCCAACAGCCGCAGTGGCTCCCGCACGAAAACTGTCTGTTCTGTGAGCATGGGTGCGTCCGCGCCGTGACTGACACTGAAGCGGTAGGCAAGCGGCCTCAATTGGACCGAGCAAGGGGCGGTGCAGAGCGCGCGATAACCCTCCACCCAGATTGGCCTACCCGCGCTACTCAATGAATCGCTAGCGACTTCGGTGCGCAGATGCAGCGTCAGATTCGGTTCGCTACCTTCGAACGTCACGGTGTGGCCCGTCGCACTGGTAGTCGCGCGCGCGCTTGCCTCGCTACCCTGTTGCGACGTCGTCGGTGTCAGCTCCGGCATGTTGATGATCGGGCCTGCGTAGCGCGCGTCACTCAGGGCATACTTCTGCAATTCGCCGGAACCCAAACGGATTACGACGAACTGCTCTGGAGCCAACAGCGTGATATTGCCGCGCACCAAACTCCCGTCTTTGAGAACCACGACATCCGTCAACTGCTTGGTCTCGACAGGCGCGCCAAGCATGGTGCCGCAACCCAGCAGTTGCATGAGAAAGAAGGCGCGAACTTGCCACCGGCTGCGGCACATGTCACTGACCTTAGTCGGAGGGTGGTCGTGCCGCAATGACCAAGCCCAAACGCCGAAATTTGCGCTGCTTTTGCCTGTGCGGCGTGGCGAAGGGGCGGTGCAAGGGCGGCGTGCCGTGGTGATCGCGGTCGCGGGCAAATCGATTGAACTCGATTGCGGTGACCGTCTGACTGCGGTGATCCGATCTGTGGGATTGCGCCAAGACTCTCCTCTGGCGTGGTTGCGTGACAGGTGAAACCAGCAGATCGAGCTGTCTGCGTCGCAGGTCGATCCCATTTCAAGGACGCGTGAGCGAAGTGTCACCTTCGTGTCACCGAACTGTCACAACACGCCGGCCGCGCGCCACAGAGTCGAAATCCAGGAGATGTGGAGGGGTCAGTTCCCGGCCGCGGTGACGCCATATTGTCTGTGCGAGGTGTCACGCCTGCGTCACCGAACTGTCACGACATGATGGCCAAGATGCCCCACATAGGCATCAAGGATCCACCGTGACACATCTCGAAGAGACCCTGCAGCGCGACATCGACCGAATCAGCGCCAAATTTAGCGAAATGGCGACACTTGCCGACACGGCGTTGCGGGGTTGCCTTAAGGCGATGGCCGGGACGAACCGCCAATTGGCCTATTCGGTGATTCTGCGCGATCAGCGCATCGATGAACTCGAGAAGGAGATCGATCGATTGAGCCTCGAGTTCATCGTGCGTCAGCAACCTGTAGGCAGACACCTCAGGTTTGCCTACGCAGCCATCAAGATCAACTCGCAGCTGGAGCGCGTTGGTGACTACGCCGAGAGTATGGCGCGTCAGATTCTCGGCCTGTGCAACATTGATGCGCCGATTCCAAGCGACCTTTTCGTTCCGATCGCCAACCTCGCCATTCCCATGGTGCACTCGGCGATTGAGGCATTTACTACCCAGAATGCAGAGCTCGCACGTCGAACTATCGAGACTGAAGATGCGGTAGACCAGCTGCGCCATCGACTGAGTCGCGAACTTCTGCAGTTACGTCAAGAAGAAAAGATCCCGCTGGAAGCATTGGCCCCGCTACACAATATTCTAAACCGCTTAGAGCGCGTTGCGGATCAGGCGAAGAGCATCAGTCAGGACGTGCTCTACCTTTGTACGGGCGAATACGTGAAGCATCTCGGTAGCGATGTGTATCGCGTATTGTTCGTTGACGAACAGAACAGCTCAGCGACTCAGATCGCCGAATCCATTGGAAATTCTCTAAATCAGCCGGCCTTCGTCTTCTCGAGCGCAGGGCTAGAACGTAAATCGGTCGATCCAGAAACGATGGCGTTCTTGCGCAAGAAAGGGCTGGACGTCGCGCGTCAGAGATCCAAGTCCCTCGAGCAGATCCCCTACCTCGATCAGTATCAAATCATCATTGCGCTCAGCAAAGAAGCGCAGTCAGCATTTCCGTCCCCACCCACCAAGGTCGTGTGCTTGGACTGGAGTGGGGTATGCCCGACTTTGGACGGCGACCGCGACGAGGACGCCGACACCTCATTTGAGCGAACTTACCGATTTTTGCAAGACCACATCAAGGACCTCGTTGAAGCGGTCCTCATCGACGACCGCTCATAGATTGGAAGAAGACCAAAATGCATCTAGCAACCACCTGTTTCAAGTGGATCGCGATTGTACTAGCCATTGCCCCGGTGACTCTGGGTTGCAGCAAGAAGAGCTCGCCCACTACTGGTGAAGACAATGCCGCGCCCAAGGTAAAGCAGTCGATTCAGAACATTGGCTCCGACACCATGGTCAATGTGGCCCAAGCCTGGGCCGAAGAATACGCCAAGGTAGAGAAGGGCGTATCCGTCGAAGTTTCCGGCGGCGGCTCGGGCGTCGGCGTTGCAGCGCTTATCAATGGAACGGCGCAGATAGCCAATTGCAGCCGCAGTATCGAGCCCGAAGAAATCGAGAAGGTCAAAAAGCAGACCGGGAAAGAGCCGAAGGAGTTCACCGTGGGCTTCGACGGCCTCGCCGTCTACGTTCACAAGGACAACCCCCTCGAGCAGATTAGCTTGGAAGAGCTCGCTGAGATCTATCGTGAGGGTGGAGCAACGAACAAATGGTCGGATCTCGGCGCCAAGATCCCAGGCGCCGAAAAGGACGAGATCGTCCGCGTCAGCCGCCAGAACAACTCGGGAACCTACCAGTATTTCCGTGAGGCAGTGGTTGGCAAGAAGAAGGACTTCAAGGCCGGATCCCTGGACATGAACGGATCGAAGGACGTCGTCGAACTCGTGGCCAAGACCCCTGGTGCCATAGGCTACAGCGGTCTCGGGTATGCGATTCCCTCAGTGAAGATCCTCAAGCTTTCGAAGACCAAGGGTGCGGTCGCGATTGTCCCGTCTATCCCAACCGTTCACGACAAGACCTATCCGCTCGCGCGGCCGCTCTTCATGTACACGCCGGGTGAGCCAACTGCAGCGGCCGCCAAGTACTTGGCGTGGGTCATGGCACCGGCGGGTCAAGAGATTCTGAAGAAGTCTGGCTACATCCCACTACAACACTGACGCCGTGACGGAGATGCCGAACATGTCGGAAAGGGTCGAAAATCCACCCATGGACGTTGCGGCAGTGGCCAAACAGGCTGCAACCGCGGCTGTGGCAACTTCGCAGCTCCCAGAGAAGCGAAGGCACAGGGCCTCGCGGCCCACGTGGGAAATCGTCGCTGAACGCGCCTTGGAGTGGTTGATCCGGCTCTGTGGCATTAGCGCAGTACTGTTCGTGTTCGGCATCTTCTTCTTCGTGTTTCGTGAGGGAGCGCCATTGCTGTTCAGTGAGCGCTTCAGCCTCAAGGAATTTCTGTTCTCCCACGACTGGTATCCAACCTCCCACAGCAACGTTCGTTACGGTGTGTTCGTGCTCATGATCGGTACGGCAAGCGTAACGGGTTTGGCGATCATCATCGCCGTGCCTTTCGCGCTTGGCGCCGCAATATTCGTTTCAGAGTTCTGCGGCCAGCGACTGAAAGAGACGTTGAAGATCGTCATCGAACTGCTGGCAGCAATCCCCTCCGTCGTCTGGGGCTTCATCGGCATCACGGTGATGAATCCGCTGATCCAGAACGTCTTCCACGTTCCCGTCGGGCTGAATGTGCTTAACAGCGCCCTTCTGCTGGCTCTGATGTGCATACCCATTATGGCAAGCATTAGCGAGGATGCGATTAAGGCCGTGCCTGACTCCTACCGCGAAGCAGCCCTTGCTCTGGGAGCCACTCGCTGGCAGATCGTGTTCCGGGTGCTGTTACCCGCGGCCAAGAATGGCCTGCTAGCGGCAGTATTGCTGGGTGTCGGTCGAGCCATAGGCGAAACGATGGCAGTCCTCATGGCTTCGGGACACGCCGTAAAGATCCCGCATACCGTGTTCGATCCGGTTCGCACTCTCACCGCAACCATTGCGGCAGAACTCGGAGAAACATCTTCTGGATCGGACCATTACCGGGTGTTGTTTATCATCGGCATTCTTCTCTTCTGCATCACCTTCGCCATCAACTTGACCGCCGATCTAGCCGTCAAGGGGATCCGGAAGGCGTAGCCATATGTTCCAAAGTACCAGCTACAGCCGCACCAAAGCCCGATGGGAACAGCTAGCGCACTATGGACTCGGTGTTCTGGCCGTGGGCGTCACGGTGCCAGTGATCCTCATCATCGCTTACCTGCTTCACGAGGCATGGCCGCTTCTTTCTTGGGACTTTCTATTCACCAGTCCTACCGGTGGCATGCGCCACGGCGGGATTTGGCCTGCGTTGCTTGGAACCATGTATCTCGTGACTTTTTCGCTGTTTGTCGCGGCGCCGATTGGTGTCATGGCAGCGATCTATCTCAACGAGTATGCCACTGATAACTGGTTCACGCGCATCATCAACCTGGCGGTCGTCAATCTAGCTGGAGTCCCGAGTATCGTTCACGCGCTGTTTGGGTTGGGCGCCTTCGTGCTCTTTGCTGGGCTCGGGCGGTCGATTCTTGCGGCATCACTCACCTTGGGGATAATGACGCTGCCGGTCATCGTCGCGAGCACCAAAGAGGCATTGTCCGCAGTCCCGATGACATTTCGAGAAGCGTGCTGGAACGTCGGAGCTACCCGCTGGCAAACCATACGCGGCGTCGTTCTACCGAATTCCGTCTCCGGCATTCTGACAGGCGTCATTCTCGAGATCTCTCGCGCAGCGGGTGAGACTGCTCCCGTGATGTTCACCGGAGCAGTCTTCTACAAGATGATCGCGGAGGGCGACCTTCTTGGCTACAACATCATGGATCAGTGCATGACCCTATCGATGCACTTGTTCACTATTACGACGCAAGTGACCGAGGCTCCTCACGCGTTGCCCTTCGCTACAGCTATCGTCCTATTGGGCACGGTGCTTGCGTTCAATGCCACGGCCATCGTGTTGCGTGTCTACCTTCGGACGCGAAAGAAGTGGTGATGATCGCCCTACAGCCAACCTCCAGCATTGAAATCGCCGTAGAGAACTTGAGTGTCAGTTATGGCGGAAAGCCCGCGCTGAATGGGATCTCCTTCGACGTGAAGCGCCACGAGGTCTTCGGCATCATTGGGCCGGCGCAATCAGGCAAGACTACGCTGCTGCGCTGCCTGAATCGCACACTCGAATTCGTACCGGGAACCAAGGTCGAGGGTACGGTGAGGGTGTGCGGCGAGGACGTTAGGCGTGTCAGCGACGTATGCAACCTACGGCGTCGCGTTGGCATGGTAGCACCGCTGCCCGTTGGGTTGCCCATCTCCATCTACGACAACGTTGCGTTTGCACCGCGTGCAGCCGGGATTCGCAACAAGGCGGAGCTTGACGTGCTCGTAGAGCGTTGTCTGACTCAAGCCGCGCTGTTCGACGAGGTTAAGGATCGCCTTCACACGCTGGGCACCAAGCTTTCGGGTGGTCAACAGCAGCGCCTCACGATTGCTCGTGCTCTCTCGCACGAGCCGGACATCCTCTGCCTCGATGAGTTTTCGATTGCCATCGACCCAGTGACGACCATGCGCATCGAGGAGGTGCTCAAGGAACTCAAGCGTGAGATGACAATCATCCTGGTGACCAACCTCGTCCAACAGGCGCGACGGTTGGCCGACCGCACGATGTTCCTATGGAATGGCAATGTCATCGAATTGGATGAGAGTGACGTGGTCTTTTCCGACCATGCCCGTGACCAGCGAACGCGCGACTACGTGAATGGAATCTTCGGATGACCTCAAACGCAGCACTCGAATACGAATCGTCGGCGGCCATAGTGACGCGCCACCTGGACCTCTGGTACGGAACCTTCCAGGCGTTGCGTGACGTGACGATGAACGTAAAGCAAGGCCAAATTACCTCCCTGATTGGACCCTCGGGCTGCGGGAAGACGACTCTACTGCGTTGTTTCAATCGAGTGAACGAGCGCTACGGCAACGTCAAGACCACGGGTACGATTGAGATTCTGGGCAAGAATATCTACGACGAAGACGTATCTCTCATCGAGCTGCGAAAATCCGTTGGAATGGTGTTTCAACGGCCCAACCCGCTTCCGATCTCGATCTACGAAAACGTAGTATTTGGCATGCGCGTGCACACTCCAGGTCACGAACTAACAAAGAGCGCTTTGGACGAGGCCGCCGAACGTGCCCTGACCGAAGTAGGTTTGTGGGACGACGTCAAGGATCGCCTGAATGAGCGCGCCATCTCACTGCAACTCGAGCAGCAGCAGAAGCTCTGCATTGCGCGGCTCTTGCCGGTGAAGCCGCAGCTCATCTTGATGGACGAGCCCTGTTCCGCGCTGGACGTGGAAGGAACGACCGCCGTTGAGGAACTCATGTGGTCCCTGCGCGGCCAATACACGATTGTAATCGTCACGCACAACATGGCGCAAGCACGGCGAGCTAGCGACGAATGCGTATTCATGTTGCTAGGAGAATTGGTTGAGCACCTGCCGACGGCAGACCTCTTTATTCGACCCAATGATCCGCGCACGGCGGAGTACATCGAAGGCCGGTACGGTTGATGGCCTACGTAGCCGGCCACGACAACGGACAAGCGGCACGTTCTTCGGGCGTGGGGCACGGCAACGCGAGGGTGCCTGCGGTGCCGGCTGAGCCAGCCGCCGCAGAATTCGGTGCCCCACCCATCGAGTTCGCGTTACTGCCATAGGGGTTGGGAACTGCAGCACCGCTCGTACCCCCCTGCGAACTTGCGGGGTCGCCAGTTAAAATCGGAGTAGTGCACTCGGAATACGGTGGGCAAGCAGGGTCTTGTTGACACCCGCAGCCACAGGTGTTCGCAAACGTCGTGGATCCAACCGGACAAGCAAAATCTGCAGGAATACAGGCAGTGGCTTCAATTGGCGCGTACTTTCGATAGTGCTCGCGCTCGGGATCGCAGGGACAGGCGAAGGTCGAACAGATTACCGAACCATCCGCACACCGGCACGGACTGCAGCCATCCACACCAATGAATTGCTCGCCGCTGACGTAGGTATGGCCTGCATAGTCGCAGGAGACCTCGCAGCGCATCGACGAGCATCTCACTATACCATCCATCTCGCAGGTGCACGTGCCGCAGCTGCGCGGATCTGGAAAGGTAGTACCCAGACGATAAGTGCCGTAGGCATCGCCGCAGCCTTGAAAGCAATCGATCCCCTCGCCGCATACGATGTCGCCACTCGCCTTGCATTCACAGCGAACGCATTCGGCCTCGTCATACGAATCCCCGACCTGCATTCGAACATCGTCGTGCTGGCAAATGACTCCCGATCCACCAGCGCTGCTACCCGCACCGCCGCCTGTGATTCGATGCGCAGTGTCCACCTTGCCCCCGCAAGACGTGGGGATGGCCAACGCCAACGCCAAGCCAAGACGAAGGGACTTCATCACCGAGTCTCCAGAAGGTAGGCCACACGCAAGGGGTAGGATGACAGGCATCCGGCAGTCGACAAGGCCGATGGCGTCGTACGGCCAGCATGCTCTTGAGGAAACGTTGCTTTTTGACCCTACCGCAGCGGCAGGGTCAACCGCTGTTCCTTCACGTTATGGTTGAAGCGATCCGGCTCCGGTAGGCAATGTCGGCACACCGGTTTCTTCGGTCTCACTCGGGCCAGAATTGCCGGGCGCGAGCTGAGCCGCGACGCGTTCCGGCACCAGTGCCACGACGCCGAGTGGCGGCAATGTGAGGCGGAAACTCTGGCTGCGCCCGTGGCAGCCCACCGGTTCGGTATCGATCCAATCAACCGTATGCAGACCGCTACCGCCAAATTGTGCACTGTCACTGTTCATGATCACGCGGTAGCGTCCGGCCTCCGGCGCACCAATACGGTAGTCTGCACGTGGCACAGGGGTAAAATTGAAGATGACAACGGCATGCTCACCGCTGTCACGGCGCATGAAGCTGAGCACCGTGTTGTCGCGATCGTTGAAGTCGATCCACTCGAAACTCTCCGGATTCGGATCGCCATGCCAGAAACAAGGCAGCGCACGATACACCCGTCCGAGCTCAGCGATGTAGGTGCGCAAGGCGACGCGATCAGGTTCCTCGGCTAGATGCCAATCGAGACTAGTCTCGACGTTCCACTCGCGCGGCTGAGCGATCTCGGTGCCCATGAACATGAGCTGCTTGCCCGGGCGGAAGTACTGGTACCCAAGGATGGCGCGCAGATTGGCGAGCTTTTGCCAATGATCACCGGGCATCTTGGAATAGAGCGACCCTTTACCGTGCACTACTTCATCGTGCGAGATCGAGTTAATGAAGCGCTCGGTTTGCTCGTACATCATCGAAAACGTCAGTTGATCGACGTGGTACTTGCGGTGTACCGGCTCGCGTGTGAAGAAATAGAGCGTGTCGTGCATCCAGCCCATGTTCCACTTGAATGTGAAACCGAGGCCTCCCCACGACGTTGGGTGTGACACGCCTCCCCAGGACGTCGATTCTTCGGCAATTGTGAATGCCCCTGGCAGGTCGTCCTGGATCGTCTGATTGAACTGGCGCAAGAAGTCGATGGCCTCGATGTTCTCGCGACCGCCATAGGGATTGGGTAGCCATTCCCCGGCCTTGCGGCTGTAGTCGAGGTACAGCATCGACGCTACGGCGTCGACGCGCAAACCATCGACATGGAACTCGCGCAGCCAGTACAGCGCGTTGGCAACGAGGAAGTTCCGCACTTCGGGTCTGCCATAGTTGAAGATTAATGTGCCCCAATCTGGATGTTCACCGCGACGCCAATCCTCGTGCTCATACAGCGCGGTACCGTCAAAACGGCGCAGGGCAAAATCGTCCTTCGGGAAATGTGCGGGCACCCAGTCGATGATGACCCCGATGTTTGCGCGGTGCATGATATCCACAAACTCACGGAAATCGTCAGGACTGCCGTAGCGCGAGGTCGGAGCATAGTAGCCCGTCACCTGATAACCCCACGACGGGTAGTACGCGTGCTCGGCGACCGGCATCAATTCGATGTGTGAGAACCCGAATTTTTTGCAGTGGTCGACCAGGCGGGGCGCAATCTCGCGATAGGTCAAGTAGCGATCGTTCTCTTCTGGCACGCGAGCCCAACTGCCAAGATGCAGTTCGTAGATGACCATTGGCTCGCGCAGCCAATCGCGAGCGTGTCGCTCGGACATCCAGTCCACGTCTCCCCAGTCGTGACCGGACTCGGTGACACGCGACGCCTGTGCTGGGGGCACTTCCATCGCAAATGCCATCGGATCGGTCTTCTCGCGGAGCCAACCTTCCTTGGTCTTAATCTCGAACTTGTAGAGTGTTCCCACGTCGACGCCAGGCACGAAGATCTCCCAGACTCCCGAATGACCCATGGTGCGCATCTGGTACTGTCGCCCATCCCATGCGCTGAACTCTCCCACGACCGACACGCGCTTGGCGTTGGGAGCCCACACCGCGAACGAGGTCCCACGTTCTCCGTCGATCGTGCGCGGGTGTGCCCCGAGAACTTCCCAGAGTCTGCGATGCGTTCCCTCGTTGAAGAGATGCAGATCCATGTCGCCGAGTGTCGGCAAGAAGCGATAAGCATCGCCGCGTTCGAAGATCTGACCATCCGGCAAACTGAATCTCAACCGGTAGCGCATGGGCAACCGAGCGCCGGCGAGAAACACCGCAAACACCCCCTGGCCCAAGGGAATCATTCCTGATGACTCGAGTCCATCCCGCAATAGGAACGCCGCTTCGGCATCGGACTGGAAGCAGCGCACGACTACGCCTTCTAGGCCGCCAACCATTGCCATGTGCGCGCCCAAGTAGCTATGCGGTTGCATGTGCTCCGCTTTGGTGACGAGCTCGAATTGCTTTGCATCACCCTTGAGCGCCAATGTGTCGTGATCGCCAAATTGTGAGTCGTTCATCCTGTCGTCCATTCGTAGCTGAGCAGATTCACTGCGTGTGGAGCGCAACTGAGCGTCATGGCCCGGCCGAGCCGACGTGGGGGTTGGGCCGTGTTTAGCAACTCGCGCCAAACCCCATGCTTGTCGAGCGCAGGCAATGCGTAGATTTTCGCGCGATGGGCCGCGTTCAAGAAGAAATAGAGCGATGCTTCATTCAGTGGATGCCCCAACTCGTCCATCTGGTCTGGTGCATCACCGCGGATCAGCATGCCGAGGCTGTGTGCCTTCGGGGACATCCAGTCTTCGTCAAGCATCTCGCGACCATCGGCTCGCAACCAGGTCACGTCCTTGTGCGCGCTGTCTTGGGACTCGCTTCCCAAGCTGCGTCCCTGAAAGAAGTGGCGCCGGTGCAAGGCGCGGTGGGTCCGTGCAATGCGGAACAATTCGCGCGTGAACTCGAGCAACTCGACGTTGCTTGTGGTCAAAGACCAGTCCATGTACGAAAGGGGACTATCGTGACAGTAGGCGTTGTTGTTTCCGTGCTGGGTGCGACCAAACTCATCGCCTTGAGTCAGCATGGGCACTCCCTGCGATAGTGCGAGCGTTGCCAAGAAGTTGCGGCGCATCCGCTCGCGTAGCCGCATGACCATCGGTGTCGCGGTTTCACCCTCGACACCCCAGTTGCGCGAGTGATTCTCGCTTGTGCCATCGCGGTTCTCTTCGCCATTCTGAAGGTTGTGCTTCTTCTCGTAACTGACCAGATCGTTTAGCGTAAAGCCATCGTGGCTGGTGACGAAATTGACACTGGCGAGTGGGCCGCGCCCACTTTGCATGAAGATATCGCTCGAACCGGATATCCGCGACGCCAGTTCGGGGATCTGACCCTCTTCTCCCCGCCAGAAGCGCCGCACGCAGTCGCGATATCGACCATTCCATTCGGCCCAGCCGGGCGGAAAGCCGCCGAGTCGGTAACCGCCGGGACCGAGGTCCCAGGGCTCTGCGATGAGCTTGACGCGCGACAAGATCGGATCCTGTTGAACTGTCATCAGGAAGCGTGACCCCACGTCGAACTCGTGCGGATCACGTGCCAAGGTAGGCGCCAGGTCGAAGCGGAATCCGTCGACGTGCATCTCGATGACCCAGTAGCGCAGGCTATCGAGTACCAATTGCAGAACCCGAGGGTGAAGTAGGTTCAGACTATTGCCGCAACCGGTGAAATCGACAGTGCGTCGCTTGTCATGCGCAGGCAGACGGTAGTACGACGCGTTGTCGATCCCACGAAAACAAAGCGTCGGTCCGAGTTCGTTGCCTTCCCCCGAGTGGTTGTAGACCACGTCGAGGATGACCTCGATGCCGGCGCGATGGAACGCTTTGACCATCGTCTTGAACTCGGTCGTTTGCTGGCCATCTTCGGTGGAGGCAAATCTTGGATCGGGCGCGAAGAACCCAATCGTGTTGTAGCCCCAGTAGTTCGAGAGGCCGAGTTCGAGCAGTCGTTTGTCGTGAGCTGCTTGATGGACGGGCAGAAGTTCGACGGCAGTAACCCCGAGGCTTTGCAAGTGATCTAGGATGGGACTCGAGCAGAGACCCAGGTATTTTCCGCGCAATTGCTCGGGGACCTCGGGATGCAGTGCCGTCATTCCCTTGATGTGGCACTCGTAGATGAGCGTCTTGCTCCAAGGGGTGCGCGGTGACCGATCGTCACCCCAGGTGAAGGCCGTGTCGACGACGACACACTTGGGCAGATGTGCCGCGCTGTCGAGCTCGGAAAACGTCAGATCTTGGTCGGGGAGCGAGCCATCGTAACCATAGTTTGCCAATCCCCAACGCACGTCTCCTCTAATGGCTTTGGCGTAGGGATCGAGCAGCAGCTTGTGCGGATTGAAGCGATGGCCCAGAAGTGGTGCATAGGGGCCATGCACGCGATAGGCGTACAGCTGTCCTGGGCGCAGATCTGGTAGATAGGCATGCCAGATGTGATTGCTGTGTTCGACGACGGGGATGCGGTGGCGTTCGACTTCATCTGTAGCGTGGTCGAACAGACAGAGCTCGACCCGCTCGGCATGTTCGGAAAACAACGCGAAGTTGACGCCTTCGCCGTCCCACGTGGCCCCCAGCAATTGGGGCTCCCCGGGCCATACGCGCAGTCTCATTGGTTCAGCCTACACTCATGGCCAGATTTGGGAACGCGAGCCGCGTTGGAAACGAAACCAAGGCGACCGGGCCATCGACCGATGCTTGCTCGGTTTGACGCAGTCGAGCCAACATCGAAGCGATCAGTGTCGGCGCAATAGGCGCATGACGTGGCCCACGCGTTCGCTGGGATCGAGCCGCACGTAGTTGCGGCGCCCACGCCAGGTGTGGCGAATACCCGTCAATAGGTCTTCGACCTCGAACATCTCCTCTTCACCGAGACCCAGCTCTTCGAGCGGCACGTGGATCATGCATTCGTGCATGCGACTTGGGTCGAGATTCACCACGATGATGAGGTGGTTGTCCTCCGTGGATTTCACGTACCCGAGGATCTGATCGAACTCCGTTTGAATAAACGACAAGTTGTCTAGTCGTTGCAGCGCAGGATTCTCGCGTCGAATCCGATTCAGCTTGGATAGGTCGTGCTTGATGTTTCCAAACAGATTCCAATTGCGCTGGCGGATCTCGTATTTTTCGCTGTTCAAGTACTCTTCGCTATTCGGATGCACCGCCCGGTTCTCGCATAGCTCGAACCCACTGTAGATGCCGTACGTTGGCGAGAGCGTTGCTGCCAACAGCAGGCGAATGCGAAATGCTGGTCGGCCGCCAATCTGCAGGTACTCGTGCAGGATGTCCGGCGTGTTGGTGAAGAAGTTGGGACGGAAGAACTCCGTCATCTCGGTGCTCGTGAGCTCGGTCAGGTATTCACGCAGCTCCCAGGCGGAATTCTTCCAGGTAAAGTAGGTGTAGCTCTGGGAGAAGCCGAGTTTGGCCAGAGCCCGCATGCGCTTCGGGCGGGTGAAGGATTCCGAAAGAAAGATGGTGTCGGGGTGGCGCTGACGCACCTCGGCGATCATCCACTCCCAAAACGCTAGGGGCTTGGTGTGCGGGTTGTCGACGCGAAAGATCTTCACACCATGTCCAATCCAGAATAGCACTAGCTCGCGGCAGGCATTCCAGAGTGCCTCGCGATCCTCGCACCAGAAGTTCAAGGGGTAGATGTCTTCGTACTTCTTGGGCGGATTCTCGGCGTACCGAATGGTCCCATCCGGTCTAACGAAGAACCATTCGGGGTGCTCCTTGCACCAGGGATGGTCTGGTGAGCATTGTAGGGCAAAATCCAGCGCTATCTCGAGACCGAAGTCGCTGGCTGTGCGCACCATCTGGTCGAAATCCGCGAGCGTTCCGAGATCTGGATGTACGGCATCGTGACCGCCCTCACTCGAACCGATCGCCCAAGGGCTACCTAGGTCTCCGGGCTGTGCCGAATGGGCATTGTTGCGGCCCTTGCGATGCGTCACGCCAATTGGGTGCACCGGTGGTAGGTAGACGATATCGAAACCGAGTGCTGCGAGTTCGGGGAAGCGCTCCTCCACGTCCGCGAAGGTGCCGTGGCGGCCGAGGTCCTTGGCTTGCGACCGTGGGAACAGCTCGTACCAAGTGCCGAAACCTGCCAATTCGCGTTCCACCAAGACTTCCGACGTGTACTCGAAATGAACCCGATCCTCAGGTACCAATGGGCCAAACAGATCGACGAGCAGGCTCTCTTGGTAGGCGACTTCGAGGCGCGGTGCGATACCAAGCGAAGTATCGCCGAGCTTCTTGCTGGCATCGAGGATCCGATGTGAGACTTCACCGTGGCGCGACCGCGCGGCCTTGGCGAGCAGATGGGCACCCTCCAACAGTTCAGAGGTGATGTCTTGCCCAGCGGTAATGCGCTTGCGCAAATCAGTCACCCAGGATCGGTAGGGGTCGGGCCAAGCGTCCACGCTGAACTTCCAGATGCCGAGCTTGTCGACCGTGAATTCGGCGAACCAGCGATCGGGATTGTAGTCGTACGTCAAGGTAACATGGTGATCGGCGGCGTCGCCGGGACCGCGAAAGCTCACCTGTCCGGAGATCAGATCATGTCCATCTTTGACGATATCGGCGCCGACGCGCACGACGTCGCCTAGGGTGCGTTTGACGGGATGCCGGCCGGCATCGAGAAGCGGGCTAACGTTCTCGATCACCAGATGCGGCAGCGTTCGGGCTTTTGCTTTGCTCATCGCTGTCGGGTGCTTATGGTGCCCACCAACTGTACGAGGTTCGTGAGAAGGCTCGGGTGCGGGCACGGTGTTGGTTGCGGAGCGTGCCTGCAACCTGCGGTCCGGTCAAGCGGAACCCAGAATGACAGGCGGTTCTTGAGGCGCTTGCGAACGACGGCGGATCCAAACCGCTACGTTTCAATGGGATTTACTGGCCGGTTCGTTGCAGTGACGGCGGTTCACGGACTACGCATGGCTGCACGTTGGGCACGCCGAAATCCCCAGCCGCCGCAGTGACCGCGCACCCATTGCCGTCACTGCGACGCACCGACCCAAACAGCCTTCAGATATCAGCGATCAGGTATCAGGTCGTGTTGGCCCTTCGGGTTGAACCTTGTCCGGAACGAGTCTCTGCGATTCAGAGGCGTGCCGCACGTGCTGATAGCTGATGGCCGATAGCTGATAGCCGACGGCCACTAGCGTGCCTGTTCGTCCGTCCAGGCTAGCACCCACATCAAGGGTGCATTCCAGTTGATGGTGATCTCGTTCGCCGACCAAGCTTCGCTGTGATCGACGAAGCACTTCTGCGGCTTGCAGCCCGAAAGCCCCGCCGCTTTCACGTACGGATCCTGTAGCCCCGAGTTGGGACCACCGGAAAGCGCTCCCGGTGGCGCCGACGGATACTTGGCGCTGGCTTGATGTGCCCAGAAGCGATGATGCGGATTGGTGAGCGGACGATCGCCATAGCCCGTGACGTAACACTGCCCTGTGGCGTTGCGACCGAAGAGATAGTCAAGCCCGGATACCGCCATATCGCGATACTTGGCGGTCTTGGTGAAATCGTAAGCGAGGGCCAACACGAGCGCATTGTTGATGACGAAGGAGTTCGAGCCCCAGGGATACTCGGTGGACTTGCCGGTACCGAACGGCACTCTGTAGCCTTCAGCCGCGGCGAGTCTGGCGTATTGGTCGGCCACGGTCACAAGCTGCTGACGATAGCGGTCGCGCTCGACCGATGCGGTCTTGGATGCAGCGATAGCCATCGAGATCTTGCCAAGCCCGTCGACGCGTTGCCAAGTCATCAACGTTTGAATGCCATCGCCACCAGCGTCAATCACCTTGTCGAGCGGTGATTGCTCGACTTCCTTTTTGTACTCGGCTCTTGCGGTCGTTAGCCAGAGTTCGGCCGCGGCCCAGTAGAACTCGTCCGAGACCTCCTTGTCTTCGTAGGGGCCACCACCCTTTCCGTCTTCGGCGGTGGCAAGCAGTCTTGGGTTCTTCTTCGCTGCGGCCCAGGCAATTTCGGCTGCCTTGAGGCAACGATCGGCAAAGGCCGGATCGAAGGGCGCAAATAGCCGCGCCGCCTGAGCTGCTGCTGCCGCCAAGTTCAGAGTGGCGGCCGTGCTGACCGGGCGCAACTCACGCTTCATCTTGCTCTCATGCGGGCCAATGCCGAGGGCCGTCCAATCGATATCGTGCATCTTGTGATGCACCAAACCTGCGTTGGGTTTGCCCTCGGGGACCTGCATCCGCAGCATGAACTCGAGCTCCCAACGTGCTTCGTCGAGGACATCGGGGATCTTGTTGCCGCTTTCAGGCAAGAGGTCTTTCAAATCTCCGAACGCGTTGCTGTCGCCGGCCATCGCGTTGGTGCGTTCGTACCAGTTCATCAGCGTCCAGACGCTGATCCCGCCGTTGACGACGTACTTGCCGTAGTCGCCGGCATCATACCAGCCGCCGGTCACATCGAGTGAATAGTTGCACTTCGCGGCGGCGCTACACGGGGCCTCGTCCTTGGGATGTCCTGCGGGGCGTGTCCAATCGGTCTTGCCAGCGAAAGGCAGCTTCAGCTCGATGCCACTGCGATTCAGGTAGAAGTACTTGAACGCATCATACTTGGCAGTCTTGTAGATCCCCTTATCGATATCGAAGGGGTCACTCGCGTCCTGCCCCACCTTGATGACGTAGCCCTTGCCTGGCACGACGAAAGCCGAGAAATCGATCGCATGCAGGTTGTCGCCCGAGGCGGCGTCAAGGCCATGCGGGATGGTCTTTCCACTCTGAACCACCTTGCCCGTGGTATCCACCAGTTGGTAGACTAAGGGGTCCTTTGCGGTTGTGACTAGCACTGCCCATTTGGCGAAGCCTGGGACGTAGCCGACTTGGTTGACGCGCAAATTCGGAATTGCGACGCTCTTCACAGCTGGTTGTGGCGTGAAATCGGGATCCGATAACACCAGATCGTCGAAACAGATGTCGATCGGCCCGGGGCCTTGGATCATATGGCCACCGAAATGCATCGCGAACTCGACGGTAGGATCGTCAGGGCGCGTCATCTTGAACTTATGCGAGAACTGTTTCGGTTCTTTCGTCAGAGCCAGCCCCTTGGTCCAGTAGTCCGTGTACGGGGGTCCCGACATGCCGATCTTGGCGGCCAAGTTCGTGTCGCGCGACGCCCAAGCCTTGAAACTTACCACGTATTCGTGGCCCTTTTGCACGACCATCTCGCGGTGCCTCACCTGCGCGTCCCAGCGATTCGAACCACCCACTTTGACGTTCACACACAGCGCGCCATCTTTGACGATGCCTTCGCCCTGCGCGGGTGGCGAAAAACTCGTCAACCAGGGCAGCATGGAGCCGGAAGCAAAGTCCATGTTGCGCAGCAGGTTGTGAGACGGGTCCCCTGGCGCTTCAGCAGAGCTCTGTGGCATCGCGCCACCAACTCGAGGTCCTCGTGCGGCCGTGCCGCTGCAGGCGGACGCAACGACCAGTAACGGGAGCATCCCAAGATATGATGGTGTTGGAAAACGCATGACCGATTCCTTTCAGTGACGTTGCACAAGTCCCGCGGACCTTGGGCAGGGCGCGATGCACCCACATTGGCATTCTGGAGTCGCCCAGCAGGTGCGTTTCAGATCCGAACCTTTCATGGTTGAAACCGGCAATTCGGATCAACGATCTCGCAGTATCATTTCAATGGGTTACCAGACAAAACGGCTGGCACATTTCATGCGAGTGCGTGCGCGGCCTCAGGGACATCGCACAAAACAGGTTCTTGATAGCCCCAGGTTCCATTAACATGGACAAACCCGCGTCCAGCAACGTACACAACGCCTGTCCAGTGCCGCCCGAGCGCGTAATCAGCTGCAGTGAGGCCAGACTCGTCCCGGCTAGACTAGTGCCCGTTCAAGACGGACCGGTGGCCGGCGTGCGTCGCCAGCGAATTCTTTTGGCGGCCGCATCCGCCGAAGTCGAAGTGGCGGTGTTGCCCATCATTCGTGCGCTCGATGCTCGCGTAGTACAGGTCAAGGACGCGGCGGGCCTCACCAGGGCTCTGCACGACCGTGGCAGTTTCGATCTGGTGCTGAGCGACAGTCGTTTGCCTGGAGGCACTGGGCTCGGGATCTTGGCCATCGCCCGCCAGAGCGGTCAGATGCCGCCGTTCATCATCGTACAATCGGTGCATCAGAGTCTCATTCGGGTCGCTGTCGGTGGCGGCAGTCGTGGCGTATTGGCGACGCGCGTCGTAAACGATGTGGCTTTGATCGAACTTGCCGAAGAGCTACTGGGTCTGCACGAGGTGCCGGCTTCGTCGCGACACCCGGATCGCCTATTGGTCAAGGGCGCAATCGGCTAGACTCACGCCTCTACTTCGATTCGTCCGTGGTGGATGGAGTCACGTCGAAGGTTGGGTCTTACCCTGGACGTTGTTCGATGCAGGTGTTGGCGGTGCGTCTAACGGTAGTGTGCCAGAAGACAGGTCCGGCATAGGCGCTGGAGCAGGGGTTGCTTCGGGTGCGAGGTTTTCGGGCGGCGCGACTGGCGCTGGCATTGCCGGCGGCGGTGGCGGCGCTGCGGGTTCGGCTGGCGCTGGCGGCAACGGACCGCTTGCCGCTGGGATTGGTGTCTGAGCTGGCTCGCTGGGGGCGCGCTCCAGATTGGCTCCAACGGGGCTATTGGTCAGCCTGTTCGGATCGCGCGCTGCCTCCGTTGGGGATCGCTGAGTTCTTCCTACCGCCGGTTCTGCTGGGCTATTGGGCTTGCTCGACGTAGCGACGTCGAAATGACGCTTCGACGAACCCGATACGGTGGGCGTTGCCCCTAGCTGTGGCAACGACGAAGGCGCAACCTCGACCGTGTCATTGGACGTGTCATGCGCACGAACGAGAAAGAAGACACCATATACCGCCGCAGCGCCAGCGGCCAAAGCGAGCACCGCAATGCCAGCCACCGACCAAGGTGTGAGATGCTCATGTTGGTCGGGCTCGTCTTCGCTCGCGCTGGTCGCCGAGGCGGTGGCGCGGGCAGGCGGGACGAGTGATCCGCCGTTCAATATCCCCAAGGCAAGCGCATCGTCGCGTACTGTCTCCGCAAATGCCGAGGTGGAGGGGCGAGACGGAATGTCCATGCCGATCTCAGCGTCGGCATTCGACGGCTTCTGGCTCAGTCGGTCTTCGATGCTCGTGTAGCGGCTCTCCCCCTCATCTCCCTCGATGACGCGCAGCAAGGCAAGCGCCATTTCGCGGGCGGATTGGAAGCGCGCGTCGGGCTCACGCTCCACGGATCGCGCGAACCAAGTGTCGAACCCAGCGGGAACCTTTGCGACCGCCGAGGGGATGGCAATTGAGCGGACACAGATCGTCAGCACGAGGTCGCCGAGCGCATCGCCGTCGAACGGACGCTTGCCCGTCATCATCTCGAACGCAATCACACCGAGCGCCCATAGGTCCGAGCGATGATCGACGGCCTTGTTGCCTTGGGCTTGCTCCGGGCTCATGTAGTACGGCGTACCGATGAGCGAGCCCGTGATGGTGTAGGTGTTCTGGTCAACGTCGATCGGAACCGCAAACTTGGCGACACCGAAATCGAGCACCTTGGCGACCTCGTCGTCGCCGTTGCTTACGAGGAAGATATTCTCGGGCTTCAGATCGCGATGCACGATGCCGAGTTCGTGGGCTTTGCCCATGGCTCGTGCCACGTGAGTCACGATGCGAACCACTTCGTTGGGTGGCAGCGGTCCGACGCGCGCGATGCGATCGGCGAGGTTCTCGCCTTCCATCAACTCCATGACAATGAAGGGTTGGTCGCCGTCAACGCCGTAGTCGAGTACTTGAACGACATGCGGGCTGCGCAGGGCCGCGGTCGCTTGTGCCTCGCGCAAGAACCGTTCGACGGCGCCTTCCTTGCGCGCCATGTTCAGATCGATCAGTTTCACTGCGACGGGCGACCTTAGGACCTGATGCTCTGCACGCCAAATGCTACCGAATCCGCCTTCTCCAAGGCGTTCAAGGAGCAGGTACTTGTCGGCCAGTACCCGACCAGCAAGAGACTCAGCTTCTCCCATCGTTGGACCGGATGACCATAGCGCTTGCCCGAGCCTGACGCAGCATTTTCGCAGAACGAACCGGAGCCCTCGACTATTCCTAATCCGCGCCGGACGAGTCGAAGTCCTTGACGAACCGCGAGAAGTCCGCCTCAGTACGACGATAAGTTGACATTGTGCGCGGCCTGTGATCCGTGCTTGAGGTTTGCTGAAGGATTCTGCCGCTAGCGTCGAATCGCCGTGACCACGATGAACAAGGCAACCGAAGACACCCCAGTGCACGACGACACCTCGCCCAGAAGCAAGACCTCGAGCACGTTGACCACGGTGATCGAAACGGCACCGAATCGGTCCACGGTGGGTCCCATCGGAACGATCGCGAGCAGGTGGAGTTGCCTGAATGTCGCTTTCATCAACGCCGAAGTTCAAGTCCGTTCACTCGACAAGTTGATGGTCGTCATGCGCAAGTCCGCGATTGCCCCCCAAACGAACGAACAGTGATTGCTGTACCGAGCGCCTCAGCTGCTCTGCAATTCGGCGAGCTTCGCGGCCATTTCGGTGCGACTGAAGGGCTTCTGCAAGAACAGTGAACCGGAGAGCTTAACCTCCTGCATGTCCGAGGAATAACCGGACATGAACAACACCTTAAGTCGCGGGTGCTGCATGCGCAGTCGTGCCGCAACGCTGGGGCCATCCTCGCCAGGCATAGCGATATCGCAGAGCAGCAGTTGAATGGAATCGTGATGTCTTGCGGCGCATTCCAAGGCTTCCATGCCGTTGCGCGCAGCAAGTACGTCGTAGCCAAGACTCTTCGCCATACGCACCGCCGTCTCGCGGACAACGTCCTCGTCGTCCACGACGAGAATCAGACCCTTGGCGGGTCGAATCGGAACCTCGCGAGCGGCAACTTCTGCAGGGGGCCGTGACGCGGATAGGCTTGGAAGCGTGACACGAAACCTGGTGCCGCGCCCCGGTTGGCTTTCGACACTGATGTTTCCTTGATGCTGCTGGATGATGCCATAACTGCTAGCAAGCCCGAGGCCTGTGCCGTGCGACTTGGTGGTGAAGAAAGGCTCGAACACCTGCTTTCGCGTATCGTCGTCCATGCCGACGCCAGAGTCCGAGACTTCTAGCACGGCAATCCCGGGCGACTCTTGCGTGGTAGCCAATGGGATTGCCTCGCGTTTGGCGTGAATTTCAAGCCGGCCGCCGTTGGGCATCGCATCCCGTGCATTGACAACGAGGTTGACCAGGACTTGTTCGAGCAACGAAGGATCGGCTCGTACCAGCACGGGCTCGGAATTCGTAATCGCGATCTCGATGCTCGGTCCAACGAGCCTACGCAGCATCAACTCGACATGGCGAACCAGGGCGCCAAGATCCACCGTCTTCCATTCCACCGGTTGCTTGCGCGCAAAAGCGAGCAATTGGCGAGTCAAATCGCGTGCGCGCAGCGCGCTGTGGCGGATCGTTGCAAGGTCCTCCTCGGCGCAAGCGGGACAATGCTCCTCGACGAGTTCCAAAGATCCCAACATGGCGGCCAACAAATTGTTGAAGTCATGCGCCACACCGCCGGCGAGGCGGCCAATGCTCTCCAAACGGCTAGCGCGTCGCAACTCCTCTTCGAGCTGGCGTTGTTCGGTGATATCCACGATCGTGCCACCGAGGATGCGCCGCGTCGCGGCATCGGATAAGCTACCGCGAATTCGGGCCCATCGCGTTACTTGGTCTTCACCGACGATGCGGAATTCCTGTTCAAAACTGTCACCAACCCGGCCCCGGACGAGGCGCTCTGCATTGGCGACAACAGCCGCGCGATCGTCGGGATGAATGTACGAGACGAACCCACTGAGGCCGCGCGCACGACCGCCGAGCACAAAGACAGAATTGAGATTCGGCGACCACCAGCCGACATCGGTACTGGGCTCGAATTCCCAAACACCCATCCGCGCTGCAGACAGCGCGAGATCGAGGCGCGCCGCACTCTCGCGCAGCGCGCCCTGCGCGGTGACTCGCTCGGTGATGTCCGTAAACGTCGTAATCGATCCGGTCAGACCCCCATTGGCCGAGCGGATCGGCTGCGCTGCCACACGTACCCAGCGCAGGTGGCCGTTGCCAACGAGGGCAAGAACCTGACCGGGCTCGGCCTTGCCAGTGACCAGCACCCTACGACTTGGGACATCGCAACCTGCGATGCGTTCACCCGTTTCAGTTTGCACTTCGAATCCAGGCGCCAAGACCTCCGTTTGCCCAAGAAGACTGGCCTGGCTCTTGGCGCCGAACAGTTCGACTCCAACCTCGTTGCAGTAAAGCACCCGTCCGTCGACGCCGCGCAGCAGAACGGCATCGGGAAGTGAAGCTATCAAGCTCTGGTAGCGCGCTTCGCTCTCGTTCAGTGCAGTCTGCGCCACCTCCAAGTTTGCGACGTCCTGCATGAACAGGACAATGTGCTCGGGGGGCGCTGGGACGAAGGTGAGCCGCAGAAATTGGGTGGCCTCGGTACGGTCGTAGCGGCGCACGGGCAATTCGCGCGTAACGGCTACTTGCTCCGCAGCGCAACGCCGCGCATCTTCGATGACCTGCGGCTGATCGCTGTAAAGGCCAACCATGGGCCGTCCGCACAGGGCCACCAAGTCAGGATTGCGCTCTTTGCCGACAGCATTGATGTGTTCGAGAATGAACTCCTCACCAAGGATCCGAAACACGTAGGCCGGCATCGGCACATGCTCGACCAGATCGAGCGCGCTCGTCATAGTCGGCAACTCCCAGCGGGCCACCAGTGCCGCGGCTGCAACAGACTGGTGAGTGGTGATGACGAAACTCTAGCGAACACGAGGCACATCTCCAATTTGGCTCTTAGGATGGTGGTTTGGACAACGTCCTGTCAACCGGCAACTGTAAGGGCCGAAGTCAAGGGACCTCCAATTGATCCACGCTACAGGCCCTTGAGTTGACGAACCGGACACTGCCGCGTCGACGGAGAGACCCACGATTCAACAACGAATTCGCTGACCTCGACGATGGGGTTTCGAGGTGCGTTGCCACTACCGGCCATCGGTTGTGGCGCGCTTTCGCAGTGTCCTGTGCTACGAGGGCAGTGGTGCCTAGGACATGAATGGAATCATCCTTAGCTTGATTGCGGGTGCCATGACCGGCATCGGAGCGTTGGGTGTCTTTTTCGTGCGCAAACTCTCACCGCGATTGGAGGATGCGCTGCTCAGTAGTGCTGCGGGGATCATGCTCGCGGCCAGCTTCTTCTCTCTGATTTTGCCAGGTCTAGAGTACGCCGCGGTGCTCGGTTACGCCAAAGCCACTGCCGTTGGGATTGTAATTGTCGGCTTGGTTGCCGGTGCACTGCTCGTTTGGTCCCTGGATCACTTTGCTCCCCACGAACACTTCATACTCGGTCGCCAAGGTCCCGAGGCAGCCAAGTTGGCGCGGGTTTGGTTGTTCGTTATCGCGATCACATTGCACAATCTGCCCGAAGGCATGGCTGTTGGCGTTGGTTTTGCGGGCGGAAACCAGGCCAACGGCATAAGCCTCGCGTTTGGTATTGGTCTGCAGAACATCCCGGAAGGCTTGGCTGTTGCCGCGGCGCTGCTCACAGTCGGCTATCGGCGCACCGCGGCGTTTCTCATCTCATTGGCCACCGGCCTGCTTGAGGGACTCGGTGGCGTGCTCGGAACCTTGGCGCTCTTTGTGGCACAACCCATGATGCCCTGGGTGCTCGGGCTCGCCGCGGGCGCCATGCTCTACATCATCAGCGATGAGGTTATTCCGGAGACACACAGCCGCGGACACCAAACGCTTGCCACCTTCAGTCTCCTCGGTGGATTCGTCGTGATGATGTTTCTCGATGCGACGTTGGGGTAAATGGGCTGGTTATCTGTGTCCGGTTTAGTCCGACTGTGGCTGAGTGACCATGCGTGATCCCTTGTGATCACATGTTGCGTTAGGCTGTGTGAACCTTGGGCATGGCGAGGGCGAGGATACCCCCAACCCAAGCCACCAG
>CAYVXY010000008.1:409868-411948 GCA_964454965.1 uncultured Polyangiaceae bacterium | reverse complement strand
GGTCGCTAGGCATTCGTGTGGCGTGCGGTCGTGTGGCGGCCGTTGCGCGGCGCGGCGTTGTGCGGCGCGGCGTTGTGCGGCGCGGCGTTGTGCGGCGCGGGGGGCAGTCGCGACGCCTTCGCGCGGCGTTGTGCAGCGCGGGGGCGGTCGCTAGGCATTCGTGTGGCGTGCGGTCGTGTGGCGGCCGTTGCGCGGCGCGGTCGCTAGGCGTTCATGCGTCGCCGACAGTCAGCAAAAAATTCTTCATCAAACTGCCGATTCCGGTTGACACGTTTTCGCGCGGCGCTGTCGCGAAAATGCGCAAGCCATGTGATTTGCTGCTTCTCTCTGCCAAGTATTCGTTCAGTCTTCGCTTTCACCTGCGTGTCGAGTTTGACATCATGATGATTCCCAAAACGCAGCCAGCCGCCATCGTCAGAGCAAGAAAACTCGAGTGATACTTTCGCTCGCATGGCAAACGGATCTTCAATTTCTTGCACCGAAGTGTCCGCCTCCACGGTTGAGTTCTCCGCTTTGGGAGCTCGATGCCGTTCCATTGATCGACTGCCGAATCATTTGATCGTCTCGCAGCTCTTAGAACTGAACCAGCAGAATCGTCGTCTGGAGGCAGAGCTCCTTCTGTATCTTGTCGAGCTGGACCGACGTCAGCTCTATCGCGAACAGGCCGTCGCATCGGCTTTCGAGTATTGCGTTTCCCGTTTGGGATACAGCGAGGACGTCGCGTTCAAGCGTGTGGGCGCAGCCCGCCTGATGCGACGATTCCCACTCATTTACGACCTACTCGCCGATGGTCGTATTCATCTAACTGCACTGATGCTGCTCAAGCCGCACTTGACTGAGGAGAACCATGTGGAGTGGCTCCTTTTGGCCTGTGAGAAGAGTAAACGCCAGGTGGAGAAGCTCGTGGCTTCACGTTGTCCACGCCCCGATGTCCCCTCGAGCATACGCAGGTTGCCGAATACTAGACAATCGCCCTTTGAAGAGTGCCCTCATTTGACCAAAACCGACCGTGACGAAACAAATTGCGAACCTTGGCAGACGTCGGGACCGACCACGCAAACCACGAAGACGGCACCGTTGACCGTGCAGGCAACGACCGCACGAGTGTCAACCGCGCAGGTAACGACCGCGCAAGCAACGATCGCGCAAACACGAGAGGCCCCTTTGGGACAGATGCCCGGCGCGCTACGATTGGCGCCTGCTACTCGAGTCGCGCCGCTCTCGAGCAAGACCTATCGAGTCACCTTCACCGCCAGTGAGCGGCTCAAGCAGAAGTTGGACCGAGCTGGCGAATTGCTAAGCCACTGCATGAATCCGTCTGATCTGCCGGCACTAGTAGAGCGTGCACTCGACCAATTGCTCGAACGGGAGGAGAAGCGTCGCTACGGGGCGCGTCCACTGTCGAATCACCAATCGGTCGAATTGGCTGTCGAACTCGAGCACGAATCGTGCCAAGAATCGCACCTGCAGCCCAGCGAAGAGCAAGATCCGGATCCAACTCCTGCTTTGGATCCAACTCCTGCTTTGGATCCAAGTCGCGCTTTGGATCCAAGTCGCGCTTTGGATCCAACTCGCGCTCGTGCTGGGCGTGGTGGTTCGAATGCCACCGCCCTCGTCATAGATCAACGAACTTGTGCGGCAGCACAACCCGCAGAAATGGTAGACTCGAAGCGCAGACGACGCGTGCCAGCGGTCGTTCGACGAGCTGTGTTTGAACGCGACGGCGGTCAATGCACTTTCTTCGACCAACAGGGTCGGCGCTGTGAGCAGCGCCACTTCCTCGAGTTCGACCACATTGATGCCCATGCGCTCGGAGGCGCTGCGACTGCCTCCAATCTGCGCCTTCGATGCAAGGGGCATAATGCCTTCGAAGCAGAGCGACTCTTCGGTCGTGAGCAGGTGAAGAGAGCCATCAAGCACGCTAGGCTAGTGCGATCGCGTTGAAGGCTCACTCTGAAGGCTCACTTTGAAGGCTCGCGTTGAAGACTCGCGTTGAGCGTCGTGCGCGTTGAGCGCGTCGTGCGCGTTGAGCGCGTCGTGCGCGTCGTGCGCGTCGTGCGCGTCGTGCGCGTCGAACGCG
>CAYVXY010000008.1:315742-409768 GCA_964454965.1 uncultured Polyangiaceae bacterium | reverse complement strand
TCGTGCGCGTCGTGCGCGTCGTGCGCGTCGTGCGCGTCGTGCGCGTCGTGCGCGTCGTGCGCGTTGAGCACGTCGTGCGCGTCGACGGCGTCGCCTGCTACGACTCCACCGATGATGGCACTGACCGAGCCCCAACGCGTATCAGGCCCCGCGACCTGAACTCTGCCGTTCCCAACAAAACCAGGAAACACCAGGCTCCCTGCACACGATTATGAATTGTCCCCGCCAAAGTGGCTTCCTTTGAGGGCCAAGGAGTCTTGATGCTTCCTACGAGGACTAAGGCTCAGCTTGGGGGATTTCTGACGTGACATCTCTATGCTACTCGGTCTCGTCGTGGCCCAGCGCTCGTCTGGGTGGGGGAATTTCCGGTGAAAGCTCGTCTTCTTGCTCTGTTCGCCTGGTGCGGCTTGCTCATCTGGCCAGCCTTTGCTGCTGCAGTGCCGCTGAACGCTGACGCTCAGCGGCACTTCGACGCCGGTGTGGCCTATGTCGACGATCCCACCGGTTCCAAGTGGGAAGACGCATTCAAAGAGTTCCGCGCCGCCTACGCCGCGGATCCCAATTGGAAACTGATGAACAACATCGGGCTTTGCGCGCTCAGTCTCGAGCGTGACGGGGAAGCGATTGAGGCCTACCGCGCTTACCTCGCGCATAACGGAGAATCGGATTTTACCCCCAAGCAGCGCAAGCAAATGGAGCGAGACATCGCCATGCTGAGCGCCAGCCTGGTGCGCGTGACCCTGGATTTCGAACCCGCCGAAACCATCCTCATCGACGAGCGCCGCAACGCC
This sequence comes from uncultured Polyangiaceae bacterium, assembly GCA_964454965.1. Taxonomy (GTDB): domain Bacteria; phylum Myxococcota_A; class Polyangia; order Polyangiales; family Polyangiaceae; genus FEN-1139. Next base: position 408,977 of record CAYVXY010000008.1, on the reverse strand, counting down.
AAGGGTGCCACCTTGGTCAATCAATACCCGCTCAACACAGGCAAAGCCTCGCTAGGTATCCACCCCGGACTACACAAGTTCACCGTCCAGGCGCCTGGCTACGTGAGTGCCGAATGGTCCTTCAACGCAGAACCATCCTCGACGCATCAGCACCAGTTCAAGCTCGAGCCCGAGCCCAAGCCCGAAAAGAGAGCCTCCGCCCCCGCTTCCACCGCGTCAAATGCCGCACCCGAAGTGCCGAAGTTGACTGCCCCCGAGGCCAAGCCCGCCGAACACCGCAGCTACACCGGTGCCTACGTCGCCCTTGCCGCGACTGGTGTTTTTGTCGCCGCGGCCACGGTCACTGGCGTGCTTGCGTTGGGCAAGGAGAAGGACTTCAATGCCACTACGGATCTTGCCGAAGAAGATCGCCTGAAGAAATCCGGCGAGACGCTGGCCATCCTCACGGACATCGGCATCGGAGCCGCCGTCGTCAGCGCCGGAATCACGACCTACCTCTTCCTCGCCGCACCCAAATCCGCGCCCAGCAGCGGCAAGACCAACGTCAAAGTCACTCCCGTAGCCACCCCCCAAACAGCGGGCGTCGCCATCTTGGGCAAGTTCTAATCCGGAGGGCCATCATCATGCTTCGAAGAACACTTGATACGAGTTTCATCGTCGTAGCGTTGCTGTCCGTCGGGTGCACGCTGGTGACGGATTTCGAGAAGACCAGGTCAGAAGTCAAGGGCGGCGCCGGTGGCGGTGTTGACGCCGGCGGCCGCAGTAGTAGCGGTGGCACGGAGAGCAAGACCAGTGACGGCGGTGGTAGCGGAACTGGCAGTGGTGGGGCGTCGTCAACAGGTACTTCGTCGGGTGGGGCGACGGCGGGAACTACAACGGGTGTAACGGCGGGCGGGGTGACGACGGGGACTACAACGGGTGTAACGGCGGGGATGGGGAGTCAATCGGCAACCTCACAAGGAGGACAGCCAACAGCCGGTGGACCTTCTGGAGTTTCGACATCCGGAGGAGCCCCAGCGGGAAACGGAGGGGCAACCGCATCGGGTGGGGCCTCCCTCGGCACGGCGGGGACCACGCTCCACGGTGGATCCACCAGCACAGACGGTGGATCCACCAGTGGAGGCACCGCCGTCATCGCGAACGCTGGTGCTGCACAGGGGGGTGCTGCAGGGTCCGGAACGACTGCAGAGCCCACTACTTGCACCATTAGCTCGAAGCCATATGTCGCCAACTACGTCAACACCGAGAACAACTGCCAGAGCTGTCAACCGGGTGTGTCGCCGATCCAATGGAGTCCGCGCCCAGACGGGACTGTGTGCGGGACGAACAAGCAATGCGTCAGAGGAACGTGCCAACTAACCTGCAGCATTGGCGCATCAACCTACCTGAGTGGCGCAGCAAATCCGGATAACGCGTGTCAGAGCTGCGACATCGCACTAACACTTGAGGCTTGGTCCGACACTCCAACGTCACGCTGCGTGACTGCAATCACTGTCTCAGACAACCACAGCTGTGCAATCGTAGGCGGAAAAGCCTATTGCTGGGGCAGCAATACCGAGGGGAAGCTGGGAAACGGAACAACGACGGGCATGAGCACGGTCCCCACACCCGTCCAGAACCTCGAAGCCATCTCTGACATCGAGGCAGGCAATCGCGAGACTTGTGCCATTGTGGGCAACGACTTGTACTGCTGGGGCAGTGTTGACTGGGACATGGCCGATATCCCCACATATCATCCGAGTCCAACACCAGTCCAGGGGCTTCCAGCCGGAACCAAATCGTCTTTCGCGTCCGACAGGAATGCAACGTGTGCAGTGGTGGGCGGCGACGTGTACTGCTGGGGCAACAACAGCGACTACCTGCTGGGCGTTGATCTGGTTTCACTTCCGTCGTCGGTGACTCCCGTGAGAATTCAGTCAGTTTCCGGAGCAACGGAAATTGCCGTGGCAGCAAGCCATGCCTGTGCATTGGTCGGAACGGTCGCGTTCTGTTGGGGGAGCAATGGCTACGGCCAGTTGGGCAATGGATCAGGAGGTAATCCATCCACTCCGGTCAAAGCCCAAATCTTCGCAAGTATCTCCGCCATAGAGACAGGTGGAGCCGGCGAGGAGCATACTTGCGCAATTTCAGCTGGCTGTGTGTATTGTGTCGGCGGTGGGGTTTACGGTCAGCTCGGTGATGGCAATGGCACCAGCAGCGTCACTCCAGTTCGGGTGCCGGGGCTCACAGCCGTCACTCGAATTGCGGCTGGCGGATATGGTGCCTGCGCCGTCTCCGGAGGCGATGCCTACTGCTGGGGAATGAATCACCAAGGGCAACTGGGGAATGGATCGACGCAGAACAGTCTTTCACCCACGAAAGTTCTTGGCCTCCCAGCTGCCTCCGTGACAGCCGTTTCGATCGGCGAAGTCCACGGCTGCGCTGTCGCCAGCGGCAACGCGTACTGCTGGGGCAACAACGCACGTGGAACGCTGGGCAACAATTCAACAACCCAGAGCCTAACGGCGGTCAAGGTTGAAGTTCCCTAGGTCGGCGCACACATCGCTGCGATCACACTCTATGAAACAACCGAACAGCAAAGTGCATACGTGCGATGAAAGTTGGTCCCTGTCGCTTCAGCGCTAAACTCGCAGTTCCCTCCAGTGCTCGACGTCGCACCGTTTAGAGGAGGCCCGAAGGGCCGATGATATCGAACGTACGCGGTTCCAGATGGATCGAACCCGCCTCTAATCGCACTAGGGCCGAATGGTCACATAGCTGCCTGCGTGGCGGCTGCAGTTAAGGTACTCTCAAAAACCACACACATCCGCTGAATCCAGGCCCTCTCGCTCCCGTTGGCCCCACCGCACCCGCCGAGCTCTGCAGCGAAAACGCGCCGCTCGGCCCTGACTTAGCAATGTATCTCTGGTTGTCAGAGGGTGGTCTGCGAGTATGTGATGGTGCAGCCGCGTAGCGCCACGGATGTACTTCCGCCCGCGCAGGTTGTGGTGCCGGTAGCGTAGTTGTTCATGGAGATGAAGAAGAACACCGTCTCGGTGGAACTGATAGGCTCGGCCGTGGCTATCGTCGGCGCTGCGGAAAACGAGACCGTCGAGTTTCGGCTCGTGTTCGCAAGAGTCGCGGTGCCAAGCGAGCGATAAGTCGTAGCCGTGACGTCTGAAACGCGGATATCAACCGAAGCGGAGAAGTCGTAGGTAAGGTGCGAGTCCTCGAAGTAGCAGCGGGCGGCCGTGAGCGTGGCACCGTAGGGAACGCTCACCGGGAGGTACCCACTTCCGCTAGCGCAGGTGCCACCAACGCCAACCACTGGGTATGCGACCTCATTGGTCTTCGAGAATTGCGGCGAAGTGTCCGGAAGCTTAGGCACCTGGATCAGCATCCCGGAGGAACCCACTGTCCGCGACTTTGCGCTGGTGAAGGAATAGTTAGCAAACGTAGCAGTGGCGCCAGTATTGAGCGAGAGGGTGGTGCCGGTGAGGAGCAAGCCCGTACCGACGGTCCAATTGGGACCCGCCGGACCAGTGGCGCCCACCGGACCCGCCACGCCTTGAACACCCTGTGCACCCGTCGGACCCGCCACGCCTTGAAGACCCTGGGCACCCGCCGGACCCGCCACCCCTTGAATACCCTGCGGCCCCTGCAGCCCCGTTGGTCCAACAGCACCCGCTGGACCCGTTGCACCTGTCGGGCCTGTCGGTCCCGGTGTCCCAGCGAGTCCCGTTAGTGGTCCCTTCCAAGCGCCGGTTTCGTCGATCACCTTGAGGCCATTGACCGTCACGGACTTCGGCGTGATGTCGCCGGTGACGTTGTTGGCCATCATCGCGTACGCAACGCTCGCCAGCACTTGACGCGGGGTCATTTCGGCGTCGGTGCCGATGCGGACACCGAGGAAGCGTAGATTGCCGTCGAAGAGCGCAGCGGGCAGCGCCACCACGTCGCCGAGGCGCACTGTGAAGTAGCCGTCGATCGGGCTGACCGTCAGGGTCTCGGTCCAGAGCGGCGTCGTGTCAGTTGCCGTCGCGTAGACGCTGAACACCATGACGACGGGAGTCGCGAGCGGGGCACCTGCAGCGTCGAAGAGGCGGCCTTGTTGGGTCAAGAGATTCGGAACCGCGGCTCTTGCCACGCCGGACAAGCCAAAAAGAACGGTAAGAGCCGCAATGGAACCGCTAAATATACCAAGTTTTCGTGTCATGACGGATGCCTTCCTAGACTCCGGATTTCTGGATGCGCTACGTTCGAAAGAAGACTGCTATTGAGCCACACCTACGAAGCCACATTGGAGCTTGTAGTTCGCTGAGCTCATCACGCCGTTGCCGGCAGGGGCCTCCCCTGTGGTGAGCAGGAGGCGATAATTCGTACTGGTCATCAAGGTGCCACCACTTACGGCAGCAAACCGACTCGTGATGTTCCGCGGAGGCGCGGAGCTGCCAGCGGCACCGGCAACACTCGACGGGCCGCCTGCGTTACCACCCTCGCTAGCGGGCGTGCTGCCAGCGCTGCCACCCTGATTGGACGTGTTGCCCGATGCACCCCCCTCACCCAAGAGCGCACTGCCGCCACTTGCCATGTTGCTACCGGCCGTGCCAGCAGCGCCCGCAGCATCCGTTGTGGACGACTTGCCTCCGGCTCCGCCAGTTACTCCGGCTCCGCCAGTTACTCCGGCTCTGCCAGCGGTACCGCCCGCCACAGCGCCGGCTCCGGCTCCAGAATCTTGGCCGCCCTCGGCCTCGGTGTCTGAATACCGCCGATCTGGGCCGCCGCAGGCGGAAGCTGCCAGGATCGTGCCCAAACACAACGCTAGGGGGAGTCGCCACCGCTGTCGGGGATTGACGTCTCGCATGGTCCAACCTCTATCTAGTTCCTAAGAGTCCTCAGCTCCCCCCGTACCTCGAGTGAGCGCCGGAGTGAGCCGATAATCCGCGACCTTTACCATGAGCCTTGCCCCTTGCCCAAAGCAAAAAGCCAGAAACTCGATGCCAGGAAAGGCTATGGGAATTCCCACGGGGGTCGCAGAACCGCCGGAGAAGTCGATACTTTTGATATTGCTCGACTTCCGACAACTAGCCCGCAATCGTTCGAGGAATTGTCAAACGCCGTCCCTTGCATCACCTGCATGGCTCACGTATGCCTGAGGCAACTTCGAAGGTTCCCATCAGGCAGAGACACCTAAGCGAGTAATAGATCCATGAAGCACGTCGGACGAGTGGGCAGAATTGGTGTCTTCATCGTAGCTTTGACACCTTCCGTTTTGGCTCAAACTGCCGAAGAACGGGCTGGCGCGCGCGCGGCCGCCGAGCAGGGGGTCAAGGCCTATGCCGAGGGGCGCTGGGCAGACGCTGCGGACTTGATGGCCAGGGCGGAGAAGTTGGTGCATGCGCCAACCCACCTTCTGTACCTCGCTCAAGCCGAAGAAAAGCTGGGTCACTTGGTCGTCGCCCACGAGCTCTATCTGAAGATCGTCCGCGAAAAGCTTCTGCCCGGCGCGCCCGGGGTGTTCGCTTCTGCGCAGTCGGAAGCCAAGCAGCGCGCCGAAGCGCTACGCCCGAAGCTGAGTCAGGTCAGCATCGTCGTTCAGGGCAGCCCAACGGGCACTTCGGTCCATGTCACCATGGACGACCATCAGGTTCCAGACGCGCTCGTCGGGGTGCCGCATCCAGTCGATCCAGGGGAACATCGGTTCGAAGCCACTGCAGAGGGAATGCGCAGTAGCCTCGCCAAGGTGGTCCTGCGCGAAGGCGCCTCCGAAACGGTGGTGCTGACACTCAAGGCCGATCCAACTGCGCCAACGGCGGTACCAACTTCGACAACTCCAGCTTCGGCGGTGCCATCTTCCACGGCTCCGGCGGGGTCGGGCCAGCCAGAAACGGGTTCGACGCTTACCACGACAACACCATCCACCGATTCTGAAACCGCGTCGCCACAGGCGTCGGGGATGCATCCCCTCAAGCTCGGTGGCTATATTGGTCTGGGCGTCGGGGTAGTAGGTCTCGGTTTCGGTACCATTTTCGCGGTGCGTTCCAGCGGCCTGCGCGGCGATGCGGATGCCCTGTGCACCAACTCGGACGGCTCTTGTCCCAAGGCCAACCAACCTAGGGTCGACAAGCTGGATTCCGACGCCAACTCGGCCATGACGCTCTCGGTCGTTGGGTTCGTTGTCGGTGGAGTGGGGATTGCGACTGGTGTAACGTTGTTGCTGCTCGCGCCATCGAAGCAGCAGACCCCAAAGACCGCTTTCGTTTTGCCCTATGTTACGGGCAACAGCGCCGGCGTCTGGGGCAGGTTCTAAAGCGGATTGCGCTTGGGCTCCCCCGAACGACGCGGATACTTGGGCGGGGTAGCAGCTTGCTTGCGCAACAACACCACCGATGCCGTGGGTTGTCGCAGCGTAGACTCGTGTTCGACGTGCAGAGTCCAAAAGGCGTTGGCGGCAGCCTCCAATTCCGCAGCCGCCTTCTCGCCTTTGACCGCAACGATGAGACCACCTACTCGAGCGAACGGCGCGGTCAATTCCACCAGAACACGCAACGGGGCAACCGCACGTGCCGTTACGATGTCGAAGGTCTCGCGATGGGGCGACCCGACAGCTCCCGCGATTTCGGCACGCTGAGCTATAACCCCAAGGTTCACAAGGCCCAACGCAGCACCCGTCTGCTCCAAGAATTTCGCCTTCTTCGCCGTGGCTTCGAGCAGGGTCACCGACAGATCGGGGCGCGCGATGGCGAGCACGAGCCCTGGCAGTCCGCCACCGGAGCCGACGTCGATCAGCCGCTTACCTGGTCCAAGCAACGGCAGCAACCGAAGGCTCTCGACCACGTGTCGGTTCCAGGCTTCACTCCGGTCTTGAATCGCCGTGAGGTTGAACAGCTGCGCGCTACTCAGTAGAAGTTCGATGTATTCGGAGAGCTGCGCGCGCTGCGACGGTTCGAGTAGCCCCAAGGAGTCGTCCGTAGCATGGCCTGGATCAATTGGGGAAAGCACACTCGACGTTTTTGCACCCTGCACAAGGAACGCAAGGCACTTCGAGTCGATCCCACCCGCCACTCCGGGGTGCGTGCACCGTATTCGGCATATCAGCGTGGAATTCGGCAATCAGGGTAGTGGCGAATTCTCGGGGTCACGGGGCTAGCTTGACGCTTCCACAGCCGCAATCCAATGCATGCGCGACCTCGGCATCAGTAATAGCAGCCAAGAAGCGCATCTCTGAGCCCAACCCACGCGGGCTTGCGCTTCACCGCATTGTCGAACAGAAGCGGACTCGGAAGGACCGTCGCGTCGGTGCAGGGCGTCCTGTCATTCAACCAGGTATAGGCATCTGTCACCCCCCAGATCGTGATATCGTCGCAAATTCCACTCTGAAAGCAGGCTGCCGCCACGGCATTGAAACGTACACGCTGCAAGTCCAGCCGTTCCTCGACGCTGCCAGGCGCATCACAGAGTGTCGCGTCCATTTCGCTGATGTTTACCCGCAAGCCAAGTTGCGCGTAGCGCGCTAGGTTCGCTGTAAGATCTGCCATCGTGGGGCCGCGATCCTCGGCGCGGGTGTGCATTTGGAAACCCACGCCGGAGATGGGAACACCCTGTGCCAAAAGGGCGCTCAGCATGTCAAACGTGGCAGTCGCTTTGGCGCCCAGCCCTTCGATGCCGAAATCGTTGTAATAGAGCAGCGCGGTCGGATCGGCCGCATGCGCCAATCGAAACGCTTCGGCGATGAAACCCTCCCCCAGGGCGAGGTAGAAGGGGCTATTGCGATAACTGACGACACCATTGACGCTCTCGAGTGCTTCGTTGACGACATCCCACGCGACGACACGCCGCGGAAATTGATCACGGAAATGACCCACCACGGTATTGATGTGCCGCGTCATGGCAAGCCGAACGCTGTCGGCGTCCGTCAGCTGACTCACCCAGTGGGGCAGCTGGCTGTGCCAAACCAAGGTGTGCCCCCGCACCTGCATCTGGTTCTGCGCCGCGAAACGCACCAAATTGTCTGCATCGGCGAAGCTAAACAGCTCTGGACTCGATTCGGTCGTTTCCCATTTCATTTCATTTTCTGGGGTGAGGCTATTGAACTCGCGAGCCGCCGCAGCATACGCGACCTCCGACAGATGCCGGGCCGAGACTGCTACGCCAATGGTCTTGCCCGTTTCGCGCAGGGTGCTGAGCGCGTTGGGGTCAATGATATTGAAGTCTGCGAAGAAGGCCCCCAGGCCACTGCAGGTGGCGATGCTCGCTTCTGCGGCAGAACCAGAGTCCACCTTGGTTCCTATGCCAGCGTCGCTGACGGCAGTGGCCTTCTCCTTCAGTACTGGCTCCCGTGACCCACCACAATTTGCCGCAACGAGTGCGACAATCAACCAACCTAGGCAAGCCATGTATCGAAACATGTGCGGAGCCTATCCAGCGCACTCGCACCCTGCAACCGAGTGCCCCTCGCCGCCCGCCCAGTGCTGTCGACCACGCCGCCAGAACCCAAAACCAAGGCCGCTGTGGATCTAGCCGCAGTTCAACTTTCGCGTCCCGCACAACGACCTCGAGCCAAAATGGCCATTTCTATCCGCCGCGCTTGCGCGTTCCGAAGTCGACGGCAGAAGGATTGAGCTACTCTTCATGCATGATGCGCTTGGTTCGTCCTAGTCTTGTAACTCTCATCACCGTCCTTGTCGCAGCCTGCAACTCCGAACAACCAGGCAGCGTGCCCGTGGGAAACGGCGGCACCGTGAACCCAAGCGGCGGAAATACCGCCCAACCAGGTAGCGGCGGCGCGCAGCAGTCCAGCGTAACGGGAGGCACCACTGCAACAGCCAATGGAGGGACCAGCAACCCCACTGGTGGCAATGGTCCGACCGGCGGTACAACGATCAACGCAACTGGAGGTGGCCCAAGCAAAGGTGGCTCAACGTCGACGGGTGGCGCGCTCAACGTGGGTGGGACGGCAACGACCGTAGGTGGCACGAGTACCGGTGGCAAGAGCGGCATTGGCGGCACCAGCGTCGGCGGCGCTAGTACCGGTGGCAAGAGCGGCATTGGCGGCACCAGCGTCGGCGGCGCTAGTACCGGTGGCAAGAGCGGCATTGGCGGCACCAGTACCGGTGGCGCCAGCGTAGGCGGCACGGTCAGCGTCACGGCCATTGGCGGCACCCATTCTGGAGAAGCTACGTTCTACTCACCCAACGGCAACGGCAATTGCAGTTACGGTACCGCCGTCAGCGGCATGGACATCGCAGCACTCAATCAACCTGACTACAGCATGGCAGCTTGGTGCGGTGCTTGTGCCGATGTCACAGGTCCGCTTGGCACCGTGCGCGTACTCATCCAAGATCGCTGCCCGGAGTGCAAATCGGGCGATCTAGATCTCAACCCCGAGGCCTTCGACAAAATCGCGTTGCATTCCGCCGGGCGCGTCGCCATCACCTGGAAGTTCGTTTCCTGCAACGTCACTGGCCCCGTCCGGTATCATTTCAAGGAGGGTTCGAGCACGGGCTGGGTCGCCATTCAGGTCCTGAACCATCGCCTCCCGATCACCTCGCTCGAGTACTCCATCGACGGCGGGACGACCTACAAATCGACGGTGCGCCAGGAGTACAACTACTTTCTAGAAGCGAACGGCTTTGGCCCCAACGTCGTTTTCGTGCGCATCACCGCAGCTACGGGCCAACAGCTGATCGATATTCTGCCTTACGCCTCTTCGGACACGACCATCGACGGCGAAGCCAACTTCTAGTAAGGCTGCCCACCAGAACGGTCAGAAGCGCGCGGCTCTGGCGGGCAGCACCAGTTGCGCTAGAGCCCCGGGGACCATCCCATGTCCCTCGCTTCGGCCATCACGGCCCTTCGGCTCATTCACTCGGTAAACTCTCGCCCCCATGGCCAACGCCCGGAGCTGCGCGAGAGTTTGCTCCCACTGGGCGCAGGCGAGCCACCAGCAGCGCTTTTCGAGCCCCACGGACAGCCGCGGCGAACCATCGTACTCGTGCATGGCGTCACCGGGCAAGCCAATGCCGATCCGCTCATCGTGCATCTCGCGCGGTCACTCGCTAGGCTTGGCTATCGTTGCGTGATCCCGGCGCTAGAACAGTTGGCGCAGTTCCGACATGATCCGAGCGACATCCGAACGCTGGTAGCCGCCATCGATGCGAGCCACCGTTTGGACGGTCACCGCGTCACCCTATTGGCCTTCAGTTATGGCGCAAGCTACGCGCTCGCTGCGGTGGCGGATCCTTCGGTACGCGACGCCTGCTCGGCCCTGCTCGGCTTTGGTGCCTACTACGAACTCGGGGAAGCTTTGGAGCATCAACGACAGCTGCTACTGCGCTGCCCCGAGCTCGAGCGAGACGACGCAGACATCGCCTATTTGCGCTACACGTTGCTCGCTTGCCATCGCGACGAGCTAAATCTTCCCGCCGAGGCCTGGGCGGCCATCGAACCCATCCTCGTCAACTTCACCAAACGACGGCCGCTCGAGCAGAATCTCGCGCCGCTGTTGCGCTATGCCAAGGGCATCGACTTCGTGGCGCTCATGCAGTCCTACCAAATGCGCGAACTCTCGCCGTTGCTTTCGCCTGCCAACGCTCTGTCGGGCGTTCGCTGCCAGGTCGGGCTTTTGCACGATCCCAGCGATCGTTTCGTGCCAGCGCACCACGTCGACCGCATTCGCAACGCACTGGACGCTCGCCCCCATGGTGTACCCACCGAGGTGCTCACGACCCCGATGCTCTCCCACGTCCAGGTCGATCCGTTGCGGCGTCTGTTCGATCTGCCAAAACTGATTCGACTGCTCGAACCCGCTCTGGGCTATCGGTAATCCCGCTGCAGGCGAGCGCGCCAAGTGCGTCTTGGTAGGGCCGTCGTACCTGCGAGAAACGACACCACGCCCGACCCACTCGGGTGCCGGCCTGAGCGACGACGACGGCGCTCCCCCGGCAGAGGCGGTATGAACCGCTGGCCGTCCCCGGGTCGGGGCCTCGATATTTGGTTTTTTGGGCAAGGAAATTGGCAGTGTTTGTTCTTCGGCCCGCGGCGACGACCCGGTGCGCTCGACCCAATGGCCACGATTGACTAGCTTCCGCGCGGCATGCCCATTGTCACGGTCAGAGCGGTCCACAAGAGCTACGGAAGTCGCATCGTCCTCTGCAACGCCGACCTTACAATCCGTTCCGGCGAGCGCGTAGGTGTCGTAGGCCGTAATGGTGCAGGCAAGTCGACCTTGGCCAAGATCGCGGCCAGCGTCGAATCCGCGGACCAAGGCAACGTGATGCGGCGGCGCAATGCGCGCGTCGAGTACTTGGCACAGATCCCGACGTTCGACGGCGAGCCAACCGCCGAGCAGGCGGTACTTTCCGGCCTCAGCGAATGGCATCATGCCGTCGAATTGCATCAAAAAGTCTGCGACGAACTGGGCCGCGGTGTGGGCGATCTCGCGGCTCTCGTCGAGCAACAGGCCAAACTTGCCGACGCCGTCGAACGCCTCGGCGGTTGGGAGCAGTCGCATCACGTCTCGGCCATCTTGGACCACCTTGGTGTGGTGCGACGTGACGTCCCGGTCTCACAGCTATCCGGCGGAGAGCGCCGACGCGTGGCATTGGGCCGCATCCTCGTCTCCTCGCCGGATCTCGCCGTCTTGGACGAACCCACGAACCATCTCGATGCCGAAACCATCGAGTGGTTGGAAGAGTACCTGGTCGAAACCTTCCGCGGCGCCCTACTGCTCGTAACGCATGATCGCTACCTGCTCAATCGAGTTACGACGCGGACGATCGAAGTGGCCGATTCAGAGGTATTTGCCTTCGAGGGTGGTTACGAGCGCTACCTCGAGCAGAAGGCCGAACGCGAAGCCCAGAAGGCGCGCGCAGAGCAGAATCGGCAGAACTTCCTGCGCCGCGAACTGGAGTGGTTGCGGCGGCAACCGAAGGCGCGCACAACCAAACAAGCTGCACGCATTTCCCGGGCCGAAGACGCCATCCTTCAACCGAAGCCCAAAACGGAGCAGCAGGCGCAGTTCGCTGTCGACGTCACTCGCGCCGGAAAAACCATTCTGGAACTGCATGCGGCAAGCATCGCCATCGAAGGTCGCGTGTTGGTAGACAAGCTCGAGCTATTCCTGCGCGAAGGCGAACGCGTTGGCATCGTCGGACGCAATGGCACGGGCAAAACGACGCTCCTACGCGCCATCCTCGGCGAGATTGCACCCTTCGAGGGTCGGATCGTGCTCGGTGCAAACACACGGATCTCGTTGCTCGACCAGAATCGCGCCACCCTCGATGACTCACTGACGGTATTCGAAAACGCTATTGGTGACCAAACCCGCATCACGCTCGGCAAGGAGACCATCGAGCCGCACCAGTACGTCGAGCGGTTCGGTTTCGATTGGCATCAGCAGCGACAACCCACAGCCTCACTGTCGGGTGGGGAGAGAGCGCGGGTCGCGTTAGCGAAGATGCTTCGTCAAAGCGCCAACCTGTTGCTGCTCGACGAGCCTACCAATGATCTCGACGTGCAAACCTTGGGCTCGCTCGAATCCATGTTGATCGATCAGGGCGTCACGGCCCTCGTTGTCACGCATGATCGATGGTTCCTCGATCGAGTGGCGACCGCCATTCTGGCTTTCGAAGGGGACGGAAAGGTCGTCCTGTATCCGGGCAATTTCGATACCTACCGGCGTCTCAAGGCGGAAGCGCAACAATCGCAGCTGGCCGTGGCCGCGCTCGCCGAGCAGTCAGCAGTTCTACCATCGGCGAATTCCAGTCGCGAGCCTGCAAAGAAGTCGCGCAAATCTGGGCTTACCTTCAAGGAACAGCGCGAGCTGCAAGAGCTACCGGACGCCATCGAAGCGTTGGAGACGAACATCAAAGCCTGCAGCGAACGCTTGGCAGATCCCAACACGTATGCCAAAAACGGCGCGGATGTCCCGGCAATTCAGGCGGAGCTCGAAGCCTGTCGGACCCTATTGGACGCACACATGGCGCGCTGGGAAATGCTTGAACAGAAGAAGGCAAACGCCGAAGCCAGCGGCTAGTTTGGCCAAGGCATCTTCCGCTCTCGCTTGGGTAAATCCAGCCTTGTAGTACCCACACCTACCAGCGGCACCTTGACGACAATGGCGCCACTGGCCCAATGGCCCGACGTGGTGTCAACCAAGTCCCTGAAGTTTTGAGCTTGCGTGACCGTCTAGCGAGACAGCGCTGCACCTCGCCCAGAGAGACCATCGCGGTTCGATCGCTTCGAAGTTACCTGCCGCACCAACGGCCACAGTTCTCGCTCTTTCGCGAAAGCTGTGCCTAGACTAGTCCAATCACATCAAACCCTAGCCAGTTGCGCATCATGCCTTCCAACGTCCCCACACGCAGGCCACGTTTCATTCGCGTCGAGTTTGCCCCGTCTTCTGGATGCTTGGGTAGCATCGTCCAAATCGTCACCGATTTTTGCCGCAATGTCGTTGACGATCAGGAGACTCACTTCGCGTTTCAGCTCGCTGCTTACGAGCTGATCGAGAATCTCGTCAAGTACGCCTCGGGCGAACGCGTGACCGTGCGGATCGAAGTCGAAAGTACGCCGCGCGGCCCCGATATCGTCCTCGTCACGGAAAACCAGGCATCACCGGAGCGACTCGCCGACGTAAATACTCGACTTTCTGCTGCAGAGTCGGCAGAAGATCCCATCGTCCATTTCGATCAACTCGTCCAAGAGTCCCTGGCTTCACCAGGCGAGTCACGTCTCGGCTTGGGACGGCTTCGTGCCGAAGGTGATCTCACATTGACGCATCGAGTGACCAACGACGTGCTGCTCGTCGAGGTGAGAAGGCCCGTGCATCGAACGGCAAGGGATGTGAGCGAATGACCCTGCGCACTCAACCAGTCAAGGCGGATAGCTATTCACTCGAAGTCGTCGAGGTAGGCGATCAAGGCCGCATCCAGCTCAAGGGGACGTTCGACATGACCGCCACCCCCGATCTGTCTCTCTTCTTGGTCAGCATCGAAGGCGAGGTCTCGCGTCTGCACTGGCGCGAAGTTATCATCGACGTCAGCGAGGTGTACTACCTCGGCTCGAGTTGCATCAAATCGTTCGTGGCCCTGATCGAGGCACTAAAGAAGGTCGACTTTCACCCTCAGGTTCGTGTCCTCGTCAATCCGCGCCTCGATTGGCACGAACGCACCTTCTCGATCCTGTCTCGGTTGGCGCCCACTTTGGTCACCCTCGAGAAGGCCAAGTAGGCACGCGCCAGGGCCATTGGCCTGTCCCAAACGGGTTGCGTCGCCCCCTCGAAACGAGACACGCCTGCAATGCTGGGCTAATCTAGCCCCGTCATCGAGGACAGTGGTCCCGAGGGGTCCCGATGCCCAACGAAGACGACCAGCCAAAATCCAGCCAGCTCGAAGGCACCGCGCGCTCGACTTCGAGTGCCCCCAAACTGCTGAGTGCGGGTCCATCTGCACCCAAGAGTTTTGCCTCACTTCATCGTGACAAGAAGATGCGGCGTGAGTGGTTCGCGCGCATTCGAATTCGAGAGGATCGCTTGGCGCGGCTCTGGGTCTCAAACCTTGCCGGGCACGACGTCGTCGTCTGGTCACGAAAAGAAAAGCGCTGGGTGGCTCTGCTTGCTGTCCCAGAGCTGCGTCGAGCTCTCGAGAAGGCCCAGTCCGAACTACCGATGGAAAGTCGCCCGGCGAGTTCGCGCTCGACGAGCATGCCTCCGCGTACCATGAGTCGTCCGCCAGACTCGCTGCCACCAGTGCCCCCGCTCGCCCAGATGAATGCCGCAGCGGCTGGAGTCGGCGAGTTGCGGTTGCGTTCGATCGCCCAAAGCAAAGACCTTGGACCCAACGGAACGATACGCGAAGTCAACCGTGTGTCATTTCTGCCTGCTACGCCGCAACGCACTCGAGGGGTACCGTTCGAGCCGCATCGACAACAGTCGCAACCCCTGCGGCGCGACCAGCGCCAGGGAGTTCGCTCTAAGCCGTGGCAATGGCGTGCCATGGAGCGCGTCGCCTGGGTTGCGGCAGGAGTACTTGCGATGTTCGTCGTATCCAGTGCGGGCTCGGCCGATGAGAAACCCGATCGACTCGAGCCTGCCGCGCTGTTGCTTACCGCTGATCAGCTCGACCCGACCTCGCACCGTACGGCAGGTAACCGAATCGCCCAATCGCTCGGTGAGCTCCTCGTTGGTTCACCTCAGCAATGCTTGACACAGTCTACGGTCTTGCCCCAGAGTTCACCACCGCCGGTTGAGGAACCACTGACTGCGGAACCCGATCGCGAAGCGGCACCAAACCTACGACAACGACCCCCAGCGGACAATCCGCAACGCCCCCGTCCGTCCATCCCGTCGCGCCACCCACAAGAAGCTTCCCAGACAGAGCCCGAGGTGCCCCCCGACCTCAACTTCGCGGCGATACGCGCAGCGCTGTTCAATGCCGCGGCAATAGCGCGAACATGCCCCGGGGAAAACGTCAGTGGCAAGACCATCGTGACATTCGAACCGAGCGGGACCGTTCGTTCCGTCGACATTCCGCTACTCATCGGCGATAGGCCCGACCGCAACTGCATCGTACGCAGCTTCAAGACCGTACGCGTCCCTGCCTTTACTGGACGCCCCGTCGCCGTGAAGAAGGACTTCTAGTTAGTTCATTTCACCTTGCAGTCCGGTGACGGCCGACCCATCACTCAGTCGTTAGCATTCTACTCACGTGCCACCAAGGCGCGCGCCTACGACATCAATTTGCAGCCCAATAGAAATGTGCTCCAGTTGCGACCGGTTTGGGCAACTCCAGACGACTTACTAGGCGAGCACCGCAAACTGTGGCCGCGGCAGTCAATGCTCGTGTGGAGTTGAGCCGTAATCATGTCTTCAATCGACTATACCGTTGGGGTCACGGGGCGCGAAGAAGCCCAACCCATTGATCCTCGCTTCATCTCTGCGCGCTTGAGCCAAGAACAAGGCGACAGAGTGCCACGAGCAAGTTCTCACTGTGGTGGATTTTTCCGGAGCCGCTAGGATCCACCGGGGAACGTTTTCCTCTGCACGAATGTTCGCAAGTGATCAGTAATCCGCCACCTAGGCATTTGCCGTTAGAGCTCAGGGAATCTAGCCGTGACGCTGCATGCATCGAGACTGTCTACGTTGATGATTTTTGCCGCGCTCATCAGCGCGTGCAATAGCGCTGTCGACGAAAGCGTGACCCTGGAATATGCCAAGGGCCCGTTGTCTCAAGCTGGCGTAACTTCGAGCCTTACCATCGATGACGACTGGGGTACCGGCTTCTGTGGCTCGGTCTCTATCGTGAATCGGGGCAGACGTCCCGTTCGCAACTGGCAGCTCGTCATGCACCGCAACGGCGCGGACATTGGCAGGAAGTGGGCTGGCCTGGCCATCGAATCTCGGCACCACGTGGTAGTGTCGCCCACTGGTCACAACGCCAGCATCCCAGTTGGCGGCACCGTCATGGTGCCTTTCTGCGGCAGCGGCACTGGCCGCCCCGCACTTTCGTCGATGACAGTCGACACCAGCGGGGCCCAGAGCTAAAGCCACTTGGCTTGTCCAACCTGTCATCAGTCGCAGCGGAGTCCAATGTCCCTCGCCTCGTTGTGACGCTTGGCCCGAAGAGTTTCGACGCTGCGGCAGCGCTGGTGCAGGCAGGCGCAACAGAATTGCGCCTCAACGCTTCCCACATGTCACCAGACGAAGTGTGGCGTCATTGCCAGGCCCTGCGGGCCGCGCTGCCGAGGATTCACTGTGTCGTTGATCTGCAGGGGAAGAAGATGCGGATTGGAGCCATTCAGCCGCGGCAGCTCGAGCTCGACGCGCGTGTAGTCTTGTCCAGCGATCCCAACGACAAGCAAGGGATCTTCGTGCCGCATCCTGAATTGTTCGAACAGGTGAAGGACGGTGAACGCCTCTCGTTCGACGACGGCAGAATCGAAGTCCGAATCGTCGGACGCGAACCGACGAGACTTGTCGCCCGCGTGCAGCGCGCCGGACTTTTGCGTCCACGCAAGGGACTCAACCGCGTCGAGCACCCGATCGAGCTCGACGATCTAACTACGACGGACCAACAGACAATCGCACGCTGTCTGTCCATTGCGGATGTCGATTTTGCCGTATCATTCGCCAGCAATGGCTCGGAAGCTGACTGGGTCCGCTCGCGCGCGAAAGGCCGACGCGTCATCCTCAAGGTCGAACGCGCAGAGGCCATTGCCAATCTGAGTCTTCTCGCGCATACGGCGGACGAGTTATGGATCTGTCGAGGCGACTTGGGAGCCCAATTGGGGCTTTGCAACATGGCCAAACAGTTGGCCAGCGTCGACCCTCGCAAGCATTCGGTTCCGGTGTTGATGGCCGGGCAGGTTCTGGAACACCTCACTCAGCATGACACACCGACGCGATCGGAAGTCTGCCATCTTACTGACCTAATACTGCGTGGCTATGCCGGGATCGTGCTTTCCGACGAGACAGCCATTGGGCTCTCACCCGCGTCCGCCACTCGGTGGGCGGCACAATTGATGCACGAGGCAAATGCCCCGATGAGCGATCCTCGGGAAATACCCTTGGTCGACGCCGGTTGACAACCAGAATCCGCTGAAGGCGTTGCTTGTCGCAACGCTCACTTGCAGCGGAAATGACAGACCGCGTGAGACGGTAGGATGACCGTACGTGCAGCAGCGCGTTTGCGCAGCATCACGATTCATCGCACATCCACCCCGGAATCGTAGCCTGTGGGAATTCCCTAGGAGACGCGGCAATCGCGACGGGTAAGCTTGAAGTCTTCGACGTTTGTTCGGTAATCTGCTCTAGTCGTAGGGGACGAAGTGACGGCTCGCGATCAGCCTACGAGCCAGGCGCGCATATTGCGCGCCGAGACCACTATAGTGAGTTTGTACGTAGCCGTTCAGCAGGACTGACAGGTTGAGTGGGTTCACGAGGTAATTGCGGTGGCGATATTGAACACCGTCGCACAATTCGGTCGGTACATGTTGCGCACGCGCCTAGCTACGGCTGGCGCCTGTGAGGTATGGCTCGCCGAGCTCGATGGCGCTGAACGCGCTGCGGCCCCAGTCGTGTTCAAGAAGCTGCGGATGGAGTTGGCTCAGAATTCCGCCGTGCTCGAGTCGTTCACGCAACGAGCTCGCCGAGCCATGCAGCTTGACCACGACTGCATTGGTCGTGTTCTCGATGTCGTGGTTGATCGGAGCGATTGTGGCTATGCCGCAGAATTCATCGACGGGATCACGCTCCGACAACTCGTATCTGCCGTCGGAAGCGCAGGCAATGCGCTCCCCGTATGGTTT
The DNA here is from genome assembly GCA_964454965.1 of uncultured Polyangiaceae bacterium. Lineage (GTDB taxonomy): Bacteria > Myxococcota_A > Polyangia > Polyangiales > Polyangiaceae > FEN-1139. Next base: position 390,692 of record CAYVXY010000008.1, on the reverse strand, counting down.
GCTATCCATGTGACGCGTCGAGTCTGTCAGGCGTTGGAGCATGCCCATGAGGGTGTTGGAAGCCAAGGGGAGCCGCATCGCATTCTCCACGAGCACCTCTGCCCCGAAAACGTATTTCTGACGTTCGCAGGGCTGGTCAAAGTGACCGACTTCGGCCTGAGCCAAAAGACGCTCCTGCCTTGCGGCAATGCGGCACCTCAGGAATCGACGCGAGCGCCGCTGAGTTCCGATTGGGAAGAGCCGCAGACCGAAACACTGGTCAGTGTTCGCCAGGATCTCAACGGGGTTGGACAGATTCTTTACGAGCTTCTGACTGGGATACATCCGGTGTCTTCAGCGACGCCAGACAAAGCATTCTTGCCACCAAGCCACTATGCCCCCTGGGTCAAGGTCGAGGTGGACCAGCTGCTTTCGCGCATCCTTGTGCCTTCGGATCCGAAGCGCTTCCAAACGGCCGGGGAGATCCGACACGCCCTGGATGAATACCTTTCCTCGCGTCGCCACGATGTAACGGCAACACATGTCGGTGGCCTCGTCTCGGTATTGTTCTCCCCGGAGTGCCACGATTCTGGGCCACCAACGATGCGGCTCCAAGAAGCTGCCGCTGAGTTGGCAAAGCGCCGTTCACGTCGCACCACACCGCCAGACTTCACGTCAGACGATTTCGCATCGGGCGAGATGCCGACATACAATCCCATTGCGCAAGCCGCAATTCAGGCGTCAGCTACTGGTCAGCTGTCGCGGCCAACAGTGCCCGCGCCGTTGGCCCCGAAGCCCGAACCAGACAAGCCTTTGATGGACCTTCCCGCACAATCGACGGCAACTCGCCAACCGGCGCGACATGCAGAACGGACCTCGGAGCGAACCTTTCACGACGTCGGTGACAGTGACCTCTCGAATAGCCCCAATTCGGACAGTCAAAGCTCGGACACTCAAGGCGCAGACAACCGAAACGGACCGTTCCACCACGATTGGGACCTGGCGCTGAAGCGAGCGCGCGAAGAATCGCAATCCGCCCAGCGCGCTGCCGGCAACTCTCCCGCGGCGCCCGCGGTCGCGCGCGCCGCCCCACCCGCTCCACCCATCGATCCGCTTGAGCAGGCCGTCATCGAATTCGAGCGTGGGCTCGAACACATGCGAAGCGGCGAATTCGACCGTGCACTCAAGGCCTGGGAGCAGGCACTCGAGTTCGATCCGCAACATCGTGTTTGTCGCGCGAATCTCAGTCTGCTCAAGAAGAAACTTGGTTCTCAAACCTGAATTCGCCAAGAAGGAACCCGTTCATGACTGCACCAAGCGTCAACAGTGCCGGAGAGCTCCAAGGCTTACTTGTCTTGATCGCCTCCTTGTCCCATGGACTCGAGAGTGTGCTCGGACGCGGCGCCGCGACCATCACTTTCCGCGCCGGGCGTACCATCGGTCTCAAGACGAAATCCACCCGCAAGAGCACCGATCCGATCGAAGCGCTGAAACTCGTCACTGAACAAATGGAGGAATTGGGAATCGAATGGCCATTCGAGGTTTGGAAGCCCGAAGGAACGGCCAGTCCCTACTACGAGAAAGATGGCAAGAAGGCCCTCAAGTTGGTCTTTCGGCATTGCATGGTTCGCTGTTCACTATTCCGTTACGGCCACGAACAGAAGCAGTCTCTTTGCATGATGAACCACGGTCTATTCTGTGGTTACCTCCAGAGCATCCTCGGAAAACGTGCCGACTTGGACATCATCCATGCCGGCGACAGCGCGTGTCTCAAAGAACTCGTCATTCACGAGTGAGGTCACCACATGGGAAAACTGACGGTATCATTCGAGTGGCTCTCGAGCTGCTCCGGTTGTGAGGTAAGCCTCGTCGATCTGCACGACCGCCTGCTTGCCGTGCTCGACGAAATTGAAATCGTGCGGCTGCCGATTCTCTTGGATGAGAAGGACTACCCGAAGGCAACTCTCGGGATCATCAGCGGAGCGTTACGCACCGAGCATGACATCGAATGCGCCCACCACATGCGAAAAAGCTGCGACAAGATCCTGTCGTTTGGGGTCTGCGCGGTCTACGGTGGTCCGCAGGGTTCCTGCTACGCGCACAAGCACAGCGAGCTCGAAGACACGGTATTCCGCAAGGGCCCAACCACCAGCACGAGTTTCGTACCGGACCAGGGCGTGCCAAAGCTCCTGCAAGACGGCGTGCGACCGCTAGACAGCGAGATAGAGGTCGATCTCTATCTTCCAGGCTGTCCGCCCAACCCATTTTTCATCGCGGCTGCGCTCAAGCGCGTCATTTTGGGGGCTGACGAGGAGTTTGGACCACAAAACGTGTGTTTCCGCTGCAATCGCCAGATGAAACACACCGACTGCAGCACGCTTCACCGCGACCATGAAATCGACATTGATCCGTCGCTTTGCTTTCTGTCGCAAGGTATCGTCTGCCTTGGCAGCGCGTCCCTCGATCGGTGTCTGGCTCCTTGCCCCAAGCGCGGTGTCCCCTGTACTGGTTGCGGAGGGCCGTCGGAGCTCGTCGCTCTGGAGCCGCATCGCGACATTCGCACCGAGGTTGCCGACCGCATGAGCCAAATGACCAAAATCCCAAGAGACAAGGTGGTGGCCGAGATCGAAAATCAGGCCAAGACTCACTATGCCTACGCCATGGCATCGCCGGTGTTTCGCCAGAAACCAACTTTTTTGATTCGGCGCTGGAATGCGAAGCAGGAGGGATAGCCCATGGGAAATGTCATCACCATCAATCCAGTGACCCGTATCGAAGGTCACGCCAAGGTAACCGTCGAACTCGGGGACGACGGCAAGGTTTCCGCTGCGCTCCTTCACGTGCTCGAGTTCCGCGGCTTCGAGCGCTTTGTGCAGGGGATGCACGTGGAGAAGATGCCAACGGTCACCAGTCGCATCTGTGGCACTTGCCCGCATGCGCATCACCTCGCCGCGGCCAAGGCCGTTGACGCAGTCTTTGGCGTCGAGATCCCTCCCGCGGCACGACTGCTGCGCGAGCTACTCAACGCGGGCAGCATCCTACATTCCCATGCTATTCACTTCTTTGCCCTGGCGGGTCCCGATCTCTTCATGGGGCTCGACGCCGCTCCGGAGAAACGCAATCTGTTAGCACTCCTAGGCGTCGCTCCCGAGGTTGGCAAGCTTGCATTGCGCCTTCGCTCCATCGGACAGCGCATCGCCGAAGAGGTGGGCGGCCGAGGCACCCATCCTATCACTTGCGTTGCGGGTGGCATGGCCAGTGGCATCACTGCGGAAACTCGAACCATGCTGCTGAAGATGGCCGAAGAAGCCGTCACGGTAGCGCAAACGGTCATCGCGGCTGGGCGTGACGCACTGATGAAGAACGACGCGCTTCTGCGGTCCTTCAACCAGCCTCTCCATGATCTCGGAACAGTGAACAATGGGAAGATGGACCTCTACGATGGCGTCATCCGGGTGCGCGATCCCGAGGGCAAGACACTGCGCGAGTTCAAGTCAAGTGAGTATCGCGACGTGATGGTCGAGGAGGCACTCCCGCATACTTACGCCAAACAGGTCCTCATGCGCACCTCGGCGACCGAGACTAAGCCCTACCGCGTGGGGGCCATGGCAAGACTGAACTGCGTTGACAATATCGACACGCCGCTCGCTGCAGCCGAGTTTGCTGCCTATCGCGAACACTGGGGAATGCCCTGTCATTTCACTGGGGCTCAACATCACGCTCGCCTCGTCGAAATACTGCACCACGCTGAAAAGGCCGTACAAATCCTGAGGAACGACGAGATCATGTCGGCGAACATTCGTACGCCGGCACGCGGCACGCCCCGTCACGCCATTGCCCACGTCGAAGCCCCACGGGGGATCCTCATTCATGATTTCGACGTCGACAGCAATGCCAACGTAACGGCAGCGAACTTGCTCGTGGCAACCCAACACAACATCGCGGCGATCAACGAGTCGGTGAAACTCGCAGCAGACAAATTCCTGACCGCCAGTGATACCATGCTCACCAATGGGGTCGAATTCGCCATTCGTTGTTGGGATCCCTGTCTGTCGTGTTCGACGCACGCGGTCGGTCAGATGCCACTCGACCTTACTATTTCACACCAGGGAACCACCCTTCGTCGCATCGTACGGTGAACCATGCCGCAAATTAGCATCGAACGTTCCGGATGCCGCTCCTGCTCCCTGTGTCACGACGTGTGTCCGACGCAGGTATTCGACCTTGACAGTCAAGGGGTCGCAGTGGCGGCGCGCCCTGCCAATTGCATTGGCTGCACTTCGTGCGAGTCCAGTTGTCCCTCGCGCTGTCTCGAGGTAACGGACGTACAAAGGCAGCGGCCGTTTTATCGCATCGAGGAGAACGTTGCCTTCGTGGCCAAGTTCCTGCGCAAGAAGCCGCTGGGAGTCGAGCTCGCCGACGCAGACTGGCAATTGGCGATACGCGACGTGGCCACACGCCTCACGGGCCTGACTGACTCCATCACCGAGACCATGGGCCGTGGACAGAAGGCGGTCGGGCGCAAAGCCGGTCGCCTGGCTGCGGAGCACCTGCCAGAGATGTATGAAGGCCACGGCACTGAGGAAGTACTGACCCGGCTGCAGCATCGTTTCCGTGGCGCCTTCGACTTCTCGTTCGAAGTTGGCGCCAACGAGGCCTCCGTCCAGATCCGCTTCGAACACTGCGCGCTCGTGCATGTGTGCGAAGCTGGCGGTAATAAGCCGGGGCAGGCTCTCATCTGCTCACTATTTCATGAGTATTGGGCGGGCCTCATTGGCGCCTTTGCCAACCGAAACTATTCGGTTGGTGAGGCTAGCTCAACCTGCCCATGTACGCTTACACTCACGTTGCGAGATTAGTTGACTGAACTCACGAGGTTATAGATGGCATCGCGAACCGAACGGATTCAAGAGGTATTACGGGGGCTTCGCTCGTCGTCGCCCGACATCATCGGGGCATCGGTCGTCAGCATCGACGGCTTCGTTATCGCTTCGGTCTTGCCCTCGGAGATCGACGAAGAGCTCGTCTCAGGAATGGCGGCGGCCATGTTGGGTGTTGGCGAGCGGATTTCGAGCGAGTTGATGGGTGCGCTCATGGAACAGACGTACGTTCGTAGCGATAAGGGCTATGTCGTGCTCAATGCCGTCGGCCAAGACTCGGTACTCGTAGTCTTGACCACCAAGGACGCAAAGCTCGGACTCGTGTTCATCGAGCTCAAGCGTGCTTGTGCCGAACTAGCCAAGGCGCTCTAGGCGGAATCGGGAAACGATAGCATCGTTCTCGAGAGACACCATGGACCGTGATTCGCCTGAGCTCGCTGCGGCACTCGCCGAAATGGACGGCCTCCAGCTACAGTTGGACGCCGTTACAGAGCATCGCTCGCGAATCATGGTCCTTCTGACCGAGCGGTCACGTGAGATTGCAGATCTAACGACGGAGCTCGGTCGCGCCAAGGCGGAAGCCTTGCGTCACCTCGAAGATGCCCAAAGCGCGGCACGTCAATTGCGCCGCGCGAACGAAAAGCTCGTCGGTGTAGCACAATCGAAGCAGAGCCTCGAGGGCGGCGTGCACCGTGTCACGGACGAACTCGAGTCAGTGCGTCACGAGCTTTCGGCGACGAAGGCCCACGCATTCGAGCTTGAAAGGGATCTCAAAGTCGCACAGAGTGAGCTCTCGCGTCTGCATCAAGAGGTGGATGCCACACGGCGGACGCTCGAGGCGCAAGGCGGTTCATGGGAGCAGGAACGGCAACAGCTGGCAATGACTGTCGCGGGTTTGGCCCTTGAGATTCAGAGCGAGCATCAAGCCGCGAGAGTACTCGAGCGCCAGTGGACCAAATCTCCCACCCAACCCCTACCCGAATTCTCCAAGTCGGCAGAAGGCACAAACATCGATCTGCGTCTGGCTCACGCTGAGTCGGTACAGCTCGAACTCTCACAACTCCGCGAGGAGAGCGCCGGCTTGAGTGCGAAGGTGCGCGAACTCGAACGTGACGCAGGCGCTTCGCGCGAGCTCGCTCGATTGCAGCAGGAGCTGCGCACCGCATTGGTCGAAAAGAATCTGCTCGAGCGTCGGGTCGAAGATGCCGTAGTGCGCGACCGCGAGCGCGAAGAGCTTCGTGCCAAGATCACCGAACTGCAGCAGAACCGCCTCGATGCCGAGTTAGCGCGCGCCGAGGTCGAGCGGCTGCGCCTGCGGCTATACAAGGCCCCAGTGACTTCGGGCACCTACGCCACACGCAAGGAATCGTACTTGGGAGAGCTCGGTGGAGAAGACGACGACTTGGACACCGCGCTACAGAACTTGGCACTGCAAATCGACGCCCGCGGCGCGGTCGTTGCCGATCAAAGTGGATTTACAGTGGCATCGCTCGGAGACACTCACGATTCGGAGTTACTCGCAGCAGTCGCCGGCGAGGCGGAACGTTTCAGCCAGCAAGCGCGCCAACTGCTCGCTCTGGCCGAAATTACGCAATTTACCTTGCATGACCGCAACGGAACCATTGCGCATTACCGCTTCTTCGCCATAGATGACAATGTCATGTCCGTCGCGGTCATTGGCACGTCGGTTCCCGAAGAAGCGGCACTCGACCGCGTCGTAACTGCCATGATTCAGCAATTGACCGATCCACGTGGGCGGGCCGCGCGGATCCGGAAAGCAGCAAGCCGCTAGTGACTTTGCACCGCGTCATTTGTGTAGGCAATGAGCTCTGCCACGACGACGGCGTGGCTTTTGCCGTGGGCCGGGCACTGAAAGCGCACGTACCAGCACTCGAAGGGGTAGAAATCACCGACATTGCGGAGTTCGGCCTATCCAGCCTTGATGCGTTCCTGGGTGTCGAGCATGTCATCGTGGTCGATGCCGTCACCACGGGCAACCAACCAGGAAGCTGTTCCAAACTGGATACACTAGAGTTCGCACCAAGTTCCACCTGCTCGATTGGTCATGCGATCTCGCTCTCGTCCATGCTCGAGCTCGTCGCGTACCTGCAGGGCGCCGCACGGACCCCCCAGGTTACCGTAATCGGCATCGAAGCGGCGAACATTTCCCCTTTCGGTACCGCGCTCAGTGAAGCGGTACAGGCTGCCGTGCCCCAAGCCGTGGAGCTCGTCCTTCAGGCGCTTCGCGAATGAGCTGAGCCACTCACGTCGACTTTTGTCGTCCTCAGAAGGTGACAACGAGGGGACTTGCCAGCGTTGCCGTATTTTTGGTTTGGCGAGCTGCAGGATCGACGATGATGCAATCAACGGCGTAGGCGATCATCACTCCGACTGCTGTCCCGGCTACGTCCCAGGCGAAATCGCGCCAAGACGGATCACCATAGCCCAACGCATCGTAGCCCTCTTTTCCTGCGCCAATCAGCAACGAGGTGCCTGCGGCTGCGATGGCGCGGTACTCCCGGCGCTCGGTCAGCGTTGCCGATAGCGCATAGCTGGCGGAGCTGAGGCCGACACTCACCGTGAAGTGCAGCGCCTTGTCCCTTCCCCACCATTCGTCCGCGTGCGCACTGCTTGGCCACAAGGTGAGCCCCAACAGTAGTGCCGCCCAGGCTCGGCTGGCTCGCTTCGAGGACCAGCCGCAGCTCGTCAGGGCCAGGGTGGAGAGCATCACCCTCGGCTATTGTCCCAACTCCCCGAATACAGCAAGCCCGAATTCCACTCTACCCCATGGGAATTCCCATGGGGTCCACACGCGTCGCACCAATTCACGCTTCGACTCTTTTTCTTCAATTCGAGTGACGGATTATCGAGTGTGCGGACATAGATGGGAAGAGACGCGAAACCGAACGTGAACGTCAGATCTCCCCGGAAGCTTAACTTCCTTAATTGCCTCCAAATGAGGGCAAGCCGGCGAGGCGAATCTGTGGATCGAAGTGTTGCGCGTCACTTCACCCAAGTAATACGAGCGAAGCGCATCCAAGGACTCAGGTAGTGACTACAAACAGTCTCTCGGCAAAGCGGGCGGTGCAAGGAAGCCTGGAGCACTGTCAGTCCTACTGAACGAGCGTGTCAGCGGTTGGTCTATGGGCGGTAGTAGCGGGAACTGACACGGGTCGAGACGGGGGCACCGGCAGCAACGAGGTTTCTGCCGGTGCCCCGGTCGCTATTTGCCTGCCACAATGCGGAAGCGGGTCGACGGAAGGTGAGCCAGGCGCAGATCGCGCTAACATCGGCCCATCTTGACTAGCATTACACTCCTAGACTCAGATCACCTTGGCGCTCGGGCAGCCCAGGATCTCGATTGGGCGACTCTGCTCGACCGACTTGCGGGCATGACCATCAGCGAGCCAGGCGCTCGACGTATGCGCTCAAGGGAAATCGAGCCCGACTGGGCGGCTGCCCATGCCAGCATGCAGCGTACCGCCGAGTGCCTAAGCCTGACCGACGAAGGCCTGGCCCTGCCGACCGGCGACCTGCCCGACCTGCTGGACCTCGTCGCCCGTCTCGAGCGGGGGATCACCGCCACCGGTCTCGAACTGCGCGACCTCGGCCGGATGCTGCAATACGCTCGAACGCTGCGTCTATTCGTCACGTCGCAACAGCAGGCTCGCCCGCATCTGGCAGCGTGGCTATCAGTCGAGCCAAGCATCGATCGACTGAGCGAGCGACTTCAGCGCTCGCTCGACAACGAAGGAATGCTGAAAGACGACGCCTCGCCCACGCTCGGTCGTGCCCGAACCAAAGTCAAGCAGACTCGCCAAGAGTTGATAGCTCAACTAAAGCGGCTGATGGCCCACCACGCGGATCTACTGCGCGACCAGTATTTCTCCGAACGCGATGGTCGGTATGTGATTCCGGTCCGCTCCGACGCGCACCGCGCCGTTGACGGCGTCGTTCTCGACACCAGTGCATCGGGTAACACGCTATTCGTCGAGCCTCGTGAACTGATGGGTCACAGCAACCAGCTGCGCGTAGCCCTGTCCGAAATGGCGCATGAAGAGCAACGCCTGCTGCGCGAACTCTCCGCGTGTGCCAAGGAACTGGCAAAGGAGCTGCATCAGGCAGAAAACGCCTGCATTGAAGCGGATACTCTTGCCGCACTGGCACGCTGGGCAAAGGCGAGTGATGCTGTAGCCATTCTGCCGGAAAGTGAGCCACTCCTTGCGCTCTGTGCCGTCAGGCACCCATTGCTGGTTGGCCAAGTCGAGGTCGTCCCAAACGACCTCGAGCTCAAAGCCGGGCGGGCCCTGGTGTTGTCGGGTCCCAACGCTGGCGGCAAAACGGTCTCGCTTAAGTGCTTGGGTCTCACCGCGCGCATGGCCCGCGCCGGCATCCCGCTTTGCGTGGATCCCCGCTCGCGAATCGGATTCTTCTCTGCCATTTACACCGAGATTGGTGACTCACAGTCGATCACAGCAAGTCTGTCGACCTTCAGTGCCCATATCTTGGTCCTGGCGTCCATCTTAGCCCATTCGTCCAATGCGACTTTGGTCTTGCTCGACGAGGTAGCCGGCGGCACCGATCCAGAACAGGGGGCAGCGCTTGCCACGGCCTATCTCGAAGCACTGCTCGAACGGGGTGTGGCCGTTGCCGCAACGACTCACTACGAGGCGCTCAAGGAACTCGGCAACACCGATCCCCGGTTTTGTAATGCCGCGGTCGGCTTCGATGTCAAAACGATGCTGCCGACGTTCCGCGTCCTAAATGGCGTAGCAGGGCCGTCCACGGCGCTTGCTGTCGCGACGCGCTACGGGATCCCTGACTCGATCGTCATCCGCGCCAACGCAATCATCCCGAAATCCAGTCGCGAACGCGAGCGACTGCTCGAGGACCTCGCTGCCGAGCGTACGCTCGCGGAACGGCTGCGCCGCGACGCCGAGCATGACGCCACTGAACAACGACGGCTGCTGCTCGAATTGGAGGAAGAACGCGCCGCAGTTCGCACCACATTTCAACGCCATCTCGAGCAAGAGTATCGAGAACTACTTGGACGAGTACGCGTGGCTCGCACGGAGCTCGACACGATCAAGCAGCGTCTGCGCGACCTCCCCCACGAGAAAAGAGCGTTGTCGCAACTCGAGCTGCAGATTGATGCCGCGGCGCACACGGTCGCACTCGGCAGCCCGCTCGCAGAAGCCGTTCGCTCTGGCAAGTCCCCGAACCGGGCGGAGTCGCCGCCTGCAGCCGAGGTCTTGGTCGCGGGAAGGCGCGTGCACGTGGCCCGCCTCGACATGGATGTCGAAGTCCTCGAGCCCCCACGCAAGGGAATGGTTCGGGTGCGTGCCGGAAGCCTTACATTGTCCGTCGCGCTCGGGGATATCACGCGTGTAGCTAGCCTTCGCGGCGCGAACCCCAGGCAGACATCGAAGCCGAGCGGTCGCAAACGCCGCGACCACGAGTCGATTGCTACCACCAGCATTTCTACTACTCCCTCACGTATGAGCCAGAACACGCTCGATTTGCGCGGCGAGCGCGTGGATGCGGCCCTCGATCGGGTCGATAGGTTCGTCGATGAATTGCTGCAGCACGGAGAGCCGGCTGGCTACATCCTGCACGGGCATGGCACCGGAGCGCTGAAGCAAGCCGTGCGCGAACACGTGCGTGGCCTGCGGCACGTCAAAGAGAGCACACCGGCTGCGCCCGAAGACGGCGGTGACGCATTTACGCTGATTTGGCTCGGCGAATGAGCTACTTCGGTCCGGCGCCGTCGGTACGAAATGGCAAGGCCGGCAGGTCAGCTGCGTTGCTCAGGTTCAATTCGAGGTAGTCCTGCCAAGCGTAGCGTAGTGCCAATGGCCGTTCGACGCTGCTGGACTCGACCACCACCTGTTCACCGTCGATCCGCGCCGTGGCCGATACGTAGGTCCCATTGGCACCCGCCAACTCGAAGCCTTTGACCAACTCCGAGCCGTCGGTCGTCCGTAGGCCGTGTCCATGGCAATAGAACACGCGCATCCGCCGACCTTCGACCTCGACCCGAACGACTTCTGGTCCGTGACAGACGATGTCACCTTGCCCATACACCTCGCGCAGCGCAATCCGGCTGAGTCGCTGCCCCACGGCCAGCTTATTGCGCGGATGAATGTCGTCTGGATCGCCGATGTCGATAGCGGTTGCCATAGCAACCCGAGGTTCGTCACACACCTGGGCCTGTGCTTCGCGTAGGTAGGGCCAAGCGTCGTTCCCACGGAAACCCGCCAATTGGACCAGTAGGAAGGGCAAGCTGCCTTGTCCAAAGCGGGTTCGCCAGTCGCGGATCAGTGCGACGAGCCGCTCGCGATAGAGCCGATAATGTTCGACGTTGCTTTCTCCCTGATACCAAAGGAACCCTTTTACACCGTACGGTATCAGCGGAGCAATCATGCCGTGAAACAAAGAGGCTGGCGCGTGCTGTTCCGCTAGTACGCGCGGGGGCGGTGGGTAGGTTCGGAAGATCTGCATCGAAACGAGGGGGATCTCGAGCTCGACAGCGTATTTCCACGTGCCCGCCAGTGACACAATCTTCGTGCTGCCTTCCACCTTGCAAATGGTCATTGCGGACTTGGGTCCAGCGAAGCCACCGCTGCCGCAATGGTCGAACACGCGTACCGCGATCAGGTTACGCCCCGGGCGCACGAGCGCGCCGGAGACGTGGTACTCGCGTTTCGTGCGATAGGCCTCAGGGGTGCCGTCGGGGTGCTCGCCAATCAGCACGCCGTTGAAATAGGTTTGGTCGAAGTCATCGATCGCGCCCAACGACAGGAATAGCTCGTGCCCACTCCAACTCTTCGGCAGTTCGATGATCTTTCGAAACCACAGAACTCCGTTGAAATTGAGGCCGTCGGTCTGCCAGAACCTTGGCAGCTCCATCGTTTTCCAATCGCCGTCATCGAAATTCTCGGAAGCCCATCCGTCCAATAGCCCAAGATTGCCGGGATCTACCGGGAGTGAGTCGCGTTCCCAAGCCCTGATTCGCTGTTGATACTCCTCCCGAATCCGATCGATCTGCGTCGACTCGCGAGCAAGCTCCGCAAGCTCTCCCGGCAGCTCGGGCGCAACGGGTCGCAATGCCTCAAGGCTGGTCCAGGCTTCGACGCAGGTTCCACCCCAACTCGCATCGATGATGCCGACTGGCACGCCAAGGCACTGGTGGACGTCACGGGCAAAAAAGTAGCCGATCGCCGTAAAGTCAGCGACCGCGGCCTGACTGCACACGCACCAAGGAGCCTCGAAGGACTCTTCCGCAGCCGCCGCCGCGAGGTTTGGCACTTTCAATACGCGAATTGCATTGAAGCGGGCCGCTTCGATTTCGTCGTCAGCGCACTCGACTTGCCCCAGCTTCCACTCCATGTTGGACTGCCCCGAGACCAGCCACACTTCGCCCACCATGACGTCAGAAAGCGTAATCTCGTTGCTGCCTTGGACACGCAAACGGTACGGCCCCCCTGCCGCCATGGCCGGCAAGCACATTGACCAACGTCCGTCACTGGTTGCAATCACCGAAACCTCTTCGTAGCGGCGCCTGCCGCCTTCGATGACGATCGCGATGCGTTGCCCCGGAAGATCCCAACCCCAGATCGGGTTTTCTCGGTCCCGCTCGAGGACGAGGTGGTTCGAGAAGGGACCGCCAAGCTTCAGATCTGACATTATCAAAGGCGAGGAAACTAAGAAACCGCGAGAAAGTCCAGAATTTTGGCAACTCTTGCTGGCCCGAGCTAGGCTTCTTCGGTATTTGTGCGGAACCGCAGCGTCACTTGCGGCGTTTTGGCGACGTTTCCACCATCGCTCGACAGAACGCCTCGAGGCGCCGATGATCGGCCGATGACGGAGCCCAGCCGCGTCACACCCTTTTTCGACTCCCTGCCTGCAACCCCCGGCACTGAGCGCTTCGACGTGCTGTTCGAGCGGCGCGGTGTCGTCATCGAACGCATCACGAGTTCGGGTTCGCAGCCGCCTCAAAGCTATTGCCAATCCCAGGATGAATGGGTCCTGCTGCTGCGCGGTCACGCCGAGATGCGGATTGCCGACGAGCTCGTGACACTGCACGAAGGCGACTCGGTGCGTCTCTTGGCCCATGAGGTCCATGAGGTGCTCGCGACGTCGGAAAATGCGCTATGGCTCGCAGTGCACGTGCCGGCGGGGTAAGATTTGGCCGAACTTTTTGCGAGTGACGGCTCTACTCGCCGAACACCGAATCCAAGTTGTCCGCAAACAAGACGCGTTCCGCCCAGCTCTCCAACTCGGTCACTGACGCCTGGCGAAGTCGCTCGTGGACCCACGCCGGCAGCCCGTCGAATTTCCTTGAGAGCAGTCGCTCAAGGAGTGCCGCTTGACCTTCGAGTCGCCCTTCGAGTCGCCCCGAGGCCTCGCCCTTCTCGAAACCACGTTGGTGAAGGATTTCCGCGATGGTCATTTCGGCTGATTCGGTCATGGGAGCACTCTCGATGATGGCTTGCTGGAGTTCTTCAGGGGTTACGCCGGTAACGACCATTCCAATATAGCGAAAGATGGCGAACAGGGCATCTCGCTGAGCCGGTTCGAGAAGGCGAGCTTGACGATGCTGTCGTGGGGCGAAGGAGCCATCTGCCCGCCCCATCGGTCGCGCGAGCCGTCAGTTGCGCAGAAACTCAAGCTGAACCTTCGGCCAAATCAGCCACTTAGCCGCGGAGCCTTGAGCTTCGATGCCATCATCGCGAGACTGGCAGGGGCACCAACTCAAAACACCTGATAAGCCCGGGCGGCGCTCCCACGACCAATAATATGTCGGTGGTCAACGAATTTTGACAACGCGGCGACGACGCTGACCGATTAGGTCATAGGAGCCAAAAAGAAGGGGTCTCTGAAAAGAGCTGAGGATTCCATGAGCACCAGTCTGTCCAAGATCATCTCCGCTTTGCTGTTTTGTTTGGGCCTGTTCAGCGCAGCCACGGCCATGGCCGAAGACCTCTTGAGCCCCAAAGCAAAGCAACACTTCGACGCCGGGGTCGCCTACGTCGACGAACCCACGGGGCCCAAACACGAAGAGGCCTACTACGAGTTCAAGCTCGCCTACGAGGATTCACCCACCTATCTGATTCTTGCGAACATCGGCTACTGTGCCCTCTACCTGGAACGCGACGGTGAAGCCATCGAGGCTTATCAAGCCTATCTCGCCAAGGCCACACCGAAGGACATCCCGGCCAAAAAGCGCACACAGATGGAGCGTGACATCGAGACCCTCAAGGCAAGCCTCGTGCGCGTCAGCTACACCACAACGCCCAAGACACTCCTCATTACCGATGAACGCATACCCTCCAAGGGCGGCCCGATCAAAAACCGCTACGACGTTACTACTGGCAACCTCGCCATCGGCATCCACCCCGGGCACCACCGCATCACGGCAACCGCGGAGGGATACGAGCCACAAACCTGGGAATTTGAGGCAGGCTCTGCCACGACGCATGCCCACGCCTTCAACCTGAAACCCATCGACAACGTCCCCTCCGCCGCCGCGCCAGCAAAAGCCGCAGCCACGCCAGCAACTAAGCCCATCGACGTGACCGCGCCGCCCGAGGCAACAAAGAAGCACTCCATGACGCCCGTCTACATCGGCGCCGCAGCCACAGGTGTGTTCGCCATCAGCGCTACCGTCACGGGATTGATGCTGCAATCGAAGAAGAGTGAATTCACGGATATCAACCGCGATGGCACTCAACCAGAAAAAGCACGCAGCCTGATCAAAGATGGCAAGCTTTATGCGCTACTGACCGATGTAGGAATAGGGGCCGCCCTTTTGTCCGCTGGAGCCACCGCGTACTTCTATTTCAGTGCGCCCTCCAGCAAAACCGAAGCGCGAGCCCCCGTAGCCCGGTTCCGATTGGAACCCACGTTGGGCCGCGAATCCGCAGGCGTATCGCTGTCAGGCAAATTCTAGGGAAGGGTTGTTCGTCATGAATCACATCAACGGATTGGTCTCGAGCTGTATCTTGGTGCTCGCCGCATCGGGTTGTTCGGCGCTCACCAAATGGCCCGACGTCAACGACAATACCGCCACCAAGGGCGGCACCGCTGGCTCAACCGGTGAAGACGAGTTCGGCGGTTCCGCCACTCGGGGCGGTACGAGTAGCAAAGGTGGCGCAACCAACCTTGGAGGCACTTCCGCCGCGGGCAAAGCCAGCACCGGGGGCATTGAGAACAGCGCAGGCACGTCATCGAATAGTGGCGGAGCGACCAACGTCGGTGGAACGACCAACGTCGGTGGAGCGGCGTCGAGCAACGGCGGAGCGACCACTATTGTTGCGGGCACATCGTCGACCATTGGCGGCGCAGCCACAGCAACGGGCGGTATCGCGTCAATTACGTTGGGGGGGCAAGGTGGCTCATCCGTCGTGGGAACGGGTGGTAAGAGCGTGAGCGGCGGGGCAACGTCGAGTGGCGGGTCCACGTCGAGCAGTACCGGCGGAGCGTTAGCACTGGGCGGCAGAACGACGGGGGGCTCACCAACCACGGGCGGCGCCACGACAATGGCAGGCAGCAATACTGGAGGCACTGTCACCGGCTCGGCAAGCAACGGCACGACATGCTCGGGCAAGTTTGAATGCATAAGTGGCAACTGCGTTGATGGCTATTGTTGCGATACTGCATGCGCTGGAGATTGCATGAATTGCGCGATAACACCCGGCGTCTGCAAGATGCCTGGCAGCGACCCGGCCTGCATAGGCAAAGTGAGCTGCCCCGCGGACACGGCCTGCACGGATTACACACTGACAAGTACCAGCGGGGAGTGTTCGGGCCTAGGCGCGTGCGCCACTTCGTGTAGCCAGTCGTATGCACCTGCAAGGACCAGCTGCAAGTCGCCAACAGATGCCTATGATGGACGGTTCTGCTCTGGCGCTGGTTCATGCATTCAGCCTGAAGTCACCTGCGGTACTGGGCCGAATCTCAAAGTCTGCAACACGAACCCCGGGTTCTGTTGCCGGGATTGGGATCCGACAGATACGTCAAAGCCTGGTGTCACGACTTGCATGGCAGATACAAGTACGACCTGCACAAGCACGACTTCGCGCCCCGTTCTTAGGATTCGCTGCAACAACGTTGACGATTGTAGCCTTGGCCAAGTCTGCTGCTTCGGGGCCACCGATACTGTCGAGACGTTCTGCACGACCAGCACGGACTGTCAACCAAAGCCAATGGTTAGCGAAATCTATGTCGTCTGCACGTCCAATGCAGATTGCGCGAGCGTGTCGGGAACAACCTGCCAGGCGATAGCGGGGTACTCCGAGTTCAAGCTTTGTCGGTAGAGCGCTACATCTCTCGTAGTCCTAGGTGGTTGAGCATCTCCCGCGGTTCCGTCGTTTGCTGACAACTCTCCGGACACCGCGTCCGGACTGTCCGTAACCAACCTAGGACTCCCCGCCCCATCGGTGACCTGCGCATGCGGTTGCGGCAAGGCTCGAAGCGATCCGCAATCCTCCTTGCGCACAATGTGCTCTTGCTCCAAGTCGGGCTATTTCTGCATATTTTCGCCTCGATCCACAAGGCCGAAGTGTTTCATCCGGGGTGAAACGCCACAGCCGTTCGCATTCGGCTACTTGGACGCGAATTTCGTGTTGCGGCGGGCCCGAGAAATGCGGCATCGTCTGTGACTGGCTGGCTCGCACTTGGCGCTCGTCGGGCGCGGCTGGATCGAAACAGAGGGTAGCGCGCCGAGCGTTGCCGCACTTAGTAGAAGGTCATTAGGAGCAAGGATATGAAACTAGCAAGCTATTCGAGGGCGAGCCTCTTAGCCATCTCAACGCTCGCCGCCATTTGGGCCGCAGGCTGTAGCGACGATGACCCCGAGGGCACTGCGGGCGCAGGTGGTGATTCCGTCGCCAGCGGCGGCAAGTCCACGACGGGTACCGGTGGCAAAACCACTACGAACGGCGGCACTGTTGGCACAGCTGGCAACACAACCACTAGTTCAGGCGGCACTGCTCCTGGCGTGGGCGGGACGAATGCCGCTGGCGACACTGGGACTCCTGGGGTCGGCGGTGTTGGTGGCGCAGGTGTCGGCGGCGCAGGCGTCGGTGGCGTAGGCGTTGGCGGCGCTGGTGTTGCTGGCGCTGGTGTTGGCGGTACGGTGACAGCAGGCGCGGGCGGGACAATTACCGCCACGGGCGGCACGTCCTCGGGTGCAGGAACTGCGGGCAATGCTCCTGGAAGTGGCGGAGCATCAGGCGCGGGCTGCGGAACGACACCTTCGACAGTCAGCCAGACCTGGGCTTTCACTGGCCCGGCGCTCCCCACGGGTTGGAAGGCCGACTCAGGAGCAACCGTTACTTTTGTGACTTCGCCGGCAATCTGCGCGGCGGGTTGTGCCGCCTTTGCGTTTACCATGGCTGCCGGCTCGGCCTGGAGCGGCGCAGTTACGCTCAACTACCAATTCAGCGCGCTGACGAACCTTTATGGAGCGACCATTACGGCAAATGTGGCGCTCGATGTGCCAGCAGCGAACGTTGCGGGCACGAGTCTTCAGATCTTTGACCAGGGTGGCGGCAATGATGGCACGGCATGGGGCACGGTGGCGGACATGCCGCAAGCTCAGCGTGGCGTTACGACCCAGCTTTTCCCTGTTGAGCTGAAACCATCCGCGAATGCCTCCACTGGGCATTGCGCAGCTACGGTAATCAAGCTTGGTCTCATGGTACAGCGCAGCGCAACCGCGGCGGCTGCGTACAGTGGCGTGTTGTACATCAGCGACGTCAAGATTACGTCACCAGGCGGCAATACTGGCACAGGTGGCGCTGCCGGAGCAGCTGGCGCAGCTGGCGCGACCAGCACCGGCGCAGCCGGTGATACCGGCACTGCAGGCGCTGGCGGCACTGGTGGCACGGCAGGCGCTGCCGGTTCGACGGATGTTGCCGGCAATGCCGGAACTGCCGGCGCGAACTAGTTCACATTACGAAAGAAGCTGCCGCGCCGAAGCGCGGCAGCCCGATCATCGCCCTCGTAGCTTAGCGTTGCGGGGGCGATGGTGTTTTGTCCTGCTCACCACGCGTTCCCATGAGACTTGCCGACCGCAAGCGCGGGAAACTTACCCCGGCACTCTCGTGGAAGGAAATAGCCCCCTCGAGGCCTGTGCACCTCGCGGGGGCTACCCTTAGACCAATCGCAGGCGCGTGGTCGCTGATTCGGACTGTTGAATTCCTAGAGACTCAATGTGATCGACTGGACATAGATTGTCACGCTACCCGTACCGGCAGTAGACAACTTGTCCTGAATCTGGAATCCGATCTTGTGAGCAACGTCGAACCCAGTCGCCGGCAGCGTCGTCGTAAACGTCGTCAACACATCTCCCGTGATCCCCGAACCGGCAACGAAACTGCTCTTCCACGTATAAGGGGAGACAGAAAGGGACCCATAGGCTTGCCCGCCGTTCACGAACGCGAGTGCTGCTGTCGGAATGACTGCCTTCACGGTGATCGTTGCACCATTGGTGTTAACCGGCAATGCAGGCGAAATATAGAAACTCACTGTCTCCTGCTGTGAGCTGCCATACTGCGTCCACGTGGTACCAGTGAAATTTGCAGTTAGCGCGGCACATCCGGTCTCACATGGAGTCCCCGAGGCGGACTGATAGATCGTCGGAGTGATTGCACTGGAAACGGCACCATCCTGAGTCGCATTCGACACAGCCAAAGTAGTCGTCCACCCCGTGAGCGAGGCCGCTGTTGTGAATGTCCATGGTCCAGGCAGCGCTGACAGCTGTCCCGCACCTGCCGCACCCGCGGTTCCACTACCCGCGACGCCCGAGTCGCTACCCGCGACGCCCGTGGTACTGCCCGCGACGCCCGTGGTACTGCCCGCGACGCCCGTGGTGCTACCCGCGACGCCTGTGGTGCTGCCCGCGACGCCCGTGCCCGTGGTGCCTGCGGTTGCTCCGCCTACGCCCGTTGCACCTGCGGTTGCTCCGCCTACGCCCGTTGCGCCTGCGGTTGCTCCGCCTACGCCCGTTGCGCCTGCGGTTGCTCCGCCTACGCCCGTTGCGCCTGCGGTTGCTCCGCCTACGCCTGTTGCGCCTGCGGTTGCTCCGCCTACGCCTGCGCCACCAACGGCTTTGCCGCCAACGCCTGCGCCGCCAACGCCTGCGCCGCCAACGCCTGCGCCGCCAACGCCAGTAGTAGTGCCACCAACGCCTGCACCGCCCACGCCTGCGCCGCCAACGGCTTTGCCGCCAACGCCAGTAGTAGTGCCGCCTGTGCTGGCCTTGCCGCCCGTGCTGGCCTTGCCGCCCGTGTTGGCCTTGCCGCCGATTCCGGTGTCAGCTCCGCCAACTGCTGGATTCTCGTCTTCTTCATCCGAACATGCCGAAAAACCAATGGCGCTGATTAGGATGCTTCCGAGCAAAAGACTACGTGCTGTCCCCTTCATGATGAGGCTCCTCCTCTGATTGTTTCAGTAAAGCTTTCGCGCTCCGGCGAAGGTGAGATGGCAGGGTATCTCCAACCACTGGCGGATTGCTAGCGGTAGATGCGTTTTGAATGCGGCGCCTAAGTCCTTGCAACCACGCTAGAATTCCTACGGACTCAACCCAGCCTCTCATCTCGATGGCTGGTCCTGTAGTCGTCAATTTCTGGGGGGCTTACGACACGGTTTTCCGCGGCAATTCGCTCGGATCGATGGGGCCGACAGGAGGGCTGATGTCACACATTGCTAGACAGTGGTGCACTCGCACCGACAGCGAAATGGGGTGAAGGCATTTGTCAAGTTCTTGGCTTCTATATGCGGGGGAGCGAGGTCACGCTGCTACCTGCACTGCGTTGGGGTCACAACGACGGTACGCAACGGCCTCGGCGCGGAAGTGGTTCGTGGCCACGTCGCACCAACAACAAGCATGCTGCTCGGTCGCTGCATG
Organism: uncultured Polyangiaceae bacterium; assembly: GCA_964454965.1. Classification (GTDB taxonomy): domain Bacteria; phylum Myxococcota_A; class Polyangia; order Polyangiales; family Polyangiaceae; genus FEN-1139. The sequence goes on along the minus strand of CAYVXY010000008.1, from coordinate 370,919 downwards.
CGGCATTTTGCGCGATCAACGATACGTTCACCTACTAGCGCACCAGAACACCTGCACAGCAGATTCGCCTAATCAATCGAACAGTTCGAGCCGTTCTATTCGTTGATATGCGCTGCGACAAATCTAGAGGCTGGGTGGCTGTGCTGATGGGCGCTTCGGTCCTGCTTGGAAGTGGCACTGGCTTCGCTGAGAAGCCCAAGGACGCGATTCTTACTAACGAATGGCAGAAGGGCAAAAAGCTTACACCATCGAAGGCAGAGACCTATCGGCTCTGCGCGGGCACGAGCGTTACGGTCACTGCAGGCTCGGTTGCCGAGGTAAGTTCCAAGGTATTGTTGCCCACCAGTGATACCTGGCTTGATCCTTATGCCTATACGGCGCAGTTGACGAGCGGGCGCGTCGACATTGCCGTCGATCCCAAGAAGAAGCCCGCTAGTGGCGTCATCATCTACGGGCCCCGGCGCACGACGGTCCTCGCGCGCGGGGGCCATGTCACTGTCATCGTCGGGCCATCGGGGATCTTGGTGGGCGACTATGACGGCAAGGAGGCAAGCGTTGGTATTGGCTCGACTTGGAAGCAAATTGCGCCAGGAAAGACCTTCGCAGTGTCGACCGAAACGCCCCAGGGCGTAGAGGCGAAGATCCCTGCGGCGCCCAAGAATGTTAAAGTTGGCGGACCTGTACTTTCGATCGACGGTGGCGCGGACGCGTCGCGCGTGAGATGGGATCCGGTACCCAATGCGAAGCGCTACGCCTTGAGCCTCGTCAATACAGAAACCAAGACTCACAAGTTGCTGGAGGCGAGCGAACCCACCATCGCACTGCGCAGCCTGGAACCGGGTCGCTATGAGCTACGTGTAACTGCCGTCGAATCGATGGGGCTCAACGGCGCCGCCTCGGAGCCAGCCTATGTCAACGTCGTGGGAGTCGCGTTGCCGCCCGGCGCCTACGCGTCACAGGGTAAGGTGTACCTCGAATCGCTGCAGCAACTGACCCTTTCTCACGTAGACGGGCTCGAGGCAACCTACGACAACGCGACTGTCTATTTCAAAGCCGCCAATCACGCCAGCTTGCGCGGGACGCAAGCCACGACACTGCATTTGCGCCTTCCGGGCTCGACTGAGCGCACGTCGCTTGAACTTCTGCCACGCGATCTGCATACACGGGTGGAGATCTCTCCAGCACTGGCGCGCTGGCCCCGCGACAAGGTGGTCATTCGCATCCACCTCCCCAAGATGCTGTCAGAAGCACAGTCAATCAAACTCTTGCCATCGGTCACCGTCAACAATCAGGCGGTCATGCTCGAATGGATCCGGACCGACCAGAACATGGAAACGGTCATTCCGACCCCACCCAACTACCCAGGTCCTTGGGTGCTAAGGGCCGAAGTAAAAGACCAACATGGCATCGTGCTCGGCCGCAATTTCCTCGAGATTGCGTCGACAGCAGGCCTGGACGACGAAGACGTCCCAAGAGAAATCCATCGCGGTACGGTTCCCGCACAAGCAAAACGCTAGGCTCGTAGCGGGATTCGCTAGTACCCCTCAGCACAAGCGCTGTGCGGGATACTTAGGTGTGCTTGGTGGTCGAATCGCCGTCGAGCTTCTTCGGTTCTTCATCCTCGCCGGCAAGCCCCTTGCGCAGATTCCGAATGCCCTCGCCCAGCCCCTTGCCAATTTGACCGAGACGGCTCGGGCCAAACACCAAAGCAACGATGGCCAGCACGATGACCCAATGCCAAATACTCATGGTTCCCATCGATGCTCGGTTCCTTTCCTACTCCACTCGGCGCCCGCAACTTCTCGGGCAATAGCCGTGACACGCGACGACGAGTCTCATCTTAGCCCTGGACCGTCGACCCGCCAGTCTGCAGGATCCCAAGAATGCGCAACCTTCCTCAGAGACTAACTATCTGAGATGGCCGTTGGACGGTGGAGCACGTATAGTTCACCGCTCCGCCGGGACCCGGCTAGCTGGCCCAGGTCGGTGCGCGGAGAGATGGAGATCCTTACCTGTGGACTTGCATACGCTCATCGACATTGCCCTGCACTTGGATAGGTATCTCGCTGACTGGTCACAGATCGTCGGTGTCTGGCTGTACCTGATCCTGTTCCTCGTGATCTTCTGTGAGACGGGGCTGGTCGTAGCGCCGTTCCTGCCTGGAGATTCGCTGCTGTTCGCCGTAGGCGCCCTTTCGGCCCTTGAAGGTTCAGCGGTCACTCTGCCCCTCATCTTGCCATTGCTCATCGTGGCTGCCATTCTCGGCGACGCGGTAAACTACTCGATCGGCAAGAAGCTTGGCCCTGCGGTCTTCAAGTACGAAGGCAACCGCTTCTTCAACAAGCAGCATTTGATGAAGACCCACGAGTTCTATGAACGGCATGGCGGTAAAACCATCGTCATTGCTCGTTTTGCCCCGATCATTCGAACTTTTGCTCCCTTCGTCGCTGGGATCGGTCAGATGGGGTACCGGCGCTTTGCTGCATACAATATCTCGGGTGGCATCGCCTGGGTTACGAGCTTTCTGGTGGCCGGGTACTACTTCGGCAACATGCCGATTGTGAAGCGCAACTTCCACATCGTCATCTTCGCCATTATCTTCATCTCGCTCTTGCCGACCATCATCGAGGTCTGGCGCGCGCGGTCTCAGCGACCCGCGGCCACGAACAGCGCGGAGTAGCCCGCCCAGGGAACCGCTCGACCCCCGTTTCGCCAAGGCGAGACGGGGGTTTTGCATCGCTGCGCTGGCACTACCGCAACAACATCACTACGCCGACCAGCACACCGACGAGGGCGCCGGCCTTGCGCCAACGCTGGTGTTCACGAAAGACCAGACTGCCAATGGCAAAGCTGATGACCACATTCGAACGCCGAATCGTCGAAACTACCGACACCAGCGCGCCGTCAACGGCAAGCGCGCGGAAGTAGACGTTGTCGGCCAAGAGCAGCAGTAGACCCACCAGCACTATCGACCCTCGGAAACGAAATGGCGTGGTTGCCGTGCGCTTCGGGTACCAGGCAAAGCGCACAATCATCCCCTGGAGCACAGCGTTATACAGGGTGAACCAGAACTGCACGCTCATGGGCGCAAGCCGGACAGACTGCATCAAGTGCTTGTCATACAGGCCACTGACGGAACCCACTAGTGTTCCTGCGAACAGCATCCACACCCAGCGATTCTTCTCGAAGTAGATCCCATCCTTGCGCCCGATGACGGAGAAGGCAAAGTAGGACAAGATGATGAGGACAATTCCACCCAGCTGAGACAGGCTCGGCACCTCCGCAAACAGCGTGATTGCACCGAGCACGGTGAAAAGCGGGGCACTCGCGCGAATCGGTGACGCCAACGAGATCGGTAGATGCTTTATCGCGAAGAAGGTGAGAACCCACGACAGCGTAACGATCCCGGCCTTCGCGAGCACGAGCAGATGCCCCAAGATGCTCATCGGTGCGATGTACAAACCGTGGTGCTCTGCCCAAAGCGGATGCGTGAAGCTTTGCCAAGCGACAGGCAGGAAGAACGCCAGCCCAGATAGGCTGCATAGAAATAGGACGGGAAGGACGGCGTTGTCGTTGAGCGCAGCCTTCTTGGCCACGTCGTAAAAGCCCAAGAAAACCGCCGATAGAACCGCTAGGAGTAGCCAAGACATCGAATTTCGCTGAGCGGGACCTGGCATGCATCTTGTCGTTTCGCAACGACCGAACCGGGGCTCGGATGGCCGGCTGGTACTGCCCGGGGGTTCCGACTGCGCGAGCACCGACCGCACCTGATGCCGGCGGTCGGATAAGTTCGGACCGACTCCACCCGCTGGAAAGACCAGGGATCTCAAGCATACGTTGATCCACATACCAGTGGGTATGTCGCTCGACAGGCTGAAGCCGCTGCCGACCCAGAACGCGGCGAACCTCGCACGCTGACCCTACAAGGGTGGTAGATGGTGTCGGGTAAACGTTGGTTCGCATCCGCTTCGGCATATTGCTCGACGCAGGGCGAAGAGAGTGCAGCCCGCGCCTCAGCGTGGCGAGACGCGTCCGCGGGTGACCCTCGCCGTTTTGACCAGCGCAGAACGAAGCAGTGCGGGACGCAGCCTCGGGGGGATACCCAACGCGTCACTCTTTGTTTCACAATATTTCTAGGACCTTACGCGAGCCACCTCACTCACTCTAGGAGCAGTTGCTTTCTCTCATGATCATCTGCGCTAGCCTTGCGCCTGATGAGTAGACCTGCCTCATCCCCAGCGACACTTGGGAACACGCCCCTTTTCCATCTACTGGTCTCCATGGCAGATCGACAGATGACGGGGACGCTTTCGTTCGAGACGCCGGATCACGTGAGCGGGGCCATCTTGTTCGACAGCGGAACCCCGAGGAAGGTCTCTGCCGCCGCGCCGCAGTGTAGGTTGAGTGACTTGCTGATTGAGCTCGGGATGCTCGACGCCTACGCGGCTGAGAGCACCTACGCCACGGCCGTGGAGCAGCAAGAGCTACACGGCAAGGTGTTGTTGGAGCATCGTTTGGTCGACAACGTCGGACTGTCTCACGTACTCAATTACCAGTTGATTCGTAAGTTGGAATGGGTCGCGACGTGTCCGCCCGAGACTTCACTCGGCCTTCACGAGGACGTGGACCTGCTGACGGCCGTTCCACTTGCCCCGAAAAGCACCTCGCCACTCTCCATTCTTTGGGCGATTGCCAAAGCCCACGTCGACGAGCGGAATAAGGGCGCCGTATTGGAGCGCTTCGCCTATCGTCCGCTGCAGCTGCATCCGCGCAGCGACCCCAAACAATTCGGCTTCAGTGAACTCGAGATGTCACTGGTCGACAGGCTTCGCCACGTGCGCATGGACCTCGGGTCGTTGCTTTACCAACTCGAGCTTCCGCGCCAAACGGCAGAGGCGTTGCTCTATGTTCTGCTCTTGACACGCCACATCGACGTGGGCGACGGCCGGGCGCCAATTGGCGTTGCCCCGGTATCGACCGTCCCCGGAGCAAAAACCTCGGGCGAGTACTCGGCAATCGGCCCAGTCGTTGTCGAGAACGTTCGAGGCACGCCGGTCACCGACGAACGTGACGCCGTGATGCAACTCAGACACGAGCTCCGTCAGCAGGCTGCTCGCGCCGAGTCCGCGGATTACTACACTCTGCTCGGCGTAGCACCGGACGCGCCCATCAGCGCCATTCGTAGCGCGTTTACGACCCTGGCTCGGCGCTACCACCCCGAGCGTCTTCCCGTTGACCTCAATGATCTGCGACCCGTTGCTGCGCAATTGTTGACGCGATTGATGGCTGCCTATCGAGCCCTGGCCGATGAAGACCAGCGAATGAGATACAACGCCAGCCATCCGGACTTGGCCCCGAGCCAGCGTTCAATTGATGCGCACGACCGCCAAACGAATCGCTCACTCTGCACGGCCGCCCTGCGCCGCGCGGAGCAGCTGTTGAGGCGCGATCGGTTGCTGTTGGCGGAGGCGGAGGCCAAGCGAGCGCTCGGGCTCGAGCCCCAAAACCCCCAATGCATCGCGCTGCATGCCTGGATCTTGGCGCTCATGCCCAGTAGCGCCGACAGGTTGGAGCAGATTCTGAATTCGCTGACCAGAGCGCTCGATCTCGATCCAATGAACGTACAGAACCGCTTCTATCGCTCGGAGATCCTCAAACGCCTCGAACGCACGGAAGAAGCCGTCGGCGAATGGCGACTGATCCTCGAGCTTGAGCCGAGCCACATCGATGCGCAACGTGAGCTCCGGCTATGGGAAATGCGCCGTGCAAGCGGTCGACCGCCGCGCAACTCTGCGTCGGGTACCCATCGGCAAGTAAGCCTGCAACCACCTGCGGTGGGGTTGTTCGGCAAGCTATTCAAGGGCCCACGCTAGCCGTCCGGTTCAGCAGCGCCGCGTGCTCTAGCCGGCTTCTTTCTGGGGACTGTTTGGAACACTGGGCAGCAGCAGATCTTCGAGAAAGAAGGCGGCCAGATCGTTGCGACTGCCGATGTTCGCCTTGCGGTAGAGCCGCTGCGCCTGTTGCCGCACGGTTGCCTCGCTGACCTTGCGGATCTGCGCAATCTCCTTGTGACTCAAGCCCTTGAGCAGCAGCAGGCCGATATCGCGTTCAGCAGGAGAGAACTCCCAGCGGTCGAACTGTGCATCGATAGCGACCCCCAAACCCGCCAACAGGCCGCCCGCTTCCTGCTTCCAACGCTGCGCTTCCCGCTCGGTCTGCACAAGTCGCGCCGCCAGGTTGTCCGCCTCGGCGCGCAGCACCAGCTCCGTCTCGACAAGCTGCTCTGACAGCCGGGCTGCCTGGCCGCGAAGCAGTCGCTCGCGACGCATCGAACGCAGCAAGCGCCACCCCATCACGAGCACCCCCACCACACCGAGAACGAGGATCGTCTCTTCGACCAAGACGTGGGACAGACCGATCCCGTCCCGAACATCCAACCTTGCATCCACCGCTGCCAGCAGGCTCATCGAAGCGAACAGCAGTCCGAGGGTCACTTGGATGCGTCGCTCGGATCGATCATCCGTCGGATTACTCCGTGAATTGTCGGCGCTTGTTGGGGGATCTGACATCTGCAGGATGTTCGGAAGGGCTCGACCGTGCGATGTCCCGTCCGTACCGGTTCTACCATGTGGAGACGTCGTCAGCCGAAGCTAGGTCTTCGGATCGCTATTCGTGTCGCTAGTCAGCTGCCGACGGCCAACATTGTACCCGCATGTACGTGGAGTGCGCTGCTGTCGATCTTGGTTTGTAGCGGCGCAGCCACGGCAGCACCGAACCAGGACCCGATGCTCGCCGCCCCCAAGAGCGCGCCGCCGGCTACGAAACCTGTTGCTGCTGCGCCCGCTTCAACCCAATTCGCCGGACATGCGGCACTGAGCGCACTGACAGCATCGGACAGCGAGGCCCTGGCGCTCGATTTTGCCACTGCATTGCGTCTCGCCGAAACGCACGCGCCAGAGCTATTGGGTCCCGAGGCCGAACGCCAGGGAGTCTTCGGCCTTCGCGCTGCTGCCGACCGAAGTCTCCACCGTCCACCTCGAATCGAGGTTTCGATGGGTCCACGACATGTTCCGGGCGCAGGACGCCTCGGCGTCGACGCCACTGTCGGCGTGTTTCAAGAATTCTCGACCGGGCGCTACGGAGCCGAATTGGATCGCTACGCCACGGTGGCCAAAGCTCGAGCAGAAACGAATCTCGACGCCGTACGTCGTGATGCTCGCGTGCGTGCTTCGCTTGCCTGGCTCGACGCGCTCGAGGCGCGAGAACTGCTCGGGATCAGAAAACGTGCAGTCGAGGGCACGAAGGAAATCCTGCGCATCGCAGAGGCCAGGTTGGCCGCGGGTCGTACCTCACCCGGCGAGGCAGCTTTGGCGCAGTCGCTCGTCGGCTCTGCCGAAGCCGCGGTCCTTTCGGCAGAGGGCGCTATCACCACGGCTGATGCCACCCTGCGCCACGTCTGCGGCATCGAACTGCACCGCCGCTTGAATATCGCTGGGGCGCTCGATTTGCCGCCCGACCAGATCGACGAAGAGGCGCTGCGCAGTCACGTGCGTGATGTGGCGCCCGATCTACTTGCGGCGCGCGCGCACGCCACATCCGTGGAGCAGGCTGCTAAGGTTGGTCGCGCCCATAGCCGCCCCCATCTCGAACTGGGCCCCACGCTGACGCGCGAAGGCACTGGTGAATGGGTCATCCTCGGGCACCTGCGGGTGCCCCTCCCCGGTGTTGATCCGGCAGCTGCTGACAACGCCGAACGTCGACTCATGGCAAATATCGCGCGAGCCTCGGTGGGGATCACCGAGCAGGCGATTCTTCGGGACGTGGAGATCGCCCTGCATGAGCGCGAACATGCGTTGCGCGTTCGGGACCTGCTCCGGACGGGTAGCATTGTACCGGCAGAACGTGCAGTACACGAAGCCGAACTCCAGTACGAAGCGGGCCGCGCGGATCTCGTCAGCGTGATCACGGCGCGCCGCGAGCTGTACGATGCCCTCGAGAAATGGACCAAAGCCGCCGTCAATGTACAGCGAGCCGAAGCAACTTTGCAGCGCTTCACGTCGCCCCAACTCCAGCAGAAAGGCCGCCTTTATTCAGGCGCAAGATGATTCGGTCGACCCACATCAAGAATCGCTGCCTCGGCGTGCTCCTCTTGTCCGTTGCCTCGACGACTGGCTGCCGAGGCGAGCCCACGGCAGCTGCAGCGGCGTCAGCCACGGCAACGCCCAGCAGTCCCAAACTAGTCGAACACTTGGTTACCGTCGATCCTAGTATGCTCGAACAAGGACGTATCGTCCTTTCAGTGACGGAACAGCGTCCCGTGACAGACGAGCTATTGGTTACGGGACAAGTCATCGCGCCCCCACATGGCAAAGCCGAGATTGGCGCGCTCTTGACCTCACGCATTCGTGGAATAGCCGTCGAAGAGGGCCAGATCGTCAAGAAGGGTCAGGTGCTGGCAACGTTGGTAGCCCCCGATGCAGCGCGCATTTCCGGTGAACTGGCCTCGGCCCGCGCGCGCAGAGCCCACGCCGAAGTCGTCTTGGCTCAGGAGAAGCAGCTCGCCGAGCAGAGCGCCACGAGTGAACGCGCCGTGACCGAAGCCACGAGCGATGCTGCGTCGGCGCGTGCCGACGAGCAGGCGGCCAGCGTGATGCTTGGTACCTACGACGTCAGCGGCGCACAACTCACACTGCGCTCGCCATTGGCCGGTGTCGTAGCGGCGAGCAATGCCCTTCTGGGAGCCCAGGTCGATCCCGACACCATCCTCTTTCGGGTGATCGATCCAGCTCAGCTCGTGGTTCGCGCCGATGTCCCGGAAAGCATGGCGAATCGCGTCCGCTTGGGCTCGGCCGCCGAGGTTCGACTACCCACCCAAGGCACGACCTGCCCTGCAGATATCGTCTCAAGCACGCGCAGCGTCGATCCAATCAAGCGAACTGTCAGCTTCCGCATCAAACCGCGCGCTGGCTGTCCCGCCATGCTTGAGGGCGGGTTTGCTGACGTTCAAATCCCACTCAACGTCACTGCGCAGGAACCAATCAATCCAACCGGAGCCTTGCCTGGCCCAAACCCAAGCGCGAATCCGCCGTCAAAGCCAAGTAGTGCGGCAAGCGCCGCGCCGAGCCAATTGCCCTCGACAGGTCCCCGAATGGTAGCCTTGCCGCGCTCAGCCGTCGTCGAGTTGGATGGGGTACCCATTACCTTCGTCGCCACCGAGCAGGTCGGACAGTTTCGCATGGTCGCACTCACTGTCGCGCGCCACAGCGAAACCACAACGTGGGTCGAAAGAGGCCTCATCGGAGGCGAACGCGTTGCCAGCCGTGGCGCGCTGTTGCTCAAAGGCGAACTGATGAAGAGCCGTCTCGAGTAGCCCATGATATCTCGCATCGTCCGGCTCAATGTCGAATACCCATTTCTGACGCTACTGGCGGTCATCGTCCTGTTTTTTGGCGGGGTCTATGGCTACGCCAAGCTTCCGGTGGACGCCACCCCCGACATCACCAACGTCCAGGTGCAGGTCCTCACCAGCGCCCCGGGTCTCTCACCCATGGAGGTCGAGCGCTTGGTATCGCGCCCTGTCGAAATCGCGATGACCGGGATCCCACACGTAACACGGATCCGCAGCGTGTCGCGCAGCGCCGTCAGCGCCGTCTCCGTCATCTTCGAAGAAGACGTCGACCTCAATCTCGCACGCCAACTCGTTTCACAGCGCCTCGCCGATGCCCGTTCGGCCATCCCGGCCTCGGCAGGTCGCCCGTCGCTCGGGCCAATGACGACTGGCCTGGGCGAAGTGTATCACTTCACCATCCGCTGGCCGGGTCACAGTCTGACCGAAGTGCGCACGTTGTTCGAGTGGGAGATCGCGCGTCGACTTCGTACGGTGCCCGGTGTCGTCGAGGTCAACGCCTGGGGTGGGGACACCCGCCAGATCCAGATCCGCTTGCGCGAAGCCTCATTGCTTGCCACGCGAGTGACGCCGGAAATGGTCGAGAAGGCCGTGCTGAGCTCGGGTGTCACGGTGAGCGCCGGCTTCGTCCAACGCGACGAAGAGGGCACCTTTCTACGCGCCGAAGCGACCTATCGGACGCTCGACGACATCGCTAAGCAAGTCGTCGCATCTCGAGAAGGTCGTCCCGTGCTTGTCGGAGACGTGGCCGATGTCACGGACGGCAAGGCGCCGCGTTTTGCCGTTGCCACCGCGGACGGACAAGGCGAAACCGTCTACGCGATGACGCAGATGCTCGTCCGCGGCAATGCGTACGAAGTCGTGCGCGACGTAAAGAAACGCCTCGATGAGATCCGAACCGCCCTGCCCGCTGACGTAAAACTCGAACCGTTCTACGATCGCGCAGACTTCGTGAGCCAGGTGCTCTCCACCGTTCAGAAGAACCTGCTCGAAGGCGGCGTCGTCGTAGGTCTCGTGCTCTTGTGGGTCCTTGGCAGCTGGCGAGCGGGCCTGCTCGTGGCAAGTCTCATCCCGTTGTCGATGCTGGGCGCCTTCGCGATGATGTACTATGCGGGGGTCAGTGGCGATCTGTTGAGTCTTGGTGCCATCGATTTCGGCCTCGTCGTCGACGGCGCCGTCTTCTTGGTAGAGGGCGTCATGGCATCCATGGCCACGCACCATTTGTCGGCAAAGCAGGCAATGGGACGCACCGCTAAGGAGATCGGAACGCCAGTTGTGATGGCAGTCGTCATCATTGCGATCGTCTACTTGCCGGTCCTCTTGCTCGTCGGTGTCGAGGGCAAGATGTTCCGACCCATGGCATTAACTGTGCTCTTTGCCATGGTCACGGCACTCGTCCTGACGTTCACCTGGATCCCGGCTGCAGCTACGATACTGCTCAAGAAAGCGCCGCATAGCGAACCAAAGGTCATCACCTGGCTGCGTGAGCGCTATCGCCGCGCCGTGACCTGGCTTGCTCCGCGACACCTGTTGGTGATAGCGGCCGTCGTAGGAACCATCACGCTTGGGGCAGCGATTGCTTCAACACTCGGCGCGGAATTTACGCCACGGCTGGAGGAAGGCTCGCTGGCGATTCAGGTCACCCGCCCACCAAGCGTATCGATCGAAGAAGCTGCACGCGGAACGACTGCTCTCGAAGCAGCTCTGAAGCAGTTTCCCGACGTGGAGAGAGTGGTGTCACGCACAGGCAGCCCCGATGTGGCCACCGACGTCATGGGCGTCGAGCAAAGCGACGTCATCGTTATCCTCAAACCCCGCAATCAGTGGGTGTCGGGCCATGATGCCGCCAGCTTTGCCCAAACGTTCGAACCGGTCGTCAAGAAGGCACTGCCCGGCGCTGTGTTCGCCTTCACCCAACCGATCGAGATGCGAGTTCAGGAGCTGATCGGTGGGGTGCGCTCCGATGTCGGAGTCAAACTGTTCGGTGACGACTTGAACATCTTGCGCAAGACCGCAGAATCGCTCACGGCCGTGATCCGTGAAACGCCTGGAGCTGCCGATGTTCGCATCGACATGCAGCGTGGACTGCGTGTCGTTGACTTGAAACCCGACCCCCGACGAACGGGACGCCTCGGTGTCCCTACGGCCAACGTCCTCGCCTTCACGGAATTGTTGCTCAACGGACGCGGGGTTGGCGTTCTTCGTGAAGGGGAGCGCAGTTTCGATGTCGTGTTGCGCGCCGGCGAGCCCCCGAGTCCCGATGTCGATCCGGTGGGTCGTCTACGTATTGTCCTCGACGAAGGTCGTTCGGTGATGATCAGCGACGTGGCCCAACTCGAGGTGCAAGACCTACCGGCCCAGGTGAGCCGCGAACAGGGCCGCCGTCGCGTCACCATCGAGACCAACGTGCGAGGGCGCGATCTCGGCAGCTTCGTGTCCGACCTGCAGCGTAGAGTCGCCGAAGTCAAGCTTCCGCATGGTTATTTCCTGGAATATGGCGGCGCGTTCGAGAACCTCAAGCGCGCCAGCCAACGCCTTCTGCTGGTGGTGCCACTCACTCTCGGCATCATCCTCGTGATGCTCTACCTGACGTTCGGGCGTGTCCGCCCCGCTCTGCTCATCTACATCAACATCCCCGTTGCCGCGGTCGGTGGCCTAATCGCGCTGAAGCTCCGTGGACTCGATCTGTCGATCACTGCCGCCATTGGCTTCCTCGCCCTATTTGGCGTCGCGGTACTCAATGGCGTCGTTCTTATGGCAGCTATCCGTTTTCAGGAAGCGGAGGGAAAGACGCGGCGGGATGCCGTGCTGTTTGCTGCATCGGAACGCTTCCGCGCCATATTGACCACAGCGCTCGTTGCAGCGCTCGGGTTCGTGCCGATGGCGATGGCAACAGGTGTCGGCGCCGAGGTCCAACGCCCCTTGGCATCCGTGGTAATCGGCGGGCTCGTCACCTGCACGCTAGCGACGCTGCTCGCGCTGCCCACCTTGTACCTGCGGTTTGGCGGCAAACGCGCGACTGACGGCGGTGGCGACGACGACGACGAATAGACGAATGGGGCCGCCTGTTCGCCAACTGGGGCAAGGTCGAGCAGGCTGCCGAAGAAACCCCTGCAAACTCGAGATCTTGGCACATTTGTTGGGTCCCTGCACCCGGTGCCCGCTTGCCATTGGGTGCGTTGGCCCCATGTCTCTTGCCATCAGTGCACCGTAGCCAAGCACTGGCGAGGGACCCATGACCAACGTAGCCGTCATTTACTATTCAGCCACCGGAACCAATCACGCCACAGCGCAGGCCGTTGGCAAAGGTGCCACCACCGCTGGTGCCAACGTGCGTGTCCATTTGGTAGAGGAAACCCTTCCGGCAGCCGTGGTTGCCAAGAATCCACAGTGGCAAGCCTTCGTCGAGCAGACCAAGGACGCTCCTAAGGCTACCCTCGACGATCTGGACTGGGCCGACGCCGTCGTGTTCGGAACGCCCACGCGCTTCGGCAACGTTGCCGCGCAATTCAAGGCCTTCATCGATTCGGCAGGGAGCCTATGGTTCCAAGGTAAGCTTGCCAACAAGATCTACGCTGGATTCACCTCGGCCATGAATACCAATGGCGGCAACGAATCCACACTGCTTGCGCTCTATAATTCGATCTACCATTTCGGTGGGATCATCGCGACGCCCGGATACACCGATCCCCTGGTGTTCGCCGCCGGTGGCAATCCCTACGGAGTCTGCGTAGCGACGGGCCTCAATGGAGATCCCCCCAACGCCGCAGCGCTGGCGCATGCCGAGTACATGGGAAAACGCGTGACCGAGCTAGCCGCTAAACTTCGCGCCTAGACTTTGGCGATTCTCTGGGAGGGATGCGTCGTCAGTAGCTCCGCCGAAGGCAGCAACCTAAACTGAAGGACCTGGCTACTTGCTGCCGCAGGTGACGCGCGCCACCAAGGTTGAGCTGGATTGATCGTGGAGGCGCGCGCAGACTGCGGACTCTAAGACAATCTCGCCGTTGTCGCGATCTTGCCATAGCCATTGGTCAGCAGTGAGGGCGACGCCATTGAGGGTCAATACGATTGAGCCTCCCACATCAGGCACTGAAGACGTAAGGAACACGCATTCTCCCACCATCCGACTGATGGCGGTCAATGCAGCATTGAGCTCCTCTTTCGAACGTGCGGCGTAGTACTTCTGTGGGGCTTCGGTTTGCGGATGCCCCCCCGCTACGGCCATGGCATTGAGCACGTCGCTGAAATCCACGTCGCCTGGCGACTGGATTCCGATTACGTAGGTCAGAAGACCACGCTTTCTGTAGTCGGCTATGTGCTCAATGGTGCGCTTGTCGTCTAGGCATTGTGAGGGAGTATCGCAAGTACCCGAGGCGGTGTACGTGCACCGACAGGTGCTAGTAACAAGTGCTGCGTTGCAGTCGGGTCCACCATCTGTCGCAAGCACCAGTGCGCGAGCCCCAGATGAGGTCGGGGTCTCGAGCAATGTCGTGGCCGCGCTTTCGATTGCCGCATCGGTGGGAGTAGCGCCGCCAGGAAGGTTCTTGTTGATCAAGGCGAGGGCTGCGGGTACGTTTCCAAGTGCGGGGGCAAGTTCAGGTGACGGATTGACGTAACAGTTCCCGGAAGCCGCGGACGCGGGGAAGAGCAGCGCGCCAACTTGCACGTTGCTGTCCATGCTTGGCAGAGTATTCGCCAACGCGTCACTCAAGGCGTCCCAACGTGTGCCCCAGAACCCATCCCCAGACATCGGTACGTTCATTGATTCCGACCGGTCGAGCAGGAACATTGCCGTGGGATGGGCACGTGTGAGTAAGAATTCGCCTTCGATGCAGCCGTCACTGCTGTGAATCGCACTGCGCGAACAGCCACCGACCAGCAGGACGCCTAGGGTCAACGTGACACTTCCGCAACAGAACGCGTTCAATCTCATAGGACTCTCTTCGAGGAGTGGTCGACTCGAACTCTGACGTTGGGTTGGGTTGGGCCGCGATGCGGCTCGTCGATCAGCGGATGGTCGACGGGTTGGGATTTGATCCGAGTCCGCCAAATCTGCAGCTCTAGCCTGCCGTGGCCCAAGGCCCAGCGGCCAATACTTATACGAAACGACTCGCTTGTCTACCGGTCGTTCTGGTCCTCTGGGTCACCGCGCAGTAACGCGCCGTCGACCTTGGCGCTGAGCTGTGCCTTCTGCAGCTCTTCTCTCGCTTGTTCGGCTTTGGTCCGTCCATGCAGGCGGCAATTCAGATCCGCTTGCTTTGCGCGTTCCACCTTTGCCTTCCGCTTTCGAAATTTGTTCAGATTGACGATCTTGCTCATTTTGCAGATTGCCTCGCAGCGTAGGTTCGCTTTGGGTGCTGATTTGGGGCGGGACTGAGCGGACTCTTCACACGTGCCGACGACGCCAATGGCTCACAGAATGAATTTCGGACGCGATGGATTCACTCGCCAATGCCCCCCAACGATTCCCCAGGCAGGACATTGGCCCTGCGGTCCGCTCGCCCCTTCGAGGAGAATCTGCGAAAAAATCTGCCTTGAGTTCGTCCTCCAGAAAATCTCGACGAACGGGAATGGATCCTCCGAGCACCACGTTGATAGGACCGAGAGCGCAACAAAGGAGGATGAAGAGACCGTTCCCAAGTTGTCCGAGCAAGTTCGAGCTTTCCGCTAGTCTCGCTGCCTCTTGCTGACCTCCCCGAGCCACCCATAGTCCTATCGCGTCAACCAACGCGCAGCAAGAGTGTAAATAGCAGGCTCCAAGAAAGCACCTGACGAGCCCCCGTCCAACGACGCGGGGTTCGTCCCTTTTTTGTGGCATGCAGCGGCGGAAGGACAGCCGCTACTCCCAGAGCAGCTTTGCGTGAACGATTCGTGTGCGCTCCGCATCGACCTGATCGACCATAAAGACATGTTCACCCACGAGAACCGGAGCCACGTTCTGTTCAACCGTCCCTAGGCTTCGCGCCAGGGCCACGGGTTTTGGCAACGTCAGGGACTTGGGATCGAACATGAATCCCTGCAATTCTCCTCGACCGCCGACGTCTGCCACCAAGATCCCATGGCAGTTGGCATTCGGGCATTCGAGCGCGAGTGAGGCCGGCACTGCATCGGCGAGGCCCAGCATCGTGCTCTTTGATGCAGCTTGCCCTTTGGCGTCAAGCCGAAGCAACCGCAGGCGCGTGGTACCATCTGCTGGACCGCTGTCCGTTGGGATCTCGAGCCAACCAAGCATGATTCCATCCTCGTGGATGGTCGCATTCAGAAACTTGACTGCACCTGGAACTTCCATGATTCGATGTTCCACAGCGAGCGGTTGGGCGTCCAAAAGGGAGATGCGCCGCGAATAGAGTTCGACGCCACGCTTTCTGGCTGTCTTGTGCGACGCGACGTAGATGACGATCGCTTCATCATGCAAGGGAACCAATGCGATCGCCGACAGATCGCCAGGTCTGTTGGTGAGACGCTGCTCTTTGCCCTGCCGCTCGAGGTTCTTCGTGACGCGCGAGGCGTAGAGCTCAAGCTCATTGGTGCGTTCGTCCACCCAAGCGACGAGCCAGCCGTCATCCACCGCCGTCAGCGTCAGGTCATCGAGACGTCCCTGCTTGTGCGTCAGCATGCGCTGCGAACGCTTCTTGGTATCGTCGCCAAGGAGGCTAAGAAACAGCTGTGGTTGGCCTTGGTCCGACGCGGCCCAAGCCACGGCGCTTCCACTTCCCTGTGTTCTTGCCGTCGACATCGACAATCCGGGCAGCGAGGTGGCACGGTAGGATATCGCCCGCGGCAAACGAGCGTCGCCATCTGGCCCAATGGAAAAGACGTCTACCCGTGCCTGCAATGGATCCGTTCGACCATCGGGCCCTGCCTTGGAAAGGCGCTTGAGCGGCGTCGTTGGGTCGAAATACGTGACGGTCGCCAGGTGAAACCCATCGGATTTCCGGGAAACCGTGAGATCTGCCAGCGGCTCAACCTCTGCAATGCTGTCCAACCGTTCAAGCCGCGGGCGAGCAGAAAATCCGGTACTCACGAGCTCGCGAACCTTCTCGGTGGCACGAGGTCGCTGAGCCGCGTCCGTCAATGCGATGGTCGCAATCGTCACCGGAGAATTGTCGAGCGCCGCCGTAGCGCGACAACCATGTCGACAATCAAGACCCCAGGCTAGTAGTGGGATCGCCAGCTTGTCCTTAGCCCCTTGTAGGGTAAGTGGTACTGCAGCACGCGGCAGAAGCTCCGGACCAAACTCCACGAAGGTCGGCATGGGCTCGGTCGACTCAGTGCCGGACGGTCCGCCAAAATCGTCGAAGGTCAGGACGCGGATCCCATCCTCGGTCGCGACGATCTCGGGCAGCGTGCTGGACCGCGACGAACAAGCCAAATGAACAACGTTCTGACCAAGGTGAGCGTTCTGGTCGACTTCTGCCAGGCTCAACATGCGACGAGCGAATGGTAGGGTTGGGTTTTCCCAAACCAGAACGGCTCGCCCACCCTTCGCCGGGGGGACAATCTTTACCAGCGTCTGTTCGCCAATACCAAGAAGACCAAAGCTCGGTTTCGTCACGATGCTGCCGCTCGGATCGACGGCTGCTAGGAGGATCCGTGAATCTATGCCCCGACGATCCGACCACGCCAGAACATAGTTGTGCCCCACACGAGTCAAATCTAGATCGAGTTCCGCCGTAGCGTTGTCATCGAGATTGATCGGTCCTTTGGTCACCGTTGCTGTGTGATCGAGCAGCAGCAGCGAAACGGCGCCACCAAGCCCCTGACTCGTGGCGCGAACCACTGCCAACGCCGCACCGTCGGGCGCGGAAACGACCTGCCAGGCCCGTAACCCTAGGGCCACCTCGCGATCGACGAATCGCATTGCTCCACCCGAAGTGAGTCCCATGGCACGCACCTCAGCAAGGTTGTCGCGAGCAACGGCGTACAACACCAGGGGACCCGCGCTCGTATCGATGACCTGCGTCCACAATAGCGGCGACTCGAGCGTCGCGAGATCGATCAAGGGCGCCTTGGGGGATCCGCTTGGATCGAGCAACAGTGCGTGCAGGGTCGTCGTCTGCGTCGATGTCTGAGTCGAGTAAACGAGCAAACTCCGAAGTCCCTGGCTGACGGAGGCAAGTGTGACCAACCCGAGTTCGAGACTCGTCTTACCGATAGCCTTTGGTGCGGCTGTCGCACGGCCATCCCGATCGATGCTGCGGACGAACCAGGTGCGATCCTTTGTGCCAGGACTTGCCCAGACCGACAAGGTTCCAACGTCCAGCGCCAGCGAAACGGGTCCATAGGTGCCGGGCTCGACTCGGGCAAGCTCGTACGCCGGCAACAGGGGCCCGAGTGCCGCCTTGGCGTGCTCGCCCGCAACGGGCTCCTTGGGCCCCGCGCTAGCCCCTCGAGGGCTCGGCGGCGCGCCGCAGCTCATTAGAAACAGGCAACCGCAGATGGAAAGCGTACGTGCTTGCACGTCGCGAGTCCTAGATGGCTCTCGACGACTCGGCAAGCCTTGGCAGCCTCAGTACAAAATCAACGGTGAATGTGTGCCGACTTTGGCCTGTTTCGACGCAGCAAAGACGCGAGGGTGGCTCGAGGTAACACGATTTTCAGCCCTTGCCGCGGCCGCTTCGCTCCAACGGGCCGGATCCGATGTTCAGTCCTGGCGTTGCTTTTACCCCGGAACCCTGTCCAAATGCCGGCAATTTGATGCTCTGAACTGGCCCCGCTCACTCCGTGTCTCGGCAGGTCGGCCGAGGCCGACCCAAGGTAGTACTTGGTGGGCGAGGTCCACGAATATCAACCGAGTCTTGTTTGCCTTGGTCGCCCACGGTTATCTTGGGGCAGTTAGCGTGCCGTCACTAGGCTACGGCAACTGGACCCAAGGGGCTATGAAACTCTCTCAACGTCAGATCGCAGCAATCCTGCTCGTCTTTGGAGTGACAGCCGTCATTTCATTGATCGGGCTCAGTTCCATGGCAAGCGCCTTTGCCACCGGCTTTGCAGGTCTCGTCGCAGTATTTCTCGCTGCAGCTGGTGCCGCGGGCGGAGCGGAACTGCCCGGTCAGGTGCGCGAGGCACTCGGACGGGTGCGCGACGGCAAACGTCCAGTCTTACCCAAGGGCGCCGATGCTGACACGGCTGCAGTCTTCGACGATCTGTCGGAGCTATCGGAAACGATTCTCGAAGCCAAGAAGGGAACGAAGGGCGCTGGTGCCGCCAACGAATTCGCGCGCACCATGCAGGACGCATTGAAATTGCTCACCGATGGCGTGGCCCAACAGCTCGAAGCCACCGAGGACGCACAGAAACACATGCGCGAGTTGTCGGGTTCGATCCGCGAGATCTCGATGAACATCGATACACTCTCGGCAAACGCCGAAGAATCCTCGTCGTCCATCCTCGAGATGACTGCCACCAGTGACGAAACCGCAGAGAACATCCAGGAGCTAGCCTCGAGCGTACGCGAAACCGTAGCCAGTATCGAAGAGATGGCCTTCTCGATCAAGGAGGTCGCCAAGAACGTGGATGCCCTCTCGCTGACCGCCGAGGAAACCAGTTCGAGCATGAACGAGATGGATGTTTCCATCGATCAGGTTCAGTCGAACGCCAATGAAACGGCTCGGCTCTCCGAGGAAGTGGCCATGGACGCCGAACGCGGCGCGGAAGCCATTCTGAAGACTATCGGGGAGATCTACCGGATCAAGGAGACCAGCCAAGAGACGGTTGCCGTCATCTCTAATCTCGGTTCACGCATCGACGCCATTGGTCAGATCCTCAACGTGATTGACGACGTGGCCGAGCAAACGAACCTGCTCGCCCTGAACGCAGCGATTATTGCGGCCCAAGCAGGCGAGCATGGCAAGGGGTTTGCTGTCGTAGCCGACGAAATCAAAGATCTTGCGGAGCGCGCAGGCGCGAGCACCAAAGAGATTGCAGATCTGATCAAGACTATCCAGAACGAAAGCCGCAACGCGATTCAATCCGTGGAACGTGGCGCCCAAAACGTCGATCGCGGCGTCGAGGTATCGAACGAGGCGGAACGCGCCCTCAAGAAGATTTTGGAGAGTTCTCAGAAGAGCACCAATATGGTGCGCGCCATCGCACGAGCGACCGTAGAGCAAGCCAAGGGCAGCAAGCAGGTCACCGACGCGATTGGTCGCATCGCCGAAACCGTGCAGCAGATCGCGGCAGCAACGGCGCAGCAGGCGCGTGGCTCCGAACTCATCATGAACAGCGGGGAGAAGATGCGCACCATCGCCCAGCAGGTCGAACGCTCGACGCAAGAGCAGACACGCGGGGGCCGACAAATCACTGGCGCCATCGAGAGCATATCCAACATGGTGCATCAGCTCAGCACAGCACAACGTAACAACACCCAAGGCATGGATCAGACAATGGCATCCGCGGCGCGCATCGACGTGGCCGCACGACGACAGGACGCCAGTCTGCGCGAACTTTTGGGACAAATCGATCGCATGCGCCGCACCCTCGAGGGCTAGGCCAAAGAGCCTTCGCATGCTAGTTGCAACGGCCGAGTCACGCTCGGCCGTTGGTGCATTTATAGCCCCCCGAGGACCGCCGTGATGCGCCGCCGGATCTCCTCGAGCTCCGTCGTACGCCCATCAATGACGTCACTGGCCAGCTGCTCCATGCGTTCGAGACAAATCGCATGGCGGGCCTTGTCTTCAGCGATGACGCTGATGGCCGATTCGAGCTCGGCCTCGCGCGTGTGCACGGCTTGCACCAGCGTCGCCCCCTTGATGGCCGCACTGACGAGATCGCGAATGGCTTCGTAGGCAAAGCTCTGCGCAATGTCGAATTCGACGACCATGTAGCCCAGGATTTCATGTTTGAAAAACAGCGGCGCGACGACGAAATTGCGCAGATCGTAGGATCTACCGATGAGCTCCAACGGCAACAGGTCCGCGGTCGCAATCTGCGTCACTGGAATCGAGCGCGACTCACTGCGACTGTCATAGGCGAGGATGAGTTTTGCGAACTCGGACGGTGCCTGCTCGCCGACGTAGACTGCCACGAAACAGCTTGCAATCCCGAGCAAGGGGAAGTTACTGGCGACTGCTGCGCCTAGATCACCTAGATCGAAGGTCCCAATCAAGCGCGCACCCACAACGCTCAGTTGGCGCGCCCAGTGCTCGAGCCGCAAACGACTGCCACCGAGCATGCGCTCAGCCGTTCTGCCGATGACGTAGCGAATGTCTTGGAATAGGTCTTCGGCTCGAGCGCGCCGCTCGGGCTCCTTGCGCAGACAGGCGAGCATCTCATGCCGCAAACAGTCCAAGACGTCGTGGCTGGGGGCGATATCGAGGCCGCGCTCAATCAGCCCCTGAACGAAACCCTCAAACAACCGAAGAGAAGAGCCGATTTGGTCGCCGCGCAGGTCATCGGCAATCGCCGATACTAGCCGCGCCTCCCAATTCGCTCCGGCGTGCGACAGGCTCCCGCGTGCGGCCCGCGCCAATTCCGCCAGCATGTGCTGACGGCGAGAAACGAGCGTCGCATCGAAGCCCAGGATCATTGAATCAGTCGATGAAGGCGGCGGATGCTCGACCGCCCCACTGCAGCCGCAGGACCCCCGGACAACTAGTTCTGTCCGCAGTAATACGTTTGCCTGCTCCGCCTTGCGCTGAAGCGACAAAAGAACGATGCGCACGGCCTCTCGCCCCTGTTCGCTAAGCGGCTGCCGCACCGTGGTAAGTCCTGGGTCGGTGTAGCGAGCTTCCTCGACGTCATCGAACCCCGTGACCGCCAAGTCAACAGGCACGCGGATCCCGCGCGCCTTCAGTGCCTCAAGTACACCAAATGCCATGTTGTCGTTGGAGACAACGATTGCGTCGAGGTCGCTAACCGCCAAACCGCGTTCGCCAAAGAAACACTCGACTGCCGCTCGACCGCTGTCAGCCTGGAAATTGCCAACCGCAACCAGACGCTCATCGATGGCAATCCCATGGCGCTGCAGCACGTCACGATACACCTGGAAGCGGAGCTCCGCTTCCTCGTTTGCCAGAGGTCCGCGGACGAAGGCAATGCGTCTGTGCCCGTGCACGACCAAGAGATGTTCGATGACACTGCGCATGCCCACTTCGTTGTCGATGAGCACGTTGGGCATACCGGGCAGCGGCGCACCGACGCTACACATGGGCAAAGGGCGGTAGCGTTCGCAATAGCGCGCCAACGAGTCAGGACCAATTTGGTTGACGAGCGTCCCACCCAAGACCACCAAGCCGTCGACCGTCGCCGGACTGGCCAGTTCGAAAACGTGGTTGCGCTGCGGCGCCGAGCGCTCCGTCGAGCCAAGAACCCCACCGACGTAGCAGAGCACCGTCGCCCCACCGTTCTTTGCGGCCTTGAGCACACCGTCGGCGATGGCACTTTGATACCCGTCTTCCAGAAGGTCGACCAGGAATCCTAGCGTTGGTGCATTGGCACCGAGTCGCGACCGAGCACGCTGTAACATAGGTAG
Source organism: uncultured Polyangiaceae bacterium (assembly GCA_964454965.1). Lineage (GTDB taxonomy): Bacteria > Myxococcota_A > Polyangia > Polyangiales > Polyangiaceae > FEN-1139. The sequence goes on along the minus strand of CAYVXY010000008.1, from coordinate 349,041 downwards.
TCTTGACGAAGGCTTTGCTGAAAGTAGCCAGACGTGAGGATAGGCTCCGAGCCCAAAAAACGCAAAGTACCGCAATCTACTACAGTGCAGACCGTAGGCTGGGCAGTCCCAGTACGTCTCGAGGCAAAACTACGATTAGTCGCGATACATCGAGAGTTTCACACGCCCACTCGGCGGGAGCGTTCTGACCGAGCTGAGCCCTCAGGGCTAGGGCCTAGGGGGCTTCTGTCCACCCCGCTTCGATTTCCGACACAGAATTGACGCCGCCAGGTCCATGGTGGTCCGGGTCTGCGACGGCGAGAGATGGATCATTCCCATCAAGGTCTTCTCGTCTACGGAAAGATCTAGCCTGGGCGCCATCTCGGATGGCCCATCGTCTCCACTCGTACCCGTAAGACTGCCCAGCGTCGTGGCTAGGGCCCAGGTATCGGCGAAGAATTCATGTAGCTGCGTGGAGACGCGTTTGACGTCCTGTTGCGCGGCTTGGGCCGTTGCGTCCTCCAACTCGACGCGAATATCGATCGATCGATCTGGATTGGCGTACACCTCGAGGCGCATCTCACTGATACGTTTCGGCAGGGAAAGCCCCACTCGCTCGAAAACCTTGGTCGGTGGCGCCAACACGAGGCTCACGAGTCGTCCCTCGGACGACGGAACTCGCAGCGGCTCCTTGACCTTGTGCAACGCCTCCCAGCCCTTGCTCGGTGCTACGAAGAACAGATCCTCCTGCTGCGGAATCAGCATCCGCTGCACGCGCCCCAGGCGAGCAGTGGCAACGTTGGGTTCTAACCAACGCCCGTTGGCACCACTCTGCTGTACCAGTCCGTCCACGACGGCATGCACGCGTTCACTCGAGAGGGAGTGCCGAACGGCGACGGTCATCTGCTTTGGCTCGAACAGGGCAGGGCCAACGACGAGCACGCCTTCAAAATCGTTAATCAGATCGACACCTTGATCGACGAAGATCTTCCATTCACGATCGCAGGCCGCGATCTCGACGAGCTTCGAACCGAGAGGATTCTCTCGCAAGCTTGAGAACCAAAGACCCAGAGTGACGCCGGGCTTGCCGGTGATCTTGCTCGCCATGCCCTCGAGCCCCACGTCCTTGACCTTCTCCTTCTCCGGTTTGGGTTCCTTGGGCTTGTCGGCGTCGGCTTTCGGAGTTGGAGCCGCTTGCGAGAATTTCACCGCGGCCGGTGGTGGTGCCATGGTGAGCCCCTCAGCTTTCGGGGGCTCGGGCTGGGCCACTTGTTCTTTGCGTAGCTCCTCCTGGCGTACCGCTTCCTGAAGCTCAACCTCGACCTCTCGGGGCTTGGGAGGCTCCTGGCTGCTCGCTTGGGGAGTCTGGTTCTTGGTAAGCCGATGAACCATCCGCAACACCGGCAGAGCTGGTGTCATCGGTAAGTGCAGCAGAAGGGCGACGCCGAAGGCAATCGTGATGCGCTTCTTGGAACGATCGAGGATTTCTATGAGAGTAACGAGTCGGGCCATTCTGTCGAGTAAGGAAAAGCGCCCCAACCTTTGCACGATGCGAAGCAAAGGCAACCGCCGCTGGAAGTATCGAGTTCTCCTCGGGCGAATTTGTCAGAAGACCTGCTGCTTTGCGCTATAACGACACTGGAAATTCCCGGGCCGGACCAGCGAGTGCGCGTACTTCTGAGCTTGAGTGATCTCGCTCGCAACTCAACTTGCGCTGTACCATCCGCGATAAGCCTCGCTTGAACAACGTTTTTGCCTTGACGCCGCGGCAACGGACTCGCTAAGGCCGAAAGTCCATTTGCAGGACCGAGGCTCCCCACCATGACGTACCCCGAACTCGCCGTAACAGGAATTGGCAATGCCATCGTCGACATCCTCAGCCAAGCCGATGACGCAATCGTTGCCGCCGAGGGGTTTGCAAAAGGCTCGATGTCGCTCATCGACGCCGCGCGTGCCCTCTCACTGACGCAGCACTTGACGGCCCCTAAGCAAACGAGCGGAGGCTCCGCTGCCAATACGATCGTGGGCTTGGCGTCGCTCGGTAGTCGCGTCGGCTACATCGGCAAGGTGAGCGACGACGAGCTAGGGCGCGTGTTCTCGGCGGCCATGCGCGCACAAGCGGTCGTGTTTCCTTCACTGCCAAGTCAAAGCGGGACCCCTACGGCACGCTGCGTGGTGCTCGTTACGCCGGACGCGCAACGAACCATGTGCACCTACCTAGGTGCCTGTGTCGAGCTCGGCCACGAAGACATCGACGTCGAACTCATCCAAAGCAGCCGTGTCACCTACCTCGAAGGCTACCTCTGGGATCCACCCCAGGCCAAGGAGGCGTTCCTCGTGGCCGCCAAGGCGGCGCATGCGGCCAAGCGCCAGGTGTCACTGTCGCTTTCGGATAGCTTCTGCGTCAGTCGACATCGCGAAAGCTTCCTCGACCTCGTACAGAACCACATTGACGTGCTGTTTGCCAACGAGAGTGAGCTGCTGAGCCTCTACCAAGCCTGCGACGTAAGCGCCGCCATGGCCACGGCCAAGGATCAAGGGCGGATTACTGCTGTCACTTGCGGAGCTGCGGGATGCCTCGTGGCAGCCGACGGTGTGGTATTCGAGGTTCCGGCAGAACCTGCAAGTCGCGTCGTTGATACGACAGGTGCCGGCGATTTGTTTGCCGCCGGATTCCTCCATGGGCTCTCCACGGGGCGCTCCGTTCGCGAGTGCGCAGTGATTGGTGGAGTTGCCGCCGCTGAGGTGATAAGCCACTTTGGCGCGCGACCGGAGGCGGATCTCGCGAAATTGGCGCGAGCGCGGCTCAAGATCTAATCGACGCCCCTGCTGCGTCCTAGGGTTTTCTCCCAGACACCGGCGCGCCCGCATCAGGCGCTGCTTCGACTTCTTGACGCACGAAGGAAAGTGGCAGTGCGAGATCAACGCAGCCCGAATTCGGTTGTGCTTTGGTTTCACGCAGCCGTTCGACAACGCACTTCACGAAGGATTCGGACCCCACAAAATCGCTCTTCTCTACGCGGATTTCGCAGGGTTCGCGTCCCTTCGCGAGGCGCAGGCGGACCATCATCTTGCCTTCGAGTTGATTCTTTTCCTTGAGTTCCCGCTCATAGCAGTCTTGGGCTTTGGCAGCCATCGCGCGCAGCTCGGCAACAGCCGACGCTGACAAGTCTCCCTCGCACAACTCCACGTCACATCGCCCAGGCGCGGTAGCCATGACGGTAGCCGTGGCCGTCGCCACACTGTCGACGCAGCCGTTGGCCGCGGTGCACGTGCCACGGTTCTGCTGGCTCGCTGAGCGTTGAGTGAGAGAATACTCCGCAGAATCAGCGGGCACCGGCTGATTCGCGCCGGGCCTGGTTGGCTGAGTTGTGCAGCAACACAACCACCACGTAGCCACGCCGAACAGACAATAACCAGACAAGGATCGCATCACAAGTCCGTAACCAGATCGTCCTTGTGCACGACCACCATGTCCTTGGCTCGGTCACCGAAGAGGTGTTCGAGCGGCTCTCCCTTCTTCCCAGCACTCCGTGCCACTTCGGTTGCGCCGAGTCGAGACAGGCCACGGCCAATCTCGCGCCCTTCTGAATCGACAAGACTAACGGCATCGCCAGCGTGAAAGTCTCCACGCACGCCCAGCACCCCTACGGGCAAGAGGCTGCTCTTGCCGCCAGAAACGACCTTGACCGCACCGGGATCGAGCAAGACTGCCCCCTTGGGCCGCAAGGTATAGGCAATCCAGTGCTTTCTAGCGCGCAAGGCGCGCGGCGAGACGGGAATGAGCGTGCCGACATCAACGCCAGTGAGCACCTGCGTGATGATCTTGGGCTTTCGCGCCGACGCAATCACGACCGAAGCACCGCTGCGCGCCCCTTTGCGGGCGGCGTTGAGCTTGCTCGCCATGCCGCCCGTGCCCACGCTCTCACCCCGACGCTCGACCGTGCCCACCGTGGAGTCTTCGCGCAAGACGGCAATCCGCTTACCCTTGTCGTCGAGTACACCTTCGACGTCCGTGAGCAAGATCAGAACCTCTGCACCAACCAGCGGCGCCACCATGGCAGCCAATTGATCGTTGTCACCAAATCGGATCTCGTCGGTGGCCACGGTGTCGTTCTCGTTGATGATGGGCACTGCGCCCGCCTCGAGCAACGCGGCCAGCGCTTGACGGGCATTGTTGGCGCGATCGCGCTCGGCAAGGTCCGAATGGGTAAGTAGGACCTGCGCCGCCGTGATATTAACTTGGGCAAAAGCCTCGTCGTAGCGCCGCATCAGGATGCTCTGCCCCGCCGCCGCCGCCGCCTGCAGGCGCGCCATCTCCTTTGGACGGGTGCGATAACCAAGGCGTCCGCAACCGATCGAGATGGCACCACTTGTGACGATGACGAAGCCATAGCCCTTGGCAACGAGCCCGGCGACTTCTTCCGCGAGCCGAGCGGCAGCCGAATCGTCCACCGTAAGGCTGCTGGAGCCAATTTTCACGATCACGCGCCGCGCACGGCACAAAAACGCTCTCGAGTCGGTCATGGTTTCGTCCAGTTGTGACGGGTCAGAAGCCTCGGTCAAGTGGTTCTAGTCTGAATAGCGGTAGACCATGCCGGTCACACCAACTCAAGAGTTGTTCGGTGAGTGGACGGCCAAACTCATCCCTTGGTAGCTCGACTACGAAGGCGGTGCGTCGCTCACCGAACGGCGAAGCCAACCGGATCGGCGAGGTTTTTAGCTCTGGTTCGTCCAAACCTTCAGGAAGGACGTCGATGGCTGCGTCAATGACAACCAGGGTGCGCACGCGCGAAGATGGGCTACGAAGTAGCTCGACGCTCAAGCCATCTTCGACCCAAAGCAGCTGGTCCAAAGCCCCAATCCACGATTGCTCGACAACGTGCCTCGCCGGACCAGGCACCCAGGCCAACCAGCGCTTATGCTGAATGAGTCGCGCTAGCGCCAAGCCATAGCGCGACCAAGCCTCGGGCTCGAGCAGCCCAATTGGCCAGTCAACAGCGACAACCTGTGGCTCGAATAGGGCCGCCTCCGCTAGCCCCGCCAAGTAGTAGTCTACCTTGGGACGTCGAGTGAGCTTCTGCCGCGTCAACTGACCGATGCCAAGCGACTCGATCGCCCGATCCGCCCGCCGTTTCGCCGCCACATTCGTACAGCCGCCAAGCAGCGCCGACAGCACGAGTCCCTCTCGCAGCGTGGCATTGCAGTGTGCTGGCCAAGGTCGCGCCACGGCGAACGTAGACGCCTCCCGCGCCTCCGCCAGCTCGACACCACCGATCCGAACGACGCCCGATGCAATGTCGGCCACGCCGGCCAACACGTCGAAGATGAAGCGACCTTGGCCCAGCAGGCCGATGCGATCCCCCGATGAGCAAAGGCTCACGGAGTCAAGGACGCAACGGCCATCGCAGTCGATTCGGACCTCGTCGAGTTCGAGCAGCGTGTGGCTCATGGAAGCGTGGAAAGCTCCTCGAGCCGCATCAATGGACGGTCGCTTTCGTACATCACGAAAGGAATGAGCGCGCTTGCCATTTCGGTGAGCTGCGCCGGTAACGCGGGAACCGAGGCAGCCGCCCTCGAACCGTCGAGCCCGAGTAGCTGCGTCAACAGAGAGCTGTCAGGAGGGGGAAGCTCGACAATCGGTGCCGCCTCGGGCAAATCCGCCATGCGGCGCGCATGGGCAAGCGCCTGACGCAATCCGCCCAACTCATCGACGAGGTGATTCGCAAGGGCTTGCTCGCCCGAGTAGACCCTCCCCTGCCCAACGCGGTCGATCGCTTCCTTCGACGTGCCTCGCCCAATCGACACGCGCGACAGGAAGAGGTCATAGAACTGGGCAACCTTCTGCCCCAAAACCGCGCGTTCCTCATCGGTATAGGGGCGGAAGATCGACTCGCCGTCGGCGCGCGGGGTCGTCTTGACAGTATCGGTGTTAACTCCGATCTTGGCAAGCAACTGCGCCACGTCGGCCTTGCCAGCAAACACGCCAATGCTGCCCGTAACCGTGGCCGGGTTGGCGAAGATGCGGTGTGTCGCGGACGCAATGTAGTAGCCGCCACTCGCGGCAACCGAGCCCATGCTGCACACCACCGGCTTGACATGGGCCAAGAGTTGCAGCTCACGCCACAAGGTATCCGCCGCCATGGCAGAACCGCCAGGCGACTCGATGCGTAGAACGACAGCCCCGACGTGAGGATCCTCCCGCAGGCGCTTGAGTGTCTCGACCAAGGTCACGGCCCCCGCCATGCGCACACCCACGAGCGGGATCGTTTGGCTCTTGCCACTCACCATGTCGCCTTCGACGTACACGATGGCCACACGGCGCAAGGCACCATATTGGTTCGCCGCTCGTGATGACGGGTTCTCCACCAGGCGAACACGCTGCCCCACGAGTCGACCCACTCGATCCGGGATTTCGTCCGCGTACGCGTAGTCGTCGATGAGCCCAGCCAGTCTGGCCTCGGAAGACACGAACGGACCCTTGGCAATTCGAGCGGCAACCACGCCTGACGATAGTCCGCGCCCTTCACCTACGCCGCGCAGCCATTGCTGTTCAAGCGAGCGCATGAGCACCTGGCGATCCTCACGTGCAGTCGGCGTTGGCCCTTCACGGGTGAACATTTCGGGGGCGCTCTTGTGATCACCAATCCGCACGATATCAGCGCGCACCCCCAGCTTGTCGAGCAACCCCTTGACGTAGAACTGCGTCGAGGAAAAGCCGGTATAGCGAATCCCGCCCGCGGGGTGCATGAAGATCCGATCGGCCGCCGAACACACGTAGAGCGCCGTACCTCCTGCGTCACCGATGTGGCACGCCACCTTTTTCCCATGTGCTTTGAGGTAGGCGATGGCATCGCGCAGCTCTTGAGCGCGAGCGGTGCCTTGCGCGGGGGCGGCCTGCAACTCGAAGATCACGGCATCGACCGCGGGCTCACGTTCTGCAATCGCCCAGAGTCGACGCAAGAGAGCAACGTGCTTGCGCGCCGAAGGCGGCTCGTCCATCCGAATAAGGACGCCGAAATGTGGCGTCTCGATCCCGGTAGTGTCGCGGAAACTGCGCACCGCGACATCGAACCCGAGGTTTCGCCCTGGACGGTACTTGGTGTCGTCACCAAGCCCGTTGCCAACTAGAGAAGTAACTCCACCTTCGAGACTGCCATCGGGCCCGTTGAAATCGAACGCGACGTTAGCGGTGGCAATCCAGTCACGGCGCTCGCTGCGATCGACGACGGCAATGTCACCGCGAATCTGACCGAACGAGGGGATATGCAGGCCTAGGGTGGCTCGCGGCATGAAGTAGTCGTCAGCATCGCGAGGAAACACGTAGCCTGCCACCACACCCAACTCCACGGCATCCGTTGTGAAGGGACGAACCGAAAGCGCAAAATCCCAGGTGGGATCGAGCGCCCAGCCGAAGCTATTGCTTGGCGAATTGAGATTGCGGCCAGAAACACCAAGACCTATGGCATTCCACGGCCGCGCTGCCCAACCGAGGCTCCAAGAGTGTAGCCCGTGCAACCAGCGCGACTCGCTGTAGTAGTGCTGGTAGGAGAAGCCCAGAGCTGAGACGCTGGAAGTCTTGAGTCCCATGCCGAAGGTGAGCACCTCGTACTTCGGCATTCCCGCGCCCGTTGGCGGATTGATGAGGTCGAGCCGCAAGGCGGTACCAATATCCAAGAATGGGATGGGAAACCCCAAAGCCATTGCATGGCCCTGCCAAGGCACGCTGGCTTTTTCGTCGAGATACAGACTCGACCAGCGCAGCTCCGCACCGGGGAGGAACCCGAGCAGCGCAGGGTTCGTCGTCACCGCCGTCGTGTCACGGTTGCTGGCGGCATCACGCCCGAATGCGGGTAGGGTTGTAGGACGCTCGAAGCCGTACGCCTGCGCCTGCGCGTCGACGCAGAACAGCACGCCCAAGAGGCCCACGATTCCTTTGGTTCTGAAGGATGCTGCGCGTTTCATTTTCCGGCAGAGCTTAGACCGAAGCCTGGCCCTAAGCACAGCCGTGCGAGCATCAGGCCGAGAAGTATCGAGCTTTTCCCCGGATTTCTGTGACAATACGGCAATCCGTCCAGCCGTGCCCCGCCGGAAGCACGCGGCAGTGCGGCTGCTGGTTCGATCCGGCATGGCCAACATCGCCGCGACGTGCCAAGGTCAATGAGTGAGGCTGGCTTTGGTTTGTGCCGTCGCGACCACGTGGAGCTGCGTCCCAATGGCGAAACCCGCGCCCAATGGTGAATCGACGCTCAACGCCCCTCCGCCGCCGGACGCACGCAAGCACGCCGCGTCCCTCCTACATGGCACGCCATCCATAGTGGCACCGAGCGATCCGCCCGCGCCTACGGAGACCGAACGACGCGTTTCCGGTGCCTGGCGCTGGAACGGAACCGAATACCGATGGATCCCTGCTCGCAACGAGAAGGACCCACCGCCGTACCAGTGGAAGCGGCCGCGGTGACAAGGCGCCAACTCCGAGCTTAGCTAGTGCCCCGAACCGACCCAGAGGCCCAGGATTTGGCTCAATCGTCACTGCACGTCAATGAGAGTACTGATCGGTCGCACATCCAGTTGGCTCAGTTGGCTCAGCTGACTCAGCGTCGGTCGTCGACCAATCCCCTCCCGCCCCAGTGGATTTCCGCAATGTTTGCCCCGAATCCCTGGCGAATTCTCGTCTCCACCGGATCCCCATGCCATGGCATGGGGGTTGCAGATTGCGTCCACGTGTGGATTGATACGCCGACGGTTGAGGCAAACGCCATAGGTTGATGAAGCTTCGTTTAAGTCATTGCGATTGGGCAGGCATTCTCCAGGCAATTGGAGCGCTCACGTGTGTTCCCGCGTCGCCTACGTCCCGGAAAACGCTCGACCAGCTTCTATCGATTGGGCATGCCATCCCATCGAAACCTTACGGGACTGGGCGTGCCGTAACGAGTTCGATTTCAAATTGAAATCTCTAGAAACGCTTTCGATGACCAAGTCCGGGACTAAAATCCGTGGCAACGATTCGCCCACTGACGCGCTATCCGCACCAATGCCCCTCGGTCTCAACCCGTCGATGCCCGAACTTGACCCGCTTGATTCACTACCGCAACGCCGACCGCGAAAGCGTCGACGAGGGCCGCTCATCGTCGGTCGCTTCGCATTGTCTTTCAGCCTGTTGCGCTCACGAAGTGTCACGACGTTTCTGTTGGTCATCGTCCTTCTGGCCTCCACATTCGGTCTGGCGTGGACGCTCACCCGGCCGTACCCGCTCGAACACTGGTTGTTCCCCAGGTACCTCAAGGCTTGGAGCTTCGTTTGCCTGTTCCACGCGGCAAGTCTCCTAACCGGTTGGCAAGTCCTGCGGCTGGTATTGCCCGTGCCTCCAAGGCTGCATGAACGGCTCGTGCTCTCACATGCCTGTGGCGTCCTTTTCTTCTACCTCGGGCTGTTCCTGGCCGGCATCGCTGGAGCCTACGATTCGGTCTTCTTCTGGCTCCTGCCGCTCAGTATGCTCGCCATCGGCACCCCCAGGTTCGCCCTAGACTTCAGGCGTATGTGGCCGCGTCATGCTCGCCATGGCTTGCGCCCACTGCTGCCCCACACGTTCGTGGAGACCCTTGCATCGCTGTTGATCGTCGTGGGGTTGATCGCCGTCTATGTGCAGATCTTGCCGCCATCGAACATCTGCTACGATGCCCGATGGTATCATCTTCCGATCGCTCAACACTACGTCGCGGCAGGGGGTATTCGCCGGTTCGACGAGGGTTGGTTCCTCGGCACCTACCCCCAACTGGCGAGCCTACTTTATACTTGGGCTCACCTGTCACCGGGTGACTTTTTCGACCACCTTACCTTGTGCTCGCACCTCGAGTACAGTCTGCTCATTGCTACATTCGTTGGTCTCGCGGCGCTCGTGCGACGATTTCTGGGCTACGGTCGCCACTACTATGCCGGCGCGGCGCTATTCCTATTCCAAGGCCTGTTCGTCTACGACTCGAGTCTCGTGACGAATGCCGATCACATACTCGCGTTCTGGGTGGCGCCATTGACCATCGGCTTGCTCCGATTAAGCAAACGATTCACGACGCGCGACGCCATACTTGCTGGGGCGCTCGTTGGCGGAGCCATCTGTACGAAGTATCAAAGCTGCTTCTTGTTGGCACCGGTGACAGTCTACGTTGGGTACCTGACATTGCGCGAACGCCGACTGTCACCAGCCGTCATTTGGGGGTTAACAGTTGCTGTCGTCACCTCAACCCACTGGCTAAAGAACTGGGTTTTCTACCACGATCCCCTCTATCCGATGCTCAATCAGGTCTTGCCTTCAATGCCTTTTCACGCGAATGCGGCAAGTCAGTACCGTCACGCCTACTGGGACCCATACTTCTTGCCCACAGGTCGAGGTTGGGCCAAGTGGATGCACATGGTAAAGGCAATGGAGGTCTATCCATTCACGCGGCATACGAAGCTTCCGATCTCGGAAGCCACACGGCCTGTCATTGGCGCGCTCTTCAATCTGCTGGTCCCCGCGCTCCTGTTTCTGCCCTCCCGTCGCCGCTTGCTGACGTTGGCTGCGGGGATCTATCTCGGGATTGGCGTGTGGTACATGACGAGCCACCAAGACCGGTATCTGCAGACACTGCTACCTTGGATGGCCGTCGTGGTTGCGGTTTCACTAATCCAATTGTGGAAGCTCAACCTCTACGTCCGCATAGCCACTTCAATGCTCGTGGGCCTGCAAACCCTCGTGGTAGCGGGAGCCTACTTCGCACCCGAGCACGCAATGAGCGGCAACTCGGCAATACACGCTTCGGTCAATTTCCTCGGCGATTCGTTCAGACACACGTACGAGGACCGGTTGATCATCGACAGGACGACGCAGGCAATCCATACCGCGCTGCCTGAACACGCCAAAGTCCTGATTCATAACCTACGCATCCGATTTGGCCTGAACGTCGAGGCCGTAACCGATGAGACGGGTTGGCAAGGCGCCATCGAGTATCTAGCGCTCGATACGCCGCGAAACGTGGCCTCGCTTTGGCAGCAACTAGGGATCACCCATCTCGTCACTCGCCCCGAGGGGTCCGACGCGAATCCAGGTAGCCTCGTCAGAGAACTCGTCTACGCGCGAGCCCTTCAACAGTATACAACCCCATTCACGAAACGCGACGATTGGCACATACTCAAGCTGAAGCTCGAGCCAAAGTCGAATGAACTCGCCGGGTCGCCGACCCGCGTCGCCTGGCTCGTCTGCGACTCACCGATCCCGCTCGGCCTGTACGAGCCGAGCCAAATCGAGTTGGGACTGCCTATTCGGAAGCTCATCGTGCGTGAGCAGCGTGATCAGTGGCTCGCAGAGCTGGCCGACAGCAATGCAGTTGTCACTCGACGCAAATGCGACAATCTGAAGCTTACGGATAGTGACCTACAAGCTCAGTACTCGCGTGTTACCGAGCGTGACGAGTATCGCCTCTGGCTACGCAAGTAGTCTTGGAGGCAACACTCCGCGTTGGTTACGGCGGCAACAGTTCGTCGACTGAACACCCCAGGACGAGCTGCAACGTTGCCGCGGGATCATCCGTCAACGACGCACAGGTATTTTTACAGAGCTGCAGTTGGGTGTCGTTCACGATGCGGTAGCCATACAGACAATAGTTGCTGGTATTGGGACTTTGCCCCACTAATACCAGCTTTCCATCGCTGAATCGAATAATCGGCGCCAACTTGTCGAGTGCCGGCAGCGCCTCGCCCCCTGCGCTGAGAGCGCTGAGAGAGTACTTGCAGCCTGCGACGTTGTTAGCGATCTGTCCCAAGGCATCGCGCAACGCGGAGCTGAAGTCAGGCGCGGTTGTCAGATCCAGGTGACAGTACGGACCGTCGGCGCTGTCCGGATTACAGCCAGGCAAGGCCGTACCCCCAACGTAGGCCGATTTGGAGAGCCAAGCTCTGCCCTCGTCGCTGCCCGGTGAACCGATGATGAAGGTCTTGACGCCTTGAGCATGGGCAGCTTCGACTGCTCTGACGATGGGCTCACCATCGAGCAGCGTCAACGCGCCGTTCGGGTTCCAGCAGCCCCCGTTCAAGGTGGGCACGCCATCGGTGATCAGCAGAATGTATGGCTCTCCAGGAAGAACTAGCTGCTGCGCCGTAAGCAGCTGATGGCGCAATGCCCAGTTGTAGGCGTCGACAGTTGGGGTACCGCGTCCGAGCACTGCCACGGTCAACCGCTGGCGCAGCAGGCTGCGCTGGGTTCCCGAACTCTTGTCGCCCAGAACCGCCATGCCAACCTCCCCATCCGTGTTCAAGCACACACTGGGATCGACTGGTGCGGTCGGAATGCTATCGTCGTTGATCTTGTTCGGGTAGTAAAGTAGGCCTACCGACGTGCTCGCAGGTAGGCCTGATTTCATCACGCCTACCACCGCTTCGAGCAACGCATTCCGTGTGACTTCCCATTTGGAGCGAGTACTGCCCGGTGCCGTGCTCGTCATCGAACCGCTCACGTCGACGACGAGTGCAAGCTTATCAAGTCGCGGATTTGGTTCAATAGACGAGACGGTGCACCCTTCAGTGACCCTTGTTAGATCTTCGGGTGAGATGATGCGATTGGGATTGGCAGTAGCTGTGGTCGCACCGCCCAATCCCGACAAACCAGCCATCGAGCTCGATGGCGTTCCCCCAAAGTGATTGCCCCCCCATCCCACGGGGCCTGCCGCCCCAACACTACTCAGATTGCGATCATCCGCCAAGTTGGCCGTGTAGGAACAGGCGACCGCGATAAGTACGGCAAACCAACCTACGATCTTCGCAAGTGGTGTTTGGGGTACGAGCTTCGCCAATCTTGCCATGATCCGAATCGCCGGTTAGAAGCCCGGTTCTATCGGGCTTTGCCCAAACGCAATCTATCACCAACCGTACGGATTTCACAGCTTGCAGAGCTACTCGACGGCATTAGCGGCACCCAATACTTGTCGCAACCGTCGTTGATAGACACTTGAGGTGAAAACCATGGAGAATCGTCGGGCTCGTTGTTCGGCTTGCTGCTGGCGACCCAAGCTGACCAGCGCCTGTACGGCAATGAGTTCACGTTCCGCCGCAAGTTGACCCGAGGTGAATCTTTCCGCGTGCTCATCGGCCAGAAATAGCGCCCGCAGCGGACTCTCCGACAAGGCGAGCCGTGCACGTTCGAGCATCGCTGCTTCTTCGCGAATTGAATTCTCTCGGGAGCTTGGAGCCGCGGCAAGCTCTCTCACCGCCGGTAGGTTCGATACCGTAACGCCGATGACGTTGCTGCTATCTTCGTTAGCTGCCCCCGTGGAACTTGCCGCCGATTGTGGCTGTTGGTTTGGGGCGGCAAGTCCCACGGGAGTATGAATCTGCGACTGGGGTTCCGACACGACCCTGCTTGGCACCGTCGCTGACCGCGGCGCGGTTGCCATGTATCCAGTCAACATCGCCACACTCATGGTAGTGGAAACAACGAACAATTTTGCAGCTAGTGGGGCCGCCACCAGCTTACCAATGGCGCCGCCCGTCAGAAGTTTGCCCACCAGCGAAGCAAATGCTTGCTGGTGAATCGCCGACATGGGCGGAGGTGGCACCGCTGCCAGTAGCAGGCGTCGATGCTCCGCTGGAAGGCTCGGATCATCGAATAGTCTAGGAGGATCTTTCATGGTACACACCTCCTTGCTAGCGCCTCGGACTGCGTTTCGGTCCGCGTTTCGTCCTGCCTAGGCGGAGGCTCTGCAACTCCATCGCGAGGCCGAGTCCGGCAGATCGAAGCTGCGAATTCCCGTCTGGCGCCGTGCAGTCGCGAATGCACCGTGCCAAGCGGTAGGCTAAGTTCATCGGCGATTTGCTGACAACTGAGGCCTTCTATCTCGAACATAAGAAAAACTGCCCGCTTCGGTGCGTCGATCCGGTCAAGGACTGCATCGAGCGCTGCTCGGTCGTCACGCATACTGTTGAGTGCTTCGGGGTTGCAGAGGTCCGTGGGTTCGAGCTCTGGCACCGAGCGTTCGTGCCGACGGAAGGCTCGCCGCCGATAGTTGGCAACGACCTTGGCGCAAATGCCGAACATCCAGGACTCTAGCCGACTGTTCGGGTCGTAACTCGGTAGGCGCCGATGAATGACAATCAACACCTCTTGCATCACATCGGGCAGATCGGACTCGGCAACTCCAAGCCGATGCAGGGTGGCCCAGATCAATCTGCCGTATTGGCGGTAGACCTCGGCCACATCGAGCTGTGACTCGGCCGAGCGATTCTGCCACCAGGGGATTTTCGTCACCTCTGCTCGCTATTGTTCAACCCAGCGGGTTTGCTTCACGGAAAATGCGTTCCGACCGCGATTGCCAAGCCAGGAGAAATCCAAGCCTCACGATACACGCGGTTTCCGCTCATCAGATTGAACTTCCAGTGAACCAGCGGAACGACGAATTGCCCGCGGATCTCCAAGACAACAAGGCCAAAGCTGACTCGGGCACCCCCGTCCAGGGAAACGGCTGCCCAGCCGTAGTCCCCTGGGTTGACGGGCCGTGGTTCATACACAAACGCGTGGATCGCCCCTGCCACCATGCCCGCACAGCCGAAGGCCGCAAGCTTGTGCCTGCCTTCGATGCAACCGGCCAGCTTGAGGGCCGTCAACCCAAAGCCGATCGATCGACCAATGTCCGACACGGAGCGTTCAGGAACGTAGAGCACGGAAACGTAGCCGTGAAACTGGCCGCGCAGGCGACGCTGAACAGAAAGACTCAGATCGGGACCGAATCGAGGAAGTAACCCGACAGAACCACCGAGACCGATCATCGCCCTGGTGTCTCCGGCGACAGCGAAGGGCTGCAGACGCAGCTGCCCGGTCGACCCAAGCACCGAAACTCGCGATTCGGGTGGGCGCCCGAGGTTTGGAAGTGAACCGCTTGCCGGCAAGGGCGCGCCCATTCTCGAAAGATCCCCTTTGGTGTCCGCTGCAGACAACGGCAAGTTGGACTGCTGTACCGCGTCTTTTGTGGGAGCTTTGTACTCGGGATCGATGAGCAGAGCGACGGCGAGCGCCAGGGCATCGTCGAGCTCGCGACAGTCCGCGGTGGCTACCGACAGTACCCGATCTCCAAGGCGGTTTCCTCGCGGATCTCGTTCATAGAGCCGCGCCACGAAGGCAGAATCCTCGCGTAGCACGAGGCACTCGATGTGCTGATGCGCCGGACGGGTAAATGGGTCGCGCCGCAGACGCTTTTTGACCTCGTCCTCTAGCGCGTCGACAGTCATGCATTCATCGGCTCCGTTGCCGCGCACGAGCGACAGATCGACGCCAGGCGCTCGCTCTTCGGCGACCACTTGCGCAGCAGTGGTGGCGCTCCCAGCGCAGATAACCCCAATCCCGATCGCAGGCCGCAAGCATCGCCGACTTACCATCGGCATTTTACTCCGTCGACGTCGCGGGACACTCTTTCGAGCCCGGCGTCGAGACCACGAGATCGTATTTTCCAACGGGCAAGTCCGCTGGTACCGTCAGCTTGGTGGAAAACCGGCCGTCAGCGTCCGCGGCAAGACTACTGACAGCGAAACGGCGCGCCAGGCGCTCAAACGCGACGTCGACGCGCACGTTCGCGCAGCTTCCAACACTTGCCTCGATACGACCCGAAAGACCCAACTCTTGCCCGCGGCGGACATCGCCAGCAGTGGTAAGCGTGACGACAACCCGACCGCGACCGCGCGCTTTCACCTCCTTCGGGGCAGCCTGCGAGGCGGTCAAACTACCGGCCGTAGCACTTGGCCCCGCCACGGGTAACGGTTGCTGTTGGCTGGCCGCTGGCGGCGGGGCACCTGGCGCTGCCGACTGCCCGGCATTGCTAGGCTCGCTACCACTCGTCGGAAGGGATTGCTCCGCCGATTGAGCTCGCTTGGGCCAAGCAAACGCTTCGGTGGGCGGTCGATGGGGGGAACCTTCTGGGCGCTCGCCGCGATAGTCAATCCCCGACGCTGCCCCGCCGAGGTCGATGCGGTGCCAGCGGATCCCCCCGTACACTTCGACCCAAGCGTGCGCCTCATTGTGCACGAAACGCGCCGGGATCCCGAGGCCCAGCGCCGTCACGACAAAGGCGTAGGCGCGATGGCGACAGACACCCTTGCGCGAATTGACCAGTTCGCGATAGAGCGCTTCGCCTTGAGTCGCATTGGGTCGATCGCTCGACTCAGCGAAGCCTCGGAAGTAAGTGACAAGATGCCCCAATGCGTCGGCGGGCGCCAAGACGCGTGACACGCCAACGCGCTGCAGCAGTTGGGTGGCAGCTTGCTCCACGTTGGCCGGCACCTCGGGCAACTCCGATACGAGGGCGGAGTAGGAAGACGCTTCGATACGCCCATCGAATGCAGCGCGAGCTACACCGACATGCATGACGAGTCGCACTCGCCCGCGCCCCTCGGGAGCACGCAGAAACCAGTTTTCGGCGCGGTCGACATAGAAGCCAAACG
The DNA here is from genome assembly GCA_964454965.1 of uncultured Polyangiaceae bacterium. Lineage (GTDB taxonomy): Bacteria > Myxococcota_A > Polyangia > Polyangiales > Polyangiaceae > FEN-1139. The sequence continues at coordinate 332,604 of CAYVXY010000008.1, read as the reverse complement.
GCATCTCGGGTTCGAGATGCGCTGAATAGACCGACATGTGTGGACCGGCGCTAGCGACGCGAATCATCTCGCCCGGAACCATTTCCAGTACCAGATCGCCAAAGAACTGATCCTCTTGCGGGCCAGGCGCACCCGCAATCGTCACCGGCCGTAATCTCGGATCGGATACAGCGAGGTCGAATTCCGAATTCACGGAATCGAAGACATGCGTCCGTTTGAAGGGAGCGATGCTGGGGCGAAATGGTTCGTGGTAGGAAAGGCGTCCGGGATCCGTCGTCTCTCGATCGATACGAAAACGTTTAGCCGCCTCGGTCTGACGTTCGTGGTAGCTCGGCTCCTGCCGGTCGATTGGACGCGCGGGATCAGGCAGTGGCACTGGACCGGACTGACCCTGGAGCGCCGCAGGCAAACCGGCAGCCGTAACGCGAACGCCCAATTCCACGTCTTCCTTTGGATCGGGCTCGAAATGCTCGTGTAGGACTGGGGCAAACTCTGCCAACGCCCCATTTACCCCCGACAGGGCCAAAAGGACGAATGCCACGCCAAGAGCGCTTCCTTGTCGTCGACCGCGCATGAGCCCACCCAAGCTAGCACAGGCACATGCTGCTCCACTCCGATAGCGCGTTCACGAATGGACGGAAGAATCCCACCTGGGAGGTACGTAAGATGCCAGCGCGTGCCAAGGAAATCACTCAGCGCGTTTTCTCATCGCCTTGGGAACGAATCCGAAGCTACGCTGTCGTAGGTGCGAATGGTGCCAATGGTAAAGGGCCACCCGAATCCGGAACCCGAAAAGGTGGGACGGATGCGCCCGACGCGGGGCCCCGAACATCCGGGGAGCCAGACACTTGGCCCAGTGGCCGCATCCGCGCTCATGCTCGCGACTCTGGCTGTTGGTTGCGTCTCCTTCCCCATGTTGCCCAAAAAGACGCCACCGGTCCCTACGGTGCCTGCCGCGGCTGGTTACTTGAAGGATCGCCAGCCCATTGGCAGAAGCACGTTGTCGCTCGGCGGCGAGGAGGACTTCGTCGTTCGCATCGTGGCTCCAGCCACCACCTGCTCGGGCACGTTGATTGCCGAGGACCTCGTACTGACAGCACATCACTGCATCAGCGTGCGGGATGGTAAGGGCCGAATGCTCCCCGCGGATCTCGACCCCGAACAGCTCACGGTCGAACTCGGTTCAGGGCATTTTCCTTGGGCAGAATTGCCTGTCAAAGCGATCGTGTCGCCAGCCTGCGGCCACGCCGCAGGGCTCGGTGACCTGGCTATCTTGGTCTTGCCGAAGCGACTTCGAGGAGTACGCCACGTTCAGCCGGCCTTGGATCGAGAACCCCAAACCGGCGACGAAGTATCGCATATTGGCTTCGGACGCTGTGCGCTGTCCGAAGACGGCGTCTATCTCAAGCACCGCGCCTCGGGCCGCGTCGACTTGGTGACAAAATCCAGCTTCCGCGTCAACGTTCCGCTATGCCCCGGGGATTCGGGTGGCCCAGTGATGCTTGATGCCAGTCGGGTCTTGATTGGGGTGGTGTCTGCCGGTGCCATGGACGGTAACGAGGCCACGCCGGACCGCGTGGAGTTCACCCGTCTCGATCAGTTCCGAAACCTATTTGCCAATGCCGCTCGGGTTGCCGCTGGCACACCCATGAGCGAATTGCCCCCGGTAGACTGCACGCTTGCCCAGTCCGAATCGGAAAGCAACGCCGCGTCGAAGACACTGCGGCATCGCCGCTAGAACATCGGCCGGGCAAAGCATCGCGCAAAGATCCGAACATTTGGCCCGTAATCGCGACGAGCTGACCAACAATTCGAGCTCGAGGATGCTGTCGCGCTAGAATGAGCGAGCATGCGCAGCCTCCTTCGTTACGTCGTCTGGGCCGCGATCATCGTCGGGGCCGTGGTTGCCCTCGCGCGAGCAACCGCAATTCGTTGGTGGCGGGTGCCTGTGGATGATCCCTGGCTCGGCGCCTCAGTGGCCCCCTCACTACAGCCGGGAGACTGGGTCATACTGTGGCGACTCACCCGGCCAACCGAAGGAGACCTCGTCAGATGCCCCGAGCCCAAGGCCCCTGAACGGATCGTCGTGGCAAGGGTGCTGGCCACTGGAAACGACCAAATCGAATTCACCAAGGGCATGTTGAAAATCAATGGCCAAAATCTCCCGACGGAGCGCGGGTGCCCAGAGTTCGAGGTAGCTCACCCCAAGACTGGCGAACCAGTCCACCAAGCCTGTGGTGTCGAGGATCTCGGCGGGACTCTGTACTTGCGCGGCAACCTCGTCTCAGAGCTCCCGGCCGTCCCATCCACGAAAACCACCACTGTCACGCCAGGGCAGTACTTTCTCGTCAGCGACAATCGCCAATTTCCGTTCGACTCCCGCGACTACGGAACAGTTGAGGCAGCTAGTTGCACCGAAACTGTAATATATCGTCTATGGGGCAAGGGCGGCTACTTCGATCAGAGTCGTCGTTTCGAGCTAGTGAAGTAAGTTGGCGCCGTCCTCTGCCGTAGGGGCAAGACGCAGCACTTGCCTTAAATACGGGCGCATCTTAGTCTAGGAATTTGGATGTATGGCCGACCGGCTCTACACTATCGGTGTCGTTTGCGGAACCTGTGAGACCGTCAGTCCCATGGGCACACCGCGTTGCCCTGTCTGCAATCGAAGTTTGGGACTTTCGCTGGAATCTCAGCGAGGTACTCGTATATCTGCCGCGCAGCCGTCGAACGAGGAATCCCTAGAAGACCCTTTGCAGACGGGCGTTTTTGATCGACTCTCCCCGGGCACGGCACAAATTCCCCGGCAGGTCGACCCAACCAAGGACCGGTCGGAGGAGGAGCTGATGGACCAAGCAAAGCATTACGTGTGTGATTCCTGCATGACCCCGGTTCCCCGCGGCCACAAATTCTGTGGGCGCTGCGGAGCATCCGTTCCCGACGATGCAGCCAACCTGCGCGTGAAGCTCTTTAGCGACATGCAAAATCCGGAGAAGGCGCGTTTGCTCCTCATCCGTGGCGATGGACGCGACGGCCTTTCGTACCATCTCAAAGCCGAACAGCATGTCGTGGGGCGTACGGGTCAGATCGAGTTCCCGGACGATCCGTTCGTGTCTCCGCGACATGCCAACCTCTTCTACAGGGATGGTCGGCTCGTCGTGCGTGACGAAGGGAGCGTCAACGGCGTGTATTTCCGCGTACGCGGCACGGTCGAGTTGATGCCGGGTGACACGTTCCTTGCGGGCGAACAGCTGTTTCGCTTGGATCCAGCACCACGCATCTCCGATGCTGCCGAAGCGGACGGCACCTTCTTCTATTCTTCGCCCAAATACACCAGCACCTTTCGCTTGATCCAGATCCTCGAAGGCGGCTCACCCGGCATGACCGTGTGCTCACGCGGAACCACCCTTCAGGTCGGTCGTGAAGATGGTGATCTCAACTTCCCAGGCGACGTCTACATGTCGGCAAAACACGTGACCATCGAGGAACGCGAAGGTCGCTACTACCTCACCGATCACGAGAGCCGCAATGGCAGCTACATACGGATCAAGAGCGAGCAGCTCCTCGGTCACGGCGACTATCTGTTCATCGGTCGCAAGTTGTTGCGCGTCGAGTTGAACGTGAACTAGGCCACACGACAAGCCAAACGCTGCAACGCCCTCGACCAACGTCGGGGGCGTTTCTGCATTCCCACTTCCGTGCCCGTGACTCGTGCATAATGCCGGCCAACGGCCAAGCCATTCCCCGGCGAGCCGTTGGAGAGGACGGGTACAGTGATGCAGATGGTGAACCGCTGGTTTGCGCCTTGGTTAATTGGAAGTGCAGTGGGATGTGCAAGCAGCGACGGGCAGCCGCCCCTCGAGCAAAAGCAAGTTCCGGACAACGCCACCAGTGTGGCGCAGGCGACTGAAGCACTGAGGCCCCACACGGCCGTGGGGCGTAAGCTCATGATTATCGGGACGCAGACGGACGTGATGGTGGGCAGGGTAACTGACGACGCCATCTTCGTCGATCGGATGATTGCAGACACGGGCGGCAAAGACCAGCTGCACGTGCTCATCGTTCCAGCAGCGAGCGGGATCCCGGCTTGGCTCCCTTCATACCTCGGACGAGTGCTCGCTACGCGCGGCGTGCCCGCGACCAACCTAGACGTCGCGCACATTGCGACTGTCGACGACGATACGACACCCGACGTCGACGAAAGCACCTGGGCCCAAGGTGCCTACTTGCCAAGCGAGATCCAGAAAGTCGCGCGCGCCAACGTCGTGTGGTTCGCTGGTGGTGATCAGAGTCGCTGCGTGAGTCTGCTCCTCGACACCGCAGGCAACGATTCACCCTTCCAGGCCGCCGTCAAAGCCAAACTAGCCGCAAACGACCTGATCATTGCTGGCTACAGCGCAGGCGCTGCGATCATGAGCGATCCAATGATTGGGGGCGGTACGTCGTGGGGTGCGCTGACGCTCCCGCCGGATCCGGATCCAGCATGCAACACGGATGCAATCTGCATGACCCGTGGGCTCGGCTACATCCCCGACAGATACTCGGCATTGGTTGACCAGCACTTCATGCAACGCGGTCGCTTTGCCAGATCGGTGCGTGCGCTGAGCGTCGCCAATCGCAAGACCGCATGGGGTGTGGACGTCTACACCGCCTTCTACGTCGACTTGAATCGCGAACAGGCGGAAGTCCTCGGTGTGCCTGGGCAAGGCAGCGTCGGAATCATCGGCCGCGATGGCGCAGGCGTCAATCACGAGCAGGTTGGGCCGCCGTTCACTGGCGACAGCTACACGGTCAGCGTGTTGGCGGTGGGCGACACCTATAGCCTGCCAAGCAAAGCCCACCCGCATGGCGAACCGAGTCACCCGAACGGCGACGACTACTACGAACCATTCTCCCAATACTACTCGGATATGCCTGTCTACATGGACGCCTTTGGCAAGGACGTCCTGCATTACAACATCGCCGAGTACTTTGCCGACGGCACGCCGCCCGCTTCGGGTGCGCGCGTCGACGCGCTAGCCCTATTGGCTCAAGAAACCGGTGACGCCTTCGGCTTCCGCCTGCGCTTTACCGCCGATAAGTACTCGGAGGTCGCCTGGAACGAAGACTCCGGCTACTCGATGTTCAATGCGCGGCTTCAGATCTCGACAGTGTCCGCGAAGATCAACGGGATAGGGCCGTGAGGTAGACGAGTCGTGGTTGGCACGGGTGGAGTGCCGTGGACGGATGGAGATATCGATGCCGCAGGCAATGCAGCGTTTCTTCGACTGCACCAGAGCGGCGCCAATTCTAACTTTGTCCGCCGTAACTGCCGCAACGACTCACTCGTGCCGACGCTTCAATCCCGTTCGCACCGACGCGCGAGTTCCGCTAGGGACTGCTCACCGTCGAATGGGGCGTCTCGCTCACGCCGATCGTGGCACTTTGTGGTGACACGGCAGCGAGCAGTTCGAAATCAGCGAGAGCGGCTACGATTCGCCCGTTTCTGCGCCGAGGCACTCCATTTGAATCTAAGCGCACAATGACGTGGTCCGGCTTGTGGTCGGCCACCGCGAAGCCGGCTTGGGTCAGGCGTTCGCGCACCTGTCGATCGATCACGTCCAGTTCGGATCGGGAGATCCGTCCCATCGCGACGAGCTGCTCGAGATTGAACCCTTCGATCCAAGCGAACAGCGTGAAATACTCTCGATCCGGCTCCACGTATACGGTTTGAGGTACACCGCGGCTCGCGGCGTCGGCGGCATGTCGGCGAGCGATCATACCGAATTCGTGCGGCACACGATCGAGCATCCAGGTCGGTACGCGCTTGCCAGGACTCAGGATCCCGAGCGGCCGCTTGGTGAACAGGTAGTTTGCCGGTGCTGAACTCTCCCGAAGCGCTATGAGCTGACCTATTTCCTCAAAGGGAGAGGGAAAGCAGGTACGCTGTTCGTTAGCCTCCCAGTGGAGGCCGTGCGATGCAATTCGTTGTGCCAACCGAGAGATCTTTGCCACGAAATCCAAGCGCCGGTTGGCGGCGATAACGGATATTTTGTAGACATGTCCCGTGCTGAACCCAAGACGCTCTCCATGCCGTGCACAGCTCCCATCGTGAAGCCAATGCTCGGGCAAGAGTTGGTGTTGGTATGGTAGGCCCCACTTCGTCAGCCACAGATCTCCCCCATCGGCGGTCGTGACTCGCGTGTACTCGGTGCCGAATGCAGCAACTTGGCATCGAGTCGTTGAAGCGCGACGCACAGCTGCAAAATAGGCGGTCACCCGATTCACCTAGGACCCGCTTTTCCGTTGGAAAGGCTAGCTTTGTACATTTTTACCGATTCCCCTGGATCACCCGGAAACTCTGCGGGGTTGGCTGGGCCCGAGCGAAAGGTGACTCAGGTGGCGTGCCCTCGATGAGGTGCGGTGGGCAACAATGCCTACACCGAATGCGGCGGCGCCAGGGACTAGGCCGAGCGCCAACGCCCCCGTGGCTAGAGCGTGCGGTCAATACGGAGATCCGAAATGCTCGAGTCCCAATCATCACTACCTTCCCCAGTATAGTCCGGCCGCGCGACGATCCCTTGCTCGCAGATGAGCTCCATCTCGACCTGAAAGACGTATTCCACATCCCGTCGACCTTGCTCACCAGCAGCCCTTCGATTGACGAGAAATAGCGCCAAAGCCTGGGTACCAGCAGCAACCCCACGCGATTTGTCCACGGGTTGCAGGCGCCCCTCTAGGACGAGACCCGTCGTGTCTTTGAGGTGGATCCCCTTCTCGAGCAGCTCGCGGTCGAGCTTGACCTCGACCTCAATCGTCGGCTTGGGTTTGCGCCTCCAACGTTGCTGCTGGCGCTTCTTCTCCGCGACCCGAACCAGCTCAACGAAGTATTCAGCAAACCGCACAAGGACCTGAACCGACTTGGCCGCGCCAGGCAACAGCACACTCATGCCGACGGACGCCGGCCAGAGGTTGCGTCCCTTCGGCTCCTCTTGCGCAGAGCGTGAGTCTCTTCCTCGTTTTCGTCATCACCGATGGCCAGCGGATCGTCCTCGGCGACCTCTTCGGGCGCACGCTCTACCTCCGGCGATAGGAAGCCCGTCAGGTAGTACTGTGAAGGTGGTAGTTCGAGCAGCTCCTGCTCGGCGACGGCATCCTCATCAAGCTGGTAAGGGCCGATGAGTTCGGCATGAAGGGCTCGTACCAAGTGGTCGCGGGGTTTGGTATCGGTCGGCGTGGAATCCCCAGGCCATCGAACCGTACCGGAAAGCGGCCAGGGGGAGAATGGGTATTGGGGCTCCCACTAGAGAATGCCGGGCCAGACTCCGGCCAATTTGTTGGAGGCTCTGGCTAGGACGGCGTGGTGCAAGTCAATTGGTCGAACAACTCCCGCACCAATTGGCGCCCTCGCACGGGCGCCGCGTATCGGCTAGATTGCCAAGAACTGACAGCGGACCGCACCCTGCACCGGAACCCCATGATACGCATCGCATTCGACATCGACGACGGAGTGTTGGCCCGGATGCACCGCGACCCTGGTGAATTCACCCGCGAGCTTCGCATTGCCGCTGCCGTGAAATGGTACGAGGACGAACTCGTAAGCCAGGGCCGGGCGGCGGAGATCGCTGGTGTGTCGCGAGCCGAATTCGTCGAAGCACTTGGTCGCTACTGCGTCACGCCTTTCCAGGACTCGTTAGACGAACTCATGCAGGCAGCTCGGGCCCCCGCAGATGGCTGAAGGGCCGCATCGAATCCGCCAGCGTCACGCTGAAAGCCCTACAGCATCACGGAATGCGTCTCGATGATCGCCTGGTAGCCACCGCGTTGCGTGACGCGTTCGGTAAAATCTGGGAGGATTGATCGTCACCTACCCGTTCCGCATCTTCCCCAATTTCTGCGTGAACAGCTGTAGGACCTTCTTCGTCACATACTGGGGATTGCTGCAATGGATCGCCATCGCGGCTTCTTCGGCCTGGTCTTTGGGGAGACCACCAGCGCTAACCAGTCGGAGCAGGAGTTCCATTCCCCAGAGCGTTGGCACACCCTCGCGCTCACAGGTTCGCCGAAGGCGGCCATCGTTACTGACGCATGTCCAGCCGCTGGCCTTGGCCATGATCAGGCACAATCGATCCTCGAATGACAGGGCACCCCCGAGAGTTGCCACCTGTGCTGCAGTGTCGAGATCGGGTTCCACTATCCGCAATCCCAACGAAGTGGCTATGCTTGCGTCCAACTGCTTCACCGCGGCCAAGACCGGCGCTGGCACATGAATCGGTCCAACATGATCGCCGATGAGCCGTAGCAGCGACGCATCGGTCTTGGCAAAGTCGATCAGCACGCGTCAACGATGAACAATGTCGCTTTCACGACTCATTCCGTCCAAGAAGCGGAGAGATCCAGCATCTCCTCGACACCGATGCCGAGGATCTCGGCGGCCCTACTCAGCGTGATCTCTTCTTTCTCGAGGGTCTCTCGAACTAGGCGGTAAAGCCTGTCCTCGACGAAGTCGAACGCGAGCAGCCTCTCTGGCTCGTCCGCACCGCGATCCGGGGGACTCCCATGAAACGCCTCGGGCGGAAGCCCTTCGGGTTCGTCCGCGCGACTCAGTCCACGCCCAAAGCGGCGCTTGAAGTCGCCCTGAAATCGGATCCAGAGCTTTTGTCGCGCGGCAGCCTCAAGATGCGCGCCCATCCGATACAGCACCGTGCGGTAACTGACGCGGAAGATCCGCTTGAGTTTGAAGACGCGGTCCACCAGCGGTAGGCCGCGGCTCTCGGCCAACTCAGTGGCAAAAGTCGCTTCAGGTACGAGGAAATAGCCAGCAAACACGTCCGCTTCACTTTCCTCGACCTCGTTCTCGTCGGTCTGCTCAACGTCGTAGCTACCGAGGTGCAGGATCAAGTGCGCTAGTTCGTGTGCGGCGGTGAAGATCCAGCGCTCCACCGAGATCCGATCCCAGGTGTTGACCACAACCGCCGGCCCGCCATCGGATTCGGCAATCGACAATCCGAAGAACCCATCGGACTGGACCTTCGGGGTCAGAACCTTCACGCCGTGGTCCTCGAGCAGACCGCAGATGTCCCGAATCAGCTCGTCGTCATGGAGCCCCAAGACTTTGCGGGCAGCCTCCGCCGTAGCCTTGGCACGCGCAGCCCCAGCCTTCTTCCTGCTGAATTCTTTGCGCAAGGTCGCAAACACGAAGGGGCTTTGCCGCTTGAGCAGCCGCTCCAAATCGTTGTAGTCGTCGAGCTTGCGTCCGAGGCGGACCAAGAGATCCTCCCGACTATTCATCTTCTTCTGGGCACGAAAGCGCACATGGCTGAGCACTCGCGCCGGTGCGAGCAATTGCTCCAAGCGAACCCCAAGCGCCTCCGCAACGCGCATCAGCGAATCAACCCGGGGAGCCACCTCCCCAGCTTCGATGCTGCGATACCCCACCCTGGACAAGCCCGACAGCTCCGCCAGCTCACCTTGGCTCCTCCCAGATGCAGTCCGCAGGCGACGCAGATTCGTGCTCAGAATGGACAGATCCACGCTAGCTCCTTCGCAATACATGCTCTCACAGACTGAGAACTTGTCACGCGCAGGCATCATCGCCGCAATCCGGGTGACTCAACAGTTTCAGCCGGATTTCGGGCGCTTAGCCTCTGACTCGGGTCGCCCTGCAGCGACTTTCCTCGTCCCGGGCCGCTTTGCCTCCCCTGTCTGCCGCAACCCCGGCCCCTCCCGCTGGACGCTCAAGGCCGCTCTCTGGGCGTTCAGAGCAAAAAGCCGCCCAGCCACCACGTCGGCGAACTCCACCGTCGAGGCGCCCTGGTAGGACGGCACAACGACGTCGCCCCAGCCGTAGACCTCGAGGACCACCCGATCCAGCTCCTCGTGACTACGTCGCAGGAACTCAATATCCGCGTCATCGCGGTCAGGGTCAATCAACAGATTGTAAGTCTGCGTCATCCCGAGCTTGCGCTCCCGCATGAACTGCGCGCGAGCGGAATACAGCTCTTCGCCAGCTGCCTCGAGGCTTAGAATCACCCCGCGGGGATCTCGATCTGGGAAAGGAAACGGCGCGAAGCAGTCCCCCGCCGAGTAGCGCAAGCCCTCACCTATGTGCGTCGCTTGTAGTTCGACCCATCCCCGATGAACCCGCGATTGCAGCACTGTAAACGCGGTCACATTGGGCAGAGGGAACACCACCACCTGTTCTGACGGGGTCCAGTCCGACGGCACGAAGGCAAAGGTCGAATGCTTGCTGACCCTATCGGTCGCAAGAAACCGAGGCAAAAGTGAAGCCTGCTCCCGCAGCTCGCGTCGGGTATTGGCGAAGCGCCACCAGTAACGCCGGTGGTCTGCATCAGCCCCCGTCGACTTCAGGCGCTCGCGTTGAGGCCGTACCCGCTCCTCGAGAATGGCCAAAGCATGCGGTTTGACAATCGGGGCTCTGGAATATGGCCCCGCCGCACGAGGATGGTCGCATCAGCCAAGAGCCTCGCCCGCAGGGCGTAGGCTTCGGTAGAAAGCGGAGCCAACAGCTGTGGCTTGTCGGTAATCCCCTTGCAGATGGTATCCGCCTGAATCAGCGCCAGTGCGTAGGTTTCAAGCAGATCCAGATGGATAAGGTCGAAGGACTTGACTTCCGTTGCGAGTATTGGCCGCATTGCCATCAGACCTGGCAAAGCGCCTCGAACTACTGCCGCGGCAGCCAACGGATCGAGATTGATCTGCAACAGCGCGGATTCTGGTATTGCCTCCAGCTGTGGGCGCACTCGCTCGAGCGCGTCGCGCAGCCGCGGCTGCTCAATTGCCCGTAACTCCTTGTATTCAGTCATTGCACTTGCCCCTCGGGGCACTGCCGTGCCCGCTCGTGTTGTTCAACGCAAATTCGCTCGAGATGCTTCCCTCGGTTGTTACAAAATGTGTTCGGCTGTTGGAATCACTACATTTTCGTCCGATGCGTGCCCCCAATTCCGCATCACCGCCAACATGACAATGAGCCAGATCGCGCATTGGCGCTCGAGTGCCAATAGGACAATCGCCTCGCGCGCAGATTGGCTCCGCGGAGGTTTTGCCAACTGGGGGTACAGTTACAAAAGGCTCCGCGGAGGTTTTGCCAACGGGGGGTGCAGTTGCGAAAGGCTCCGCGGAGCAAATTTCTGCGCGCCCGCGTGTTTCGAAGAACTCCGCGGAACCCAATTTCGCGAATGTCTGCTCGAAGAAAGGCGCTCGAGTGACATGTCTTGGTCTGCAGAGATCGCCGGGCTGGTTCTCGTTTCGCACCTTGGCGCGAACGCAATCCCAGGGGCTGCTCTGGGTGTTCACGGCGACCAGTCTACTGCCGCTGGTACCCAAATGTCTTCGCGTACCGCGTCAACCTTCCGGCAGGTAATCAGCGCGCGCTGGGGAGAACATCTCCAGGGCCACGGAGTCTTCCAGGATCACTGCCCCATGCTCTACGTCGCTGGCAATGCACCAGCTATCTCCAGGTTCAACGTCGAAAGACTCGGCACCAATCATGAGTCGGATGTGCCCGTTGATTAGGTAGCCCGTCTGTTCGTATGGATGCGCATGTCTCGGCAGTGTGCTGCCCTTGCGCATGCGAAATTCCGATAGAAGCGTCCGCTCGCCGTAGACCAAGGTCTTGCGGTCAACGCAAGGTAACGCTTCTCTGTAACCGGTTTCCGATCGCTTGCTGAACATGGCCGCACGAGTCTAGACACGGGCAGAGGAAAATGACTCCCAGAAAATGGCAAACCTACTTGGCGACGAATATTCGAGCCATTCTCCTCGACCAGGATATTGGCACCCACACCTGGATTGGCCTGCAAGGGCTCGTTCCGACGTTCTCAATCCATTGCCATTGACGTCCTTTGGTGAAGTCGCCGAGTGACCAAAACCCCAAATTGCGCTAGAGTCCACGCATGTGCGGTTCGATTCGCATTCGATGGCTCGCGGTGCTGACGTTGGTCGGCGCCTGTGGTGGGCGCTCCGAAGACGCAGCCCACAACACGACCGGCGTGCCGCGCGCGGGGGGCGGCGCCACACTTGTTGGCGGCGCGACGACGCGCAATACGACAGACGTCAACGGCGGTGCCGGTGGCTCGACGAGCACGCCCGCTGGTGGTGCCAGCGAAGCAGCCGCTGGTGCGCCGAACACACCTGCAACGGGTGGCGGCACTGGTCGAGCGAGTTCATACGCGGGCGGACCTGCGATCGCGGGCAGAAATGCCCAATCTGGCGCCGCTGGTGAGGCAAGCGTCCCCGACGAACCGTGTCCCGAGCCGGAAACGGATCTCGACTACAGGGCATGCAAAAAGCCGGGGCAAGTCTGCCAATACAGCCGCATCGAGTCCGGAGTCGATTGCCAGATCAGGTACCGCTGCGACCAGATGTGGAGCAAAGCCTACCTGTGCCACTCGCCCGAGCCTTGTCCCTTGATCGAACCTGCGCTCGACTCGGGGTGCTCGCTCGAAGGCCTGCGCTGCTACTATCTAGACCTTGTCCTCGCCTGGGATGATCCCCCCTATCCCTCACCGTTACTTGCCTGCCATTACCCATACTGGTGCAATGGCGGCCGCTGGCAATTGGACACCTATCCGTGCGGCGACTGAGGAGCAAAGTGCCGATCCCACTGGCGAGCTGAGCGGCTTCTTCGTACGGGCACGCGAAACCAAGCAGTGCTGGGTTGAGGTTGCATCTTCCGCGGATGCTGCAGCCTCGAGCTAGACTTGTTTAGACGACGGGTTCACTCTGGGCGCTCTCGCCGCTCGGACCGGTGCGCTTGCGACGACGCCGCGACCGATTGGCTGCCGTCTTGGGCTCGATCGGCTCTTCCGCGACGGGCACATTCACCAGCTCTGCCTGCTGCGCATGCTGCCGGATCGCCTGGACCACGGTTGCATCTGAGAACAGTGCCGTGCGCTGGAATCTACCACCGCGACCCGATTCGATCCGCGGAAGCAAGGCCACGATGCGCCTCAAGGCGTCCGCGATTCGACGCGGCATGTTGAGGCGGTCTATCAGGGGCTCGAGGAACTCTCCCGCCGCACGCATGCGATCGCGCGCGTTCAGGCAAGTCTCGAGCATCGGTTCCAGCAGCAAGGCCGCGCACAAGATCAGATCGGAGAGTGGTGCACCGCGTTCCGCGGTCAAAGCATCAACGCGCTGAAGCACGCGCCAGACGAGGCCACCCGACTCGGATTCGTCGGAGAGATACGTCGCGAGTTCTGGCAGTAGAACGTCGAGCACTCCCGTCTCCCAGGCCAAGTATACCGAACGGTGCGCCGCACCCCCACGCAACAGCCGCAGCAACTCCTCGAAAAGCCGTGGCCGCGCCGCCATGGCCAGCGATCCGCGGCACTGGACGATGGCGTCGTACACGGACGGAGCAATGCCGCAATCGAGGCGCGCGGCGAATTTTATCGCGCGCAGAATCCGGATCGGATCCTCTTGGAACCGAATCACCGGATCGCCAATCGTATTGATGGTGCGGCGCCCGATGTCCGGCATGCCACTGACCCAATCGAGCACTTGACGCGCATCGAGGTCGTAAAACAGCCCGTTTACCGTGAAATCGCGGCGCAATGCATCTTCGTGTGCCTCACCAAACTCATTGTCGCTGCGGATCAGCAGTTCCGCACCGTCGCGGTCGTCTTCCTGAGGCGGCGCACGCCTGAAGGTGGCAGTCTCGATGACTTTGCCGCCACTGAACAGGACATGCACCAAGCGAAACCGCCGACCGATGATCCGCGAATTGCGAAACAGGCGCCGGACGTCGTCCGGTGACGCATCGGTGGTGACATCGAAGTCCTTCGGCCGCTTCTCGAGCAACAGATCGCGAACGCATCCGCCCACGAGGAAGGCTTCGAAACCAGCACGCGTTAGGCGCCGAACCACGCGCGCCGCATCCGCATCGATACGTTCCTCGTCGAAAGCCACGTCGTGCCGCACCGGCTCCGGCGTGAACCGTCGCCCACGAGGGGGGGGGCCCTCGTGGGAATTGACATCGGGTACGGCGAAGTCGGCCGGTAAGTCACGGACCTCGAAGCGCGGCAGATCGAGTTCGGCCTGCGACGCACCAACACCACTGGGACCGTCCGGGGATTTGGAATCGCGCAGGTCGTCGACTGAACTGGCCGTGACTCGTTCAGATCGCTTGCGGCGCGTGCTTGGACGCCCAGAACGAGTACGTTGAGTGCCGTCGGTCATTGGTTTTGGTTGTGGAGGCAAGCTACCCGGTTGCCGGCTGTTTGGGCGGGGTGGTGAGGAGGAACCCATCGGCAACGCTTCAGGAAATGGAAGAGCTTGGCCACTTGGGGAAAACGCGAATTCGCTTTGGCTTAGCAGCGGTTCGCGCGCCAGACCAGCCCGGCGCGTTGGCCGACTGCGCATATCGGATCGAAAGCGGCTGGCGTACCAGACAAGATTTCGGCAAAACTATGGTGAGTGCAGACATTTTGGCTTCGCTATCGCGGCACGCGCTTTCCGATCCGACGCGGCGAATACATCCTGGGGCGTAGCCCCTACTGCAGCATCGTCGTCAGCAATGCGCTCGCCTCTCGGCAACATTGTGCCGTGCGCCTGACATCGGAGGGGCTCGTCATCGCCGACTTGAACAGCCGAAATGGGACCCTCGTCAACGGCAAGCGACTGGAAGGCGAACGACCTGTCACCACGGGGGATATCATCCGCATCGGTTCCGACTCCATCGAGGTTCTGTTGGCAGAGAGCGCCGCGGAAAAGCGAGTTGGTTCGGTGCGCCGAGGGGAACGGCACGATACGCTCGACCGGGTCGAGCTAGAATCGCTACCGCCCCCGCCACAAAGTGGCATTGGCGCACTCGAAGAAGACTCGAGTACCTACACGCACAACAGCACGATCGAACTCGTCGTCGAATTGGTGAAGACCTCGGGAACGTTGCCCGACCGCATCGAGCGCTCTTCCACCATCCAACGATCCATCGACACGTTGGTCGAAGTAAGGATGCAACGCTGCCGGGCCTTCGAGCCATCAGACTCCGCTCGCCTGCTCGAAGCCGCGCGCAGCCTCGCGAGCTGGCACGCCGACGGCCGACTCGATGGTTGGTTGCATGACATCGAAAGCGTTCTCGGAGCCGATACTTGAGCACTCTGCTCGTCACGTACGACGACGACGCCGGTGAGCTATTGAGCGCGGCGCTTGAGCGTGCTCATCTGAGAGTCTTGTGGCTCGAGGACCTCGAAACAGCTGCCGCAAGCTATGAGGCCTTCGATCCGCTCGTCGTCGTCATCGACACCGGTTTTGCTGGTTTTGCCAACTTGGTGGAGCGAATCCGCAGCGGTCGGCCTTGGGCCCGTGTCTTTTTGCTCGAGGAACCGGAGGCGCCCGTATACCGCACTGGCCTGCCCGTGCTGCGCAAGCCATTTGATGTCGCCGAGCTGGCTCCACTTCTGGCGCGCGAAGCGGAAGCTGCACAGCTCGACCGAGATCGGCGCAGGCTCGAACGTCGCACAGACCAGCTCGTCGAACGCGAGAAGGATCTGACGCGCGAGCTTGAGCACTCCGAACGCCTTGCCGCCATCGGCCGGATTGCGGCGAGCATGGCCCATGAGATCAACAATCCGCTTGCCGTAGTCCAGTCCTCGTCCATCTACGTACGCGAAGTCGCAGAACAGCTTGGTCAACCGGAGCTACTCGAATGCGCCGCCGACATCGAGCTCGCGGTCGATCGCATATCGACATTCGTCCAACACATCTGCGGCTTTGCTCGGCGAGAACGCCCCCACCTCTCCGAAGTGTCTGCCGAGCAAGCCGTTGACGTCGCGATGCGCCTGGTAGCCCCACGCGCGCGCAGCCGGCAGGTGGTCGTGGAGACCAACGAAACTTGTTCGACCCCGATTCCCCACGATCCACCTCGCCTCGCCCAGGCGATATTGAATCTCCTCTCGAACGCCATCGACGCGGCGGGAAGTGGTGGCCGCCACGTTTCCCTGCAGATGACCTCTCACGAGGACTGCGTTGTCATCACGGTGGATGACGATGGTCCGGGAATTTCGTCGGAAATGGAGGGCCGGCTGTTCGAACCCTTCGCTACGACCAAACCCCACGGACAAGGCACCGGCCTCGGGCTGTCCATCACCAAGCAGATCGTAGAAGATCACGGGGGAGAAATCTCGCTGCGAGCCCATCCGAGCCATGGCGGAACTCGGGCGGAAATCGTCTTGCCGATCCTAGACACCCAACGCTTCCCTCTTCTAGTGATCGAAGAAGACGCGCTGGTCCAACGTGCCCTAGTGAACGCCCTGAAGACCGAGGGCTTCCCGGTGGAATCGACGACCGACCCCGGTGGCGCCGTCGCGACCCCAATTCATCCTCCAAGCGTCGTCATCCTCGACACACCAGCGCCGCTCGACGCCCAGCACTTGATGGTCGAGCTAGTTCGCACGCGCTACCCGAATGCCAAACTCTTGGCCATTGTCGACTCTATGGCCACGCGTGGGGCCATGGCCGACGAATTGCTTACGCGCCCCTGGAGCCGACAACAGCTGCTCAGTGCCGTGCGCCGCCTGTGTCTGACTGCCCGCCCCCGACCGCGGCTGCCCTAGCAGCAGCTTCAGTAGCGCTCGGCGTTCGCCGCGCCGGGTCATGACGTCCGGCGCAAATTCTGGGCCATTTGGTCAGTTCGGCGTGACCACGACGCTTAGCTGCCCCACACGTTGGCCCAGTGCTGGCGCAATAGCTAGTTGCGAATGCAACCAGCTCACACTGTCGCGTTAGGCACGGGCGTCAGCACACGTTGGCCCATTGCTGGCGCAATAGCTAGTTGCGAATGCAATTAGCTCACACTGTCGCGTTAGGTACGGGCGTCAGCACACGTTGGCCCATTGCTGGCGCAATAGCTAGTTGCGAATGCA
>CAYVXY010000008.1:223188-315642 GCA_964454965.1 uncultured Polyangiaceae bacterium | reverse complement strand
ATTAGCTCACACTGTCGCGTTAGGTACGGGCGTCAGCACACGTTGGCCCATTGCTAGCGCAATAGCTAGTTGCGAATGCAACCAGCTCACACTGTCGCGTTAGGCACGGACGTCCGTCCAAGTTGACAAAGAATCGGCGAGTCACCGCAGGTTCGGCTACAGTGCGCGTCTGCACAGACCGTCGAAGGTAGCTGGGATGGCTAGAAGCAGGGCATCGCGAGCCGCGCGTCGCTCGCTCGAAGCCGGACTCCGCCGTCATGGACCGGTTAGCCTGACGGTCAGCGAAGGCCGGTTGCTCACGAACCGGAACGAACGAGTGCAGCGCGCTGCACGAGTCCGTGCAGGTCTACGGTGCCCTCGCAGAGAGCGTGGCGCGAAGCGCCAAGTGCAGCTTGGGGCGTGCCGGTCAAGGCGAACCATCGGGAACGGCCTGGGCCCGGCACGCAGCTGGCAGCACCCAGTCGCCAACGATCGGTCCTCCGATCTACCAAGAGATGCTCTGCGCGGGCAGATTGTGAATTTGTGCCTCGCTGACGTCTACCTCGACGGCAAACGGCCCCAACGGTAATCACGCCGAACCAAACCCGAAAGGAAGCCGCATCCGGCCTGACTATCGAGCGAGACTGAGCTGCAACGTTAACTGGGCAAGTCAAATCTCATTGATGCCGATCCGGCGTGATAATGGGTGGTTTCACAACACGCAGCGTCATCGCGGCAGAGCCGCGCATGGTCCGTGCCCAGACTCCGGTGTCAGTTTGGCTACGTCGCCGGAAACACAAGTTGCGCAACACGCACACAAGTTGTGCATCGGCGGCGCGCGCTGTTCACGAATTGCGCAATCCATGAATCTCGCACACACGCGGCCCCTGCCACGAGAAACTACGATAGTTGCACCAACGACGTAGCCCGCGAACACTACGTTTTGTCTGGTGCCAAACCAAGCCAGGCGAGTCCACCTCTCAAACGACCATCGGCTGGTGTGCTTCTTGCTGCTGGTCTGGACGACTCGAATCAGGTTAGTCACCTATGCCTGCAATGCTTGCTTCGTTCCTTTGCTCCCGTCGAGCGGCCAATGCGCTGGGTTGTTCCGTGTTGATTTCGTTGACGGCCTGCACTCCTGAAAGCTACCTCGTCACCGGCGACGAAAGCGGCGCCACGGCAGCCACCGCGGCTCCATCTAACTACCTCAGTGGCGGAGACGGATCGATTGGTAGCGGTACAACATCGACCTATTTGGCACGAGGCGGCGAGGCGGCGAGGCTGCTCGCACCGACGGCAGCACCATTGTCGCTGTTGCAGGTGGGTCGAGCCATGGCGGCAACAGCATCGCGTCAGGAGGAACAGCCATTCCAATATCCACAGGTGGTGCGCTCGCTTCCGGGGGTACGCTCCCCAGTGGGGGAATTGCCAGTGCTGGTGGAGCTGCAAACGGTGGTGCCGCGATGAGTACGGGCGGAAGAAGCACCGGTGGCTCCACGGGTTCGGGTGGACTCTCTGCGGCGGGCACATTGGCGGGCGGAGTGACGAGCAATGGTGGCACGACAGCCACTGGCGGGCGGACCACGGGCGGTTCGACGAGTGCCGGTGGCACAACAGCCACTGGCGGCTCGAGCCCATCGGGAATCGGGGGCACGCTGGCGGGCGGAGTGACGAGCAAAGGCGGCACAACAGCCACTGGCGGGCGGGTCACCGGTGGTTCAACGAGTACCGGTGGCGCGAGCACCGGTGGTTCAACGAGTACCGGTGGCGCGGCCACAGGCGGTTCGACGAGTACCGGTGGGACCGGCTCCAGCAACACCTATTGCAGCACGTACAACGATCTCGGAACGCTTCCCTCCACGTCCAACCAGGGCGTGAGCGTTCCGACAACGGCAACCTGCTATCGATTCACCGTAGCCGTCCAGAGTCAACTGTTCCACGGGATCCAGATGAGCAACTGCGATACACGAACAGTGACTATCAATGGCACTAACTCCGCCTGCGCGCCCGCCACTAGCTGCTCCGTAGAATTGACGGTAACTCGAGCGACCGACGGATATTGGTACGTCAGATTCTCCGGCGGGACGTCCACCCAATGCACCGCCAGTTGGTGGTGGTGGTAGCTGGGGCCGAAGCAAGAGCCGCTTATCACCTACGTCTGAGAGCCAACCAAGCCATCGCTGGCGCACCCACCAGTGCAGTCACGACGCCTACGGACAACTCACGCCCCGGCACCAAGACGCGCCCTAGTGCGTCACAGAGCACGAGCAGGCCCGCGCCCGCAACCAGGGACCCTGGCAGTACGATGCGTTGCGCACCACCAATTCCAAGCCTGACCAACTGAGGAACGACGAGGCCCACGAATGCAATCGGTCCACACCAGGCCACGGAGCTGGCAACGCCCAAGGCCACGAGGAGTAGTACCGTGGTGCGAATCCGCCCCACTTCGACGCCACGGGCATGTGCGACTTCGTCGCCCAAGACGAGATTCTGAAGCGGTCGGACTTGCCTGAGCAACAGGACCCAGACGGCGACGAGCGGCGGAGCCATCAAGGACAAGCGAGCATAACCAATCTGCGTCAGATTCCCCAGCGACCATCGACTGGCCGCCACGATGGCTCTCGAGTCGGCCAAGTCTTCAATCCCCGTAGCAATTGCCGTTGTCGCCAGTGTCACGGCGATCCCAACCAGCAGCACGTCTTCGGTTCTACGTCTGGAGCCGAACGCGGCCATGGCAACAAAGAAACTGGCGACTAGCGCTCCAACGAAAGCACTAATCCACACCAATGAGAAGCCCCAGAACGAAAGCGCAGGCGCGACAACCAGGGCGAACAATGCGCCCAACGTGGCCCCAGCCAACGTGCCGATCGTGCTCGGCGTTGCCAGTGGATTCGAGAACACGGCTTGCGTCACGGCACCGGACAAACCAAGCGTCCCACCAACGAGCACCCCAGCTAGAAGCCTCGGAAGGCGGAGCTCAAGCACTACGAAGGCTGCGGCTTGGCCAGTAATCGGCGGCAGTGCCACAGCAACGATTGGGCCGAGCAGCATGGTCAGCAGGGCCAGTCGAGCCAACCACACTCGCCGCCGGTCACTCATGGGTGCCTCGCAATCGAAGGCACAATCATCTGGTGACCTTGTTCCTGGAACCTGCGCATGGGCACGCCATAGAGGTCCGTGAGAGCGTCGCAGAGGCTTTCGTCACCGTACGGTAGCTCGAAGACCCGTCGTCCCTGCTTCATCCCTACGACGCGAACACGCTCGGGCTGTGCGAGATGCGCCAGGAGATTGATGTCGTGCGATACGATCAATAGGGTTTGGCCGGCTTGCTGCAATTCGCCCAGCAGAGCATAACTCTGTGCCTGACGCGCGGGATCTAGGTGATTCGCAGGCTCGTCGAGCAGCAGTGTTCTTGCCTCTTGTGCTAAAAGGGCAGCAATTGCCACGCGCTGGCGTTCACCCCCAGACAGCGGTCCTAGCCGTCGTTCGACAAAGTTCTCGGCATCCACACGTCGCAGCGCTGCCCGAGCAGCACGTTCACTTGCTGCTCGCCCCTCGTCGTGGCGGAAGCGGGCCGCAGCGACGTATTCGAGCACCGTCAGGGTGTCGTCACTCGTCGCGTGCTGAGCCAAATGGGCAACCAGCGCGGCCCGCCGCTTTGCCGGTAGAGAATGACTCTCCTCACCCTCCAAAAGCACCGACCCACGCGCCGCGCACAGCAGACCAAGGATACAGCGTATCAGGGTAGTCTTCCCGGCACCATTCGCTCCCAGAAGCGCAACGACCTCACCCGCTTCGACCTGCAATGAAAAGTCATCGAGTAACCTATTGCCCTGCGCCAGTAGCGTAACACCCCTCACGTCAATGGCAGTCACTGGGCGCCTCCCTGCGTCTCCAATGCCGCTCGGGCAGGCGCTCGAACTTCGGTTTGCGGCAATGCCAATGAAGCGATGGCCGCGCGAAGTCGTTCGACCAAGCGAACGATCCGTGGACCGGGTACCTCCAATTCGGGTGCCGCGACCAGTGCCAGACTCCCTTGACGAATTGCGCGCAGACCCGTCAGACGCCGGTAGTCCTCGAGCAATGCCGGTTCAGGTTTCTCGGTCGGCTCAAGTACGATAATGGCATCGGGATCGAGTAAGATGGCGCGTTCGAGTCCCATTCGCGGCGGCCCAAACACGTCCTCAGCAACTGCATTGGTTGCGCCGGCCGCTTCCAAAGTGCGACCATGAATCGAGTTCTGGCGAATGTACCAGATTTCCGTAAGCTGTCCGGGCACGTGCGCCAACGCGAGTAGGACACGCAGAGTATGCTCGTGCGGATCTACTCGCAAGGCGCGTTCGTAGTTCGCAATGAGCGCGGCAGCTTGGGCCTCTCTGCCAAATCGTCGCCCAAGGTCGCGCGTCGATTGCACGACGTCTTCGTAGGATAGCCAACGGTACATTGCCGTACTGCACAGCTTGTCCAATTCATGCAGGCTAACCCCGTCGATTTGCTCTGCAAGGATGATGGTTGGGCGAGCCGCCACGATGGCTTCGTAGCGTGGAGTGAACACCGATCCAACGCGGGCAAGACGCTCTACGGCTCGCGGTTCACGGCAGTGGTCACTGACGCCGACGACACGTTGCCCGAGGTCGAGCGCGAACAACGTCTCGGTCAATGCAGGGCTCAGGCTCAGAATCCTTTGGTCAGCCCTGACTGGACGCTCTCGCTCCGCCGTGCCTCGACAACCGATGCACATCATGAGAAAGAACAGCAACCAGACATGCCGCCAATCGCTCATGTCGTCTCGGGTCGCCCGGAACGACGATGCGTCGCAGCGGCAGGCGGCTGCGACCGACGATTGCGCTCGTAGATCAGCCGAAGCCCCTCGAGCGTCAGCTCAGGACAGACCTCTTGGATCGATTTGGTGTGTTTGGCCACGAGCGGGGCTAGCCCGCCGGTGCCAAAGACCGCCATCTGGACACCGAGTTCCGCCGTCAGTCTTTCGATCAGCCCATCTACCATCGATGCGTAGCCGAAGATGATCCCGGATTGCAGTGCATGCGTCGTGTTGCGGCCCAATACGCGCGGCGGCTCCGCGACTTCGATGCGCGTCAACTTCGCCGCACGCGACAGTAGTCCGTCGAGACTCACGAGGATCCCTGGAACGATGACCCCCCCCAAGTACTCGCCGGCACCAGACACACAATCGAAAGTCGTGGCGGTACCAAAGTCGACGACAATCAATGGTCCTTTGACGCGCTCGTAGGCAGCGACGGAGTTTACGATCCTATCGGCTCCAACCTCACGCGGATTCTCGTACAAGACGGACATGCCAGTCTTCAAACCAGGGCCGACGACGAGCGGCTCACGCGCAAATGTCGTTCTGAGCGCATTCGTCATGGTCTCGGTGAGTGGCGGGACCACACTTGCTACGATGGTCCCTTCGATGGCCGTAACGTCGATCTGCCGCTGCTGAGCCAGCTGATACAACAGAACGCCGTACTCATCAGCCGTGCGGGTACGCTCCGACGAGATACGAAAGGTATGTAGTAGCTGCGTCCCGTCATACAGACCCAGGACAATGTTGGTATTGCCGATATCGACCACGAGTAGCATGGCGGTGGGAACAGCCTAGCGCTAGCGGCCTACGGAACCACCTCGACCTTGTCGATGCGGTCCCCAACGAAGAACTGGTCCCAACCGACTCCGGCCCGCCCAACACGACTGTAGTCGCCGCCCAGCTGCGGATAGGGCCCTAGAGTGACGAAAACCTGGCTAGACCCGCTGTCCGATCCGGACAGCGCCATGCCAACGTCCAGGGGGCCAAACGCCTGGGGCGAGAGTTCACAGGGGAGCGGCGTGAGTCCGGCTCCACCAAATCCATCTCCGGAACGATCGCCGAGCTGGGCCACGAATCCAGGAACGACACGATGCACGAGCGTGCCATCGTAGAACCCGGCCTTTGCCAGATCGACGAGACGGGTCACCGCAACTGGGGCGAGATTCGGCTCCAACCGCAGCTCGACGGGCCCAATGTCCGTGTGAAACCGCAGGGTGACTGGTCGCGCCACGATATGGGCGCTCTCCTTGGGAACCTCACGTTTTGTCGGTAGCTCGCAACGCTGGTTGGGTTCACCCAGTCGATGCAGGGCGCGCTCGGCGTGTTCGCGAATTGCAGCAATGTCACTCTTACAATCAGACACGATCCTGGATTTGACGCTCAGATATCCGAGCTCGGCTGCAGCGTCCAACAGACTCACTCGCACCTCAACCGCGTCCGCTGGCCAGCTTCTGCCCAACGCGCGCTCGAGAGCCTTCGCCAAGTCGGGATTCGGCTGAGCTCGGCGATTGGCGCGTGGCGAACGCCCAGCGAGTATTCGCGCTGACGTGGTGACTATGCCCATGGATTCTGCACCGAGCGCCTCGGACAGCAAATCCGCTCCCATGGCCAGTTCGTCGTGAGTCGAAAGCAGGCTGAGCGCGGCCATCGCCACGATTGGATCGCGGTCTGCGGCGAGCGACTCGAATGTACCAACATTTCTACCCCTGAGCCGCAGCCGGTCCAAAATGGCTAACTGCGCAAGCTTTCTTTCGCGCTGTTCTTTGGTTGCGTCGCAACGTTCAACCACCGGAGCGGAAGCGTCGTCCACCGACAGCAGCGCTGCCGAGCGACAACGCAGCACAGAAAGCCGGCGATACTCAGCCGGCTTTCTCCCCGCAACGGCATCCAAAGCGGCAAGCTTATTCAGCGTTGCGCTAGCGGATCTGGGCACTTCCTTCAACTGCTCGAACAACTCGACCCAGATGGCCCACTTGGGGCTGAGCAACTCGGCTTCACTCGGCGCAGACTCGAACCTTGCAATGCGTGTCAGCACACGCGCCAGCGCGGCTTGGCCCATGGCATACATCTTGCCAAGGGCACGAATTGCCTCAACCCGTTCCAGTGGCTGGTAGTGTCCATCGTCAACGGCGATGCGTTCGAGGAGCCCAATTGCCTCTTTGCCCGCTAAGGGCAGGGCACGCAACAGGTACCGGCCTTCCTCGCCGGCTGTTTCGAGCAATCGAGGCGCCATGGCAAGCAGCCGCCGTCCGACGAGAGGCTCTAGTGTTTCGAGACGCGACACGGCAAGCAGGGCCACCACCAAGCCGCGATCCTTCTCCGCTGCCTCCAGCAGCGCAACAATCGTGGAAGCGTCGAGGGTCTTGGTGGCTTGAACGTAGTAATCTAGGCCGTGCACGGCCGCTTTTGCCAGCTCGGGACTGGCTGACATCCAAGAACGAAGAACTCGTTCCGATTCCTTCGAGGCACAGCGTCCCGTTGCCTGCGCGAACGCAAACCAGGGGTCCAAGACCGAACTCGCCAACCCGGGACTGCCTGGCCCCAGCGTCAACGCCAAGGTTGCGGCACGAGCCACGATTCGCCGAACCGTTGCGTCCGCGTCTGTTCGCTTGCATAGACGCCCAAGACCAAAGGCAGCCCAAGCGACCACTTCGGGATCCTCGTCCCCGAGCGAGCGCTCGAGTTGGGCCCGAGACGAGTCACGGGAAATCCTTGCGATGGCTCGAACGGACGCACGACGTACTTCCCGATCCCGACTCGACAGATCCTCGAGCGTGATGGCTGACACATCGCGAGACCATTCCGCTACCAACAAGGCGTGCAGCCGCTCGCCATTGTTGGGACCGGGTCCGTCCGTCTTGTCCGGCGCGCGACGCGAACAGCCGGAGCCAAGCCCCAACCCAACTAGGCAGACGGCTGTCACCCACTTCGTGGTCAGAAGGAGGCGCAAGCGCCGCGGCGGCCCCGCTGGGCTCGCACGCAAGCGCTCGCTAGACTCGGACAATGATCTACTTCTCGTAGATCTGCGCACCGACAAGACCTTGGCCCTGCGGGACTTCGATCACTAGATTCATCGGACCCGAGACCATAATCTGCTTCCAGCAGTTCGGGTTGGCCCCCAAGGTGGCCTGCGCACCGGTCGTGTTGTCGACCGCAACAGGCGGAAGCAACGGGATGAGCGGCACGAACTTGAGGTTGACCTCGGTGACTCCTGGCGCCCCTGCGGCAACAACCGTGTAGCACTTGTTCGCAGTCAGCTGGATCTGCTTCTGCAGTGATTGCCCTGGCGCGCTGAAGTTCGCAACGATGATGCTGCCCATGGCCTTGGCACCAGCAGGAGCCTGAGTCTTGGCCAACTGTTGCAGCAACGGTTGCACTGCAGCAGCCATCGACGAATCCACTTCCTGCGCGGTCGTTGCTGCGGGCGCGGGCGCGGGTTGGGTCGGGGCGGTCGTTGGGGCTGGCGCAGGTTGTGCGGTCCCCGGAGTCGGCTGCGCCGCAACATAGCCCGGCGTTGTTGTGGGCTGCTGTGCGGGATAGTTGGCCGTCCCCTGCTGACCCGGCTGCTGTTGGATAGGATAGGCAGCTTGTTGCGAATCCTTGCTTCCGCCGCAGGCGAGTAGCATGACCGAGCCAAAGATTGTGGCGCCTAGGATTCTCACGCGTCGATGCATAGCAAAGCTCCCTATCCTCATGGTTTTTTGGGGCGGGAACACCGCCCGTGATTGCACGATACCCTATCCGTTCCTGCCCTATCGGTAAAGAGTGACCTCGGCCCAGGCAAGATCCGGTGAGTTGGCTGGGAGCAGAACGCTGGAAGCCTGCGCTACTTACGGGTCATCCGACGAGCTCCGTCCCCTCCCCCCAATTCGCAAGGCAGACCGTTGCCTGAACGGCGGGTCGAAAACGCAGCGCCGTCCATGCCACGGTTGAGAAACCGGCGACTTCAGCCCGTAGGACGATCGTAGCGAATCGTGAGCTTGCCCGTACCAACTCGGATCTCGCGCCGCGCTTCGCGACGTTCTACGAGTTGCCGCGGGTCGCGCAATCCGAGGCCTTCGAATTCACGACGAAGGCGGAAGATGTCCAGGTTGAGCTTGTTGATCCCCACGGCTGCTGACCGGGTGGCTTCGTCGAGCGTCATCCAACCGGCCTCTTCATCCGCCAAACCCTGTTGAGCACTGGAAAGGCGCGCCTCGACCAGCAGCAACAAGAGCTCATGGTGCGAGCGGTTTGGCATCTGGAAGGCGCGACCGTCCACCGTAGCGGTGGCGCAAATATCTTCGCGGTCCGCCGTCACGTGCAACTCCAAGGCGAGATCTCGCACGTCGACCAGGGGTTGCTCGCGCTGCGTGCCGGTCTCGGCAACATCGTCGGTGATCGGAGGCAGTTCAACCTGCCAGCGTTCGCTACCGAATTCGATCGTCTCTTGATCGACGAGTGGTCGCACCTGGCTCCCGTCTTCGACGCTCCAACCGCGCACTCCGAGGCACACCGTCATGCGCGGATCGTCATCCGAGGGCAAACCGACCAGCGTATTCGTCGGACAGATCACGCGCTCGTCAGACTGACTTCGAAGGCGAAACCTGGGCGCATCGATGTTGTCGACCCGATAGCAGATGGAGTGATGCCCAAAACTTAGCTTCTGTCCAACGGCCAAGGGAACCCGATCGTCCGCCGCGAGCCGCCGCCCATCGACCCAGGTTCCATTCGTACTGTTCAGGTCGCGGAGCCACCATCCGTCGCGCAGCCAGCTGACGCGCGCGTGGTCCCATGACACGCGTTTGTCCGCGAGACGCACCCGACAATGCGGCGCTCGCCCAATGAGGCACTGCGAGCCTACCGTGGTGCGACGTCCCTGAGAATCTTCCAATACTGCCATAGGTCCAATGAGATCAACGCGGTATTACACGACCCCTGACGAGTTGTCACTTCGTCGAAAGCTTTCTCGGCAAAGCGGCATCGGGTATCGCAGAGACTGGCGGCAGAATCGTCTCGCCTGATACTGTAAAAGGCAAGCGGCCGAGCAACGTCACTGCAGGATAGTCGCTTGGACTATTGCGATGCAACTGCAACTGCTCGCCAACGAACCCGAGGGCCTGTCGCCTCAATTGTCAACTTCGGTGGCCGTCCAGCTGCGAAGCGCAGAGCTTCACCCAAATGCCCGTTCAGGCTTTATGGCCGATTCACCGTGGCCACGTCGCTCCGGCCTCGAACCAGCACCAGGTGGTTGTCGTGCTGGAGGCGACTCAAGGCGGCGGAAGACCGCTGCGGCACGGCCCGAGACACATCACCGAATGCTCACAGTCCGTAGCGCAAATAAAGATGGGACTCGTGGCGACGCACACCCAAAAGCTTCAGATAACGTCCAGCCAAATCAAACCCCTCGACAAGCGATTTGCGATCGTCGCCTGACCGCCTACCGAAAAGCCGAGGCGAAGTCGTGAGAAACAGTTCGTCGATCAAGCCCTCTTCAAGTAGCTGTCCGACCAGCGAAGGTCCTCCCTCGGTCAGTATTGCCCGCAGACCCTGCGCGTGAAGCAGTTCCAGCAATGTGCGGCCACTAAGACGCTTTCCGTCAAGCACGGCAATCCTTGCGCCGGTCGGAAGCTTTCCCCGAAGATGCGTTTCGCCTTGCAACGAGGTGATAACCAAGCAGTCGCAAAGCGCCGGCTGAGTCGGATCAATCTGTCCCGATGCGGTGACGACAACCAAGAGGGGGTGGGGACGCAAGCCCAGTTGCTTTCGCAGTTCTGCAAAGTGTTCTGCAGCCGCGGGGTAAGCGGCTTCGGGATACCACCAATCCCCATCCGCCTTGCGAAAAGTGCCGGCCCCGATCAATACTGCGTCGGCAGCGGCACGCAAGAGCGCCATGACGAAGCGATCGGGCTCGTTATTGCCACTAACGACGTGGCCCGATTCTTCAGCGCCAGCAAGGGCCACGACGCCGTCGACCGACGAAACGAAGTTTGCATATAGCCGCGGACGGGTGAGGCCGAAATCGCCGCCGTACGTCGCCGCTAGGGCCGCAGGCAGTCCGAATGTTGGGAGCCCCTCGCGCTCGAAGAGCCGTTCGAGCGCTTTCATTGCCCGATTTGTCGGGCCGCCAGTTCCTCCATCGAGTGGGCCAGCTTCACCGAACTTGCGGAATCGCTCAGGTTGATGGGAATTGTCTTGGACATTGATCTACCTCACTGTGGGGTTCTCCCTCCCACCTGCGTGACGAGACTTCAGCTATCGAGCTATTGGTTCCCCAATTGCGCAGCTTGGCGACCGGCGGACAAGTGAACCTAGCTCTTGATAAACTGTAGCAAGTCGGTGTTGAGCTGCTCTCGGTGCGTGTACGCGATGCCATGGGGTGCGCCGGCGTAGACCTTTAGCGTTGCGTTCTTGACCAGCGTCGAAGACTGGCGAGCGGCAGCACCGATCGGCACGATTTGATCTTCGTCGCCGTGAACGACGAGCGTCGGCACGTTGAACTTCTTTAGGTCTTCTGTGAAGTCCGTCTCAGAGAACGCCTTGATACAGTCGAAGGTGTTCTTGTGGCCAGCGCACATCCCTTGAAGCCAGAATGAGTCAATCATGCCCTGCGAGACCTTGGCACCTGGTCTGTTGGCACCAAAGAAGGGCCCACTGGCGAGATCCTTGTAGAGCTGGGAGCGGTCGGCGATGGACCCGCAGCGAATTTCGTCGAACACTTCTATTGGCAAGCCGCCCGGATTGGCCGGAGTCTTCAGCATCAGCGGCGGAACGGCAGCTATCAGCGCGGCCTTGGCAACTCGTTTGGTGCCATGCCGACCGATGTAGCGTGCTACTTCCCCGCCACCCGCGGAAAATCCGACCAAAGTGATACTCTTTAGGTCGAGTGATTCGATGAGCTCGGAGAGGTCGTCGGCATAGGTGTCCATGTCGTTACCAATCCAT
This sequence comes from uncultured Polyangiaceae bacterium, assembly GCA_964454965.1. Classification (GTDB taxonomy): domain Bacteria; phylum Myxococcota_A; class Polyangia; order Polyangiales; family Polyangiaceae; genus FEN-1139. The sequence goes on along the minus strand of CAYVXY010000008.1, from coordinate 303,914 downwards.
GGCTGGCTAGATCGCCCATGGCCACGACGATCGTGGGCAATACAGCGATAGCCGTTGGAAGCCAGGTACATCATCTGAGCCTCCCAACTATCCGCATTGAGGGGCCATCCGTGGCTGAAAACCACGGGCGTTCCAACGCCCCAGTCCTTGTAGTAGATTTGCGTTCCGTCTTTCGTCGATATCTTGTTCACGATGTTCCTCCAGAGCGCTCCTGCGGAGATCCACCGATGCGCTAAGCAAAGTTTGGACCACAGAACAGCGAGTGCCGTGACCGGCCTCGTTACGCGACCTGCTCAACTGCATCTCAAAACTGCACAAGCAGACTTTCCGCGCAGAAACCGGGCCAAAGGGCTGAGATAAGCCCGTATTTACCCGAGCCAAGTGAGAATTGCTTGAGATGTTCTGCCAGAACAAACCGAAGTGAGGGGGCTCCTCTTCGCCAAGGTAGCCCCCTTTTAACGTCGAGCTAGGCGTTGGTGTGCGATTCCTTAGTCTTTGGAACGCTCGCTTCGCTCGTAGAGCAGATGTCATCGGCATGCGCCGTCTTGAAGATCGCCTCTGCTCGCTTCTGTTCGTCACTCTTTTCCGTATGAACGGAGATTAGGATGTTACCACTCTTGATCTTGCCTTCGTAGCGCTTGGCTTCAATTTCCGGAATGCCCATGCCAATGAGCGCACCCGCGATACCGCCCACCGTAGCTCCTGCCGCGGCGCCGCTGAGAGCTGCGAGTAGCGGACCAGCGGCAATGAATGGCCCAAGCCCAGGAATGGCGAGGGCGCCGATGCCAGCGAGGAGCCCAATCGTGCCCCCAAGAACTCCACCAGCGCCGGCTCCAGCGATGGCACCTTCCGGTGCCTTTGTATTGTGCTCGTGAGCGAAATCCTTCGTTCCCGCCTTGTCCGGGAAGAGAACGGAGATATCCCGATTCAAGAAACCCGCATTCTGAAGGCTTCCGACGATGGAATTGGCCTGAGTCTGGTTCTTAACGATACACATTACTGCTTTTTTCATCGCAATCCTCTTTCCTTTGTCCAGGTCGAACTCGATTCAGTTGACTACTTCTAGTTGGTTGTCGACGTCGCTCACGCCCGCGGTGCGCTGCGCAATGCCCTCAATCGCAGTCCTTTCCGAGCCGCTCTTAACGGGGCCACGGAGCGTCACCTTGGTGCCGACTGTGATTATTTTCACGTTCTTGCCGGTGAATGAAACGGTCTTATCCCCCAGGATCCCCTTGCGGATGTTGGCGGTGATCGTCGTCTCCGACGCGCTGTTCCCTTGATCCATAGGGGTGAGGGAAGAATGGCGATCTCGAGTGTTTGTCTTGGTATTATCTGCTTTGTTCGTCGCGTCGGCGATACCCGGATTCGCCTCGACTGCGGAAGTCGCGGGTTTCTTGGCAACGTACGGGGCTGCGCCAGTTGCTTGCCTATCGTCCGTGGCCGTCGTTTCAACCGTATTGTCTGTTGTCGCGGCGACGGGATGCGCGACGGTGGTAGTACTGCTTTGAGTGGCGGCTGCGGTCGCATCACCCGAGGTTGCGTCCTGTGCCGACCGAGTGCTTGAGCTACTACAGGCAGCGGCGGCGAGAGAACACGTGAGAGCGATGATTTGTGCGTGCATTCTTCTCCTTTGGATTGTCCGCGCCTATCAGCAATTTCCAGGCCACTTTGCCTGGGTGATGCTACCCCCCGCCTTCTTTCAAATGCGTTGTTGGACCCTTGAAACGAGCGTACGGCAGTTGGGTTAGCGGACGCGTCAAGTCTGTGAATTGTAAAAACTAACTGAATGTCTAGCGTGCGGAATTGGTCTGCTTTGGTTCGCCCATAGCTATGGAGCTGCGGCCCACTCAATTGTGCAATTTGCATATTCCGAGGAGCAATTCGCCAGATGTGACCGCAACGAATTCCTGTTGTCCCATGGGGTCGTTCAGTGGACGCGTAAACACCCCCCGCCGCGAAGACAAGGGCGGACTAGCACCGCGAGTCGCGAAGAACCTCTCCAGAAGCGCTTCTGTTCGGCCTCCAGGCTGCAGGTGCTAGTTTTCGAGCGATACACCCTCGCATTCCTTGACCGCATCAACGGCGTTCTACAATTTGACTTTGAGCCGATCTGCTGCCTTTGCGACCTGCAACTTAGCTTTGCCCTCAAGTTCACGGGCTTTGCCCTCAACTTGCATCTGCTTACTACCGATCAGCTTGCCGGCTCCGCCTTTGATTTTGCCGCCCAGTTCTTCCGCTGCGCCTGCCACACGTTTGCTCGCATTGCTCATCACAATCTCCTCGGGATGCGCACGGCACTTGCGTCGTGCGTCAAGCGAACATTGTTAGCAATTGCTGTGCCGGAGGTGTCCAGCAAGGTGCCCACCCCCCTTCTCCGCTGCTGTGAAGAGAGCGGCCCGACTTACCCTCGATTTCGCACCACCCCTTGAAAGCAATCGACTGTGACTGTCTCAGTACGGAATTCCGTTGAGCGGCGCGAGTTGTGACGACTTGATGCCAGCTGCGCGCAGACCTCCCCCTTTCCCCCTGAGGGATCCCCCATCTTTGCGGCCCAATCACGCACCGTTCCGGGTTTTCGTGCGTTACTCGGGTATGCAGTTTTTGCGGGGCCGACGCGTTTGGGCAGGGGTCATCCGACCGCAGAAGCCTCTAAGCATGCTTAGAAGCTTCTGCGATCGGATGACCCGTACATCTGAGGGATCCCGCAGCTGTCGATTTCGAATCCGGAATTTCTGGCGGGGGTGAGCCGTTGAGAGCGGCATGACCCGACGCAGCCAAAGCATGACTGACAAGCAGGGATCCAAGAAAGCGCTGCGCAAAGGCGGTCGCAAGATCGCATTTCGTGGTCAGGCCTACGTGAGGATGCTTCGCCGTAGACGCATGATCCGCACGATCAATACCGCCAGTTTCGTCGATGATATTTTCGATGAGGACCTTCACGTCCAGCGCGTTCAGTCACTGGCCAGTGGTGTACTGGGGGTGTTGCACGCGGCGATGCTCTCGATCGCTGTCATCGGTAGAACAGCGGCGGAAGTAGTGGGGAGATACCGCCGCCGCTTCACGATTGAAGAAACGTTTAGAGATAACAAGGACCTCTACTTCGGCATGGGGCTATCAGCAACCCACATTCGAGACGCGCATCGTCGCGACCGAATGCTGATGCTCGTGGCGTTGGCCCAGGCATTCCTGACCGCGCTGGGCCAAGCGCACATTCTCCCTGCTCAGCCAAGGATGTTGCTGGTATCGAGCGTTGCCCAACATGCCCGACGACCGCGCGCGAACGCGCCTCAATGCGTTCGAGAACCTCATGCGTCAGCACGATTACTTCGGCGCAATCTTCGCTGCGCTATGAGGGGATGGTTCAGCCTTTCCCCCACAACCACCTTTGAGCTGTCAGACCGTCATTCCCACATGGGAAGGTCGCTTGGCGTTCGCAGTGTCCATCGCCGTCCCGACCGCAGCAGTCGCCCAGGGCGTACGATTAGCAATCGTCGTAGCCAGGGTGTTCGCCAGTACGAGCAACGAGGACTAACGTGCAGCACGTAGCGGCGCGTGACGTTCAAGTCTACCTCCTTCACAACTCCGAGCGACGGGCGTTGGTTGTTCGCGCGCCAGCAGATGTGAACCTTGGTGATACGTTGGAACGCATCGAGCAGTCCCGATTGGAGAATGGCCACGTCCACATGCAGACTCCGAACTATCAGCTAACCAGAGAACGACCGTGGATGTTGAGCTGCGAAATTGGACGTAATGTGCGCCGATCGATCGAGCTGACGGGCTCTGGCGGCACTTTGGCACCCGCCTGACGAGCCTCAGACAGCCCGATGGCAATTGCCTGTTTGGGATTCGTCACTGGCTTTTCCGATCGACCCGAGCGCAAGGTACCGTGCTGGAATTCGCGCATCACGTCGGCGACCTCTTTGCTAGCAGCCGGTCCATACTTCCTTTTGGACCTAACTTTTGCTAATTTGGCGACCATTTACAACTCCTCCTCTGTCTTTGGGAATACCGACATCTCCGCCGGAGCAATAACCATGCTCAATGGTGCGACGAAACGACGAGCCCGTCGCATAGGTATGGGCAAGCTTGCGGCGGAAGGAACCTCACTCCACGACACTTCCGCTCGGCTTTGGCTGCAACTTGCATCGGCTTGTTGCCGCTCAGCTTGCCAGCTCCGTCCTTACTATGGCCACTCAACGTGAGACGGAATATGTACGGATGTTACGTCTAACGACGTGGCTACTCGAACCACGAGGAAGGGGTACATTTCATCGCGTCGATTTCTCATTGTGCGAATTGACTTGGCATATGCACAACCGCAAGAACCGCCGGGGCGGGATAAGGGTGCGGGAAACGCGACAACTTCAATCAATTGTATGCTGCCCAGACCCGTTTCCGTTGCGGCGTGGGCCACCCACCGTGAAGTAGAGCTTCGCAAACCCAGCAAGCGCCGCGTCATCCAGTCGCACAATTGTTTCAACGCCCAAAATCCGGGGGTCGATCGCATGGTCATTCTTGTGCATGTACTTGACGAACGCCGTCTTGGTGGCGCAAGGCCCCACAATTAGGATCTCGTCGGCTGGATCGAGGGCGCGCGCGACTCTGTGAAAGAACGTGTTCGAGTTGCTGGTCGTGCCCTCGTTGCCATTGTGATCTATCGAAGTGGGGCGCGTATCGGGCGCGTGGATAGTCGAATCATGGTGGACGCCCTTGTCCACGCGCATGATTCGAGCTTCTTGTGCATCGATCCAAACGATGGCTTGATGCAGGTTCACGGCGGCCGCAGCACCGTCGTCTAGCTTTTGAATTATCTGAGAATCCATCAATCTATGGGGTTGCGGGAATTGTGCCAAGCTTCATAGTTCGACTCAATTGCGGCTCTCGGGTCATGGTCTGGCTTATTGCGATGCATTGTACGAATCGCGATGGCAACGCGCGAATCTGAAGCTCGTAGGTTGAGGAATTGGCTAGGCCCGTCGCAGTGACGGCATGTTCGGCGTCGTCATTTCGTTCAGCGCTCCACTTAGCCTATTCTCAAGCTCGCAGGCATTTGCAGCTGGTCACCAACATCATACGTGATGTTGGTGACCACCATCGATCGATGCAACCAATGTGGCTGGACCGGTTGTTGCATGGGGATCGCCAAGACATCGGGCGTTCCGTCATTCGAGAACCCGATCGGAAAGCGAGCAGACCATGCTGTATACAGTTGCAATCGTATTGTGTGTCTTGTGGGCACTCGGCCTCCTCACCTCGTTCACATTGGGCGGGTTCATTCATGTTTTTCTCGTTCTCGCGCTTGTGGTCGTGGCAATTCGGTTGCTTCAGGGGCGCCCCGCCGCCGGATAGATCCCCGGCACAGAGACGAAATCCGGGGCACTTCACATCGGCCTGGGGTTCCCCTTGGAATTGCTTGATCGTCTAACGTACCTATAAGCCCGGATGTCGCGCAGTGCGGAGATTGGTTACTGGCCATCGCCTCGGGTCTGGCGCGACGCGCACTTGGCGCTTCGCGCCATGCCCACTTCGAGAGCACCGCAGACGTCCGCGGACTCGAGGCGGACGCCGCACTCGAGTGGCTGGTGCGCTCGCGCGGCATTGCTGCGGCTCACTACGTTGCTTCGACACGGCATCTTGCAGCGTTTCTCGATTCGGAAACACCTTACGAGCTCGGCCAGCCCTGTCTGTTCGCTCGCGGGCCGTACCGCCCAATCTATTGCCTGATTCTGAGTCCTCGAGTACCATCCGCAGATTCGGCAGCGACCTGAGTGTCGAACTGAGCAACTGGTATCTTCGCCATGATTGTTCTTGATCGAAAGAGGCTGGGCGTAGTGAGTCTCATTGGTGTTTGGAACGCGGCGCATCCGCTTGACGGCATCCGCCGATTATCCGACGCCCAACAACGGTCGTACAACTCCACCAGTGCCACCATCGCAACTAGACCCAGCACCTATGCGACCACGGGCCGGAGCAGCAACACGGGGAAATCCCTAGGAATGCGAACTTCGAACGAGCGACCGGCCCCGCTCAATGCTGCTGGAGTTGGCGAGGGCGGGCTGTGGTAGCATCGGCGATCGTGAGTTCGTCCATACGCTGGTTCGGTGTGCTCGGGTTGCTGCTGTTCGGCGGGTGCGTACCGAGCGATCCCCCAGCGGGCGCGCAAACGAATCCTCAGCCAGTTTCCATGCAGACGGTGACAGTCCAAAGGTGGCGGCCCCATCCGACCGCGATGGCAAAGCCCGTCGGCAGTTCGAGTCGCGAAGGCGCTGACCAACAACCCCACCCGGCTCAACCCGCGGACATGCGTTTGGCCACACCCTTCCGTGACGCATTCGAGCGCGCCAGCATCGGCGCAGACTGGGCAACGACTTCCGAAAACTGGCGCATCGAGGCGGGCCAACTGTGCGGACAGTCGAATCGCAATCACCCAGTCTGGCTCAAGCGTAGAATCCCGGACAACGCGCGCATAACGTTTCTGGCCCGAGCCCGCTCGACGCAGGGCGACCTGAAAGTGGAGGCGTGGGGCAACGGCAGAAGCTATGCCAAAGGGGTTTCTTACGATGACGCCACGAGCTACGTCTTTATCTTCGGCGGTTGGAAGAATCAGCAGCATGTCTTGGCTCGGCTCAATGAACACGATCCGCAACGATTGGAATTGCGTATCGATCCGGCTAGCGAAGACCATAGACTCGACCCCGTATTGCCCAACGTGGACTACCGCTTCACCATCGAGCGGCGGGACAGAAAAACGATTGTCTGGCGCGTCAACGATCTTGAACTATTTGTCTTCGAGGACAAGGAGCCCCTCATCGGTCAAGAGCATGACCATTTTGGATTCAACAACTGGGAAGCCCCCGTGTGCTTCGATGAGCTGACGATCACCCCGCTCCCCGAGTAGCCCCGTGGACGCCGCCGAGCTCGATATCCAACTCGAAGAACTGGAAACCAGGGTGGAACGCTTGCGTTCGCTCTACGAACAGTACTTCCTTGGAATCGAAAAGATCCCACCCGCCGTGCCACAGAAGGATGTCGATCGCAGGCTGTACGCGCTGCGCCGCGAGCAGATCCGCAATACCGCCAGGCGCTTCAAACTGCAGACCATCATCCAGCGCTACAATACCTACCAACAGTATTGGATGCGCATCATGCGTGAGATCGAACACGGGACGTACCGGCGCCATGTACTGCGCGCCGAGCGAACGGTGGGCATCACCGACGTCCTTACTGCCGGAGAACGAAAACGCCTAGGCCTGCCCGAGCGCCCGACTCAAGCCACTCAGGCGCCGGAAGGCGAGTCGCCATCGCCGACTGTCGACGGGTCAGACGCCGCACGACCAACGAGCGAACGGCCTCCGGCAGCTCAAGTCGACCCAGCACCTCCCACCACGTCTTCGCGGGACACGCGGGCGCAATTGGAGCGCGAGCTTGGCCGCATGCTGGACGGTCACCTCGACGACGACCTCGACGACCTCGACACCAAGGGCTTCTCTGGGCTCGGCAAGGAACTCGACGACCCGCTCTTCTCGTCGCTGCCCCCGCCGCCAAACGCGCGCAGGCCTTCAGCGAAGCCTGTGCCTCGTCGCTCGGCGCGCCCGATCGCTGCACCACGTGGGCAGCAACCTCCTCCTTCACCTCAGACGCAGGGGAGCTCCCCAACCAGTCCGACGCACGCAAGTCAGGGGGTTCGTCAGCCTACGGAACCGAATCCGGAACCGAATCCGGCCGCAACTCTTGCACCAAAATCCAGCCAACCGGCACGCCGAAGTTTGCGCCCAAGTCGTTTCTCAACCGGTTCGGGTAGCCCAAGTTCGCCAGGTGGACTGCGGTTGCCGGCAAGTTCGGCCGTAGCAGGTCGTGGCCTTCCTCCCCTACCCAACAAGCCAGGGGTTCCACGCGGCGCGCCCCCGAGGATCCCGAGTAGCCCCATTATTCCGCTGGAAAGCAAACAGAAACCACTCAATGCTCCATCACCGTTGGCGGCTCCTCGGCCACCGCCAACGGCTAAGCCACAAGACCCCCAACCGTCCAATACGGCCCCTTCCCCCATCGCTACGGCACAAGCTGTGACTGATGCCGGCCGAGGGTCCGTCCCTCGGGGCCTACCCAATCCAAAAGATAGCGTCGCTCCGCGCGCGTCCAACGCACCCGCACGACCTGGAGCCACATCCAAGAGCGTTCGCCCTGAGGTGGCCAAGAAGCCGGTAACCGCGACGTCAAGAACGAAACCACCGCCAACGCCACGGCACGAGCAGAATCGCCCGGATCCTTCAGGCTCCGATGGTCCTGGACGCAAGTCCCCAGACACGCTGGATCGCGCTCGAATCGAGCAATTGGCGGAAAAGCTGCGCGACGCTCGCAAACAAACCCATGAGTCTGCAACGGTATCGGTCGACGCTCTGGCCAAGAAGCTTCAGGGTACCGCTGAGGAGCTGCGCAAAAAGCACGCTGGAAAGCAGGTCGATTTCGACGTCATCATCAAAGACGGCAAGGCCATCCTAAAGCCGATTGTTCGGTGAGCGCCGGTGGCACTCCTCAGCTATCGCTTATCGCCGACGACTCTCGGGATCTTTCGATTCTGCAATGTCCGGATCAGTACCGCAAGGTCGCTGCTTTTGACGTTGCCAGTCCGGCCCATCGCGGTACTTTTGCGCCGAAATGGCCGAACGTTCCGTGTTGAAGATGGGAGACTCCCGGTTGCTGCAGCAGGCGAAACCCGTCGATGCCTTCGACACGTCTACATTGCATGCGCTCGTCCGCGACATGAAGCATACGATGCATGCGCTCGACGGTGTGGGCCTCGCCGCCCCGCAGATTGGCGTAGGGTTGCGCGTCGTGGTCTTCGAAGTCGACAATGCGAATGACCCAGAGCTTGACGCCATCCCATTTACCGTCCTCATCAATCCGGACCTTACGCGGCTGACCGAAGACATGGAAGAGGACTGGGAGGGCTGCCTGTCATTGCCCGACATGAATGGCCTGGTGCCGCGGTATAAGGCGATTCGCTACACGGGGAAGGACCAGTTCGGTAGCGTGATTGATCGACGCGTCACTGGGTTCCACGCTCGAGTTGTACAACACGAAGTCGATCACCTGGACGGCATTCTCTATCCTCGCCGCATCAGCGATCTTACGCAATTCGGCTTCACTGACGCACTATTCGCGGACGAGCTGGACGATACCGAAGCCGCAGAATAGGCCCGGCCCAATCCAATGCTTGGTCAGGGTTTCTTGGTCGGAGTTTCAGCGCCCGAGCCCGTTCTTCTGCCGCGTTGCCGCGAGGCCAAGCACCGTGAGTGATTCCTCGGAAACGGCGAACCTTACCACGTCACCAAGCCTTAGCAGGATCTTGCGAAATGGGCCGTCCAGAAACAAGACTCCGCGGTCCATCTTCGTGCGCACAGTAATCTCGTCGCCCGAATCGATGATCAGTCGACGCAGCGACATAGTCGAACCAAACGGAGTATAGGGTTCACGCACGACGAGTTCTAGCTTGTGCGAAGCCAACGACAGAACCCGCCCCCCTGCCGAACGAATGGCGCCGGTGGAGCCGGCGGCCGTTCCGATCCAAAAACCGCTGGAGCGTTGCTCTTCGCGTTGACCGTCGAACTCGAGAATGTAGCGCGATACGGCCGCCGGTGTGCGGTGAGTGAATAGCACCTCGTTCAACACGCGAGCCGAGCGCAACCGCTCGTTTACCGTAACTTTCATGCGCGTCAGCGACAAGCGCCGCAATGACCCATCCAATGCCTGAGGGATCAAGGTGTGCAGATTGCCGGAATGGCCCGCGCAGAAGTAGCCGACACTGTGCGCGGGGGAACTGTTCACCCCCAGCAAGGGTTGTGCCCCGATGCGATGCGATGTCGCCAGCAAGGTACCGTCTCCGCCGACCGTCATCACCAGGACGGCCCCGCGCGGCGTGAACCGCTCGGCTGGGCTCGACACGAGACGCACTTCGGCACCGAGCCGGTCGAGCTCATGCATCACCTGGTCGAGCGTGCGTCGATGCGCATTGTCCGCCTTGCGCCATCGCGCCACGACCGGATCGTGCCGTGCCAGAAGCTCGATCGCCCGCTCGTCGCGACGATCGCGCACGTGCCGCTGGTACTGCGAGCGTTTGGCGACAACACAGACGAGCGGCGCTGTTTGGCTCATGCCGATCGCTCCAGAACCTCGGCGAGACGCCGCAACCCAAGTTCGGTCTTGGCGTCTTCGATCTCACCTGACCCACAAGCCGCCAGCGCGTCGGAAAGTGCCACGTCCACGACAGCTCCCAATTGCTCAAGCGCAGAACCGTCCAATGTTGGTTGGTGCTTCCGACGCGGATCCACCAGTACGAAGAAGAAGAAGTGACGTTCCCCAATCACTCCGGGCGCCGGCAACGTGCTTTGCCCCAATGGTCGAAGCTCGGACAGGTCTACATCGAAACCAAGCTCCTCGGCCAATTCCCGTTTGGCACATTCCACAATCCCGAGGGGACTGCTCTCGCCCGCTTCGACCAATCCCGCAGCAAGTTCCCACAACCCCGTCGGCGCGCTAAGGTCCGCAAAGACGTGACTCTCCGGGGCACGCAGTGCAATCGGTGGTCGTGTCGCACTGCGCAGGTACACGCGCGGCCGAGCAGCATCGTCCAAGTAGTAAGCGGCAACGACAACCGCATCGAGCGCCACGCGATCCACTTCGTCGTAGATGAAGGAAGGGCTCGCCAAACCATCGGGTCCAAAAGCTATGATCCGTCGTCTTACCAGGCGCAAAAACCCGGGAGGCTGCTCGGGCGTCAAATTCTCGATCACTTGCAGGCGCACCGTTGGCACACTCGGCAAGATTCGCTTCTGTGTCATGTTGCTGCTGGGGCTCGGGGTGGGCCGCCAGGCCCACATGGCGCGTCGGAGCCTACCAGAGAGTTGGGATGGGCGTCACAACCCAAAACGGCCAGGTCAATCACCCGGGCCGGGCTCAGTCTGCCTCATTCGTCCTTTCGTCCACGAGCGTCGGGCGTTCTGTCCGATTCACCACCGCCGGTGCTCGACCTATCGGAACCGTTACACGACGCTGTTGGCCCACGGTTACCAAGTTCGCTTGCCATTCTGCTTACGAGGTCCAAGATTTTCCGCCCACCCTTGTCGACCATCTCAGTTAGATCCTCGGCAGAAAGCCCGGTGGCCGCCGAGCGAGCCTGCTGTTGGTCGTCTCGCCTCTCGAGGGACGAAAGTGCCTTGGTCGCGGCGCTCATCAACAGAGACAACCCTTCGACGAGGTCTTGCGTCGCGTTGGTTCCGCAAACCCCATTGGCTCCAGCATCCCGATTGGTTCCACTGTCCGAACCGGCTCCGTGGGCTTCGCCCCTCCGCTCAGTGGCGCCTGGGTCTCTGGGACTATCGACCATGCCTTTCCGACCATGCGCTCTCTGCCGGGACCGAGCAACCGGAACTCATCCGTTCCCGACAGGGCAGGCTCGCAGCGCTAGGCGCAGTCGCAGGTCGGAACCAACCGCGCTATTGACAGTGTCCGCACCCGGGTGCCTAGAATAGCAGACCAACGTCCGAGCACTCGGCCAGGATCAGGTACTTACGGCAGCGATTGATGCAGGCGATCGACTATGCGACCAGATCGAATCCTGGCAGGTAAATTCCGCCTCGTTTCGAAGCTCACCGAGGGCGGGATGGGCATGGTCTGGCGCGCGGAGCACGTCGAACTCGGTACGCCTGCTGCAGTCAAACTGCTCGATCCAACCATCGCCGAATCCAGCGATGCGCTGGCCCGATTCCGACGCGAGGCGCAGTCCGCCGCCTCGCTGCGCAGTTCCAACATCGTCCAAATTTTCGACTTTGGCGTGGACGGCGACCTTCCGTACATTGCCATGGAGCTCTTGCAGGGCCAGTCCTTGGCGGAACGGCTTGGCACGAATCGCGCGCTATCACCCGAAGAAACTGCCTCCATTCTTTCGCAAGTCGCGCGTGCGACGGCATGGGCCCATAGCCGAGGCATCGTGCATCGCGACCTCAAGCCGGGCAACATCTTTTTGTCCGACGACGCTGGCAGCACCATCGTAAAGCTTCTGGACTTTGGCATCGCGAAGCCGTCAAAGTTCGATGTACCTGAGTCGCTCGTAACTCTCGAGGGGACCATCATGGGCACCCCCCAATACATGAGTCCCGAGCAAGCCTCTGGGCTAAGGCACCTGGATCACCGCACGGATATCTGGTCATTTGGCATCATCGCCTTCGAATGCCTGACCGGGCAGCACGCCTTTCACGCAAGTACCCTTGGGGGATTGGTGCTCGCGATCTGTGTCGGGGAAATGCCGATTCCATCGCAGGTAGCCGCTGTTCCAGCCGGTTTCGACGAGTGGTTTGCCCGCGCCGCGCACCGCGACATCGAGGCGCGCTTCAGCACGATGACGGAAGCCGCCGAGCAACTACGCGCGGTGTGCGGAGTCGAATCGCCTGGTTCCGGACGGATTTACCCTTACGACAGCACACTGCAAAGTGACGGACGCACGACGGGCAATGGCAAGGCGAAGTGGCCGGATACCGAAGTCGACCTGCAGCACACAACGAGCGTGCCCTCGACCCTTTCGACGCAGCCCGAACCATCGGGCGCTAAGCGCCGCTCGCGCGCCCTGTGGATCTCCGTCAGCCTGCTCACGGTTGGAGTCGCCATCGGCGCTGTCGGCAGTGCACGCTATGCCTCGACGCGCGCACAAGCACCCAGCGCCAGAGCGACCTTGCACCCGCTTGAGATTGCATTGCCGACAAGTCACGCCTTCGTACCCGCCGATCCATCGGCTCCCCTGGTGACACCAGTTGCGAATCCACCGACAGCTCAGGCCACCGCCAGGGCTACGGCACGCCCACCCATGGGAATTCCCATGGCCCAGCGACTCTCAGCATCAGTCAAGCCGCCCGCGACAGAGCCAAATCCGCCGACACGCGCCCTAATTCCGGTTACAATGCCGAGCTCCGAACCACCACGCACGCCTGCTTCGAAGGTTCAATGCGATCCAGCAGTGAAGGCGCGCATTGGCTTCTGTCCTGCCACTGATAAGTAGTCGAGATACGGTCTATGCGACTTCGCTGGGTGCACGCACAACTCTTGCTGATGCTCGTGCCCGCGCACGCCTTCGGGCAATCCGACCCCGCGCTAAGTGAAGCCTACCAAAATGCAGCCGAGGGCCTGAGCGCCTTTGACCAAGGCAACAACGAGCGCGCCTACGCCAAGTTCTCGCAAGCCTACGCCCAGGTACCGTTACCATCGCTAGCCGTATTCGCAGCGCGCGCGCAGGTAAAGCGCGGCAAGTTCCTCGCGGCTGCAGAACTATACGCCCAAGCCGCCCAGCTCGCTGACGGCCCTGGCGACCATGAAGTGCAACAGAAAGCCCGCGAAGAAGCCGTAGTCGAACGCAGTGCCCTGCTGGTGCAGATCCCGAAGCTCGTCGTGGCGACTCCCGGCATCAACCTGGCAGAGGTAGTGTTTCGCCTCGATGACCAGCCCGTGACCGCAGGGGACCTTGGTGCAGGCGTTCAGCTAGACCCCGGACCCCATAAAATCACAGCACTTTTCGCCGGCCAAGCCCTCGCCCAAGTGCCGCTACTCAGCGCCGGCAAGGCGACGCAAGTCACCTTCGTCTTCCACGCCGCGCCAACAAAAACTCCGGCAGCGCCCCATCAACCGCTCGAACCAGCCCCATCCGGAAACGCGATGCGCACGGCAGGGTGGGTGACCCTTGGTGTTGGCGGGCTGTCATTGACCGCCGCTGGGGCAGGCGCACTCTGGGCGCTTTCCATCAAGAACAACCTCAAGGCCACGGGCTGCTGGAACAGCGACGAGTGCGATTCCGCCGCGGGTGACCGCTACAATATAGTAAGAAGGCTATCGACAATCGCCTTTTACACAGGTACGGTCGGCGTGGCCACTGGGGCTTTGTTCCTGTTGGTCGCACCAAAGCACCAGAATGAGTTAAAGCCTGGGGCGCAATTAACGCCTTGGGTCAGTACGGATTCGGTAGGCGTCACTGGTCTGTTCTAGTGACGGTGGGTTCCGACCTCTGCAGCCAAGCGGCAGCGAAGTCCGTCCTACCAATTGGCGTGATTGCTTTTGCCAGCGACGTTCGACAAGTGCCGCAATCGGGGGAATTGCTGCCAAAGTTCCGCCAAAAGAAGTAGAGTCAGCCGTTCTCTTGTTTTGGCCTTTCAGACGCGACTACGACGCGAAGCCGCACCCCGCGAGACCACGCTCCAGAAGTAGCCCCCTCGACGATCGACGAAACCAACCAGAATTCTTCCAGGGAAAGCATCGGACACATGGCGATCAAACTGTACATCGGTCCCAGCCTCGCCTACTCGGTCACGCCTCACGCGAATCCGCCGACGTTCAATGAAGCGATTCATAATGCGTCGCTGAACGTGCAAGGGCCGTTCATTCACCCGGTCTCCCGCAAACGATACGTAAACGTCCAGATAACGGTGAGCAGCTGTGGCGACGATGCTTCGGACGTGCGAGTTAGGCTCTACGCAAGTACCGCAAGTGCCGACAAGGCTGACCCGGCAAACATCGACATATTCGTCATGGCGATGATGGCCGGCACCGCACAGGCGCAGTGGTTGGGACAGACAATCCTAACTCCCACGTGGACGTCCAGCACGGTCCCTTATATTCTCCCCAACACGACCAATCCGATATGCATCCTAGCGGCGAAGGTGTCATGTCCCAACATGACGCCAGCTGGCCCGACGCTACTGACACCGACGCAGGATCAATGCGTGGGCATCTATGTCAAAGCAACGGGTAACGGGGCCACTGCTGCCCTGAGCGAGGGGAGCAATACTTCGGGAATAGGCGTCGCCACATCCCTCGGCCTCCTTGGCCTCAACTGGATCATCGATCGGCGTGACCGGCTTCGGAATGAGTCGTCTTACTCGGCGGGCATTCTGATCGACCCCAAGAAGCGTAACAGGAAGTGATGAGTGCCATCCGTGCATTGTTTGCAATTCAGGCACTGCTCGGCGATGCAAGTTATCTAGCTATGGGCACGGTCAACTCAGCCGTGCCACTCCACGACAAACGCAGCCACTCAATGATCTACAAAGGGAAACAACGGACACATGGCAATTAAACTGTACATAGGTCCCAGCCTTGTCTATTCGGCCACTCCACACGCAAATCCACCAGCCTTTGATGAAGCGATTCACAACGCTTCACTGAACGTTCTCGGGCCATTCATTCACCCGGTCTCCCGCAAAAGATACGTAAACGTCCAGATAACGGTGAGTAGCTGTGGCGACCAAGCATCGGACGTGCGAGTGAGGCTCTACGCAACTACCGCAAGTGCCGACAAGGCAGACCCAGCGAACATCGACGCGTGCGTCTTGGCCATGATGGCAGGAACGCCTCAGGCGCAGTGGTTGGGACAGACAATCCTCACTCCCACCTGGACGTCCAGCACCGTCCCTTATATTCTCCCCAACACGACCAATCCGATATGCATCCTGGTGGCAACGGTCGCTTGTCCGACCATGACTCCAGCTGGCCCTTCGATTGCAATGCCAACGCAGGATCAATGCGTTGGAATCTACGTCAAATCAATCTGAACTGCCTGATGGCCAACGGCCAAAGCTCAGGGCTCAGCCCATTCTGTGGCGAACCTTGCAGCCGTCCCGACACTAGATGGCCAAGTCGATGCAGCGTCCTATATGGACCCAACAAGTGAGGATAACGTGATCGAGAACCTTTGTTTCGGAAATTCCCCCAGAGCGGACGAAGACCAGCGCGCGTCGCGAACGCCACAACCGAAGATGCACGTAACATGGCCAAGTCGTGAAATCTTGATTGTTGATCTAACCATTCACAACCTTTCCCAAGAGCCAATCGCAGCTGACATCCGACTGTACATGGCCTGCTTTGATGGAAAGCAGAAGCCGCCACCAGACAACATTGAGGACCAAGTCAAGCTCGCAGCAACGCAGGGTCCCCGAGTGTTTTGGGGTGGGCAGGTAGTCCCAGATAGCACCATGTGTCCCGGTGGAGTTTGGACTTCAGGTCCAACAGCATTGAAGCTGCCGCAATGGGTCGAACATGTCCTGCTGGTTGCCACGATTGAAGGGCCGCGCGAGCGCAGCGAACGACCTTGTTCGTCGTCGCGCAGCAAAGCCCATCGTATCATTTGGAGCGGGCAATCGCCGATGTTGAATGACTGTCCGACCGAATGCTAGACGCTCACAAGCCTCGATCGCAGATTGAATCGGTCTGAGCGCAGGCGGGTTCGACGTTAGGGTCCCGCCAGCGTCTCTCCATGCAGATAGCGCGCGTAAATGCTGGGGAAGAATCCAACAAATCCTTGGGGTGGGGGGACGGACGCAAGGCTGCTGCTCCAGCTGGCACCCGAAGACCACACGCCTGATTCGAAGGTCGCCGGTGCGCCGAAAACGAAAACGTTATCTCGCTGCATAAGATTGAACGTTACGATCTTGACCACATTTACTTCTGAAGACCATATGGCGACCCAATATTGCCCGGTCACCGGAACTTGATAGGGCTCACTCAACGCGTATTCCTGCATACCGTTGTTGCCCGTTAGCACGACACCTGGCGGCATCCAGACCACCGGCGCGTTGGGCATACCATCTAGCTCATCATAGAGCGCCATTCTGAATGTGCCCGGAAACAGCAGTCCCCTGCGGTTCGTTATCGCCCCCAATGCAACGACTTCATCGTTTGCCTTGAGCGATGTCTGCCAGACCCAGATCGTATTCGTTGGCAGCGTTATGAGATTCGCGTCTGGAACAGTGGCTGGATCACTGGGCACATCGGCTCGCCCGGCCGTGAACGTCTCAGCGCAAACGCCTTGGGCACATACCGGGTACTTGCAGACTGAATTGAGGCATGCGCCACAATGCATCGCATCGGTGCGGGTGTCTGTTTCACAGCCGTTCGACGCATTACCGTCGCAATCTGCGTAACCTGTTTGGCATTGCCCAACGATGCAGGTACCACTGACGCAATCCCACTTCGTTGTGCTGTCCGGTGCCAACGAATCGCAACGTTTGCCGCAAGCCCCACAATGATTGACGTTCCTTGCGAGCTCAACTGCGCAGACTTCCTCGCCCAAACAGGTAGCGTGCCCTGGAGCGCAACTACTTGCGCCTCCGGTGCCGCAGTCGCATTCGCCACCCGCACCGGCAGCGCCACCACATGAACTGACAACGCTGCTGCCGCCGCCTGACTCCACAGCACTGCTCGCGACGCCTCCGCTACCAATAATCACCCCAGCGCCGCCAGACGACGCGCCGCCCGATGCTGTGGGGACGACAACATCAATAGCAGTCGTTCCCGCAGTGACGAACAGAGTTCCACCTGACCCGATCGAATTGCCATTCCCTCCGCTATCGCTCACTCGGCTCAGTGAATCTCCACCAGTGCCTTGCGTTTCGACGCCTGTCTGGCTTGAGCTTCCGCCATCGGATTTTGCGCTACCAGTACCTTGCGTTTCGACGCCTGACTGGCTCAAGCTTCCGCCTTTGGATTCTGCGCCGCCAGCTCCTGGCGAATCCTGAATTGCCAACCCGTTGCTTGCAGGGCGCTCATACTCCGGTAGGACGCAGCCAACGGCCGTTAGCAGCACGATCGCGAGCAATGGTCTGATTGGCGACATGGGCATCACAACCTTTTGAAGCAACTTCGCTAGACGAGCAGATTGCCGGTCCATCTTGGCGTACTGACCTTGGTATCTACGGCAAGTGGAGCGCCTCGCTTGAGGGAAAAATATCCTCAGTTTAATAGCTCAACCGCGCAGACTGGGCAAGCCGGCGACGCGAAGCATACTCAAGCGGCACTCGAATGATGACGCACCCATGGGAATTCCCATGGGTGCTCTTGGGGTCCGTTCACGCCATCAGCGTCGAGCGAACTGGGCAACCATTGGGACCACTGTCAGTTGCACAGCGTGCTATCTAGTGGATCGATGTCCTCGCAACTGCGAGCGCAGGATCCGGGGCTCCCACAAGTTCCGCATTCTTTCCGCAAGCTGGTTACGCAATAGGGATCAGGCGCACCGCAGCCGCAATCACACACGTCGTCGATGCGCCGGGCAGGATCGCAAGTCCAGGTACCCGCTTCACATTTGGTATGGTCACTCGTCGAAATGGCGCTACACGCGACGGTCGTGTCCCTTGAGCACGCGCCAGCGCTATTGCAATATGGGGTCGCACCGGTGGGGCAATCACTCGCGACATCCGCGACGCCGCAACCATAATCACATCTACCGTCGCCATAGGCCGTCAAACTGCAAGTCCATCCAGCAGGAATGGACTTCGAACAAAGTCCCCGATTCGTTGGCGATATCACCGTGTAGTCGTCGTTCATGGAGCACGCTCCAACTCGACTGGTGGGGTCACAGGACGCGGCACTCGAGCAGTCACTGTCCACAACGCCACAGCCACAGTCGCATGTCCCATCTGCGTAGAACGAAAGCGAGCATGTCCAGCCAGCAGGGGCGATAGAGCATTTGGAGTTGTCGCCGCTGAGAATCGCGAGAACCGCTTCAGCCGTGGCGAGCGGAACACAAGAACCTGGCAGCAAGTAGCTTTGACACCAGAGCGCCGTGTTGCCGTCGTTCGTACCCCAGGTGGTCGCCGCATCAATACAATCCTTGTCCGTAACCCCGCATCCGCAATCGCATCCGTCGGCAGTGCCGTAGCTCGATGCCGGACAAGTCCACCCCGGAACCGCGCCCGTACCGGTTCCGCCCGCGACTCCGGCAGTCCCTCCGCCGGAAAGGCCTGCAACGCCCGCAGCAGCGGCGCTTCCCGCGACTCCGCCAGCTGCACCGCCGACGCCAACGCCCGCGGCGCCAGCCGGACTTGTACTCCCAGCAACTGATGTGGTGCCTGCGACGGTCGTGGTGCCCGAGGCCCCCGCCGATGGACTGCCGGCCACAGTTGTTGCGCCAGCCGAGCTGCCGCCGGCTCCCGCCGAAGGGGGCGCGCCGCCCGTTGGCGTTCCGCCACTAGGCGAACCAGAGGCGCCCGAACTGCCACCTTGGGTCGGAGTGGTTCCGCCGGTTGCCGCGCCACCGCTGCCCACTGTTGCGCCGCCGGTCGACGTGGAACCCGCCGTTGTAACCGCTCCGCCAGTGTTGCTTGAGGCGCCACCGCCGCCGGAAGCCTTGCCGCCAGTTGCCTTCCCGCCTACCGAAGGATGCCCAGACGCACCGGCAATACCACCAGTAGCGTGTGGCGCGGGGGCTTCCACTTCATCGTCGCTTGAACAGGCAGCGGCGAGTGCGAGGGTAGCAAACAGGGCGTAGGGAGCGAAGCGAATGGTCTGGTTCACGGGCGCAAGATATCACCTTTGGTGACGCGCCTGAACCGCAATTGAGTGGCTGTTGGACGGCTGCCTGGAGAAGCCCCCAGGCAGCGCCCCACTCATTTATCGCTCAGCGCCCGATGATGCTGTCGCTTTGGCCGCGGGCGTAGGCGTCGAACAATTTGCCCCACTCGGTCTCGGCTTGCCACTTCTCGAAGGTGGCCTTGTCCTTGCGCGGCCAGCGGTAGTAGTCGTGGTAAAATTCGCTGCCCAGGATGAACGCGTTGACGAGCGGGGTGTGGAAGAAGAGCTTCTGCAGGCTCTTCATCGGGCCGAACCACATGAAGTCGCCCACCATGCTGGCGCCGTTGTCGCCCACCTCGAAGCCCCAACTCTCGTTGGAGATGTCGTCGCCGACGATCTCGATGTCGCGCGGATCGCCAACACCTAGGCCATCGTCGTGTGCAACGCGAATGTATTCGAGTGACATCGGATCGAAGCCCATCATCTTGGCGGCAACCGCATCGATGGCTACTTGGTCCGCACTGGCCAGCATGTAGTCCTTGATGACCGGGATCATGGTGCGCGGACCCGGGCCATTGCCCGCTGTGGTGCCGTCCATGATGGCAAAGAGACCGCTATGGATCTCCTTTTGGATCGCTAGCAAGTCGACCAAGGTGCGGTGGATCCAGCTGTGCGTGTAGTGGCGCTTCGTGCTCAAAAGGCCACCAAACGCATTTTTCATCGCGCCAGTGGTCGTGGTGTAGATATGGCACTTCACCGTGGGCAAATGGACGATATTTTTGCCGAAGAAGTAGTCGGGCAGCATGATGCCGTCAGGGAAGATCTTGTGCAGCACGTGGAGCTTGGCGTTGGGCCGGTACTCGATCCACTTCATGTCCTCGGGCTTGAAGTTGTAGAGCACTGGAACGTTGTACTTCTTGAAGAGCGGCAGGTAGTGATTGAGATCCTCGCCCTTGAAGGCATTGGTCACAACCGTCTTGTTCTGTACGCAAGTGATGTCAGCGAAGCCAGCGTTCTTCAGCGCTTGGATCGTGCCTTCGAGTTGCCACGGCGTCGTGTTCGCACCCGGGAACGGGTAATGCCACGAGATGTTGTCCTTCAGGATCGTCGTCTTGCTCGGATCCATGGCGGACTTCATGTCAGCCAGAGCACAGAGCTGCTCTACGTCGCTGATAATGGTTGAAGGCTTTACCTTTTTAACGCTGACTTTAGACTTTGCCATTGGACGAACTCCCGAGCGGCGACAGCGTAGCGAAGCCGAGGCAATACGTCGACGTCTGGTCGAGCAGCAAGACGCGTCCCTGCCCACTTCAACGAGGGAAATCCGCACTGACCACTAGGCCGATCGTGCGGATTTTCGCACCGCTGTTCGTGCTTTCGACGCTGCGCGCTCCTTGCCGTGCGCCAATTCCGGAACCGTTGACGGCTTCTCTCTGACTGCCAGGCGTCAAACCCGCGTGCGCCGCCGCAGCGCTCCCGCTAGCTTTGCCCGGTTCTGAATCGCAGAGGATCTTCGAATGACGTCGATGACTGGCCCAGCTCGCACCGCCCGAATGACAACGCTTGTCTGCCTCGGGATCTCTTGCTTGAGCGTCGCCTGCAACGACGACGACGCGCCGCTCGGGCCGTTCGGAACCACGCCTTCGGGCGGCGCCACCGCGGCCGCCAGCGGTGGGACCAATTCCTCGTCTGGCACGACCGCTGTTGGGGGAACCCCTGCTGCGGGTGGCACGCCCGCAACAACGACTTCGGTGGCGCCCGCGGCTCCAACACCTGCGACGGTGACTGCTTCAGCCGACGGCATGTGCAAGTTCCCCACGAGCTATGCCGGCAATGGGTCGCTCACCTGGTATCTCTTCGCGCAGGGTTCCAAGGCAGTCAATTGCAGCTACGCTATCACTGGCAATAACCCTGACACCGTCGAGTTCGTCACCTACGGCGCTGGACAGTACTTTGCGGCGCTCAACACGGCCGACTACTCCACGGCTAGCATGTGCGGGGCCTGTGTCGAAGTGACGCGCGATGGGGGTCGTACGGTGACCGCGACGGTCGTTGACCAATGTCCGGTCGGAAGCAACCCCAAGTGCAAAGCAGGGCACCTCGATCTGTCCAAAGCCGCGTTTCTGCAGGTTGGTAGCGAAGGCGAGGGCTATCTCGGAACAGGCAACGGCGGCGCCGCCGGAGCCATCTCCTGGAAGTACGTCCCCTGCAACGTCCAGGGAAACGTCTTCGTTCGCTTCAAGGAACCCGCCAATAAGTTCTGGAACGAACTCTTGGTCGAGAACCACCGCAACCCTATCGAGAGGTTCGAGATCCTGGCCGGCACAGCCTGGCTCCAGGGCACTCGGCAGCTTTACAACTACTGGAACTGGGGCAACACCCTCGGGCTGCCGAAACAGATCCGCATCACGGACATTCACGGCGCCGTCATCGAAGCGAACCTCGGGTATCCCACTGATGGAACCGGACGAGTTGAGTTAGCTGCGCAGTTTCCGACGTGCAATTAGTTCTACCCGCCAGAAGTCCGATCACGGTTGATTCGAAGGCAGCCGGTACTAGCGGGACCGCGAACTACTGGACGGAAGTCGCGTGGATCTGGTCCATGGCAGACGCGTCTTCGGCGTAGACAGATCTGAGCGCGACGATCCCCGACAGTGCCCAAATGGTAAGCAGCAAGAACCACGGTTTCATGACGTCGCAGGTTATTGCAATCTACGTGCCAACGGCATCAAGACATCCTTCGGGCATGCTTGTTCGCAGATCGCACCCGCCGCCGGGCTTGCCCCCCAGAATATTCACCTGCACGAGAATTTCGGCCGTTGTTAAGGGTAACCGCGTGACGCCACGGCACGCCCCGTGACGCACTTGCCAGGGGGCAAGAGGCGCAGGGCAGGCGCCGGCGTTGCGCGTTGCGCGGTGCACGATGCACAGTGCGCGGTGCGCGGTGCGCGGTGCGCGGTGCACAATGCACGGTGCGATGGCGCACTGCCAAGTAGTTGGCCGCAGGAGGCTGGGTACAGCTCTGATGCGGCTGACGTTAGCGAAATGCATGGCAACTATTCCTTCGCATATCCAGATGGTTACAACTGGTAGCACATCGCTAAAGTGCCCACTCGCCATCACAATTATGCGAGCCCCCACCAGAGCCTTGCATCGGCTCTCTCATGGAATTCCGGTCGTTGCTACGGATCGGCGTCGCGCTCGGCACAGACTGTTACGTCAGGCTCGAGTTGGGCTACCGCTAGCCAAACTGGAAGCGGGGCCACTACTTGATCAGGGTGAGGAGACCGGGTTGGTACGGGATGGTGCCGTAGTCGCTACTGGTGACGGTCTTGTCGTACCCTTGATAGAGAAACTGCATATTGCAGGGATCGATGGTCTGAGTTTCAGAGGGGTCGCTCCGGACCATGTCCCCGTGGCTAATGTCATTCGTCCAGGCGGTGCCGGTGAAGGTGACGTTCTTCTTGCCCGCGAAGGGAGTCGCTTCGGTCGACGCCCCGGCAATGGCCGTGAAAGTTCCACCGAGACTCGTTGAGCTAAAGGCACGGAAGTAGCGTCCACCTCCGCCCATCGCTTCGACAATCATGAGATACTTGCCCGTCCCCTGGACGGCGTAGACCTGCACCGCCTCGAACAAGTTGGCTTGAGTGTCGGTCATGATCGTCTGGTAACCGCTGAAGGTTCCCGGGAAACTGCCGATGGGCATAGTCGACCGATAGATGTTGCCGTTGTCCCCTGCAAAGAACAAATAGCAATTCGTGCTGTCGCAGATGAGCGTTTGATCGATGGCGCTCGAGGGACCACCCGTGAGGAGCGACTTGCTCGCCGACAACTTCGTTGGGTCCGTGGGGTCGTCCGTTGTCGCGTACTGGAAGCCCCACTGGTAGGTTAGTACCCAAATCTTCTTCGGGGTGAAATAGACGAGCGTCGGCGCAACCGCGTTTTTTGACACCCAGATCCCAGGCGTTGCGTCCCAGTCCGCCCAATCGGTGAAGGTGAACATGGCGGACTTCCAACCGCCTTCATAGGCGGTTGCGTAAACGATGTGCTTGCCGTTCGAAACGACATTAGTAAAGTCCTTGATCGCGATGACGCTGTGACCGGAAATCGTTCTCGGAACC
Organism: uncultured Polyangiaceae bacterium; assembly: GCA_964454965.1. Taxonomy (GTDB): domain Bacteria; phylum Myxococcota_A; class Polyangia; order Polyangiales; family Polyangiaceae; genus FEN-1139. The sequence continues at coordinate 280,470 of CAYVXY010000008.1, read as the reverse complement.
TTGGCTAGCGGCCCAGACGAAGTCCACTTGAACGAAGTTGGAAACGGGCATGATGTACCGCCGCCCATGGCACTCGTGCCTCCCGTCGCAGCACCGCCGTTCGCAGCACCGCCGTTCGCAGCGCCACTGGCGGAAGAGCCGCCCGTTGTCGCAGCACCGCCGGTTACGGCTCCGCCTGCCGCAGCACCACCTATTGCCGCGCCGCCCGCTGATTTTCCACCCGTCGATGTCGTACCACCCGTAGGCCGCGTGCCTCCGGTCGAGGTGGCACCGCCTGCAAGGCTTCCGCCCGTGGCGATGTTGCCGCCAGTGGCCTTCATGCCACCAGTCGCTGCGATGCCGCCGCTTGCTGACTGGCCGCCACTAGCAGCGCCACCGGTTTGCGCCGTGACTGTCGCACCCCCAGTGCTGCTTTGGGCCCCACCGAATCCACTCTGAACGACGGTCGCACCACCGGTCGCACGAGCGCCACCGTTGCCACTGGCACCACCAGCGGATGTTGCTCCTCCTACAGCGCTTGGGGTGCTGTCGCCATCAGCCCCGCTGCACGCAAGTACACTCATGGCGAGCGCGAGCACGGAGCTTTGCGCCGCACGCTGAATTGAGAATGGTAGTCTTCCGGTCAGAATGGGCATCTCTTGCGTCATGACAGAGGGCAGTGACGAAGCCGCAGGAGATCCATCGCAAAATCGGCTAGAGGCATCGCCACTCGCCAGCGGGCCCATTACGCAGCTCAAGTCCGCCAACTCGGCAATGGCGCCAACTATCGTACGCCACCGAAGCGAGGCCGCAGTGGGGCGCGCCTCGTCACTCTGCCGGTGCAGCGCGACGCGCGCACTGGTCCACGAGCAACAGCATTTATAGCAACATTAGCATGGAAGGAGCGGCTCTGTCGATTTTGCGACAGAACCCAGAGCGTCTCGTCACTGCATGTGGTCATGAACTGACCTGGTAGCCACTTGCAGCGTTCAGAGCGCGCGATCCCCTCGCAATCACGCCTGGGCCGATTGGGTTGATTCTAGTGGTTGCTCACTTGCAGAATGAAGAGCCCGAATGAAGCATGTATTCTTTCCGCTTGCGATGCTGAGCTTACTCGGAATAATCCCGTCTTGCTCTAGTGGTTCTCCAAGTGGAGCAACGGCAAGCACCGGTGGGTCGTTAGGCAGCGGTGGCTCGAACAGCATGGGTGGGGCACCGAGCCGGGGAGGCGCAGCGGTCCAGGGTGGCGCAGCGGTCCAGGGTGGCGCAACGACCGGCACCGGCGGCAGTAACAGCGCAAATTGTCCCACTGCAAGCCAGCCGCCAAGCGGTGAGTGCGTGGTGGCGACCACTGCTAGCACACCGGAAGTATGCACGTACGGGACAGCAAAGTGCACCTGCCAGTCTCAACAGGTGTCTGCCAGCTGGGTCTGCGACACTTGTCCGGCGACGATCGCTGACGGTGACGCGTGCAAGGTGACGGGCATGGTGTGCAGCGGTTGCACCTGTCTGTCGAGTTGGATAGCCGGCGGGCAACGTACCTGGACGTATAGCTGTAGCGCTGGTGTTGGTGGCGGCACGAGTACAGGCGGCAGTACGAGCATTGGCGGCAGTACGAGCACTGGCGGCAGTACGAGCACTGGCGGCCGCGCAGCTGTGGGCGGCGGCACGAGCACTGGCGGCACGATAGCCACTGGCGGCCGCACCAGCGCGGGCGGCACGGCGAGTAGCGGCGGAGCGGGTACAGGCGGCACGACGAGCACCGGCGGCCGCGCAGCTGTGGGCGGCGCCGTCACCTGTGACGCTTCAGCCATCGGGACCAGCCCGAGCACGCTCACTGTAACCGTCAACACGGCTCAAACTGTCGTGCACAAAGAGATCTTCGGCTTGTTGATGGAGATTCTGGGTAAAGACATCAATGGCGGCATCTACGTCGGTAAAACCTCCAGCATCCCGAATACCAACGGCATTCGCAACGACATCATCGCAGGCTTCAAGGAAGCGGGCGTGGGCGCCATTGAATGGCCGGGCGGGTGTGCAGCCAATGGCTATGACTGGAAGGCCAACAAGAATCCAGCCAGCACGATGGGAACCGACGGGTTCATGGACTTCGCCACGGCAGTAGGTGCCGAGCCCGTGCTCGTCGGTCGGCCCAAGACGGAGTTTGCAGCCAGCAACAAGGAATGGATCGATTACGTAAACAACAATCCGAGTCACCCAGAGTGGACCGTCAAGTACTTCAAGATTGGCAATGAGGTATGGGGGTGCGGTGGCGACCTCGGCACGGACGAGGCGGCGTACGAGCCCTGGTACAATGCGAGCTACGGCCTCCTTAGCACTCCCGTCAATGGGAAAAAGCTGTTCATGGTGGGAGCAACCGGTGGGATCTGGACCATCAACCCCAACTCGACCAACTGGCTTACCACGATGCTTTCGCCAGGGCACCTCGCCGACAAGATCGACGGCATCGAAATTCACGACTACATCTACTTCCCGGACGATTACCCCTCGGTCGGATTCACGGAGAACCAGTACTACGACGTCGTCTGGCGAGCCAACGAAGGTCAGATGGGGCCGCGCATCAAAGACATCAGGACCATTCTCGACAAGTACGATGCTGCCGGACGCATCAAGATCATCGAAGACGAATGGGGGGATTGGCTGAAGGAGTTGAATGCGTCAGATACCTGGCTCCAACAAGGCAGTCTGATGGATGCGCTATCGGCAGCCTTGACGCTCAACATGTTCATGGCAAACGCTGATCGCATCCAGATGGCGGGTCTGGCACAGGCTGTCAACGTGATCCATTCGTTGTTCCTGACGAACTCGAGCAGTGGTGGCACGGATCTCGTCAAGACCCCGACATTCTACGTTTTCAAGATGTTCCTTCCGCACCATAGCGGGAATGCTAAATTTGCACCCAACGCCCTCTCAAGTGAGAAGATCACCGGGAACGGAAAGACCTTCTCCGTCATCTCATCGGGCGCAACGGTGAACGACGCCAAGCAAGTCAATATCAGTTTGGCAAACGTTGACATAGCGAAGGCTCGGGACATAACCATTACGTTGAACGGCGGTGCGACGTCGTATTCAATGGCAGAAGCACAGGTTGTAACCGGGGCCGCAAAGGATAGCTACAACGACTTCGGAAAGGCAGAAACGGTCAATATCAAGACCCTGGACGCAGCGAGTTACCAGATCTGTGGAAACAAACTCAAGGTCACCTTACCCAGCAAGAGTATCGTGATGCTGACGTTGGACCCGCAGTAGCATCGGGCCTGCCACGAGCCTACCAGGGCGACCCAGGGAAGATGCGGGCTAGAACTGGGCGAAGAAGGCCCACACTTCCTTGGGCATCCAGGAGGCGCTCTGCCCCGTATCGTTCGGTGACGGAGTATGGCCCCCGTCATACGAACACCAGCGAACGGGATCAGCCGCTGGGCAACCGGTGTAGTTCGTGCATACGTGGCCGCCAGTGGGTGCCCTCGGCAATGTAGTGATCGTGCATCCGTTCCACTTGGCAAACTGATCGGTCTGGGTGTTCTGCCCATTGCCTTCCGCGAGACCGAGCGAGCCAAGGTAGGGGATCGGTTGACACGTCGTGGGGTTGGCTACGCCGCCGCCAGAGTGGCCAACGACGGCGCGGAACACTCCCGGACGTGAGCAAGCGAGCGTCCACGACATGGCCGCGCCTTGGCTGAACCCCTCCAACAGGATCCGCGTGGTGTCGATGCACAGATCGGCCTGGACTGCTTTGAGGATCTCGTCAACGAAGGTCGTATCCGTCGCAGCACTCCAAAGCCCGCCGTCTGCGGAGGGCGCTATGAAAATGGTGCTGTTGTTCGAGAGAGCAAAAAGTCCAAAATACGATGGACCGATGTCGGTATCCTTGCCCGTGGCCCCGTGCAAGCCAATGATCAGTCGGTAAGGGTGAGCGTTGTCGTAGCTGTCGGGCCACCGAACGAGAAACTGCCGACCCTTGCCACCAACCGTGAGCGTGTTCTGGTTGGCCGTCGAGGTGGGGCTGTTCTTCAGCGTGGGTGTCTTGCCGCAGCCAGTGCTCTTCACTACCGTGCCAGGGCCGCTGCCGGCCACGCTTCCGCCGGTCGCCGACGCGCTGGAACCCGCCGTTGCTGCGCCACCAGAACCCGCTTTGCCTCCCGTTGGCGAGCCACCCGCCGTTGCTGCGCCGCCCGTAGTTCTGCCAGCCGACGGGACGTTACCACCTGTCGCGACGTTGCCACCTATCGCGACGTTGCCACCTGTCGCGACGTTGCCTCCCCTCGCGACTCCACTCGCCCCGCCGGTCGCACTACCGCCCGACGATGCCGTTGTGCCGCCCGAGGACGACACACCACCCGTTGACGCGCTTCCGCCAGCTGACGAGCCACCACTCGCGTTCGAAGTCGAGCTTCCGCCCATCCCGTTGGTACCGCCGACGGTGCTCACGCCACCGGTTGCGCTCCGGCCGCTAACCTCGCCGGGCGATGCGGGGCTTTCCGCGCCGTTACAACCAACTACACAACCGAGCCCCGCCGACGCAAGGAGCAAACCCAAGCTGTGCTGGTTGAGAAAACTTCGAACCGACCGATTTGGCGCATTTTTTGAAGTGGTCATATTGCCCACGAGGCGGCATTGGGGCGGCATTTGCATCGACAGACACCTCCTCGGAGCAACGAAACATCCTCGAGTTCGGCGAGGCAATGGCAAGCAGTCACGGATCCGGCGGAGTTCCGTCATGGAATCGAAGTCCTCGCGTCCGCATAGCCCCCCGGGCCGAGGACATTGTCCTAGAGCGCTCGACCTTGTTACGACGGAAGAGACTTCCTTCGATACTTCTTGGGCTCTGGCCGAGCGGACGAAGATTGGATTGAAGCGACTCGAACAGAAGCTGCACCGTCATGTCTCAAATGCCGAGCGCTTCACATCAACCAGGGCAACGCCCCAACGTATCGTGCGATGAATGCCCGCCGGTCGTCTCCCTGTTCAACTGCTAGCCAATCGACCGAGCCTGCGGCGCGCGGTCTACTGATCCGTTTGACCGTCGTCGCGCCATTCGCAGGCTCAGAAGATAGAGTGCTCCAAGCATCGCCAGTGACTTCGAAGGCGTCTGCGTACCTGCCACTCGGCAGCTGCAACCTTCGACCTTGGTTGCATCGCCCATAGCTGCTGCTCCGGTGCCCCCTACCAAAGCGGACGCACCAGAAGAAGAGATCTGGCCGCCAGTAACTAACGACCCTCCTCCGGTGGCAGTAGCACCGCCTTCGCCTCCTCGTCCGCTTGAGGCATTTCCGCCGCTAGCAGTCACGGAGCCGCCCATGGAAGTGCCCGTGCTGCCACCAGCGTTCGCCGTTCCACCCGTTGACGGTCCCCCACCTGTCGCTAGGTTGCTCACGCCGCCCGTCGTCGGAGGATTCGTCGCACCTCCCGACGCTTTGGCACCACCAACGGCAATGCCCCCCCCCGTGGCCGCTGAACCACCGGATGCAGTGCTTCCGCCTGTAGTTCGGGAACCGCCGGCATTGGCATTTCCTCCGGTCGAAGTGCCGCCGGCTCCACCGGCTCCACCGGTTCCACTAGTTCCACCGCCGGAGCCGCTCCCAGTAAACTTCCACGCATTAAAGTTGAACAGGTTGCCGCTGCCACCTGTAAACTTGAGGAATAGGTCGTGTATTCCTGTCGCACCGCTTACGCTACACGTCTTGGTGGACCAAGTCTGCAGACCTCCAGTATCGGTAACAGCGCAGGTTCCAACCAACGTCCCGGTGGCACTGTTGAGGCGGAGCTCAATACTTCCACCACTTGTCGCCGAGGCGACCCTTGCCTCGAACGACGTCGCACCCGCCCCGAAATCTACCCCTTTTACCTTGATGTAGTCCCCATTGTTGATGGATGTAACATCCATACCACCTTCGCCACAGGACTCGGTTTCGATGCCAGATCCCCAGGCAATGGTTTCTGCTTCGGTGGTGACATAGGGATTGAGGTTGCCAACACCAGCAGGCCCCGCCGTTGTCATGGGGATCTTGGGGATCGTGCCATCAGCGTTGTAAGTGAACTTCTCGACACTTACCGAACGCTTGTAGCCTCCACCTCCCGGCAAAGCGCCATTGTGATAGAAGAAGTACGAGTTCCCACCAAAATCAACGACACCCGGGTGATTGGTGAAGCTCGACCCCGCCCCGGTCTCCTTGTCCATGATGACACCACGGAAGGTCCAGGGACCCAGGGGACCACTGCTGGTGGTATAGCTGATATTCTCAGGAACACCATCGCCCGGATACACGATGTAGTAGAGCGCTCCGCGTTTGTAGAACCAGGGACCCTCCTCGTACGCGGTTGCACGATCCGTGTTCGAACGTGTTCCAAAACCCGCCGTCGTCAGCGACACCTTCGTAGGTGTTCCTGAGTAGGAAATCATGTCCTCATTCAGCTTCACGTACCAGAGGTTGGGGTTTCCCCAGTACAGATAGGCCTGCCCGTCAGCGTCGATGAAGACCGTAGGGTCGATGGTATCTGAACCGGTCGTAACCAGGGGCTTGTTGAGTGCGTCGGTGAACGGTCCCGTAGGGCTAGTCGCTACCGCCACGCCGATGACCTGCGCTCCGGTCGTCTGTTGCAGAGGGACGTAATAATAGAACTTGCCGTTTCGCGGGATGCACTGCCCGGCCCACGCCTTTCCGCTCGACCAACTGAAGCTCTTGTAGCTCAGGGGCGATCCGTGATCCGTCCAGTTGACCACGTCCGCGGTGGAATACAACCGCCAGTCGTTCATGGTGAAGAAGTTGTCTACGGTAACGTCTTCGTCATGTGAGGTATAGACGTATAACCTCCCATCGTAGACCATGGGGGCCGGATCTGCTGTGTAGTTGGTCTGTACGATGGGATTGTCGGCAAACGACATCGACGGCAACATCAACGCCACCCCAACAACCGACAACGCAACGGCATGCTTTCGTCGAAACACACTCTTGCGGATGATAGCTCTTGCGATATCCAGGTTCGTCATGCGCGGTATCTCCGTATCGATTGCAGCGACTTCGATCGTGCCGACTTCGCCGCTCGCTGCGCGCCCAAAACTGCGATGGATTCGCCTAGGTCCCCGCCCGACGAATCCACCTCCCCCAATGCATCAGTCGAGCCCCTGGATTGGGGTCTCGGAATTTCGCGGAGCCCGTCCGAGCATTTCAGAATTGCGAAATGAACTTCCACGTCTCAGCCGGGACCCAAGTGGTTGCTTCGCCACCTGGCGAAGGCGTATGGTCACCAACGAAGATGCACGCTCGTGTCGGATCCCCCGCCGAGCAACCTTGGAAGTCGCCACAGATCGGAGTCTTCCCGCTCGTGTCCGTGGGTTTGAGGGTATTCGGGATGTCCATCGCCTGACAGCCGTTGACCTGCGCAAAATCGTTGATCTGTGGCACGCCGTAACCGGGATAGGTACAAACGCTATCTTTGGTTCCATGGGTCATGAAATACGCCACGGGCTTTCGGTTCGTCTTGTTGCAGCCGCTCATGGGTCCGCCGGAATGGACGGCGATGCCCCGGTAAATGTCGGAAAAGGCGCAGGCGAGTGCATAGGACATGGAACCGCCCATGCTGAAGCCCTCGGAGAAGATGCGGGACGTATCGATGCAGAGTGTACTCTCTAGCTCGGTGACCAACGCCTTGATGAAGCCCTCGTCACCTGCGCCGCCTGGCCAAGAATTATTGATCCCCTGCGGAGCCACAAATATCGTGCTTCCAGCAGCCAGTTTCCATAGCCCATAGAACTGGTAGTTGGTCCCCGTCGAACCGCTAGCCACCCCAGCGGCTGTCCCGTTCAAGCAGTGAAGGGACGTTATTAGCCGATACGGATGATTTGCATCGTAATTGTCAGGAAGTCGAATGATGTAGGTTCGGTTCGTTCCGGACACAGAGATTGTCTTGGTAGACTGGCCAGTGAGCGTCGTGGTTTTGCCGCAGCCGCTGCTCTTGACGGCATCGCCCGTGCTGCCTCCGGCGGCCTGCCCCCCAGTACTTTGACCGGCAACAGCCGAGCCTCCGATGCTAGTTGCAGCACCACCGGTCGCTTTGCCACCAGTGTTCGTTGCAGCACCGCCGGTCGCTTTGCCACCAGTGTTCGTCGCAGCACCACCGGTCGCTGTGCCACCAGTGTTCGTTGCAGCACCGCCCGTTGCTTTGCCACCAGTGTTCGTCGCAGCACCGCCGGTCGCTTTGCCACCAGTGTTCGTCGCAGCACCACCGGTCGCGTTGCCACCAGATGCCGCGGCGGCACCGCCCGAGCCAGGTACACCGCCCTGACCAATGCCGCCCGATGCGGCGACGACGCCACCTTGACCATTGCCGCCGCTCGCGGCAGAAGCGCCCCCTTTGCTCGTGCTACCGCCAACTGCCGGATTCGCACCGCCGGACGCGCTCATGGCACCTCCGGTGCCAACGTCAGCCGGCTCGGTGGTCCCCGAACAAGCAAGTGCGATCGGGCCTAAGAAGACTATACAATTGGCAATTCGGTTGAGCGAACGGATAGTCATCACGTCTCCTCGAGGTGGGTCAGCTTGTCGAAACACTGTATTGGGTTCCATGGCAGTGCGGCAGGCGGACAGAATCCGTCGCAAAAAGGGCGACCCCGCGGAATGCCAACTATCCACTCAAAACGTCACTGCGGGCATCGTCATGGTCTTGATGTCCGCATAGGCAGATTCGATACCTGCAGCAGAAATGATTGCTTGCGAGCTTCCACCGTTGTCGGTCAGGGCGTTCGTCCCAGTTCTGTTCTGGAAAATCGCACTCGTTGCGTTGACAAACACATTGTGAGCTACCGTGTACCCCGCTGTCCCCTCGTCCAAGTAAAGCCCTGCTATCTGGAAGTCTGCCCACTGGCTCTGCGAATAGTCATGGATGTAGTTGTATTGCATTTCGGAAGCGGGCCCCTGGTTAGACAGGGTGTAGATCGCCGCGCCATCTGCTAGAAGCTGCTCGATGTGGTGGACGTTGTTGTAGTTGATCTTGTTGTTGCTCATCGCATTGACTGAGGTGGTCCAACCAAACCCGACTGAGATCCCCGTGTAGTTCGTGTTCGAGACCTCGTTGTGCGAAATGTCGATCAACTTCGGATAGCCAGCGGCTATGCCACAGGCTCCCTGGATCTCCGTTGTCACATGATTGATGTAGTTGTTCTTGATGGTGTCGCTAGTGCAGATCTCCGCCCTGTCGGCTGGATTGTACGGAATGTGGAACTCGGTGGTTTCATCGGCGGTAAACTTCCCGATCGAGATGCCGCTACCACCGATGTCCGTAAACACGTTTCCGACGATCATATCGTCGTGCGTGCCCGAGACCAAATCGAGCCCCGTCGCTGCCATTTGGGTGAACAGATTCCGCTCGAAACGAATGTGATTTGCATTCGCCACCGCTACGCCTGCTGCTGGCCTTCCGACGGTCTGCTTGTTGTCGCTGGTCGCCGTCAAGTTGTATTGGCCAGCCTGACCGTCGAGGAACCCGTGGGTGCTGGGGCGGAGATAGGTCGAGTGCGCAAACGTCAGTCCCTGAAACCAGAGATACGCAGCTTGATTCGAGGTGCTTGTGCCGTTCACCTTCAACAGCGTCTCGACCAACGGCACCACGACCATCGCCGTTGTCAGGTCTTCCCCAGTTCGAGGCTTATAGTAAAGCACATTGGCGGCTTCGTCGAGGTACCACTCACCCGCCTGATCGAGGAACTCGTAAGCATTCTCGAAATAGTAGTACTTCGTCGTATTCGGAAAATCGAGCTGCGGATACGGTCGAGGGAAGAGAACGGCATCCTCGATGGCCTGGAACTTCAGATGGGCAGTAGTCCCAGTCGTGGTAAACGAAGCGAGTCGCGCCACGTTGTCGGCCCACATGAGCATGAGATGCATTTCGACTTGCTCGAAATTCTTCCAACGCGCAACCTCAGAATTGTTGATCTGAATGGTGTGAGCGGCCCGGTCGAAGCCGAGGGTTCTATTGAAGTTGTGGGCTCCGTTCGTCCCGAGATTCGGGGTACGCGCGCGGATCGCTTTGACGCCGTTGACGTACAGCTGACGAAAACGATTCGTGACACCGTTCACGGAATAGATCCCCTTGCCCGAGTCAAACACCTGCCATCCGGTGATGGGCTGGCCGCCAGTTATCACTGGCCGTTCGCCGCCATAAGCCAGGTACTTGACGTAGAACCCATTCTTGCCAGAGTCCGCGTTCGAGAACGTTTCCGTGGCTGCCAAAGGATACGTACCGCCGCGCAGGTAAACCGTGATATCCGCCGTCATGGTGCCATTCACTGAGCGCACGATTTCGCGCGCCCGCGACAGCGTCCGAATCGGCTGCGCCAGAGTGCCCGGATTCGTGTCGCTGCCACTCGGCGAGAGGTAAATTGCTCCGGCAACACCCGAGGTACCAGCAGCACCTCCAGAGCCTCCACTGCTCTTTCCTCCGGTGGCGGCTTCGCCTGCTGCGGCTCTCCCGCCCATTGCCGATGTGCCGCCCATTGCCGATGTGCCGCCCGTTGCCGTTGCGCCACCAACGGAGGGGGCGCCACCCGCTTTGTTGCCGCCAGTGAATGAGGTAATTCCACCAGTGGCACTGGCACCTCCTGTCTGCAGACTTCCACCGATCCCTGAATTGCGACCGCCGGTGCTCGTAGACCGACCCCCATTTGCATCAGCAGCGCCACCAATTCCATTACCGCTTGTCGAGGTTCCCCCGGTCGTCGCACCACCGCCGCCGCTATTCAGCGCGCCACCGAATGATACCGTTCCACCGGATGCAGTTTGCGCTTCGCTATTTTCGTTGCCCCTTCCACACCCCAATGCGCCGAAAAGACACACTAAAACAGTAAACAACGGAAGCCTTAGCGCACTGGTTGAATCGGCACCAAAAGACTGGCTTCTTGCGTGGAACATTGGCACAGGCAGTGACGTCGCCCGTCAGATTCTGTCGCAAAATCGACGTGCGAATCCATGTGGGCTCCGGCGCGCCGGGGCTTGGTTCAATCCGATCCCCGGATAAGCTCAAACGACTGCGAGCGTCGAGCGTCGAGACCAACCGTGCAGGAACAACCGCCGTCATGGTCCTGGGGTGCCTGGGGCCGCGGACCTGATCGCGAGCTTCCTCGTGGCATTTCTTTGTCCTCCTCACGCGGTCGTCGTGCTCGGCAGTCCCGCCAACGCGTCCGCCCTCGCCACGGGCCCGGCTCTTCCACCATTCGCGAACACCGCGCTGCCAAGAAGACCGGCGGGCATTCCAGTCGATCCATCGCCACCTCCCGGCGCTGCAGTCGTCCCCCCACTTTCTTCTTGCGCCGAGAGCTGTATGATGGGTCGGCATACGACTTCAGCGGCGCCGACTTCGCGATGAGCGAGTAGCCATGCTGCGCGTCACGACGTCTGTACGTCCCGCACTGCTTCTCGGACGGTGTCCAGGATTGACTCCCATCCGGTAAACTCACGCTAGGGTGCGCGCAGGCTGTCAACTAACGGACCGGAGACACAACACATCTTGAGTGACCGATCCGAAAGCACTACGGTCGCTCCATAGGTTTTGTAGTCCTTCGGGACAAACGGGTTCAGCGAGATACCGAGTCCCTGCTTCTCTTCCGAAACGCCTTCGACCCTTACGGCGCTCCTCGGATAGCTTGCCTTGTTCGTGAGCATCCCGACCACCGAGTAGTTTGCGACGAGCACGCGATCGCGATCGGTGAGGATGATGTCGTAGAGCGTCACCGGCCACACTAGCCGAAGCAGTGGGACCTGTTTTGCAAGCGCGTACTGCCACCAAGGTCGCCAGAGCACACCGCTGCCGTTGACACGAAACTGCTCGCCGGGCTGGAGCATATCCTGCCACTTCGCCAGATGGTTGGCCTGGATACCGGAGACCAAGCCGCCTCCAGCCGCCTTTCCTTTTTTGTAGAGGTTGAAATAATAGAGACCAAATCCGACCACGATGAGCAGCGGCATAACATAGACGAAACTACCCATTACTTCCTCCAATCCATCGTTGACTTGGCAAGCGTGCTTCTGGGGCTAGGCAAACCTCAGTAAGGACACGAGTAGAGCCCTGAGTGACGCAACCAATTCATAAGACAATCGACGATTGGGGCGACGAGTCAGGTGCCGGTTGGTGAGCTCGGGACCAACTCATCCTCCCCGTCACGCTGCACCAACCGAAATCCGACCCACACCTAGAACCGAGGACGTTCATCAGCCGGGCATGGCGCTGTTGCGAGCAGGAGGGGATTCAGGTCTAAGCCGCCTCCCGACCCGTGGCCATCATCTCTGGAACCATGCGCAACCGAGTGCAGGATTGCGGGACCATGGCCCACAAACTGGAAATTTGGCCGTACTCCTACTTCTGCCGTTTTGTGACGGTCTCGTGGCGTCTCTGGCGTTGGCTGCGCCGGTCTTAGCTACTTGAGCGAAGCTGCCACATGATCTGCGACAGCTTGGACGTCCGCTTGCTTGGCAATGGGTCCGCGAACCATCATCGCCAGTGCCAGGTGGTTCCGCATCAATACGTAGTCTCTGGTGGCGTAAGCAGTGCCGTTGTCGAATTTCCCATCGACCTTCCCCGCTGCAATCTGGTTGACTTGCCCCTCCTCTTTAGCGACCACTTCGTACTTCGGCGCATCGCGCTTGTTAACATCGATCAGCCCTTTGATAAACGCCGTGCGATCACTTGGTTCAACTCCCCCCTGCACTTGGACTGAAATCGTCATATCTAACTCTGCGTTCGAGGCACCCAGACCCTCCTGCTGCCATTTGCCACCACTTGGCAAGTCGAAGCTTCCGACGTTCGGAATGCTTGACTTGTTCCATGTGAAGCCGGCGGGGCCGCCGGTGTTCGAGATGAGGGCGGGCTCTGACGCTGCCTTGTTGCATGCTGGGATCGTAGCTGTGACCGGCAATGCAAGACCCACAACAATCGCTATTCTGCTTCGAATTGGCTTGGCGTTCATTCGTTACCTCTGTATTTGCTGGATGCTGATTTCAATCCACCCGAGTGGCCCCGGGGAACGATGCGTGTGGCGTCTTGAATGCCGCTCTGATCCCGTGAGTGTTCGGACTCGTGAAACGGAAAGGAGTCGCAGTATCTATGACACTGCGGTTTCTGAATTGGCGCATCAAATGTTGAGGTAGTCCGTCTCTTTGCAGCGTGGGGGACGCTCCTTGCTGTTCGCGGTGTCAATGCCACCCTTCTGGCCGACTTCTGGAGCCAGCGTCTGGCTCGAAGGGCTTCGGCCAGAGCCGGGGACACCCGAGGATTGCGTTGCTGGCAAGACTTCGAATGGACCGGTACGCTGCGCTGGTAGAAACGATTTTGTTTAGTCCATTGGGATGCGGGTGACCATAGGTAATTCACCAATTGCTCCCGGCGGCATAGGCGACCGCGTAAGCTCGCTCCAAGTGCTCTCGTGACAGGTTGTGACGAAGGCTCGGTCAAGTGACGTCAGGGTGAACGACGGAGACCGCACAATCCACCATGGATCCTACAAGGCAGTTTCTCGTTCACTTGGCGCTGCGCACCATGCCCTCTTCGAGGGCACCGTGGACCTCCACGGACTCGCGCACTTCCTGCACTTTTCCCTTCCGGTTCGAGTGACGGTTTGAGCCGCCTTTCTCTCAGATTAGATCACCTAGTTGTATCGCCCTGAAGGATACGTAGCCGTCGCGGACCAGAACACTGACCTGACCGACGGTCCTGCCGCCGAACTTGGCCGTAACCCCCATGGTGCCTGGCAGGGCATTCAACAGCCCGGCAACGCCGGTCGAATCGGTGACTGTCGCCGTGCCGGACGGTATGCCGTTCAGCGCATAGTAGGGATGACTTCCTGTCATGTTTCCTACCCATTCCACGCTAGCGCCAACCATATACTGCTGCTGGCAATCAAGAACCTGCGCCACGATGAGCCCACGACCGCTCATCACGATATCGCCGAGCTGGCTTGCAAGGGACTGGAGACCGCCCTTCGGGCTTACTACTACCGTTCCAAGCGAATTTCCATCCTCCACGGGGAAATTGGGAAAGAACAGGTAGGGTTCTATGGCCGTGCTTTCCACCATGGCGTAGCCACCGAAGCTCTGGGGTACATTCACAAGAGCGACGCCGGTGGCATCGGTGTCGGATTCGGCGAGGGGGGTCAAACACTGCAGGTCGAGTGTTCCGCACAACGAGATGTGAACGCCGGCGAGCCCTGCGAAGTCGACCATGTTCATCACGGTGATCGACGCCTGGACCGCGGACTGCGTCTGCGTCGTGGCGGGTAACTCTGCGCAAGCCCACTTCGGGTCGGTTCGACAGTAGGAGTCAACACAAAGGCTGGCCGCGAATTCGGGGCCACGGTTCTGGCAGTCCAGATCGGTCGAGCACACCTTACGCTCTGCTTCAACGAGCAGGCTGCAGCCGAGAACAGCGGGGAGAGCCAACAGTGCGAAACAACGAGACAAGCATCGTCGGTAGATGGCGAGGTGTTTCATTCTAGAAGCTCCCCTGAAGAATAAGTCCCGTCGGACTGGGAGAAAGGCGGGCGTTCGGACGCTGGTTTGCAGCTCCAGATTTGGGTGGACTCTTGTATTTGGGATTGAGTAGAAAATAGACACTTGCCCCAGCACCCAACACTGCGGCGCCCGTGAGTATGTCGAAGACGAGCGCGTCGGTACGGACTAAGGAGCGCGCCTCCTCAATGCGAGCCGCATTTGAGGGAAACGTGTCAATTCGCGTGTCGAGCGTTTCGTTCGCGTTTTTCGTGAGTATGCCGAACACCACGCTCCCCGTCGCAAGCGCGCCAGTCGCGGTCAGACTCACCCAGAACCACGTATCGCTTCGCACGGGCTTGGGCGGCGCGGGCGCCTGAGTGTCGGGTTCGAGCGCCAGCTTGAGCCGGGGGCGATCCCCACCGGCAATCTCGAGTTCCCGGGTTATCGTCTTGTAGCCGCGGCTGGTGATACGTACGACGCAGCGCCCTGCATTCACCAGAATGGGGGCGCTCAAGGGCAGCTTACCCGCCAGATGGTTGTCAATCCAGACTTCTGCCCCAGACGAATTGGTCGAAACCCACAATTCCCCGACTCGCAGGCGCAGCCGCGACATCTCGTTGTCAACCTCAGCGCGCTTCTCCTTGGGTATAGCACTGCCGCCCTGTTTGAGGTATTTGGTGAACGTTTCGATCGCGCGAGCGTATTCTTGGCGCTCCGATTCCACTTGAGCGACGTTATAGAGCAACCGGTAGTCACGCGTGAGTTCGTAGGCGCGGGTGAATTCCACCATTGCCGAGTTCAGACTGCCGTCGTTGTACGATTGGACACCCCGCTCGAAGTGCAATCGAGACTGGGCGGCAGCATCGTCCGAGACTTCGGGCTGGGCATTCAGCAAACGTGGCGCACAGAGAAGCAGTCCCGCGGCGAGCAGGCTGCACCGTTTTCTTTTCATAATCTCCTCGGGTAAATTCGAATTCATCGTCGCAGTTTGCCGAGCCACCGCATTGGGCAGACCAGCGTTCGGCCGTTGACACAGGTGATTCGGAGCAGTCGTCGTTGCGTACGTGCGTGCTACCCGCCGCCGCCCGGATAGTTCGAGTCGATGGCAGGCCGCTCGCGATTGGCCTTTGCCACTGACCGCTTCAAGCTTTCCCCGAACTGAGGCGGACGATTCTCCTCCTTCGGCTTTGTACTTTCGGGTGTGGGAGGTGGCGTGCTCGCAGGAGTAGGAGCAGGGGCGGCGGCGACAGGCGGAGCCGAGCTCACATGATTGATGGCAGCTCTTGCCGACGGGATAAGCCTTCGGAGCAGCGATGGCCGTGCCTCGATCGACTGTGCAACCTGTAGTGTTTTTCGCGTAAGTACAGCGACAAACTCCATGTCAGCCTCCAGGCGAATTGCACGCGTGAACGGCAAGTAGCCCTCGACCTCGGCTCGAAGCAGATGCGCGGCGTCGTCTTTCGGCAAGCGCGTATCGAGCGGATCGGGGCCGAGCCTCCGATCATCCAGGTACCAGACGGCTCCAGCGGGTTGTGCGCTGGCGCGCAAGCGAGCGAAAGCCGTAGTGGTACCGCTTGGCTGTGCATTCCCCGGCGCGGTTGGCGGTGATGGTTCGTCGTGCCTGAAGTACCCCACGCAGAAGACGAGGACCACGGCCGTGCCGACACCCATGATGGCCATGATTTTGGAGCGGGAGCGACGACGGAAGCCGGAGTGCGCTACGTTTGGTGGGGGGAGGCTCCTGTCGCCGAGCTGCGCATCGTAGGTGCCCGCTAGCGAGGTCAGACCGATCTCGGACATGTGGGCACGAATTGCTTCCTGGACCTTGCTTCTGGTGTCCGCGTACCTCTCACTAACGAACTGGCCGATGGCCGCTTGACTGACGACGATACCGCGCTGCGTCAGATACTGCTCGAGAGCCTCCTGCATTGCAGCGGCGTTGGCGTAACGCAACTCGACCTTGTGGGAGAGCGCCTTTTCACAAATTGCGGAGAGGTCGCGGTCCACCGCTAAGCGCTCGTCTAGATGTGGGAGGTCACCGGCGATCAAGCGCTGTATGATCGTGCTCTCGGGAAGTTGCGCCCAGAAGCGGCGCTGTGCGGCGAGTTCCCACAGCATGACGCCCACGGCAAAGATGTCCGCGCGATGATCCACCGTGCCGGTCAACTGCTCGGGCGCCATGTAGGTGAGCTTGCCCTTGAGCACTCCGACGCGCGTCGTGTCAGCGTTCGCGAACTGGCCATTCGCAAGCTTAGCGATGCCGAAGTCCAAGAGCTTGACCTGCCCGTCGTAGGTCACCATCACGTTTTGCGGTGAAATGTCCCGATGAATCAGGCCCAACGGCTCCCCGCTGAAGTCGCACAGCGCATGCGTATAATGAAGTGCCGCGAGAACTTTAATCAGAATGGAGATGCCGAGATCGAGATTCAGTGGCGAGTCGGTCTCGCGGCGTCGCGCACGAACGGTGCTAAGCGGCTGACCATCGACGTACTCCATGACGATGACTACAGCTTTGCCCCGCCGAAACACCTCGTATACCTGAGCGATGTTTGGATGGCTCATGCGCGCCATGAGGCGGGCCTCGTCCAAGAACATCTTCGCCAAGCCGTGCTCAAGGCTGAGCTCCTCGCGAAGCGCCTTTAGGACGACGAGCTTACTGAAGCCTTCGATCCCCTGCGCAAGCGCGACTGAGATTGTCGCGAAGCCGCCGCTCCCTAATTGGAAGAGCTCGCGATAGTTCGCTGTGGGTGCTTGAGCGCTATTGTGTGAAGTCGAGACCTTCTCGTCCTGCGCTTGGACCTGCCGATACTGCAACATGGGGACCGTTACCCTTCCTCACGACGGACTGTCCGAGAGACTGAACGCGAAATTGTGCTGTTTCGCTCTGCCAAATTCCCTGCATCTCACCCATGGTCGGGTCTTGCCTGGCATGTGTGTGACGTCAGCAGTCGAATATCTGTCTCGAAATGGCCGATTTGCTCAACCGCGTTGCTTCAAGTGATCGTTGTCATTTGGGATTCCGTTAGCAAAACGGAGACAACAACCATGCCACAAGAGCAGACTGAACCATGACTGCATCGAAGTGCCTTGCTTGTCGCGTCGGCATGCCTCGTCACAGTTCCATCTCTGAACCGCTGTCTGCGAGCTCGACAGTGGTAAGCGCCGCCAAAGGCGAATCGCAATCTGAAGTGTCTGCGACTGATCAACCCGCGACGGCCACCTCAGCGCAAACTTGGGAGTCAAGGTAGCACTACTGCGAGATGATATCAACACGAATCCAAGCTCTGGTCACGACGCAGTCTGGCGGACGGACACCACTACTTGAGACTCCACGAGGAGGGACAGTATTGTCCCCCTTTCCACCGTATCTGTTTTTACGGGAGGGTCGTGTGGTCTGCACTGCACTCAAGTTGCAACTCGGCGCGATTGGAGCTGGAAACGTTAGTCGTTGCACCTGCTCTGGAAACGTTGGTCAGTGCGCTCACGGCTGGAAACGCGTGTCAGCGCACACGTCGTACGGACAAGAGCCAACGACCTTTCAGCGAATTACAGACTCTAGATCTCGGCCAGTGGACATAGTGTCCATGCCCTGAAGTCACAGCAGTGTTCGGGAATGTTCATCGAGACCCAGGTTGACTGATCTCTTGTCGATGTCTCTTTTTTGAGACACTGGCAAGACCCTCTTAGTCATTCGAATGAGCACGCATGTGCTTCCCGCGCATACTCGGACCAGTTTTGCTACTCGCCAGCAGAATGCGAAAGGCCGTGCGCGACGGGTGAGATCCCGAGCGTTGCCCGTTGGCGGGGGAACGTTCGGTAGATGACACCCAATCCAGTCTCATTTGCTTCAAATTCGCCCGAAGCTGCATTGCCCGGGAACTCATTGGACTCGGGGCAGCCCGAGGAAGAAGTCGGTGACCACCTTGCCTCCCCATGGTGTCGGGAAGGCGTGAGGCCCGTCCCACTGCGTCGAATAGTCGTACAAGCAAAGCGTCACTGGATAGTTGGCGTTACACCCTGCAAATGACTTGCACGGCAGAGGATCGCCCGTCGTACTGTTGCCGTCGAAGGCTGCCGTGGGAATCGCGCCAATGTCCCCGCAGGAGTTCACGCCGGCCCAATACTGCGTGGTTGGCCACCCCGTCTTTTGCCACAACAGAATCCAAGGGCAACTTCCGCCGGACACCTTCGCGCACTCGACGGGATCGCCTTCCTTCGGATCGTGGCCAATGAACGCGGCCACCTTACCGACACAGCCCGTGCCTACACTCTGTGCGGGCCCGGCTCCTGAGAATGACCCCACGCCCCTGACGACGTTACCTCGGATGCAGGCAAGTTGATTCGAGAGGATGGCGCCATCACCGTGGCCCATCGCAAAGATCCGGCCCGTATCGATGCAGTAGTTGGCAACGAGCTGCGCCACGAGGGCATCGAAGAAATCAACGTCGTCCTGGATGACGCCGTTGCCCAGGTCACCCGAGGGATCGACCCACGCGGTATCCCCGTTCCTAACCAGGGCGTTCGGACCCACCAGAAGGACCCGCCCCGAGACGCCAGCCCGTACGTTTCCATAGCCTTGTCCGAGGAAACTCTGCGCGCTGGTGGTCGACCCGTGGAAGGCGAACAACACCGGCACGGGCGTCGTCCCGTCGTAGGTCGTCGGTAGCTCGAGGACATACTGCCGCGACGTTCCGTTCACATCAATGCTCAGGTAGCCGTTCGGGGGCGTGATCGATGGCGTCGCGTTTCCGTTGCAAACGACGTTCCCCAAGGTGCCAGCCACACCGCCTGTTCCAGTGGTCGTTGCGCCCCCAGCGGTCGTCAGTTCAACATTGTCTTGCGCGCCAATGAAGACTTGGCCATTGGTGCACGCCCCAAACGAGCAAGGAGAAAGTAGTCCCGCGACGGACACCACGGTCGGCATTGTGCTCGCAGTCTTCCTTGCCATAGCCGCTTAGTTTCCGGATTGAACTTTAGTCGTTGAGCTACTTGGCAACCAGGTTCGATTTCTCGCACACGAGGCGCACGCGGTTGGCAAGAGGAGACTGTGGAGCATTCCGTAGGAACTCCTGCGCACGCACTTGGGCCTCGCTCCCTGGCCGCCATTGGCAAAGGGCAATGGCCGACAATGCCTGCCGTTCTTGCGCAAGCGCACCTCTGCCGTGGTGACGGTCGTATTCGATAAGGCGTTCATAGGCGTTCCCGGGGAAACCGGTGCGCAATTCCTCCCGTGCCTGTCGCAGCACTTCGAGCTCGGAATCCAGGGGGGCGGAGGCGCTGGTGGTTGGGCTTGAGCCAGCGGGCCCACCTGCGAGCACGGGGCGTTTGTTCGTCTTCTTCGCGCTGTCGGGTCGTCCGGGATCCTGGGACAGGGCAGGTCGCGTGGTTCCCCTGTCTTGAGGTGCAACCGAAGGCGCTTGCAGGGCACGGGCAGGGTTGGTCGACGGCAACGGATCACCAGCCGCCGCGTTGGGCACCGCCGCTGAGCCGCGCAATGCCCAAAAACCAACCGCGCCTCCCCCAACAGCCGCTGCAAGAACCGCCACAATTGCAATCTTGAACGCTAGGGACATGCCCGCTGCGGTCCCCGCGCTCGCGGATGCCGCCCCGACCGTGGCCAGGCGTAACAGCACTCCCCGCTTGATGCGATCCCGAGCCGCACCGGTGAAGACTCTCGGGTTCCGGCCTGCGGCCACAATGGTTCGCGCTTCGGGGCTCAAATCATTCATGGCGTCCTCCCGAGCTCGCGCGCGTGAAAACGCGACAGGGCCTTTTCGAAATCTCGTCGGGCTGCCCGCAGTCGGGAAGCGACAGTGTTCACGTTTGCCGCAACGATTTCGGCGATCTCGGCCAAGGTCATCTGTTCGATCTCGGCAAGTACGAAGACTACCCGTTTTGCGTCATCCAATTGGGACAGCAATCGATCGAGCACACGTAAGGCCTCCAGACGTTCCAGCTCTCCAGGAGACCCTTTGTCATCGTTGGACGCGAGCGTCCGGATCTCGTTGCCAAGCCCGGTAGCGCGGGTCCCGGGGTTGCGCGCTTGGGTGCGGTAGTAGTGCTGCACCGTGTGGATCATGATCTTGAACACCCAGGTCTTGAGCTGCGCACGACCCTCGAACTCGCCAAGCCGGCGGTGCACGACCACGAACACTTCCTGCACAACGTCGTCCACATCGGATCCCCGCACGCCCATCCGGCACACCGCATTCCATACGTATTCGACCATGCTTTCGTAGACGCTGTCGAAGTCCAGGTCGAGGGGGCACGTGCCTTCAGGTTTCGACAGGCGGGCGGCTGTCTCTCCGGCGAACTGCATTCGGGTCATTGGTTCCCGAGAAGGTCTCGATTCGTTATCAAAAACGCCACGCGACGCCAACGAGCAGGCGTCCCCCGACTGCCGGGGCCTGGTAGACCACGCCGGGCAGGTCCCTGAAGACGTACTCGGGACGCCAAACAGGCACCATGGCATCCGCCTGCAGCAAAGCGAGCAGGTGGCGCCCAACCGCGAAGGACAGATAGCCGCCAGCACCCAGCGCCGCCCAAGGGGCGCGCTGGGAGAATCTGTGGGTGGCCCCATAGCCGTCCACCGACACAAAACCTGCTTCCGTAATCGCGCATGGCCCAAAGGCTAGCGCGGTTGAACCGAGGTTGAGGCAGGCGGCCAATGCTCCGGTGAAGATGCTGAATCGGCCATACGTATTCTGCTGCGACGCCAAGTACGCGACTTGGTCGCGTCGCAGGCCGTAGGTCCCCTGCAGCTCCATGCGCCATCTTCGGCCAACCAGTCCGGCACCGAAGCCCATGCCGACATCTGCTTTAGGCAGCGCACCAATTCGACCTTGGGCATAAATACTCGCAAGAACGTCTAGCGGTTGCCGAACGGTCGCGACTTGTGTGGGCGGGGCGGGCGGCGGCGGGCCGAGCGCGGGCTTGGCGGGTACCATCTTCCCTTTGGGGAGCTGCGCCTGGGCCGCGACAGCATCTGGATCGATGATCAGCGCAATGATCAGCGCGGTGGCGTCAGCAACGGACTGGCATGTGGAGGCCTCGATCGAGCGCTGCCCAATCTGGCCCCCATGCCGTGTGGTGAGAGCCACAGTCCACGCTAGGCCATGCATAACCGATGCGCGAACATCGAGGACATCCTGCTGGGCGACGTCGATCGTCCCGCCCAACAGGCGCGCCATCTCCGCCTCGACCTGCTCCTGCGATGGGCATTGTTCCGGTGCGTCCCAGCTGAAATTGAAGCGTCCACCCGACGTCGCCGATGCCCGAGCTGAGTGGCCTGGCCATACCAGGCAGGACACTCCGGCGAGGACGAGGATTGCTGATCGTGGCCCCTTCACGGACCCAGCAGTACACCATCTGCAGAGCCGGTCAATTGCAGACGCCAACCGCCGCGCTCACGTCCTGGAGGTTCGCTACTATTGGCACGGACTCGATACGAGTTTCGTTGTCACGGCTGCCTCCACGAACCAGACGAGCAGCAATTGACCCGTCACCTGACGTCGAGGCGAACGACACCAGGTGACGGATACGGGAGATTCCGTCTACTCCGGGCGGTTCAACCTGACGAAGGGTGAGCAACGAACTCCCAAAAGACGACGGCTCATTGTGTCCAGGTGGCTTTTATGGAGTACTTGACGCCGTTTAGAACCAGAAGGTTTCCTGAGTAATCGTATCCATGCGTTGTCTTCGTTGCGGTTACGGTTGTGGCGCACTCGACACCGATGTACCACGTACCCGATTCAGGCGCTGAGACGGCAAGAGTCTTGCTCGCACCTGTCGAAGTATCCTTCTGACTAGCTCGACTGGCGAAAGCGAAAGTATCCTTCGCAACGTAGAGGTTCATGTCATAGCCAGCGTCTCCACTCAGAGTCACTGTCAGATCTTTTGCTCCATTCGGCAAAGATACGGTGAAGTGGTGATACTGCTTATCGCCAATCTTCGTGAATGGGGGGTTGTTGTCCGCGGATGACTTGTCCATCATACGCGCCTCGCCGTTGGTCAGCGCAGCCTTCACCTCGGGTGACCCCACGCCGTCATGGGCATAGTGAAGGGACGCTTGGAAGAAGCTCATCACATCACCCTTCTGGAACGCATACTCAGGGTGATCATTCATGCCGCAGACGCGGCCGGTCGAGGCACTCGGTTTGTAGGCGTAGCTGGTTGGGTGCCCGTTGCCATCAATGGCTGTTCCGGCGCTCTTGCCTATCAACATTACTTCAGTTCCCGCAGGAAGAGGCTCAACTTCATAGCCACCCTTGTAGTGATCGAGACCCGTGATGAGATTGTCACCACCAAAGTCGTAGTATTTCAAGAGCGGCGAAGTAGCCGGAATGGTTGCGTCAACCTTACCTTCGAATTGGTCAATATTGATCTTTCCGGGCCAGAGCTTGTATGCCCAGTCCCAGGCAAGGTAGTTCCCGTTACAGCTTCCGCTGTAGCTTCCACCATTCTTGAAGAAGTCCTGCACGTTCTTGATGCCCGTAGCTCCAACCGCGACGGCATGGTCGCCATATCCACCGCCAGTCCATATCACCATGAAGCGAGGCTCGCGGTCGGGATAGAGGAGCACACCATTGTCGTCATTTGCGTCGCCCCACATGTACGCGTGCTGGACGGCGGTGTCATCGGTCGAAACGAACTCCCACTTCCAGCCGAGATTGTCCGCCGCAGGCAACGTAGTCTGGTGGTCAAGACCCACTCCAACATCCATGAAGAGCTCTTTGTAGAATCCTTCGCCTGTAGGAGCGGTAGCCGTGCCTCCCGTGGCGCTGCTACCAGCTGACGCGCCTCCCCTGGCACTGCCGCCGGCAGAGGCACCTCCCTTGGCACTGCCACCGCTCGATGTGCCTCCCTTGTTAGCGCTGCCGCCGGTCGACGAGGCGCCTCCCATGGCACTGCCACCGGCAGAAGTGCCTCCCTTAGTGCTTCCGCCAGCCGATGTGCCTCCCGTAGCGCTACCGCCGGCCGGGGTTCCTCCCTTGGCACTGCCACTGCCGCCGGCGCTTGGCACTCCACCTGTCGTATTTCCACCCACAGCACTTCCACCCGAACTTGCACTGCTTGTCTGAGTTCCTCCGCTGGGCATCCCTCCAGCCACAGATCCCCCAACAGCGCTACCGCCTGAGCCTTGGTTGGCACCGCCAGCGTCGGTGGCGATACCAGTAGTGCCGGTGCTGCCACCTGAGCCAGAAATGATTCCGCCAGTGCCAGCTCCCGCGGTCTCTAGAGGGGTCGGATTATTTGCGGAACAGCCAAAAGCGAGCCACGCAACCAGCGGGCCGACTGCAGTAAGCTTCATGGTGGTGCACTTCTTCATGTGGAACCTCGTGTAGCAACGTCACCCGGATGAGCGTCTTTGCGATGCCTGGGTTTCCTGTGCGAGGACCCAAGATGGCAACCACGTCGGCGCTCTCGGGTTTCGCCAATTCACAATGCCTCCTTGGTTCCCGGATTGGACTTTGGTCGTTGAACTACTTGGCAACCACGTTCGATTTCTCGCACGCAAGACGCACGCATTTGGGCCTCGTCCCTTGGCCGCCACTAGCAATGGACAGTGGCCGCCAATGCCTGCCGTTGCCGTTCTTGCGCAAGCACAACTTTGTCGTGGCAATGGTCGTGGTCGATGAGGCACTGGTGAGCATCCTCGGGCAGGGCGGTGCGCAAGTCCCCTCGCCAAGTTCTTGACCGATCGCCCGGGGGACGGTCGATTCGCGCGCCAACTGGCCCCTCGTGAACCGCTCAACGCCGCGTCCACTGACACAATGGCCATTTCCTCGAACGCCACATCGACGTTCAGAGCAACGCGACAATCTCACCGACCTGCCCTATGTTCTTCTCGCGTCCAGGATCTGTCTCACCCTGCTGATGAGTGCCGCGCGAGTAAATGGCTTTTGGAGCAGCGCAGCCCCAACTCCACCAAGTGAGGCTTCGTCCGCGTACCCCGATACGAATAGAACCGATGCTGAGGGAAAGAGCTTGTGGATCCGCTCCCAGAGCACAGGCCCTCGCATCTTGTCCATCACAACGTCACTGATGAGAAGATCGATCGGGTATTTCTGGTTTCCTGCCACTGCGAGGGCTTCATCCCCGCTGCCCGCAACCAACACAACATAGCCGCTGCGGCGCAAGAGCCGAGCAAGAAGCTCACGTACCACCATGTCGTCATCGACGACCAGTATCGTCTCACTTCCACCGCGCAAATTGAGTGGCATCAATTGCATTGATTCGAGCTCGGGCTCCGCAGTTTCGGCCACCGGCAGAAAGATGGAGAAGCTCGTACCCTGCCCAATGCGACTTTCGACCTGAATCGATCCTAGATGTTGCGCGATGATGCCATACACGGTCGAGAGCCCTAACCCGGTGCCCTTGCCAACCTCTTTGGTGGTAAAGAACGGCTCAAAGACTCGTTGCCTCGTTGCCTCGTCCATTCCTATACCGTTGTCGACAACGGCAATGCGTACGTGTAGACCGCTTTTGGTGAGTCCGAGGTCCCGCGCACTTGGTTCATCCAATTGAATGCAGTCAAGTTCCACCCGAACCCAACCGTCTTCTGCGATCGCATCTCGCGCATTGACGATGATGTTCATCAGGACCTGAACCAATTGCGTTCTGTCCGCAAGTACCCAGACTTGTGATTCCTTCAAAGCGAGCGATAGCTCGATACCATCGCGGAGAAATGTGCGAAGCAGTGGCTCCTGCTCTTTTAGCAGTGCGACCAAGTTGAAGCGCTTGACGTTCAGGTGCTGACGACGGCCGAACGCTAGCAACTGGGCAACTAGCTCTTTGGCGCTATCGGCTGCCCGGATCACCTCGACAAGCAGTGACGTCACCTCCGGCAAGTCGCCTATTTCGACCATTGCAAGCTCTGTATAGCTAAGAATGGGTGTAAGGAGGTTGTTCAGGTCATGAGCCACTCCACCCGCCAGTCGTCCAATCGCCTCGAGCCGCTGCGCAGTTAGGAGTCTTGCTTCAAGCTCGGTTGTGTGTGCCAAGAGGTTATCCTCATGGCGCACGCGCTCTTTCACTTCGTCAGTGAGCAGAAGATTGGTTTGTCGCTCAATCTCGAGGTTAGCAAATTCAAGACGGCGCGCCCGGTTCAGCCGATAGTTGAGCGCGACCCCGGTGCCAAAGGTGAGCAACAGGGCAGTGCAGTCCAGGCTGAGTTCGCGCAGCGAAAAGGGTAGAACGAACGCCCGCACGAGTAACGCACCAACGAAGAGCTGCATGGCCGCAGCGATCGCGAAGCGCAGCGGATGAATGAACGCTGTCAGGGACAGAAACGTGAACAATGCTGCCCAGAACCCGTTCACCGGTCTGCCGGCACCGGCAAAAATGGCCAGCGAAGCCAGTTGATGCCCGACACTCAGCAATCCGCACCCGACAACGAAAGCCCACCCGCTCGGGTACGCCAGTCGCTTGCGAAAGGGCGTGGTGGCCCCCAACGCAAGTCCTACAAGCTCCAACGTTCGCGCAACGACTATATCGCGAACGTGCGACGGCGAGGACTCAGCAATGAGTTTTAGATCCATCCAGAGCGAGAACGTCACGGCAACCGCCACCGTGCCGAGACCAATCCGAAGCGCGGAATGATGAGCTCGCTCTTCGTAGGCGAGAAACATCGCTTCCCGCTGAGGGTCGCGAAATTCAGCCAGCCATCGTGTTAACTGCGTCGACTGCTTCATGCATCTAGGCTGACTGCCCAGACAGTCTGAGCGCGTCTGGGCCGTTGTAGGCGAGCGGTCAGACTGCTCTCTACGCCGCCGGAAGACAAGAGCATTGGATTCTGGTTCCTAATTTTTAGCACTGCGCTCAGCAGCGCTACCGACTGACTCCAGGTTCACCGCTGGCGCCCAATCTAACCTTACTGACACCTGGCTGCTGACACCTGAGAGCCAGCGAAGACACTGCTCCGACTCTACCTTCACAGATTTGCCCGACACGGTTGCAAAATCCAAGGCGGTCTACATTTGCTCTTCTCGAACTCACTGACCGATGAAGTTCGTGATGAACGCCACTCGCTCGCTTACCGCACTATGGTCCGTGCGGTCAATCAAACCGAGACTGAAGCGCAGCGGAGTACTTGTGAGCTTTCCGCTACCGAATGTGAACATGGCGCTGTCCCCATCTGCCACGAGGTAGGTCTCAGGCAGGTCATTGTCCGCGTGTTGGAGCAGAAACAGCGAGCTTCGCGCAGCCGGATCTGCCAGGTAAACCCACTCGGTCGGGCCCGGGAGATCTCCGGCAAACGCGGTTTTTGCACCTTGGGTAACACCCGTCGACAATACCAATTGGTCAGAGGCGTCGAGGTTCCCGCCTGGCGTTCCGCGATACGAGAAGCCGAATGGCGCTTGGGCTCGGTTGACAGTGACCGTCACGTGGGTGAGGTAGAAATCCCAGACCAGCCAATAGGCGCCGCCGGTCACGGGCTTTGATACCAGGCGCAGATGGGTCGTTGTCGTAACACTCTGCGCGTCGATCTCGGTCGTCATGACCGGCAGTCCCAGCTTACTCGGATCGCCGGATTGGCAACATCCGCCCAAGTTGGGAACGCCCCGCAGCGGCCGGAAGGCATAGGCATAGCCGATCCACTGCAAGCCGCCTGGGTCGTCGATCGACACGATGGCGGCAGCAGACTTCACGAGCCAGTAACTTGCCGTCGGCGTGTGGATCTCAAAGGCTGGCCACTGAGTGCCATCAACGTCCCAGCTGGCACCGGTCGAGTAAGTGATAGCTCCCGTCACTGGCGAGTTGGTCATGTCTGGCAGAGCTGGAGCGATGGAATTCGTCCCGCCCGTCGCAGTTCCGCCCGCGCCACTTGCTCCACCCTTCGCCGGATTTCCCGCGCTCGCCGTGGTTGCGGTACCTCCAGAACCAGATCCTCCAGCACCTGTGGAGCTGCCCCCAACGCTCGGTCCACTTCCGCCCGCGGCCCCGGTTGCTGGCGTAGTCCCGCCCGCTGTGGGCGTAGTCCCGCCCGCTGTGGGCGTAGTCCCACCCGCGGCCCCGGTTGCTGGTGCCGTTCCTCCGGTTGATGGCGGTGTTCCTCCGGTGGCTGCGGTCGAGCCTCCAGTTGCGGGCGGAGCTCCGCCTGCGCTCACGGTCGTTCCTCCACTGACGGCTCCTCCCGCACCGACCGAGGTACCGGTTCCACCGCTCTCGGTCCCGCCACCGTGGTTCGTCGCTGCTCCACCGCGCGTGGTCTGCGCCAACGCACCGGCTGAACCGGCCGCGCCCTGCTCACGCTTCCCGTTGCCAGAGGCCGCCGAGTCGAGGTCGCGCAGCGGTGAGCAACCGATGCCAATAGTCAGCGCTATCAACGCTGGCGTAAAGCATTTCAAACTAGGCTTTCCCATGAGACTCCTCAGAAGTTGCCAGTGGCTGACAACCCCATGGTGGCGGGGTAAAATCCCAGACCAACCTGCCTAGGTCGCGACGACTTGGTGCTTCGGAACTCGAGTACGACCAATACGGCGGCGGTCGCGAGACTAGCCGCAGCCACACCAAGTGAGATGTTGGCCAGAAGGTAGTCGCGTTTTGCGGTATCGACGCTGGTTTGGCTGCAATCAGGGGTACACGCACCGAGATCACGATCCTCGGCTCGCGCTTTCAAGCCAAAGTAGCCGACACCGACCCCGCCCAATACTGCCACTGAGGCGGCCACAACGATTGGCATTGTGAGTCCCCCCCCCGAGTTTTCTGGTTGCTCTGCTGCGGGACGGTCTTGGCGGCTTCGGTGGGGATCCTTTGCGTCCGTGTTCAGAACAGGTTTTGCTTCGAGTACCACAACCTCGCGCCTCAGTTTTTCGCCTTCAGAAAAGACAAATACCTTGGTGGTTCCTACTAACCCCTGTGCCGAGAATGCGACCTGGTGCTCGCCGGGATCAACGCTTATCGCGCGACCGTCAAGCGTTACCGAATTACCTCCGTCGATCGAAATGCTCACTGGTCCCGACAGGGCCCCCGAGGACGGCTTGACATGGAAGACCACGGTCGGGAGCGACGCCTCCACGTCTGACAGCCAACGCTCACACCCCCCCTGCATCACCGCTGGGCAATGAGCGCCCCCACAGTAGACGAGCTTCGCCTTGGCTTCGGTCAGGTTGCCCTTGCGCATCAACACCTGGGCGGCCTCGTACGCCGCTACGCAACGCTGCTTCGATTCGTCCTCGGCTAGACCGACACTCGACCAGGTCACCTTGAGGCAAAGCACACCCATTGTGAGGAAGAACCTGGGATTCCGTGGCATCAGAGACAACCGTTCTTGAAGTGGCGAATACCCGCAGAATCAAGGTACGTTGGAGGATCGCAAAGCGACCGAGCCGGCGGCGGGGGCGGGGATGTCGGCGGCACTCTCACTGGCGCCGTGGCTCGATGTGGTCTGGCTTTCGGTCCGCGGGGCAAAGAGCGACTGTTGGGTAAGTCGCGCGAGGGCACCATTTCCTGTCTGGAATTTGCCGGCTGAGGTTGCTGCTCCGAATTGACCGAAGGGACTTGGCTGGCACCCGGCACGGAGAGCGCGGCCGGGTCAGCAACACATGCCAACGCCGAACTGCTGGGTGGGGGCTGATTCGGCCGCGACCCAAAGCCGCCCCGTTGCGCCCAGGCTATCGAACCGGCGAGAACGAGGAGACCGGCAACCAGCGCCATTTGGATCCAATGCCGCTGGCGAAGAGACGCTTGGCGAGGTGGGTTCGAGGTCAGGACCGGCGCGGACACAACAGTGTCCATCCGTGCAAGCTCGGTGCGCTCAGAGTGGATCTTCGTCGCGAACATTGACCGCCGGCGGGCGCTAGCCAAAGTACGCGACAGTCGCGATAACCGAGGCGCACAAAGGCTCTGCACGCAGTCACTGACAGTTGACGGACTAGCCAGAGGAATTGCAGCTTCAAGTGCCAGAGCCAAATCGCGTGCTGTCGCGAACCGGCGCGCTGGTTCACGCAGCAAAGCGCGCAGAACTGCCGCATCGACCGAGCGAGCAACAGCCGGATTGAGCTTGCTCGGAGGAGGTATTATTTTGGTCAAGACTCGGTGGATGACTGCCACCTGCTCAAGGCCACGCTCGCGGAACAGACGCTGCCCCGCCAGTGCCTCCCAGAGAACTATCCCAGCCGCAAATACGTCAGTACGTCGGTCGATTTCTGATCCATGGACCTGCTCTGGGGACAAGTAACCGAACTTGCCAGTAAACTCGCCAACCACGGTCACGTGCGCGTGGGATCTGGCTTTGGCAATGCCAAAATCCAAGATTTTTGCATGCCCATCACGTCCGATGACGATGTTCTGTGGGGAGACATCTCGATGAACGATGCCAAGCGCCCGGCCTTCGTCATCGGTTGTTTCGTGCGCAGCGTGCAGACCGTGCAGCACCGGAACAAGAATCCCGGCAACAACACTGATCGGCAACTGGTGGCCCGCAGCACTGGCGTCAGCCAAAAGCGCCCTCAGACTGACGCCATCGACGTACTCCATGATGAGCAACAGCTCACCATCTCGATCGACCACATCGAACGTCTGCACGATGCTCGGATGGAGCAGGCGTGCGCTCAGCCAGGCCTCATCACGAAACCTTGCCACGAACGCGGGATCGCTCGCGAACTGGGGGAGCATCCGCTTGATCGCTACCACTCGCGAGAAATCCGCAGCGCCCGCCAAGCTTCCAAGGTAGACCGAAGCCATCCCACCTGCTGCGATTTTGGAGTGGAGCGTGTACTTACCAACAACCTCGCAACGAAACCTTTCCGTTTTGTCGCCTTGGCGCGGTACTCGACTGTCCGATGCAGACATGCTTGAATGGCGAGTGGGCGCACCTGTGCTCGCTGCCTGTTCCATCGAGGCACTGTCGCCCGGAGGCACCGAGATCCGGTGAGCTCTAGCACTCATCAGATGTGGGTCGGACGTTGAGTGAGCGTCCACCATTACCTACACGCCACCACGCAGCAAGGTCCACGTGCGCAGTGCGCTCCTTGCTCCCAGCCTTCACAGTTGACGGGCCCCCCGCAATGCGCCAATTTCCCTTCAGAATGTGGCATCTCCGGAGCGTAGACATTGTGGTGAAATGTCCGCATCCCAGTATCGTTACCAGACGTCACCATGGTTGCCGATTCTGACTCAGGATCAAATAACGGTCAAGAGTTTCACCGCCAAACCGAGTGGCGATCCGTGTTCAGCGGGCCGTGCAATTGACGTCCTGCGCAGATCCCGGGCCATTCTTTGTTTAGTTCGGCGTGACCACGACGCTTGACCTCATCACAGGTTGGCCCATTGCTGGCAGAAGAGCTTGTTGCAACGTCGACAAGGTCGCATCGGCGCGTTAGGTACGGACGTCAGCCCAAGCTGACGTAGCATCGGCGAGTCAGAGCAAGTTTGGCACCGTTACGCGGATTCGTAGGCCGTCAATTGTGGCTTCGGTGGCAAGCAAGCGGAAGGCACAATCACACCTAATTTCATATCGGAACTCGAATCACCTCGGAGTTACGCAACGAGGTTAGAGCGAAGTACGAAGGGGTCACAGTCCAACGCATGCACGGCATCCACTACAATACCTACCGTGTAATTGAACTCGATGTCGCTGCCACTAGTGCCATCTTCACAGCGAGACGGCAGCGCCAAGATTTCGAGCAGCAGCGACTCCTCAGGGATTCAACGACCCGATGACACGTTCCGCGCAGCCGCGCAGGCTTGACGCGTGGGTTCTCCATGCAGGGATTGCAGCGACAACTTGGCAAATAGCGTTCTCGCCTCCCCAACCCGCCCGAGAGCGCAGAGCGCTTGAACGCGGGCTGCAGTGCGCTCTTCACCCAACAAGCCGCTCTTGAACTTGCGCTCGTGCTCACTGAGAAGCAGAAGTGCTCTCTCGGGACGACCACCGTGTAACTCTTTCTCGGCGCGCAAGAGGAGCTCCACCTCTTCGGAAAGGCGGTCGTGCACTCGAGTTGAGCCGCGTGAGGCTACGGGTGTTGCTACTGGCGCAATCTGGCTTTCCGCTGGCACGACGCCGGATTCGAGCTGATCCAGAGTATGTTCTTGGCTCGGTTCAGTTGCGGCAATAGCGTCGCTGGATGCCGCGGCACTAGTGGCGGTTGTGGCCCAAGAGGAAGCATCGCGATAAGTCACGGTTCTGGAGGCCAGCCAATGCATCAATGCAAAGCCAGCGACAGCGATTGCAACTCCCACGGTCAACTTTGCCATGGCCCGCAGAGCCAGTGTTTCGGCGACATCCTCCAAAGCCATCGCGACCGGAGCCCCACCAGTTGCTCCAACTGCAAGACCCAATCGCGCATGAATCGCTTTGAGCACCCGCTCGCTATCGGCAATTGTAGGTCGGACAGCACTTCTGCCCTCATCTACGAGCTGTTGCAGCGCTGGGCTCAGTCCCCTCATGATCGACCTCGATTTTCGCACATGGCAAGGCATCTCGCCGACACGGTCACGAAGTTCAGCCGCGCAGTAGTTCACTGCGCAAGGGCAGCATTGCTCAGACCGTCGATCGCCAAAGCGATTCTCGGCGCAGAGTTCGTGACTGGCATCGTCTAACGATCCAGCAGTGGCGTACGTTTACCGGATCCGTCAAAGAATCCACTCGCTGCCGATAGATGACAGCCACGCACCAACGGGAACACGGTGGGTCACGAAGTCACCACTTGCTTCTTGCACAGTGAATGTCCGTCCAATTGCCATAATGCGGCCCGTTGTGGACAGATACACCGATAGCCATGGGGCCAGGTACCAATGCAGCGACAGACCGGCGCCCGCTGAAATGATCGCCACGCGTTGCTCGGTGGTGGTCAGCCGAGCGCTCGACGCACTTGCATTCAATAGATCCATTGCAGTGACGATGCACGGAGCTGCTTCGAATGCCCCAAAACGCCAGCCTCTGCAGCCCCATGCCTCGAAGGATTTGCGTTTGAAAGAGGTACTGTAGGTTTCGACGTCAGTCGTTGTCCGCCCTTGGGATGACCAAAGCGTCGTTGAAGCGAACACGCGCCACGGGCGATGCAAGACCCCGGCGGCAAGTCCGAACCCCACGCCGCGGTTCGGCAATGTCCAGAAATCGAGGACGGCCGACGGCCCCTTGACGAGCAAATACCATTGCCTTTGGGTTGGTTCAGCGGGCGTCTGCGCGCGAGCGTCTGGCGTCACCGGCGGCGTCGGTGGTCCCGGTTTGCTCGGTTCCGAGGGAGGCTTCTCTGTGCCCGGTTCGAGCCGCTTGCTTGAAGTCTGAAACTCGCTGCCTAGATCGCTACGCGAGAGTTCTCGACCCAGGTCCTGCTCCTTGCGGATCAGCAGGCCGAGCACCAACGCAGCGACCTTGCCGAGACTGCCGCATTCATCCGATTGGACGACGCGCACTCCACGCGTTTGGCCGATTTCAATCGACAACTTCAGCTGAAACTGTTCGCCGATTGGCTCGATGACGCCCTTGGCACGCAGGTGGCTCGGCAATGCCGAACCTGGTGCTGCCCGCAGCAATGAGCGAATTTGCTCGTCGACCTCGGACTGTTTCGGGCAAACCGACGGCGATTCCCATTCGAGCTCAAAATGTCGGGGGTCCTCAGCGATTGCGGTGCTGGGCCAATGAACGAAAACTGCCGCTACGAGCGCAACTACGACAACGCGACGTATCGAGTAAGGAATCCTCGGACGAATGCTATCGACGTCAACCATCAATGGGCTCAAAGTTGCTGAAGACATAGTCAGCGAGTGGCACGGATAGTGATATCATCCACGTAGAGCGTGGAGGCGCCCGGGGTGTCATCTGCTACCCAGCTACCGACGTGCCATACTCCCCGGCCGGACGAGTTGTCCGTCTTTACTTTGGTCGCTTGGAAAATGATGGTGCCATCCTGATAGAGGATAAGTTCGCCGGTGTCATCCACTGCCCGCTTCAGGTACATCTCGATGTGAAACCAAGAGTCAAACGGGACTTTGGGTTTTCTCGACTGATCTGGCAAGACTGCCAGCTCGAAATTATAGACAATCAGATGCGGGTCCCCGCTAGCGGGATTGACGAGAGTAACGTCCAAGATGCGACCGTCTGCCGATCCGTTCTCGGTCCAGAAATGGAATAGGTTCCAGCTGGGGTTGTCCGCTGAAGGCGCCGGAACGTAGTACCAGGCACCGTAGTAAGCAGCTGTTGGCAACGCGCCATCGACAATGCACCGCGCCTGATTTGCCCCGACCCCGCCGACGGTAAAGGCCGCGGCATAGAGGCCGCTATGCACGGGTTCGGAAACGATCCGCGGACTACCGTAGCACCGCTTCGAATAGTCACAGAAGGCGTCTTCGAACCCCGTGGACCAAGGAATCTCGATTGGCTCCACGGCTTGCACCGAGCCCGCGATGCCTGTGACGCCCGCGACGCTGACCGAGCCCGCAGTGCCAGCGGTGCCAGCATTCCCGAGCAGACGCGAATCAGTCTTCGTCGGGCAACTCCATTTGGCGATAACGGAGTTGGACTCGCAGCCGAGCAACGACAAAATGCCAATGCACCATCCGAACCTGACACGACTGCGAGAATTGGCAGCCCGCGCCGGAAGCGCACGTGGGCAGCGCGAGCGCTGGCTCTCTGTGGGCGACCCCACGCCGTTGTCAGTCGTGGCCATGCAGGAATTCTAGGCGGTATGTGCTCCTTGTCACGAGGATTCGAGCGAACGGCTCGGCATTCACCGGCCGATGCGTCAAGTGCAACGGGAATGGCTCACGGACTCCATCGCCAAGCTGCCCGCGGTCTGGCTCACTTCGTTGCTGCACAGCAGCAAAGCATCCTGTGAGCTGATCGAGCTGCGCCCATTTCGTGGGGCAATCCGCAGTTGGGGCTCTCTGCAAATGCGAACACGTCGTTCGAGGACGCAAGCGACGGCTAGCGAACCCGCGGGTGTCAGCTCCCGTACCCAGCAGCAATGATATTGGCCTGAACGGCCGCGTCAGTGGCATCCGAGGCGTAAGTCGAAGTCATGCATCCTGCGTAGAAGGTGTCCTGGGACCCGTTGCTGTTGTCACCGTCGATCCCAAGTAAGATCGCACCCTGCTTCTTCATGCGGTCGTAGCCCGACATATTCGGACGGCTGCCCCCGTACATTCTCTTTAGAGTACCGGAGTTGGCGTTGCCAGCCTTGATCGCGCAACCCCGGGGGTTTTGCTTTAGCCGATGCCGTCACGTAGGAGTACGGAACCGCGGTATTGGCAGCATATTGGCCGAAGACGGGATCAGCTTAGAGCCCTACCAAATTGATGTCGATTCCGTGTTCAGCGTTGGCGCTCATGCAATGACGAGTGTCTCTGCGGTGTGTCAAAAACGGGAGAAGGTCTCTTGCTCACGGCTCAACTCGCACAAGCTCGAACGCGTCGTTCGGTTCGAGCGCTATGACGTCGCAGCGCCTCTTCCAGCTCGAACCGTGCTACCCGGAGCCGCGAGTAGACGGTATTCAGTGGGATGTCGATGGTCGCTGCGATCTCAGGGGCTGTCATTTCGCGCAGTTCGGCGAGCACAATGACTTCACGCTTCGATGCATCCAGTTCGTTTAGCAGACTCCACAGCAGCTCTGCCTGTTCGGATTGCTCAGCAATTCGCAGAGGCGATTCTCTCTCTGGCTGCAGCATTTCGGGCCCGAGGCAAACGGTATCAGTCGTGATCAGCGCCGTACGTCTATTCCGATGATACGTACTGACGATTCGCCGGGTAATGCCGTATATCCAGCTGCGCAGCGCATTGGGATCCTGTAGTGTTTCGATTCGCGCGTGTATCGTGATGAAGATCTCTTGAACGACGTCATCCATCTCGCCTGGATCGACGCCCAGGTAGCGGGCGCTGGACCAGACGAAATCTACGTACCTCTTGTAGAGATCCAGAAAGCTCTGCATACGATCAATTGTTCTTGAGCGAACCAGGTCCGGTTTGACGCGCATTGCGCCAAACTGAGCAGCCGAACTCAGCCTTCTCCTTTCGGAGCAGTGTCGACAGGCATCTTGATCTGTCGAGAAATGCTACTCTTGGGTTGGTGTCTGCCGTCACCGGGTTTACAAGCGGGTCCGTAACGATCGACCGGAGCGCAGCGAATCGTGCCATTGCCGGTGACATCGTACCGAACAACCGCTCAGGCCTGGCCCTGCCGCAGCACGGCTCCAACCCTTTTGCAGCGGAATCCTTGTCAGGTGCTACTGCTTGGATGCTGCTGGGCTAATGCAAGTGACAGTTCCGGCAATGACTTCCTAGCCCTGCTGCACGACTGCCAGACCAGGCAATCGAACGCGCTTGGTGACCCGGCGCACAGAGTCACCAAGCAGATAGCATTTGCGCCGAGAAGGCGCGATCCACGTGCAGGTTACAGAGTTCGCTGCCCTGTTTTCGCCCATCGATTCGTTCCTGGATATCGGGCTCGTCCTTTCTATTTCACGAGGGCAGTCGAGCATCCCCATCTTGGCCAACTCGTCGCGACCACCCGCACGGGCGCAGGACCTCGTTTTGGGATTCAGCTACTCACTGCGCGCTTACGATCTTGAGCATCACTACACCATGACCGGGAACAGAAGGTGCGGTATACGAGTCAGTGGATGAACCAAGATCCATGTGGGTCCAAAGGTTCCGTACTGTCGCTGCGCCTGCGGGCAGCCCCACTGCGCTCCATGGCGCAGTAATCGAGGCGGCCGATGTGCCCCGATTAAACAGCGCGACGGCGTAAGAGTCTGTTCCCGATAGCTTCTTGGCCCACACCTGCAAATTCGTACCCGGAGATGCGACGACTCGCCCTTGAATGCCCAGCGGATCTTGATCCACGGCAATGACTTCGGCATTCGTGAGAATGGTCTTCGTCGATGCCTTCATGCTACGAACGTCGTTCCCGGCAATCAGCGGCGCCGCCATGATGGCCCACATACTGAAGTGTGCTTGGTCTTCAGTGTCATTGGCGAGTTTCCCAACTTCCATCATATCTGGATCGTTCCAGTGCCCAGGTCCCGCGTACGAGTACAGTGGTGCATTCTGATCGATGAGTCCTACCATGGACGACCAGCTCGCGTTAATATCGAAACCAATGCGCCACATGTTGGCAATCTTCGGCAAGTCGAGCGAGCACTTGCCCGGAACACATCCCGTGCCATCTCCGGGGTTGATGCTGTAGAATATGGGTCGACCCGTAGCGCGCAACGCATCACGCATGACGGCAAATCCGCTGAGCGCCGCCGTGCACTTGTCGTATTTGAGATAGTCGATCCCCCACGACGCGTAGGTTTGCGCATCGCTCGTCTCGTAACCAAGGCTCCCAACGCCGCCAGTGTAGCCGCTATATATGGCGGTACAAGTCTTCGTGCCAGGGGTCGAGTAGAGGCCAATCTTTAGGCCTTTGCTGTGAACATAGTCGGCGAGCGCAGCCATCCCCGAGGGAAATGTGCTCGCGTTCACTTGAATCTTACCGCTCGCATCGCGTCCGTTCATCCAGCAGTCGTCGATATTCACATACTGATAGCCGGCGTCCTTCATGCCACTCGATACGAAAGTGTCGGCTATTCCCTTGATCAGAGACTCGGTTACGTTGCATCCGAACGTGTTCCATGAGTTCCATCCCATGGGCGGAGTGGCGGCCAAACCGCCTGCTCCGCTGGTTGGCGGGGAGCCTCCGGTTGCCGCGCCACCACTCGCAACGGAGGATCCGCCAGTGGCAATTGTTCCGCCTTTGGCTGTAGTGCCACCCGTCGCGCTACGGCCCCCTGTCGCAACGGCGCCACCGTTCGTCGCTGTGCCACCGGTCACACTACTTCCGCCAGTAGGATTGCCCCCACCCGATGCAGCCTTGCCGCCGATCGCCACAGTTCCACCGGCGGCAGTCGTTCCACCAACTTGGATTCTGCCGCCCGTGGCGTCGGCTCCACCTGCCGCTTTAGCGCCGCCCGCGAGGAGCGCGCCGCCGCTGCTCGCACTGGTGCCACCAGCACTTGGTGCCCCTGCGGTGCGTCCGCTTCCGCCTGTGCCAGTCGAGGCGGCACCGGTCGATACCGCGCCGCCAACATTGGCAGTACCACCAGTGGAGTTGCTAATGCCACCCAGCCCCGCATTGCTTGCATCCGGAGTCGAGCTCGGGCCGCCACAACCGAACGCAGCGAGCGTAACCGTTGCAACGACGAGTTCAAGTGAGTTCTTGGTCATGATACACACCGGAAGTTGAGCTGGCTATAGAGTCCTAGTGCAGACAAAGGACGGTACAGGCGCAGAGAGAACCGCAGCCAACCCAGTTGCGAAGCCGAAGCCCGAAGTGCAAGACGCAAGCAGGGAGCAGCGAGGGCATTGCGCTCCCCACGCTTCGGAGTTCCTCTAACGCAACCGGGCTGGCTGAAGCAAAGCAGGCCTCCCCGATTCTGCGGCGAGCCACCGCTGGCGACCGTGCCCCTGACACCCAGTGAACTGCCAGAAAACTTCAAGGGTTCCGTCGGGTTGGAACCAGTGCAGCCGAGCACTATGGTGCTCGCGACTAGACTGATAAGCTCAACGTGCCTCATGTCGTCGCAGTGATGAGCAAGTGCTGATTCCGTCGCGAAATCGATTTCACGACGGAATTTCGCGCCTGCCTTGAGCGCGTTCGGCGCCGCGGCAGTGCTTTTTTTGACGAGCATGACGAGTGGATCGCACATGACCGTGGCAGGTCAGGTCTAGGCGTCGTTCGTGCACAAGTGCGACACCTCCTCGAACGCGATGCGATACCACACTTGCTCGCGCGGCTGATGGTAGTCATACTCACTCGACATCCATGACGCGAAGAAACTTGCGCGCAGCCTGCATGCTGTGGCTCTGTCTCGCCTGCGGCCGCAACACCGGTTCGTCTCAGACTCGAGCTTCGGCGGCCCCGGTTTCTGTGGCAAAAACGCCGAGCACCACGCAAGCAGCGCCCGAAAAGCCGAAAGCGCTCGTGGAACCGACAGTCCTGACGCACTTGCCAATTTCCGCCTATCAAGTCTCGCTCGCGCTCGACGGCGAGGTAGTCTACCTGCTGACGAGAAGTGCAGCTTACCGGCTCGTTTCTGGACAACCAGCCCAGGGGATAGAACTAGAGCTCGGAATAGGTCCTGTGCTCACCCAATCAGCATTCATCTTCTGGTCGAAGGGTCGCATTTGGCGCGCTCCGAAGGAAGGCGGAGTCACCCACGAGATCGCGAAGTTTGCCCACCAACCGCAGTATTTCGCGACGTCGGGGAACGCTTTTGTCTGGATCGATCTGAGCGACGCGGGCCTGTACACGATTCAGACCCTCGACGGCAACAAGCCGCGCGTTCTGGTGTCCTCGAAGGGTGAACTCAGTGCGCTAGCCATGATTCACGACTCGGTATACTTCGTCGAACGTCCGACGGATCCCTCTTGGCGCATTGGCATCGTGCGGACCCTTGGCGGAGAGCCTGAGTACGGCCCCGACCGAAAGGGCCGACGGCCCTCGATGTTGTCTGCGTCAGAGACCATCTACTATTACGACGTGGACAGTTCTGAGATCCGCAAGCTGGTCGGCGGCGTGCAGAAGGAAGAACCAATCCTCGAGAAGTTCGTCTGCTCGCCGATCCACGCATCGAGCCGAATTCACTGTGGCTGTATGGAAGGCCTGTTCGAGGTGTCCAAAGAGTCTCACCAACCGCGAGTGCTCGCTTCTGGTCGCACCGGCTCCATCACGAACGTGGCCTCAAACAACAAGATCGTGGTCTGGACTGTCGATGATGGACGCGATCGGGTTGTCGTCAACATGCTTCCAATCGAGCGGGCCGACGCCAAGTCCCTTTGACCTGACGGCGGCCTCCACACGTACAACTATTTCAATTGGGGGGTACGGGGCGATTCAATTGTCCCATCAACCAGGTCATCGCAGGTCTTGGTGAGGTAGTGTTTACCAAACCAGAGTTCGAGATCCACGTCCTGCCGTTGATCCAGCCCCAAACGGTAATGCCTTTAACCGAGGCGGTGTTCAAGAACACCGGGAAGTGCGCCTGAAAGTTCGTGAGTTGATTCTGATCTGTGTCACCGATGTCATACTCCGTGATGTAGACCGGAAGCCCCGTGCCCGTAGCCATCTTATTGATATTCGCTTGAAGAGTCGCGGCTGTTTTGCCCTTAAGGGCATGCGCCTGACAGCCTACCCCATCGATCGGTGCCCCGTTGGCCTTGATGTCTTTCACGATGTCGATGAAGTGCTGCTCCTGGTCGGCGTACTCGATGTTATTGAAGTCGTTCAAAAGCAGAATAGCATTCGGGCAGTGCTGGCGAGCCAACTTGAACGCCTTGGTGATCCAAGGCCAGTTTCCCTTTTCGCCTGCTCCGAGATTCGCCGTGTAATTGGGCGTCGTGTGTGGCGGTGGTTCGTTGACCACATCAATGACCTTCGTATCGGGGAAGCGCGCGCAGAACGATTTGATCCAGTTTTCCACCTGGGCCAAGGTAGGGGTGCCGCTTGGCTGCTGTGGGCCCCAGACGAACACGTGCTGCTTGAAGATGATCTTGTTTGTTTGCGCGTAGTTGTAAATGCTGTCGAGGCTGCTCCAGTTGAACGCGCTCGACGTCGTTGATTGCACGCTTCCCCACTTGCCTTGATTCTCCGGGGTGATCTGATCCCAATACTTCGAATACTTCAGGCCCGACGGGTCGACGGAATTGCCGGTCGTGATGTTGCCAACAAATTTGGGGAGACTAGGAGCGCCGCCCGGTGCTGTGCCGCCAGTGACAGGGGCACCGCCATTGGCCTTGCCTCCTGTTGCTGCACCGCCCGCGGCATTGGAGCCGCCGGTCGAAACCGAGCCACCAGGCTGGTTCGTGCCACCGGCTGCTTTGCCACCCGTCGAAACCGTGCCTCCCGTCAGATTCGCGCCGCCTGTAGCCTTGCCGCCATTTGCGGCTTGGCCGCCGGTCGCGTTGCTGCCGCCTGCGGCTGCACCGCCAGTCTGGGCTGCGCCGCCAGTGGCCTTGGCGCCACCGGTTGACTGACTACCTCCCACGCCGCTGCCGCCAGTTGCCGACTGTGAGCCGCCCGTTGCGCCGCCCTGTCCCTGGCTCCTCCCGCCAGTACCCGGAGAACCGCCGTTGCCTGTACTGCCCCCTAGACTTGTTACTCCTCCGACGCCTAGATCGCCGACGCCGCCGTCCGGGCCATTGCAGCCGAACAAGCTGAGGCCAATGGTCAAAGTGATTGATTGGAGTGACTTTGTGCGCACGATGGCCTCCCAATCTCGCAGATGGACAACTGGCCCGATCAGCGAGTTATTGAGCAGTGCCCTGGTGGTGCAAATTCCATCGCGCCAAGTACAAGATAAATCGGGCGAGTCGTCGGAGTCGACCTTCTGGATTCGAATACGCGCATTCTGCGACGGATCCGGTTAGCCGGAGACACTGCATGAGTATTGTGGCAGTTCGCGCGGCTCGGGCGGAGCCACATCACGCGGCTCCAACTGCAGTCGCTTACATCCGCGGCTTGCTGTGCTCCTGCTTCAGACGTTCCAGGAGGCACATGCTGACCAAGTGAAGTGACTTGAGTGACCAGAAGGATGCGACCTATGATCGGCCAATCACGCGAGCAGTCTCGGGGTCGCTTCAATGCCAAGTTGCCAGTGGTCCGAACCTTTCCTGTTCCAAACTCCGATGTAGGACTGGTGGCGGCACTACGCGCAGACCATCCCGGGGCGGTGCGCGTGCTGTGCGAACGGTACTCGGGAGAATTGCAGGAAGTTGCCAAGGCAATATTGGGACCGGATGCAGACGTCGATCCCTTTGTCATAGGATCATTGCGCTGGTCGCTTAGTCACCTCGAAGACTTGGGCGATCCACGATCGCTCCGCGTTTGGCTGCTGTCACGATTGGTTGTCTTGGCAGGACGCAGACTTCGAGTGAGGCGCTCTTTGTCGTGGTTCCGTCATGCCAACGCCAATGGTGGCGTTGGCGGCGTCCATTGCAGTGAGCAACTTGCATCGACGTACCGGGTACTGGACCGCCTAGGCGTCCGCGGAAGAGTGGTGTTTTGTCTCGTAGTGATTCACTCGATGGGCCTGAACGATGCGGCGTTGGTACTCGGGACATCTTCCTCCGCCGTCAGAGGCCAGCTCACCTCGGTTCATGCGCAATTTGGTCGTCTCGCTCGATCCAATGCCTCCCACTTGGCTCGGCGGCACTCTTCGCATGCCTCCCTAGGACGGGAAGTCGCGAGTGAGCTGGGTCAAATGCTCGGTTGTGGCCAAATCTTCGAATTTGATCTACTGCAAAGCGAGGATCGAATGCGGTGGCGCTGCTTGCTGCGTTCAAGAAGACTCGCTTGGGTCCTTGCGCTTGCCCCGCTACTGCTTGTGCTTGCGACTGCCTTGGGCGCTTGGTTCATCTATTTTCGTGCGGTAGAGTTCCGTGTCAATGGCGAAGTTGCCGGGTCCACGACATCCAATCGACTTGGGCGTTGGGTCGTGGCGCCACGGCAGCGGTCGGAGACGGTATCGTTTAGCGATGGCTCAAACATCTCACTAGCACCGGGCACTCGTCTGCGAGTGCTGAGCACTAGCTATCGCGGAAGCGCGTGCGTGCTCGACTCGGGTGCGACCAGACTGTCGATCTTCGGTTCGGGACGAACCGAATATCTCATTGCAGCTGGACCATTCGTCCTGCTGGTTGCGAAAGGGCAAGCCGAATTTTCGTGGGATTCCGAGAACGCGCTTCTCGGAATCACCGTTCACCAAGGCAAGGTAGTGCTTTCCGGCTGCCAATTTGGCGCAGGAAGTTCACTCATCACTGGAATGTCCCTTCATGCTCAGTGCCCCGCGCAGCCATCTGAGCCGTGAAAACGCTGCTCTCCGACTCCACTTACTCATCGAACGGGCTTGACAGGTTTGCTCGACGTACACGCCTGGCGCGCTGATTCTCCAGTGACCGACCGGGGCGACAATCTACCCAGCAATGCGTTCGCCTCTGAGACTCGACCAAGCGCGCAGAGTGCCTGAATTTTCGCCGTGGTTCGTTCTTCGATAAGAAGCCCGCGCTTGAACTTGCGCTCATGCTCCGCGATCAATCGCAATGCGATCTCGGCGCGACCACTGAGCAATTCGGTCTGCGCGCGAGACAAGATCGCCACCTCTTCCGGTAGGCTGCCGCGCGTGCGGGGCGTTCCCTGAGAAGCGCCGAGTGTCGGCGTCGTCTTGGGCGGGTCCTCGACCGGCATGCGGACATCATCTGGTGGCGACGGACTCTGCGACTCAGTGGTCGCAGTTTTCCCAACCCAGTTTGTCCCTGGAGCGGCGCGGTAATCCAAATCGTTCAATGGACTCGCGACCGCGGGTGGATGACTCGGTGTGACTGAGTTCACCACCGCCACACCAATGGCCACGATTGTCAGGGCCGCTAGAGTAATGCCCGCGGTCTTGACAACGAGCGAGCGCGCCGTGCTCGCACCAACAGCATTCACTGCTCCACCGGCAGACGTGGCCGCAACCCCCAATCGAGCCTCCAACGCTGTGAACAAGCGCTCCCGATCAGCAGCGGTGGGTCGACTGGCAAGCTTGGCCGCGCGGAATAGTTGCTGGAGCTCTGGACTGACGTTACTCACGATCGACCCCCTCGCCCAGTCTGGGCGTCATGTCTCGCCAAAGCAGCGTCTAGTTCCTGGCGCGCAGTACGCAATCTCGAATACACGGTATTCATGGGAATATCGAGCGCGTTTGCGATTTCCGGAGCGGTCATCCCATCTAGTTCGGCAAGCACCAATACCTCGCGTCTCGATGGGTCCAGCTTCTCTAGTAGCGACCAGAGCAGTTTCACGTGATCGGATTGCTCGGCAAGTTCGAGGGGTGACGGTTGCTGCGGGTATTGCAGCTCGCGCTCCAAGTTGAGCGCCGCAGCGGATGCTGCTTTCGTGCGCCTTGCGCGGTGATGGGCGTAGGCGGTCCGTCGAATTATCCCGTAGATCCAGCTCCGCAGGGAGTCCGGCTGCTCAAGCGTCGAGATCCGTCCGTGAATGGTGATGAAGATATCCTGCACGACGTCATCGAGCTCACTCTCACCTACACCCATTCGGCGAGTGCAAGACCATACGAAATTGAAGTAGATATGGTACAGCTCGTGAAAGCTCGGCACAGCGCCTACGCTGGACAAGCCGCTCGGCCGCGACTCTCTGTCGAATGGCTCGGCAAGCGCTGCAGGTTCGAGAATGGGCATTCTGTTGACATGATGGCAGTGGCTCTAGGCTGCTGGCTCCGTCGAGAAATCCATTCACTCCCGACAGATTTGGGCATGGGCCACCCCGAAACGCTGTCGGGCCGCGATTCCCCCGGACTGACTTCGACCGGAAGTCAAATGGGTCGGTGCTCAACCGGTCACCCGACACGCGATGTGTGAAGTCGCGCGCTTCCTATGGCCCCACCGGCAGGGGCCAGCCGCCTGCATCCCAAACCAAGTCGGCGATGCGCAGGGTCGCTGAACCGTTGCTGGCCGCATACGCGTGGTAGACGAGGTAGGCCTTGTTTCCAACGACCATAGCCGACTGGCCCCCAGGGCCCTTCCAGGTGCTGTTGCCTGCTGCAATGAGAGTTCCGCCGCCTGTCATGGCCGTGGTTCCCGACTGGTCCACATACG
Source organism: uncultured Polyangiaceae bacterium (assembly GCA_964454965.1). GTDB lineage: Bacteria > Myxococcota_A > Polyangia > Polyangiales > Polyangiaceae > FEN-1139. The sequence continues at coordinate 236,421 of CAYVXY010000008.1, read as the reverse complement.
GCCCAGTGATGCTCGTGCTGCGCGCAACATGAATGCTGTACGTGCTATTGGCACCGTCGCAACATTTGTCCCAAGACGTGAACAGGTAGTAGTAGCCGCACCGACGCACGATGTAGGGACCTTCGATGGCACCACCGTTGCTCGGTCGAGCAGCAATCGACGTTAGGGTCGTACCAACGCGTGCTCCGTTTTGGTCGAGCTGGATCAGCTTGATCCCGCCCCAAAAGCTGCCGAACGCCATCCACGGCGTTCCCGCGACGTCCAAAACAACAGCAGGATCGATCGCATTCCAGTTGTCACCGGAGGTGGTCACGTTGGAACAGATAGTTGCGGAACCTTGATCGGTCCAAGTTCCACTGTTCAGGGCCGTCTTCGTCGCGTGACCAATGCAGGACTTGTTGGTCCCGAAGGTGGAACCCGCATAGTAGAGGTGATACTTGCCACCAAAATACGAGATATCCGCAGCCCAGAGATCGGTAACGCCCGAAACGGCACTCGTGAGCCAAGACGGCGCCACAAATGGCCTGGGAGCGTCCGACCAAGTAGTGAGGTTGGTCGAAGTCTTGGCACCAGGCCCTGTCGCAAATAGATAGTACGAACCGTTGGCTTCGATGGCACTCGGATCATGCGTGCCCAGCGCGCCACTGAGAGTCAGGGCCGCGGGCGGCGATGCCGAGTCGTACACGCCGACGTCGCAACGATCGCCCGTTGCAGCGCTACCTGCCACTGCCGCAGCGCCGCCCATCGCAGCGCCGCCCATCGCAGCGCCACCCGTCGCCTTGCCACCGTTGGCTGCGCCACCCACAGAGCTGGCCCCTGCGGTACTCGCGCCACCTGTCAGAGCGCCGCCGGTGTTCTTGCCGCCCACAGTCTGAGCGCCACCGGAACTTTTTCCGCCAATATTTGCAATGCCGCCCGTACTACTCCCGCCGCCAGTGGCTCCACCACCCACGGCTTTGGCGCCTCCGAGGTTGGTACCGCGCGCTCCGCCGCTAACCACGCCTCCAGTCGAATTGCTGCCGCCCGAGGACGTTGCCCCTCCAACGACGCCACCTCCCGTCGATGGGTTGCCCACGCCGCCAGTGGCTGTGACGCCGCCTTGGCTCGAGCCTGCTTGGGCTTGGCTGCCACCGCTGGCGGCGCCGACCTGCGGCACGCCGCCCTGACCGACTGCACCTCCCACTCCAACAACCGTGCCGCCCGAGCCCACGCTGGGTGCCTCATTTGCGCCAGAACAACCCGCCGTGCTCGCCAAAAGAGCAACGCCTAGCACGCCAATACCGGAAGCGCGCGCCACGAAGCGGTCGGACTTGGAAAGACGCATGCGAATGCTCCTAGCAAAATAGCAGGCCACATCAGCTTAAGTGGACAACGGCTGCCCTGACGCGCCAAGAAAAGCTCTGTGCACGCGGCCGGGCTCGCTACGCTGGAATACTACAGAGCAGACGCTAGGCCGGATTTGCGTGTAGGGTGGCAGTCGCCTGGCAATTCCACTTGGCAGACCCCTGCGATGCTTATTCGAGACTTCCTCCAGCGCCGACTCGATCTGACCATCGGCATTGCGCTCGCACTGCTTGGTGCCCTGATCTATCTCCCCTACCTGGGGGCGTTCCCACTTTGGGATCCCTGGGAGCCCCACTACAGTCAAGTCGCCTGGGAGATGCAGAACCAGCACACCTGGTTGGATCCCTACTACCGCAACGCCAACAATTGGTGGTCGAAGCCAATCCTAATGTTGTGGCTATTGCGCGGCAGCTTCCAACTGCTGTGGGACAGTAAGCACGCGTTTGCCGAGCACGAACTCTACGCAAGGTTGCCCTTCGCACTCTTGGCAATCGCTGGAGGCGTGGCCCATTTCGACTGGGTTCGTCGAATCTACGGTCGTGGCGTCGGTGCACTCTCCGCCGTCGTGCTCTTGACCGGTGCGCAGTACCTGCTCATCGGCAGGCAGGTCATGGTCGACATGGTCATGGTGTTCGCTTACAGCAATGCCATGGGCTATTTGGCAGTCGGACTCTTTGCCGGAGCAGGAGTCTCGACGCATAGAGCCTCGCAAAGCCCACTGTGGCTCGCCTGCCTGCGACACAATTGGCCATATCTGGCATTCTGGTCACTGCAAGGTTTTGCGGTGCTCGCCAAAGGCTTCGTACCCTCGGTGTTGGCAATACTAACCTTGGGAAGCTTTGCACTTCTGACTTGGCACTCTGACGTTCTAGCTCGCCCTCGCGCCAACCACCACCACCTCAACTATTGGCTCAGGCGAGGCGCAGTTGCGTTGGTGCTAATCGCGCTCATCGGGGCTGGTCTCGCTCTGTTCCTCAAGCATGTTGCCCATACCAAGGAGCAGCAGCAACTCGCCGTTGGGCTCACGGCAGCCAGCGCCACCCTGCTGATTGCTCTGGGCGTGTTCGGCGCTCTTGCACCCTGCCGCCACGCGCGGGCGCTGCTAGCCCGCGTGCGCGCGCACTGGGGCATTCCGCTGTTTCTCGCCATCGCCGCACCTTGGTACGTCTTTATGACTGTGCGTCATGGCTGGCACTACTGGTACACTTTCATCTTCTACCATCATCTCGATCGCGCATCGGGTGAGATCAATCTGCCGACGGGCACGTTCGACTTCTACCTTCGCAACCTTGGATTTTCGCTCTTCCCCTGGACGGGCTTCTTCGTTTCAGGCCTATTTCTATTCATCGCGCGCAGCCATCCCCACCGCGCCCTAACCGAACGCCGCAATCTCTACGTCCTCTGTCTTATCGCCGCACCGCTTGCCTTCTTCATGCTCTCGGGAACGAAGTTCGCCCACTACATCTTCCCGCTAGTCCCGGCTTGTACGGTCGTCATCGCAGCAAGCTTGGTTTGGTTGATGCGGCGCAACGAAACCGGGGTGGCGCTGGCCACGCCTGCTGCAGTCGCTGCCCTAGACGACCAGCCGTCAGTGTCCGTCGAGGAACATCGAGGCACCCTTGGCGTCGCCAGCCTATTGTCGCTGCTGGTGTTCATCGTGCTACTGAGCGACGTCCGCCACGACGTCCGCCATCTGCTGCGCCTGTTCATCTACTACTTCAATCGCGCGACGCCCTTCGAGTATCAGCCTGCGTCAGCATTTTTGTGGCTTAGTCTACCGGTCATCGCCATTACGGCAGTGCTCCTGTTTTCACGCTTCGTCTCACGCTGGCATCTGATGGTACTCGGCACGAGTGCCACCCTGTTCGCCTGCTACCTCGGCTGGGTCACGATGCCGGCCATGCGCGCGACCTACAGTTACCGTCCTGTCTACGACGCGTACGAGAGATGTGCGACAGCCGGGGATCGCATTGGCCAATACAACAACTGGCCCCAACCCGAGCGCTCAGTTCTCTTTCTGTTTCAGAACCGAGCACAGCACCTGAGCAGTGATTCGGCCGCATTGGTGTTCTTGAGCCAAAAGGGCAGAAAATTCATCATTGTCGACAAGAATCGCCTTCTTGATCTGCGCCGCGTCGCAAAGCAACTCAACGTTTTGCTCTACGTCGTCTTCGACCACCATCCCTACATACGGCTGCTCTCCACCGAGCCTACTTGCGGCACCAGCCAGAACAAGCCCGCACACTTGCTCAGCGAATTGCCAGCATCCATCACGCATGTAGACGCCAATTTTGCCGGCAAGATCCGCCTACATGGCTGGCACGCAACGCCAGAAGCTGTGCGTCCCGGGCAAACCGTCAAGGTTACTTTCTACTTCGAAGCACTGGCTCCTATTGAGCGCAACTGGAAGATCATCGCTCAAGCTGACAACCCTGTGGTCCTGGGCCACCGCATCACCGCCGATCACTGGCCTGCCGCAGGGACATTGCCGACTCGAGGCTGGCAAGAGGGCAGCATCATTGCGGACGAGTTCACCCTCCAGGTACCCATTGACTATCCCTTCGAGTCCTTCTTCGTTTGGACGGGTTTCTATGCAGGTGACGAACGCCTACCCCTGACGAATAACCCACCGAACGATGGCGCCAGCCGCGTTCGTGGCCCCTTGGTGTTCGTGACGCAGGGGCCGCATTGACAGCCACTCGTGGACCCCTACGCCGGGCACAAACCTCGACATATCAGTACCAGCTGTGGAAATCCTGTGTACAAGCAAAATCACGGTGATTTGCCGGGAGATCGGCGATTCTCACCTGGACTGGGCAGGCCCCCTGTCTCGCTCCGATCGCGACTGGTCCATATTTGACAAAGCCTCGGCCGGCGCTCTACGCCGTTGCGTTCGCGGACGGGGAGCCCTAACCTTTCCCCCCGTTGAGCCCGCCCCTCGGACGTTGCCACGATGAACCAACAAAATCGACGAATTGAAATCGGCTTCTTGGTTGCGTTGAGCGTCAGCGCCGCTAGCCTTGTCGGTGCAGCGAGCTGCACCGACAAGAGCCACGACTGCACGTGGCTTGCCAACTGCATGACGGCCAGCGCCGGGGAAAATGGCCGCGACGCGGGAGACTTGGGAGTCGCAGGTGCCGCAGCCGATCCCTGCGCGGGCAAATGTCCGACAGCAAGGCCCCTCTGCAAGTCGACGAGCGGCCCACCCGTCTGTGTCCAATGCAGCTCCAATGCGCAATGCGGCGGCACCAAAGACGTCTGTGACAGTACGGGCACCTGCCAACAATGCTTGTCCAATGGCGACTGTAGCGATCCAACGCCCGTCTGCAACCCTTCGACCAAGACCTGCGTCGCTTGCCTGGAGCAAATCGACTGCAAGACCGCTGAAGCATCGCGCTGTGACACTTTGACCAATAGCTGCGTTTCGTGCCAAGGGGATACGGATTGCAGCACTATCCCAGGGAGGGCGGTCTGCGCCACGGCCCCGAAGCTCCAACAGAAGCAGTGCTTCGAGTGCAGCCTTGGCAACGAGTCGGGATGTCTCAAAGACGGCAAAGACTACGCCTGCGACCCAGCAACAAACCAATGTACCTCAACACCCAAGGGAAGTCTGGACGTCTGTCAGTCATGCCTAGCGGACAGTGAGTGCAAAGGCGGCAATCTCCCCGAACCAACGGCTAGGTGCGTACTAATGACCTTCGGGATTAACGGCCAACCCCATGGTTCGTATTGCCTCCAACGGGTTGGCACCAGCGGATGCACTGTCCCCTACTCGGTGTCGATCAGCGCGGTCAGTATGTCCGGGGCCCCATTCGATACCTATTGCGGCATCAATCAGGCCACTACGACCTGCGAAGCCGTTCGTGACATGACAGGAAGCAAGCAGTGCGAGACCGACGCCAATTGCGGCGCCGGTCAGGGTGGCTTGTGTAAGAATGTAAGCGTCGTTGCCCCCTTCCTTCGCTGCACCATCCCTTGCTCAATGGCAACACAGTGCCCTGACGTATTTAGTTGCAGTTCGTCGGATCCCTACTGTCACCCGTGACGGGTGGACATGGTGACGATCGGTACCCGCTCGGCGCTGAACTAGTACCCCCCGCTCACCAAGTCTTTTGCCCCAATGAGTTCGTGATTGGTTAGAGCGGTCAGGACATGGTCCTCCCACCTTTCCCCCATGAACAGATAGTCCTTGGCGTAGCCTTCCTTGACGAAGCCCAAGCGCTCGAGGAGTCGTTCACTGCGCCGGTTCGTCGGCATGTAGTTGGCCATGACTCGGTGCAACTTGAGCTCACGGAATGCGTATTGAATCGCCGCAGCTACTGCCTCTGACATGTATCCCTGACCTTCGTATTTACGATCAATTGCGTAGCCAAGGTAGCAAGCGCGGAACGCCCCGAGCACGATTTGGTTGAGACCGACTGCGCCAATGAAAATGCCTGTGTACTGTTGACCGAGCCGCAACCAAAAACGCACAGAACGACCCGAGTCGAATTCCGCGCGAATCCGCTCGATCACGCGCAGGTACGACTCCAGGGTAAACGCGTCTTTCGGAGGAGGCGGAGACCATGGTGCATGATGCTCGTGATTCCGCAGGCTGTAAGCCAATAGCTCTTTAGCATCATCCGCTTGGGGCAACGACAACACGAGCCGCTCCGTTCGAATCAATGGGATTGTTGCGTTGTTCATGAGGACGCCCTCATCCCAGCTGATAGATCCCGCGTAAGATCCGTTCCATCCATGAATCGGGCATGAAGTGGCGAAGCACGGCGGCAAGACGTTGAATCGGTAGCCCGACCGAGTAACGAAGCTTAGGGCGTTTGGCGCGCAGAATCGTCTCGAGTCTAGCGGAGAACGGGGCGAGGTCGGAAAAACTGCGACAATCCGCCTCCATGACGTCAAGCGCACGACGCATGGCCGCGGCATAGATTGGGTCGCGCTTCGCCCCCTCGCACCACTCGTAGTGCTGAGTCATGTCCGTGAGGAAATCCCCCGGTTCGAGCAGCGAAACGTGAATCCCGAATTCACGCAACTCGAAACGCAAGCACTCGGTTAGCCCCTCCACTGCAAACTTACTGGCGCAGTACATGGTGTGGAACGGAAACGCAATCAACCCGCCAATGGACGAGACATTGACGATTCTGCCGGCGCGCTGCGCACGCAGAAGCGGCATCACCTCCCGGCAAAGCCGCACCGTGCCAAAGAGATTCGTGTCGATGACGCGCTGCTCGTCTTCGATGGACATGACCTCGAGCGCCCCAGCGAGCGACACCCCGGCGCAGTTCACCAATGCATCGATGCGCCCCGTACGTTGGAGCGCGGTGGCGACGAATCTCGACACGGAAGCAGCATCCCGAACGTCCAAATTCAAGGTTTCGAAGGGCAAGCCCGACTCGGGAAACCGCCGCCCACCAGCAACGACGTAATAGCCCCGCGCTGCCAGGTGCGTCGCAGCGGCACGACCTAGACCAGAGGATGCACCGGAAATCAAGACTACTGGAGCCGACATGAGCGATTGAGCCTTACCAGATCCGCCCCCAAACTGAAAGTCTCCAGCCACCCCTATCACGATCCGAAGCGTAGGCTCAATCGATGGCCTCAACAGCCAGCTTCATTCGCCGCCAGCGTCCGCTCTTCCAGCGCAACCCAAACGCCACGGGGAATGCGAAGAAAACAGCCACGAGCACAATCCACCCCGTCAGCGTCGAAAGCTTCAGCACCTCGAGGGTAATGAAAAGTGCCAATACCAACAACCAGTGCAACCCGCTCGAGGCCAGCATTGCAAACAGGGTGTCGCCTACACCACGCAGAGCACCTGTGAACACCAGAAGTATGGCCTCGATGCTGACGTAGATCGATGCAATCCGAACCATGTCGATCGCCAAAGCCCGACCTTCGAGAAACGCGACACTCGGAGGAGCCCCGCGAAAGACGTCGACGAGCACGCCCGGAAACGCGACAAAGGCGACGAGAACCACTGCCGAGAAGAGCCAACCAAGCTTGATGCCGGAGCGCAAAGCCCGCCGCACGGCAGCAAAATTTCGGGCACCGGCGTAGCGCCCGACCAGGCTCGTCACGCCGATTTCGACGCCCACGAGCGGGACAAAGGAGACCATGTCCCAGCTGAACATGATGCTCGCTGCGGTCGCGCTGGTTTCACCTTGGCGCTGAAACAAGAGCACGATGATTTGAAACGCCAGCATGTTGAGGAAGAACTCTGCTCCTGAAGGCGTCCCCTTGCGCAGCAGTTCGACCATGAGCGGTCGGTCGAGGCGAAATGGCGGTATGGGCCCAAGAATTCTGGCTCCGTTTTTGGCAAAGAACGCAGTCGCAAGTACGGTGAGCCCTAGCCCCGACGCGACCAATGTACCAATGGCTGCACCGGTGACGCCAAGCGCCGGGAACCCAAGCCTACCAAAGACCAAAATCCAAACCAATGGCAGATTCGTCAGCATCGAGGTCAATGAAGCGAGCATGACGATGCGCGTGTGTCCGAGGCCGGAGAAGAAACCCGAGAATGCGCCCCGCAGCAGGCCAAGCCCCGAACCCAACATCAACAGATCGAAGTATCGCAGCTGGTCGGGGATCTGGGATGGCGGCAAACCAAGATGAGGAAAGATGGCGTTGCCTGCTGGGATCAGCAGCAACAGCAGCGGCCACGCAACAACCGCTAGGATCAGCGCCTGGTATGCCCCGAGGACGCATTTCACAGGACGCCCTGCACCAAACTGCTGGCCAACCAAAGCGGTGCTATAGCCAATCAGCCCCGTGAAGAAGGTCTGCGTCGAGAACGCCGCGAGCCCCCCCACGAACACCGCGTTCATCGCGCTGCTCCCGAGACGCGATACGAACCAGCGATCCGTGAACACCATGACCGTATCGCAGGAGAGTGACACCACCATGGGCAGTGCCACGGAGAGCATCTCACGGGCATTTCCACCTCTGGTTCGCTGCTGTTGCATGGCTTTTCGGCAATAGCAGATTCGGCGTTTCGGCCATTGCAACATTTGCAACCCAGGACGCGTCAGCATTCATTTCTGTCCCGTTGGGCCGGGGCGGCGACGCCGCGGACAGCAAATCCTTCCCCACTTCGCCAGTTCGTCGCATTTTCCGAACCGAGTGACAGCCGGGACGCGTATCCTCGGGGCAAGGAGAAGCCAATGCCCCGATACGAAGGTGGATGCCATTGTGGAAAAGTTCGTTACGCCGTCGAGTTGTCGCTAGACAACCTCATCACCTGCAACTGCTCCATCTGCGGGAAGACTGGAGCGATCCTCACATTTGTCCCAACCACGCAGTTCGAGTCGCTGGCTGGAGACGAGTCCTTGGTGGATTATCAGTTCGGCAAAAAATCGATCCACCATACATTCTGCCCCACGTGCGGCGTACGGCCCTACTCACGAGGAACTGGGCACGATGGCAATGCCGTCGTGGCAGTCAACGTACGTTGCCTCGACGGCGTTAACGTGCATGAGCTCGAGATCAAGACACGCTACGACGGCCGCAGCCTGTAGCGTTGGTTCAGCGGGCCAACGCAGCAGGCGACCCATCAACGTCACCACGCCGCGCCGACCCCAAAAGCGCCAGCGCCGAGACTGGAAACCCGCCATGTTGCAAGTGACTTGCAACATGGCCTGCGTGAATTCGCGCGGTTTCGATGGTTGCGACGATTTGCTCGGCCAGAGCACTCGACAATGGCCCGAACAGAACCCATGTGGCCACACAGCAACGGCTTGACGGATCGATGACGATAGCGGTCGCCTGGTGAGCCCGCGCTAAGGGGCTCGGCTAGCCGAATTGGAGAGGCACTATGATTCACAAGAGCATCGAGGATGCACTAAACACTCAGATAAATCTCGAACAGTACTCCGCTCAGCTGTACCTGGCGATGAGTGCGCATTGCGAGGGCAAGAGCTTCCGTGGCTTTGCGCATTGGCTGCGGGTGCAGGCCCAAGAGGAGACCACGCACGCCATGAAGCTCGTAAGCTTCCTGTTGGATCGGGGCGGCCAGCTTGAACTAAAACCAATCGAAGCCCCGCCTAAGAACTTCGGTTCGATTACTCAAGTCTTCGAAAAGATCCTCGAGCACGAGAAGAGCATCACCACGAGCATCAATGCTCTGTTCGAATTGTCGCGCCAAGCAAAGGACTACGCGAGCGAGATCACGCTCCAATGGTACGTGACGGAACAGGTCGAAGAAGAGGCCAATGTTGGCCAGATCCTAGACCAGCTGCGCGCCGTAGGTGAGCAGGGCGGCGGGATCTGGTACCTCGACTCGAAGATGGGTAAGCGCGGACAGCCGTAGCGGTGTCGAACTTGGGCCGGGCAGCCGTAGACACATCGACCGCTGCCCGGGTCAGCCCTACTTCCACTGAGTATCGAGCCACGCAGCGCGTGCCTGCAGCCACGTCTTCATCGAGCTGATCTGGCCAGCCCAAGTCGCGTCGATGGTGGTGTCGAAGGGTTCTACCCTGGCCTGGGTCAGGATATTCCAGCGTGTGAAATTACGCCCGGCCGCCGCACTCAGGCCTGCGCTGGCGGCGTCAATCCGTGAAGCAATGGAAGCGTTGGACAAGAGGCCTTGACGCAGTGACTTCCAGCGCGTGATCAACTGGGCCTTGAACGTAGGATCGGCGATCAGGACTGGGAACCAGTCGGCGGTAGCACCCGCGAGTCGACTCTTGTTGCCTTCATACTGCCAGCCATCAGCGGCCGTATTGGCCATGGTTCCGCCAAAGCCACCTGGCTTCAGACCGATGCCTGCGATCAAGTCAAAATCCCAGAGCGGGCCCGCATTGAGCTTGGCCCCGCGATCCTTGAAAAAGTACTGGCTGCGCGCAAAGCCATCCATGTTGCGCGTGAACTCGTTGATGATGACGTGATCGACAAAGGTACCAACCTCGACGAAGGACGGATAGCCCGTCGTTGCGTCAGCGATGTTGGTGGTGTGTAACGCGTTGTTGAACGACACGAGGTGCTGCGTCAGGTAGTCCATCTGTGGCTGGGCAACCGGAACCGGATCGACGAGTTCCAGATACTTCCAGCAATTGGCGGCACTGGTCGGGCAAGGGATGCTCACATCCGCCGTCAGCATCCAGTCGAACTTGAAGATGTAGCCCCCCGTGATCTCGGTTGCCGAGGTCTTGGTTTCGTCGAGCTGCTTCAAATCGAGCCGATCCTTCTGGTTCTTGATCGTCTCGACGACTTGGTAAACGCCCTGATAGTCGTCAGCGGCAAGCGGCTGATTGTCAACGTTGACGTAGACCTCCGCGAGCTTGATCCGCGGCGCTTTGAGCCCCATGGCGAGGCCCAGCTCATAGACGTAGTTGTTGTGAATCAGCGTCTTGTCCGCGTGGGGCCCCACCAGTGCCCAATCGGACTCGGCGGGCATACCGAACAAGGGGCAATCCCGATCGCCACCAGCTTCGTTACGGAACTCGAGCTTATACGGCACCTTGTCGGCCATGGACGAGCTGTTTCCGCGCACGTGGAACGCGGCCAGGCTTGCCATGCTGGGGGTTGACGAGATGGAAACCGAGCCGCCGGACACGTCGTAACCAAGGAATGCCACATCGACGTAGGGGCGGTCCTTGGTGTAGTCGGTCGGCAGCTTCCCACTGCCATAAGAGTCGAGCACGATGACCGGAAGGTCATGCGTCCCGTCGATGGCTCGCGCGATGTAGATGGCCGTGGTCGGCATCCCGGAGACGGCCCCCTGCACGAAGGCTTGAGCACGCAGCCGCGTCGTAGCCGTGAAGTTCAGGGCCGTTCCCGAATAGAGCGTGGAAGTCGCCGTGGGGGCCTGACCATCCGTAGTGTAGCGGATCTCAGCGTTGGAAATCGTCGTCGTCAGCGAGACCGACACCGAACCCTGGAAAGTACCACTCGGCACCGACGTTACGACGTCACCCTTGGCAGCCGCCGAACAAGCTGCGGTAACAGAAGACTGTCCTCCCGTCGCAGTTGCCGTCGTTCCGCCCGAAGTGGTGCTGCTTCCGCCGGTTGCGCTCTGGGTGTTGCCCCCGTTCGAGTTCTGAACACCACCGGTCGTGTTCCGAACCCCGCCAGTTGCGCTTTGGGTGTTGCCACCGCTCGAGTTCTGAACCCCGCCGGTGGTGTTCCGGGCCCCGCCGGTGGCGCTTTGGGTATTGCCCCCGTTCGAGTTCTGAGCCCCGCCAGTTGCGCTTTGGGTGTTGCCACCGTTCGAGTTCTGAGCCCCGCCGGTGGCGCTCTGGGCATTGCCGCCGGTTGAGTTCTGACTGCCTCCAGCAGGTGCCCCACTACCCGTGCCTCCCGTTGCTGATGGGAGATTGCCGATCGGAGAACCCGTGCCCCCTGAACAGCCCAGCCCCAAAATCGACGTACCTAAGACAAAAGCGCCAGTGATTCTGCTCTGCCGGATCGACATAGACTCAAGATATGCCTGACGCAATACCGACACGCCACAGGCCTTTCCGAGCTGCCGGTGAGATCCCGCCAATGTTGCCGAGTTGTTTGCATTTTCCACCCAGGCCCAAGCGAATTGCGTCAACGGCACAGATTTGAGACCGCTACAACTTGATTGCCTACACCTACCTATTCGGGTCAGCGACTCGCGCTGTGAAATGCTAGAACCTTAGAAGCACACACGAGCATGATCATGAAGCACCTCTATTTCACACTGTCCTGCGCGCTGGTCTTCGTTCAATTGGGTTGTGGTTCCGATGACAATGCATCGCCCCCAGCGGGCACGGGCGGCACGACAGCAACTTCCACCAGTCAAGTTGGCGGCAACTCCTCGGGTGAAATAGGGGGTAACACGAGCAGCTCTGGCGGAGCCACCGCGGCTGGCGGAACCGACGCAACCGCTGGCGGGACCACTGCAGCAGCCGGCTCCACAGGGACGACAACTCTCCCGCAATCGCCCTACAGTGGGAAGCTTGCGGTCAATGAATTGGTTCCCTCCAACCACAGTGGCGCCATCGACGAAGGCGGTTCTTATCCAGACTGGTTGGAGCTTTACAACATGACTGCTCAAGACATCAGCTTGTCTGGGTTCTATATCACGGACTCGCTCGACGAACCGACCAAAGGCCCCCTGGACGCCTCACTGACCATCAAGGCGGGCGGCGTGCTCCTGCTGTGGGCTGACGGCGATGTCGACCAAGGAGTCCTCCATATGCCCTTTGGGCTCGCTGCTGGCGGTGAGGGACTTTACCTATTCGATCCCGAACAGAAGCTCGTCGACTCAGTCGAATGGGGCCAAGCCAATGCGGACGCGTCATACTCTCGTCTGCCGGACGGCACTGGCAGTTTTGCGTGGTGCAGTTCGGGAACACCCAACAGAACCAACGGGCAAGCCTGCCCGAATTGAGAACGGATCCGCGTGCGAATCATGCGTGCCCTAACTGAACCAAGAATTTCTGTTCGTCTCGCAATGGTGGTCTTGGCCATGGGGTTGCCGTCGAGTTGCACCAACGACGGCACAACAGGACAAAGCTCACTCGGCGCAGGGGGTGGCACGGTTCAGGCAGGAGGCGCAATGAGTGGCGGCACCGCGAGCGTTAGCGTTGGTGGGGCCGTTGGAACCGAAACCACTGGTGGAGCCGTCGGCGCTGGCGCCACGACGCAAGGCGCGACCAGCGTCGCCACGGGAGGGGTGATACCAACGGGCGGCACTGCCACAACTGGCGGCAAAGCTGCAACGTCAGGTGGCACTGCCACAACTGGCGGCAAAGCCGCGACGTCAGGTGGCACTGCCACAACTGGCGGCAAAGCCACGACGTCAGGTGGCACTGCCACAACTGGCGGCAAAGCCGCGACGTCAGGTGGCACTGCCACAACTGGCGGCAAAGCCACGACGTCAGGTGGCACTGCCACAACTGGCGGCAAAGCCGCGACGTCAGGTGGCAC